>NZ_PHHD01000001.1:1358559-2717118 GCF_002813445.1 Pseudomonas tolaasii NCPPB 2192
TCCACCGGTCCCGCGTTTCGCGAAGTGGCAGCCATCTTGCTGCGTGAACAATTTCAGGCCCTGTACCCCACGCTGGACATCGACCCGAATACCGCTGTGGTCGGCACTCCGCTGTGGGACATCGAGGAAGACCAGGTCGTACCCGCCGGCTGCCATTATCAGGTGCTCACTGATGTTCTTGCCGTACAGTCAGTTTTGGCGGTGCCCACGCTTTACATCGAAGGCCAGCATTTTCTGACCCAACTGCCGATCATCGAACCGGCGGTCCACCTGCCGGTGCGCATCCTCGATATCGCCAGCATCCTCAATACCCTGGCCCCCGTAATATTGCGCGGTTACCAACAAGCCCAGCTGGAGTACTGGAACGCTGCCGAAGGTGATAGCGGCCCGCGTTGGCATGCTCTATCGGGCGTGTTGCGCGACCTCTGGAACGTGGAACAGATGCCTGGCTGGACCGCTGCAGATTGCCGAATGGCGCGCGAGCTTTTTCAAACCCCGGACGCGGCCACGCGCAAGCGAGATGAACCAGAGGCCGTTAGAGCCTATGTGGTGGATGTCGACCAGATCGATGAAGCGGGCAACACCACCCACCTTGATGAAAACCTGATCAGCGTGCTTATCGGCAAATCCGAGGGCCGCGAGGTGGTACTCACCCATTCGTTGATGTCGAGCTTCAAGAAGTACCGGTCCCTCGACGAGTTGGGCAAGGACCTGCCGCTGCTGGCGGCGCATAAAAAACTGGAGTGGCGCCTGGTCGAGCCTGAGGGTGATTTTTTCGACTACCTGGCCAGTACGTTCATCGCCATCCAGATCAGGGCGATTGGGGCCATCGACTTTTCCTACCTGCGTGAGGCGGATGCCTCGCAACACAGCCTGGCACAACCCCCCACGCCCCGCGCCAAACGAGACACGCCAGCCTTGAACCACTATGTTCAGGCCCTGCCCGAATGGCTCACCCGCGCGTCCGCTTCGGACCAGGACGCCTACTCGCGCCACCTCAAGGACCTGGCAACCTTGCACAGCGCCAACGAGGGCCGCACCTACGACGAAGGCATCAGCCCTCTCCAGCCATTTACCCTCGATCGGCTCAGCACCGAAATGCGCAAGGACCACCCGGACGTGCTCCCTCAGTGGCTGGGCGAGCTCGACATCGTAGTACGCAGCCCCGTGGTCTGGGGCACTTTCGCCGTGCCGGGGCAAATCGAGACGACGGTGTTCAGCCTGACCGAACTGGCGCTGCAAAACCTCATTGCCTTGCCATTGGGTATCAAATCCTTGCGCCTGCGCAATCCGCTTGCGTTACCGGACTGGCTGACCGTCGACTACCTGGAAAGTCTCGTCAGGCGCGTGGACATCGGCAGCACCTACCCGGCACTGATCCAGCGAACGCTGCTGGATAATCCGCAGGACTCCTCCCGCCGGCGCTCTCTTTACGCCCAGCACTTGCGCATTCAACTGCCGTTGCTGGCATTGCAGTGCAAATTGCGCGACGAAGGCGGCATTGATGAGCAAGGCTATGCGTATGTAAAAGCCGTGATGCAGACCGAACTTGCCGAACGCCAGGTCAAGGGCCAGCGCATTGTGATGCGTCCTCTGGCGTTCGTGCCGACCCGCCGCCAGGACAGCGCTGCGGATCAGGTCACCAATATGTTCGTGATCGGACCGGAAGACCCGAACACCGGCCCCTGCCTCCTCTACCGGCCGCTGCTGGACAAACCTCTTTCCCAGTTTCCATCGCAAAGCAATCTGCTTTACGCCTTGCAGCAGTCCAGAAGCCTGCGCGAGTCAGTACTGGCATGGCTGCCGGATAAAGTGCGCGATGATTATGCCCAATATGTGTTCCCGGGCGACCTGCCGTCACCCTGGGCGGTGGTCGAATTCCTGGCAGACCCCTTCAAGTTGTGGATCATGGGCGGGCCGCTGACGCTCGGCCAGGATACGATCGAGGATGACCTGTTCAGCGCACTGTACGACGCCAACGCCAACGCCCTGATCACCCTCGCCGACCGGCAATCGGTGTCCAACGCCGAAGCGCGCTGGGCCACGTTCAAGCGCGCCGGCTGGCTGATCTTCAACAGTGCATTGCCGTTTCTGGGGCGCACTGTCGGGGTGGCGGCCTGGATCTGGCAGATCATGGATCAACTGCAAAACGTGGTCGACGCCCATGAGCATCCTGAGCAGCAATCCACGTGGGCCGCATTCGTAGAACTGCTGCTTAACCTCGGTACGGCCCTTACCTTGCACAGCGTAACCCGCGTCGCGCCGCGCCTGCCGACGCCAGGCGAGCCTGTGGTTATGCCAAAGCAACCCTCTCCTCCAACGCCCGTCAGCATCACCCGGCTCACGCCGATTGCCTCGGATGCACTGATCACCCATGACCAACCGCTGCACGTCAGCGGCGCAATCAACCGAACGCCCGCGCGACTGGCCACCGTACTGGACAGCTTCATGGTGGCCAAACCCGATGCGCTGGGAGACGCCAACAGCGAACCTGGGGCCTATCATTTTCTGCACCGCGACGGGCAAGACTGGTACGCCCCGGTGGCACATCGCTGGTTCAAAGTGCGGGTCGACGAAAATGACGATGTGCAGATTGTCGACGCCATGCTCCCCAATCGTATCGGCCCTCTATTAATTCATAACAGCAGCGGCCAATGGTTTATCGACACCCGCCTGCGCCTGCGCGGTGGCGGGCCCAGGCTCCTGACCGCCAAGGCGCGCGTGGAAGCCAAACAAAAGGCCCAGCAATTGCGCGAGCGCCTGGAAGCCTTCGAGCGCGGCAAAAAAACCGCCCAGAACGAGCTGCAACAAGCCCGCCAGGCGTTGGACGCAGGGCCCTCCACGTCGGCCGACGCGCTCAGGAACACCTACATCCAGACCCTGGAGACCCAACGCACGGAGTACGAATCGGCCCTGCAAATGCTCAAGGAAATGAACGTCCACGAACCCAGCGCCGAGTACGCGCCCAAAGCCCTCAATTACATCAAGGCCCAGACCAGGCTGACTCAGGCCGTGCTCAGCGATATCCTCGCGCGCTTCACCCCCAAGTGGCGCACCGTGCACGATCAGATGCAGCGCCAGGTCGAAGTGCCGCAAGAACGCCACATCGAGGATTTCCGCGAAATGCGCGAACTGGCCGGCAAGCTGCTCGTGCAATTGGAATACATGCATGGCCGCTTCACCGAACTCAAGGGGCTGGCCAGGGATGGAGCGCTGCTGCTCAATACGCTCAAGGGCTCGATGCCGGTCTACACCCCCGACGACCTCAAGGCGATACGCGTATCACTGACCCGCAACTTGTGCCTGCCCGAGGCGAGCATCAAGCACACGCCGCAAGCCTGGGTGGCGATCGACCAGATTGTCGACACCGCCGATATCGCGATTCAGTGCCTGCGCGACACCCTGGAGGAGCGCAGTGACCGGCGTCTGGATGAACGCATTGACAGCCTGAGCAGCCTGATCGAACAGTTTCAATTGCTGGATGAACGCTTGCAGGATTTCCCGGTGGAATTTCCCGAGCAGGCCATTACCGACCAACTGCATGAACTGCGCGGTGAACTGACGGAGTTTCAGCGTCGCGCCACCAGCAATCTCGGCCTGCTGAGCCTGGAAAGAACCCAGGTCAGAGGGCGCCCCACCCCGCCGTCGACGCCGCCGCGGCCGAAGAAACAATTTATCCATACCCGCTACAACGGTGTGCTGATCGGTGAGCCGCGCCTGAGCAGCCTGGGCCTTGAAACCGGCCTGGTGGATATTCGCTCTCCCCTGACCCAGCAAGTGCTGGCTACTTATCATGAGAAGGCCAAGGGCGTCTGGGTTGTGCGCGACCGCACGCCACCGCCCTCCGCCGACCCCGTGGCAATGGATGTCCAGCAGAGCGCGGCTCAGGGCCAGGCATTGCTCAATGGGTTACCCGCGTTTCTCACACGGGCCCGCATCCATGCCAACCGCGTTGATCGCGCACCTTTCGGCATCGAACACATGTACCACCAGCATGCACGCCGCCTGGAGCTGGCCCGCCATGCGATTGAAAACGCCTTGACGCAACGCAATCTCGCCGAGAACGATGCTGGCTCGGCCCCCGCCAGTGCCATGACCAAAGCCCTCGATAGCGCCCTGGCCGACCTTTATCAGCAGAGCAATCAGTTGGTGCAACGCACGCTCAGGTTGCGCCCACCCACCGTCTCCGGCATTGAATGGCTCAAGCGGCACAATGTGGTGGCCATCAAAAAAACCCTGACCCGCCGTCGCATCAAATCCGCGAAGCCGGACTACCTGGACGAATACGTCATCAGCGACCGCGTCACGGGGCAAGTGCTGTGGTACGCGCACTTTCACTACAGCACCAGTTGGACGCCGGACAAGGCTTACCTCTGCGCCCGTCTGAAAACCCCGGAAGAGCACCGCCTGGGCGCCACCGCCGATTCCCCCAAGGGCCTGAACCACGCACAAACAATTGCGTTCTATCGCAGCGAGATCAGCCTGGAACAAGCGCGCGAGCTGTTTTTCGAACGCCCCAAATCCGAGTCTGGCCATTGATGACGGCATGTAACTTGCTGCGTCAGCACCCTACCCTGACGCCGGTTTCGCCATGCTGCATTCACACCTGACCACCCTCAACGCCGTGTCGCTGGTGTTGACCACCTTCAAGGACCAAGGCCTGGCGAGCGACGTGTTACTGGCGGGCAGCGGCATTGGCACGGCGGATTTGCGCCGTGCCGACACGCGCATCACCACCTGCCAGGAAATGCGCGTGTGCGCCAATGCTGTGGCCCTGCGACAAGACATCGGCCTGGAGCTGGGCCAGCGCATGCACGTGTCCTGCTACGGTTTGCTCGGCTATGCGCTCCTCACCAGTGCCACCTTAGGTGACGCCTTGCGCCTGGCGCTGCGCTACCCGGCACTGCTGGGAACACTTTTCGAGCTGAGCCTGGTGGAAGACGGCGAGCAAATCTGGCTGACTGCCGGCGACTATCGGGAGGATCCGGCGCTGGCGGCATTCAATGTGGAATTTTGCCTGGTGTCGATGAAAGTCATCTGCGATGACCTGCTCGGCCGCCCGTTGCCCTTGCGCGAAGCACGTTTCAACTACACGGCGCCGGTTTATCACGCACGCTATGCCGAGCGCTTCGAGTGCCCGCTGCGGTTCGACGCTTTGGTCAACGGTTTTGCCTTCGACCAAAGCGTGCTTGAACACCCCCTGCCCCTGGCGGACGCCATCACCCACCGGGCCATGGCCGAACGCTGCCGCAAGCAAAACTCGGAGTTCACCGGGCGCCAGGCCTGGCTCAACCGGGTGCGCCAATTGCTGGCCGACCAGTTGCACGCAGCCCCCGGTCTTGATGGCTTGGCTGCGCAGATGAATTGTTCCGCCCGCACACTGCGCCGGCACCTGCAGGCCCTGGGTTGCAGCTACCAGCAACTGCTCGACGAACTGCGCTTTGAAAAGGCCAAGCAGTGGCTGGCTCAAGACCAGATGCCGATCCACAAGATCGCCGAACAGCTGGGCTTCAGCGAAACCGCCAGCTTTCGCCACGCGTTTGTGCGCTGGAGTGGTGTAGCGCCCAGCCTGATGCGCCATTGAAGGGCGAATTACGGTCACGTTCTTTGGCCACATTTATCCCCTTCTGGCCGCTCCTGCCGTTTTCATGACGCCCGCTGAACGCAACACTGCAAAGCACAACAATGAGCCTGCGGGGAGCACCCATGCTGACGATCTACTCCGACGACCACCACCTGCACCACGGCCGCTGCGAACTGATGGACGGGCAACTGATGCCCTGCTTCGAAATGCCCTCGCGCGCCGACCATGTACTGCAACGGGTCAAAGACCGCGAACTGGGCCCGGTGCAGGCCCCGCAGGACTTCGGCCTGGCGCCCCTGCAACGCATTCACAGCCGTGACTACCTCGACTTCTTCAAAGGCGCCTGGGAGCGCTGGACCGCGTTCAACACCGACGGCGACCTGCTGCCCTACACCTGGCCCGCCCGCACCCTGCGCCGGGTATTGCCCACCAGCCTGCATGGCCAGCTCGGCTACTACAGTTTTGACGGCGGCGCGCCGATCACCGCCGGCACCTGGCAGGCGGCGTACAGCGCGGCGCAAGTGGCGCTCACCGCTCAGCAAGCCATCGCGCAAGGCGCACGCAGCGCATTTGCCCTCTGTCGCCCGCCCGGGCATCACGCCGCCAGCGACTTGATGGGGGGTTATTGCTACCTCAACAATGCCGCCATCGCTGCCCAGGCTTTTCTCGACCAGGGCCACAAGAAGGTCGCGATCATCGATGTGGACTACCACCACGGCAACGGCACCCAGTCGATTTTCTATGAACGCAGCGACGTGTTGTTCACCTCGATCCACGGCCACCCGGAAGCGGAGTTCCCCTTCTTCCTGGGCTACGCCGATGAGTTGGGCGAAGGCGCAGGCACAGGTTTCAACTTCAACTACCCACTGCCGGCAGGCTCAGGCTGGGACCAGTGGAGCGCCGCCCTCGAACAGGCCTGCCAACAGACCGAGCGCTACGACGCCGACATCCTCGTGATCTCCCTGGGCGTGGACACGTTCAAGGATGACCCCATCTCCCAGTTCAAGCTAGACAGCCCGGATTACCTGGCCATGGGTGCACGCCTCGCCCGCCTGGGCAAGCCCACCCTGTTTGTGATGGAAGGCGGCTACGCCGTCGAAGAAATCGGCATCAATGCCGTCAACGTCCTTGAAGGTTTCGAACAATCAGGAGCTACCCGATGAAAATGCTCGCCTCCCTCGCGCTGTGCGCCGCCGTGTTGAGCGGTGCGGTGCAGGCCGAAGAAAAAACCCTCAAGGTCTACAACTGGTTCGACTACATCACGCCCAAGGCGCTGGACGATTTCAAGGCGCAGAACCCCGCGATCAAACTGGTGTACGACATCTTCGACACCAACGAAGCGCTGGAAGCCAAATTGCTCACCGGCAACTCCGGCTATGACGTGGTGGTGCCGTCCAACGTGTTCCTGGCCAAGCAGATCGAAGCCGGCGTGTTCCAGCCCCTGGACCGCAGCCAGTTGCCCAACTGGAACCACCTCGACCCCAAGCTGATGAAGCTGATCGAGGCCAACGACCCCGGCAACAAATTCGCAGTGCCCTACATGTACGGCACCATCCTGATCGGCTTCAACCCGGACAAGGTCAAGGCCGTGCTGGGCCCCAACGCACCGGTGGACAGTTGGGACCTGATCTTCAAGGAAGAGAACATCAGCAAGCTCAAGCAATGCGGCGTGGCCTTGCTTGATTCGCCGTCGGAAATCCTGCCGCTGGCGCTGCAGCACCTGGGCCTGGACCCCAACAGCAGCAACCCCAAGGATTACGTCAAGGCTGAAGCGCTGTTGATGAAAATCCGCCCGTACATCACCTACTTCCACTCGTCCAAATACATGGCCGACATCGCCAATGGCGACATCTGCGTGGCCGTCGGTTATTCGGGCAGTTTTTCCCAGGCGGCCAACCGCGCCAGGGAGGCCAAAAATGGCGTGACCGTAGACATGCGCCTGCCCAAAGAAGGCGCGCCGATCTGGTTCGACATGCTCGCCATTCCCAAGGGCGCGCAGAACCCGCAGGACGCGTACACCTTCATCAACTATCTGCTGCAACCTCAGGTGATCGCGCCGATCAGCGATTTTGTCGGCTACCCCAACCCGAACAAGGACGCCACCGGGCTGGTCGACCCGTCGATCCGCAACAACCCCAACCTGTACCCGACCGAGGCGGCAATGGCGACGCTCTACACGCTCAAACCGTTGGGGCGTGATGCGGAACGGGCTCGCACACGGGCCTGGACCAAGATCAAGTCCGGCACCTGATTCAGCGCTGCCAGGCCTGGCGCAAACGCGCCAGAGCCTGGGCAATGCCCGCTTCCGGCACCGCGGCAAACCCGAGCACCAGCCCGGCGCGCTGATCTGCGGGGGTGGTCGACTCTGCCAGCCAGTAGCTGCTCAAACCATTGACTTCGACGTCCACCGCATGGGCCTGCTCAAGCAATTGTTGTTCACGGGCCAGGCTGTCCACGCGCACGGTCATGTGCAGGCCCGCCGCCACGCTGGGCAATTCGCCCATGCCCGGCAACCCGGCGGGCCAGCCGGCGATCAAGGCATTGCGACGACTCAACGCGGCGCGACGCATGCGGCGGATATGCCGCTGAAAATGCCCGGCCGCCATGAACTCGGCCATCACCGCCTGGGTGCTGACTTCGGAGTGGCGCATGTCCACCGCACGGCGCCGCGAGAACGCGTCCACCAGCCCTGCCGGCAACACCAGGTACCCCAGGCGCAGCGCAGGAAACGCCACTTTGCCAAACGTGCCGACGTAGAGCACGCGCCCGCTGCGGTCCAAAGCCGCCAACGGCGACAACGGCGCGCCGCTGTAGCGGTACTCGCCGTCGTAGTCGTCCTCAATGATCCAGCCGCCCGTACGCTCGGCCCAGGCCAGCAACTCCAGACGCCGCGCCAGGCTCATCACTACGCCCAGCGGATATTGATGAGAGGGTGTGACGTACGCCACGCGGCAGTCCTCCAGGGTATTGAGCACCTGGCACTCAATGCCATCGCTGTCGACCGGCACGCCATGCAATTTCGCGCCGGCCAGGGCAAACGCATGCCCGGCCGCGCGATAGCCGGGGTTTTCCACCGCCACCCCATCGCCAGGTTCCACCAGCAACTGTGCACAAAGGCTGATTGCCTGCTGCGCACCACTGGTGATCACTATTTGCTCAGCCGAGCACTGCATGCCCCGCGAGCTGCGCAAATAAGCCGCGATCAAACCCCGCAACCGCGCGTCACCCGCCGGGTCGCCATAGCAGAGCAGCTCCAGGTCCGGATTGCGCCAGAATGCCCCGTTCAGCTTGGCCCACACCTCAAACGGGAACAGATCGAACGCCGGCACGCCCACGCGAAATGCGCGAGGCGGCCCCGCGGGCGGCAGGGCCAGGTGATGGGTTTTTATCCGCGCCAGACCGCCGCTGTGGATAACTTCGTTGTCGAGATCTTCCGGCAAATGCGCCCATTTTGTGGATAAGGCTGGGGATAAGCCTGTCGATAACCCTGTGGACAGTTTTGTGGATAGTTTTTTTGCAGTGGGCAACTGGGCCACGTAAGTGCCATCACCGACCCGGCTTTCGATAAACCCTTCCGCGTACAGCTGGTCGTAGGCGCGTACCACGCTGTTGCGCGAGATCGACAACGCCGCCGCCAGATCGCGGGTGGCGGGTAGACGCGTGCCACTCACCAGCCGCCCGTCCAGCACGCGCTGGCGCAGCGCCTCATACAGCTGGCGCGCCAGGCCCTGGCGGCGATCCAGCTCAATCCCGGCAGGGTTAAAGGACAGTGGCGGCGTAATCGGCGACATATTGGACCTAAGAAATGGGTGCCAGATGGCTCTTTCAACGAACCATTAGCCTGCCTAGGATGCAGGCATTCGCCAAGGAATATTTCCATGTACACACCTCGCGCCTTTGCCCTCGACGATTTGCCCGAATTGCACCAACTGATCCAGCACACCCGCCTGGCGCAGTTGGTGACCTTCGGTGAGCAAGGCCTGCTGGCCAGCCATTTGCCGCTGTTGCTGAACCCCGACGAGGGCCCGAACGGCACGCTGTACGGGCACCTGGCCAAAGCCAACCCGCAGTGGAAAGACCTGCAGAACGGCGGCGACGCACTGGTGATTTTCGCCGGCGCCGAGGCCTACGTCAGCCCGGCGTTCTACCCGGCCAAGGCCGAGCACGGCAAAGTCGTGCCCACCTGGAACTACATCGCCGTGCACGCTTATGGCCAGGCCGAAGTGTTCAGCGACGCCGAGCGGCTACTCGGCGTGGTCACCGCGCTGACTGACCGCCATGAGCGCGGCCGCGCCCAGCCCTGGGCAGTCAGCGACGCCCCCGCCGATTACATCGAGGGCATGCTCAAAGCCATCGTCGGCTTCGCCCTGCCGATCGAGCGTCTGATCGGCAAACGCAAACTCAGCCAGAACCGCAGCCCGGCCGACATCGCCGGCGTACGCGAAGGCCTGGCCGCCAGCCCGGACGTGCGTGACCAGACCCTCGCGCGCTTTATTCCACAAGGAGTTTCAGAATGAGCCAGATCGACATCCGCCCCGTTACCGCCGCCGACCACGCCGCCTGGTTGCCGCTGTGGCAGGCGTATTTGAAGTTCTACCAAACCGAACTGCCGGACGCCGTCAGCCAAAGCACCTGGCAGCGCCTGATCGACGCCGGCGAACCGACCCATTCGGCGTTGGCCTGGCAGGACGGCACAGCGGTGGGCATGGTCAACTTCATCTACCACCGCTCCAACTGGAGCATCGAGAACTCTTGCTACCTGCAGGATTTGCTGGTGGACCCGGCCCAGCGCGGCACCGGTGTGGGGCGCAAGTTGATCGAATTCGTCTACGCCACCGCCAAGGCCGATGGCTGCGCCAAGGTGCACTGGCTGACCCACGAAACCAATGCCACGGCGATCCAGCTGTACGAGCGCATCGCCGAACGCCCGGGTTTCATCCAATTTCGCAAAGGCCTTTAAGGAGCGCAGCATGTCCACTTCCCTCGCTGACTGGAAAGGCGTCTCGGCGCCCACCGTGCAACTGCTCGAAGGGCGCTTTATCCGCCTGGAAAAACTCGACCCTGCGCGCCACGGCGACGACCTGTTCCAGGCCCTGCAAGGCCCCGGCGCCGACCCCAAACTCTGGGATTATTTGCCCTATGGCCCGTTCCCCGAGCGCGCCGCTTTTGACGCATGGCTGAACAACCATGCGATTCATAACGACCCGTACTTTTTCAGCGTGATCGACCGTGCCACCGGCCAGGTGCAAGGCATCCTCAGCCTGATGTCCATCGTCCCGGCCCAGGGCCGCATTGAAATCGGCCACGTCACCTTCGGCGCCCCCATGCAGCGCTCGCCGAAAAGTACCGAGGCCGTTTATTTGCTCGCCAGGCACGCCTTCGACCAGGGCTACCGCCGCCTGGAGTGGAAATGCAACAACGGCAACGCCCGCTCCAAATACGCGGCCGAACGCCTGGGTTTCAGTTTTGAAGGCGTGTTTCGCCAACACATGGTGGTCAAGGGCCAGAACCGCGACACCGCGTGGTATTCGATCCTCGACTCGGAATGGCCGAAGGTTGGCGCGGGGTTTGAAGAGTGGTTGTCTGAGGCAAACCAGAGCGGCGGCCAGGTGAAAAGCCTGGCCCAGTGCCGAGCCTGAGTTCCCCAAACACCATCAATCATTGTGGGAGCCGGGCTTGCCCGCGATAGCGATTCTTCAGCCAACATCTGTATTGCTGACACACCGCCCTCGCGGGCAAGCCCGGCTCCCACCTTGGATCTTCACTGAGTTCGGGCTTTGGGTATGGCCGCCCTGTCATCTACCCGACACATTCCTGCAACCCACCTCCGCTATACAGGTCGCCTCGTTTCTTATAACAAGGTCGCCTGCCATGCCCCCGTCTCCCCATCGCCTCGCGCTCGCCATCACTTTATTGGCCGGCAGCGGCTTCGTCGAAGCGGCCGTTGCTCCGCCAAAAAACCTGCAGATCAACACCCCCACCACCACCGGGCAGACCCTGGGTGGCAGTGATGCGTTGACCACTTCGGCGGCGGGCAGCATCACCACGTCGGGCGTGGCGGTGACCTTGAAGGATGGCACCAGCGGCGCGGGCGTGGTGATCACCAACGCGGGCAAGCTGGTTTCCAGCGGCGGGCGTGGCATCGACAGCTCCGGGTCTCTGACCGGGGCGCGCAACTACAGCATTTATAACCTCGCCGGCGGCGTGATCCAGGGCGCCAATGACGCGTTGCGCATCAACAGTAACTTTGCCAGCGGCAGCTTGTTGATCGACAACAGCGGCACCATACGCTCGGCCACCGGCCAGGGGCTGGACCTGGATGCGATCCGCAGCAGCAACGTCACCACGACGATCATCAACCGCGCAGGCGGCCTGATTCGCGGCGATGCCAGCGACGGCATGAAGACCGGCGGCAACGCCAGCATCACCAACTACGGCGAAATTTCCACGGGCGACACCTTCTCCCGCGACGACAAATTCGACGGCGTGGACATCGACTCCGCCACCGGCGTGACGGTGACCAACTACGGCCTGATTTCCGGCGGCCGCCACGGCATTACCACCGACCTGGGCGCCACGCTGACCAACTACGGCACGGTGATCGGCCGTAACGGCTCGGGCTTCGGCTCCGACGGCGACGGCACGGTGATCAACCATGGCACCATCACCGGCGCCTTCTCCGGGCTGCAACCGGATGGCGACGGCGACGGCGTGGACATCGACAAAATCGCCCACATCGAAAACTACGGCGTCATTCAAGGCGTCGGTGCAGGCGGCGTGGACAAGAACGGCTTCGCCAACGGCAGCGAAGGCATCGCGCTGGGTGGCGGCTACGTGTACAACGCCAGCGGCGCGCTGGTCAGCGGCGCCAACAACGCAGTGCTGGTGGACGACGGCAGCGACGGCCCCGGCGTTGCGGCAACCACCCTGGAAAACCACGGCACCATTCAAGGCCTGAATGGCTTTGGCGTGAAGTTCGTCGGCAACTTTGCCGACACCGTGATCAACGGCGGCACCATCAGCGGCAGCAACGGCCTGGCCCTGGATTTGGGCGGCGGCGACGACAAACTGGTGTTGCTCGGCGGCAGCCGCTTCGTCGGCCTGGTGGACGGCGGTGCCGGTTATGACCGCGTGACCATGGACGACCGGGCCGGCGGCAGTTTCGGCAACAGCCGCAACTTCGAATGGCTGGACGTGAAACAGGGCACCTGGACGCTGACCAGCCAGGGCGATTTCAGTGATGGCGGCGAGATTTTCAGCGGCGCCAAGCTGATCAACCAAGGCAGCATCACCGGTAACCTGAGCGTCGATGCCGGCGGTACTTATGCCGGCGGCGGCTCGGTGGGCAGTCTGGTGGTCAACGGTACCTTGCAGACCAACACGGCCTTGGGCACCGCAACCGTTACCCGCGACCTGACGATGGGCAGCGGCTCGACCCTGGCCTATGGCGTGAACGCCGACGGCAGCAGCGCGCCGGTTCAGGTCGGCGGCACCGCTTACCTCAATGGCGCCACGCTGGCCGTCAACCCCGGCCCTGGCACTTACCCGTGGCAGAGCCATTACACGGTGCTGCAAGCCGGCAGCATCAATGGCAAGTTCGGCAACGTCACCAGCGACTATGCCTTCCTCACGCCAACGCTGGACTATAGCCCGACGCAGGTGGGCCTGAGCTACACGCGTAACGACGTCAACTTCAGCCAGTTCGCCAGCACCGCCAACGGCAGCAATGCCGCCAATAGCCTGGCGAGCCTGGGCAAAAACAACACGCTGTATAACGCCCTGCTCAACACCACCAACGCCACCGCCGGCGCGGCCATCGAACAACTGGCCGGCAGCAGCACCGCCAACCTCACAGCCGCGGCCCTCGGCGCCAGCGCCCAAGTGGGCAACAGCATGCTCGCAGCCATGCATCAACTGGGCGGCGGCGCGGGCTTGCTGGTGGGGCTGGATCAAAAAGATACGCCCGTACTCGCCGCCACCGGCGTGCCAAGCGATGCCCGCAACCTCAACGACCCCAATGCGCGTGGCCGTCTGTGGCTGCAAGGTATCGGGAGCTACGGCAAGCTCGACGGCGACCACGGCAGCAATGGCCTGACTCAACGCACCAAAGGTACGGTGCTGGGCGCCGACTGGGCGCTGGATAACGAATGGCGCCTCGGCGTGCTGGGCGGTTACTCGAAGACCGATCTGGATACCACCGGCGTCGACGGCAACGTCGACAGCTGGCACGCAGGCATTTACGCGCTGCGCCAAAGCGGCCCATTGGCCTTGCGCCTCGGCGCGGCTTACAGCGGGCACCAGGGCGACAGCAAACGCACGGTCACCTTCAACGGGTTCAACGACCGCCCCAAAGGCGACTACGACGCCAACAGCCAGCAAGCCTTTGCCGAACTCGGCTACGCGCTGGGCAGCGGTCGCCTGAGCGCCGAGCCATTCGCCAGCCTCGGCTACCAGCGCTATCAGCGCGACGGCTACACCGAAAAAGGCGGCGCCGCCGCACTGCATGTGGACGGCCAGACCCAGGACAATTTCAGCAGCACCTTCGGCCTGCGCCTGGCGCACCTGAGCCAGCTGGGCAATGGCGTAAGCCTCACGCCGCGAGTCAGCGCCGGCTGGAAACACACCTACGGCGACGTCGACAGCAACACCCGCCAGGCTTTCCTCGCGGGCGGCACGGCGTTCAACGTCGAAGGCAGCGCCCTGGACCGCGACAGCCTGTTGCTCGAGGCCGGGCTGGATGTGGGCTTGTCGGCACGCCACAGCCTGGGCCTGGGCTACACCGGCGAGATCGGCAGCAACAGCCGTAACCACGCGTTGGTGGGCCAATGGCAGATGAGTTTTTAATCGCGCCGCACTAAAGACAACTCCCGCAAACCGGGGGGCACTGGCCTGACAGTTATCAGCCCGCCACCTCGCTAAATTCCCGGCCTCATCCATCAGAGGTCGGGAATTCATGCCCTTTACACGACACACAATCGCACTCGTGATCAGCCTGGCAGCCACCGCTTGCCTCCAACAGGCACAAGCGCGCGCACCGTACAGCCCGCCTGAAAGCTACGATTTGTTCGATGAGGATTGGCTGTACACGCCGACCACCCAGGCCGCTCCCATCGACGGTTCGCTCACCCCCAAAGCCACCACCCACAATGGTCTGCAAGCCGCGCGAGTGCTTGAACCGGCGCTGAGCCGGCTGCTGCAATCGGGCCAATTGAGTTCAGAGCAAATCAAACGCCTGGAAAAAATGGCTGCTCAACTCAATCAACAACCCGGCGGAATGGGCGCCGCCCTCGAACAGCTGGCGGGCAGCCAACACGCCAACCTGGCCGCCGCGACACAAAACACCACCCGGCAAATCGCCCAGCACTTGCTCTCAACCCTGCGCACACTGCCCGATGACGACGACGGCCATTTCTGGGTGCAAGGCTTGAGCAACGATGGCAGCCTCAAGGCCGGCCCGAAATACGGCACCCAAGGCCTGATACTAGGCGCCGACTGGGCGCTGGACCACGCCTGGCGGGCGGGCGTGATCGGTGCAAAGTCCACCAGCAAACTGGATGCGCAACGCTTCGCCGCCGAACTGGACAGCTGGCACCTGGGCGGTTACGCGGTGCGTCGTGACGGCCCGCTGGCCCTGCGCCTGGGCGCGCTCTACAGTAACCATGGCGGGCAAAACACGCGCAACGTCGAGCTGCCCGGCCATAAGGACACGCTCAAGAGCACCTATGACGCGTCCAGCCAAACCCTGTTTTCGGAACTGGGTTACCACCTGGGCGATGCCGACCTGAGCATCGAACCTTTCGCCGGCCTCGGTTACCAGCGCTATCACCGCGACCGCTTCAAGGAAAACGGCGGCATGACGGCACTGAATGTCGGCCCGCAAACCCAGCAAAACCTGAGCAGCACCCTCGGCCTGCGCCTGGCCACGGTGTACCGCTTTGACCACCGGATGAGCCTCACCCCCCATATCAGCACGAGCTGGAAACACCTGTACGGCAACGTCGACAGCCAGGTGCGCCAGTCCTTCAACCACGCCGCGCTGCGCTCGGACGAGTTCACCATCAACGGCACTGCACTCGACCGCAACAGCTTGAATCTGCAGGCCGGGCTGGACCTGGCGCTGTCCACCGAGCACAGCCTGGGCCTGGCGTACAACGCGGAAAAAGGCAGCCACAGCAGCAGCCATGGCCTGATGGGGCAATGGCAGATGCGCTTCTAATCTGGCCAAATCGCGGGCAAAAAAAAGGGGGGCACCTGCCCCCCCGAGGATTAAGCGGTAGTGTCGAAGGCTGGATCAGCCTTCGATTTCAATCAGGATTTCACCCGGGTTGACCCGGTCGCCCTTGGCCACATGAACGGCGGTCACCTTGCCGGCAATCGCTGCCTGCACTTCGGTTTCCATCTTCATGGCTTCGGTAATCAGCACGGCCTGGCCGGCCTTGACCACGTCGCCTTCCTTGACCAGCACGTCGACGATGTTGCCCGGCATCGCCGTGCTGACATGGCCCGGCGCGGTGGCGTGCTTGCGCTTGCTGCCGCCGCTGCTGACGAATTCGTTGAGCGGTTCGAACACCACTTCTTCGGGCATGCCGTCGATGGACAGGTAGAAGTGGCGCTTGCCTTCGGCCTTCACGCCGACACCGGTGATGTCCACGCGGTAGCTTTCACCGTGCACGTCGATGACGAACTCGGTCGGTACGCCTTCGCCACCTGGGCGAGCCACGCCGCCAGCTTCAGGAATCGGCAACAGCACTTCCGGCGCCAGGGTGCCGGCGTCGCGTTCCTCGAGGAACTTGCGGCCGATGTCCGGGAACATGGCATAGGTCAGCACGTCTTCTTCGGACTTGGCCAACGCGCCGATTTCGCCGCGCAGCTTGGTCATTTCCGGCTTGAGCAGGTCAGCCGGGCGCACATCGATCACTTCTTCGCTGCCGATGGCCTGGCGGCGCAGTTTCTCGTTTACGGTACCCGGCGCCTTGCCGTAGCCGCCTTGCAGGTAGAGCTTCACTTCGTTGGTGATGGTCTTGTAGCGCTCACCGGCCAGCACGTTGAAGAACGCCTGGGTGCCGACGATCTGCGAGGTCGGGGTGACCAGCGGCGGGAAGCCGAGGTCTTCACGCACACGCGGGATTTCGGCCAGCACTTCGCTCATGCGGTTCAACGCGCCCTGCTCTTTGAGCTGGTTGGCCAGGTTGGAGATCATGCCGCCCGGCACCTGGTTGACTTGCACGCGGGTGTCGACGGCGGTGAATTCGCTTTCGAACTGGTGGTACTTCTTGCGCACGGCGTAGAAGTACAGGCCGATCTCTTGCAGCAGCTCCAGGTCGAGGCCGGTGTCGAATTCGCTGCCTTTGAGAGCGGCGACCATCGACTCGGTGCCCGGGTGGCTGGTGCCCCAGGCGAAGCTGGAGATGGCTGTGTCGATGTGGTCGGCACCGTTTTCAATGGCCTTGAGCTGGCACATCGCGGCCAAGCCGGCGGTGTCATGGGAGTGGATGAAAATCGGCAGGGTCTGCTCGGCTTTCAGCGCCTTGACCAGCTCGCCGGTGGCGTACGGGGTCAGCAGGCCGGCCATGTCCTTGATCGCGATGGAGTCGCAGCCCATGGATTCCAGTTGCTTGGCCTGGGCCACGAACGCTTCGACGGTGTGCACCGGGCTGGTGGTGTAGGCGATGGTGCCCTGTGCATGTTTGCCGGCGGCTTTCACCGCCTCGATGGCCACGCGCAGGTTACGCACGTCGTTCATGGCGTCGAAGATGCGGAACACGTCGATGCCATTCACGGCAGCCTTGGCGACGAAGGCCTTGACCACGTCGTCGCTGTAGTGGCGGTAGCCCAGCAGGTTCTGGCCGCGCAGCAGCATTTGCAGGCGCGTGTTGGGCAACGCGGCGCGCAGTTTGCGCAGGCGCTCCCACGGGTCTTCTTTCAAAAAGCGCACGCAGGCATCGAAGGTCGCGCCGCCCCAGACTTCCAGGGACCAGTAGCCGACTTTGTCGAGCTTGTCGCAGATCGGCAGCATGTCGTCGGTGCGCATGCGGGTCGCGAGCAACGATTGGTGGGCATCGCGCAGGATGGTGTCGGTGACAAAGATTTTCTTGGACATTGTTGTATTCCTCACAGGCCTGCGTGGGCGGCGATGGCGGCGGCGATGGCCAGGGCCAGCTCTTCGGGTTTGCGCTTGATCGAGTAATTGGTCAGCTCAGGATGGCTTTCCACAAAGCTTGTATTGAACTGGCCGCTGCGGAATTCCGGGTTGCGCAGGATTTCCTGGTAATAGGCGGCGGTGGTCTTCACGCCTTGCAGGCGCATGTCGTCCAGGGCACGCAGGCCGCGGTCCATGGCTTCTTCCCAGGTCAACGCCCACACCACCAGTTTCAGGCACATGGAGTCGTAGAACGGCGGGATGGTGTAACCGGTGTAGATCGCCGTGTCGGTGCGCACGCCGGGGCCGCCGGGCGCGTAATAACGGGTGATCTTGCCGAAGCTCGGCAGGAAGTTGTTCTTCGGGTCTTCGGCGTTGATGCGGAACTGCAACGCGAAACCCCGGTGCTGAATGTCTTCCTGTTTCACCGACAGCGGCAGGCCCGAGGCGATGCGAATCTGCTCGCGCACGATGTCGATGCCGGTAATTTCTTCGGTGATGGTGTGTTCCACCTGCACGCGGGTATTCATCTCCATGAAGTAAACCTCGCCCTCGGCGAGCAGGAACTCCACGGTACCGGCGTTCTCGTAGCCCACAGCCTTGGCCGCGCGCACCGACAGGTCGCCGATGTAGGCGCGCTGTTCCGGGGTCAGCTGCGGGCTTGGGGCGATTTCGATGAGCTTCTGGTTACGACGCTGAATCGAGCAATCGCGCTCGAACAGGTGCACCACGTTGCCGAAGCTGTCGCCGAGGATCTGCGCCTCGATGTGCTTGGGGTTGACGATGCATTTTTCCAGGAACACTTCCGCCGAACCGAACGCCTTGGTGGCCTCGGAAATCACGCGGGGGAAGGCTTGTTCGAGTTCTTCGCGGCTGTTGCAACGGCGAATGCCACGCCCGCCGCCACCCGAGGTGGCCTTGAGCATCACCGGATAACCAATGCGGTCGCCTTCAGTCAGGGCTTCATGGATATCGGCGACGTTGCCTTCGGTGCCGGGGGTGACCGGCACGCCAGCCTTGATCATGCTGCGGCGCGCTTCGGTCTTGTCGCCCATGCGGCGGATGACTTCAGCGGACGGACCAATGAACTTGATTCCACGTTCGGCGCAGATATCTGCCAGTTCGGCGTTTTCCGACAGGAAACCGTACCCCGGGTGCAACGCGTCACAACCGGTTTCCACGGCCAGGTTCACCAGCTTGCGCGGGTTCAGATAGCCGGCCAGTGGCTCGGCGCCAATGCTGTGGGCTTCGTCGGCACGTTTGACGTGCAGCGCATGGCGGTCGGCGTCGGAAAAGACCGCGACCGAGCGAATGCCCATCTCGGCGCAGGCACGCACGATTCGTACGGCAATTTCACCACGGTTGGCGATCAGGATCTTTTTTATCACTTGGAAATTCCCTTGAGCCGATTGCTGCGTTCTACGACCTTCTGGATCCGGGTCGGCGCGTGACTAAATGTTTCATGACAGTCGCGAGACACACACTATGCGCACCGCAGGATTAACAAAAATCAATAATTATTGGGTCGTGTATAAGCAAAGCCTTATAGTTGGCGCAACGGTTGTCGGCAGAAGGGTTTAAATAATGCGTAAGTCATTGATGCGTATGACATTGCGTCAATTGCAGATTTTCAATGAAGTGTGTGATTTGCGCTCCTACAGCCGCGCCGCCGAGGAAATGTCCCTCACACAACCGGCCGTCAGCCTACAGATTCGTCAGCTGGAAGAGCTGATCGGGCAACCGCTGTTCGATTACGTCGGCAAAAAGCTCTACATGACCGAAGCCGCCGAAGCCTTGCAACGGGCCAGCCGCGATATCTTCGGGCGCCTGGAAAACCTCGATATGCAGCTCTCGGACATGCAGGGTTCGCTGCAAGGCCAGCTGAAACTGGCGGTTGAATCCAGCGCCAAATACTTCGTGCCGCACCTGTTTGCCGCCTTCAAGCGCCAGCACCCGGAGGTGCAATTGCACCTGACCGTAGTCAACCGTGCGCAGGTGATTCGCAGGCTTTCAGACAACCGCGATGACCTGGTGATCATGTCCATGGTGCCCCAGGACATGGGCCTGGAATTCCTGCCGTTCCTCAACAACCCGATTGTCGCCGTGGCGCCACCGGACCACCCCTTGAGCCTGCAAGGCCCGCTGCGCCTGCAGGATCTTGAACCCTACACGCTGCTGCTGCGCGAACCAGGTTCCGGTACGCGGCTGGCGTGCGAGGAGTATTTCAAGGAAAAACGCGTGCACTTCACGCAGACGGTGGAAGTGGCCTCGGCCGAGGCGCAGCGTGAGTGTGTGAACGCAGGGTTGGGCGTGGCGTTGCTGACGCGCCACGCGGTCAACCTGGAGCTGGCCACCGGCGGGCTCAAGGAGCTGCCGGTGGAAGAACTGCCGCTGTACCGCAGTTGGTGCCTGGTGCAAGCCAAGGCCAAGCGCTTGTCACCGGTGGCCCATGCGTTCCTGGGCTTTATCCGCAGCGAACGGGTGCAGATCAGCGCGCTGGCTGAGCGCTTCGCTGGGCAGCCACGGGTGCCTGCCAATGGAGTTCCGGGTAGTCACTGATGCTCTGGAGCAATTGGCGCTCTTCATAACGGTCTTCGATGGCGCGACGGAACGCCATGCGGCGCTGGTCTTCCTGCTGACGGCGGGTTTTTACGGCGCTGTTGCTGTCTTCGTAGGGACGGGTCATGTCGAGTCTCCCAATGCGAGTACGGGGAGTACAGGATGGGCGCGGGGGATGACGGTTTGGCGGCGCGGGGATGACAGGACGATGAATGTTGCGAAGTTGTGATCGTTCCCACGCTCCGCGTGGGGATGCAGCCCTGGACGCTCCGCGTCCCGCGACGCAGAGCGTCGCAATAGACACTCCCACGCGGAGCGTGGGAGCGATCCAATTCAAATCAGTCGTCGAGGGCTTTGACGGACTTGGGTGACAACCGCAGGCTGCGCAAGCTGCGCTTCACGCTCTTGAGGTGGTTGACCAGGCTGGGCCCGCGCGCCATGGCTACGCCCATGGCCAGCACGTCGATCACCACCAAGTGGGCGATGCGCGAGGTCAACGGCGTATAGATTTCGGTGTCTTCATGCACATCGATCGCCAGGTTGACCGTGGACAGCTCCGCCAACGGCGTCTGGCTCGGGCACAGCGTGATCAACGACGCGCCGCTCTCACGCACCAGGTTGGCGGTGATGAGCAAGTCCTTGGAGCGCCCGGACTGGGAAATGCAAATGGCCACGTCGGTGGGCTTCAAGGTCACCGCCGACATCGCCTGCATGTGCGGGTCGCTGTAGGCCGCTGCGGTGAGCAGCAGGCGGAAGAATTTGTGCTGGGCATCCGCAGCCACGGCGCCGGACGCACCAAAGCCATAAAACTCGACGCGCTGGGCCTGGGACATCGCCGTGACGGCCTTTTGCAGCTCAACCGGGTCGAGCTTTTCGCGCACTTCCATCAGCGTGTGCAGGGTGGTGTCGAAGATTTTCAGGCTGTAGTCGGCGACCGAGTCGTCTTCATGGATCGCAAACTGCCCGAAGCTCGCACCGGCGGCCAGGCTCTGGGCCAGCTTGAGTTTCAAGTCCTGGAAACCCGAGCAGCCGATGGCGCGGCAGAAGCGCACGATGGTCGGCTCACTGATGCCCACGCTGTGGGCCAGGTCGGCCATGGAACTGTGCATCACGGCCGCAGGGTCAAGCAGCACGTGGTCGGCAACCTTGAGTTCCGATTTGCGTAACAGGTGGCGCGACTGGGCGATATGTTGCAACAGGTTCAAAGGGCAGGACTCTTGTTATTGGCAGACGCCAGGGATGTAGCAAGCTTGTAGTTATACTACAAGAATTGCCGTTTTGCCCGTCCGATGCATCACTAAATCGCCCGGATGCCCTCTGATTCAGCGGGCAGGCGCCATGTAGCCACAAAGGCGCCCCGGCCGGCCTCAGGGAAAATCCGGATTTTTCCGTAACAATTCCGCCAACCCTTCGGCCTGCATCGGCCGACTGATCAGGTAGCCCTGCACCTCGTCGCAGCGCTCGCCGCGCAGGAAATCCAGTTGCTGCTGGTCTTCCACACCTTCGGCCACCACCTTGAGCGCCAGCCCGTGGGCCATGGCGATGATAGCGCGGGTGATGGCGGCGTCTTCCCGGCCCTGGCCGAGCCCGCGAATAAACGTCTGGTCGATCTTCACGTAATCCACAGGGATGCGCTTGAGGTAGCTGAGCGATGAATAGCCGGTGCCGAAATCGTCAATGGCCAGCTTCACGCCCAGGTCGCGCAACTGCTGGAACGTGGCAATGATGTGCTCCACGCTGTCGAGCAGTTGGCTTTCGGTCAGCTCAAGCTCCAGGTATTGCGGGTCGAGGCCGGTTTCTTCGAGCACCTGGCGTACCAGGCTGACCAACTTGCCCTGGCGCAACTGATGCACCGAGAGGTTCACCGACACCCGAATCGGCGCCAGCCCCTCACGTTGCCACTCGCACGCCTGCCGGCAGGCCTGACGCAACACGAACTCGCCCAGCGGCACGATCAGGCCGGTCTCTTCGGCCAGGCCGATAAAGTCCCCCGGCGGCACCATGCCCCATTGCGGGTGGTCCCAGCGCACCAACGCTTCGGCAGCGTTCAGCTTGCCGGTGGCCAGACACAGTTTGGGTTGGTAGAACACCGTGAGCTGGCGCTCGTCAATGGCTTTGCGCAGGTGGTTTTCCAGTTGCAACCGCTCAAGGGTGCTGGCTTGAAGGCTGTCGGTGAAGAACTGGAAATTATTGCCGCCCAGGTGTTTGGCATGTTGCATGGCCATGTTCGATTGGCTGACCAGCGCGGAAATTTCCCGCGCATTATCTGGCAGCAGGCTGACCCCCATCGAGGCGCTGACCACCAGCTCATGCCCTTCCACCGTCACCGGCACGCGCAGCTTGGCGAGCAGCCGCGTGGCCACCCGCGCAAGGCTGGAAAGGCTGCCGTAGGCGTCGAACAGCACCGCGAACTCGTCGCCGGACAGCCGCGCAATGGTGTCGGCTTCGGGCAAAGCGTTGATCAACCGGCGCGCCATTTTTTGCAGCAATTGGTCAGCCACTTCATGGCCCAGGCTGTCGTTAAGCAGCTTGAAACGGTCGAGGTTGATGTGCAGCAACGCCAGGCTGCGCCCGCCCTGGCGCACGCGCGCATGGGCCTCGCGCAGGCGTTCGCGGAACAGCGAGCGGTTGGCCAACCCGGTCAGCTCGTCGTAGTGCGTGAGGTAGCGCATGCGTTCTTCAGATTCACGCCGAGCAGACAGATCGGCGAAGAAGCCCACGATATGGCTGACTTTTCCCCGCACATCGCGCACGACATTCAACTGCAGCCATTGCGGGTACAGCTCGCCGTTCTTGCGCGTTTCCACCAGCTCGCCTTGCCAGGTGCCGTGGCTGAGCAACGCTTGGCGGATCACCGGAAAATGGCGGCGCGCGTCGCGGCTGCTGGGCAGCTCGACGACGTTGCGGCCAATCATGTCGTCGATTTCAAAGCCGGTGACGCGGCTGAACGCCTGGTTTACGGCGATGAGCACGTAATTGGGGTCGAGGATCACGATGCCTTCGCTGGCGGCCTCGAACACGGTCGAGGCCAGTCGCTGTTGTTCTTCCAGAGCCTTGTCGGCGCTGATATCACGGCGGGTGCCGAGCATGCGTGTGACCCGGCCGTTCGGCGCGCGCTCCACGGCGCGGCCCCGGTCCTCGATCCACACCCAATGGCCGTCGCCATGGCGCACGCGGTATTCCACCTGATAGTCGTCGCTGCGGCCTTTAAGGTGTTCCACCAGCGCGCGCTTGAGCAACGGCAAGTCTTCGGGGTGCAGGCGCGGCTTGAGGTGGCTGAGCATCGCCGTGACGTACTCGGGTTCCAGGCCGAACAGCTCTTTAAGCTGAGTGTGATGGACTTCGTCGGTTTGCAGGTTCCAGTCCCACAGCCCCAGCTCACTGGCTTGCAGGGCCATGGCCAGGCGTGCTTCGCTTTTATTCAGGGCCAGGCTGGCGGCGTCCAGCTCCTGGCTGCGCTGCGCCACGCGGTCTTGCAGGCCGGTTTGCGCGTCACGCAGTTCCTGTTCGACCTGACGGCGCTGCTCGACTTCGCGCACCAGCTCCTGATTCAGTTGCTCGCTGCGCTGTTGCGCCTGCTGCAGATGCTCGATCAAGGCCTGGTTTTGAAAACGGCGCAATAGCCCTCGCTGGATCAGGCGGTTGACCTGCCACGCCACCAGGCTCAAGGAGGCGAGCAGGATCAGCCCCAACACGCCCCAGCCTTGCTGCTGCGAGGTGCCGTCCCAGAACAGATAAATAATGGCCGGCACCAGGCACGGCACCGCAAAGGACAGAAACGCGGGCAGGCTCACGGCGTAGGCCACGCTCGCCGACAGCGTCGCAGCGCCGATCAGGCCAAATACCCAGGCCTGCTGCATAAAGCTGTTTGCCGGTACCAGCGCGATGGCGGCGGTGGCCAGGGTCAGGCCGCTGATCGCCGAACCGAGCATGAACATGCGCCCCCACACCGGCTGAGCCTGGCGGCTGGGCATCGCCGAATCAAAGGCAGCCACCTGGATCACGCGCAGCGCCACCAGGGCCAGCAGCCAGACCAGCCAGATGCTGTCCAACAAATATTGCTTTGGGTTCCACAGCAACCAGGCGCAGACCAGGCCGTTGACCAACATCAATAGCGTCGGCAGCAGTGAACCTTGATACAGCAGGCGAGTGCGTTCGACCGCCATCTCGGTTGCGTAATGTTTGCGGATGACTTGCGCAGGCGCCGCCGAGGGGCCGAGCAGGTCGGTACTGAGGGTCATAGGCAGTGTTCTTATAATGGTGAGCCCGAAACGTGCACGGAGCATACACAAGCAAGCGCCTGGGCCAAACTGCCCCAGGTCATAAATTCCGTAGGACGTTTAACCGCAAACGGTTGGGCCAGACAGCTTGAGCGAGACGTTGCGCGGGCTGCGGCCCATGACCGACCGGTCATCCCGCGCGGCAGAATCCTTGACCCGCCGCCGCAGCCCTTGACGTTTTCCGTTGACCATCCGGCATTGGCATTTGCCCCACTCCCCCGGGCACCCTAGAATGCGCCGATGCGCGATGATCTCTCCCTTTTGCTGAACTCCCTCAACGATGCCCAACGCCAGGCCGTAGCCGCCCCCGTTGGCCGTCAGTTGGTCCTGGCCGGTGCTGGCTCCGGTAAAACCCGAGTGCTGGTGCACCGTATCGCCTGGTTGATCCAGGTCGAGAACGCGTCCCCGCATTCCATCCTGTCCGTGACCTTCACCAACAAGGCCGCTGCCGAGATGCGCCACCGCATCGAGCAGTTGATGGGCATCAGCCCGGCGGGCATGTGGGTCGGTACGTTCCACGGCCTCGCGCACCGCTTGCTGCGGGCGCATTGGCAGGAAGCGGGCCTGAGCCAGACCTTCCAGATTCTGGACAGCGACGACCAGCAGCGCCTGGTCAAGCGCGTGATCCGCGAGCTGGGCCTGGACGAACAGCGCTGGCCGGCACGCCAGGCGCAATGGTTCATCAATGGCCAGAAAGACGAAGGCCTGCGCCCGCAGCATATTCAGGCCAGCGTTGACTTGTTCCTGGCCACCATGCGCAGCATTTATGAAGCCTACGAGGCAGCCTGTGTGCGCGCCGGGGTGATCGACTTCTCCGAGCTGCTGCTGCGCGCCCTTGACCTGTGGCGCGACAACCCGGGCCTGCTGGCGCACTACCAGAAACGCTTCCGCCACATTCTGGTGGACGAGTTCCAGGACACCAACGCCGTGCAGTACGCCTGGTTGCGCCTGCTGGCCAAGGGCGGCGACAGCCTGATGGTGGTGGGCGACGACGACCAGTCGATCTATGGCTGGCGCGGCGCGAAGATCGAGAACATCTACCAGTATTCCGAAGACTTCCCGGACGCGGAGACCATCCGCCTGGAGCAGAATTACCGCTCCACCGCCGGGATTCTCAAGGCTGCCAACGCCTTGATCGCCAACAACACCGGGCGCCTGGGCAAAGAGCTGTGGACCGACGGCGGCGAAGGCGAAGCGATCAACCTGTACGCCGCGTTCAACGAACACGATGAAGCACGCTACGTGGTGGAAACCATCGAAAGCGCACTGAAGACCGGCTTGGCGCGCAGCGACATCGCGATTCTTTACCGCTCCAACGCCCAATCGCGGGTGCTGGAAGAAGCCTTGCTGCGCGAGCGTATCCCGTACCGCATCTATGGCGGCCAGCGCTTCTTCGAACGCGCCGAAATCAAGAACGCCATGGCTTACCTGCGCTTGCTGGAAGGCCGTGGCAACGATGCGGCGCTGGAGCGGGTGATCAACATCCCCGCGCGTGGCATTGGCGAGAAAACCGTCGAAGCCATTCGCGACCACGCGCGCCACGCCGATGTGTCGATGTGGGAAGCCATGCGCCTGCTCATCGCCAATAAAGGCCTGGCCGGTCGCGCGGCCGGGGCGTTGGGCGTGTTTGTGGAGCTGATTGAGAACCTCGCCGCCAAATGCGCGGAAATGCCTTTGCACTTGATGACCCAGACGGTGATCGAGCAGTCAGGGCTGATTGCCTACCACGAAGCGGAAAAAGGCGAGAAAGGCCAGGCGCGGGTAGAAAACCTTGAGGAACTGGTCAGCGCCGCCCGCGCATTCGAAAACGCCGAGAATGAAGAAGACCTCACGCCACTGGCCGCCTTCCTTGGCCATGCGTCGCTGGAAGCCGGCGATACCCAGGCCGACGAGCATGAAGACAGCATCCAGCTGATGACCTTGCACAGTGCCAAGGGCCTGGAGTTCCCGTACGTGTTCCTGGTGGGTATGGAAGAAGGCTTGTTCCCGCACAAGATGAGCCTGGAAGAACCCGGCCGCCTTGAAGAGGAACGCCGCCTCGCTTACGTGGGCATCACCCGCGCCATGCAGAACCTGGTGATGACCTACGCCGAGACCCGACGCTTGTACGGCAGCGAGACCTACAACAAGGTGTCGCGTTTCGTACGTGAAGTGCCGAAGGGGCTGATTCAGGAAGTGCGCTTGTCCAACAGCGTCAGCCGGCCGTTCGGCGGTGGCCAGCAGCAGAACGCCAGCCACCTGTTTGCCGGTTCCGAAATTCCCCAAACCCAATTCAGCCTTGGCCAGCAGGTCAGGCATTCGGTGTTCGGCGAAGGCGTGATCCTCAACTTCGAAGGCGCCGGCGCCCAGGCCCGGGTGCAGGTGAACTTCGCTGAAGGCAGCAAATGGCTGATGATGGGCTACGCGAAGCTCGAAGCGATCTGACACTGATCGTTCCCACGCTCTGCGTGGGAATGCCGCCTGGGACGCTCCGCGTCCCGCTTAAAGACGTGACGCAGAGCGTCACAGGGTGTGTTCCCACGCGGAGCGTGGGAACGATCGGTGGTTTGCCCTTGTTTTTTGGCCGCACGGGCCAATATCTGTAATTAGTCCTACAGACCCTTCGGGTTTGATCTTACGCAAAAGCCCGAAACATTATGCCGCTAGCCAGTGTCACGACACCTGTGCAACATGGCGCGCGTGCAATCCACAAATGGGAATTCCCTTTATGAAACGTTTTCTTAGCATCGCCATGGCGTTGTGCATCGGCCTGACGATGAGCCTCGACGCCAACGCCAAACGCTTCGGTGGCGGCAAAAGCATGGGTTCGGCGCCGACTCACCAGACCAGCCAAATGGCTCCATCCGCCGGTGGCATGGGCGGCGCAGCCGCAACCGCCGGTGCAGCCGGTGCTGCGGGCGCTGCTGCCAAGGCCGGCGGTGCTTCGCGCTGGCTGGGCCCTCTGGCCGGCATCGCCGCCGGTGGCCTGCTCGCCTCCATGTTCATGGGCGGCGGCTTCCAGGGCATGCAAATCTTCGACATGCTGATCCTGGCGGTCATCGCGTTTGTGATCTTCCGCTTTATCGCCGCCCGTCGCCGCAAGCAGCAGGAGCACCTGGCTCCGGCCGGCGCGCCGATGCAGCGTGAAGTGTTCGAGCAAAAGCCTGCCATGGGCTCGATCTTCGGTGGTTCTGCAGCGCCTGCTGCCGCCCGTCCGGTGATCAACGCACCGGCGTGGTTCAACGAAGAGCGTTTCGTCGAAGCCGCTCGCGGCCACTTCCAGGCCCTGCAACAGCACTGGGACGCCAACGAAATGGACAAGATCGCCGAGTTCGTGACCCCGCAGCTGCTGGAGTTCCTCAAGCGCGAACGCGCCGAGATCGGTGATGCATTCCAGTCGACTTACATCGACGACCTGCGCGTACAGCTGGACGGTGTGGATGACCGCGCCGACAAGACCATCGCCACCCTGACCTTCAGCGGTGTGTCGAAGACCTCGCGTTTCGACCAGGGCGAAGTGTTCAGCGAAAGCTGGAACATGGAACGTCCGCAAGGCGAGAACCAGCCATGGCTGGTCGCCGGTATCCGTCAGAACGGCTGATACCCGCGCGCTTGAGCCACTGGTAATAAAAACCCCGGACTTGTTCCGGGGTTTTCTATTTCGCGGTTGCACTTATAGCGAGCTACTGTATAAAACGCCCCTATTAACCGCGCCAACAGCAAGAGGATCCCGGCCGTGGAAGAAATCATCGAACAATTGCGTGAAGCCAACGAACCGGTCCCGGTTCCTCTGGAGCTGCCTGACGAAGATCAACTGGTGGAAGTCGAGGAACAGCTGTTCATCAACATCCCGTTTGTCTTCAAGGAATTCCTGTTGACCGTCAGCGACGTGGTGTATGGCAGCCTGGAGCCAGTCACCATCACTGATCCCGGTTCGCACACCTACTTGCCGGAGGTGGCTGCAAACGCCTGGGACATGGGTGTACCGCGCGAGCTGATTCCGATCTGCCAGGACGGCGACGACTACTACTGCGTCGAAGAAGACGGCACCGTGGTGCTGTGGTCCGGCGAAGAAGAGATCGTTACCGAAGAGTCATGGGAATCGGTGTGGCACTGGGCGCGGGACGTCTGGCTGGAAAGCTGAGTCCCGAAACCGCTGGTGAACCCGCTTGTGTGGCGAGGGAGCTTGCTCCCGCTGGGCTGCGAAGCAGCCCCAACCAGGGCAACGCGTTTTGACTGTTTCAGGGCTGCTGTGCACCCCAGCGCAAGCAAGCTCGCTCGCCACAGTGAATGCGCCAAACCTCATACTTAGTGCTCGGGCGTATCCTTGTGGTTATCCAGCGTCTCCAGCAAGGCGACCTGCATCCGCGTATGCACGCGGATGAACCAACGCCAGAGCACTGCGGCCACCGCCGCCGTGACCACGGCGATCAGCACCAGCAACTTGTTGGTCGGCAGGATACTGGCCGACAAGGCTGCCAATAGCAGGAAAATCACCAGCAGCGACAGGATCGGAATCAACTCCGCAATCACCCGTCGCACCCGCTGGGTGTGACGCCCGGCCATCTCCGGTTTTACGCTCATCTCCGCCAGCAACATCGAAAGCGCCTTGAGCTTGCGGTACGCCGCAATCAAAAACGGCAGCGACAGCAACAACGCCCCGCCCCAGATCAACGCCTTCTGCCAGCTTGGGTCGCTGACCCAGCCTTCCAGATACCCGCCGATGCGCGCAGCAAAAAAGCTGCCGGCAAAGAAGATCGCCACCACCAGCGCCAGGTTCACCCCCACTTGCAGGATGATCTTGCGGATCATCGATGCCAGCATCGCGCCCTCGCCTTGCGGCTGGATGCTGCGCAGCCATTCGCCGTACATACCGAATACCCGGCTCATGCGCTTGGGCATTACGGCGGCAATCTTCAACGACAAGGGGTCGGCGCCGCGAATCAAATAAGGCGTGAGCAAGGTGGTGATGGCCGACACAGCCACCGCCACCGGATAGAGGAAGTCGCTGGTGACCTGCAACGTCATCCCCAGCGCCGCGATGATGAAGGAAAACTCGCCAATCTGTGACAGCCCCATGCCTACGCGAAGGGAGGTACGACCGTCGTTGCCAGCGATAAACGCCCCCAACCCGCAGGACAACATCTTGCCCAGCACCACTGCCACGGTGATCACCGCGATGGGCCAGGCGTATTGCAGCAGGATCTGCGGGTCGATCATCAAACCAATCGCCACGAAGAAGATGGCGCTGAACATGTCGCGAACGGGTTCGATCAGGCGTTCGATCTTAATCAACTGACGGGATTCAGCCATGATCGCACCGATCAGGAAGGCGCCCAGCACCATGCTGTATTCCAGCTTCACCACCAGCAGGCAGAAGCCGAAACACAGGCCCAGTACGGTGATCAGCAGCATCTCGTTGCTTTCGAACCTGGCCACATAGGCCAGCAGGCGTGGCACCAGCAAAATGCCGATAACCAGCGCGACAATCATGAACAGCGACAGCTTGCCGACCGTGGAGAACACTTCGCCGGAGCTGACCGTGCCGCTGACGGCGATGCTCGACAGCAAGGCGATGATGCCGATGCCGAGGATGTCCTCGACGATCAGCACGCCGAAAATCAGCTGAGCGAAACGCTGGTTTTTCATCTTCAGGTCGTTGAGCGCCTTGACGATGATGGTGGTTGAGGAGATCGCCAGGATCGCGCCGAGGAACAGCGAGTCCATGGTGTTCCAGTCGAACCAGCGGCCGATTTCGTAGCCGATCCAGATCATCAGAATGATTTCGAGAAAGGCCGCAATGAACGCGGTGGCGCCGACCTTGAACAACTTGCGCAGGCTGAATTCGAGACCCAGGCAGAACATCAGGAAGATCACGCCCAGCTCGGCGAGGGTTTTGATGGTGTCTTCGTCGTGGATCAGGCCGAACGGCGGGGTGTGGGGGCCGATGATGAAGCCCGCGACGATGTAACCCAGCACCACCGGTTGCTTGAGGCGGTGAAACAGGATGGTGACCACCCCTGCCACCAGCATGATCACGGCCAGGTCCTGGATAAAGCTGATGGCGTGCATGGCGAGGGGCTCCTTGAGGGTACTGGCGCTTTTCCCACTTCCGCGCGCGCCGTTGAACAGTCGCAACGCGCGGAAGGAAAAGTCGGCCCAAATCGTAAGAAATGCCCTGACACGGGCTTTTGAAGGTTAACACCGCGACTTCCGACAGAAAGCCGGTGCAATATATGGAAACAGATCGGTGCAGGCGTGACGGCAAGCCGCCCACCGGCGTCCCGTTAGGGATAGCAGCAAAGATTCCAGCACCCGCAGAGGTGCCTCCCCTACCGATGCCTACAACCCGTGAGTGTGCTATGGAACCCGGAAACGCCCAGCTGTCGATGACGGTATTGATGACCCCAGACATGGCCAACTTCTCAGGCAATGTCCACGGCGGCACCCTGCTCAAGTACCTCGACGAAGTGGCCTACGCCTGCGCGAGCCGTTATGCCGGCCGTTACGTGGTTACTTTGTCGGTCGATCAGGTGATATTTCGGGAGCCGATCCATGTGGGCGAGCTGGTGACCTTCCTCGCGTCGGTCAACTACACCGGCAATACCTCGATGGAAGTGGGTATCAAGGTCGTCACCGAGAACATCCGCGAGCGCTCGGTGCGTCACACCAACAGCTGCTTCTTCACCATGGTGGCCGTGGACGACCAACGCAAGCCTGCCGCCGTGCCGCCGCTGCAGCCGCAGAACAGCGAAGACAAGCGCCGATTCGTGCAGGCTCAGCAGCGCCGGCAGATTCGTCAGGAGCTGGAAAAGCGCTACCAGGAAATCAAGGCGGACGGGCCGTAAGCCCCGGTCTGTAAACCAGCTCCCACATGGGTTTTGCGTGACTACAGGCCGATCGGCGTGGCCTCGAAGCGCACACGCGGATGGGCAATACGGTCCTGCGCCCGCACCAGTTCCAATTCATAACTGGCGCAGGCCTGGGTTTCCAGCAACACCTCGTGCACGGCAGCGGCGGTGAATTCGAAGGCGGCCAGCAGGCTATCGCCCAACAGTACGCGCGCCAGGAACAGCCCCGAGGTCAGATCGCCCACGCCCACCGGCTGGCGCGGGAATGCCAGCAGTGGCCGACGCAGGTGCCAGCTACCCTCGGCAGTCACCAGCAGCATTTCGAAACCTTCCGGCAACTTGCCGGGGTAATCCAGGTGCTTGACCAATACGGCCTTCGGTCCACGTGCCAGCAACGCCTTGGCCATGCTCAGGCAGTCGAACAACGACTGCGGCTTGCGCCCGGCGAAGCTGTCCAGTTCCAGCTGGTTCGGGCACAGGAAGTCGGCCATGGCGGCGGCTTCCTCCAGCAGGAAATCGCTGACGTCCTGGGGCACGATGCAACCCTTTTCCGGATGGCCCATCACCGGGTCGCACAGGTACAACGCCTTGGGGTTGATCGCCTTGATCCGCGCCACGCCCGTCAGGATGGCACGGCCCTGGTCGGCGCTGCCGAGGTAGCCGGACAGCACCGCGTCGCAATTACCCAGTTCACCAATCGCCGCAATGCCTTCTACCAATGCCGGAATTTGCTGCGGCGCCAACACTTCGCCGGCCCACTGGCCATACTGGGTGTGGTTGGAGAACTGCACCGTGTTGAGCGGCCAGACATTCACCCCGACCCGCTGCATGGGGAACACGGCGGCGCTGTTTCCGGCGTGGCCAAAGACCACATGAGACTGGATCGCAAGCAGATGAGGTGTGCGTTTCATGCGGGAGATTTCCGTAAAGCCGTTGAAATTCTGGCCGCGCAGTATGCGACTAAACGCAGCCTGTACGACAGACCGGCGACACAGTTAAGCTGCTCTTACTTTGTTGGAGTTCATCGCATGCTCACCCTGGGAAACATCTTCGTACTGATGCTGCTGGCGACAGGCGCGGCTTGGGTGTGGCACAACCACGGCCTGCGCGAACGGGCGCTGGAACGGGTCAAGCAGCATTGCGCCAAGCTCGATATCGAGTTGCTGGACGGCGCGGTCGCGCTTAAACGCATTGGTTTTGTGAAGGATGCCAATGGTCGGCGACGCCTGGCGCGCATCTACAACTTCGAGTTCACCGTGACCGGCGAAACCCGCCATCCGGGGACGATTACCCAATTTGGTGCCCACAGCGCGCAAATCGAACTGGCGCCCTACCCGTTCGAGATTAAAACGCCGCTGCCCAGCGCCGAGGTGATTGAGCTAAGCCAGTGGCGCCAGGACCATGCCAGTAAAACCCGTCACTGACGACAGGCTTCCAGCGCAGCGTGCAGCGCCGCCACGTCCTGTGGCGCGCTGAAGATCAATTCGATACGTGAGTCACGGCGCCATTCGCTGGGTTGCCAGGTGAGCGGGTTGTTATCCACAGCGTTGGCGCTGACCCACGCCTGCGCGCTGTGGATAACCAGCTTGGCACGGCGCCACTCAAGGCTTGCCAGCCATTGATGCAGGCGCTGAAGGTCAAACTGCTGGCTCGGATGCCAGCGCCAGCCGATGCTCCAACCGCCGTCCTGCGCCTGGCTAAGGCAAATAGGCTGCGTCGGATCGCTCCAGACTGCCGGCATTTGCGCGAGGCCTTTGGGCACCTCGAAGTTATCCACACCTGCAACGGCTTTTGAATTCAGGCCGGGCAAATGCGCCAAGGGTAGATACGCCTGCCGAGTCCAGTAGGTCGGGCACTCGGGCAATTGCTGTTCAAGGGCCTGACGCTGCGCCGCATCCAGCGCCTCATCCTTGTTCAACACCAGCAACCCCGCACTGGCCAGCGCCTCGCGCTGTGCGTCAGGCAAGGGTTTGCCCGCCGCCAGCGCCTGGGCGTCCAGCACCAGCACGCAGGGCTGAACCGCCAGCACACCCTGCCAGGGCGCTTCCCGCAACTGTTTGAGCAACTGCGCCGGGTGGCCCAGGCCTGACGGCTCTATAAACAATCGATCAGGCTTGGCCTTACGCAGCAAACGGCCCAGTCCTACCTGGAACGGGGCACCATTCACACAGCACAAGCAGCCACCCGCCACCTCGCCCAAGGCAATTCCGTCATCATCCTGAGTCAGTAGAGCCGCATCCAGGCCGATCTGGCCGAACTCATTGATCAGCACCGCCCAGCGCTCGTCCGCGGGGCGTTGGGCGAGCAGCTGTTTGATCAGGCTGGTCTTGCCGGCACCCAAAGGCCCGGCAATCACGTGGGTGGGAATGTTCTGCAGCATGGAAGGCTTCATTCGGACCGTGTAGAGGGTTTGATCCTACGCGGTTATGCGAGCCAATCCAGCGTCAGGATCAACCGTCGTTCATCGGCCTTGAGCGCCGGCGAGCGATGGATCAGGCCATGGCCCTCATTGCCATGCCATTTGGTGCCCTTGAGCAGCGCGACTTCGCCGCACTGGATTTGCTCAATGCGGTCCGCAGGCTCCGCCTCCGGCTGGCCCAGCTTGCGCCGGTCCATCACGCCCTCGCGCAACCATTGGCTGCCGATACCGGCATAAGTGGTGATCAGCCGTACGGGCACGTGGTCGACATGAAAGCGCGGGCACATGGCCTTGTCCAACAGGCGCAGGCGCACGCCGATGCGCTTGGCACCGAGCAGACAGGCGAATGCGCTGACCAGCCACGACACATCGGCGATAAAGCCTTCGTAACCTTCAAGATCGCTGCAACTGGATGCCAAACCCTGCAGGTTCGGCACCGAGTCATCGTCTTTCAGCTCAATCACCAAGGCGTCCGCGAGCGGTTCGTTGAGCGCCACCAGCAAGGCGCCAAATTCGGCGATGTGCAGTGGCAACTGGCGCTGCCACAGCGACAGGTTGACGCCATCGTCAAGGATGTCAGACAGCGCCAGCGGCGTTTCACCGCGCGTCTGGCGAATCACGGGGCGCAGGGGAATCACCGGGGCCAGCATCAGGCGGCTGCCTCCTCGTACCAAGGGCCAAAGGGGTCGGCCAACTGGCGCCAGCCTTCCACGCCAAGCGCCATTTCTTCATCGTTAAGCAGGCACGCGTTCAGCTCGGTGCGCATCTGGTCGAAGTCAATGTTTTGCCCGATGAATACCAGCTCCTGGCGGCAATCGCCGGTGCTGAGCTGCCAGTTGCCCATGATCGCGGCAATGCTTTCTTCGTCCTGTGGCCATTGGCTTTTCGGCACAAAACGCCACCAGCGTCCGGCAAAACCATGGCGCATCAGGCCACCGGCCTGGGACCAACTGCCCGCGTCCTGGTGTTTGCTCGCCAGCCAGAAAAAACCCTTGGAGCGCAGCAGCTTGCCATTCACCCAAGGGCGGTCGATAAAGTCGAAGAAACGCTGCGGATGAAACGGGCGCCGCGCACGGTAAGCCGTGGAGGCGATGCCGTATTCCTCGGTTTCCGGGATGTGCTCACCGCGTAATTCCTGCAACCAGCCGGGTGCCTGGGCAGCACGTTCGAAGTCGAAGCGGCCGGTGTTGAGGATTTTGTTCAGCGGCACTTCGCCCATGACCATCGGGATGATTTCGGCTTGGGCATTCAGGCGTTCGAGGATTGCGATCAGTTCTTCGCGCTCGCGGCTGCTGATCAGGTCGATCTTGCTGATCAGGATCACATCGGCGAATTCGATCTGCTCGATCAGCAGGTCGGTGATGGAGCGCTCGTCTTCCTCACCCAGGGTTTCGCCCCGCGAGGCAAGGCTTTCGGCGGCCTGGTAATCGAGCAGGAAATTCATGCCGTCGACCACGGTGACCATGGTGTCCAGCCGCGCGATGTCCGCCAGGCTTTGCTCGTTTTCATCGCGGAAGGTGAACGTTTCGGCCACGGGCAAAGGCTCCGAGATGCCGGTGGATTCGATCAGCAGGTAATCGAACCGACCTTCCTTGGCGAGTTTTCCGACTTCTTCGAGCAAGTCTTCACGCAAAGTGCAGCAGATGCAGCCGTTGCTCATCTCCACCAGTTTTTCTTCGGCGCGATTGAGGGTGACGTCACGTTGGACCTCACTGCCATCGATATTGATTTCGCTCATGTCGTTGACGATCACTGCCACGCGCAGGTTTTCGCGGTTGCGCAGGACGTAATTGAGCAGTGTGCTTTTACCGGCGCCGAGGAAGCCGGACAACACGGTAACGGGAAGGCGATTGGTCATCAGGTATTCCTCATCAGGGTGGCCGGTCAAATCGCCCGTTTATGGCGTTCGCGCAGCTCTTCACGTTCTTTGGCTTCGATACTTAAAGTCGCGGTGGGGCGCAGCAGCAGGCGTTTCAGGCCAATGGGGTCGCCGGTTTCGCGGCACCAGCCGTATTCGCCGCGAGCCAGCAATTCCAGGGCATCGTCGATCTTGTCGAGTAGCTTCTTTTCGCGCTCCAGCAGGCGCAGTTGCCATTGGCGCTGTTCTTCGGCGCTGCCTACGTCGGCGGGGTCGCTGTTGATTTCCTGCTCGCGCAGCAGCAGAAACTCGGCCTCGATGCGCGCTTGCAGTTCGTAGCGCTGGGTCAGCAGCAACTCACGGAAGAAGCCTTGCTGGGCTTCGTTCATGTAGTCGGCGGGTGGTTGGGCCAGGAGGTCATGTTCAGTCATGGAAAGCAGTTCACGGGTCAGGCTGTGCTTTTATGTTATAGTATAACAATACAAATAAGCCAATCCCCCCTTGCTCGTCACGACGAAGGGCGCAATGCTTGAACACTTCCTGGCTGCGAGAACCCTTATGAAATACCTGGTGTGCGCCCTGTTTCTGGCAGCCGCAGGACCGGCCTGCGCGCAAGCACCGAGCCTGCTGGCCCACTGCACGCGCAGCGCCAACCTGCTGGCGTGTGTGGACCCGCTGGGCAATGCCTACAGCGTGGCGACGGTGGGCAGCACGACGTATCTGCGCGGATATGAGGTGATCGGCAAACGCTATTGGGCACAGACCAGCAGCCGCTATGGGCAACTGACGTTCTTTACCGGGTTGGCGTCCGACGGTGAGGCGTGGGTTGGCTACACGCGCCGCGTGGGCTGGACCACCCTCAACCGGTTTTCCAGTTCCGGTGGAGCCAGCGCCAAATTCACGTGCAGCCGCATAACCGGCTGTTAGACCTGGCCGTTCTTCTGTTCCTGAACCCAGGCCATGTAGCTGTTCATCGGCGGGTTCTTCTGGAAGTAACTTTTCAAGCCTTCAAACAAGCCATCGGCGACTGCCTGTTGATGACGCGCGGTCACCAGCCGCTGGGCGTCCCGAGTATTTGAGATGAACCCGGTCTCCACCAGGATCGACGGCACGTCGGGTGATTTGAGCACCGCAAAACCGGCCTGCTCCACACGTTTCTGGTGCAGCGTGGTGATGCTTTGCAGGCTGCCCAGCACCGAGCTGCCCAGTTGCAGGCTGGAGGCGATGGTGGCGTTCATCGACATGTCGAGAATCACACCGGCCAGCATCGGGTCCTTGTCCTTGAGATTGAGCAGCGTGGTGGCGCCCAGCAGGTCGGCGCCGTTCTCGCGTTGCGCCATGAAGCGTGCGGTGGCGGATGTCGCGCCGCCTTCCGACAAGGCATACACCGAAGCCCCCGATGCCGTGAGCCGTGGCGCGGCGTCGGCGTGCACCGAGATAAACATGTCGGCCTTGTGTTGACGGGCGATGTCCACGCGCTTGCGCAGCGGCACAAAGAAGTCGTCGTTGCGCACCAGCTTCACGTCAAAGCCCTTCTCACGCTTCAAGCGTTTGGCCAGCAGTTGGGCGATCGACAACACCACGTCTTTTTCACGCTGGCCCTTGGAGCCGACGGCGCCCGGGTCTTTGCCGCCGTGGCCGGGGTCGACCACCACAATGATGTCGCGCTTGGGGTGCGCCTTGTCCACGGGCGCCACCAATGGCGCAGGTTCCGCCGCGATTTGGCGCGGCGCGCGGGTGGCGCTGGTCAGGTCGAGTACCAGGCGATGGCCCTGGCCGTCCTGCGGCGGCAGCAAGAAGCTGTTGAGCTGCATTGGCGCGGCCAGGTCAAGCACGATGCGGGTGTCGCCCTTGCCGAAATGCCCCGAGCGAATTGAGGTAATGCCGCTGTTTTTCAGCGCAAGTTGCGAGAAATCACCGCTGAGCCCGGCACCGCTCAGGTCGATGATCAAGCGCTCCGGCGAGGTCAGTGAAAAGGTTTTGTATTGCACCGGGCCGCTGAGGTCGAGCACCAGCCGCAGTTTGTCGTCCGAACGCCACAGGCGTGCATTGCGAATCTGTGTGGCGTAAGCCCCCAAAGGCAAGGTGAACAGGGGGCTGACCAGCAGCAGGTTGAGAAGCTGACGTCTATGCATGACATATACCGCAAATAAAGGAGCGTCCCTGCTCGACATGACTGAAGAAAGGCGTGAACAGAAAAATCATCGTCGACTCAATAGTTATAATATAACATGTCTTTTTTATTCCAACGATGGACCTGCCCATGAATGCGCTGACTCTGCCGGATATCGCCGCGCAGGCTTCCCGCCAAGCCATGCCACTCGATTGGGTGGGCATGTGCGGTATCGCCCTCCCCATCCTCATCGACGGCCAGCGCCTGACCGCCACCGCCGACGCCGGTGTGAGCCTGGACGACGGTGCAGCCCGTGGCATTCATATGTCACGCCTGTACCTGGCCCTGGAAATGCTCGACCAACAACCGCTGACGCCTGCGCTTCTGCGTACTCTACTTGAGCGCTTTCTGGAGAGTCATGAAGGTTTATCTAAGAACGCCTACCTGCGCATTCATACCGATTTGCTGCTCAAACGCGCCGCACTGGTCAGCCCGCTGGCCGGCTGGAAAGGCTACCCGGTGTGCATCGAAGCGCGTCTGGAAAACCGAATGTTCCACGTGGAACTAAAAATTGACGTTACTTACTCTTCCACCTGCCCGTGCTCCGCTGCCCTCGCCAGGCAGTTGATTCAACAGCAATTTATCGATGATTTCGCCAACACGCCGTTGCAGCATGAAGATGTGCTGACCTGGCTCGGCAGTGCCAACGGCATCGTCGCCACGCCCCACAGCCAGCGCAGCAGCGCGCAGATCTCCGTGCAACTGGACGAAACGCTGCCGTCGCTGCCCCTGACCGATCTCATCGACAACGTCGAACTCGCCCTCGGCACGGCCGTGCAAACCGCTGTGAAACGTGCGGACGAACAAGCCTTCGCCCTGGCCAACGGGCAGAACCTGATGTTCTGCGAAGACGCTGCCCGCCGCCTGAACCTCGCCTTGAAACGCTCGGATGCCGTCAAAGCCTTCCACCTGAAAGTGATCCACGCCGAAAGCCTGCACGCGCACGATGCCGTGGCTGAAAGCCGCTGGACGAGAAACGCTGAATGATCACCTGCACCGCTTTGCGCTGGGGCGCCCCCGGCCAACCCCTGACACCCGCGCTGGACCTGAACCTGGAAAAAGGCAGCCTCACCGGCATCATCGGCGCCAACGGCACCGGTAAAAGCAGCCTGCTTAAAGTCATCGCCGGCTTGCAAAAGCCGCTGGCGGGAAAAGTCAGCGTGGCGGTTCCACGCCGTGGCGGGCTGTCGTTCCTGCCCCAGCAACAACACCTGGACCGTCAGTTTCCGATCAGCCTGCAGGAACTGGTTGCCGCCGGTTTCTGGGGCACCACGCTAACACCGGAACAGCGTAGCCAGCGCCTGCAAGCGGTGCTGGAAGACTGGTGCCTGACGGGCCTGGAGCATCGCCCGCTGATGGCTTTGTCCGGCGGCGAGTTACAGCGCGCCCTGCTCGCCCGCATGAGCCTGGCCGAAGCGCCGGTGCTGTTGCTCGACGAGCCCCACGCCGCCCTCGATGAAGAAGGCCAGGCGCTGTGCTGGAAACACGTGCACGCCTGGCACGACGAAGGCCGCACGGTGGTCATCGTTTGCCACGACCTCGCCTCCGTGCGCCATCACACTCAGCAAGTCGTGCAAATCAAAAGCAGCGGCTGCGTGTTTGGCCCCAGTAAAGAACTGATCCGCCCGCAACCCCAGATGCAGGTGGCCTGATGCACTTCGCCGCTCATGTGTGGATGCCCTTTCACGACTTCGTTTTCATGCGCCGCGCCCTCATCGGCGGGCTGGTGCTGGCGTGCAGCACCGCGCCGCTGGGCGTGTTCCTGATCCTGCGGCGCATGAGCCTGATCGGTGACGCCGTGGCCCATGGCATCCTGCCCGGCGCAGCCTTGGGCTTCTGGTTCGCCGGCATCAGCCTGCCCGCTCTGACCATCGGCGGCCTCGGCGCCGGGCTGGGCATGGCGGGCCTGTCGGCGTGGATCACCCGCCGCACCGGCCTGCGCGAAGACGCCAGCCTCGCTGCCATCTACCCCATTTCCCTCGCCGCCGGCGTGCTGATCCTTGGCATCGCCGGCAAGCGTCTGGACCTGCTGCACCTGCTGTTCGGCTCCGCCCTGGCCGTGGATGAAACCACGCTCACCGGCATGCTGTGGGTGTCCAGCTTCAGCCTGATCGCCATGGCGGTGATCTACAAACCGCTGCTGCTCGACACCCTCGACCCGTTATTCCTGCAAACCGTCAGCCGCCTCGGCCCGCTGGCCCACGGGCTGTTCCTGACCCTGGTGGTGCTGAACCTGGTGATTGGTTTCCAGGCCATCGGCGCCTTGATGGTGGTGGGTTTGATGATGTTGCCCGCCATTGCCTCACGTTTCTGGAGCCGGCGCCTGCCGGTGTTGATCGCGGTGTCGGCAGTGCTGGGATGCCTGTCGGTGTGGTTCGGTTTGTTGCTGTCGTTCTACTACTCACTGCCCAGCGGCCCGGCCATCGTGCTGGTGGCTGGCGTCGGGTATTTGCTGTCCGTGGTTTTCGGCCCGGTGCACGGCTTGCTGCGCCGCCCGCCCTCTCTTACATCCCAATGAGGTGTTTCCCGATGCGCGCTTTACTCGTGTTGTTCAGTCTTCTGCTGCCGCTGTCGATGGCACAGGCCGCCGACAAACTGGAAGTGGTGACCAGCTTCAGTATTCTGGATGACATCACCCACCAGATCGGTGGCGATCACATCCAGATCAGCAACATGGTCGGGCCTGATTCCGATGCCCACACCTACGAGCCCACCCCCGATGACGCCAAGGCACTGCTCAAGGCCAAAGTAATCATCAAGAACGGCCTGGGCTTCGAACCCTGGCTCGATCGCCTGGTAACCAGCACCGAGACCAAGGCCACGGTCGTCACCGCCAGCAAGGGCGTGATCTCCCACACCATGGAAGAAGACGGCGAGACCATTCCGGACCCGCACGCCTGGCACAACCTGGCCAACGCTGAAATCTACGTTAACAACATCACCAAGGCACTGGTGGCCGCCGACCCGGCCAACAAGGCTGACTACCTGCGCAACAGCCAGGCCTACCTGAAAGAAATCTACCGCCTGCTGGCCGAAGCCAAGACCAAGTTCGGCGCACTGCCACCGGGCAACCGTCGCATCGTCACGTCCCATGACGCGTTCGGCTACCTGGGCCAGGCCTACGGCATTCAGTTCCTCGCGCCACAGGGCTTGTCCACCGAGCGTGAGCCGTCTGCCGCCGAAGTGGCCGCGCTGATCACCCAGATTCGCAAAGACAAGGTCAAGGCCGTGTTCATGGAAAACATCAAGGACGCGCGCCTGCTCAAGCAGATTGCTGACGAAAGCGGCGCGCAAATCGGCGGCACGCTGTACTCCGATGCCCTCGCCGCCGAAGGCCCGGCCAGCACCTTCACCGGGCTGTTCGAATACAACCTCAACACCCTGTGCGCCGCCCTGAGCAAGCCATGAAACTGAGCATGCTCGACCTGGAAGAGGCTGCCCTGGGCAGCCGCTTTCCGCTCGAACCGGTGCTCGACGCCCTGCCGTGGAACAGCGATGGCCTGATTGCCGCCATCGCCCAGCAACACGGCAGCGGCGAGGTGTTGATGCTGGCCTGGATGAACCGCCAGGCCCTCAACGAAACCCTGGCCACCGGGCAAGTCTGCTACTGGTCACGTTCGCGCCGGCAGCTGTGGCGCAAAGGCGAGAGCTCCGGCCACTGGCAACAGTTGGTCGAAGCCCGGCTGGATTGCGACGGCGACGCGGTGTTGCTGATCGTCAACCAACTCGGCCCGGCCTGTCACACCGGCCGCCCGACCTGCTTCTACAACGCCATCGACGGCGACTACGTTCACACCATCACGGAGCCTGTTGCATGATCCGCAAGAACCCTTCCGGCGACCTGCCGGTGATTGCCGAGTCGGCCTACGTCGACAAAACCGCGATCATCTGCGGCAAAGTCATCATCGGCGAAAACGTGTTCGTCGGCCCCTACGCCGTCATTCGCGCCGACGAAGTCGACGCCAGCGGCGCCATGGACCCGATCACCATCGGCGCCAACTCGAACATCCAGGACGGCGTGGTCATCCATTCCAAATCCGGCGCAGCGGTGACCATCGGCGAATTCACCTCCATCGCGCACCGCTCCATCGTCCACGGCCCCTGCGTCGTCGGCGACCGCGTGTTTATCGGCTTCAACAGCGTGCTGTTCAACTGCGCCGTGGGCGACGGTTGCGTGGTGCGCCACAACTCGGTGGTCGACGGCCGCGACCTGCCCGCCGCGTTCTACGTGCCCTCCACCACCCGCATCGGGCCCAACACCGACCTGTCGCAATTCCCGCCGGTGAGCGTCAGCGCCTCGGAGTTTTCCGAAGACGTGGCGCGCACCAACGTCGACCTGGTACGCGGCTACAAAGCCCTGCAAAACGAGTTCTGAACCATGAGCCGCCTGCTGATTCGCAACGCCCGTCTGGTGAATGAAGGCCAGGAATTCGACGCCGACGTGCTGGTCGCCAATGGCCGCATCGAAAAGATCGCCACCAGCCTGGAAGGCTACAACGAGCCGGTGGAAATCGACGCCAAGGGCCAGTGGCTACTGCCCGGCATGATCGACGACCAGGTGCACTTTCGCGAACCCGGCGCACCGGACAAAGGCAGTTTCTACAGCGAGTCCCGCGCGGCGGTGGCCGGTGGCATCACCAGCTTCATGGACATGCCCAACACCAACCCTGCCACCCTGAACCTGGAAGCCCTGGCTGACAAAAAACGCCGAGCTGCGCTGCACTCAGTGGCCAACTACGGCTTTCACTTCGGCGTGAGCAACGACAACCTCGACACCGTGGCCGCCCTCGACCCGCGTGAAGTGGCCGGAGTCAAAGTGTTCATGGGGGCTTCCACCGGCAATATGCTGGTGGACGACCCACGGATTCTGGAGCGCCTGTTCGCCGAAGTGCCGACTATTTTGCTGGCCCACTGCGAACACACGCCGAGCATCCTCGCCAACGAGCAGCGTCTGCGCGAGCGCTTTGGCGACCAGATTCCCGCCGTCGCCCACCCGCTGATTCGTGACGCCGAGGCCTGCTATCGCTCATCCTCGTTTGCGGTGGAATTGGCCAAGCGCCATAACACGCGTCTGCACGTACTGCACCTGACCAGCGCTCGCGAACTGGACCTGTTCGAAAACAAACCCCTGGCGGAAAAACGCATCACCGCCGAGGTCTGCGTGCACCATTTGCTGTTCGATGACCGCGACTATCACCGCCTTGGCCACCAGATCAAATGCAACCCGGCAATCAAGTCCCGCGCCGACCGCGACGCGCTGCGCATTGCCTTGCTCAGTGATCGTCTGGATGTGATCGGCACTGACCACGCACCGCACACCTGGGCGCAAAAACAGTTGGGTTATCGTGAAGCGCCGTCCGGGCTGCCGCTGGTGCAGCACGCGCTGCCGGCCTTGCTGGAACTGGTGGCTGACGGGCACCTGCCGCTGACTACGCTGGTGGCGAAAACCAGCCACCGCGTGGCCGACCTGTTCGCCATTCCGGATCGTGGTTATTTACGTGAGGGTTATTGGGCCGACCTGGTATTAATCCAGCCCGAGGCCGAAGGCAAGCCGGTGAGCAGCCAGCCGATCCTGGCGCGTTGCGGCTGGACGCCGTTCGCCGAGCGCAGTTTTCGCCACAGCGTCAGCACCACGCTGGTGTCCGGCCACCTGGCGTGGCACAACGGCCAGGTGGTCGACAGTTGCCAGGGTTTGCCCCTGCATTTTCTGCGTTAAGCGCGGGGTTTGACGGTACCGCAATCGTTGCTCAGCCATTGGGCGTGGCTGTCGAGGCTGCCCTTCTGCTGAATGCCGGTGGCATTGAAGGTGCCGTTGACCGTGGTGGTGAATTCTTTCTGGCTCTGGAAAGTGGCGACGCCGGTGCCTTGGGCTTTCGGGCAGCTGAAGCGGAATTTCCACTGGTTGCCGGTCTTGTCGGTCACTTCCTGTTTGCAACCCGATTGCGGGTCGGTCAGGGGGATCGAGTCAGAGGCCACCTGCGCCGGGGTGAGGCACACCTGCACGCCTTTGCCGGCCATGGTAATGCCCTGCTTTTCCAGCATGGCGCGCTGTTCGGGGGTCATCTGTTGCTTGAGCTGGCCGAGGATCAGCGACAGGTCCGGCAAGTCCTGGTTATCGACTTTCATATTGCTGGTGGTCAATTCCCACAACCCCGGCGCCAGCATCTGCGCCTGAGCCGCCACGGGCAGCGACAAACCAATGACCATGGCCAAAACTGGCAGACGAGCATTCATCGAGTAACTCCTGGGTAATTGTGGGCGTTAGACGCCGCAAAGCCGCCAGTGTTGCACGGCAAATAAAATAGCGACATTCGCCGCTGTTCATGGTCTGTTAGGCACTCGGATCGCCTGGAGAGATGTCGTTCATGGATTTTTTTGGCCCGCACCTGCTCGCCTATTTCATCGCTACGCTGCATTTTCTCGGGACCCTCGCCGCCATCCACGCGGTGCTGACCGTCAGGACCGCCCAAGGCTCGATCGCCTGGGCCTTATCGCTGATGTTCATGCCTTACCTCACGCTGATTCCCTACCTGATTTTTGGCCGCAGCACCTTTGATGCGTACATCCAGGCGCGTCGCCAGGCCAACCAGGAAATGCACACCGCGATCACCGCGCTGAACTGGCGCCCGTGGGTCGAAGAAGCCCTGGCCGCGCGCAACTCCAGCGCTTACGCCTCGTTGCGGGCCATGCCCAAGCTGGGGCGCATGCCGTGCCTGGCCAACAATGAAGTGCGCTTGCTGATCAATGGCGACGCCACCTTCAGCGCGATCTTCGAGGCGATCCGCAGCGCCAAAACTGCCGTGCTGTTCCAGTTTTTCATCATTCATGACGACGAGCTTGGCAGGCAATTACATGCCTTGCTGAAGGAAAAAGCTGCGCAAGGTGTAGACATTCACGTGCTCTACGACCGCATCGGCAGCCACGCCCTGCCCCATCGTTATGTGCAATCGCTGCGCGATGCCGGAGTCAAAGTCAAAGCATTCGCCACCCGCAGCGGCTGGCTCAATCGTTTTCAGGTCAACTTCCGCAACCACCGCAAAATCGTGGTGGTGGATGGCATTACCGGGTTTGTCGGCGGGCATAACGTCGGCGATGAGTACCTGGGCAAGAAACCGCCGCTGGCGCCGTGGCGCGACACCCACGTACAAGTCACCGGCCCGGTAGTGGCGTGCCTGCAGGAATCGTTCGCCGAAGACTGGTTCTGGGCCGCGCGCGAACTGCCGCCACTGATTCTGCCGGACGCCTACCCCGAAGACGGCGTGCTCTGCCAACTGCTCGCCAGCGGCCCGGCAGACCCGTATGAAACCTGCTCGCTGTTTTTTGTCGAAGCCATTCACGCCGCCACCGAGCGCGTGTGGATCACCAGCCCGTACTTCGTCCCTGACGAAGCCGTGTTCGCAGCCCTGCGCCTGGCGGTATTGCGCGGTGTGGACGTACGCCTGCTGCTGCCCTCGCGTCCGGACCATCGCATCGTCTACGCGGCGTCCAGCCTGTACGCAATCGAAGCGCTACGCGCCGGTGTGCGGGTATTTCGCTACAAACCAGGTTTTCTGCATCAGAAGGTGGTGCTGGTAGACAGCGAAATCAGCGCCATCGGCAGTGCGAACATGGACAACCGTTCGTTCCGGCTGAATTTCGAAGTGATGTTGCTGACGGTAGACGAGGCCTTCACCAGCGAAGTGGAGCAGATGCTGCTGGATGACTTTACCCTGGCCCATGAAGTCAGCCAGGAAGAAAGCCGCGAAACCCGCCGCCTGCAACAACTGGGCATGCGGATCGCGCGGCTTATCTCACCGATTCTCTAACGGGTAACACCAAACCAATGTGGGAGCTGGCTTGCCTGCGATGGCGGTCTACCCGTCGACTTATCCAGTCCTGATACACCGCTATCGCAGGCAAGCCAGCTCCCACAGTTTTTTGACCTCCAGAACCTGGAAGATCAGCGGTAGATATCCTCCCGCGTCCACGGCAGTTCATGGCTGCCATCGGCATGGGGTTTTACCGCCAGAATCTGATGCAGGTTGATCCAGCCCCGCGCAAACGCGTACGCGCAACCGGCCAGGTACAGGCGCCAGATCCGCAGCGCCTGCTCCGGCACCATCTTCGCAGCAGCCTCCAGATTGTCTTCCAGACGCTCGCTCCAATGGTCCAGCGTGCGCGCGTAGTGCAGACGCAGGCTTTCGACGTCGACCACTTCCAGCCCGACTTCGCTGATCTCGGCCGTCATCATCGCCAAATGCGGCAACTCGCCATTGGGAAACACGTAACGCTCGATAAAGTCCCCGGCGCCACGGCCCACAGGGCGACCGTCAGTGTGCTTGGCGGTGATGCCATGGTTCATCACCAGACCGCCTTCACGCACCGCGCCAAACAGGACTTTGCAATATTCCGCCAGGTTGGCGTGGCCGACGTGTTCGAACATGCCCACGCTGACCACCTTGTCGAAACGGCCGTCCTGCGGCAGGTCGCGATAGTCGAGCAGCTGCAGGTCCACCTGATCTTCCAGGCCTTCGGCTTTGACCCGCTCACGGGCCAGCGCCAATTGCTCTTTGCTCAAGGTGATGCCAAACACCTTGACCCCGAACTCCCGTGCGGCAAACCGCGCCAGCCCGCCCCAACCGCAGCCGACATCGAGCAAATACTCGCCCGGCTGCAGCCGCAATTTGCGGCACAGGTGGCGAAATTTGTCTTGTTGGGCCTGGTCGATGGATTCGCTGCCGGTTTCAAAATAACCGCAGGAGTACGCCATGTCCTGGTCCAGCCAGAGCTGGTAGAACTCGTTGGACAAGTCGTAATGATAGGAAATGGCCGCCGCGTCGGTAGCCTTGTCGTGGATCGAGCGCACCGGACGACTCCCCTCGTCGTCCTCGATCAGGGCGTGACTCAACTCGTCACACACCCGGATGACCTCGGAGATGGAGCCTTCCAGCTCCAGTTTGCCCTCGACGAAAGCTTCGCCCAGTGAATCGAGCGTTGGATGGGTCAGCTTGGTCACGACCGTGGGGTCCTTCACCACGATGGTCACACTGGGCTCGGGGCCCAAGTTGAATTCATGGCCGTCCCAGAGTCGAAGACGCAGCGGTAGCTGAAGATTCTGTAAGGCCGGTGGAAGTTGCGCGAGCATGAGTAGTCCCCCCTTGTTTCAGACGTCTGGAGTGAGGGTAGACCATCCGGAGACAAAGTAGGAGGCTATCGATTTAATAGCGCCTTTCTATGGGGCTCGACGCTCGAGCAAACCGTCCTGGATCCATTGTTTAAGCCACGTAACGGCCTGCAACGGGGCACCCTCTCCATAAGTGACTGCAAGCTCTGCGCACAGTTCTGAAAAATTCCAGCCGGTAGTCACCATGCCCGCCAGGGCGCAGGCTTCTGCGGGCTCCAGGCTGCGGTAGTGGCATACATTCTGGTGGCGCCACACCAGGCAAATCTGCGCCAGCTCGAGTGCATGGCTGTCGGGAAAATCCGACTCATCCTTGCTCGCCCGCCAAATCGCCACCGTGTTGAAATGGCAGAGTTGCTGCTGCACCGAAGGCGCCAGCGTCACCTGCAAACCCGGCCAGTCTTCGGGCGGCAGTGTGGCCATGTCGTTCAGGCTCAACGGCTCGCCTTCAAGGGCGTCGAACGCCAGCGTGAACGCCCATTCCAGCCGCGCCAGCTCGGCCAGCGGCGGGCTCTGTTCAGGGACCAGATGCTCGACGATGAACGCGGGGAAACGCTCACCCAGCCAGCGCAGGCTGTAATGGGCCGACGGATAACGGCGCACGTAGGCTTCTGTCAGTAACGCGAATTCATCATCGCCCAGCCAATACCAGATCGCGCCGAAGTCATGGCGCAACACTTCCTGCAACCGCGAGACATAAGCGTTGTGATAAATCGCCAGGCCGGTGTCCACATCCAGCGTCGGCCCGCCGAGCAAGGTGGCGGCAAAATGGCTATTGGCGGTGGAGGTTTCAGATAACAAATGCTGTTCAAAGGCCAATTGCCAATCGGTCAGGCGCATAGCGACCTCCTCGCCAGGGCAGTCGCGCCCAATTCACGGGCCTTGCTCAATTCGGTGAGCAATTCTTCGAATGGCGGGAAATGATCATCGCGCTCAAGCAGCGTCGACACGGGCCCCAAGTGCTCAAGCGTCTGTTGATAGAGCGCCCACACCGGGTCACACACGGGGTGGTCGTGGGTATCGACCACGTAATCGCCATAATCCATATGCCCGGCCAAATGCAGTTGGCGGATGCTATGGGGCGCCAGGCTGCGAATGAACGTCCACGCGTCGAACCCGTGGTTACGCGAACTGACGTACACGTTGTTCACGTCCAGCAGCAGTTGGCAGCCGGTGAGATGGGCCAGCGCGTTGAGAAATTCCCACTCGGTGAATTCATCCGCCCTGGAGCGCACATAACTGGAGACATTTTCCAGCACCAGCGGGCGCTGCAACACATCCTGCACTTGGCGAACGCGGGCGGCCACGTGGTAAAGGCTCTCTTCGGTGTAAGGCAGCGGCAGCAGATCGTGCAACTGGTGTGCGCTGCCACGGCTCCAGCACAGGTGGTCGGAAATCCACGCGGGCTGAATGCGCTCGGCGAGCTGTTTGATGTTGTTCAGGTAATCGGTATCGAGGGCATGGGGCCCACCGATGGACAGGGACACGCCATGCATCACCAGGGGATAGCGCTCGGCTATCGCATCCAGGTAATACAAGGCTTTACCGCCCTGAACCAGATAATTCTCGGAGATCACTTCGAACCAATCCACGGCGGGCGATTGTTCGAGGATCTGCTGGTAGTACTCACTGCGTAAACCCAGGCCGTAACCCAGACTTGAAAGGGAAGCGGACATCACTCACTCCTGGGCAAAGTGTCCGCAGCGGTGGGGGGCATCCGCTGCGGGAGCACTCGGTTGCCGGTTATTCGCCGACTTTGCCGCCAGCCTTGGTGCAGGCATCGGCACTGGCTTGGACCTTGAAGCCCTGGCCTTTGCAAGAACCCTGACCTTTGCAAGCATGGTCCTTGGTTTTGCAGTCGTTCTGGCCTTTGCAAGCGTTGATGCCATAGCAGTGCACGGAGGTGTCAGCGGCTTGAGCCTGAGTGACAACACCAGCAAACATGGTAGCGGCGGCCATTGCGAGGGCGGCACCAGCAGCAGCGGATTTGAAGTTCATTTTTGTATTCCTCATGATCGGTAGTGGAGTCGGTCTGAACGGATTGTTCAGTCTCGACATACCACTAGAGTGAGGTCCCTCATTGGCGTTACAGCCGTGTGCAAATATTTCTGAAAATTATTCATCGAGCTTCAGCAGCGGCTCCTGAAAGCGTAGCAAACGCCCCGCATTACCCAGTACCAGCAAGGTGCTGAGGTTGTGCAACACCGCCGCAATCATCGCGCCCGCTGCGCCCAGCCAGCCAAAAGCCGCGAATACCACGATAGCCAGCGTCCAACCCAACCCGATAACCACGTTGACTTGCAGCGTCTGCCGGCACTGGCGACTCAAGCGCACGCAAGTGCCCAACCTGCGCAAATCGCTGCCGATCAACACCACATCCGCCGACGCCAGGGCGATGTCCGCCCCGCCCGCCCCCATCGCCACGCCGACCACACCCGCCTTGAGTGCCAGCGAGTCGTTTATCCCGTCGCCGACCACCATTGGCCGGAAACCACTGTTGATCTCCCCCAGCACGCGGTTGAGTTTGTCTTCCGGCAGCGCCTGGGCTTCGACATCGCTGATGCCCACGTCCAGCGCCAGGCTGTCGGCGACACTCTGGCGGTCACCGGTCAGCAGCAATTGGCGGCCCAGGCCCAGGTCGCGCAGCTCTTGCAGCGCCTGACGGGCTTCCGGCTTGACGCTGTCGGCCAGCAACAGCCACGCGAGGAACTGCCCGTTCAGCGCCAGCCCGGCAATCGGGCCATCGTGGGTGGGAACGGTCGTGGTGACGATGCCCAGTTGCTCAAACAACTCCGGCCGACCCAACGCCGCCTCACCCTGCTCGGTCTGCGCCACCACGCCAAGCCCCTGACGCTCGCGGATGTCCGTCAGCACCAGCAATTGCTCCTGGGTCGCCAGCGCCGCCAGCGCGCGGCTGACCGGGTGGCTGCTGGCCGAACCGAGGCTGGCGGCGAGGGTCAACAGCACTTGCCGGTCCGGCGCAGTCGTTTCAATCGATTGCAGGCGCAAAGTGCCAAACGTCAGCGTGCCGGTCTTGTCGACCACCAGCGAGGTCAGGTCTGCCAGTTCTTCCAGAAACGCCGAACTGCGAATCAAGATCCCGTGCCGCGCCGCCACGGCAATCCCGGCAATCGCCGTGGCCGGCGCCGACAGCACCAGCGCACACGGGCATGCCGCCACCAGCACGGCCAACATGGCCTGGGCGTCATTGGTCACAAACCAGGTCACCGCCGCCAGCAACAACACCAGCACCATATAGCTGCCGGCATAACGCTCCAGCAGCCGCGTGATGGGCGGCTTGGAGCGCTCGGCGTTCTGCATCAGCGCGATGACCTTGCCCAGGGTCGATTCGTCGCCGGTCCGCGTCACCTTCAAGCGCAGCAAGCCATCCAGGTTGATCGCGCCACCAAACACCTGCACGCCCACGCTGGCTTCCAGCGGCACCGACTCGCCGGTAATCGGCGCCGTGTCCAGGCTCGCCTGGCCCGACAGCACCACGCCATCGGCCGGCACGCGGTCACCGGCGCGCACTTCGACGATATCGCCCGTGTTCAGCGTGCCGTTATCCACCTCCACGATGCTGCCGTCAGCCTGAACCCGGCGCGCATGGCTGCGGGTCAGTTTGCCCAAAGCATGGATCGCCTCCTGGGAGCCGATCACGCTGCGCTCTTCCAGCACGTGGCCGAAAATCATGATGATCGGCAGCAAGGCGGCGGTCAGCAGGTCACCCGTGGCCCACGCGCCAATCATCGCAAGGGCGATCAGTTGGTCGGTGATGCCATGCAGGCTCGGGAAGCGCAGGCTGTACCAGGCCGAACGCATCACCGGCACGGCCACTAACAAGGAAGCGACACCCAACAGCAATTGACTGACGCCGCTCTGGTCCGGCGCCAGCCAGCGCCACACCAGGCCCAGTATCAGCAAACCCAGGGCGAGCATGGCCAGGGTCAATTGCCGTGCAGCACTGCGCTGCTCGGCGGAGGTCAGCATGGGTGCGCTCATTGTTCGGCTCCCTGAATGATCAAACGGGAGTCGTCTTTAGGATCGACCGTGGTGACAGAACCCGCCTGGCCGAGTATCTTCGGCAAGCGCTCGCGATACAGGCGCAGCAGCAAGCCCGGGTCTTTGACCTGAGCGAGACTAGCGACCGTGGCGGTTTGCGCTTGGGCATTGGCCAGCCGCTCGCTGGCCTGGGCGTGGGCAACCTGCACCACACGGTCGGCTTCCTGAGTAGCGGTCTGCGTGAGCTTTTCCGCTTCGGTGCGGGCATTGGCCACGGCTTTATCGGCCTGCTGGCTGGCCGTGAGCACAGCATTGAACGCATTCACCGCCGGGCCCGGCAGGCTCGACTGCACATCCACGCGAGTCACTTCAATGCCGAGGCCCAAACCGGTGGACGCCAGTTCAGCCAGGCGTTTGTTGATACCTTGCACCAGATCGCCGCGCAGCCGTTCACGACGCTCGGCGGCGCCATTGTCGGTGCCGATCAGCTCGGGGCGCGCGACCAAAATGGTGTCCAGATCACGCGCCGCCGTCAGCGCCACCGCGCTGCGCGTCACCAGGCGGTCCAGCGCGGGCAACACATGATCGCCCTGCAACACAAACGCATAAGGCTCGGTGACTTTGTAAAACACCCGCACATCCAGCTGTACCACGCCGGCATCGCCCGTCAGCAGGTAACCGGACCCGGCCAGTGCATCGCTCAGCGGCGTGGCAAAACTCGCCACACGGTCGGCCTGGATCGCGGCGTCAGAACGCAGCAGGTTTTCCACTCGGCGCTCGATCACGCGGTCAGCCGCCGGCAGCAACACCACCTGCTCGAACGGCTGCGGCCAGGCCAACAGCAGGCCGGCATTCTGAATGCGATCCAGTGCGCCGAAGTGCAACACCACCGCGCGGTTCTGCGGGTCGATCTGGCGCACATTGGAAAACGCCCACGCCAACGCCGCCAACACCGTTACCGCGTACAGCGCCAGAAAGGTCAGGCGCCCGGCCTGGATCCACGGGCTGTCCGGGCCGTCACGCTCGATCATGGCTGGACGTCCTTCGGCCCTTCGACCAACGCGCGGAACGGCGCCGCGTCGGTACGCAGGATGATTTTGGTGCCCGGCGTGACGACCGTGCCCAAGGTGTCGAGGGAGCGCAGCAGGTTATATAGCTGCGGATTGCCCGCGTAGGCGCGGCCGTAAATCTGTGCGGCTTCCACGCGAGATTGCGCTTCGATATCAGCCGCCTTGACGGTGGCGTCGGCCTGCACGATGCGTGCATCCCGCTCGGCGGCGGAACGAATCTGCGCCGCCTCGCGTTTGCCCACGGCGGTGCGTTCGGTGGCAATGGTTTCGCGTTCGGCGCGCATGCGGTCGACGGTGGCGGTCAGCGTCACCGACGGCAACGTCAGCCGCTCAACCCCTACTTGCGCCACGCGTACGCCATAGGTAGTGAGCAATTGTTGATCAATCTGCTGGCGCAACTGCGCTTCGAAATCGGCGATGCGCACCTGGCTGGCGTCGGTATTGATCAGGCTGGACAGGTCAAAGCTGGCCGCCGTGGTTTCCAGCGCCGAGCCGACAAACGTGCGAATCTGCCGCGCCGCCTCATCCGGCTGGTTCTGCACCGCGCGCATGAAGCGCTGCACATTGTCGGCGTCGCCTTGCACCTGCCACGCCACGTAGGCCTGCACGATGATGCGCAGGCCATCTCGGGTGCCCACATCCTGCAACCCGCTGGACGTGGTGCGCAGGCGCAGGTCCACCGGGATCGCCGCCTCGAACGGCGCCGGCCAGCGCCAGCCCAGGCCCGGCTCCAGCAACACCCGCGACGGGTTGCCGAAGCGGGTAATCACCGTGGCTTCGCCGGAACGCACTTGCACCAGGCTCGCCGCCGCCACCGCAAACAGCACCAGCAATACCGCCCAGGCCATACGCCGCCAGGGGAACGGGCCGCCCGCTTGCTCATCACCGTGATGATGGTGGTGGTGATGACCATGATGATGGTGACCGTGATCGTGAGAATGAGCGCTCAACAGACAGACTCCTTATTGAACGGCTTTGCGCGGCGCCGAAGGATCGGCCGGCAACGTAAAAGAACGCAGATCGATCGTCGGCGCGCCGTCGGCACCCAGGCGATGATCCAGAATAAGCAGCTTGGCGTGGGCCAGGCCCAGGCTGAGTTGACCAAGGTACTGTTCCAGCACGAACGCCTGGCCCGCGCTGGCGTAGGCCTTTTGTTCGGCGGCAAAGCGCAGGTCCGCCGCCTGGGCACCGGCATTCACTTCGCGCGCGGTGGCCATGGCCTGGTCGCGAGCAGTGCTGGCTTGCAGCAAGGCCTGGTTGGTCTGTTCACTGGCCGCGCCACGTTCCCGGGAAATCAGCGCTTGAGCACCAATTTGCGCAGCTTGCACGCCATGGTAGGCATTGGCCGCGCCGGCTGGCGGGTGAATGGCTTCCACCACCGTGGCGAGAATTTCCACACCGCTGTCGAGTTTTTGCAGGTCGGCTTGCGCCGCGCGGCCAATTTCGTCGGCAAGGCTCGTGCGCTGTTCACCCAGCAATTCGTCGAGGGTACGCGAGGCAAAATCGTGAACCAGGATGCGGCTGGCCGTGCTGCGGATCAGCGTCGGCACGTCGGCACTGTTATAAGTGGCGGCGAGCGCGGCCTGATCGGTCAGGCCGATGCGGTAGACGAAACGTACGTCCATATTCACGATCTGGAAGCTCTGCTTGTCGCCGCTGCTGCTGGCGATCACCTGGGATTTGTCATTCACATGGCTGGCGTCCCACAAGCGGTTGGCGATGGTTGGCGCCGGGCCCTCGGCGGGCGCCAATTCAGGCGCCGCAGCTTCGCTGACACTGGTGGCCAGTTCATGCACCACACCGTTTTCCACCGCCAGCACGCGGCCCAACGGCCATGGTAGCCCGGCATGCAGGCCGGGGCCGAACACTTGGACCGGTTTGCCAAAGCGCTCGTAAATCCCACGGCCCTGCAGAGGCACTTCGTGCACACCCGTGAGCGCCCAACCTACGGCCAATACCACCAGCAGCACCGGCAAAAAAGCGCGGCGCATGTAGGTGAATGCCCAGATCTGGCGCAGGTCGATACCGAAGCGGTTGTGCAATTCGTGCTGCAGCGCTTGCAAGGGTTGCGGCGGCCAGCGCAGCAGCCCGGCGATAAAACTCTGCGCCATCAGGCGCGGTTCAACGTGCGGCTGGCGCGGGCTGAACAATGACAGCAAGGCCCGCAGCAAAAACTCCACGGCGACCAGACCCGGCAACAAGCCGATCAGCACTGCCACACGCAACGGCCAAACCGCGTCCGCACTGGCGAACAGCAAGCAAATCGCGCTGACCACCAGGCTCACAATCGCCACTCGGCTTAATTGCGCCAGTTGCGCGGCTTCCGGCCATTGCGCGGCGGTTTCCTGGGCCAGGCGGCGTTCGAACACCAGCAAACCAAACCCCAAGGCCAGCGCCAGCGCAGCGCCGATGCTCGCGGACTGCCCGACGGGCGCGGCGGGCAATGCCAGGTTCCAGAATTCGAGGAGGCTGACCAGCGCCAGCAACGACCAGCCCGCCAGCCACAGCACGGGCGCGCCGATCTGCGCGATCAAGCCGCTGCCGAAACGCCCTACAAGGCGCGCGTAGAGGCCTGACTCTTGCTCCGGTAATTCGACGACATCACTCGTCGGCTCTTCCAACGCCTGGGCGCGCCAGTCGGCCACCCACCACGCCGACTGCAACCCGGCCACCAGCACCAGTAAGGCGGACGCGCAGTTGATCAGCACCACCGGCCAGATCGACAACGGCGCAAACAACGCCACAAACAGCGCCAACACCCAGCCGCACACAGTCACGGCAGTCAGGCCGATACCGGCTTGCCGGAGCCTGCGGGCGTGAAACTGTCCCTGCTGAAAGCGCGCAAGGCCCTCGACCGAGGCGCCTTCCGCTTCTAGATCCACTTGCATCCGCTCAACGCCCACATGTACACAATTCGTTACGATATAACACGGAGCGTGAAATTTTTGTTCGAAAACAACACAAAACCCCTGTGGGAGCGGGCTTGCCCGCGATGGCGGCCCATCAGGCAAACCCTTTATCACTGACCCACCGCCATCGCGGGCAAGCCCGCTCCCACATGTGTACTGCGGTGTGCAGCAGACCGTGATTAACCCCCCAGAAACACGAGCCATCACTGGTGCAGGCCACGATTAATCGGGCACACTCCAACACAGTTTTTCGCGGGTTCACGGACAAGGAAGCGCCACCCCCCATGATTTCGATCTATCAGCTCAAACCGCGTTTTCAAAACCTGCTGCGCCCCCTTGTGCAGCGCCTCTACGACAACGGCACCACCGCCAACCAGATCACCGTGCTCGCCGGCGTGGTTTCCCTGCTGGTCGGCCTGTTGATCGCCAGCTTCGCTCAACATCTTTGGCTGTTTGCGCTGATCCCGCTGTGGATGATCCTGCGCATGGCCCTCAACGCCATCGACGGCATGCTCGCCCGGGAATTCGGCCAACAGTCACGCCTGGGCGCCTACCTCAATGAACTGTGCGACGTGATCGCCGACAGCGCGCTGATCCTGCCCTTTGCGCTGATCCCCGGCGTGAGCCTGGCGCCGGTGGTGCTGGTGGCGCTGCTGGCGGTGTTCAGTGAATACGCCGGGGTACTCGGGCCCATGGTCGGTGCGTCGCGGCGCTACGACGGGCCGATGGGTAAAAGTGATCGCGCCTTCGTACTCGGCGTACTGGCCACCGGCGTGGCGCTGGGCTGGCTCGGCGCGGGGTGGGTCGACACGGTGATGTGGCTGGTCGCCGCCCTGCTCGCCTACACCCTGGTCAACCGCGTGCGCCAGGGCCTCAAAGAAGACAACACCCCTCCGATTGCATAAGGATTTTTGCGATGCGCGAACAGCAAGAGCACACCTTCAGTACCCATGATGGCGTCGAGCTTTTCTACCGGCACTGGCCGGCCACCGCCCCGCAGGGTGATGAGCCGCGCAAGGCGATCCTGCTGTTCCACCGCGGCCACGAGCATTCGGGGCGCATCGCACACCTGGTGGATGAACTCGACCTACCGCAGTTCGACATCTTCGCCTGGGACGCCCGTGGCCACGGCCAATCCCCCGGCGAACGCGGCGACAGCCCCAGCTTTGCCACCAGCGCCCGCGACGTGCAAACCTTCTGCGACCACATTGGCGCCACCTGCAACATTGAAGAAGAAAACATCGCCGTCATCGCCCAAAGCGTCGGCGCGGTGATCGCAGCCACTTGGGTGCACGACTACGCGCCGAAGATCCGCGCGCTGGTACTCGCTTCCCCGGCCTTCAAGGTCAAGCTCTACGTGCCTTTCGCGCGGCCGGGCCTGGCATTGATGCGGCGGTTTCGCGGCAATTTTTTCGTCAACAGTTACGTCAAGGCCAGGTTTCTCAGCCACGACCCCGAGCGCGTAGCGTCCTACGACAGCGACCCGCTGATCACCAAGGCCATCTCGGTGAATGTGCTGCTCGGCCTGTACGAAGCCGCCGACCGAGTGGTCGCCGATGCCCAGGCGATCCAGGTGCCGACCCAGTTGTTGATCTCAGGCTCCGACTTCGTGGTGCACCGCAAACCCCAGCAACAGTTTTTCGACCGCCTCGGCAGCCTGAAAAAAGAGCTGCATATTCTCCCCGGTTTCTTCCACGACACCCTCGGCGAGCGCGACCGCGCGGTGGCCGTGAGCAGTGCCAGGCGCTTTATCCTGCAGAACTTCACGCAGCCGCTGGACCGCGCCTCGTTACTGGACGCCGACAAACTGGGCGCCACCTGCGCCGAGTCCGAAGCCCTCGCCGCGCCACTGCCGCGCAACTCCTTGCGCGACCTGTACTGGCGCATGACACGCGCCAGCATGGGCCTGGGCAAAAGCCTGTCCGATGGCGTGAAGCTGGGTTTCGATACCGGTTTCGACTCGGGCAGCACCCTGGACTACGTGTACCGCAACAAACCGACCGGCAAGGGCGGGCTGGGGCGGATGATTGACACCAATTACCTCAATTCCATCGGCTGGCGCGGCATTCGCCAGCGCAAACTGAACGTGGAGGAGTTGCTGCGCCTGGCCATGGCCAAATTGCGCGCGGATGATCGCGAAGTGCGCATTGTGGATATCGCCGCGGGCCACGGGCGTTACATTCTCGAAGCCTTGCAGGGTGTGTCGCCGTTGCCGGAGTCGATCCTGTTGCGCGATTACAGCGACATCAACGTGCGCGACGGTGGCGCGCTGATTCGCGAAAAGGGCCTGGGGGATATCGCGCAGTTCGTCAAAGGCGATGCGTTTGATCGTTTGGATCTGGCGGCACTGGACCCCAAGCCTACGCTGGCGGTGGTGTCCGGTTTGTATGAGTTGTTTGCCGATAACGCCATGGTCGGCGGTTCGCTGGCAGGCCTTGCCAAAGCCGTAGAACCTGGCGGCTATCTGGTCTACACCGGCCAACCGTGGCACCCGCAACTGGAGTTGATCGCCCGTGCGTTGACCAGCCACCGCCAGGGCCAGGCCTGGGTGATGCGCCGTCGCAGCCAGGCGGAAATGGATCAACTGGTGGAGGCGGCGGGCTTTCGCAAGATCACCCAGCGTGTGGACGAGTGGGGCATTTTCACGGTGTCCCTGGCACAGAAGATCTGAACATGCGCGAACCCGGCCTCTTGAAACCGGCAGTCCTCTGGCTGCTGCTGTTGGCGCCGCTGTTTTTCAGCACCTACGGCTTTGCCACCTGGGTCACCAGCCAGCGCAGCGACGTCGGCACGCTGGTATTCGGTTGGGAAACCCATATGCCCTTTCTGGCGTGGACCATCGTGCCGTACTGGTCCATCGACCTGCTCTACGGGTTTTCCCTGCTGCTGCCCAACACTCGGCATGAGTTGAAGCAGCACGCAATGCGCCTGCTGAGTGCGCAAGTGATTGCGGTGAGCTGCTTCCTGATCTGGCCGCTGCGCTTCACCTTCGAGCGGCCTGAACTGGATGGCGTGTTCGGCTGGCTGTTCGCCGTGCTGGCCGGGTTCGACAAACCGTTCAATCAGGCGCCTTCGCTGCATATCGCGCTGCTGGTGATCCTGTGGGTGATGTACCAGCGCCACACCCAGGGCTTCTGGCGTCTGCTGGTGCACGGCTGGTTCGCATTGATCGGCATTTCAGTGTTGACCACTTATCAACATCACTTTATTGACTTACCCACAGGCGCCCTCGCCGGCTGGCTTTGCGTATGGTTATGGCCGGTGGAGCATCCAAGCCCCTTGCTGAATATACGGCTGACGCGCGATCCCCAACGCTGGCGATTGGGTGTGCGTTACGGGCTGGGCGCAGTGGCCTTGGTGGTTCTGGCTTTCGTACTGCGCGGCGGGTGGTTGTGGCTGCTATGGCCTGCCGTGTCCCTGGCGTTGATCAAGGCCAATTATTTCGTGCTCGGCGCCAGCGGCTTCCAGAAGCGCGCCGATGGCCGACTGACACCCGCCGCCCGTTGGTTGTACGCCCCCTATCTGGCGGGTGCGTGGATAAATTCGCGGCTGTGGACACGCGGCCATCCACAACCCGACCTGATTGTGGATAACGTTTGGCTCGGGCGGGTTCCTGCAACTTCTGAGCAAGCCCCTTTCAAGGCCATCGTCGATCTCTGCGCCGAACTGCCGATTAATCCACAGGGCCGCGCTTATCAATCCATTCCCGTGCTGGATCTGATCGCCCCAACGCCGGACGAATGCCTGCGAGCCGCCCAAGCAATCGAATGCCTGCGCGCCAACGGCCCGCTGCTGGTGTGCTGCGCTCTTGGTTACTCACGCAGCGCCACCGCGGTTGCCGCCTGGCTGCTGCACAGCGGGCGTGCGGCAACGGTCGACGAGGCACTGGCTATTATTCGTACAGCGCGGGCCCGTGTGGTCCTGCACCCCGCTCACCGTGAAGCTCTGGAGGGTTTGCCCCATGCCCGCTGATATGGAACTGCAGGTCGTCGCCAGCCTCCTGCGTCGTGGCCGCTCGCTGGATCAGTTATCCACAGGCCTGACTCTGCTCGGGTTTTTGTTCGGTCTGGCGCAACTGTTGATGGCCAGCATTTCAACCATCTGCCTGCTGCTCGCCCTGTGGATGATCATTCTCGGGCTGCTGCAAAAGTATTGGGCGTTGCGCGTAGCCTTCGACGCCGACCTGTTCGCCCTGCTGGCCCGCGACACCGGGCGCACGCCGGACCTCGACCAGGCCCTGCAAACCCTCGGCCTGCAATCGGCCAAGCGCGTTGGCCGCCCGTGGACCGAACGGCGTCGCGGTGCTCTCAAACTACTGCGCAAACAGGCCTGGCTGCTGGGCGCGCAAGCAGTGCTGACCCTGGCCGTGATCCTCGCCAGCCCTTGGCTGCCTTTCGCCGGATAAGGAATTCCCATGTTCGAACCCGTGGTCGCCACGCTTATCACTTCGATGGCCCGCACGGTCACCGGCGCCCGCAGCCTGTGGCTCGGTTGCGCGCCCGTACCTGTGCAGCGCATCTACTTCGCCAACCACAGCAGTCATGGCGACTTCGTGCTGGTGTGGGCCTCATTGCCACAAAACCTGCGCAAATTCACGCGCCCGGTGGCCGGCAGCGATTACTGGAACACCAGTGCGCTGCGCCGCTACATCATCAACCGCGTGTTCAATGGCGTGTTGATCGACCGTGAGCGCAAAGACCCTATGGATAACCCCTTGCAGCCCATGCTTGCCGCGCTGGAAAGCGGCGACTCGCTGATCATTTTCCCCGAAGGCACGCGCAACCTGGAAGACGGCCTGCTGCCGTTCAAAAGCGGCCTGTACCACCTGGCAAAAAGTTACCCACAGGCCGAACTGATCCCAGTGTGGATCGCCAACCTGAATCGCGTCATGCCCAAAGGCCGCGTGCTGCCGCTGCCGTTACTGTGCACCACCAGCTTCGGCGCGCCGTTGCAATTGGAAGAAGGCGAAGACAAAGCCGCGTTTCTCGCCCGTACTCGCGATGCCCTGCTCGCCCTTGCTCCGGAGCACGTCTGACATGGATAGCCAAACCCTGATGTTGTTCGGCGGCATCGGCGCGATTCTGGTACTCGCCTCGCTGATCGGCCTGATCCTCAAATGGCGCACCCGCGGCACGCCCAACGCGGTGATCGACAACCTCAACGCGCGCATCAACGCCTGGTGGGTGATGGTGGTGGTGATCGGCATCGCCTTCTGGCTCGGCACCGGCGCGGTGATCCTGCTGTTCTACGCCGTGTCGTTCTACGCCCTGCGCGAATTTCTAACCCTCACTCCCACCCGCCGCAGCGACTACCCGGCGCTGGTGGCCGCGTTCTACCTGGCGTTGCCGCTGCAATACCTGCTGATTTATTCGGACTGGTATGGGCTGTTCTCGATCTTCATCCCGGTGTACGTATTCCTGCTGCTGCCGATCCTCGCCTCGCTGGGCGGCGACAGCACGCACTTCCTGGAACGCGCGTCGAAAGTGCAATGGGGCCTGATGATTGCGGTGTTCTGCGTGTCCTTCGTACCCGCGCTGCTGACCCTCGACATTCCTGGCTACGAAGGCCGCAACCTGCTGCTGATCGCTTATCTGGTGATCGTGGTGCAACTGTCCGACGTGTTGCAGTACGTGTGCGGCAAGCTGTTCGGCAAACACAAGATCGCGCCCAACCTCTCGCCGTCCAAAACTGTCGAAGGCTTTGTCGGCGGGATTTTGCTCTCATCCCTGATCGGCGCGGCGCTGTGGTGGACCACGCCGTTCAACCCATGGCAATCGTTTCTGATTGCGTTGCTGATCAACCTGCTGGGCTTTGCCGGCGGCATCGTGATGTCGGCGATCAAGCGCGACCGGGGCGTGAAGGATTGGGGGCACATGATCGAAGGCCACGGCGGCATGCTGGACCGGCTGGACTCGGTGTGTTTTGCCGCACCGATTTTCTTCCACCTCGTGCGCTACTGGTGGACCTGAATCCTCACGCCGATCGTTCCCACGCTCCGCGTGGGAACGATCCAAAGGCTGATGAACATCAAATGTGGGAGCTGGCTTGCCTGCGATGGCGGAGTGTCAGCTGACATGAATGCTGGCTAGGTTGACGCTATCGCAGGCAAGCCAGCTCCCACAGTGATTCGGGGCAATGTCGAGAGTGCGCAAGGTCTGAAACTGCCGCTCCTACCTGCTCCGTACCTTTCTTTCGCAGGACATTTACCGATCGTTCCCACGCTCTGCGTGGGAATGCATCCCGTGACGCTCGGCGTCACGACCTCAAGAGCGGACGCGGAGCGTCCAGGGCGGCATTCCCACGCAGAGCGTGGGAACGATCAACTAAGCCATTAAGACAGTTGCTCCCACATGGGTTTTGCAGTGTTTTAAAGTCTTCAACCCGGCAAATGCCCGAGCGGCAAGGCCCCTGGCGTTTTCACGGTCTGGATCGCGAAGTTGCTGCGAATGTCCCGCACACCCGGCAACTTCAACAAACTGCCGGTGACAAACCGCTCATACCCGCGCAAATCCGGCACCACCACCTGCAACAGAAAGTCAGATTCCCCCGACACCAAAAACGCCGAGATCACCTCGGGCAACGCCGTCACCGCCTCGCGAAAGGCGTTGGCCTCAGTGTCGTTGTGCCGCTCCACCTTCACGCCCACAAACACCATCATCCCCAGGCCCACTTCATCGCGATCCAGTGTGGCTTGATAGCCGCGAATCACCCCGGCTTCTTCGAGCAGGCGCACGCGGCGCAGGCAAGGTGAAGCAGACAGTCCGATCTCGTCGGCCAACTGCACGTTGGTCAGGCGCCCATCCCGTTGCAAGGCTTCAAGAATTTTCCGGTCAAACGCATCAAGTTTCAGATTTGGCATAAATGAATGGCCGTTATGGTAGTTACTGGTAGATAGTACCAAGACTAGACGATTTTATGGCTGACTACGCAAGCACCTGCCCCGCCCTTCAACCCTAGAATTAGCCAACACTTAAAGGGGGTGAAACATGGCGGAACTCTGGTTATTTCTGATGGCGCTTTCAGTGGTGTACCTGCTGCCGGGGCCGGACATGATCCTGCTGCTGCAAACCGGCGCGCGTCAGGGCAAGGCCTTGGCATTGACCACGGCGATAGGCCTGGGGCTGGCGCGAGCCTGCCATGTGGCACTGGCGGGCATGGGCTTGGCGACGTTGTTCAAAGTGGCACCGTGGACCTTTGACGTGGTGCGCTTGGGCGGCGCGGCCTATTTGCTATGGCTGGGGGTGCAGTGCCTGCGCGCCAACATGCTGCCCGCCCTCGACTCGACCAATAACCCCACGACCGCCCATGCCTGGCGCGCAGCGTTCCAGCGTGGTTTGCTCACAAACCTGCTCAACCCCAAGGCACTGCTGTTCTGTTCGGTGTTGTTGCCGCAGTTCATCAACCCGCAAACCGGGCCGGTAGCAGCGCAGTTCGCATTGCTGGGCGCGGTGCTGGTAGCGTTCGGGTTTATGTTCGATTGCTGCTACGCCCTGGCCGGCGCGCGCATCGGCCAGTGGCTGGCGCGCAATCGTTCGGCGCAGCGCCTGCAACAGTGGTTGTTCGGCAGCCTTTTGATCGGTTTTGCGGTACGCCTCACCTTTGTGCAACACGCCTGATCGGGTCGGCGTATCCACGTCATCTTTTGTATCAAAGACGCGTGTAAGATACGCCGCACTTAGCCAGGGATGCTCACCATGTTCGATTCGTTGAAGGCGATCAGCCGCCGTATTGTCGGTGCGTTATTGACTGTGGTGAGGGCCGTCTTCGGCCAATGGCAACCGCCGTCCTGGCTGCGCGCCATCGGCCGTGGCCTCACAAACACGGGGCGCAAGGCGCGCGCTTATCCGCGCCAGGCGGGTGCCGGCGTGCTGGGCCTGATACTGCTGGCCGCCGCTGCCTTCTACGGCTGGCAATGGTATTCCCACCTGCCGCAGCCCCACACCGTGGGCTACTCGCTGCACAAACCGAACCTGACCGACTACACCCAACAACCGCCGGTTGTGGATAACTTACAGGTACGTTTCGCCGAATCGGTGGCCCCGCTGGCCGCGATTGGCAAGCCGGTGACCGAGGGCATCACCCTCAAACCAGGCGTGGCCGGGGCTTGGCGCTGGTCCGATGACCGCACCTTGCAGTTCGTGCCGGAAAAAGACTGGCCCATCGACGCCCATTACACCCTGGACCTCGCGAAGAAAAACCTGCTCGCCGACGGCGTATTGCTCGGCCAGTACAGCAGCCAGTTTTCCACCCAGCCGTTCCGCGCCACCCTGGCGCAAAACGAGCTGTATCAAGACCCGTCCAACCCGACGCTGAAACAGCTGGTGGCGACCTTCCATTTTTCCCACCCGGTGGATGAAGACAACCTGCGCAAACGCGTCACCGTAACCCTCGGCAAAGGCCTGGCTTACCGCGATGCGCAACTGCCAAACCACCCCGAAATCACCTTCGACGAGAAAAAGCTCAACGCCTACGTGCGCTCCGCCGCCCTGGCCACGCCGCTGGAAAGCACGCCGGTCAGCGCCAAACTCGACGAGGGCATCAAGGCCCGTGACGGCGGCAACGCCAGCACCGCGCCGCTGGTGGCGGAAGTCACCGTGCCCGGCCGTTATCGCCTGACCTTCACCGCAGCCGAAGTGAGCTTTGCCGACAACGAGCGCGGCGAGCCGGAGCCGGTGCTGTTGTTCAGCAGCTCCAGCGCTGTCGCCGATGAGACCATCGCCGGTAAGGTGCAGGCCTGGCTGCTGCCGGAAAAAGCCCCGGATGACACGCGCCCTTACACCAGCAACGACATCGACGACGCCCTGCTCGCCCGCAGCACCAAGGTTAGCCTGACCCACGTGCCCAGCGTCGAACCGCTGAACACCCAGCACGCCTTCAAGTTCAAGGCGCCGGCTGGTCGCGCGTTGTACGTGCGTGTGCCGGCGAACCTGGAAGCCATCGGCGGCTATTTGGCGAAAAACCCTACGGCGTCGCTGATCAGCATGCCGGCGTATCCGCGCACCTTGCAGTTCCTGTCTGACGGCGCGTTGCTCAGCCTCAATGGCGAAAAACGTCTGGGCTTCATGGCTCGTGGCGTGCCCGGTGCCCATGTGGAAATTGCGCGCCTGCTGCCCAACCAGTTGCAACATTTGGTAGACCAAAGCAGCGGCAGCTTCGCACGGCCCAACTTCGGCAATGAATATTTCGATCGCATGGTCGAGCGCCAGTCCCTGGATGTTCCGCTGTCGTCCAATGACCCGGCGAAAACCGTCTACGACAACGTGGACTTGAGCCACTACCTCACCGCCAACGGCGGCCGGCGCGGCATTTTCGTGCTCAAGCTCAGCCCGCAGGATGACCCGGCCGAGCGCACTTTCGAGTACGACCGCAGCAGCACCAGCGACCTGCGTTTCATCGTGGTGACGGACCTGGGCATCATCGCCAAGCGTTCCAGCGATGGCAGCCATGATGTGTATGTGCAGTCCATCGGCAACGGCTCGCCGGTGGCCGACGCCCAGGTCGACATCATTGGCCGCAATGGTTTACCGGTCAGCAGCGGGCGTACCGACGCCGAAGGCCACGCGCACTTCGCCAAGCTGGATGAACTGCGCCGTGAGAAAACCCCGCTGATGTACGTGGTCACACGCGGCAATGACCAGTCGTTCCTGCCGATTGCCCGTCGCTCCCAACAGCTGGATTTTTCGCGCTTTGATGTAGGCGGTCTGGAAGAAGACGGCGCGATTGATCGCCTCAGCGCGTACCTGTTTACCGACCGCGGCCTGTATCGCCCCGGCGAAACCGCGCACCTGGGCATGATTGTGCGCAGCGGCAACTGGAAAGGCGCCCTGCAAGGCGTGCCGGTGGAGCTGCAAATCACCGACCCGCGTGGCCTGGAAGTGATCCGCCAACCGCTCAAGCTGTCGGCCAGCGGTTTTGAAACCTTTGATTTCCCCAGCAGCGAGGTCGCCCCGGCCGGGGACTACACCGCAACGCTGCAACTGATCGGCGAGAAACAAACCCGTACCGACCTGGGTAGTGTCAGCTTCAAGGTCCGCGACTTTGAGCCGGACCGCATGAAAGTCAGCCTCAGCCTGCACGACACGCCCGTTCAAGGCTGGATTCCACCGGACCAGGTGGTGGCCAAAGTCACCGCCATGCACTTGTTTGGCGCCCCGGCGTCCGGCCGCCGCGTGACCGCAAAAATGTCCCTGAGCCCAACGCTCGCAGCATTCGAGCGCTACCCGGATTACCGTTTCCGCCTCAACGACTCCCTGGAAGACGCCACCACCGAAGACCTGGCCGAAACCACTGTGGATGACAACGGCCAGGCCACGCTCGACCTTAACCTGCAACGTTTCGCCAACAGCACCTATCGCCTGCAGGTGATGACCCAGGTGTTCGAAGCCGACGGCGGGCGCAATGTGGCGGCGCAAAGTGCCTTGCTGGTGTCGTCCGCGCCTTACCTGGTCGGTGTGAAAAGTCAGGATTCGCTGTCGTACGTCGCCAAGGATGCCCCGCGTCAGGTGCAATGGCTGGCCGTCGCGCCGGACCTTTCGCCTGTGGCGGTGGACGGCCTGACCACGGAGGTGGTTGAGCATCGTTATGTGTCGGTGCTGGTGAAACAGTCCAACGGCACCTACAAATATGAGTCGCGCATCAAAAACATCAGCCAACCGGCTTCGCCGCTGGTCATGACCAAAGAGGGCGCCAAACAGGCGCTGAACACCGGCGCGCCGGGGGACTTCACCCTGCAACTGAAAGACGCCAACGGCAACCTGCTCAACCAGATCGACTACAGCGTGGCCGGGCGTGGCAACACCTCGCGCTCGCTGGAACGTAACGCCGAGTTGCAATTGCGCCTGGATAAACGCAGCTACGCCACGGGCGACGACATTGCGATCAGCATTCGCGCGCCTTACACCGGCGCCGGTTTGATCACCATCGAGCGTGACAAGGTCTACACCCAGCAATGGTTCAAGGCCGACAGCACCAACAGCGTGCAGCACATCCGCGTGCCGGCGGGGCTTGAAGGCAATGCCTACGTCAACGTGCAGTTTGTGCGCGATATGGGCTCGGCCGAGGTATACATGAGCCCGCTGTCTTATGGCGTGGTGCCGTTCAGCATCAACCTCGATGCGCGGCGCATGGCGTTGAAAGTTGAAGGCCCGGCGAAGATCGAGCCGGGCCAGACACTGGACATCAAGGTCACCGCCGACCGCCCGGGCCGCGCCGTGGTGTACGCGGTGGACGAAGGCATCCTGCAAGTAGCGCGTTACCAGACGCCGGACCCGTTGGGTTTCTTCTTCCAAAAGCGTGCGCTGGAAGTTGGCACCAGTCAGATTCTTGACCTGATCCTGCCGGAATTCAGCCGCTTGCTCAGTGGGGCGGCGCCCGGTGGCGATACGGAAGGCGCCCTGGCCAACCACCTCAACCCGTTCAAGCGTAAACACCAGCCGCCGGTGGCCTGGTGGTCCGGGTTGGTCGACTTGCCCGCGGGTGAAACCGTGCTGCATTACCAGGTGCCGGACAGCTTCAACGGCAAGCTGCACCTGTTTGCGGTGGCGGTGGATGCCGACAGCGTGGGCGTGAGCGAAGCCAACACTGAAGTGCGCGGGCCGATTGTGATCACGCCAAACGTGCCGGCCTTCGTGGCGCCGGGGGATGTGTTCAGCGTCAGCGCCGGGGTGTTCAGCAACCTCGACGCCGCCGCCGACGTGAAGTTTGAAGTGCAGACCAGCGCCGGGCTGATCGTGCAGGGCGACAAGGGCAGCACTTTGTCGCTCCAACCGCGCAAGGAAGGCACGGCCGAGTTCAAGGTCAAGGTCGGCAACACCCTCGGCTCGGCCGACCTGCGGTTTGTCGCCGTATTGCCCGACGGCAAGCGCATTCAGGTGGCCGAAACCACCTCGATCCGCCCACTGAGCGAGCACCGCGTGGCCTTGAGCCTGGGCCGTTTCGACAGCGCCAGCAAAGAGCTGAAACCAACCCGCGAACTGTTCAGCCAACTGCGCGACGTGCAATTGGGCGTCGCGGCCTCGCCGCTGGTGTGGGCCAACGGCCTCAAGCATTACCTGGACGACTACGGCTATGCCTGCACCGAGCAGTTGGTGTCCAAGGCCATGCCGGCGTTGATCTGGGGCGGCAACGCGCCCGAAGCCGAGCAGGCCTTCAGCAGTGCCGTGCGCATGTTGCGCCAGCGCCAGAACGGGGCCGGTGGCTTTGGCTTGTGGGCGGCCAACCCGGATGTGGCGCCTTACGCCAGCCTGTATGCCACGGATTTCCTGATCGAAGCCAAGGAGCGCGGGCTGCCGGTGCCGGAAGACCTGTTGACGCGTTCCAACGCGTACCTGACCGACTTGGCCAATGGCCCGAGCGAAGGTTTGTCGGAATTGCGCAACCGCGCGTACGCCAGCTACCTGCTGAGCCGTCAGGGGATTCTGGTGAGCGGTGCCTTGAGCGATATCCGCGAGCGCTACGAGAGCTACTTTAAAGACAGCTGGCAGAACGACCTGGGCGCCGCGTACCTGGCGGCCAGCTACAAGCTGCTCAAGCAGGATCGCCAGGCGGACGCGCTGTTCCGCAAAATCCCATGGCGCGCCCTTGTGGATAAGTGGGACAGCGACGGCCTGTATTACGACCCGCTGGTGCACGACGCCGAGCACCTGCACCTGCTCGCGCGGCACTTCCCCGAGCTGCTGGACGACGTACCGAGCGCCCTGCTGGATAAACTCGGCAAGCGCCTCAACGAGCAGCGCTACAACTCGCTGTCGGCGGCCCTGCTGTTGCGCGCTCTGGACAACTACGGCCAGCGCGCCCAAAGCGACATGACCCTCAAAGCCACCGCCTGGCTGGGTGACAAACAGCAGCAATTGCTCGAAATGGCCGGTCAACCGCCGCGCGCCGCCGTGCCGGGCGCCACGCAGAAGCTGGTGATGGAAAAAACCGACGGCCCCGCCGCGTTCTACATGCTCAGCGAAGCCGGGTTCGACAAGGGCGCCAAGCTCAAGGCGATCAACAATGGCCTGGAGATCATCCACGAATACCTCGACCTCAAGGGCGAGCCTGTGAGCAAAGTCGCGGTGGGCGATGAGTTCCTGGTGCGTCTGCGCCTGCGCGCCACCGACCGTGATCAAGTGCAGCAAGTGGCGGTGGTCGACCTGCTGCCGGGCGGCGTCGAGCCTGTGTATAACTTGCCGCCAGAGCCGGAAGCCGCGAGCACCGAGGACAGTGAAGGCGAGGATTCCGAGTACGTGGAAACCGCTGACGGGGAAGAGGCCGACGCCTGGCAGGCCCCCATCGGCGAGACCGAGCTGAGCAACTGGCAGCCGGACTACGTGGACGTGCGCGATGATCGGGTGGTGTTGTACGGCACTGCGCTGCGCGACGCAGGCACTTTCGTTTACCGCGTGCGCGCCACCAACGCAGGCACCTTCAACACGCCACCGGCCTACGCCGAGGGCATGTACGAAACCACCCTGCAAGGGCGCGGCAAAGTAGGCCAGCTTGAAATTACCAAGCCTTAAACGCCTGACGCCGCTGCTGGTTGCGGCGGGGCTCTTTGTGGGAGGGCTGGCGGGGCTGCGGCTGTGGCCGCATGCCCCGCTGGAGCAAGCGGTGACCTCCTCGCGGGTGGTACTGGCCGACGACGGTTCGTTGCTGCGCATGACCCTCGCGGATGACGGCCAATACCGCCTCTGGCTACCGCTTGAACGGATCTCACCTTCACTGGTTGAAGCCTTGTTGCTCAAGGAAGACCGCAATTTCTACTGGCACCCGGGGATCAATCCTCCGGCGTTGCTGCGCGCGGCCATGGCCACTTACAGCGGTGGCCAGCGCCAGGGTGGCTCGACCTTGAGCATGCAACTGGCGCGGCGCCTGTGGGACCTGAACACCCGCCAAGTGCCGGGCAAGCTGCAGCAGATAGGGTTGGCGCTGTGGCTGGAGGCGCGTTACAGCAAGCACGACATTCTTCAGGCCTACCTGAACCTGGCGCCCATGGGCGGCAATATCGAAGGCGCCGAGGCGGCCAGCCGCATTTATTTCGGCAAGTCGGCGGCGCAACTGTCGTTGTCCGAGGCTTTGGCGCTGGCGGTGATTCCGCAGCAGCCGGGGCGTCGCGCGCGTTTCGGGCCGTCGCTGCAAAACGCGCGGCTGCGCTTGATGGCGGACTGGCGCGAGACTTATCCACAAGACCCGCGCAACGACAGTTTGCTGGATTTGCCCCTTGAAGCGCGTAACCGCCAACAAATTCCGTTTCTGGCCCCGCACCTGAGCGAGCAACTGTTGGCCTCTCAGCCCGGCAATGAAATCAACAGCACGTTGAATGTGCCGTTGCAGCAACTGCTGGAGCGCCTGATCACCGGTTTTATCGCCGAGCGGCGCAGCACCGGCGTGGAAAACGCCACGGCGATCCTGATAGACAGCCGCGACCAGAGCGTGAAAGCACTGGTGGGCTCGGCGGATTACTTATCCACAAACCTTCACGGCCAAGTCAATGGCGTGTTGTCGCGGCGCTCGCCGGGCTCCACCCTCAAGCCGTTTTTGTATGGGCTGGCGCTGGATCAAGGCGTGATCCACCCCATGAGCATCCTCAAGGATCTGCCCAGTAACTTCGGCTACTTCCAGCCGGAAAATTTCGACGGCAGTTTTGTCGGGCCGCTGACGGCGCGGGACGCGTTGATCCGTAGCCGCAATATCCCGGCGGTGTGGCTGGCCAGCCAGGTGAAATCACCGTCTTTATATGGCCTGTTGCAGCGCGCCGGCATCAAGGGCCTGCGCGACGAAAGCCATTACGGCCTGGCCCTGGCCCTCGGCGGTGGTGAGATGACGCCGGAGGAACTGGCGCGACTGTACCTGATGCTGGCCGGTGATGGGCATTTGCGGCCCTTGCGCTATGTGCAGGAACAGCCGCCGTCCACCGGCGCGCAACTGCTTACGCCGCAAGCCGCGTTTATGGTGCGCGACATGCTGCGACGCAACCCGCGCCCCGACGGTTTGCCTGGCCGCCACTGGCGCACGGCGTGGAAAACCGGCACCTCGTGGGGGTTCCACGATGCGTGGAGTGCAGGCCTGGTCGGGCCGTATGTGCTGGTGGTGTGGGTGGGCAATTTCGATGGTCGGCCGAACCCGGCGTTTATCGGCGCCAAAACCGCCGCGCCGCTGTTTTTCCGGATTGCCGACGCCCTGCCCCTGGCTTTGCCGAATGTGCTGCTCAAGCCCGACAAACCGCCCGCCGGGCTGGTGCGCATTGACGTGTGCGCCGCCTCCGGCGAATTGCCCAACCGCTGGTGCCCGCAAACCCGCAAAACCTGGTACATCCCCGGCGTGTCGCCGATTCGCGTGTCCAACCTGCACCGCCCGGTGCTGATCGACACCCGCACCGGCAAGGCGGCGTGCCCACCGTTTGAGGCGCAATACACCCGTGAAGAGGTCTTCGAATTCTGGCCCAGCGATGTGCAGCGCCTGTACCGCGCCGCCGGCCTGCCGCGCCGCACGCCGCCCAACGTGATGAAAAATTGCCAGCCCAACCGCATCAGCGACCGCAGCGAGGCACCGCAAATCCGCTCACCATTGACGCAAGTGAGCTATCAGCTGCGCCTGTCCCAACCTCAGGAAAGCATTCCATTGAGTGCCAACGCCGCCAGCGATGCCGCCACGCTGTACTGGTTTGCCGACCAGACCCTGATCGGCCAGGGCCCGCCACAAACCACCCTGAACTGGCGGCCGGGCAAGTCGGGAGAATACCGGCTGCGGGTCAGCGATGATCAGGGGCGCAGCGCCAGCCGCGGGTTGAAAGTGGAATTTGTGCCCTAGACGAGCACCCTCATTGTGGCGAGCGGGCTTGTCCCGCGTTGGGTTGCGCAGCGACCCCAACAAGGGGACTGCTGCGCAGTCCAACGCGGGACAAGCCCGCTCGCCACAAGGGTTTTGCTGTTCTATCGCGGGCTTACCGAGTGTCTGCCCTATTGCTCACGCGCTTGGCAAAATGTTGATAGGCCACGCCCATCTTGCGTTGCTCAAACAGCGAAAACACCAGGGTGCCGAGCAGAATCAGCATCCAGATCAAAAATTGCTTCAACGCGTCCACATGGGCAACAAACAGCAGCAAGGTCACGACCCCGCCGATGACCGCCCCCAACCCTGCCCACGCGCCCAATACCCGCCCCACGGCCAGGCGCATCCCCTTGGGCAGCAACAACCGGGTCCAGATCAGCACCATGAAAATCGTCAGCATGAAGCCGAAAGCCGCCATGAACGGAATCGGAAAACCACCTTCGCGGTACAGCCAGGCGAGCAGTTGATACACCGGGCCCTGTTCGGCCATCTGTGGATAAGTGTCGGGGCCCGGTAAATGCAGTTGCGCAAAATGTGCCGGGGTCATGGCCATCACGCCGACTCCGAGCAGCCCCACAATCGCGCCATAAAAGCCACCGGCGCGCCACAGCGGCGCCAACACGCGGCGGTTTTCCACATCCTCGGTGAGTGCCACGCCAAACACGGCTTTTGGGTGCTTGCCTTGAGCGATCACGGTGTGGCCGTCGCGCTCGCAGGCTTCGCCGATCAGCATCACGTCCAGACCCTGAACCAGCAGAATTTCGCCGTGGCGCCGTGAGCTGCCAATGAGCTCATAGTCGTCGGGTGATTTATTGCCAAACAGGTCAATGCCCTCGGCGAGCACGCTGATTTCGCCTGTGGCGTCCTGCAAGCGGAAATCATTGCAGCGCGCTTCGCCCTTGACCCGGCTCCAGCTCCAGCGCCCGTCGTCGTCCTTCTCACCTTCTTCGGTGATCCATACATAACCGGCGCAAGGCTTGCCGTGCACCGGCGAGCGCAGCGGCTGGTCCACGATCACGTTGCCCCGCACTTCCACCAGGCCCATGGCCAGCGAGCGTATCTGGCTGGTGGCGAGGCGTTGTTCGGTCTTGTAGAAGCTGGGGCCGAAGCGGGTCAGCAGGCACACAAGAACGAACACCGGGAAAAACAGCGCCACCACCGTCATCGGTGCGTAGATCATCGCGCCGATAAAACCTGCCAGAAACACCAGCCCCAGCAGGATCTTCCACTTCGGCTTTTTCACCACAACGCCCGCCTGGGTGGTTTTCATGCGCCCGGCACCTCAAGCTTTACACCGTCGTAGCGGGTTTCTTCGGCGCTCATCGCCAGCAACGGAATGCGCTGATAACCGAGCATCCGCGCGAAAAACAGGTCGGGGAACACGGCGATGGCGATGTTGTAGAGGTTCACCGATTCGTTGAAGAACTCCCGCCGGTCGGCGATGCGTTCCTCGACAGCCGAGATGGCTTGCTGCAACTCAACCATGTTTGGCCCGGAGATCAGCGTGGGGTAACCCTCCGCCACCGCAATTACCGATTTGAGCGCCGCATTCAGCTGGTTGGACGCCTCGACCTTGTCGTTAAGGCTGCTGGCGTTGAGGTATTGCGTGCGCGCATCACTCAGGCGCGTGAACAACGCGTGCTCATGGTTCATGGCGGTTTGCACCACGCGCATCAAGTCGGGGATCTGATCCGCGCGTTGCTTGAGCAGCACATCAATGTTGGCGAAGGCTTTATCCACATCGTTGCGCCGCATTACCAGCCCGTTGTACACGCCGACCATCCAGCCGACCAGGCCGACAACAATGATCAGCACGACGATGCCGGCGATAAGCAGTTCTATGTTCATGGTGAGGGCGTCCCTGGCTGAAGTTATCCACAGGGAGGCATTCTAGGGGTAAAGCCGGGCTCCGCGTCCGGCAGTGGCCCACAGTTTCGACAAGAGGTCGTTAATTCAACGATACGATTCGCACCACCTCATTGCGGTCTACTTTTCCCAGTGCGTTGCGCGGGATGACATCGCTCAGCACGATTCGCTGCGGCAGCTTGAACGGCGCCAGACGTTCGCGTAGCCAGGCGAGAATTTCATCCGCCGTCGCGGTTGCATCCGGCACTCGCTTGACCAGCACCACCACGCGCTGCCCACCTGCGCTATCCGGTGCGCCTGCGACGGCGGCATCGGCGACAGCCGGGTGCAGGATCAGCTGGTTTTCCACTTCCACCGGGGAAATTTTGTCGGTGAAGCTGACGATCTGGTCCTTGCAGCGGCCAACAAAGCGGTACTCACCATTGGGCTCTTGAAACATCAGGTCGCCGGAGGAAAACCAGCCATCCCGGCTGTGGCTGATGATGTCGCCGGGTCCGGTCCAGTAGCCGAGGCTAAGGTTCGGGCCGCACATCTGCAGTTCGCCCACCTGGCCTTGCGCAACCACGGCGCCGTCGGCATCCACCAGGCGTGCGCGCCCGGGCACGGCGGTGAGGGTGTCCCAGGCCGAACCGAAGGCCATGCTGCCCAGGCACTCGGTCAAGCCATAGGTGTTGTTCAGACCGAAGTCAAAGGTGCTTTGGAAGGTTTCGGCCACCGGCGGCCGGCAGGCGTCGCCGCCGATGCCGCAGACTTGCAGCGAACTGAGGTCGCGCGGGCGTTTACGTTGCGCGTCCACCAACGGCTGGCAGATGAAAGGCGCGACAAACAGCATGCTGCCGCCCTCTTGCTCAATGGCGTCGAGGAGCTTGTCGGCGTCAAACCGGCTGAACATCACCTCGCGGCAGCCTTTGATAATCGTCGCCATCAAAACGAACGAGCCGGAGACATGGGCGACGGGCGTACTGCCGATGGTGCAGGAGCCGGCGTCGAGCTTCCATGCCTCAAGGGCACCGGCCACGTGGGAAATCGCGCGTTGGTTATAGGCCACCAGCTTGGGCATGCCCGTGGTGCCGGACGTCGCCAGCAGCAGGCAGGTTGAATCGATGTCGGCGGGCACGTGCCCGGTTTGACGCGTGCCTTCGCCCAACAGCGATTCCCAATTTGTGCTCGAGAATGTGCGGGTACGGCCAAGCACCTCGGCGTCCATTTGGGAGATGACCGGTTGCAGGTCCGCTTCGTGAATAAACAGCTTCGGCCGCAGCCAGCCGAGGAACTCGTCGAGTTCACGGGCAGTGAATTCGGTCTTGAGCGGCACCATGATCGCCCCGCTCATCATCGCAGCGAACAGGAACACCGCGTACAGCGGCGAAGTGCGCACCAGCATGACAATGCGATCGCCAGGCTCGACGCCTGCGTGTTTGAACCCGTTGCTCAGCCGCACCACTTCATTGGCCAGGCGGTGATAGGACCAGACGTCACCGTCGGCAATCAGGGCGATGGCATTGGGCCGTTCGGCAGCGTGCTGAAACAGCGCGTGCAGCGGGGTTTGCGAAGGGGCTGGGGCTTGAGCAGGTTCGAAACAGGTCAGCATGATCGTCTTCCAGGGGGCTAGAACTACCCGCGCGGTTGCGCGCTGTCCCAAGGGAACACCTGGAAGGGCCGATTTATTTCGTGAAGCTTCGTTTATGCAAAATTGTGGCGAGCCTGATCAGGCTAATGACATCAATCAGGCAACGGCTTAATCGAGCCTGCGCCATCCGCGACTCGACGAACGCAACAAACGCGCGCGCTTTGGCGCTGGCCTGGCGGCCAGTGGGGAATACGGCCCACAGGGCGATGGACGGCAAGTGCCAGTCATCCAGCACGGCCTCGCGAATACCTTCGGCAGCACTGATGCGCAGCCGCCCGCGCAGGGTGACGTTGGTTTTTCCCGATCCCTGTTGGAATGCCCACACCGCACCACCGCCCTGTTGGTCGTAGACCACGGCTTGATGGGAAGTGAGGTCGGCGGGGAGCAGCGGTTCACCGGCCGCTTTGAAATAGGCGCACGCCCAGCCGCTCTTCCAGCTGGGCGATGGATTTGGAAATCGCCGGCTGGCCCACGTGAAGCTGGCGTGCCGCGCCGGAAAACGAACCGGTTTCGATGACGCGCACCAAAGCTTCCATGGTAGCCAACCGATTCATGGCGATTTACTCCACCGTCACCGATTTCGCCAGGTTGCGCGGCTGGTCGACGTCAGTGCCCTTGAGCACGGCAACGTAGTACGACAGCAGTTGCAGCGGGATGGTGTAGAGGATCGGCGACAGGGTGTCGTGGATGTGCGGCATGTTGATAACGTGAGTGCCTTCACCGTTGGTCATGCCGGCCTTTTCGTCGGCGAACACGATCAGTTGGCCGCCACGGGCGCGCACTTCCTGCAGGTTGGACTTGAGCTTCTCCAGCAGTTCGTTGTTCGGCGCCACGGTAACCACTGGCATGTCGTCATCTACCAGCGCCAATGGGCCGTGCTTCAGCTCACCCGCCGGGTAGGCTTCGGCGTGGATATAGGAGATTTCCTTGAGTTTGAGCGAGCCTTCCATCGCCACCGGGTATTGCGCGCCACGGCCGAGGAACAGGGTGTGGTTCTTGTCGGCAAACAGTTCGGCGACTTTTTCCACGGTGCCGTCCATGGCCAGGGCTTCGCCCAAACGGGTGGGCAGACGACGCAGTTCTTCGACCAGAGTGGCTTCGACGCCTTCGGCGAGGGTGCCGCGCACCTGGCCCAGGGAGAGGGTCAGCAACAGCAGGCTGACGAGCTGGGTAGTGAAGGCTTTGGTGGAAGCCACGCCGATTTCACGACCGGCCTGGGTCAGCAGGGTCAGGTCGGATTCGCGCACCAGCGAGCTGATGCTCACGTTGCAGATGGCCAGGCTGCCGAGGTAGCCCAACTCCTTGGCATTGCGCAGGGCTGCCAGGGTGTCGGCGGTTTCGCCCGACTGGGAGATGGTCACGAACAGGGTGTCCGGCTGCACCACCACTTTGCGATAGCGGAACTCGCTGGCGACTTCGACCTGGCACGGGATGCCGGCCAGTTCTTCCAGCCAGTAACGGGCAACCATACCGGCGTGGTAGCTGGTGCCGCAGGCGACGATCTGCACGTTGCGCACGTTGGCGAACAGCTCGGCGGCTTGCGGGCCGAAGGCGTTGACCAGCACCTGGTTCTGGCTCAGGCGGCCTTCCAGGGTGCGCTGCACCACGGACGGCTGCTCGTGGATTTCCTTGAGCATGAAGTGGCGGAATTCACCCTTGTCAGCCGCTTCGGCACCGTCGCGGTATTGCACGGCTTCACGTTCTACGGTGTTGCCGTTGACGTCCCAGATTTGCACGCTTTCACGGCGGATGTCGGCGATATCGCCTTCTTCCAGGTACATGAAGCGGTCAGTGACCTGGCGCAGGGCCAGTTGGTCGGAGGCGAGGAAGTTTTCGCCCAGGCCCAGGCCAATCACGAGTGGGCTGCCACTGCGCGCAGCCACCACACGGTCAGGCTGGCTGGCGCTGACCACGGCCAGGCCGTAGGCGCCGTGCAATTCCTTGACGGTGGCTTTGAGTGCGACGGTCAGATCGCCCAGGTCCTTGAGCTTGTGGTTCAGCAGGTGCGCGATGACTTCGGTGTCGGTGTCCGAGGTGAACACGTAACCTTGGCCCTTGAGTTGTTCGCGCAGCACTTCGTGGTTTTCGATGATGCCGTTGTGCACCACGGCCAGGTCGCCGGAGAAATGCGGGTGGGCGTTGCGCTCGCACGGCGCGCCGTGGGTGGCCCAGCGGGTGTGGGCAATGCCCAGACGGCCGACCAGGGGCTCGCCGTTCAGGGCTTGTTCCAGCTCACTGACCTTGCCCGGGCGGCGCATGCGCTCCAGCTTGCCGGCGTTGGTGAAGACCGCCACACCGGCGCTGTCGTAGCCACGGTATTCCAGGCGTTTGAGGCCTTCGAGCAAAATGGCGGTGACGTTACGTTCAGCGACTGCGCCAACAATTCCACACATGGTGTTTCTCCTAGATGACTGCCGCGCATATCAGCGTAATGCCGCGGGCTTGGATCTGGTCGCGGGCCTCAAGCGGCAGGCGATCATCGGTGATAAGGGTATGGACGCTGCTCCAGGGCAGTTCCAGGTTGGGAATCTTGCGGCCGATCTTGTCGGACTCGACCATCACCACGACTTCGCGGGCGACCTCGGCCATTACCCGGCTGAGGCCGAGCAATTCGTTGAAGGTGGTAGTACCGCGTTCCAGGTCGATGCCATCGGCACCGATAAACAGTTGGTCGAAGTCGTAGGAACGCAGCACCTGCTCGGCGACCTGGCCCTGAAATGAATCGGAATGCGGGTCCCAGGTGCCGCCGGTCATCAACAGCACCGGCTCGTGTTCCAGTTCGCTCAAGGCACGGGCAACGTGCAGGGAGTTGGTCATCACCACCAGGCCGGGCTGGTGGCCCAGCTCGGGGATCATCGCGGCGGTGGTGCTGCCACTGTCGATGATGATGCGTGCGTGTTCGCGCAAACGCATCACGGCCGCACGGGCAATAGCGCGCTTGTAGGCCGAGATGGGTTGGGCGGCATCGCCGACCAGTTCCTGGGGCATGGTGATTGCACCGCCGTAACGACGCAGCAACAGGCCATTACTCTCTAAAGCAGCCAGATCCTTGCGGATCGTCACTTCCGAGGTTTCGAAACGTTTGGCCAATTCGTCCACGCTGACTTCGCCCTGTTCGGTGAGCAAGGTCAGAATGTTGTGGCGCCGTTGGGGGGTATTTCGTTTCGACATGGTGATGATAAGTTTCGTTTCGAAAGATAACGAAGGCAATCAAAACCTATTGGCGAAAGATCGTCAAGCGGGGTGAGCAAATTTTTTGCGGCATCACAAACCCAATGTGGGAGCTGGCTTGCCTGCGATGGCGGTCTGACATCCAACATTGATGTCGTCTGACACTCCGCTTTCGCAGGCAAGCCAGCTCCCACAGGGAACCGCACTAGACCCTAGAGCTGTGGATAACTCAGCTCTTTTTGATTTTCACCGGGCGTTTCCAGCCGTCGATGTTGCGCTGGCGGGCACGGGCCACGCCGAGTTGCAAGTTATCCACATCCTGATTGATGGTGGAACCTGCCGCCGTGGTTGCGCCATCGCCAACCTTGACCGGAGCGACCAACGAGTTGTTGGAGCCGATGAACACATCCTCGCCCAGCACGGTAACGTGCTTGTTGGCACCATCGTAGTTGCAGGTGATGGTGCCGGCGCCGATGTTGGTGCGCGCGCCGATAACCGCATCGCCCAGGTAGGTCAGGTGACCTGCCTTGGCGCCCTCACCCAGGTTTGCATTTTTCAGTTCGACGAAATTACCCACATGGGCGCGGGCGCCCAGCACGCTGCCGGGGCGCAGGCGTGCAAACGGACCCGCATCGCTGCCCTCGCCCATCACGGCGCCTTCGAGGTGGCTGTTGGCCTTGACCACAACGCCTTTGCGCAGGGTGCTGTCCTTGATCACGCAGTTCGGGCCGATCACCACGTCGTCTTCGATGATCACGCGGCCTTCGAGGATCACGTTGATGTCGATCAGCACGTCGCGGCCTACGGTGACTTCACCGCGCACGTCAAAACGCGCCGGATCGCGCAGGGTCACGCCTTGTGCCATCAGGCGGCGGCCTTCGCGCAGCTGGTAATGACGCTCCAGTTCAGCGAGTTGCTTGCGGTCGTTGGCGCCCTGCACTTCCATCGGGTCGTGAGGTTGCTCGGTGGCGACCAGCAGGCCATCACTCACGGCCATCTCGATGACGTCGGTGAGGTAGTACTCGCCCTGGGCGTTGTTGTTGGACAAGCGGCCCATCCAGTCGGCGAGCTTGCTGGCAGGCACGGCGAGGATACCGGTGTTGCCTTCGGTGATGGCGCGCTGGGCTTCACTGGCGTCCTTGTGCTCGACGATGGCTGCAACCTTGCCATCGGCGTCGCGCACGATGCGCCCATAGCCGGTGGGGTCGTCCAGCTCAACGGTAAGCAGGCACATCTGGCCAGGTACCACATGCTTGAGCAGGCGCTGCAGGGTTTCCACTTCAATCAGCGGCACATCGCCGTAGAGAATCAGCACGGTGTCGGCGCTGATAAATGGCACGGCCTGCGCGGTGGCGTGGCCGGTGCCCAGTTGTTTGTCCTGCAATACGAAATTCAAGTCATCAGCCGCCAGTCGTTCACGAACGGCATCGGCCCCGTGGCCGATCACTACGTGGATGCGTTGCGGGTCCAGTTGGCGGGCGCTGTGGATAACATGACCAAGCATGGAGTTGCCCGCGACCGGGTGCAGCACCTTGGGCAGGGCTGAACGCATGCGAGTGCCTTGACCTGCGGCGAGAATGACGATTTCGAGAGACATGACTGGCTACCAATGCTGGGCGGTCCGGCTTCAGACCAAAGAAGTGTTTTGCAAAAAAAGAAAAAGGGTAGCCGAGGCTACCCTTTTTAATCAATCGCGCATGAAGCGTGACGGCATGGCCGCTTACTTCTTGCGGATCTGCTGGAGCGTGCGCAGCTGCGCTGCAGCCTCGGCCAGACGTACAGCAGCAGCGCTGTAGTCGAAGTCCGCACCCTTTTCGTTCAGGGCCTTCTCGGCAGCCTTGACGGCTTCCTGAGCGGAGGCTTCATCCAGGTCGCCAGCACGTTGCACGGTGTCGGCAAGTACCTTGACCATGTTCGGCTGAACCTCGAGGAAACCACCGGAGATGTAAAACACCTCACGCTCCCCGCCTTGCTTGGTCAGAGTGATCGGACCTGGCTTCAAGCTGGTGATCAGCGGTGCGTGACCCATGGCAATACCAAGATCACCCAAGTCACCGTGCGCTGTCACGAACTCGACCAGACCGGAGAAGATTTCTCCTTCCGCGCTGACGATATCGCAATGGACTGTCATAGCCATCTGATTGCCTCAACCTGATGAGCGCCCGTTTCCGGGCGCCTGGATTACAGTTTCTTGGCTTTCTCGATCGCTTCTTCGATGCCGCCGACCATGTAGAACGCTTGTTCTGGCAGGTGGTCGTAGTCACCGTTGAGGATGCCTTTGAAGCCAGCAATGGTGTCTTTCAGGGAAACGTATTTACCCGAGGCACCGGTGAAGACTTCAGCCACGAAGAACGGCTGCGACAAGAAACGCTGGATCTTACGAGCACGGTTTACCAACTGCTTGTCGGCTTCCGACAGCTCGTCCATACCCAGGATCGCAATGATGTCCTTCAGTTCCTTGTAACGCTGCAGCACGTACTGAACGCCGCGAGCGGTGTCGTAGTGCTCCTGGCCGATCACGTTCGGGTCCAGCTGGCGCGAAGTCGAGTCCAGTGGATCGACCGCCGGGTAGATACCCAGGGAAGCGATGTCACGGGACAGTACGACGGTGGCGTCCAAGTGGGCGAAGGTGGTCGCAGGCGACGGGTCAGTCAAGTCATCCGCAGGTACGTATACCGCTTGGATCGAAGTGATCGAACCTTCTTTGGTCGAAGTGATACGTTCTTGCAGAACGCCCATCTCTTCGGCCAGGGTCGGCTGGTAACCTACTGCCGAAGGCATACGGCCCAGCAGTGCAGATACTTCAGTACCGGCCAGGGTGTAACGGTAGATGTTGTCGACGAACAGCAGAACGTCGTTACCTTCGTCACGGAACTTCTCGGCCATGGTCAGGCCAGTCAGTGCTACGCGCAGACGGTTTCCCGGCGGCTCGTTCATCTGACCGTAAACCAGTGCCACTTTGTCCAGAACGTTGGAGTCCTTCATCTCGTGGTAGAAGTCGTTACCCTCACGGGTACGCTCGCCCACACCGGCGAACACGGAATAACCGCTGTGCTCGATGGCGATGTTACGGATCAGTTCCATCATGTTTACGGTCTTGCCTACACCGGCACCACCGAACAGACCGACTTTACCGCCCTTGGCAAACGGGCAAACCAGGTCGATAACCTTGATGCCGGTTTCCAGCAGGTCGTTGCCGCCCGCTTGCTCGGCGAACGAAGGTGCTGCGCGGTGAATACCCCAGCGCTCTTCGGTGGCAATCGGGCCAGCTTCGTCGATCGGGTTGCCCAGTACGTCCATGATCCGGCCCAGGGTCGCTTTACCGACCGGTACGGAGATGGCTGCGCCAGAGTCGACAACGTCCAGACCGCGCTTCAAGCCTTCGGTGGAACCCATCGCAATGGTACGAACTACGCCGTCGCCCAGCTGCTGCTGAACTTCCAGAGTAGTTTCCGCGCCTTGTACTTTCAGCGCGTTGTAGATGCTCGGTACGCTGTCGCGTGGAAATTCCACGTCGATAACGGCGCCGATGATTTGAACGATACGTCCGCTACTCATAGCTGGATCCTCTGAATATTTGAACCGTTAAACCGCGGCAGCGCCGCCGACGATTTCCGAGATCTCTTGGGTGATCGCAGCCTGACGCGCCTTGTTGTAGATCAGCTGCAAATCGCTGATCAGATCACCGGCGTTATCGGTAGCGTTTTTCATCGCGATCATCCGCGCCGCTTGTTCAGCTGCGTTGTTCTCGACCACCGCCTGGTACACCTGCGACTCCACGTAGCGCACCATCAAGCCGTCAAGCAGCTCTTTGGCGTCTGGTTCGTAGAGGTAGTCCCAGTGGTGCTTGAGTTCCTGATCCGGAGTCGCCACCAGTGGAATCAATTGCTCCACGGTTGGCTGCTGGGTCATGGTGTTGATGAACTTGTTGGATACCACGGAGAGGCGGTCAATCCGGCCTTCCAGGTACGCATCCAGCATCACCTTCACACTGCCGATCAAATCATTGATCGACGGCTCTTCACCCAGGTGGCTGATAGCTGCAACGACGTTACCGCCGAAGTTGCGGAAAAAGGCCGCACCCTTGCTACCAACAACACACAGATCGATCTCGACGCCCTTTTCGCGGTTTACCGCCATGTCCTTGACCAGGGCCTTGAACAGGTTGGTATTCAAACCACCGCACAAACCACGGTCACTGCTCACTACCACATAACCCACACGCTTAACTTCGCGGTCGATCATGAACGGGTGGCGGTATTCCGGGTTGGCGTTGGCCAAATGCCCAATTACCTGGCGGATACGCTCCGCATAAGGACGGCTAGCAGCCATGCGCATTTGTGCCTTGCGCATTTTGCTGACCGCCACTTTTTCCATGGCGCTGGTAATTTTTTGCGTGCTTTTGATGCTCGCAATCTTACTGCGAATCTCTTTTGCGCCTGCCATGTAACACCTATCAGGTTAGCAAGCGGGAGCCTTGCGGCTCCCGCTGCGGCTTACCAGGTTTGGGTGGCCTTGAACTTCTCGATACCGGCTTTCATGCCAGCGTCGATTTCGTCATTGAAGTCACCCTTCACGTTGATCTTGGCCAACAAGTCGGCGTGATCGCGGTTGAAGTAAGCAATCAGCGCTTGTTCGAAGCTGCCGACCTTGGTGATTTCGACGTCAGTCAGGAACCCACGCTCAGCGGCATACAGCGACAACGCCATGTCAGCGATCGACATAGGGGCGTATTGCTTCTGCTTCATCAGCTCGGTAACGCGCTGACCATGCTCAAGTTGCTTACGGGTGGCTTCGTCCAGGTCAGAAGCGAACTGGGCGAATGCCGCCAGTTCACGGTACTGAGCCAGAGCGGTACGGATACCACCGGAGAGCTTCTTGATGATCTTGGTCTGAGCGGCACCACCCACACGGGATACCGAAACACCGGCGTTCACTGCAGGGCGGATGCCCGAGTTGAACATGGCCGATTCCAGGAAGATCTGACCGTCGGTGATGGAAATCACGTTGGTCGGAACGAACGCGGAAACGTCGCCAGCCTGGGTTTCGATGATCGGCAGTGCGGTCAGGGAACCGGTTTTGCCGGTCACTGCGCCGTTGGTGAACTTCTCTACGTACTCTTCGGATACGCGGGATGCGCGCTCCAGCAGACGGGAGTGGAGATAGAACACGTCGCCCGGGTAAGCTTCACGGCCTGGTGGACGGCGCAGCAGCAGGGAAATCTGGCGGTAAGCCACTGCTTGCTTGGACAGATCGTCATAAACGATCAGCGCATCTTCACCGCGGTCGCGGAAGTATTCGCCCATGGTGCAACCGGAGTACGGTGCCAGGAATTGCAGCGCAGGAGACTCCGAAGCACTGGCAGCCACGATGATCGTGTTGGCCAGGGCGCCGTTTTCTTCCAGCTTGCGAACCACGTTGGCGATGGTCGATTGCTTCTGACCGATGGCTACGTAGACGCAGAAAATGCCGCTGTCTTTCTGGTTGATGATCGCGTCGATCGCCAGAGCGGTTTTACCGATCTGACGGTCACCGATGATCAGCTCACGCTGGCCACGGCCGACCGGGATCATGGCATCGACAGCTTTGTAGCCAGTCTGTACAGGCTGGTCTACCGACTTACGCCAGATCACGCCTGGAGCAACTTTCTCGACCGCGTCGGTCTCGGTGTTGCCCAGTGGACCTTTACCGTCAACAGGGTTACCCAGTGCGTCGACAACGCGACCCAGCAGTTCCTTACCAACCGGAACTTCCAGAATGCGGCCTGTGCACTTGGCGCTCATGCCTTCAGCCAGACTGGTGTACGCGCCCAATACAACGGCACCTACGGAGTCTTGCTCCAGGTTGAGGGCCATACCGTAGACGCCGCCCGGAAACTCGATCATCTCGCCGTACATGACGTCGGCCAGACCGTGAATCCGCACGATGCCGTCAGATACGCTGACGACAGTGCCTTCGTTACGGGCTTGGGAGGTCACATCGAGCTTGTCGATGCGGCCCTTGATAATTTCACTTATTTCGGAAGGATTGAGTTGCTGCATTGCTCTGCTGCCCCTTCAAACTCAAGATTTCAATGCTTCGGCAAGTTTCGCGATTTTTCCGCGAATCGAGCCATCGATAACCAGGTCGCCGGCACGGATAACAACACCACCAATCAGGGATGCGTCCTCCGAAGCTTGCAGGCGCACTTCCCGATTGAGTCGTGCACTGAGAACCTTGGCGAGTTTGTCTTGCTGTTCTTGGTTCAATGCAAAAGCACTGGTCACTTCAACGTCTACCGACTTCTCTTCTTCGGCCTTGTACAGGTCGAACAGAGCGGCGATCTCCGGCAACAGCGGGAGACGGTCGTTTTCGGCAACGACATTGATGAAGTTCTGTGCCTTCACATCAAACTTGTCGCCGCACACTTCAATAAAAGTGGCGGCCTTGTCTGCGCTCGTCAGGCGCGGGGCCTTGAGCACGCGCTGCATGGTGTCGTCTTGCGACACCGCTGCTGCCAGGCCGAGCATGGCTGACCAAGAGGCCAGCTGCTGGTGGGCCTGGGCGTGCTCGAAGGCTGCCTTGGCGTAAGGTCGGGCCAACGTGGTCAGTTCTGCCATGATCGCCCTCGCTTAAATTTCAGCAGCCAGTTTGTTAACCAGCTCCGCGTGCGCGTTTTGATCGATTGTGGCACCGAGGATCTTCTCGGCACCGCCGACCGCCAGAGCACCCAGTTGGGCACGCAGCGCGTCTTTGACGCCGTTCAGTTCCTGTTCGATCTCGGCATGAGCCGAAGCCTTCACACGGTCAGCTTCGACGCGGGCTTTATCAACAGCCTCTTCGACGATCTGGTTACCGCGTTTCTTGGCTTGCTCAATGATTTCAGCTGCCTGTGCCTTAGCTTCGCGCAGTTGATGACCCGCTTTCTCTTGGGCCAACTCCAGGTCGCGAGCTGCACGGGTGGCAGCGTCCAAACCGTCCGCGATCTTCTTCTGACGTTCGTGCAAAGCCGCGATGACCGGAGGCCACACGAACTTCATGCAAAACACTACAAAAATGAAGAACGCAACGGATTGGCCAATCAGGGTTGCATTAATGTTCACGCCAACACCTCGCTCATTCGTTGTCCATCACCCCAATCAACTCGAAAAATTCGAGTGATTAGCCAGCGAGTTGACCAACGAAAGGGTTCGCGAAGGTGAAGAACAGAGCGATACCAACGCCGATCATGGTCACGGCGTCGAGCAGGCCGGCGACGATGAACATTTTAACTTGCAGCATTGGAACCATTTCTGGCTGACGCGCTGCGCCTTCCAGGAATTTGCCGCCCAGCAGGCCGAAACCAATGGCAGTACCCAGGGCGCCCAGGCCGATCAACAGTGCAACAGCGATAGCGGTTAGACCAACTACAGTTTCCATCTTTCCTCCCGACTTTTACGTCGTATGGTTTAGGTTTTTTAGATTTTAAAGCGGTAAAACAAATCGTTTCATAGCCCTGTTGGGCCACCTTCCCGTTTCACCGGGAAGGACATCAGACTAGTCGAGACTGGTCTTAATGGTTCTCTTCGTGCGCCATCGACAGGTAGACGATGGTCAGCATCATGAAGATGAAGGCCTGCAGGGTGATGATCAGGATGTGGAACACAGCCCACGCCCACTGCAGAACTACGCCCAGGCCGCTAAGCCAGAGCAGGCCGCTGCCGAACATCACAGCGATCAGGATGAACACCAGCTCGCCGGCATACATGTTGCCGAACAGTCGCAGGGCCAGGGAGATCGGCTTGGCGACCAGGGTCACGAACTCCAGCAGGAAGTTCACCGGAATCAGCAGGGCTTGAACGAAGATGTTCTTGCTGCCGAACGGGTGCAGGGTCAGTTCGCCGATGAAGCCGCCGATGCCCTTGACCTTGATGCTGTAGAAAATGATCAACGCGAACACCGACAGGGCCATGCCCAGGGTGGCGTTAGGGTCCGTGGTGGAAACCGCACGGAATGGAATGTGGTGATCGCCGGAGATCAGGATGGCCAGTTGAGGAATCCAGTCGACCGGGATCAGGTCGACGGCGTTCATCAGGAACACCCAGACGAAGATGGTCAGTGCCAGCGGTGCAATCACCGGGCTACGGCCATGGAAGCTGTCTTTCACGCTGCCATCGACGAATTCGACCAATACTTCAACGAAGTTCTGCAAAGCACCTGGCTGACCGGAAGTTGCCTTCTTTGCCGCCATGCGGAAGATCAGGACAAAGATCAGGCCCAGTGCGACCGACCAGCCCAGAGTATCCAGGTGGAAAGCCCAAAAGCCCATTTCCTTTGCTTCTGCTGCGGAGTGGGCGAAGCCCCAGCCGCCGTTGGGAAGCTGACCGAAGGTCAGGTTCTGCAAGTGGTGCTGGATATAGCCCGAAGCGGTTGTTTCTGCCATGGTTGCCTCAAACGCCCTAAGGTTTCGAAAGTCTTGTTTTCATTAGCAGGGGAGCGAACCAGCTGACCAGTTGGGTCAACACGAAGACGCCGAATACAGCCAGCGGCGCCAATGGCTTCACACCTGCAAAGGTCAGTGCAAACAGCACTGCCGTCAAAATCAGTTTCCCCGCCTCGCCGGCATAAAATGACCGGACGATAGCCTGGGCTGCTCGGGCGCCGGAAAACCGAAAGGCCCTGTGAGCAAAATACATATTGGGCAGCAAGGCTATCAGGCCTCCGCAAAGTCCTGAATATCCGGCAACGACTCCATGCCAATACCAAAGCGCCAATGCGGCGATCAGCAAAATGACAAATTGAGCCAATAAAACCGGAAAAACGGCCAAGCGATGGAACGGCAACGTGTTTGGCGTGCGGGTTTCCATCACTCTTGCTCCTCAATGGTCGGCTGCCGGAAATCAATAACTTGGCATAATTTGTGCCGACAAAATGCGCGCAGAGTATAGGGGCGGTTAAGCCCCTATTCAACTGTCGGGTAGTGTTTTCCGATCGCGCGCTACATAAGCAAATGTTTCAGCGGATGTGGGCAAGGACGCCCTGAAGCTCATCGAGCGAGTTATATCCGATGACCAATTGCCCTTTGCCTTTCTTCCCGTGGCGAATTTGCACCGCAGAGCCCAGCCGCTCGGCCAGGCGCTGCTCGAGCCGCGCAATATCAGGATCAGGTTTGGCTGTTTCGACCGGTGCAGGTTTGCCGCTGAGCCACTGGCGAACCAGAGCCTCGGTCTGACGAACGGTGAGGCCGCGTGCGACAACGTGTCGCGCCCCCTCAACCTGTTGATTTTCCGGCAAACCGAGCAATGCACGGGCGTGGCCCATTTCCAGGTCGCCATGGGACAACATGGTCTTGATGACTTCCGGCAACGCGATCAGGCGCAGCAAGTTGGACACGGTCACGCGGGATTTACCCACAGCCTCGGCCACTTGTTGCTGGGTGAGCTGGAATTCCTGCTGCAAACGCTGCAACGCAATCGCTTCTTCGATCGGGTTGAGGTCTTCACGCTGGATGTTTTCGATCAGCGCCATGGCAATGGCCGTTTCATCCGGCACATCGCGCACCATCGCCGGGATGGTTTCCTTGCCCGCCTGCTGGCTCGCGCGCCAGCGACGTTCGCCGGCGATGATCTCAAAGCGCCCACCACCGATGGGGCGGACCACAATCGGCTGCATCACGCCTTGAGCCTTGATCGAGTTGGCCAGTTCTTCCAGCGCCTGGGGGTCCATGTCCCGGCGTGGCTGATATTTGCCGCGCTGGATCAGGTCCAGCGGCAGGTGCTGCAGCTCGCGCTCGTCGGCCTGCACCGCTTGTTCTTCAAGCGATGTGACGGTCGGACCACTCAGCAGTGCATCCAGTCCACGTCCGAGACCTCGTTTCTTGACGGCCATGGGGTTTCCTTAAGTTGGCTGGGCTGCAGCGGTGCGTGAATTGCGGCGCTGGCGACGAACCATCTCGCCGGCCAACGCCAGGTAGGCAATGGCACCACGGGATTGTTTGTCGTAGGCCAGGGCCGGCATGCCGTAGCTCGGGGCTTCGGCCAAACGGATGTTGCGCGGGATCACGGTGTCGTAGAGCTGATCACCAAAGTGTTCCTTGAGCTGCGCCGACACATCGTTCATCAAACTCAGGCGCGGATCGAACATGGTGCGCAGCAAACCTTCGATTTGCAGGTTCGGGTTCAACAATTCGGCGATACGCTTGATGTTATCCACAAGGTCGCTCAACCCTTCCAGTGCGTAGTACTCGCACTGCATGGGAATAATCACGCCATCGGCCGCCACCAGCGCGTTCAATGTCAGCATCGACAGAGACGGTGGGCAATCGATCAAAATGTAATCGTAGTTCTCGCGGATCGGCGCCAAGGCGCTGCGCAGACGGCTTTCTTTCATCTGCATTTCCAGCAGCACCACTTCCGCCGCGGTCAGATCGCGGTTGGCCGGCAGCAGTTGATAACCACCGTGTTCGGAAAAGTGCATGGCCTGAGCCAGGTCGCACTCGCCAATCAGCAAGTCATAAACCGAGTTTTCCAGGCCGTGTTTATCCACACCGCTACCCATGGTGGCGTTGCCCTGTGGATCGAGATCGATCAACAGCACCCGGCGCTTGGTAGCCACCAGGGATGCTGCGAGGTTGATGCAGGTGGTGGTTTTGCCCACGCCACCTTTCTGGTTCGCTATCGCGAATACCTTAGCCATTCTTGCTTGTGTTCCCAATCATGCCGTGCGGCGCAGTATCAGCAGATGGCGTTGGCCTTGGCAACCGGGTACGGCCAAGGCGTGTTCGCTATCGAGGTGGAAGTCTGCCGGCAATGCTAACAGCTCATCGCTTGGATGGACGCCCTTCATTGCCAGCCAGCGGGTGTCGCGGTCGCCCAGGTGGCGGGTCCAGTTGCTGAAGTTCTCCATGCTGCTGAACGCCCGGGAAACAATTCCGTTGAAAGGCAGTTCAGGCGTGAATTCTTCGACGCGGCTGTGGATAACTTGCAGGTTATCCAGTTTGAGTTCGAGTTTGACCTGAGTCAGGAAGCGGGTTTTCTTGCCGTTGCTGTCCAGGCAGGTGACCTGGGACTCGGGAAACAGGATGGCCAACGGAATGCCAGGCATTCCGCCGCCACTGCCCACATCGAGCCAGCGACCGTTTTCGATAAACGGCATCACGCTCAGACTGTCGAGCAAATGCCGGGAAACCATTTCATCCGGATCACGCACGGCGGTCAGGTTGTAAGCCTTGTTCCACTTGATCAACAGGGCCAGGTAGCCCAGCAGCAATTCGTGCTGGGCTGCAGTCAGGTCAACACCCAACTGGCGTGCACCTGTGGATAACTCTTCGGCATGTTGCGAGGTAACAGACGAACTCAAGCGCTTTGCTCCAACTGACGGCCCGCGCCGCGTTTTTTCAAATGAATCATCAACAGCGAAATGGCTGCCGGAGTAACACCGGGGATACGTGATGCCTGGCCCAAAGTCTCCGGCCGAGTTATCCCCAACTTGCTTTGAATCTCTTTCGACAGCCCGGAAATGCTGGTGTAGTCGATATCCACAGGCAGCTTGGTGTCTTCACTGGCACGCAGGCGAGCGATCTCGTCCTGTTGACGGTCGATGTAACCGGCGTACTTGGTCTTGATTTCGACCTGCTCGGCAACCTGTGGATCTTCTGCGCCCTGACCGGTCACTTCGACCAAACCAGCGTAGTCGATTTCCGGACGGGACAGCAGGTTCAGCAGGTTGTATTCGTGGGTCAGCGGCGTGCCGAATTTTACGGCAATTGCGTCGCCCTGCTCGGTGCCCGGGCGAACCCAGGTGCTTTTCAGGCGCTGCTCTTCCAACACGATACTTTCGCGTTTTTTGCAGAAAGCCGCCCAACGCACGTCATCGACCAGGCCCAACTCACGGCCTTTTTCCGTCAAACGCAGGTCGGCGTTGTCTTCGCGCAGGATCAAACGGTATTCCGCCCGGGAGGTGAACATCCGGTACGGTTCCTGGGTGCCCAGGGTAATCAGGTCGTCGACCAATACGCCGATATACGCTTCGTCGCGACGCGGGCACCAGCTGTCTTTGCCCTGCGCGCGCAGCGCAGCGTTGGTTCCGGCCAGCAAACCCTGGGCGCCAGCTTCTTCGTAACCGGTGGTGCCATTGATTTGTCCGGCAAAGAACAGACCGCCGATCAGTTTGGTTTCCAGGCTGTACTTCAGGTCACGCGGGTCGAAGTAGTCGTACTCGATGGCATAGCCCGGTCGCACGATGTGCGCGTTTTCCATACCGCGAATCGACTGCACGATCTGAATTTGCACGTCGAACGGCAGGGAAGTGGAAATCCCGTTCGGGTACAGCTCGTGGGTGGTCAAGCCTTCGGGTTCGATAAAGACCTGGTGGCTTTCCTTGTCGGCAAAGCGGTGGATCTTGTCTTCGATCGATGGGCAATAACGCGGGCCGATACCTTCGATCACACCGGAATACATCGGCGAACGGTCGAGGTTCGCGGCAATGATTTCGTGGGTGCGCGCGTTGGTATGGGTAATCCAGCAACTGACCTGTTTCGGGTGTTGTTCTTTGGAGCCCATGAACGACATCACCGGGATCGGCGTGTCGCCGGCCTGCTCGGTCATTACCGAGAAATCCACAGAACGCCCGTCGATGCGCGGCGGGGTACCGGTTTTCAGACGGCCGACCCGCAGCGGCAATTCACGCAGGCGTTTTGCCAAAGCAATCGACGGCGGATCACCGGCGCGACCGCCGGAATAGTTCTGCATGCCGATGTGGATAAGTCCGCCGAGGAACGTACCAGTGGTCAACACCACGGATTCTGCGAAGAAACGCAGGCCCATTTGCGTGACAACACCACGGACCTGGTCCTGCTCGACGATCAGGTCATCGGCGGCTTGTTGAAATATCCACAGGTTCGGCTGGTTTTCCAGGGTTTCACGTACCGCAGCCTTGTAGAGGATGCGGTCGGCCTGTGCCCGAGTGGCACGCACGGCGGGGCCCTTGCGGCTGTTGAGTACGCGAAATTGAATACCGCCTTTATCGGTAGCCATGGCCATCACGCCGCCAAGGGCGTCGATTTCTTTGACCAGATGGCTTTTGCCGATCCCGCCAATGGCGGGGTTGCAACTCATGGCACCGAGGGTTTCCACGTTATGCGTCAGCAACAGGGTTTTTACACCCATGCGTGCTGACGCCAGTGCTGCCTCGGTACCGGCATGACCGCCGCCGATAACGATCACTTCAAAACGGGAAGGGAAATCCACCACGCACCTCGTGCCTGCTTATGTAGGTAATCAGGAATTGTTTGTTGAAAGGGTTTTGGAGCTATGGCGGCAAGTATAGGGACTTAGGCCTTCCTAAAGAACCCTTTGCACAAAATTTAACCAGCTGTGGATGAATCACAGACAATAGAAATTAAAAAAGAAGAAATTTATAAGATCTTTGTTTTTATGTTTATTTCTATGCAGCTATCTTTCTGTGGATAGATCTCTACAAGCCTTTATTTTCAATATGTACAGAGATTCAAAAGTCTGTGGTCATGTGCCAATGAGGCCCTTGGATAAGTGCGTTAAGCCTGTGGATTAAAGCGGTTGTTATCCACAAGGGTGGTTTTGCTCAGCTTTCAGGCCCTGTTATCAACTGGGCACAGGAGCGGTTATTCACAGGGCTTAATCCACAAAAAAAGGCCCACACACTCAAATAGCGGCCACACAAAAGCCGCCACCGCCTGGTAGGTAAATCAAAAAATGAGATGAATTGCCCTGAAACGGGCGAAACAGACAGGCGCGAATGGCCTGTCTGTGAGCAATGAGAGGTTATTTACCGATACAGAAGCTGGAAAAGATCCGCCCCAGCAGGTCGTCGGAACTGAATGCGCCGGTGATCTCACCCAACAGCTGCTGTGCCTGGCGCAAATCTTCAGCCAGCAGCTCTCCAGCCCCGGCCAGGGTCAACTGGGCTCGGCCGTGTTCCAGCGCCGCGCTGGCGTGACGCAACGCCTCCAGGTGCCTGCGACGTGCGCTGAAACTGCTTTCAGATGTCTGCTCGTAGCCCATGCAGGCCTTGAGGTGATCACGCAGCAGTTCCAGCCCCTCTCCTGCTGACTTCGCACTCAAGCTGAGGGTGACGTGGCCATCCTCACTGGTTTGCATCGCAATCGCTTCGCCGGTGAGGTCGGCCTTGTTGCGGATCAAGGTGACTTTGGCCGGGTCTGGTCGTTGTTCAAGGAATTCCGGCCACAGGGCAAAAGGATCCACAGCTTCGGGGGCGGTCGCATCCACTACCAGCAGCACCCGATCAGCTTCGCCGATGGCCTTGAGCGCACGCTCCACCCCAATCTTTTCGACCTGGTCGTCGGTGTTGCGCAAACCGGCGGTATCCACCACGTGCAGCGGCATACCGTCGATGTGGATATGTTCGCGCAAGATATCCCGCGTGGTGCCGGCAATTTCGGTGACGATAGCGGCTTCGCGCCCCGCCAGGGCATTGAGCAGACTGGATTTGCCGGCGTTGGGGCGGCCGGCAATCACCACGGTCATCCCGTCACGCAGCAAAGCACCCTGCCCGGCTTCGCGCAGTACTGTGGATAACTCATCACGGACCTTGTCCAGCATTGCCAGAACATGGCCATCGGCGAGAAAGTCGATTTCCTCTTCCGGAAAATCAATCGCCGCTTCCACATAGATACGCAGACTGATCAATTGCTCCGTGAGGTTATGCACACGCAGTGAAAATGCCCCCTGCAGCGAGCGCAAGGCGTTGCGCGCAGCCTGTGCAGAACTTGCCTCGATCAAATCCGCAATGGCTTCGGCCTGAGCCAGATCGAGTTTGTCGTTGAGGAACGCGCGCTCGCTGAACTCTCCCGGCCGCGCCAGCCGGCAGCCCAATTGCAGGCACCGCTGCAACAACATATCCAGCACGACTGGGCCGCCGTGCCCCTGCAGTTCCAGCACATCTTCGCCCGTAAAGGAATTCGGCCCAGGGAAATACAGCGCCAAGCCTTCATCCAGTACGCTTTGGTCGGCATCCAGAAACGCGCCGTAATGGGCATAACGCGGCTTCAACTCGCGACCGCTGATGGCCTTGGCGGCCACCCCGGCGAGCGGCCCGGAAATTCGAACGATACCGACACCGCCGCGACCTTGAGCGGTAGCGACAGCAGCGATGGTTTCACGAGGAGCGCTCATCAGCAGGTTCCAGAACAAAAGTGACGGAAAGCAAAACGCCCCACTAGGGGGCGTCTTGAGTGGTTATCCACAGAGTAAATTACGCCGCAGCTTTTTTGGTAGCCGCTTCGATTTTACGTGTGATGTACCACTGTTGAGAGATCGACAACACGTTGTTGACCACCCAGTACAGCACCAGACCAGCAGGGAACCACAGGAAGAAGAAGGTGAAAATGATTGGCATCATTTTCATGACCTTGGCCTGCATCGGATCCGGCGGAGTCGGGTTCAGACGCTGCTGGATAAACATGGTCGCGCCCATGATGATCGGCAGAATGAAGAACGGGTCTTTAATCGACAGGTCAGTTATCCACAAGATGAACGGAGCCTGACGCATTTCCACGCTTTCCAGGAGTACCCAGTACAGCGACAGGAATACCGGCATCTGCACCAGAATCGGCAAGCATCCACCCAGCGGGTTGATCTTCTCTTTCTTGTACAGCTCCATCATGGCTTGCGACATTTTCTGCCGGTCATCGCCATGTTGCTCTTTCAGAGCCGCCAGTTTCGGCGCTACGGCGCGCATGCGGGCCATCGACTTGTAGCTGGCTGCCGACAGAGGGAAGAAAAGCCCCTTGATCAGCATGGTCAGGAAGATGATCGAGAAACCCCAGTTACCGACGATGCTGTGGATATGTTGCAGCAGCCAGAAGATCGGCTGGGCAATGAACCACAGAATGCCGTAATCCACAGTCAGTTCCAGACCTGGGGACAACTCTTTGAGCACAGCCTGGCTTTTCGGGCCGGCGTACAGCGTGGTGCTGGTTTCAGCCTTGGCGCCTGGAGCCACGGTCAACGCCGGGCCAGTAAAGCCAATGATGTAGTTGCCTTGGCTGTCTTTGCGGGTTTGAACCAGGTTGGCTTCACCCTTGTTCGGGATCCAGGCGGTCACGAAGTAGTGTTGCAACCAGGCAACCCAGCCGCCCTGGACGGTTTCTTTCAGCGGGCCCTTGTCGATATCTTTCATCGACACTTTTTTGTACGGCTCGCTACTTGTCCACAGGGCGGCGCCTAGGTAAGTCGCGGTGCCGGTGGCAGTGCTGGAGGATGGGTCGGCGCTGTTGTCACGCTTGAGCTGGGCAAACAGGTTGCCGCTCCACGGTTTGTCGCTTTCGTTGTCGATCAGGTAAGTGACCTTCAAGTCGTACAGACCGCGGGTGAAGCTGAACCGCTTGATGTAGTTGACGCCGTCGAGGCTGAATTTCAGGTCGACGTTCAACTGGTTCTGGCCATCGGCCAGTTGATAAGTCTTCTGTTCGGTCGAATAAACCGGACGACCGGTAGCACGTGCATCCGGACCGTTGGCACCGGTCAGGCCACTTTGCGCCAGATAAATACGTTCGCCACCGTTATCGAACAGTTGGAACGGTACATCCGGATGGTCCTGGCGACGTGGATAAAGCGGCAGCTTCAGCTGGGCGATATCACCACCCTGTGGGTCGATTGCCAGGTCGAGCACATCCGTTTTTACGTGGATGAGGTCTTTATTGGTAATGACCGGCGTTTCTACAGGGGTGCTGGTATCGGCATTCGCGCTGGGTACATCGGCACTGGCGGAAGCATTGTTACCCAGCGGGGTGTCCGGAATAGCCGGCGCAGCCTGATTGGTAGCAACATTCTGAGTCGGCAGGGCAGCCTGTCCATAATCCTGGTTCCATTTAAGAACCATGGTGTAGGACACGATTGCCAGGGCGACGATCAGGATCGTGCGTTTAATATCCATGATTACTCGGCCATCGAAGAAGAACGGGAGGTAGGGATAGGTGGAACCGGGTCATAACCACCGGGATTCCACGGATGACAGCGGCCTAAACGACGAAAGGCCAGCCAGCCACCGCGCAAAAAGCCATGATTTTCTATGGCCTCTAACGCGTAGCAAGAACAACTGGGGTAGAAACGACAGTGGTCAGCCATCAGAGGACTAATGGCATAGCGGTAAAACTGGATCGGAACGATAGCCAGTTTACGCATCAAGGCTGTCTACCCCTACAGTTTCGGTGCTGACTTCTGGTGCCGGCTTGTGGGTACGCGCCAAACGTTTCCAGAGCTTGCCGAAATGCTGAATCAATTCGGGGTTTTCTACATCCCCCAAGCCTTTGCGCGCGACGATAACAATATCCCATCCGACCAGAGTGTCCTGGTGGAGGCGAAACGATTCGCGCATCAGACGCTTGAGGCGATTGCGCTCAACGGAGAGCTTTACGCTCTTCTTGCCGATCACCAACCCGAGACGGGGGTGATCAAGATCGTTGTTACGCGCAAGGAGCAGGAGATTTTTCCCCGGAACCTTGCCGGTGGGGGAGTCAAAGACTGCCTTGAAATGCCGGGGGGTTAGCAGACGCTTTTCCCGACTGAAGTCCTGACTCACCACCAGTACCGGATTATCAAACTGCCAGACGCGCACGACCTTTGGCGCGGCGACGCGACAGGACAGCACGGCCGTTCTTGGTGGCCATGCGAGCACGGAAGCCGTGAGTACGGGCGCGTTTGATGGTGCTTGGTTGGAAAGTACGTTTCATGGCGTTGTTACCTGGTTCGTCCACAACGGGCCGGAATGGCCCCCGTTTTAAGAGACCGGCGATTCTAGAGAAAGCAAGCCTCTAGGTCAATTTCCAACCAGCTTTTCCTTTAATTAGATCTCTACGGCCCAGCGGGCTCTTTTCTATATGCATGCCTTTCACGAACCAGGGCATAGATATAAAAATAAAGAAGGAAGTTATTTAAAGCTTTTCTGTAAAGCTTATAAAAGCTAGGCAGTCAGTCATCTGTGGATAACTGCTTTGGGCCTAGATTCTACCTACTGTACAGAGAATGACAACTACGGGGGAAAGCGGTGCTCTCCCTGTGCTGCGCTGTCGGATAAGCTGTGTGTGAAAGGGTGTGTTATCCACAGGCTGGTTACCCACAGACTTTCGCCCCCACTTGTACAACGACCTCAGGTACGCTTATCCACAGAGCTTATGCACAGACCACTGGTCGGCTTTTTAGCCCTTAACACATTGATGTTGGGTGCCCTGTGAGCAACCTACATGTGGATAAGTGGACGGCTGGCCGCTACAATGGCGGCTGTTTTTGCCTCACCGGCTTTCAACTTAGGGGATATCCGTGTCAGTGGAACTTTGGCAGCAGTGCGTGGAGCTTTTGCGCGATGAGCTGCCTGCCCAGCAATTCAACACCTGGATCCGTCCGCTACAGGTCGAAGCCGAAGGCGACGAGTTGCGTGTCTATGCACCCAACCGTTTTGTTCTCGACTGGGTCAACGAGAAGTACCTGAGCCGCGTACTCGAGTTGCTCGATGAACACGGCAACGGCCTCGCCCCTGCGCTTTCCTTATTAATAGGCAGCAAGCGCAGTTCTGCACCGCGTGCCGCACCGAATGCACCGTTGGCGGCGGCCGCGTCACAGGCCCAGGCGGCGCCGGTCGCCAGTGCTCCCGCGCCAGCGGCAACGACGCCCTCCAAGTCGTCGGCACAAAAAAACGCGCCGGAGAACGAAGAACCGTCCCGCGACAGCTTTGACCCGATGGCAGGCGCCAGCTCCCAGCAAGCGCCGGTCCGCGCCGAACAGCGCACCGTGCAGGTCGAAGGTGCGCTCAAGCACACCAGCTACCTGAATCGCACCTTTACCTTTGAGAACTTCGTCGAAGGTAAATCCAACCAGCTGGCCCGCGCGGCCGCCTGGCAAGTTGCCGATAACCCCAAGCATGGTTACAACCCGCTTTTCCTTTATGGCGGTGTAGGTTTGGGTAAAACCCACTTGATGCACGCTGTAGGTAACCATCTATTAAAGAAGAACCCGAATGCCAAGGTCGTGTACCTGCACTCGGAGCGCTTCGTGGCTGACATGGTCAAGGCCTTGCAGCTTAATGCCATCAACGAATTCAAGCGCTTTTACCGCTCGGTGGATGCGCTGCTGATCGATGACATTCAATTCTTTGCGCGCAAAGAGCGCTCTCAGGAAGAGTTTTTCCACACTTTCAATGCCCTGCTCGAAGGCGGCCAGCAGGTCATTCTGACCAGTGACCGTTATCCGAAGGAAATCGAAGGTCTTGAAGAGCGCCTGAAGTCGCGCTTCGGCTGGGGTTTGACCGTAGCGGTAGAGCCGCCGGAGCTGGAAACCCGCGTGGCGATCCTGATGAAAAAGGCCGACCAGGCCAAAGTCGATCTGCCTCACGACGCCGCTTTCTTTATTGCCCAACGCATTCGCTCCAACGTGCGCGAGCTCGAAGGCGCGCTCAAGCGTGTCATCGCTCACTCGCACTTCATGGGGCGCGACATCACCATCGAGTTGATTCGCGAATCCCTGAAGGATTTGTTGGCACTGCAAGACAAGCTGGTGAGTGTGGATAACATCCAGCGTACCGTGGCCGAGTACTACAAGATCAAGATTTCCGACCTGCTGTCCAAGCGCCGTTCGCGCTCGGTGGCACGTCCACGTCAGGTGGCGATGGCCCTCTCCAAAGAGTTGACCAACCACAGCCTGCCGGAAATCGGTGATGTATTTGGTGGTCGTGACCACACCACGGTCTTGCACGCGTGCCGCAAGATCAATGAACTTAAGGAATCCGACGCGGATATTCGCGAGGACTACAAGAACCTGCTGCGTACACTGACAACGTGATGACACCAGCGCAGCTTATTAAGGCAAGGGACTAGACCATGCATTTCACCATTCAACGCGAAGCCCTGTTGAAACCCCTGCAACTGGTCGCAGGCGTCGTCGAGCGCCGACAGACCTTGCCGGTGCTTTCCAACGTATTGCTGGTAGTCGAAGGCCAGCAATTGTCCTTGACCGGTACTGACCTGGAAGTCGAGCTGGTCGGCCGCGTACAGCTGGAAGAACCCGCCGAGCCGGGCGAAATCACGGTACCCGCGCGCAAGCTGATGGATATCTGCAAAAGCCTGCCAAACGATGCGCTCATCGACATCAAGGTTGATGACGCCAAGCTCGTGGTCAAGGCTGGTCGCAGTCGTTTCACCCTGTCGACGTTGCCGGCCAATGACTTCCCTACCGTGGAAGAAGGCCCGGGTTCGCTGACCTGCAGCCTGGAGCAAAGCAAACTGCGCCGTCTGATCGAGCGCACCAGCTTCGCCATGGCTCAGCAGGACGTGCGTTACTACCTCAACGGTATGTTGCTGGAAGTGTCGGAAGGCATCATTCGCGCCGTGGCCACCGACGGTCACCGTTTGGCCATGTGCTCGATGCGCGCTGACATCGGCCAGCCAGACCGCCACCAGGTCATCGTGCCGCGCAAAGGTATCCTTGAACTGGCGCGCTTGCTGACCGAGCCGGAAGGCAATGTCAGCATTGTGTTGGGTCAACACCACATTCGTGCGACCACCGGCGAGTTCACGTTCACCTCGAAGCTGGTCGATGGCAAGTTCCCGGATTACGAGCGCGTGCTGCCTAAAGGCGGTGACAAGCTGGTGTTGGGTGATCGCCAGGCGCTGCGTGAAGCGTTCAGTCGTACCGCGATTCTGTCGAACGAAAAGTACCGTGGTATCCGTCTGCAACTGGCCAATGGTCAGTTGAAGATCCAGGCCAACAACCCGGAGCAGGAAGAAGCGGAAGAAGAAGTGGGCGTTGACTACAACGGCGGCTCCCTGGAAATCGGCTTCAACGTGAGCTACCTGCTGGACGTGCTGGGTGTGATGACTACCGAACAAGTTCGCCTGATTCTGTCGGACTCCAACAGCAGTGCGCTGGTGCAGGAATCCGACAACGACGACTCGGCTTACGTTGTCATGCCGATGCGCCTGTAATCATGCCCAGCAGAAGCTAGATGTCCCTCAGTCGCGTCTCGGTCACCGCGGTGCGCAATCTGCACCCGGTGACCTTCTCCCCCTCTCCCCGCATCAATATCCTCCATGGCGCCAACGGCAGTGGCAAAACCAGCGTGCTGGAAGCCATCCACTTGCTGGGGCTTGCCCGTTCCTTTCGCAGTGCTCGTTTATTGCCGGTGATTCAATACGAACAGTTGGCTTGCACCGTGTTTGGCCAGGTTGAGCTGGCGGAAGGTGGCCACAGTAGCCTGGGGATATCTCGTGATCGCGGCGGCGAGTTTCAAATTCGCATCGACGGGCAAAACGCGCGCAGTGCTGCCCAATTGGCGGAAATCCTGCCGTTGCAATTGATCAACCCCGACAGCTTCCGGCTGTTGGAGGGAGCTCCAAAAATTCGCAGGCAATTCCTCGACTGGGGAGTGTTCCACGTGGAACCGCGTTTCATGGCCACTTGGCAGCGCCTGCAGAAGGCCCTCCGGCAGCGGAACTCATGGCTGCGGCATGGTACACTTGACGCCGCTTCGCAAGCGGCCTGGGACCGGGAACTGTGCCTGGCCAGCGATGAAATAGATGAGTACCGCCGCGCCTATATCAAAGCCTTGAAACCAGTCTTTGAACAGACCCTGAGTGAGTTGCTGGATCTCGATGGGCTGACGCTGAGTTACTACCGTGGTTGGGATAAAGAGCGAGAACTGAGTGCAGTGCTCGCCACGTCCTTGCAACGGGATCAGCAAATTGGACATACCCAAGCCGGACCTCAACGGGCTGACCTGCGCCTTAGACTAGGTGCTCATAATGCCGCGGATATTTTGTCCCGTGGTCAGCAGAAGTTGGTGGTCTGTGCGTTGCGTATCGCTCAGGGCCATTTGGTGGGCACCGCTCGGCGCGGTCAGTGTATTTATCTGGTGGATGATTTGCCGTCCGAACTCGACGAGCAACACCGTCGTGCGTTATGCCGCTTGTTGGAAGACTTACGCTGCCAGGTGTTTATCACCTGTGTAGACCACGAATTATTGAGGGAAGGCTGGCAGACGGAAACGCCAGTCGCTTTGTTCCACGTGGAACAGGGCCGTATCACCCAGACCCACGACCATCGGGAGTGAAGGCATGAGCGAAGAAAACACGTACGACTCGACCAGCATTAAAGTGCTGAAAGGTTTGGATGCCGTACGCAAACGTCCTGGTATGTACATCGGCGACACCGATGATGGTAGCGGTCTGCACCACATGGTGTTCGAGGTGGTCGACAACTCCATCGACGAAGCTTTGGCCGGTCACTGCGACGACATCAGCATCATCATCCACCCGGATGAATCCATCACCGTGCGCGACAACGGTCGCGGCATTCCGGTAGATGTGCACAAAGAAGAAGGCGTTTCGGCGGCAGAGGTCATCATGACCGTGCTTCACGCCGGCGGTAAGTTCGACGACAACTCCTACAAAGTATCCGGCGGTTTGCACGGTGTAGGTGTATCGGTGGTAAACGCCCTTTCCGAAGAGCTGATCCTGACTGTTCGCCGCAGCGGCAAGATCTGGGAACAGACTTACGTTCACGGTGTTCCACAAGAACCGATGAAAATCGTCGGTGACAGTGAAACTACCGGTACCCAGATTCACTTCAAGGCTTCCAGCGAAACGTTCAAGAATATCCACTTCAGCTGGGACATCCTGGCCAAACGTATCCGTGAGCTGTCCTTCCTCAACTCCGGTGTGGGTATCGTCCTCAAGGACGAGCGCAGCGGCAAGGAAGAGCTGTTCAAGTACGAAGGTGGCTTGCGTGCATTCGTTGAATACCTGAACACCAACAAGACTGCGGTCAACCAGGTGTTCCATTTCAACATTCAGCGTGAAGACGGCATCGGCGTGGAAATCGCCCTGCAGTGGAACGACAGCTTCAACGAGAACCTGTTGTGCTTCACCAACAACATTCCGCAGCGCGATGGCGGTACTCACCTGGTGGGTTTCCGTTCCGCACTGACGCGTAACCTGAACAACTACATCGAACAGGAAGGCCTGGCGAAGAAGCACAAAGTCGCCACCACCGGTGACGATGCTCGCGAAGGCCTGACTGCGATTATTTCGGTGAAAGTACCGGATCCTAAGTTCAGCTCTCAGACCAAAGACAAGCTGGTGTCTTCCGAAGTGAAGACAGCGGTCGAGCAGGAGATGGGCAAGTACTTCTCCGACTTCCTGCTGGAGAACCCGAACGAAGCCAAATTGGTCGTCGGCAAGATGATCGACGCTGCGCGTGCCCGTGAAGCTGCGCGCAAGGCGCGTGAGATGACCCGCCGTAAAGGTGCGCTGGACATCGCCGGCCTCCCGGGCAAACTGGCGGACTGCCAGGAGAAGGACCCTGCCCTTTCCGAACTGTACCTGGTGGAAGGTGACTCTGCTGGCGGTTCCGCCAAGCAGGGTCGTAACCGTCGTACCCAAGCCATCCTGCCGTTGAAGGGCAAGATTCTCAACGTCGAGAAAGCGCGCTTTGACAAGATGATTTCCTCTCAGGAAGTCGGCACCTTGATCACGGCATTGGGTTGCGGCATCGGCCGTGACGAATACAACATCGACAAGCTGCGTTATCACAACATCATCATCATGACCGATGCTGACGTCGACGGTTCGCACATCCGTACCCTGCTGCTGACCTTCTTCTTCCGTCAGTTGCCGGAGCTGATCGAGCGTGGCTACATCTACATCGCGCAGCCGCCGTTGTACAAGGTCAAAAAAGGCAAGCAAGAGCAATACATCAAAGATGACGATGCCATGGAAGAGTACATGACGCAGTCGGCCCTGGAAGATGCGAGCCTGCACCTGAACGACGAAGCGCCGGGCATCTCCGGTGAGTCGCTGGAGCGTCTGGTTAACGACTTCCGCATGGTCATGAAGACGCTCAAGCGTCTGTCGCGTCTGTACCCTCAGGAGCTCACCGAGCACTTCATCTACCTGCCGGCCGTCAGCCTCGAGCAGTTGGGCGACCACGCAGCTATGGAGGATTGGCTGGCTCAGTACGAAGTACGCCTGCGCACTGTCGAAAAGTCTGGCCTGGTGTACAAAGCCAGCCTGCGTGAAGACCGTGAACGTAACGTCTGGTTGCCAGAGGTCGAGTTGATCTCTCACGGCCTGTCGAATTACGTCACCTTCAACCGCGACTTCTTCGGCAGCAACGACTACAAAACCGTCGTCACCCTGGGCGCGCAGTTGAGCACCCTGCTGGACGATGGCGCTTACATCCAGCGTGGTGAGCGCAAGAAGCAGGTCAAGGAATTCAAGGAAGCCCTCGACTGGCTGATGGCCGAAAGTACCAAGCGCCACACCATCCAGCGATACAAAGGTCTGGGCGAAATGAACCCGGATCAACTGTGGGAAACCACCATGGACCCAAGCCAGCGTCGTATGCTGCGCGTGACCATCGAAGACGCCATTGGCGCGGATCAGATCTTCAACACCCTGATGGGTGATGCGGTTGAGCCACGTCGTGACTTCATCGAAAGTAACGCCTTGGCGGTGTCCAACCTGGATTTCTGATCAGGCAAACTCGCTAAACCAAAAAGGCCAGTGCTCAGCGCTGGCCTTTTTTATTGCTTGATGAACAAGCATTTTGCAAATGCTCCACGTGGAACATTCAGGATCTAGCCCTGAGTGGCTGCCGCTACGCTTTCCAGCCGGTAGCCGTAGCCGTAGATAGTCAGCAGTTGCCAGCCGCGGTCTGCAGTCAGCCCCAGCTTGTTGCGCAGTCGATAAATGTGCGTGTCCAAAGGCCGCGAGGAGACCATTTCCTCATGGGTCCAGAATCGCTCATACAGATACTCACGAGACAGCGGTCGCGCCAGATTGGCGAACAAGCAACTGGCCAGGCGGTATTCACGCTCGGTCAGATTGATCGGTTTTCCCGCGCGGGTAACGGTCAGTTCTGCGTCATCGAAGATCAGGTCGTTGAAGCTCTGGACTTCATGGGTGGTTGATTTCTGCAGGCCGTGGCGACGCAAGACTGCACTGACCCGGGCTTTCAGTTCGTTGGGCCGAAAGGGTTTGCTGACATAATCATCCGCCCCGCTGTTCAATGCGGTGACGATATCGCTTTCAGCGTCGCGGCTGGTCAGCATGATGACGGCGGGCGGTGACTCCATGTGTTCACGGGTCCAGCGCAGCAATGCGATACCGGTGATATCGGGTAACTGCCAATCGAGTATGAGCAGGTCGAAGGTTTCCCGTCGCAGTTGGCGCAACAGGTCTTCACCGCGCTCGAAGCAATGCAAAGACCAGGGTTGTTCCGTGGTGCCGGGGATTTGTCGCAGTGTCTGTTCAACCCGGCGCAACTCAGCGGGCTCGTCATCCAGTATTGCGACACGCATGGGGTGGGTCCTTTCTACAAAAAATACGGCAGCCGATGGCCGAAGTAAAAGCGGGCACATACCGCGCAGATGCCGGTCCATGAATCTGAAGAATTGTGGTCAGATTCAAAGACCCTCGGATCTCTGGGTACGCTGATATCAAAGCGCCTTAACCCATTAAAAGACCCTGAGACCTAGAGGGAAGATACCGACTCCCGCTTCCGAGGAAAAGGATCGTGGCAGGCCGCCCTTAAGGGGAAGTCGCCAGGCTCCCGAGCGAAACATTCAGGAAAGTCTTTCCCTCAGACAGGAATGAGCTTCAATGGGTTCCAGAGCACCACGTTTCAACAACATCGCCTGGAAGGAGAAGCCGGGGCCATGACAGCATCAACTACCCACTGTCCACATGCCACGGCAATGTCGTGATGTGGTGGCGAAGGACCGAAAAACGCCAACCCACTCAGGCCCAATTGCTGTTCCACGGCCTTGTGCGCGAGTGGTTGTGGATTGGCCTGGTGCTTTTACCGTTCACCGTATACCTGTCGCTGAGTGCCGGTCTGGCACTCAACAACCCACTGTATGACAGCCTTCGGCGTCTCACTCCCCTTCCGGTCGACCCGCGTATTTTGCTGGTCACTATCGATGATCAGAGCCTGCAGCAGTTGGGCCGATGGCCATGGCCCCGCAGCCTGCACGCCGATCTGATTAACCGTCTCAGTGCTGCTCAACCTGCTGGCATTTTGTTCGACGTCATCTTCAGCGAACCGGGCGAAGCGGCCCAGGACAGACAACTGGCCGATGCGGTGTGCGATGCCGGCAACGTACTCTTGCCGCTGGTAACCGAGGGTTCCGTGAGTGCCCACCCGCCGGATGAGCCGTTAATGCCAATGCTCAAGTGTGCCAAGGGCGTGGGGCATATCAACATCGAAGCGGACAATGACGGCGTCGTGCGCAGCCTGTACCTGCGCGAAGGTCCGCCCGGCAATACTCTCCCTCAGCTGGCGTGGCTGGCGTATGCCCTGATGGGTGAAACCGGGCCCATGCCCGGGCATCCCCAGGAATCGATCGACGCGCACTGGCAACGTGAGCATGCGATTCGTGTTCCGTTCACGGCGCACAGTCATTTCCCCAGCGTCTCCTATGTCAGCGTTTTGCGCGGTGATGTCTCGCCAGAGCTGTTGCGTGGTCGGCTGATCCTGGTGGGCGCCACCGCCTATGGCATGGGCGATCGTTTCATCACACCCCTTTCATCGTCCTTCGGCGCCACCGCCGGGGTAGAGATAGAGGCCAACATTCTCAATGGCCTGCTGCTGGGGCGCAGTATCGTCGACCTGCCCGGCTGGCTCTCGGCGCTGATGGCCACGTCTGTGGTGGCTTTGCTGCTGGGGCTTTTGCTGTACCGCCCGCGCTATGCGCTGTGGATGACGATAGGTTGCATGGCCGGTGCCCTGCTCGCCTCGTGGGCGTTATTGCGTTTGGGGCATTGGTGGTCGCCTGCCGCGTGCTTGATCGGCTTGTTGCTCAGCTACCTGATCTGGAATTGGCGCCGCCTCAGCGTCATCCTCGCCTACTTCGGCTGGGAATTGGCGCGCCTGGATAACGAACCCAAAGTGCTGCCTGAACGCCGTCGCGCTCCTGCCCGCCAGGGTGATGTGCTCCAGGGCCGGATCTTCGCCCTGGAGCAGGCTGTGAGCCGTACACGCGACACTCGACGCTTCATGGCCGATGGCCTGGAATGCTTGCCGGTGGCGACCCTGATTACCGACCCGCAGGGCACCATCCTGCTGGCAAACCGCGTGGCGCGTGACGTATTCGGCAGCGATCTGGTCAATGGCAACTTGCTCGAACAACTCGCCGACCTGGGTTATCCACCGCTGCACAATGGTGTTCGCCCTGCCCTGTCGGCGATGGAGCTGGTTGAATTTCGTGACATCCACCAACGCAGCCTGCGCATGGAGCTCGCACCCCTGTTGCCGGCAGAAGGGGACGTTGCCCTTGGCTGGTTACTCAGCCTGACCGACCTGAGCAAAGAGCGTGAAGCCCAGCAGCACCGTGAAACCATGCTGCGCTTTTTGTCCCACGACTTGCGTGCGCCCCATTCGGCGATCCTGGCGTTACTGGATGTGCATAACGGCGAGTCACTGGTATTCGCCCAGATCGAGCAACAGGTGCGACGTGCCTTGAGCCTCACCGAATCCTTCGTGCAACTGGCAAAGGCGGAAGCCGACGGCTACCACTTCCAGCCCACCCTGTTTGCCATGCTGGTGATGGACGCCTTTGATCAGGTCGCGGTGGTTGCCCAACTCAAGGGTATTCACCTGGTGCACGATCTGGATGAGGCGGATGAGGGTATGGTTTCGGCCGACCAGTCGCTGCTCACCCGTGCGTTGTTCAACGTGCTGGAAAACGCGATCAAGTATTCACCGTCCGGCACCACCGTTACCTTGAGCCATGGCAGTACGCAAGGGGTGCTGGAATGCCGTATCAGCGATCAAGGGCCAGGCATTGCGCCGGAGGATCTTCCGGAGCTGTTCAACCAATACCGGCGCTTCGACTCGGCGCAAGGCAGCGAGGGCTTGGGGCTGGGGCTGACCATGGTCAAGGCCGTCATCGAGCGTCATGGTGGACGCATCGTGTGTGAAAGCGAGCTGGGCAAAGGCTCGACATTCACTTTGCTGCTGCCCTTGCTCGACGACTGAAAACGCACTTTTCTGTTGTGCATAAAAAACCGGTCACAAGGACCGGTTTTTTAATGCCGAAAAAACTTATGCACGTTTTTCGGGATTTTATGAGATCAGGAAATATGTAAGTAAATCAGCTTGTTATGAATCAAAAAGGGCGATTCGCCAACAAACCGTACACAGGTTATCCACAGATGCTCAAATCGCGGGCGTCTCCACCACAACCGGCTCCGGCGGCAGCGAACCCATGGCACGTTGCTGAGCCTCGTTCCACGCCGCAGCGCGGTCATTCAACGCGGCAATGGCACGTGGTCCCTCGCCTTCTGCATACATTGGCTCGCCGATCACCACGGTGATGGTGCCCTGACGTTTAGACCAACCGGTCTTTGGCCAGAACTTGCCGGCGTTGTGGGCAATCGGCAGTACCGGCAAATTGGCATTTACCGCGAGCGCCGTACCACCGCGTGAGAACTTACCCACGGTGCCGTAGGGAACGCGAGTACCTTCCGGGAAGATCAACACCCAAACGTTATCCTTGAGCAGCTCATCGCCCTTCTTGGCCACGTGCTTGAGTGCTGCCTTGGGGTTGTCGCGGTCAATCGCGATCGGACGCAGCATGGCCATGGCCCAGCCGAAAAACGGCACGTACAGCAGTTCACGCTTGAGCACCTGGCTCAATGGCGAGAAGTACGCAGACAGGAAGAACGTCTCCCAGGTGCTCTGGTGGTTCGACAGAATCACGCAAGGCCGGTCCGGCACGTTCTCAGCGCCCTTGACCTCGAAACGGATATTGAGAAACACCTTGGTCAGCCACAACGCGCAGCGGCACCAATAGACGTTGATAAAGCGATAGCGCGCCTTGAACGGCAGGAAGGGCGCGATAAAAAAGCTCAGGGTGCACCACAGGAATGAACTGGTGCCCAGCAGCAGGTAAAAGAAAAAGGTTCTGATGGCCTGCAAGATCGACATGGCGGCATTTACCGTTGCGGGACACGGCCCGCCTGCTAAAAGCGCACTCCCGAGCAATCCTTGTTCAGGAAGCCGAGGGTGGCTAGTTGTTAATAAGTTCTGCGGCAACCGCCGCCAGATCGTCAAAAATCAGTGTGCCTACCGGCAGGTTTTTCGCCTGGGTCTTTTCGCCTTTCCCGGTCTTCACCAAAACTGGCTGAGAGTCGACGGCTTTGGCCGCCTCCAGGTCACCGAGGCTGTCCCCGACGAACCATAGCCCAGCCAGGGGCACCTTGTAATGTTCTGCAATGGTTTTCAACATGCCAGGCTTGGGTTTGCGGCAATCGCAGCCCTCATCCGGCCCGTGGGGGCAGTACACCACCAGCCCCACCTCGCCGCCCTGCTCGGCCACCAACGTGCGCAAACGCGCGTGCATGGCGTCCAGCGTGGCGATGTCGTAATAACCGCGGGCGATGCCGGACTGGTTAGTGGCGATGGCCACCGTCCAGCCGGCTTTGCTCAACTGCGCGATGGCCTCGATCGAGCCAGGCAGTGGAATCCATTCCGCCACCGACTTGATGTAAGCGTCGGAGTCGTAATTGATCACCCCGTCCCGATCGAGAATCAGCAGTTTCAACATGATCAGCCCAGTACGGAAATGTCAGCGATGTTGATGAACAGACCGCGCAGACGCGCCAGCATGGCGTAGCGGTTTTTCCGCACGCCGGCATCTTCGGCATTGATCATCACGGCTTCGAAGAACGCATCCACCGGCTCACGCAAGCTGGCCAGACGCGCCAGTGCTTCGGCGTAGTTGCGCTCGACGATCAGTGGCTTCACCGCGTTTTCTGCCTTGGCGATGGCCGAGTTCAACGAGAACTCCTTGGCATCGGCAAACAGGCCCGGGTCGACTTCGGCATTGCCGAGGTTGTCGGCCTTGCTCAGCAGGTTCGACACACGCTTGTTCACAGCGGCCAGGGCATCGGCTTCCGGCAGTTTGCGGAAGGCCTGAACAGCTTGTACGCGTTGGTCGAAGTCCAGCGCCGAACCCGGCTGCAGGGCACGTACCGACAGGTAGGTCGCCACATCCACACCTTCGTCTTCATAACGCGCACGCAGGCGGTCGAACACGAACTCCAGCACTTGCTCGGCCAAACCGGCTTGCTTGACCTTGCCGCCGAACTGGCCGACCGCGAATACCACGGCCTGGGTCAGGTCGAGGTCCAGCTTCTTGTCGATCAAGATGCGCAGCACGCCCAGGGCCGCACGGCGCAGGGCATACGGGTCTTTGCTGCCGGTTGGCAACATGCCGATACCGAAGATGCCCACGAGGGTGTCCAGCTTGTCGGCGATCGCCACCGCAGCACCGGTCAGGGTGCCTGGCAGTTCAGCACCGGCACCGCGCGGCATGTACTGCTCGTTCAGCGCCAGCGCCACATCGTCCGGTTCGCCGTCGTTGAGGGCGTAGTAGTAGCCGGCAACACCTTGCATCTCCGGGAATTCGCCGACCATTTCGGTGGCCAGGTCGCACTTGGACAGCAGGCCTGCACGGGCAGCCCACGCAGCGTCACCGCCAATGCGTGGCGCAATGTAGGCCGCCAGCTTGGAAACGCGCACGGCCTTGTCGTAGACGCTGCCGAGTTTTTCCTGGAACACCACGTTTTGCAGGCGCAGGTTGAAGTCTTCCAGCTTTTGTTTCTTGTCTTGCTTGAAGAAGAACTCGGCGTCGGTCAGGCGCGGGCGAACGACTTTCTCGTTACCGGCGATGATCTGCTGCGGGTCCTTGCTCTCGATGTTGGCCACAGTGATGAAGCGCGGCAGCAACTTGCCGTCCACATCCAGCAGGCAGAAGTACTTCTGGTTGTCCTGCATGGTGGTGATCAGCGCTTCTTGCGGCACGTCGAGGAAACGTTCTTCAAACGAGCACACCAGCGGCACCGGCCATTCAACCAGGGCGGTCACTTCATCGAGCAGGTTCGGCGGCACGATGGCGGTGCCTTCCTGCAGGCGGGCCAGCTCTTCGGTGCGCTTGCTGATCAGCTCGCGACGTTCGTTGGCATCCGCCAGCACGTAAGCCGCACGCAGGTCGGCGGCGTAGTTGGCCGGCGAGGTGATGCGTACCGCTTGCGGGTGATGGAAGCGGTGCCCACGGGAATCACGGCCGGCCTTTTGAGCGAGGATGGTGCAGTCGATGACCTGGTCACCGAGCAGCATCACCAACCACTGGGTCGGACGGACGAATTCTTCTTTGCGCGCACCCCAGCGCATGCGCTTGGGAATCGGCAGGTCGTTCAACGAGTCTTCAACGATGGTCGGCAACAGGCTGGCGGTCGGCTTGCCGGTGATGACTTGGCTGAAACGCAGTTTCGGGCCGCTCTGGTCGATCTCGCTCAGTTCAACGCCGCACTTCTTGGCAAAACCAAGGGCAGCTTGAGTCGGATTGCCTTCGGCGTCGAAAGCAGCCTGGCGCGGCGGACCGTCAAGGTTGATGCTGCGGTCCGGCTGCTGGGTTTCCAGCGCGGTGAGCAACACGGCCAAACGACGTGGCGCGGCGTAGACTTTTTTCGCGGCGAATTTCAGGCCGGCGCTTTGCAGGCCTTTTTCGATACCGGCCAGGAACGCATCGGCCAGGGTGTTCAGTGCCTTGGGTGGCAGCTCTTCGGTGCCCAGTTCAACCAGGAAATCTTGAGCACTCATTGTGCAGCCTCCAGCTTGGCCAGTACTTCGTCACGCAGGTCCGGGGTTGCCATCGGGAAGCCCAGCTTGGCACGCGCCAGCAGGTAGGCTTGCGCGACGGAACGCGCCAGGGTGCGCACACGCAGGATGTATTGCTGACGCGCAGTCACCGAGATGGCACGGCGGGCGTCCAGCAGGTTGAAGGTATGGGACGCCTTCAACACCATTTCATAGCTCGGCAACGGCAGCGGCTGGTCGAGCTCGATCAGGCGCTTGGCTTCGCTTTCATAGAAGTCGAACAGTTCGAACAGTTTGTCGACGTTGGCGTGTTCGAAGTTGTAAGTGGACTGCTCCACTTCGTTCTGGTGGAACACGTCGCCGTAGGTGACTTTGCCGAACGGGCCGTCAGCCCACACCAGGTCGTAGACCGAGTCCACGCCTTGCAGGTACATGGCCAGACGCTCGAGGCCGTAGGTGATTTCGCCGGTCACCGGGTAGCACTCGATGCCACCGGCCTGCTGGAAGTAAGTGAATTGCGTCACTTCCATGCCATTGAGCCAGACTTCCCAGCCCAGGCCCCAGGCGCCCAGGGTCGGCGATTCCCAGTTGTCTTCGACAAAACGGATGTCGTGGACCAACGGGTCCAGGCCTACATGCTTGAGCGAGCCCAGGTACAGCTCCTGGAAGTTGTCCGGGTTGGGCTTCAATACCACCTGGAACTGGTAGTAGTGCTGCAGGCGGTTCGGGTTTTCGCCGTAGCGGCCGTCAGTCGGGCGACGACTGGGCTGCACATAAGCGGCGTTCCAGGTTTCCGGGCCGATGGCCCGCAGGAATGTTGCGGTGTGGAAAGTGCCGGCGCCTACTTCCATATCGTAGGGCTGAAGTACCACACAACCTTGCTCGGCCCAGTATTGCTGGAGGGCGAGGATCAAGTCTTGGAAGGTACGCACGGCTGGCGTAGGCTGGCTCACGAAATTCACCTGTTACTTGGGCTGCGATTTAAAGAGCGGGAGTATACCCGATTCGGCCGCGCCACCATCCCCTGGAGCCTTATGCCACGCTGCTTTTGGTGTTCTGAAGATCCGCTGTACATGGCTTATCACGATCAGGAGTGGGGAACGCCGCTGCGCGATGCGCAGGGCTTGTTCGAGTTGCTTTTGCTCGAAGGGTTCCAGGCGGGCCTTTCCTGGATCACCGTTTTACGCAAACGCGAGCATTATCGAAAGGTCCTGTTCGGCTTTGATGCGCAGCGTCTGGCGCGGTTGACCGACGATGAAATCGAAGCGCTGATGCTCGATCCGGGCATCGTACGCAACCGCCTCAAACTCAACGCCACCCGCCGCAATGCCGCGGCCTGGCTGGCGCTGGAAGATCCGGTGGGCCTGCTCTGGTCCTTCGTCGGCGGCAAACCCAAGGTCAATCACTTCAAGGACCGCAGCGAAGTCCCGGCGATCACGCCCGAGGCTGAAGCCATGAGCAAAGCCCTGAAAAAAGCCGGTTTCACCTTCGTCGGCCCGACCATTTGCTACGCGTTCATGCAGGCCTCGGGCATGGTCATGGACCACACTCAGGACTGCGACCGTTACGCGGACCTGGCCAACGCCGGTTAGAATGCCGGCTTTGCGCACCACACACGATCAGGAGTGACCTGTGGAAAAGTTTAAAGGCGCCTTGCTGGTAGGCGCTCTCCGGTTGTTCGCCCTGCTGCCCTGGCGCGCTGTCCAGGCCGTGGGCACGGCGATTGGCTGGATCATGTGGAAAACCCCCAACCGTTCCCGTGACACGGTGCGGATCAACCTCTCCAAGTGCTTTCCGGACATGGACCCGGCCGCGCGCGAGCGTCTCGTCGGCCAGAGTCTGATGGACATCGGCAAGTCCCTGACCGAAAGCGCCTGTGCGTGGATCTGGCCCGCCCAGCGTTCCATCGACCTGGTGCGTGAAGTCGAAGGCCTGGAAGTGCTGCACGAAGCCCTGGCCTCGGGCAAAGGCGTGGTCGGCATCACCAGCCACCTGGGCAACTGGGAAGTGTTGAACCACTTCTATTGCAACCAATGCAAACCGATCATTTTCTACCGCCCGCCCAAGCTCAAGGCGGTGGACGAGTTGCTGCAAAAACAGCGCGTGCAATTGGGCAACCGCGTGGCGGCGTCGACCAAGGAAGGCATTCTCAGCGTGATCAAGGAAGTGCGCAAAGGCGGCCAGGTGGGCATTCCGGCTGACCCTGAGCCGGCGGAATCGGCGGGGATTTTTGTGCCGTTCTTCGCCACCCAGGCGCTGACCAGCAAGTTCGTGCCGAACATGCTCGCGGGCCACAAGGCGGTCGGCGTGTTCCTGCACGCCCTGCGGCTGCCGGACGGTTCGGGTTACAAAGTGATTTTGGAAGCGGCGCCGGAAGACATGTACAGCACCGACACCGCCACCTCCTGCGCGGCGATGAGCAAGGTGGTGGAGCGTTATGTCGGCGCCTACCCGAGCCAGTACATGTGGAGCATGAAACGCTTCAAGAAACGCCCGCCGGGTGAGGCGCGGTGGTACTGATACACCCCTGGCCTCCCTGCCAATGGAGATCAACTGTGGGAGCTGGCTTGCCTGCGATGCAGGCAACTCGGTCTTTCAGTGATACCGAGGTGATGCTATCGCAGGCAAGCCAGCTCCCACCGGGGATCAGCTCAAGGCTGGCGGTCGAGCTTTTTCAGGAACACCGTCATTTCTTTTTCGGCCTGCTTATCGCCATGAGCCTGGGCTGCTTCAACCCCCTTCTCCCATGCCTGCCGTGCGGCGGCTTTATCGCCCAGCCCTTGCTGCGCCTTGCCTAAAAGCTTCCACGCCGCCGAATACTTCGGGTCGAACTCGACGCATTTCTGCAAATGCTCCGCCGCCTTGGCATTGTCCTTCAAGTCCAGATACCCCTTGCCCAAACCAAAGCGCAGCAATGAGTTATCCACACCCTTGGCGAGCATTTTTTCCAGGGATTCGAGCATTTATTGGCTCCTTGAGCGAAAGAAGGCTGTTGTGGCAAGGGAGCAAGCTCCCTCAGCACACTGGAATTAAAAGAAGCTCAAGCCCACGTGGAACAGCTTCTCCACATCGCGGATATGTTTTTTATCCACCAGAAACAGGATCACATGGTCACCGGTGGCGATCATCGTATCGTCGTGGGCGATGATCACTTCTTCGTCGCGAATGATGGCGCCAATGGTGGTGCCCGGCGGCAAGCCGATGTCGCGGATGGCCTTGCCGATCACTTTGCTCGACTTCGAATCACCATGGGCAATCGCCTCGATGGCTTCCGCCGCGCCGCGCCGCAGCGAGTGCACGCTGACAATATCGCCACGGCGCACGTGAGCCAGCAACGTGCCGATGGTCGCCAGTTGCGGGCTGATGGCGATGTCGATATCGCCGCCCTGAATCAAATCCACATACGCCGGGTTGTTGATGATGGTCATTACCTTCTTCGCCCCCAACCGCTTGGCCAGCAACGACGACATGATGTTGGCCTCGTCGTCGTTGGTCAGCGCCAGGAAGATATCCGCATCGGCGATGTTTTCTTCCAGCAGCAGGTCACGGTCCGAGGCACTGCCTTGCAGTACCACGGTGCTGTCGAGCGTGTCGGACAAATGCCGGCAGCGTGCCGGGCTCATCTCGATGATCTTCACCTGGTAACGGCTTTCGATGGCTTCGGCCAAACGCTCGCCGATCTGCCCGCCGCCCGCGATGACGATGCGTTTGTAGGTTTCATCGAGCCGGCGCATTTCGCTCATGACTGCACGAATATTCGCCTTGGCGGCGATGAAAAATACTTCGTCGTCTGCCTCAATCACCGTATCGCCCTGCGGCAAAATCGGTCGGTCACGTCGGAAAATCGCCGCTACGCGGGTCTCCACATTCGGCATGTGTTCACGCAACTGGCGCAGTTGCTGGCCCACCAACGGACCGCCGTAATACGCCTTCACGGCTACCAGTTGGGCTTTGCCTTCGGCAAAGTCGATGACCTGCAAGGCGCCGGGAATTTCGATCAGGCGCTTGATGTAGTGAGTGACCACTTGCTCCGGGCTGATCAGCACATCGACGGGAATCGCGTCGTTGTCGAAAAGCCCTGCACGGGTCAGGTAGGCCGCCTCACGCACCCGGGCGATTTTGGTGGGGGTGTGGAACAGGGTGTGTGCGACCTGACACGCGACCATATTGGTCTCGTCGCTGTTGGTCACCGCCACCAGCATGTCGGCATCGTCGGCACCGGCCTGGCGCAACACCGTCGGAAACGACGCGCGGCCATGCACGGTGCGGATGTCCAGGCGGTCGCCAAGGTTGCGCAGGCGCTCGCTGTCGGTGTCGACCACCGTGATGTCATTGGCTTCGCTGGCCAAATGTTCGGCCAGCGTGCCGCCGACCTGCCCTGCCCCAAGGATGATGATTTTCATCCGGTCACTCCCTTAAAACCAATTAGCCGCGCGCGGCGGCGATCTTGATCAGCTTGGCGTAATAGAAACCGTCATGGCCGCCTTCCTGTGCGAGCAATTGGCGACCGTGGGGCTGCTTGATGCCGGCGCCGGTGGCGAGGTCCAACTCCCGTGCGCCGCTGGTGCGGGCCAGGAAGGCTTCGATGACTTCGGTGTTCTCGGTCGGCAGCGTGGAGCAGGTGGCGTAGAGCAGGATGCCGCCGACTTCCAGGGTCGGCCACAGCGCATCGAGCAGTTCGCCCTGCAGCACGGCGAGGGCGGCGATGTCGTCCGGCTGGCGGGTCAGCTTGATGTCCGGATGACGGCGGATCACCCCGGTGGCGGAACACGGCGCGTCGAGCAGGATGCGCTGGAACGGTTTGCCGTCCCACCAGGTGGCGGTGTCGCGACCGTCGGCAGCGATCAAGTCGGCGCTCAGGCCCAGGCGCGCGAGGTTTTCGCGTACACGCACCAGGCGCTTGGCCTCCAGGTCGACGGCGACGACGCCGGCCAGGTCTTTTTCCACTTCCAGAATGTGACAGGTCTTACCGCCCGGCGCGCAGCAGGCGTCGAGTACGCGTTGGCCGGGCGCCAGGTCGAGCAGGTCGGCAGCCAGTTGCGCGGCCTCGTCCTGCACGCTGATCCAGCCGTCGGCAAAGCCCGGCAGGCTGCGCACGTCGGTGGCGGCTTCGAGCACGATGCCGTCGACGCTGTACACGCACGGCGTTGCATTGATACCGGCATCGGTGAGCAATTGCAGATAGGCGTCACGGCTGTGATGGCGGCGGTTGACCCGCAGAATCATCGGCGGGTGCGCATTGTTGGCGGCGCAGATGGCTTCCCACTGCTCGGGCCAGAAGGCTTTCAGGGATTTCTGCAACCAGCGCGGGTGGGCGGTACGCACCACCGGGTCGTGTTCCAGCTCGGCCAGCAGCGCTTCGCTTTCGCGCTGGGCGCGGCGCAGCACGGCGTTGAGCAGGGCCTTGGCCCAGGGCTTTTTCAGTTTGTCGGCGCAACCCACGGTTTCGCCGATGGCCGCGTGGGCCGGTACGCGGGTATAGAGCAACTGATAGAGGCCGACCAGCAGCAGCGCTTCCACGTCGGCATCGGCCGCCTTGAACGGCTTTTGCAGCAGCTTGGCCGCCAGCGCCGACAAACGCGGCTGCCAGCGGGCGGTGCCGAATGCCAGGTCCTGGGTGAAACCACGGTCGCGGTCTTCAACCTTGTCCAGCTGCGTGGGGAGCGAGCTGTTCAGCGAAGCCTTGCCGTTTAGAACGGCGGCGAGAGCCTTGGCGGCGGCCAGACGCGGGTTCATTGAGCAACCGCCCCGAGAACCGTGCCCAAGGCAAATTTCTCACGGCGGCTGTTGAACAAATCGCTGAAATTAAGCGCTTTGCCGCCGGGCAATTGCAGACGGGTCAGACACAGCGCCTGTTCACCACAGGCGACCAGCAGGCCGTCCTTGCTGGCGCCGATGATTTCACCGGGGGCGCCTTTGCCATCGGCCAGGGTGGCCGCCAGCACTTTCAAGGCTTCGCCATCGAGCGTGCTGTGGCAGATCGGCCACGGGTTGAACGCACGCACCAGGCGTTCCAGTTCAACGGCCGGGCGGCTCCAGTCGATGCGCGCTTCGTCTTTGTTCAGTTTGTGGGCGTAGGTGGCGAGGCTGTCGTCCTGCACTTCGCCTTCCAGCGTTCCGGCAGCCAGGCCAGCGATGGCTTGCACCACGGCGGGCGGGCCCAGCTCGGCAAGGCGGTCGTGCAGGCTGCCGCCGGTGTCTGCGCCAGTGATCGGGGTAGTGACCTTGAGCAGCATCGGGCCGGTGTCCAAACCCGCTTCCATGCGCATTACGGTCACACCGCTTTCGCTGTCGCCCGCTTCCACGGCGCGCTGGATCGGCGCCGCACCGCGCCAGCGAGGCAGCAGCGAGGCGTGGCTGTTGATGCAACCCAGGCGCGGGATATCCAGCACCGCTTGCGGCAGGATCAAGCCATACGCAACCACCACCAACAGGTCGGGTTTCAGCGCCGCCAATTCAGCCTGGGCGTCGGCATTGCGCAGGGTCGGCGGTTGCAGCACAGGGAGGTTGTGTTCCAGCGCCAACTGCTTGACCGGGCTCGGCATCAGTTTTTGCCCGCGACCGGCCGGACGATCCGGCTGGGTGTACACCGCCACGATGTCGTAAGGGCTGGCGAGCAGCGCCTTGAGGTGTTCGGCAGCGAATTCGGGAGTGCCGGCAAAAACAATGCGCAGTGGCTCGGTCATGGGAAGTCTCGGTTAAAAACAGTCACAAAAGAAAAAGGCTTGCCGCAGCAAGCCTTTGGAAGGAGGGCATCAAGCTTGCTGGCGATGCTTTTTTTCCAGCTTCTTCTTGATCCGGTCGCGTTTGAGCGTGGACAGGTAATCAACAAACAGTTTGCCGTTGAGGTGGTCGCATTCGTGCTGGATGCACACGGCCAGCAGGCCATCGGCGATAAGCTCGTAGGGTTTGCCATCACGGTCAAGTGCCTTGATCTTCACGCGCAGCGGGCGTTCGACGTTCTCGTAGAACTCCGGCACCGACAGGCAGCCTTCCTGGTATTCGCCCATCTCTTCGGTCAGCGGTTCGAACTCGGGGTTGATAAAAACCCGTGGCTCGCTGCGATCTTCCGACAGGTCCATGACCACGACGCGTTGATGCACGTTGACCTGGGTGGCGGCGAGGCCGATGCCCGGGGCTTCATACATTGTTTCAAACATGTCATCGACCAACTGACGAACCTTGTCGTCCACTACGGCCACCGGTTTGGCGATCGTGCGCAGGCGCGAGTCGGGAAATTCGAGGATGTTCAAAATAGCCATAAGCGTAATTGCTGCACATGTGAGGTAGAGGCAAATCGGCGTTGGGATGGACCCAGACCGCCGGTGTGAAACGCCCAAAAGCCGCGAAGGCTCTGGCATTTCACGCGAACGCACATAATAAAGGAGATTCACCCCATGAGGAAATCGCTACTCGTCTTGCTGCTGTGGGCCCCGTTCGCCATGGCCCTGCTGCCGCAGCCCGCGCAGCGTCTGGATCAACCGACACAACAGGCCATCCAGCGCTTTCTGCTGCACAACCGCATTCTGGATAACCCGCAGGAGCTGGACCGCGCGCCCTACATTGTCTCGGCTGAAACCGGGCGTGTGCTGGGTGCCAATGGCGACCGCCTGCATGCCCGGGGCAATCTGGACCCGGCCCAGCCCAGCTATGGCATCTTCCGGCGCGGCAAGGCTTATACCGATCCGCAAACCCAGGAATTACTGGGCATCAATGCCGATGACATCGGTACCGCGCGCTTTGTCCTGGCCGGCGACCTCACCACACTGGCGGTACAGCGAATCACCCAGGAAATACGCCCCGGCGATCGTTTATTGCGTGCTGAAGCGCCCATCCAGCCGGGCAATCTTGAGCCTCCCCCGCCTGGTCCCTTGATCAAGGGGCACATCATCGATATCCCCAAGGGCGTGACCCAAATTGGCGTGCTGGACGCCGTAACCCTCAATAAAGGCCGTCGCGATGGCCTGGTCGAAGGCCAGTTGCTGAGGGTGATCAAGACCGGCGCCAGCGTGCGCGACCCCATCACCGGCGTTTCAACCCGACTCCCCGACGAACACGCCGGCACCCTCCTGGTGTTTCGTACCTATGAAAAGCTCAGTTACGGCCTGGTGCTCAGCGCCTCGCGTTCCCTGGCTGTCATGGACCGTTTCGAGATCGCTCGGCAGACGCAATAAATAGCCTGCTAAATAAGTTACCAACAGAGTTATCCACAGCTTGTTCCGGTCAAGGATGATCAGATGTATCCGACAAACTGCAATGAAATTTCCCCGTCTGAACTGGAAGCTCGACTACGCTTGCACAGGCTGCCGGAACTGGGTCCCAAGCGTTTTCGTGTGTTAATGGAAGCCTTCGGTTGCGCCTCCAAGGCCCTCAGCGCACCCGCCAGTGCGTGGCGCTCCCTGGGGTTGCCGGCCGTCAGTGCCGACGCCCGACGCAGCGCTGAAATTCGTGATGGCGCCAGTGCTGCATTGGCGTGGCTGGAGTGTCCGGCCCAGCATTTGCTGATGTGGGACAGCCCTGATTACCCGGCATTGCTCTCTGAGATAGAGGACGCACCGCCCCTATTATTCGTGGCCGGCGACCCAAAAATTCTGGAAAAACCGCAGGTGGCCATGGTCGGCAGCCGGCGCGCTTCCCGCCCCGGCATCGACACCGCCGCCGCCTTTTCCCGCAGCCTGGCGAGCGCCGGTTTTGTCATCACCAGCGGTCTCGCACTGGGCATCGACGGCGCAGCGCACCAAGCGGCATTGGATGTGGGTGGGCAAACAATCGGCGTGCTCGGCACCGGACTGGAAAATTTTTATCCACAGCGCCACCGAGCGTTGGCCACCGCGATGATTGCCCAGGGCAGCGCCGTGGTTTCCGAGTTTCCGCTGGACGCCCCGCCCCAACCCGCCAATTTTCCAAGGCGCAACCGGATCATCAGCGGGCTTTCCCTCGGTGTGCTGGTGGTGGAGGCCGGGGTGGCCAGCGGTTCGCTGATCACCGCGCGCCTGGCGGCGGAGCATGGCCGTGAGGTGTATGCGATCCCGGGCTCCATCCACCACCCCGGCGCCAAGGGCTGTCACCAGTTGATTCGCGATGGCGCGACGCTGGTGGAAACCATCGAGCACATTCTCGAAGGTTTGCGGGGTTGGCAGGCCTTGTCACGGCCAGCGCCGATGCCGGTCGTCCACCCCTTGGTGGCGTTGCTGCATGCGGCGCCCCATACCAGCGAAGCACTGGCGATTTCCAGCGGGCGTCCGTTGTCGCAGGTGTTGGCAACGCTCACCGAGCTGGAGCTTGAAGGCCAGGTGATCTGCGAAAGCGGACGCTGGGTTGCACGCCTCTAGGTTTTGTAACGAAGATCGGTAAACTGCGCAGAGCTTTAGTCCGGAGGGTAAGCAATGGTCAACAGGTGGCGTGTGCTGGAAGCCGCACGAGAAATTCGCGCAGGCGCGGTGATTGCCTATCCGACCGAGGCGGTCTGGGGCCTGGGCTGCGACCCGTGGAATGAAGAAGCGGTGGACCGGCTGCTGGCGATCAAGAACCGGTCGGTGGATAAGGGCCTGATTCTGGTGGCGGACAATATCCGTCAGTTTGACTTTCTGTTCGAAGACTTCCCGGACACCTGGATCGAACGCATGGCCAGCACTTGGCCGGGGCCGAACACCTGGCTGGTGCCGCATCAGGATTTGCTGCCCGAATGGGTGACCGGTGTGCACGACACGGTGGCGCTGCGGGTCAGCGATCATCCGTTGGTGCGGGATTTGTGCTCGCTGGTCGGGCCGCTGATTTCCACCTCTGCCAACCCGCAAGGCCGCCCTTCGGCGCGTACGCGGATTCGTGTGGAGCAGTATTTCCGTGGTCAGGTCGATCTGGTGCTGGGCGGTGCCCTGGGTGGGCGCAAGAACCCGAGCCTGATTCGTGATTTGGCGACGGGTGAGGTGGTGCGCCCGTCTTGAGACCGAGGTGCACCCATCGCGGGCAAGCCCGGCTCCCACAGGGAAATGCATTCCAACTGTGGGAGCCGGGCTTGCCCGCGATGAGGCCCTCACAGGCACCAGAAATCCATAGCCTTACGGCAGCAAAATGGTCGACCCGGTCGTCCGCCGCCCCGACAACTCCGTCTGCGCCTTAGCTGCCTCAGCCAGCGAGTACCGCTGGTTGATATCAATGCGCACCTGGCCGCTGTTGATCATCGAGAACAGGTCATCGGCCATGGCCTGCAGGTTTTCCGGGTTGTTGGCGTAAGTCGCCAAGGTTGGCCGGGTCACGTACAGCGAGCCCTTGGCTGCCAGAATCCCCAGGTTCACGCCGTCCACTGCGCCGGACGCGTTGCCGAAACTCACCACCAACCCACGCGGTGCCACGCTGTCCAGCGACGTCAGCCAGGTGTCTTTGCCGACGCCGTCATACACCACCGGCACTTTCTTGCCGTCGGTCAATTCCAGCACGCGCTGTGCGACGTTTTCCTTGCTGTAGTCGATGGTTTCCCACGCACCGAGGGATTTGGCCAAGGCTGCCTTTTCCGGCGAACTCACCGTACCGATCAGCTTGACGCCCAACGCCTTGGCCCACTGGCAGGCCAAAGAGCCTACGCCGCCCGCCGCTGCGTGGAACAGAACGGTTTCGCCACCTTTTAGCTCATAGGTCTGGCGCAACAGGTACTGCACGGTCAGGCCCTTGAGCATTGCGCCAGCGGCCTGTTCGAAGCTGATGCCGTCCGGCAGGTGCACCAGGTTGGCGGCGGGCAGCACGTGTAACTCGCTGTAGGCGCCCAGCGGGCCGCTGCCGTAGGCCACGCGGTCGCCAACCTTGAATTGAGTGACCTCGCTGCCCACCGCATCGACCACGCCGGCACCTTCGGCGCCCAACCCGGATGGCAAGGCAGGCGGCGCATACAGGCCGCTGCGGAAGTAGGTGTCGATGAAGTTCAGGCCGATGGCCTCGTTACGCACGCGAACCTGTTGTGGGCCAGGTTCCGCTGGCGTGTAGTCCACATACTCAAGCACGTCGGGGCCGCCATGGGTACTGAACTGAATGCGTTTTGCCATCTGCCTTCTCCTTTGGTCGATTTTGCGTAGCCCACTATCCCACTCCTAAGCTTGATCTTCGCCAACTGCGGTGAAACGGGGTGCGGTGGTATCCTGTGCGCCCATTTGCCGCCGACGCCCAATGGCCTCGCGTAGCTTTGCCCGATTCAAGGTGATGCCATGACTACCCGCACCGAGGCTGTAAAGGCCTACCTGCTTGACCTGCAAGACCGCATTTGCAGCGCCCTGGAAACCTTCGAGACGGACACTCGCTTTATCGAAGACGCCTGGACCCGGCCTGCCGGCGGTGGCGGTCGCACCCGTGTGATCGAAAACGGTGCGGTGATCGAAAAAGGCGGCGTTAACTTTTCCCACGTGTTTGGCAGCGGTCTCCCACCGTCCGCCAGCGCGCACCGCCCCGAGCTGGCCGGTCGCGGCTTTGAGGCCCTCGGCGTGTCGCTGGTGATCCACCCGCACAACCCCCATGTACCGACGTCCCACGCCAATGTGCGATTTTTCATCGCAGAAAAAGAAGGTGAAGAGCCGGTGTGGTGGTTCGGCGGCGGCTTCGACCTCACGCCTTACTACGGCAACGAAGAAGACTGCATCCACTGGCACCGCGTGGCCGAGCAGGCCTGCGCAGCGTTCGGCCCGGACGTGTACGCACGCTACAAGGCCTGGTGCGACACCTACTTTCACATCAAGCACCGCAACGAACCGCGTGGTATCGGCGGGCTGTTTTTCGACGATTTGAACGAGTGGGGTTTCGACACCTGCTTCGCTTTCATCCGCGCCATCGGCGATGCCTACATCGACGCCTACCTGCCTATCGTGCAGCGCCGCAAGGCTGCCGCCTACACCGAGCAACAGCGCCAGTTCCAGGAATTCCGTCGTGGCCGCTACGTTGAATTCAACCTGGTCTACGACCGTGGCACGCTCTTTGGCCTGCAATCGGGCGGGCGTACAGAGTCGATCCTGATGTCGCTGCCGCCCCAAGTGCGCTGGAGCTACGACTGGAAAGCCGAGGCCGGCAGCGAAGAAGCGCGTCTCACCGACTACTTCCTGCAAGACCGTGACTGGCTGGGCGTGGCTGCGCCAAAGGCGGTGGTGTGATGGACCGTTATGTCGTGTTCGGTAACCCCATCGGCCACAGCAAGTCGCCGCTGATTCATCGCATGTTTGCCGAGCAGACCGGCGAGCATCTGGACTACAGCACCTTGCTCGCGCCATTGGAGGATTTCACCGGTTGTGCCCGTGAGTTTTTTCAGCAAGGTCGTGGCGCCAACGTCACCGTGCCGTTCAAGGAAGAAGCGTATCGGTTGGCAAACTCCCTCACCCGACGCGCCGAGCGCGCGGGTGCGGTAAACACCCTGAGCAAACTCGCCGATGGCAGCCTGCTGGGTGACAACACCGACGGCGCCGGACTGGTGCGAGACCTGACGGTCAATGCCGGCCTGAGCCTGCAAGGCAAGCGCATCTTGTTGCTGGGCGCAGGCGGCGCGGTACGTGGGGCGCTGGAGCCGTTGCTGGCCGAACAGCCTGCTTCGCTGATCATCGCCAACCGTACTGTGGAAAAGGCTGAATTGTTGGCCGAGCTGTTTGATGATTTGGGCCCGGTGTCTGCCAGCGGCTTCGATTGGCTGCGGGAGCCGGTGGATCTGATCATCAACGCGACCTCTGCCAGCCTGTCAGGCGATGTACCGCCGATTGCCGGAAGTTTGATCGAACCGGGCAAGACCTTTTGCTACGACATGATGTACGCCAAGGAGCCCACCGCGTTCTGCCGCTGGGCCTCTGAACACGGTGCCGCGGTGGCGATGGATGGCCTGGGCATGCTGGTGGAACAGGCGGCGGAAGCCTTCTTCCTGTGGCGTGGTGTGCGCCCGGATTCGGCGCCGGTGCTGGCCGAGTTGCGCCGCCAGTTGATTCAAGCCGTGTGAAGACCCCCTGGGAGCTGGCTTGCCTGCGATGGCGGTGGGTCAGTCAACAAACCTGTATTTGACAGACTGCTATCGCAGGCAAGCCAGCTCCGACAGTTTTAACCGTGTTTAGTCTTCGAAATGGATGGGGCACAGGTCGGCCCCTTCCAGCTTTTTCAGCTCTTCCACCACCTGCGGCCTTGCCCGCCGCAACGTCAAACTACGCCCCAACCCACGCAACCTGCGCGCCTCTTGGTGCAGCATTTCCACCCCCGAATAATCGATGAAGTTGATCTGCTGCGCCTCGATCACCACCCGCTCGCCCTGCAGGCTTTGCAGGCGCACTTGCAGGTAGTGGCTGGCGCCGAAAAAGATCGAACCGCCCACTCGCAGCACATCTTCATCGCCATCGCGCCATTGCTGTACCCGTGGCTGCGAGGTGCGCTTGAGGTAGAAAAACAGCGACGCCAGCACCCCGGCGTAAATTGCCGTTTGCAGCTCCAGCAGCAAGGTGGCGACGCAGGTCAGGCTCATCACCACGAATTCGGCGCGACTGACGCGGAATAAGGCGCGAATACCGCGACGGTCCACCAGCCCCCAACTGATCAGCAAGATGCTCGCGGCCATGCTCGGGATCGGAATATGGGCGATCAATGCCGCGCCAAACAGCGCAAACAGTGCCACCCACAACGCGGAAAACACGCCCGCCAGCGGCGAACAGGCGCCCGCCTCGTAGCTGAGGCCGGAGCGTGTGAACGAACCGGCTGACAAATACCCGGAGAAAAATCCGCCAACAATGTTGGATAAACCCTGCGCCCGCACTTCCTGGTTGGCGTCGAGCAATTGCTGCGAACGCGCCGACAGTGAGCGGGCAATCGACAGGCTGGTCACCAGCCCCAGCATGCCCACCGCCACGGCACTCGGCAGCAGGCGCAGGATCATGTCCAGGTCCATGGCCAGCGGGCTGAACGGCGGCAGCTTGCCGATAAACGAACTGACCAGCGCCACATGCCCGAACATCGCCGGCCACAACCACGCCACCAGGCTACCCAGCGCCAAGGCGATCAACAGGGTCGGCCAGCGCGGTACGAGGTATTTGAGCAGTGCACCCACCAGCAGCGTGCCGAGTCCGAGGATGAGTGAAGCGTGGTCCCATTCGCCGCTGTGATGGATCAATGTCAGCAGGCTATTGATTGCTGTGGCCTGGCTCGGCAAATCCAGCCCCAGCAGATTGGGTAATTGTCCGAGCGCAATCACCACGGCCGCACCCAGGGTGAAACCGAGCACCACCGAATGGGAAACGAAATTCACCAGCGCGCCGAAACGCAGCATGCCGAGCAACCACTGGAAAACTCCGGCGAGGAACGTTAGCAGCAGGATCAGCGTGATGTAGTCCTGTGACCCCGGCACGGCCAGCGGGCTGACGCTGGCGTAGAGCACGATGGAAATTGCCGCCGTTGGGCCACAGATCAGGTGCCAGGACGAGCCCCACAGGCAGGCGATCAACACCGGAATGATGGCGGCATACAAACCGTATTCCGGTGGGAGACCGGCGATCAGCGCGTAGGCAATCGACTGCGGCAAGGCGAGCACGGCACCGCTGAGGCCGACAATCGCATCCCGCCCGACGCTGGCGCGGGTCTGGCGCGGCAGCCAGGCGAGGAAGGGAAAAAGAGTGTGGCGGTTGGGCCGGGGCATCGTTAACTCGGGTTGGAAGGTTTGAGCCAGAATATCAGTACACATGATCGTTCCCACGCTCCGCGTGGGAATGCCGCCCAGGACGCTCCGCGTCCGCTCTCAAGGTCGTGACGCGGAGCATCACAGGATGCATTCCCACGCGGAGCGTGGGAACGATCAGCGTGTCAGAGCCTGGCTTTTACAGCTGCCAGCGCATCCTTGCCATCCACGGTTTTCACGCCGTCCAGCCACTTGTCCAGCACCGCCGGGTTGGCCTTGATCCACGCCTTTGCCGCATCGGCATTGCTGACTTTGTTGTTGGCCACATCGGCCATGATGCTGTTCTCCATGTCCTGGGTGAAGCTCAGGTTGGTCAGCAGTTTTCCTACGTTCGGGCAGGACTGTGCGTACCCCTTGCGGGTCAAGGTATACACGCTGCCGGTGTCACCAAAATATTTCTCGCCGCCTTTGAGGTAGTGCATTTTCAACTGCACGTTCATCGGGTGAGGCGTCCAGCCGAGAAAGGTGACGAACTTCTGCTTCTTCACGGCCCGTGACACTTCGGCGAGCATCGCCTGTTCACTGGACTCCACCAGCTTCCACTGGCCCAGCTCAAAGTCGTTTTTCTTGATGATTTCCTGCAACGAGATATTCGCCGGAGCGCCGGAGCCGATACCGTAGATCTTCTTGTCGAACTTGGCCGCAAACTTGTTCAGGTCGGCAAAGTCATGCACCCCGGCGTCCCACACATAGTCGGGCACGGCGAGGGTGAACTCGGTGCCGTCGAGGTTTTTCGCCAGTTGCACCACGTCGCCATTGGCCACGAACTTGTCGTAGAAGCCCTGCTGCGCCGGCATCCAGTTGCCCAGGAACACATCCACCTGGCCGTCCTTGAGCCCGCCGAAGGTGATCGGCACCGCCAGGGTGTCGACTTTCGGCTTGTAGCCCATGCCCGTCAGCAGAAAGCCGGTGATGGCGTTGGTGGCGGCAATATCGCTCCAGCCCGGATCGGCCATTTTCACCGTGTCACAACTGGCGTCCGCGTACACATTGGCGCTGCTCAACGCCAGTATGCCCAGCACTACCGTTAACTTTCGCATGGCCTTCCCTCTGTCTATTTATTGGTTTTGGCAGGGTTGTGGATAACGTGCCTTGCGCTCCAGGTCGTCGAGGTCGATATGGTTGCGCATGTATTGCTGACTGGCGTCCACCAGGGGCTGGTGGTCCCAGCTCTTCAGCTTTCCTTCGGTCAATGCCTCAAACACCAGACGGCGGCGGCGTTGGCTGGCGAGCACCTGCTGGTGGATCGCCGGGATGTCCCATTTGGCCCGCGCCTCACGCAAAAACGCTTCGAACAGTGGCCGATGTTCCGGTGACCGGGCAAGGTTTTCCCGCTCGTGCGGGTCGTTGTGCACATCGAACAGTAGACAAGGGTCGTCTTCGCTGTAGATGAATTTGTAAGCACCACGGCGAATCATCATCAGCGGGCTGATGGTGCCTTCGGCCATGTATTCGCCAAACACTTCGTCGTGCCCGCCCTGCCCTTGCAAATGCGGGAGCAGTGAGCGGCCGTCCAGCGGCAGACGCGGGTCCAACTCCCCGCCGGCCAGTTCCACGAGGGTCGGCAACAAGTCGGCGGTGGACACGGCCTGGCTCACGCGTCCTGCCGCAAATTGCCCCGGTGCACTGACCAACAGCGGCACGCGGGCGGCCATTTCAAACCAGTGCATTTTGTACCAGAGGCCGCGTTCACCGAGCATGTCGCCGTGGTCGCCGGAGAAGATGATGATCGTATCGTCCGCCAGGCCGGTGTCTTCCAGGGTTTGCAGCAGCTTGCCGACATTGCTGTCGATGTAGCTACACGCGCCAAAGTAGGCGCGGCGTGCGTCACGGATCTTGTCCACCGGCAGTGGTTTGTCCCACAGGTCGTAGACTTTGAGCAGGCGCTGGGAATGCGGGTCGAGATCAGCTTGCGCAGGCGTGGTGGGCAAAGGGATATCGCCATCGTCGTACAGGTCCCAGAACGCCTTGGGAATGGTGTACGGGTCGTGGGGATGGGTCATGGATACGGTCAGGCAGAAAGGCTGGTCGCCGTCTTCGCGGATATGGTCGAACAGGTACTGCTGCGCCTTGAACACCACTTCCTCGTCGAAATCCAGCTGATTGGTACGCACGCATGGCCCGGCTTGCAGCACCGACGACATGTTGTGATACCAGGTGGGGCGCACGTCCGGCTCGTCCCAGTTCACCGCCCAGCCGTAGTCGGCGGGGTAGATGTCGCTGGTCAGGCGTTCTTCATAGCCGTGCAGTTGGTCGGGGCCGCAGAAGTGCATCTTGCCCGACAGCGCGGTGCGGTAGCCGAGGCGGCGCAGGTAGTGAGCGTAGGTCGGCACATCGGCGGGGAAATCGGCGGCGTTGTCGTAGGCGCCGATCTTGCTCGGCAACTGGCCGCTCACCAGCGTGAAGCGCGACGGTGCGCACAACGGGCTGTTGCAGTAGGCGGCATCGAACACCACGCCCTGATCGGCGAGTCGGCTTAAATTGGGCAGCTTGATGGGCGAAGCACCGTAGAACGGAAGCAACGGGGCGGCCATTTGATCGGCCATGATGAAAAGAATGTTCTTGCGCTTCATGGTTTCTCGGCATTCCATAGGCGGTGTTTATGCGAATGAGCATGCAGCCCATGAAATTTGGGGTAAAGCCCATGAAAAGCAATGTCTAGGATAAGCACAGCTTATGTATGAAGCCCTCGGTGATGTCTCCCTCGATTTGTTGCGCGCCTTCGAGGCCGCGGCGCGTCACCGCAGCTTTACCGCCGCCGCGATGGAGCTGGGTACCACCCAGCCGGCCATCAGCCAGCAGATCAAACGCCTGGAAGAACAGTTGGCGATCCGCCTGTTTGACCGCATCTACCGTGGCATCGAGCTGACCGACGCCGGCGCGCTGCTGTTCGAACACGTGCAGGGTGGCTTGCAGACGATCAACCAAGGCCTGAGTGCCATCACCCGGCAAGACCAGCATGAAGTGCTGCAAGTGGCCACCGACTTCGCCTTCGCCGCTTATTGGCTGATGCCGCGTCTGCACCGCTTCCACGCGGCCAACCCGCAGGTGGACGTGAGCCTGGTGACCAGCGAACGCAACCACGCCACTTTGCGCAGTGATATCGACGTGGCGGTGCTGTTTGGCGACGGCCGTTTCAAGCAGGGCGACAGCCTGTGGCTGTTCAACGAGGAGGTGTTTCCGGTGTGCAGCCCGCAGTGGCTCAAGGAGCAAGCCACGCCACTGACTGTACAAAATTTGCACGATTTTCCCTTGCTGCACCTGCGCCAGGAAAACAACAGCCAGTGGTTCGACTGGAGCGGCGTGTTTCGCGAGCTGGGTATCACTGCCGCCGCCACGCCCGGCCAATTGCGGTTCGACAATTACACCCTGCTGATTCAGGCGGCGATTGCGGGCCAGGGCGTGGCCATCGGCTGGCGCCACCTGGTGGATAACCTGCTGGAACAGAACTGGCTGTGCCGCCCGGTCAGCGACACGGTGATCTCACGCTTCGGCTATTACGTGGTGCAACCCCAGCGCAAACGCCGCGGGCAATTGGTGGAGCGCTTTGTCGACTGGCTGGTGGCCGAGCAAGCCAGCAGCGCGCAGTCGCTGACCGGGCTGGCCCTGCCGTCCATTGCGGTCTAGGATTTGGCCCCTATCGGTTCCGGATTTCGCCATGCAACGTATCAAGGGCTATCACGCCCACATCTATTACGACGCCAGCACCCTCGACCAGGCGCGCAGGCTGTGTGAAGACGCCGCCAAGCTGTTTCCGCTGCGCATGGGCCGCATGCACGAACGGCCGGTGGGCCCGCACCCGGACTGGAGCTGCCAACTGGCGTTCGAGCCTGAATACATCGGCGTGGTGCTGCCCTGGCTGGCGCTGCATCGCGAGGGGCTGGTGGTGTTTCTGCACCCGGATACCGGCGATGACTTGAAAGACCACACCGACTACGCGATTTGGATGGGCGCCATGCGCGAGCTGGACCTGTCTATTTTTTAACCAGTACTGATTTCAGTCCCATCCCCCTCTGAACAAGGGCGATGGGATTTTTTATAGATAAACCCAATATATGGGACTGTTATTTATATATTGAGATATCGCCAGCCATAGGTTTATATTCGCCCATCTGCTTTTTTCAGCACCCACTCATTTCAGGTGAAGCGATGCAGGCGCAATTGATCGCGCTCGACTGGGGGACCAGCTCCCTTCGTGCTTACAAACTCGGCCCGGCGGGCGTGGTGCTCGAACAGCGCGCGCTGGCGTTCGGGATCATGCATTTGCCCAGCGAGCCCCGGACTATCCGCGGCGTGCACTGCACAGAGGGTTTCGAGTTGGCATTCGATGCGGCCTGTGGCGACTGGCTCGACGCCCAACCCGGCCTGCCGGTGATTGCCTGCGGCATGGTCGGCAGTGCCCAGGGCTGGAGCGAAGCGGCCTACCGCAACACGCCCGTCGATGTCGCCAGCCTGGGCAAGGCGTTACACCGCGTGCGCAGCCTGCGCGGCGTGGATGTGCATATCGTGCCTGGCGTGATCGAACGGGTTGGCCTGCCCAATGTCATGCGCGGCGAAGAAACCCAGGTGCTTGGTGTGCTGCAAGGGCTCGGTCGCGACATGTTGATCGGCCTGCCCGGCAGCCATTCCAAATGGGTCGAGGTGGTGAACGGCTGCATCACCCACTTCGACACGTTCATGACGGGCGAAGTCTTCGCGGTGCTGAGCAAGCACAGCATCCTTGGCCGCACCCAACAGGTTTGCGAACACTTCCAGGCCGAGGCGTTTGACCGGGGGGTGCAGGTGGCGCTCTCAAATGATGGCGAGCGCGGCGTACTGTCCACCTTGTTCAGCGCACGCACCCTCGGCCTTACGGGCGAGCTGACCGCCGAGCAGCAGCCCGATTACCTCTCCGGTTTGCTCATCGGCCATGAACTCGCGGGTTTGCCTGAGGGCGCCAAGCATACTCCCATCATGCTCGTCGGCGCCGCTGCCCTGTGCGCCCGTTATCAACGCGCCCTCGCCCTGTGCGGTTTTGCTCACGTGAGCCAGGCACAGGAAGCCACCGAGCGCGGCCTGTGGCAATTGGCCGTGGCGGCCGGGCTCACCCAACCTGCAACGGAGGCCAGACATGCTTAAAGAAGCACTCTCGCAAAACGGTTTGATCGCGATCCTGCGCGGCGTACGGCCGGACGAAGCCCAGGCCGTCGGCCACGTGCTGTACGAGGCCGGTTTTCGCGTCATCGAAGTACCGCTCAATTCGCCCGACCCTTACGCCAGCATCCGCACCTTGCGCGACAGCCTGCCCGCCGATTGCCTGATCGGCGCGGGCACGGTGCTGACGCCGGAGCAGGTCGGGCAAGTGAAAGCGGCGGGCGGCCAGGTGATCGTCATGCCCCACAGCGATGCCAAGGTGCTGCGCGCGGCCAAGGCGGCGGGCTTGTTCCTGTCGCCAGGGGTGGCCACGCCGACCGAAGCCTTCGCTGCGCTGGCCGAAGGTGCCGATGTGTTGAAGCTGTTCCCGGCCGAGCAAATGGGCCCGGCGGTAATCAAGGCATGGCTGGCGGTGTTGCCGACGGGCACTTTGCTGCTGCCGGTGGGCGGCATCACGCCGGACAACATGCAGGTGTTTATCGACGCCGGCGCCAAAGGCTTCGGGCTGGGTTCCGGGTTGTTCAAGCCGGGCATGACCGTGGATCAGGTGGCGAGCCGCGCCCAGGCGTACGTAGCCGCCTGGAAAGCCCTGAGCTGATTCCAAGTTCCGCGCCCACGGGCGCCGCATCTATAAGAGAGATAACAGATGAAAATCACCAAACTGACGACCTTCATCGTCCCGCCGCGCTGGTGCTTCCTCAAGGTCGAAACCGATCAGGGCGTCAATGGCTGGGGTGAACCCGTGGTCGAGGGCCGCGCCCACACGGTTGCCGCTGCTGTCGAAGAATTATCCGACTACCTGATCGGCAAAGACCCACGCAATATCGAAGACATCTGGACCGTGCTCTATCGCGGCGGCTTCTACCGTGGCGGCGCCGTGCACATGAGCGCCCTCGCCGGCATCGACCAGGCCTTGTGGGACATCAAGGGCAAGGCCCTCGGCGTGTCCGTCAGCGACCTGCTCGGCGGTCAGGTGCGTGACAAGATCCGCGTGTATTCCTGGATCGGCGGCGACCGCCCCGCCGACACCGCCCGCGCCGCCAAAGAGGCCGTGGCCCGTGGTTTTACCGCGGTGAAAATGAACGGCACCGAAGAGTTGCAGTTCGTCGACAGCTTCGAAAAAGTCGACCTGGCCCTGGCCAACGTGGCCGCCGTACGTGACGCGGTGGGCCCGAACGTCGGCATCGGCGTCGACTTCCATGGCCGTGTACACAAGCCCATGGCCAAGGTGCTGATGAAGGAACTCGACCCGTACAAACTGATGTTTATCGAAGAGCCGGTGCTCAGCGAAAACTACGAAGCGCTCAAAGAGCTGGCGCCGCTGACCAGCACACCGATTGCCCTGGGCGAGCGGCTGTTCTCGCGCTGGGACTTCAAGCGTGTGCTCAGCGAGGGCTATGTCGACATCATCCAGCCGGATGCTTCCCACGCCGGCGGCATCACCGAAACCCGCAAGATTGCCAACATGGCCGAAGCCTACGACGTGGCCCTGGCCTTGCACTGCCCGCTGGGCCCGATCGCCCTGGCGGCGTGTCTGCAACTGGATGCGGTCTGTTACAACGCGTTTATCCAGGAACAAAGCCTGGGCATTCACTACAACGAGAGCAATGACCTGCTCGACTACGTGCGTGACCCGGGCGTGTTCGACTATGATCAAGGCTTTGTGAAGATCCCCAATGGGCCGGGCCTGGGTATCGAGATCAACGAAGAATACGTGATCGAACGCGCCGCCATCGGCCACCGCTGGCGCAACCCGGTCTGGCGGCATGCCGACGGCAGCTTTGCCGAGTGGTAAGCACCGCATTACTGATCGTTCCCATGCTCCGCGTGGGAATGCCTCCTGTGACGCTCCGCGTCGCGAGTTAAGGGCGGACGCGGAGCGTCCAGGGCTGCATTCCCACGCGGAGCGTGGGAACGATCAAGTAAAGATTAGTCCTCAATAAACATAAGAAGAGGCAACCCCATGCACCCTGAATCCTTCACCGGGCAGGCTTCTCTCGTCACGCCCAGCAGAAAGCGTTTCTTCATCATAGTGCTGCTGTTCATCACCGTGGTGATCAACTACCTGGACCGCAGCAACCTGTCGATTGCCGCCCCGGCACTTACCAGCGAGCTGGGCATCGACCCGGTGCATGTCGGGCTGATCTTCTCCGCCTTCGGCTGGACCTACGCCGCCATGCAAATCCCCGGTGGCTGGCTGGTGGACCGCGTGCCGCCGCGCATTCTCTACACCGTGGCGCTGCTGTTGTGGTCCATCGCCACGGTAATGCTGGGCTTTGCTGCCAGCTTCATCGCGCTGTTCGTGCTGCGCATGGCCGTGGGGGCGCTGGAAGCCCCGGCCTACCCAATTAACAGCCGTGTGGTCACCACCTGGTTTCCCGAGCGTGAGCGCGCCACGGCGATTGGCGTCTACACCTCCGGGCAGTTTGTGGGCCTGGCGTTTCTCACGCCGGTATTGGCTTGGCTGCAGCACGCGTTTGGCTGGCACATGGTGTTTGTCGCCACCGGTGGCGTGGGCATTCTGTGGGCGCTGATCTGGTTTGCGGTGTACCGCGAGCCCAAGGATTTCAAGGGCGCCAACTCGGCGGAAATTGAGCTGATCCGTGAGGGCGGCGGCCTTGTCGATATCCAGGAAAAAACCGCCAAGGCCCCGTTCAGTTGGGTGGATTTGGGCATCGTGTTGAGCAAACGCAAGCTCTGGGGCATTTACCTCGGGCAGTTCTGCCTGAACTCCACGCTATGGTTTTTTCTGACGTGGTTTCCCACCTACCTGGTGAAATATCGCGGCATGGACTTCATCAAGTCCGGCCTGCTGGCGTCACTGCCCTTCCTGGCGGCGTTCATCGGCGTGCTGTGTTCGGGGGTGTTTTCCGACTGGCTGATTCGCCGGGGAACGTCGGTGGGCTTTGCGCGCAAACTGCCGATCATTGGCGGCCTGTTGATTTCCACGGCGATCATCGGCGCCAATTATGTGGACTCGACGGCGTGGGTCATCGCGTTTCTGGCGGTGGCGTTTTTCGGCAATGGCCTGGCGTCGATTACCTGGTCACTGGTCTCAACCCTCGCGCCTGCTCGGCTGCTGGGGCTGACGGGAGGCGTGTTCAACTTCATCGGTAACTTGTCGGCAATCACCACGCCCATCGTGATTGGCTTTCTGGCCAGCGGCGATTCGTTTGCGCCAGCGATCACGTATATCGCGGTGCTGGCGTTGCTGGGCGCGCTGTCCTACGTGTTGCTGGTGGGTAAGGTCGAGCGCATTGAACTCTGACTGACGCCCGCTCTGTGGCGAGCCCGCTCGCCACAAAAGCTAGTCCGGCAATCAGTGCACAGGATTTAGTTGAGTACGCCGTCAAGGATTTCGTAGACGATGCCGGTGCCCACAGCAATCAGCACCACATCCGGGCCGGAACGGCGCCATTCATAACCCGGGTACACCGGCAGGCGAGACAGGGCGCGATTGTCCAGGCGCTCGCCGTAGTAGCCGCGTGGCAGGGGCTGGCCGCGCACCAGGCGTACATTGGGCGGTGGCGGCGCGCCACGGGCGAACTGGGCGTGGTTATCGTGGATGATTTGCCGTACAGGGCCAAAGTCCTGCGGCGGGCCCCGGCGATTATCCTGCGGCCCACGATGTTCGAATTGGCCTTGCGGGCCACCACGATCAGGGCCGGGGCCGCCGCGTTCATCGTAAGGCGCGGCCTGCGCCAGGGCGCTCGCACCCAGCATCAGCACGCCGAGACCGGCGATCAAGCGTTTAGGCATTTTCATGGGGTGTTTCCTCAGTCCTGCACGAACAAAAAAGGGATTTCGAACGAGGTTCGAAATCCCTGGGTCTTGTCACTTTAGGTACTGATGCGGTGGATTGATTCCTCTGTATCAGGAACTTTACCTACCGCTACACGGCCTTTACGTACGGGCGTTGCGGACACCTTCCGACAGCGCCGCGCACAGGCTCAACACACCATCCATCGCTTGCTGATCATTTTTGGCAGTGGCGATGTGATCGATCAACGCCGAGCCCACCACGACGCCATCTGCCAGGCGCGCGATAGCGGCGGCCTGCTCCGGCGTGCGGATACCAAAGCCGATGCTGATCGGCAGGTCGGTATGGCGACGCAAACGGGTTACGGCCTCTTCGACGTGTTCCAGAGTGGCGGCACCGGCGCCGGTCACACCGGCCACCGACACGTAGTACACAAAACCGGAGCTGCCATTGAGCACAGTCGGCAGGCGCACGTCATCGGTGGTCGGCGTGGTCAGTCGGATAAAGTCGATGCCCGCGGCCTGCGCCGGGTCGCACAGTTCGCCGTTATGCTCAGGCGGCATGTCGACCACAATCAACCCATCCACACCGGCCTCTTTGGCATCGCTGATGAACTGCGGCACGCCGTATTTGTGGATGGGGTTGAAGTAACCCATCAGTACCAGCGGGGTGTGGTTGTTGTCTTTGCGGAACTCGCGAACCATCTGCAGGGTTTTCGCCAGGTTTTGCTTGGCGGTCAACGCGCGGATGTTGGCCAGTTGAATGGCCGGGCCGTCGGCCATCGGGTCGGTGAAGGGCATGCCCAACTCGATCACGTCGGCACCTGCGGCGGGCAAGCCTTTGAGGATTGCCAGCGAGGTGTCGTAGCCCGGGTCACCGGCGGTGATGAAGGTTACGAGCGCGGCGCGGTTCTGCTGTTTAAGCTCGGCGAAGCGGGTTTGCAGGCGGCTCATCAGTGGTTCTCCTGCGAGGATTGCTCTTTTTGAGAGTGTTCCATGTGGAACATCACGGTTTGCATGTCTTTGTCGCCACGGCCCGAGAGGTTAACCACCATAAGGTGATCCTTCGGCAGGTTCGGTGCGCGCTTGAACACTTCGGCCAAGGCGTGGGCGCTTTCCAGAGCCGGAATAATCCCTTCCAGGCGGCAGCATTTGTGGAAGGCGTCCAGGGCTTCGTCGTCGGTCACCGAGGTGTATTGAACGCGGCCGATGTCATGCAACCACGCGTGCTCGGGGCCGATGCCTGGATAGTCGAGGCCTGCGGAAATCGAGTGGGCGTCGATGATCTGACCATCGTCGTCCTGCAGCAGGAAGGTGCGGTTGCCGTGCAGTACGCCGGGTACGCCGCCATTGAGGCTGGCGGCGTGCTTGCCGGTTTCAATGCCATGGCCAGCAGCTTCAACGCCGATGATTTCCACGCTCTTGTCATCCAGGAACGGGTGGAACAGGCCCATCGCGTTGGAGCCCCCGCCGATGCACGCCACCAGGCTGTCCGGCAGACGGCCTTCCTGGGCTTGCAACTGGTCGCGGGTTTCCTTGCCGATCACGGCCTGGAAGTCGCGCACCATCGCCGGGTACGGATGCGGGCCGGCCACGGTGCCGATCAGGTAGAAGGTGCTGTCGACGTTGGTCACCCAGTCACGCAGGGCTTCGTTCATCGCGTCTTTCAGGGTGCCGGTGCCGGCGACGACCGGGATCACTTCCGCGCCCAACAGCTTCATGCGGAACACGTTGGCCTGCTGGCGCTCAATGTCGGTGGTGCCCATGTAGATCACGCACTGCAGGCCGAAGCGTGCCGCCACGGTGGCGGTGGCCACACCGTGCATGCCGGCGCCGGTCTCGGCGATGATGCGTTTTTTGCCCATGCGCCGAGCCAGCAGGATCTGGCCGATGCAGTTGTTGATCTTGTGTGCGCCGGTGTGGTTCAGCTCTTCGCGCTTGAGGTAGATCTTGGCGCCGCCGCAGAACTCGGTCAGGCGTTCAGCGAAATACAGCGGGCTTGGACGTCCCACATAGTCGCGCTGAAAGTAGGCCAATTCTTCCTTGAAGGCAGGATCGTCCTTGGCCGCTTCGTATTCGCGGGCCAGGTCGAGGATCAACGGCATCAGGGTTTCAGCGACGTAACGGCCGCCGAACGCGCCGAAGAGGCCGTTGGCATCCGGGCCATTGCGTAGATCGGTCTGGGACTGAGTCATGGGACGCTCCAGGAAAGAATGGGTGTAGGAAACAATGAGGGCCACTCTACCCCTGACGTTCTACGCTGAAAACCGATAAGATCGCCGCAACCTGTCAGGAAAACTCACAGATGAGCCGAGACCTTCCGCCCCTCAATGCTTTGCGCGCTTTTGAAGCCACTGCGCGGCTCAACAGCGTGAGCCAGGCTGCCGAACACCTGCACGTCACCCACGGGGCGGTCAGCCGTCAGTTGAAAGTGCTGGAAGAACATTTGGGCGTCAGCCTGTTCGTCAAGGATGGGCGCGGCCTGAAACTCACAGATGCGGGTGCGCGCCTGCGGGACGCAAGCAGTGACGCGTTCGAGCGTTTGCGCGATGTGTGTACCGAACTCACCCAAAGCAGCGCCGATGCCCCTTTCGTGCTGGGGTGCTCGGGCAGTCTGCTGGCGCGATGGTTGATCCCGCGCCTGGGTCGCCTGAATGCGGACCTGCCGGATTTGCGCCTGCACCTGTCGGCGGGTGACGGCGATCTCGACCCCCGGCGTCCCGGCCTCGACGCGCTTTTGGTGTTCGCAGAACCGCCGTGGCCTGCCGATATGCAGGTGTATGAGCTGGCCAGCGAGCGCATCGGCCCGGTGATGAGCCCGCGCTTTGCCGGCTATGAGCGGCTTCGCCAGGCTCCCGCTCAAGCGTTGTGTGGTGAAGCGCTATTGCACACCACCTCGCGCCCGCAAGCCTGGCCCAGTTGGGCACAGCAATACGGGATCGAGCCCGGCGCGTTGAAGCACGGCCAGGGGTTTGAGCATTTGTATTATTTGCTGGAGGCAGCCGTAGCAGGCTTGGGCGTGGCGATTGCGCCCGAACCACTGGTGGCAGAGGACTTGCGCGCGGGTCGCCTGGTGGCGCCATGGGGTTTCAGTGAAACACCGGCGCACCTGGCGTTGTGGCTACCCAAGCGCGCCGCGGATGGGCGCGCTCGGCAGTTGGCGCAGTGGCTCAAGGCAGAGCTGTTGCGCCAACCGAACTAGCCGGTGAATCAGTCGCCGCGTTTGCACAGCAGGTAAGCGGCCAGCAGGCCCAGCGCACCTACGGCGACACCGGCTGTAGTCCACGGGTGCTCTTGCGCGTAGTCCCGTGTTGCCGCACCGGTTTCGCGAATTTTGACTTTGCTTTCTTCATAGGCGTCGCTGATCAGGTGACGGGAGTGCTTGAGTGCATTCTCGGCATTGCTTTTCAGGGCCTTCAAGGTTTTGCGCGACTCGTCGGATGCATCGTCCTTGAGGCTTTCCAGAGATTTGAGCAGGCTCGAAATCTCGGCTTCCATGCTTTCCAGCGACGCTTTGCGTAAAGAAGTGTTGGCCATTGGGACTCTCCTGAAGTGATTGAGTGGCATGTGTAGATACCGACTCCAGCGTTTTCAGAAAGTGCAGTAAATCTGAACTTTCGAGCAGGAACGGTCGCCAGAAGCAGTAAGAACATTGACTGCTACGCTCACTAAAGCCCTCAGGAGAAACGCCATGTCTGATCATCACACGTACAAGAAAGTCGAACTCGTAGGCTCCTCGACCACCAGCATCGAAGACGCCATCAACAACGCGATCGCCGAAGCTCACAAGAGCATCAAGCACCTGGAATGGTTTGAAGTGACCGAAACCCGTGGCCACATCAAGGACGGCAAGGCCGCGCACTTTCAGGTCACGCTGAAGGTGGGGTTCCGAATTGCCAGCAGTTGATCACGGCCGTTGAACTTTGCTGACTGGCCGATTGCCATAACCTGCGCTACAACGGTGGGGTGCCGATGCAATAGCGTCGGCACGTTCTTTTCGATCAGCGTAAGGAAGTAACGGATGAAGAAGTTCCTGTTAGCGGTAGGTTTGTTGAGCATTGCGGGTACCGCGATGGCGGCGAAAGACTGCGGTGAGTTGAAAAGCGAGATCGCCGCCAAAATCGACGCTAATGGCGTACCGCACTACTCCCTGGACATCGTGGATAAAGGCGCTTCGACTGACGGCAAGGTAGTCGGCACCTGCGACGGCGACACCAAGGAAATCGTCTACAAGCGCGGTTGATCCCGTGTTGCAGACAGCATAAAGACGACGCACCTGTGGTGAGGGAGCAAGCTCCCTCACCACAGGTGCGTCGTTTTTTTCAACCGGGGGTTTAGCCCTTCATCGCCTGCGCCAGCAGCTCGTAGGAATGAATCCGGTCGGCGTGCTCGTACAGGTCACTGGTGAAGATCAGCTCATCGGCGCCGGTTTGCTCGATCAACACTTCCAGTTTGCCGCGAATCTTCGCCGGGCTGCCGACCATGGCCAGGCCAAGGAAGCTGCCCACGGCGTCTTTTTCATGGGGCAACCACAGGCCGTCCATGGTTTTCACCGGCGGGCGTTGCACCAGGCTTTGGCCGCGCATCAGCGCGAGGATGCGCTGGTATACGGAGGTGGCCAGGTAATCGGCCTGCTCATCGGTGTCGGCGGCCACCAGCGGAATGCCGAGCATCACGTAGGGTTTATCCAAAACGGCTGAAGGTTTGAAGTGGTTCCGGTAGACGCGAATCGCCTCGTGCATCAGACGCGGTGCGAAATGGGAGGCGAAGGCGTAGGGCAAACCGCGCTCGCCGGCCAGTTGCGCGCTGAACAGGCTGGAACCCAGCAGCCACACGGGCACGTGGGTGCCGGTGCCCGGTACGGCGATGATGCGCTGGTCGGGCGTGCGCGGGCCGAGGTAGGCCATCAGTTCAGCCACATCGTCCGGAAAATCATCGGCGCTGCCGGAGCGTTCACGGCGCAGGGCGCGGGCGGTCATTTGGTCGGAACCGGGCGCGCGGCCCAGGCCCAGGTCGATACGGCCCGGGTAGAGGCTTTCCAGGGTGCCGAACTGCTCGGCAATCACCAGTGGCGCATGGTTGGGCAGCATCACGCCGCCGGAGCCGACGCGAATGGTCGAAGTACCGCCAGCCAGATATCCCAGCAGAACGGAAGTCGCGGAACTGGCGATGCCGTCCATATTGTGGTGCTCAGCCACCCAGAAACGGTTGTAGCCGAACTTTTCCACGTGTTGGGCCAGGTCCAGGGAATTGCGCAACGACTGCGCGATGCTCCCGTTGGCGCGCACGGGCACGAGGTCGAGGGTCGAGAACTTCACGTCGGACAGCGATTTCATAAGCCTGCTTCTCCATTGGGTGCGCAGGCTTATAGACGAACCAAAACCTGCCGCTTCATGTGCATGGACTATGCAATGAGGGCATATACCCGAGATTCAATAGCTGGGCGAGAAATTTCCTACTGATTTGCTAGGTTTCTCCGACAAGATGAACTTTGACCCGGCGTCTATCCTCAGAACCTTACCGACGCAAAACCACCGTTCGAGGAGACCGCTATGAGTATCGTTAAAAAAGCATCCGCGCATTGGGAAGGTGATCTGAAGACAGGCCTGGGTTCCATTTCCACGGAAACCGGCGTGCTGCGCGAAGCGCCCTACGGCTTCAAGGCGCGTTTCGAAGGCGGCAAGGGTACCAACCCTGAAGAACTGATTGGCGCGGCCCACGCGGGCTGTTTCTCCATGGCGTTTTCCATGATTCTGGGCGATGCGGGCCTTAAGGCCGACAGCATCGACACCCAGGCCGAAGTCACTCTGGACCAGGTGGATGGCGGCTTTGCGATTACCGCCGTGCATTTGATCCTCAAGGCCAAAATCCCCGGCGCGAGCCAGGCGCAGTTCGATGAACTGAGCAAAAAGGCCAAGGAAGGGTGCCCGGTGTCCAAGGTGCTGAATGCGAAAATCAGCCTGGATGCGACGCTGGTCAACTGACACAGCAAGATCCAATGCGCAGCTTTTGTGGGAGCAGGCTTGCCTGCGATGGGGTCACCTCGGTTTTCAGTTAGACCGAGGCGATTCCATCGCAGGCAAGCCAGCTCCCACATTTTTGTTCTGCGTTAAATCAGAACTCGTGTTTCTCTGATGTAGTCCTATACGCTATGCAGTCTTGGCCGCACACCCGTGCGCAGTGCATTCAGGGAGCTTCACACATGAAACGTTTTGCCTTGGCGATCATTTGCGGTGTTTTGGCCACTTCGGCCGTGGCCGCTCCGAAAGATTGTGAAGAGCTCAGGAAAGAAATCGAAGTGAAGATTCAGGCCAAGGCGATTCCGTCTTATACCCTGGAAATCATCACCGCCGAAGAAGCCAAAAACCACGACAGTGCCATGATCGTAGGCTCCTGTGAAAACGGCACCAAGCGCATCATCTATCAAAAAAACAACGACTGATCAGAGGCAGTTCACGCTGTGTTCTTCGGCCAGCAATTTGCGCGCTGAGTCATACAGCCGAATATTGGGCGTGAACGCCAGCGAGCGCCCTTCCAGCACATAGTGCTGGCCCGCCTGGAAGTTGTTGTACTGCAATGACATGAAACAGGTGCGGTCACGCGTTTGATCCAGGCCGCCGATTCCGGTGCCGGTATTCACTTCGAAATCGAAACGCACCATCAAGTCATGGCTGCCGGGCGGCACCTGGAAGAAGCGCCCGTCGGTGAGGTTCTTGCCGTCCAGGCGCTGGGCCATCACCAGTTTGGCGCCCGGCGTTGGGGTGGCGAAATCCACCCAGGCTTGCTGTGGGTCGGCCGGCGGGATTGGCGTGGACGCACAAGCACTGAGAAACAGGGCGGTGACAGGTAGCAAGAGCAGGCGCATGGCAGGCACTCAGGCGGAAGGAAAGAATTGAGCCCGGCGCCGACGGCGGCAGACTCCCTATCAGTATAAACACGCTGTGCCATGGAAAAATTCCGCGCAGGCAGGCTAGTCTGGCGAACAAATTACCCAGGAGTGGTCGGGGCATGGTCAGGCGTTTTCTTCCGGGGTTGTTGGCGGTGCTGCTCAGCGGCTGTTCCAGCGTCAATTACTACAGCCAGTTGGCCAGCGGCCAGTGGCAGTTGCTGCGGGCCCGCGAGCCGGTCGCCCAGGTCATCGCCGATCCGTCCCGCCCTCAGGCGTTGCGTGATCATTTGGTGCAGTCGCAGAAGGCGCGCACCTTTGCCAGCGAACACCTGCACTTGCCCGACAACCAGAGTTACCGTTTGTACGCCGACATTGGTCGGCCCTACGTCGTCTGGAATGTCTTCGCCACGCAGGAATTTTCCCTCTCCCCTGAAACCCATTGCTTCCCCATCGCCGGTTGCGTCGCCTATCGCGGCTACTACAACCAGGGCGCGGCCCGGGGTGAGGCGGCATTGTTAAAGCAACGCGGCATGGACGTGTCGATTGGCGGCGTGGAGGCCTATTCCACGCTGGGCTGGTTCAACGACCCGATCATGAGCTCGATGATGAACTGGGGCGATGAGCGCCTGGCCACGCTGATTTTTCACGAGCTGGCGCACCAGCGGTTTTATGTGAAGGACGACACCGAGTTCAACGAGTCCTACGCCAATTTCGTCGAGCAGGAAGGCACTCGCCAATGGCGAGCGGCGCGGGGTTTGCCACCGATGAGTGACGCGGCGTTGCAGCAGCGTGACCAGTTCATCCGGCTGATTCTCGACACCCGCAAACGTCTGGAAACCTTGTACGCGCAGCCATTGGCGGCGGATGTCATGCGCCAGGCCAAGGCGGCCGAGTTTGAACGCTTGCGCAGTGAGTACCGGCAGATGCGCGACCGCCAATGGGGCGGCGACAAGCGTTATGACGTGTGGATCAACCAACCGATGAACAATGCGCGGTTGTTGCCATTTGGGCTGTATGACCGGTGGGTGCCGGCGTTTGCCGCGTTGTTTCGGCAGGTCGATGGGGATTGGGTGAAGTTTTTTGCGGCGGTGGAGAAGATGGGTGGGTTGCCGGTGGCGCAGCGCAAGGCGGCGTTGAGGCAGTTGGAGGGTGGAAGTCTTTAGGGCCTCATCGCAGGCAAGCCAGCTCCCACAATTGATCGGTGTGCACGGTCAAAATGTGGGAGCTGGCTTGCCTGCGAAGGCGGCATCAGCCGCGCTGCAAAAACATCTGATGCATCTCGGCCAACGTCTCAAAATGCCAGGTCGGCGCCTCGGCATTCAACTCCTCAAAACTGCCAAACCCATACCCCACTGCCGCCGAATCCAGCCCATTGCTGCGCGCGCCGATCAGGTCGTGTTTGCGGTCGCCAATCATCAAGGTGGTCGCCGGGTCCAGTCCTTCTTCACGCATCAAGTGCGCGATCAGCTCGACCTTGTTGGTGCGCGTGCCATCGAGCTCACTGCCGTAGATCACGTTGAAGTGCCTGGCAAAATCGAAATGGCGGGCGATCTCGCGGGCAAACACCCAGGGCTTGGAGGTGGCCACGTAGAGCTGGCGGCCCTGGTCATTCAGGGCTTCGAGCAGCGGCATCACGCCGTCGAACACGCGGTTTTCATACAGGCCGGTGACCTTGAACCGCTCACGATAAAAATTCACCGCTTCCCAGGCCTTGGCCTCGTCGAAGCCGTAGAACTGCATGAAGGCTTGCAGCAACGGCGGGCCGATGAAGTGTTCGAGCCTGGTCAGGTCCGGTTCATCGATGCCCAGCTTGCCGAGGGCGTACTGGATCGAGCGCGTGATGCCTTCGCGCGGGTCGGTCAGGGTGCCGTCCAGGTCGAACAGTACGGTTGAATATTTCAGGGTCATTGAGCGAATCCTTCGGCCAGGTGCAGGTCTTTGAGCTTCACGTAGTTCGCCGCGCTGTAGGTGAAAAAGGCGCGTTCCTTGTCAGTCAGTTCGCGGATTTGTTTAACCGGGCTGCCCACGTACAAGTAGCCGCTTTCGAGCTTCTTGCCCGGTGGCACCAGGCTGCCGGCGCCGATGATCACGTCGTCTTCCACCACGGCGCCGTCCATCACGATGCTGCCCATGCCGATCAGAATGCGGCTGCCCACCGTGCAGCCATGCAACATGACCTTGTGGGCGATGGTCACGTCATCGCCGATCAACAACGGGAAGCCGTCCGGGTTGAACGGGCCGGCGTGGGTGATGTGCAATACGCAGCCGTCCTGCACGCTGGTGCGCGCGCCGATACGGATGCGGTGCATGTCGCCGCGAATCACGGTCAGCGGCCAGACCGAGCTGTCGGTGCCGATTTCGACATCGCCGATCACCACCGCCGAAATATCGACAAAAGCCCCGGCGCCCAGGGTTGGCGTGTGGTTCTGATAGGTGCGAAGGGTCACGATAGCCTCTCTCTCTTCTGCTGATAGCTGCGGTGGGCATTGATTGTAATTAAGATGGCCCCATCTTTGTTCTTACATGTTTCTTCAGCCAAGGTGCCCACCGTGAGCGCGAACAACCCTCTTCTGCAGTCCTACGACCTGCCGCCGTTCTCGGCGATCCGTGCCGAGCACGTCCAGCCGGCCATCGAACAGATCCTCGCCGACAACCGCGTCGCCATCGAAGGCATCCTGCAAAGCCAGGGTAAAAATCCTACGTGGGCCGGGCTGGTGCTGGCCATGGACGAGCTGAACGACCGCCTGGGCGCCGCCTGGAGCCCGGTCAGCCACCTCAACGCCGTGTGCAATAGCGCCGAACTGCGAGAAGCCTATGAGGCTTGCCTGCCGGCACTGAGTGCCTACTCCACCGAGATGGGCCAGAACCGCGAGCTGTTCCAGGCCTTCGAAGCCCTGGCCAACAGCCCCGAAGCCGCCGGTTTCGACGTGGCGCAAAAAACCATTCTGGAACACTCGCTGCGTGACTTCCGCCTGTCGGGTATCGATTTGCCGCCCGAGCAGCAAAAGCGTTACGCCGAAGTGCAGAGCAAACTCTCCGAGCTGGGCAGCAAATTCTCCAACCAGCTGCTGGACGCCACCCAGGCGTGGACGAAACACGTCACCGACGAAGCCACCCTTGCCGGCCTGACCGACTCCGCCAAGGCACAAATGGCTGCCGCCGCCCAGGCCAAAGGCCTCGATGGCTGGCTGATCACCCTCGAATTTCCGAGCTACTACGCGGTCATGACCTACGCCCAGGACCGTGCCTTGCGTGAGGAAGTTTATGCAGCCTACTGCACCCGCGCGTCGGACCAGGGCCCGAACGCCGGTCAGAACGACAACGGCCCGGTGATGGAACAGATCCTCGACCTGCGTCAGGAACTGGCCCAATTGCTGGGTTACGCCTCCTTCGCCGAACTGAGCCTGGCCACCAAGATGGCCGAGTCCAGCGACCAGGTGCTGAGTTTCCTGCGTGACCTGGCCAAGCGCAGCAAGCCGTTTGCCGCCCAGGACCTGCAACAGCTCAAGGCCTACGCCGCCGAACAGGGCTGCGCGGACCTGCAAAGCTGGGACAGCGGTTTCTACGGTGAAAAACTCCGCGAGCAACGTTACAGCGTGTCTCAGGAAGCTCTGCGCGCCTACTTCCCGATCGACAAAGTGCTGGGCGGCCTGTTCGCAATTGTGCAGCGCCTGTATGGCATCGAGATCGCCGAGCAGAAAGGCTTCGATACCTGGCACCCGGATGTTCGCCTGTTTGAAATCAAGGAAAACGGCCAGCATGTCGGCCGTTTCTTCTTCGACTTGTACGCCCGCGCCAACAAACGCGGCGGTGCCTGGATGGACGGCGCGCGCGACCGTCGCCGCACGGTGGATGGCGTGCTGCAAAGCCCGGTGGCCAACCTGGTGTGCAACTTCACGCCAGCCGACAGCGGCAAACCTGCCTTGCTGACCCACGATGAAGTGACCACGCTGTTCCACGAATTCGGCCACGGCCTGCACCACCTGTTGACCCGCGTTGAACACGCGGGCGTGTCCGGCATCAACGGCGTGGCCTGGGATGCGGTGGAACTGCCGAGCCAGTTCATGGAGAACTGGTGCTGGGAGCCGGAAGGCCTGGCGCTGATCTCCGGTCATTACGAGAGCGGCGAGCCGCTGCCTCAAGACCTTCTGGAAAAAATGCTTGCGGCGAAAAACTTCCAGTCCGGCCTGATGATGGTGCGCCAACTGGAGTTCTCGCTGTTCGACTTCGAATTGCATGCGACTCACGGCGATGGCCGCAGCGTGGCCCAGGTGTTGGAAGGCGTTCGCGATGAAGTCTCGGTGATGCGCCCACCGGCCTACAACCGCTTCCCCAACAGCTTCGCGCACATCTTCGCCGGCGGTTACGCGGCGGGTTACTACAGCTACAAGTGGGCGGAAGTGCTGTCGGCAGATGCCTTCTCCAAGTTTGAAGAAGACGGCGTACTCAATGCCGAAACCGGCCGCGCATTCCGCGAAGCGATCCTGGCGCGCGGCGGCTCGCAGGAGCCCATGGTGCTGTTCGTCGACTTCCGCGGACGCGCGCCGTCGATTGACGCACTCTTGCGCCACAGCGGCCTGAGTGAGGACGCGGCAGCATGAGTGAAGGGCCTGTGATCACCAAAAAGCAATTTATCGCCGGGGCGGTTTGCCCGGCGTGCAGCGAGCCGGACAAACTGAAAATGTGGACCGAAGACAACGTGCCGCACCGCGAGTGCGTGGCCTGCGGTTATACCGACACGCTCAATGACCAGGGGTTGTCGGTGCCCAAGGAATTGGGCACGCGGGTGAATACGTCGGCGTTGAAAGCACCGGCGGACCCAAAGGTGCAGGCGGTGCAGTTTTTTCCTAATCCGAAGCTGAAAAAAGACTAAAGCCTGGCTTCCTGTAGGAGCCTGGCTTGCCCGCGATGCAGGCGGCGCGGTGTGCCTGTTACACCGCGTTGATGCTATCGCAGGCAAGCCAGCTCCCACAGAATCCTGCTCCCACAGGAGAGCCTGCTATAGGGCCTTCTCATCCTTGGCTGTCGTCGTAATCCAATCCTGCATCGAGCACAGCGCAAACGCGCTGGTGCTGCAATCGCCATTCGCCAGGGCTGTACGTAACTTGTCGACATCGGCTTTCATCATGTAACGAACGCCGTCCTTGAAACCGTTGCTGCTGCCAAAGCCGCCAAGGGTCATCTCGTTCAACGCCTCTTCCTTGCTCCAACCCTGGATCACCACGCGATACATCGCTGCCATCAGGCCGGTGCGGTCGGAGCCGTGTTTGCAATGCATCAACACCGGGCCATTGGCTTCGGCTTCCTTGATCGCACGCAGTGCTGCCAGCACGTCGGAATCGTCGACGTGGTTGGTGCGATAGGTCAGCTGCACCTGTTTGATATCAGATGTTTTCAACCAGGGCGCATCAGATTCGGGCAGGAAGTTGATCACCGTGCCGATCTTGAGTTGCTGCAACACTGGCAGTGCATTGCTGTCCGGCAGCGCGCTGCGATACAGCGTCGGTGTCATCTGATGCAGGTTGAACTGGTCGCCCACCGGCTGCGCCCATTCGGGTGAGCGGATGGACGGCGCCTCGTCTGCCTGGGCGTTGAAGGGGGCAAGCAGCGCCAGGAATGCCAGACCGAAGGCAGGCAGCAATCGAAGGGTGAACATGCGCGACGTGACCGAATAAGGTGAGGTTGATGGCTCACAGCGTGGTCTTCGAGGGGTGAATGGGGCGTGAGGGTGCCGTCAAAGAATCGTGAATCGAGGCCACTGATACGGTGTTTTCGTCGCTGAAACGATTCTCTCGATGCTTAGGCTGCTATCATTTGTAACTATTGATTGCCGGTGCGTTCTATCCCTTTGGATCCCATTCCCTGGCAAGCCTTCACGCTGCTCCCAGAAGCGGCGGACAAACCCGTGACCACATGATGAGGTGCACCCATGTCTGATCAAGATCAAGACAACCCGCGGCGTGACTTTCTACGCAAATCCTTGACCTTGATCCCGGTGGTCACGGTTGCCAGCACCGGCCTTGGCGGCTCGATGCTGATGGCGACGCCCGAGCCGGCCCAGGCGGCGCCTGCCAAGCCAGCGGCGAACGAAAAGCCCTACGAACCCACCTACTTCACTGCCGAAGAATGGGCGTTTATCAATGCCGCCGTCGCGCAGCTTATTCCCGCCGATGCCCAAGGCCCTGGTGCCCTTGAGGCCGGCGCGCCGGAGTACATCGACCGCCAGATGAACACGCCTTACGCCAGCGGTGCGCTGTGGTTCATGCAAGGCCCGTTCAACGCCGATGCCGCACCGGAGATGGGCTGGCAGAGCAAGCTGGTGCCCAAAGAGATCTATCGCCTGGGCATTGCCGCGACGGATGCCTGGTCGAAGGCGTTCAACGGCAAGACTTTTGCTGCTCAAGACAGCGCTACCCGAGACGATATGTTGCGCCGTCTGGAAGCTGGCGGCAGCGAAGTGAGCGCGCATTTCGCTTCGGTGCCACCGAAGATGTTTTTCAATTTGCTGCTGCAAAACACCAAGGAAGGGTTCTTCTGCGACCCCATCCACGGCGGCAACAAAGGCATGGTCGGCTGGACCATGATCGGCTTTCCCGGCGCCCGCGCCGACTTCATGGACTGGGTTGAACGCAACGAGCAATACCCCTTCCCGGCTGTTTCCATCCGCGGCGAGAGGGCATAAACGTGGCGACCATCATGAAGAAAGTGGATGCGGTGATCGTAGGCTTCGGCTGGACCGGCGCGATCATGGCCAAGGAGCTGACGGAAGCAGGCCTCAACGTGGTAGCGCTGGAGCGCGGCCCGATGCAGGACACCTACCCGGACGGCAACTATCCCCAGGTCATCGACGAATTGACCTACAGCGTGCGTAAAAAGCTCTTCCAGGACATTTCCAAAGAGACGGTGACCATCCGCCACAGCGTGAATGACGTCGCCCTGCCCAACCGTCAGCTCGGCGCCTTCCTGCCGGGCAATGGCGTGGGAGGCGCGGGTTTGCACTGGTCCGGCGTGCACTTTCGCGTCGACCCGATTGAGCTGCGCATGCGCAGCCACTACGAAGAACGCTACGGCAAACATTTCATCCCCAAGGACATGACCATTCAGGACTTCGGCGTCAGCTATGAAGAGCTGGAGCCGTTTTTTGACTATGCGGAAAAAGTCTTCGGCACCTCCGGCCAGGCCTGGACGGTGAAAGGTCAGTTGGTGGGCGAAGGCCGTGGCGGCAACCCCTACGCGCCGGATCGCTCCAACCCGTTTCCATTGGAATCGCAGAAAAATACGGTTTCCGCACAGCTGTTTCAGAAGGCGGCTGCAGAGGTTGGTTACAAACCCTACAACCTGCCGTCAGCCAATACTTCGGGGCCTTATACCAACCCTTACGGCGCACAGATGGGCCCGTGCAACTTCTGCGGTTTCTGCAGCGGCTACGTGTGCTACATGTATTCCAAGGCGTCGCCGAACGTGAACATCCTGCCGGCGCTGCGTCAGGTGCCGAACTTCGAGCTGCGCGCCAATTCCCATGTGCTCAAGGTCAACCTCGACAGCACCAAGAGCAAAGCCACCGGCGTGACCTACATCGACGGTCAGGGGCGTGAGTGCGAGCAGCCTGCGGATCTGGTGATCCTCGGCTCTTTCCAGTTCAACAATGTGCGTTTGATGCTGCTCTCGGGCATCGGCAAACCCTACGACCCAATCACCAATGAGGGCGTGGTGGGCCGGAATTTTGCCTACCAGAACATGGCCACCATCAAGGCCTTCTTCGACAAAGACACCCACACCAACAATTTCATCGGCGCCGGCGGCAACGGCGTGGCCATTGATGACTTCAACGCCGACAACTTCGACCACGGGCCCCACGGTTTCGTGGGCGGCTCGCCGATGTGGGTCAACCAGGCGGGCAGCCGACCGATTGCCGGCACGTCCAACCCGCCGGGCACGCCTGCCTGGGGCAGCGCGTGGAAGCGCGCCACGGCCGATTACTACACCCACCAGGTGTCGATGGACGCCCACGGCGCGCATCAATCCTACCGGGGCAACTACCTGGATCTGGACCCGGTTTACCGCGATGCCTACGGCCTGCCCTTGCTGCGGATGACGTTCGACTGGCAGGAAAACGACATCAAGATGAACCGCTTCATGGTCGACAAAATGAGCAAGGTCGCCGAGGCGATGAACCCCAAAGCGATTGCCTTGCTCGGCAAAAAAGTCGGTGAGCATTTCAATACTGCGTCTTACCAGACCACCCACCTCAACGGTGGCGCGATCATGGGCACCGACCCGAAAACCAGTGCGTTAAACCGTTATTTGCAGTGCTGGGATGTACACAACGTGTTTGTTCCCGGTGCGTCCGCTTTCCCACAAGGTTTGGGCTACAACCCTACCGGCCTGGTGGCGGCGCTGACCTATTGGTCGGCGCGGGCGATCCGCGAGCAGTACCTGAAAAACCCCGGCCCACTGGTTCAGGCATAAGGAGCGATGACCATGAAAGCACTCGTTATCGCCAGTTTTGCCCTGTTCAGCAGTTGCTCGGTCAGCGCGGCAGAGACCGATTTGGTCAAGCAGGGCGAATACCTCGCCCGCGCGGGTGACTGCGTGGCCTGCCACACCGCCAAGGGCGGTAAGCCGTTCGCGGGCGGCCTGCCGATGGAAACCCCGATCGGCGTGATCTATTCCACCAACATCACCCCGGACAAAACCGGCTTGGGCGACTACAGCTTTGAAGACTTCGACAAAGCCGTACGCCATGGCGTCGCCAAAAACGGTAGTACGCTTTACCCGGCGATGCCTTATCCGTCCTACGCGCGTGTCAGCGACAGCGACATGCAGGCGCTGTACGCGTATTTCATGAAGGGGGTTGAACCGGTCGCTCAGGAAAATAAGGACAGCGATATTCCCTGGCCGTTGAGCATGCGTTGGCCGTTGGCGGCCTGGCGCTGGATGTTTGCGCCAGCTGTCGAGGAGCATCAGGCCCAAGCGGCTGCGGACCCGGTGATTAACCGGGGCGCGTACCTGGTAGAGGGCCTCGGCCACTGCGGCGCTTGCCATACACCCCGCGCCCTGACCATGCAGGAAAAAGCCCTGAGTGCCACAGACGGCAACGCGTTTCTGTCGGGCAGTGCGCCGCTGGAAGGCTGGATCGCCAAAAGCCTGCGCGGCGACCACAAGGATGGCCTCGGCAGCTGGAGCGAGGCGCAACTGGTGCAATTCCTCAAGACCGGTCGCAGTGATCGCAGCGCGGTGTTTGGTGGCATGAGTGACGTTGTAGTCCACAGCATGCAATACATGTCGGAAGTCGACCTGACCGCTATCGCCCGTTACCTCAAGAGCCTGCCGGCGGTCGATCCCAAGGACCAACCGCACTCGTATGACAAGCAGGTGGCCGACGCCCTGTGGAAAGGCGATGACAGCAAGCCCGGTGCTTCGGTGTACATCGACAACTGCGCGGCCTGCCACCGCACCGATGGCCATGGCTACACGCGGGTGTTCCCGGCGCTGGCGGGTAACCCGGTGTTGCAGACGGCGGATGCCACCTCGTTGATCAACATCGTGTTGAACGGCGGCACGTTGCCGGCCACGCACACGGCGCCGTCGACCTTCACCATGCCGGCATTTGCGTGGCGGTTGTCGGACCAGGAAGTGGCGGATGTGGTCAGTTTCGTTCGCGGTAGCTGGGGCAACAAAGGTGCGCCGATCAAGGCCAGCGATGTGGCCGACCTGCGCAAGAGTGACCTGCGCACCACCTCGGGTGATGACCTGGGCCAGGTAACGCAGAAGCACTGATTCATCCCTGACCGCCAGACGGCACTGGTCAGAAACCTCGCGCCTCGATACTGTATATAAAAACAGTATCGAGGCGTTTTCATGTCTACTCCGTTGCCGACCCGTGGCCGGGGCACGGCCACCAACCTGCATAACCGCTTTGCGCCGACCGTCAGCGTGGCCGAGGACGACGGCTGGTTCCAGGAAGTACCGCCGACCCAGGGCACCGAAGTGCGTATTGAAACGGCCAAGAGCATCATTACCCGCAACAACTCGCCGGACTTGCCGTTCGACCGTTCGATCAACCCCTATCGTGGCTGCGAACACGGTTGCATCTACTGTTACGCGCGGCCCAGCCATGCCTATTGGGACATGTCGCCAGGGCTGGACTTCGAAACCAAACTGATCGCCAAGACCAACGCCGCCGATGTGCTGGAACAGCAACTGTCGAAACCCGGCTATGTGTGCGCGCCGATCAACCTGGGCTCGAATACGGATCCGTATCAGCCTATCGAGCGCGAATACACAATCACCCGGCAAACCCTCGAAGTGCTGCTGCGTTACCGGCACCCGGTGACCATCATCACCAAGGGCTCGCTGATTCTGCGCGACCTGGACTTGCTGACCGAGCTGGCCCGGCAGCGGCTGGTGGCGGTGATGATCAGCCTCACCAGCCTGGACGATGAACTCAAGCGCATCCTGGAACCGCGCACGGCGGCGCCCAAGGCACGGCTGCGGGCGATTCGGGTGATGCGTGAGGCAGGAATTCCGGTGGGCGTGCTGTGTTCGCCGATGATCCCCATGATCAACGACAGCGAGCTGGAAAGCCTGCTGACCGAAGCCCACGCCGCCGGTGCACAAAGCGCGGCGTACATGATGCTGCGCCTGCCACTGGAAGTGGCGCCGCTGTTCGAAGAATGGCTGGCCGCGCATTACCCGCAGCGCGCGGCTCATGTGATGAGTCTGGTAAGGCAGGTGCGCGGTGGTGAGGTGTACGACAGCCGGTTCGGTGTGCGCATGCGGGGAGAGGGGCCGTTTGCCGATTTGCTGGCGCAGCGTTTCAGCAAGGCGATCAAACGGTTGGGGCTTGATCGGCGGGAAGGGTTCAATCTCGATTGCACGGCATTCTGCCCACCGGGCAGGCAGATGGCTTTGTTGTAAACTGTTGAGGAATCGTCCTACGCCGCCGTCGGAATAGTCGCGTTTTGACATCACTGAAACCCGCGTTCTAGAGCGGTTCATTCAGTTTGAGTTAAGTTTCGACGGTTACCTTGTTCAGCGAGTGACTGATGAGTCGGCGCCTTGCCTGTGTGGAGTTTTACAACTATTGCACCGGCCCGGCGTCGAACTGAGCTGAACCACTCCCCTGCATTAATCAAGAGGATGAATCATGAGTGACAAGGATAAACAGCCGTTGGCTGCGTCGGCTTCAGCCCCTCAGGTGGCAGAAACTGCCGATGCAGCGCTAAAGCATATCGTTGACGGCTTTTTGCATTTCCATCACGACGTCTTCCCGCAGCAGGAAGAACTGTTCAAGAAACTCGCCACGGCCCAAAGCCCTCGGGCGATGTTTATTACCTGCGCCGACTCGCGCATCGTGCCCGAGTTGATCACCCAAAGTTCCCCGGGCGATTTGTTCGTGACCCGTAACGTCGGCAACGTAGTGCCGCCTTACGGCCAGATGAACGGTGGTGTTTCCACGGCCATCGAGTACGCGGTACTGGCCTTGGGCGTGCAGCACATCATCGTGTGCGGGCATTCCGATTGCGGTGCCATGCGTGCAGTGCTCAACCCCGCCAGCCTGGAAAAAATGCCAACGGTGCGGGCCTGGTTGCGTCACGCTGAAGTGGCCCGGTCGATGGTTGAAGACAACTGCGACTGCGCCAATGAAGGCGAGAGCATGAAGGTGCTGACTGAAGAAAACGTCATCGCCCAGCTGCAACATTTGCGCACCCACCCTTCGGTGGCTTCGCGCATGGCCAACGGTCAATTGTTTATCCATGGCTGGATCTACAACATCGAGACCAGCGAAATTCGAGCCTACGACGCAGATCAGGCGGCGTTCCGATCGCTGAGCGGCGAAGGGCCAATCCCTTGCGCGACGCCTAAAGCGCGCTTCTAAAACACTTCCCTGCCGGGTAAAGCGGTGGCTGCCATGGATGCAGCCAGGCTTTGCCGCGCCCGGCGAATGCCTCGGGAGAGCCATTATGCGTGCTGCTCAATTGAAAGCTGTGCTGCCACGGGAGCTGCTCGCTTCCGTGGTCGTGTTTCTGGTCGCACTGCCCTTGTGCATGGGCATTGCGATCGCGTCCGGCATGCCGCCGGCCAAGGGCCTGATCACTGGCATCATCGGTGGCCTGGTGGTGGGGTGGCTGGCGGGTTCGCCGCTGCAAGTCAGCGGCCCGGCTGCAGGCCTGGCGGTGTTGGTGTTCGAACTGGTGCGCCAGCACGGCATGCTGATGCTGGGGCCGATTCTATTGCTCGCGGGTTTCCTGCAGCTGGTGGCCGGGCGTTTGCGTCTGGGCTGCTGGTTTCGGGTGACGGCCCCGGCGGTGGTGTATGGCATGTTGGCGGGGATTGGCGTGCTGATTGTGCTGTCGCAGATTCATGTGATGCTCGACGGCACGCCCAAACCCTCGGGCCTGGATAACCTGGCGGGCTTTCCGGCGGCGCTCGCCGAGGCGATTCCGACCCTCGGCGGTGGCCTGGGCTGGCAGGCGGGTTTGCTTGGTTTGTCGACGATGCTGGTGATGTACCTGTGGGATAAATTCCGCCCGCAACCACTGCGCTTCGTGCCCGGCGCCCTGCTCGGCGTGGGCCTGGCGACGGTCACCAGCCTGGTGCTGGCGTTGCAGGTCAAGCGGGTGGAGGTCCCGGAAAACCTTGCCGATGCCATCGACTGGCTGCGCCCCAGCGACCTGCTGAACCTGGCTGACCCTCAGTTGCTGATCGCGGCCTTCGCCGTGGCGTTTATCGCCAGTGCCGAAACGCTGCTTTCTGCTGCTGCAGTGGACCGCATGCACAGCGGTCAGCGTTCGGATTTCGACAAGGAATTGTCCGCACAAGGCGTCGGCAACATGCTCTGTGGCCTGGTCGGCGCCCTGCCGATGACCGGCGTGATTGTGCGCAGTTCGGCCAACGTGCAGGCCGGTGCCACCACGCGCTTGTCGGCAATGTTCCATGGCCTGTGGTTGCTGGCATTTGTGTTGTTGCTGTCCAGCGTGCTGCAAAGCATTCCGGTGGCGAGCCTGGCGGGCGTGCTGGTGTACACCGGGATCAAGCTGGTGGATATCAAGGCGTTTAAAGGCTTGGGTCGCTACGGGCGGATGCCGATGTTTACCTATTCGGCAACCGCGTTGGCGATCGTCTTTACCGACCTCCTGACCGGGGTACTGATCGGCTTCGGGCTGACACTCGTCACGTTGGCGTTCAAGGCTTCGCGATTGAAAGTCAGTCTGATCGACCTGCCTCAGGACGGCGAGATGGAGTTGCGATTGATCGGCGCTGCGACCTTTCTGAAAGTGCCGGCACTGACTCAGGTGCTGTCAACGGTGCCTGCCGCGACAACCGTGCATGTGCCCTTGAATAACCTGAGTTACATCGACCATTCCTGCCTGGAGTTGTTGGAGGAATGGGGCCGGGCGAATGCGGCGAAGGGCTCGAAGCTGGTGATCGAGGCCCGCGGGTTGAAGCGCCGGCTGGAAGGCCGTGAGCGCACGACGGCCGGGTTGGGGTCAGCGGCGGCCTGACCCGGAACACCACAAAACAATGTGGGAGCCGGGCTTGCCCGCTCCCACAGTTGAACGTTTGCGGCTCAGGAAATCAGGCAGGCTGATCCAGCGACAACTCAACCCCCAACTGCCGCGACAGGCACGGCCAGCGCTTCCACGCCGCTTCCGTGTCCGGGCTTTTCAGCGTCTCGCGGTAGGCTTCGACCGACTCCAGCGCAAAGCTGTCCTCGTTCAGCATCTCATCCACCGCCAAATGCACCGCTTCATCCAATTGGTTGGCAAATTGTTCGCCGATCAGTTGATGGGCGATCAGGTTGGCCACGGTGGTGTCCGCCGGAATCAGCGGCTGGCCGAAATGCTTGATGTACAGGTCGTTGACCTCTTCCACCAGACGATGGGCGAGGTAGGCCTCGTCCAGCAGGCCGTTGAGCCCTTCGTGGCCTGCCAGAATGGCGGGCGGTTGCAGGAAGAAATGCTCGGCTATTTTCAGTACCGGCTTGATCTGGCTTTCGATCCCGGCTTCGCGGGCGACGTCGTTGGCGGCGTCCAACAGGTCGGGCACTTGATCAATGTAGGCTGTGACAAATCGAGTCATGACTTGAGTGCGATCACCGTCAGCCAGGGAGATGGCCGAATGCAGGTGCGGCAATTGGTTTTCCAGTTGCTGGGCAAGCTGGCCCGTGGTGGCTTCGTGTTGATGGGCACGGGAAATCTGCTCGCGCAATGCGGCGGTGTTCATGAAGGCTCCAGTGAAACAGGCGTAGGAAAAGGGAGAAGATAAGGTAGCTCGTTTATACGAGCGCCTAAGACGCATTTGTCATAATTATTTCATGGTTATGCGCCGTCGTTATATCGAATTGCCATCGTTCGTCGGATAAACGGTTCCGCCCCCGGTTTTATTAGGTCCGCCCGTCTGTTTCTACTCATTTGCCCCTACACATTGCGGGGTTGCAGGCGCTGTCTATACTCGGATTTGTACGCAATTAGCTGATGACGCCCAACTGCATGAAGCAGGCAAGGCTTGGCGGTTGTAAGCAGTATGGAAGCCGCTCCCTTCGCCGCAGGTGCAAACCGGCGGGATAACAAGAAACATAAAGGGGAACCCGCAATGACGCGACATCCACACGTTTGGATGGGCCTACTGTTGTGGTCGGTATTCGGCCAGGCGCACGCCGCCTGGACAACGAATATGGCGCCAGGGGCTACTGAAGTCAGTCACGCCGTGTTTGACCTGCACATGACCATTTTCTGGATTTGTGTGGTGATCGGCATTGTCGTGTTTGGCGCGATGTTCTGGTCGATGATCCTGCACCGCCGGTCTACGGGCCAGGTGGCGGCAAAGTTCCACGAGAGCACGACCGTGGAAATCCTCTGGACCGTGGTGCCCTTGCTGATCCTTGTGGCCATGGCGATTCCGGCGACCAAAACCCTGATCAACATCTACGACAGCAGTGAATCGGATATCGATATCCAGGTCACCGGCTATCAGTGGAAGTGGCATTACAAATACCTGGGCCAGGACGTGGAGTTCTTCAGCAACCTGGCCACGCCCGCCGAGCAGATCCATAACCAGGCCGTCAAAGGCGAGCACTACCTGCTGGAAGTCGATCAGCCGCTGGTACTGCCGGTGGGCGCCAAGGTGCGCTTTCTGGTGACGGCTGCCGACGTGATCCACTCCTGGTGGGTGCCCGCGTTTGCGGTCAAGCGTGATGCCATCCCCGGTTTCGTCAACGAGGCCTGGACCCGCATCGAGAAGCCCGGCATCTACCGTGGCCAGTGCGCCGAGCTGTGCGGCAAGGACCATGGCTTCATGCCCATCGTGGTCGAGGTCAAGTCCAAGGCCGACTACGACACCTGGCTCGGCGAGCGCAAGGAAGAAGCCGCCAAGCTCAAGGAGCTGACCTCCAAAGAGTGGACGCTGGAAGAACTGGTGGCCCGCGGCGACAAGGTCTACCACACCACCTGCGTGGCCTGTCACCAGGCCGAAGGCCAGGGTCTGCCGCCGATGTTCCCGGCGCTTAAAGGCTCGCCGATCGCCACCGGGCCCAAGGAAGACCACCTGCACCGCGTTTACTTCGGCAAGCCAGGCACCGCCATGGCGGCGTTCGGCAAGCAGTTGTCGGAAGTCGACATCGCCGCCGTGGTGACCTACGAGCGCAACGCGTGGGGCAACAACAAAGGCGACATGGTCACGCCCAAAGACGTGCTGGCCCTGAAACAGGCGGAAAGCAAATGACAGCCCTCACTGCGTATGCCCTGAACCGCCCCGCCCACTCGCTTGCAGGAGAACGGCCATGAGCACTGTAATCGATGACCATGGTCACGCCGACCATGCCCACGGCCCCGCCAAAGGCCTGATGCGCTGGGTGCTGACCACCAACCACAAAGACATCGGCACGATGTACCTGTGGTTCGCCTTCACCATGTTCCTGCTCGGCGGCTCGTTTGCCATGGTGATCCGTGCCGAGTTGTTCCAGCCCGGCCTGCAGATCGTTGAGCCGGCGTTTTTCAACCAGATGACCACCATGCACGGCCTGATCATGGTGTTCGGCGCGGTGATGCCGGCGTTTGTCGGCCTGGCCAACTGGATGATCCCGCTGATGATCGGCGCGCCGGACATGGCGCTGCCGCGCATGAACAACTTCAGCTTCTGGCTGCTGCCGGCCGCGTTTCTGCTGCTGGTTTCCACCCTGTTTACGCCGGGCGGCGGGCCGAATTTCGGCTGGACCTTCTACGCCCCGCTCTCCACCACCTACGCGCCGGAAAGCGTGACGTTCTTCATCTTCGCCATCCACCTGATGGGCATCAGCTCCATCATGGGTGCGATCAACGTGGTCGCCACCATTCTCAACCTGCGCGCACCCGGCATGACGTTGATGAAAATGCCGCTGTTCGTCTGGACCTGGCTGATCACGGCCTTCCTGTTGATCGCGGTGATGCCAGTGCTGGCGGGCTGCGTGACGATGATGCTGATGGACATCCACTTCGGCACCAGCTTCTTCAGCGCCGCAGGCGGCGGTGACCCGGTGCTGTTCCAGCACGTGTTCTGGTTCTTCGGGCACCCCGAGGTGTACATCATGATCCTGCCGGCGTTCGGTGCCGTCAGCTCGATCATCCCGACCTTCTCGCGCAAGCCGTTGTTCGGCTACACCTCGATGGTCTACGCCACGGCGAGCATCGCGTTCCTGTCGTTCATCGTGTGGGCGCACCACATGTTTGTGGTCGGCATTCCGCTGGTGGGCGAGCTGTTCTTCATGTACGCCACGCTGCTGATCGCCGTGCCCACCGGGGTGAAGGTGTTCAACTGGGTCAGCACCATGTGGCAAGGCTCGCTGACCTTCGAGACACCGATGCTGTTTGCCGTGGCCTTCGTGATTCTGTTCACCATCGGCGGCTTTTCCGGGCTGATGCTGGCGATTGCCCCGGCGGACTTCCAGTACCACGACACCTACTTCGTGGTGGCGCACTTCCATTACGTACTGGTGCCCGGCGCGATCTTCGGCATCTTCGCTTCGGCCTACTACTGGCTGCCGAAATGGACCGGCCACATGTACGACGAAACCCTGGGCAAGCTGCATTTCTGGCTGTCCTTCGTGGGCATGAACATGGCGTTCTTCCCGATGCATTTTGTGGGGCTGGCCGGTATGCCGCGCCGGGTGCCGGACTACAACCTGCAGTTCGCCGACTTCAACATGGTTTCTTCGATTGGCGCGTTCATGTTCGGCGCCACACAGATCTTCTTCCTGTTCATTGTGATCAAGTGCATCCGTGGCGGACCGCCCGCGCCGGCCAAGCCGTGGGATGGGGCCGAAGGCCTGGAGTGGAGCATCCCTTCGCCCGCGCCGTACCACACGTTCACCACGCCGCCGGAGGTCAAGTGAACACCTGGTCCGCCATACCTACACAAATCCCCTGTGGGAGCGGGCTTGCCCGCGATGGCGATGTGTCAGTCGACAATGTTTTCGACTGCAAGGCCGCTATCGCAGGCAAGCCGGCTCCCACAGAAGATCAAAAGCGGGGTAATCGCCATGGCTGAATCCGTGCCGATCAGGCGGCTGGTTACCCGCCTGCTGATCCTGGTGGTGGCCATGTTCGCCTTCGGCTTCGCCCTGGTGCCCATCTACGACGTGATGTGCAAAGCGTTCGGTATCAACGGCAAGACCGCCGGGCAGTACGAGGGTGAGCAAATCGTCGATCCGACCCGCCAGGTGCGCGTGCAGTTTCTGTCCACCAATGCCATCGACATGGTCTGGGAATTCCACTCCAAGGCGGACGAGGTGGTGGTCAACCCCGGCGCGGTCACCGAGATGCTGTTCGTGGCTTACAACCCCACCGACAAAGCCATGACGGCCCAGGCTGTGCCGAGCATTTCGCCGGCCGAAGCGGCGATGTATTTCCACAAGACCGAGTGTTTTTGCTTCACCCAGCAAGTGCTGCAGCCAGGTCAGCGCATCGAAATGCCCGTGCGCTTCATTGTCGATCGTGACATGCCCAAGGATGTGAAGCATTTGACCCTGGCGTACACGCTGTTCGATATCACTTCGCGCCAACCGCCGGTGGCTGTCCAAACCGGGGGCTAGCTACTGTTTGCCCCCTCAATCAGGAGAGCGAATACATGTCGTCTCATGATACGTACTACGTACCAGCGCAAAGCAAATGGCCAATAATTGCGACGTTTGGCATGTTGATCACGGTGTACGGCCTGGCCGTGTGGTTCAACGACCTGAAAGCGGCGCGCCCGGAATCCCACGGGCCGTGGATTTTTTTCATCGGCGGTCTGTTATTGGCCTACATGCTGTTCGGCTGGTTCGGCGCGGTGATCAAGGAAAGTCGCGCGGGTTTGTACAGCCCGCAGATGGACCGCTCGTTCCGCTGGGGCATGACCTGGTTCATTTTTTCCGAGGTGATGTTCTTCATCGCGTTCTTCGGTGCACTGTTTTATGTGCGGCACATGTCCGGCCCGTGGCTGGGTGGCGAAGGCCATAAAGGCATCGCCCATATGCTGTGGCCGAATTTCGAATTTACCTGGCCGTTGCTGAATAACCCCGACCCAAAACTCTATCCCGCGCCGGAAGGCACCATCAGCCCGTGGGGCTTGCCGCTGATCAACACGATTTTGCTGGTCAGCTCCAGCGTGACCATCACCTTCGCTCACCACGCATTACGCAAAGGCCATCGCGGTGCGCTGAAAATCTGGCTGGCGATTACCGTGCTGCTGGGCTGGGCGTTTCTGGGCTTCCAGGCCGAGGAATACATCCACGCCTACAAAGAACTGGGGCTGACCCTTGGTTCCGGCGTGTATGGCGCGACGTTCTTCATGCTCACGGGGTTTCACGGCGCCCACGTGACCATCGGCACGATCATTCTGTTTGTGATGCTGATGCGCATCCTTAAAGGGCATTTCAATGCCGAGCACCAGTTCGGCTTCGAGGCGGCCAGTTGGTATTGGCACTTTGTGGATGTGGTGTGGATCGGTCTGTTTTTTTTCGTTTACGTGTTGTGAGGCGCTCTACCACGGCGCATGCGACACCAGTTGGCCGCTGAAAAAGCCCCAGGCGATCAACCCGACGGTGATTGCGGCCAGCACCACACGCACGGTCAGGGCGGTGACGAGGCGGTTGGAGTTGCCCTCGTCCTTGACCAGAAAGAACAAGCCACTGAACAGGCTCACGACAGTCGCGATCAGCATCAGGGCAATGGCTGCTTTGAGCATGGTCAGGTTCCATTCGGATGGGCGGGCAATGAAAACAAGTATAGCCAGCGCCATGAAACGCTTTCGCCCAGGTATCGCACCGACACTGGTGGTGATGCTGCTGCTGCCGTTGATGGTGGGTCTGGGCTTCTGGCAACTGTCGCGCGGCCATGAGAAACAGCGGCTGGTGGACAGCTATGCCGAGCGCCGCGTAGCGCAACCCATCAGCAGTGCACAGCTCAACGACATGACGGACCCGGCTTTTCGCCGCGTTCATCTGCGCGGCCAATTCGACGGCGAACACAGCGTATTGCTCGACAACCGCATGCGTGACGGCAAAGCCGGCGTAGAGCTGTTGCAACCCTTCCACGATCAGGCCAGCGGCCAGTGGCTGTTGCTCAACCGCGGCTGGTTGCCCTGGCCTGACCGGCGCACGCCACCGGTCTTCACCACACCCGATCAGCCTGTGAACCTCGACGCCTGGGTCTACGTAGCCCCCGGCGAAACCTTCCAGCTGCACGCCGACCCGACGAGCGCCCAATGGCCGCGCCTGCTCACCGCCCTGCACCCCGCCGCACTGTGGGCAGAGCTGGGCCGCAGCGGTTTCGCCTACGAGCTGCGTGCCGAAGCCGGCCCCGGCACGTATGACACCGCATGGGCGGTGGTCGCCATGGGGCCGGAAAAACACGTGGGGTACGCCGTGCAGTGGTTCGCCATGTCGCTGGCGCTGCTCGCGCTTTACCTCTACCTCGGACTGCATAACAAAAAGGAGACGCACCATGGGCGCGGCCACGAATCCACTCAACATGTCTGAGGTGCCGGACCGCCGCAAAGGCCGCTGGCAACTGATCCTGATCCTGATGATGGTGATCGGCCCCATGGCGCTGGCCACCTTCATGTACAAGCTGCAGTTCTGGGTGCCCGACAGCCGCAGCTACCACGGCGAGATGATTGGCAATGGCCAGACCCGCGCCGACATTGGCGTGCAGGCCGATGAAGGGCGCTGGCAACTGTTGGTGACGGCGCCTGCTGCCTGCGTCGCCGAGTGCCAGCAACTGGTGTATCTGGCGCGCCAACTGCAGATCAGCCTGGGCCGCGATGCTTCCCGCGCCACCCACGCCCTGGCCAGCGCTCAACCGGTCAGCACTGAATACGAGACCAAACTGAAGGCCGAATACCCGCAACTGCAACGCTGTTCGCTGGACCTCTCGACGTTCAGCAAAAACGCCGCGGCGCCCGGCAATGCGCAACTGTGGATCGTCGATCCCCACGGCAACCTGGTGCTGCGCTACGACGCCAAGGTCAAGGGCAAGGACCTGCTCAACGACCTGCGCCACCTGCTGAAGCTGTCCAATATCGGATAAGGGCACCGTCATGGCCAAACCTGGATTTCGCCTCGCGTTGTTTGCCACCTTACTGGCGCTGATTGTCGTACTGCTCGGTGCCTATACGCGCCTGACCCACGCCGGGCTCGGCTGCCCGGACTGGCCGGGCTGCTACGGCTTTATCAGCGTGCCCAAAACCGAAGCCCAACTGGCGCACGCCGAGCTGCATTTTCCCGACACGCCCGTGGAGGCCGACAAGGGCTGGGCCGAGATGACCCATCGCTATTTCGCCGGCACTTTGGGTTTGCTGATCGTGCTGCTGGCGGCGCGTTCGTGGAGCCATCGGCGCGATCCGGGCCAGCCGGTGAAACTGCCACTGTTTGTGTTGGCGGTGGTCTTTGCCCAGGCGGCCTTCGGCATGTGGACGGTGACGTTGAAGCTCTGGCCGCAAGTGGTCACGGGCCATTTATTGGGCGGTTTCGCGACCTTGAGCCTGTTGTTTTTGCTGACGCTGCGGTTGTCCGGCGTGCTGCCCGCGCTGATCGTGCCCAAACGCCTGCAATATTGGGCTACGGCCGGGTTGGTATTGGTGATCGGGCAGATTGCGCTGGGCGGTTGGGTCAGTTCCAACTACGCGGCGGTGGCCTGCATTGATCTGCCGACCTGCCACGGCGAATGGTGGCCGGCGGCGGACTTTGCCAACGGTTTTCACCTCACCCAGCACATCGGCCCGAATTACCTCGGCGGGCAACTCGACAGTGATGCGCGTACAGCCATTCACCTGACCCATCGCATCGGCGCGGTAATTGTCACGTTGGTGCTGCTGGGGCTGGCGTGGCAGCTCAAAGGGGTTGGCATGACCCGTCTGGCGGGCTTGCTGCTGATCGCCCTGGCCACGCAAATCTGCCTGGGGCTGAGCAATGTGTATTTCCACCTGCCACTGCCTGTGGCGGTGGCGCATAACGCCGGCGGCGCCGCGTTGTTGCTCAGCCTGGTGCTGGTCAATTATCACGCGCGCACCAGCCTGGTTCGGGTGCGCAACCCGTCGCGCTTCGGCTGGCGTTTTATCCCGCGCAAACAGGTGTCGGGCCTCATCACCCTTAAAGGAGAGATGCCATGGCGGCCCTGATCGGCACCCGTCACCGTCAGGCGATCTGGCGTGACTATCTGGAGCTGACCAAGCCGAAGGTGGTGGTGTTGATGCTCATCACCTCTTTGGTCGGTATGTTCCTTGCCACCCGCGCTGGAGTGCCCTGGACGGTACTTGTTTTCGGTAACTTGGGGATCGCCTTGTGTGCCGGTGGCGCGGCGGCGGTCAACCATGTGGTGGACCGGCGTATCGATGCGGTGATGGCGCGAACCCATAAGCGGCCGATGGCAGAAGGGCGCGTATCGCCGGTTGCTGCGCTGGCGTTTGCATTGTTTCTGGCTGTTGCCGGTTTGGCGTTGCTGCTGGCGTTTACCAACCCGTTGGCGGCCTGGCTGACGTTGGCGTCTCTGCTCGGCTATGCGGTGATCTACACCGGTTTTCTCAAGCGAGCGACGCCGCAAAACATCGTCATCGGTGGCCTCGCCGGTGCCGCGCCGCCCTTGTTGGGCTGGGTCGCTGTGACGGGTCATGTCAGCGCCGAGCCCTTGCTGCTGGTGTTGATCATCTTCGCCTGGACCCCGCCGCACTTCTGGGCCCTGGCCATTCACCGCAAGGAGGAATACGCCAAGGCCGACATTCCCATGCTGCCCGTCACCCACGGCGAGCATTACACCAAGGTGCATATCCTGCTCTACACCTTCGCCCTGCTGGCGGTGAGCCTGATGCCCTACGTCATCCACATGAGCGGCCTGTTGTACCTCGCCTGCGCGCTCGTATTGGGCGCGCGCTTTCTGCAATGGGCCTGTGTGCTGTACCGTGGCACCCAGCCGCACGCGGCGATCAACACGTTCAAGTACTCTATCTGGTACTTGTTGCTGCTGTTTATCGCCCTGCTCGTAGACCACTACTTACTGTTGAACCTATGACCCGAACTCAAAAAACCGTCTTTATCCTGGTGGCCATCGTCGCGTTGATCATGGGCCTGACCGTCAACAAAGTACTCTCGGGCAGAGGCCAGGGCGACCCCACCGCGCTGATCGATGCCGGCATCATCCTGCTGCCGCAAAGCCGTCAGTTGCCGCCCGTGACCATGACCAATCAAGACGGCCAGCCGGTGGTGGTCAACGAGCTGAAAGGCAAGTGGAGCCTGCTGTTCTTTGGCTACACCTTCTGCCCGGACATTTGCCCGACCACCCTCGCCCAACTTCGCCAGATCAAGAGCGAGCTGCCCAAAGAGGCTGTGGATAACCTGCAGGTGATTCTGGTCAGCGTCGACCCGAACCGCGACACCCCGGCACAGCTCAAGCAATACCTGGGCTACTTCGACCCGCAATTTGAAGGCTTGACCGGCGCGAATGTGGACGATGTACAGAAGGTCTCGAATGCCGTGAGCATCCCGTTCATTCCGGCCGACACCAGCAAGCCGAACTACACCGTGGACCACAGCGGCAACCTGGCGGTGATCGGGCCGGACGGCACGCAGCGCGGGTTTATTCGTGCGCCGTTGAATAACCAGAAGCTGGTGGTGCAACTGCCGATGCTGCTACAGCGTAAATAACGACCAACACAAAACAAATGTGGGAGCGGGCTCGACGATCGTTCCCACGCTCTGCGTGGGAATGCCGCCGTGGACGCTCTGCGTCCGCTCTTGAGGGTCGTAACGCGGAGCGTCACAGGATGCATTCCCACGCGGAGCGTGGGAACGATCATGATCTCCGGTGTGTGGGAGATCGAATCGCGTTAGAACGCCGGCTTGATCGCGCCTTTGTACTTCTCTTCGATGAATTGCTTCACTTCAGGCGTGTGCAGGGCGGCTACCAGCTTCTTCACGGCGTCCGAATCCTTGTTGTCTTCGCGGGTCACCAGGATGTTCACGTAAGGCGAGTCGCTGCCTTCGATCACCAGGGCGTCCTTGGACGGGTCCAGTTTGGCTTCCAGCGCGTAGTTGGTGTTGATCAGCGCCAGGTCGACCTGGGTCAGCACGCGTGGCAGGGTGGCGGCTTCCAGTTCGCGGAATTTCAGGTTTTTCGGATTGCCGGTGATGTCCTTGATGGTCGACAGGATGTTCGTCGGGTCCTTCAGGGTGATCAGACCGTTCTTGGCCAGCAGCAACAGCGCACGGCCGCCGTTGGTGGCGTCGTTCGGGATCACGACGTTGGCACCGCTCGGCAGCTCGTCCAGTTTCTTGTATTTGCTGGAGTAGGCGCCCAGAGGCTCCAGGTGCACAGCGCCAACGCTCACCAGGTGCGTGCCCTTGGCCTTGTTGAACTCATCGAGGTACGGCTGGTGCTGGAAGAAGTTGGCGTCCAGGCGCTTTTCAGCCACCTGTACGTTCGGCTGCACGTAGTCGGTGAAGACCTTGACCTGCAAATCCACGCCTTCTTTGGCCAGCGCAGGTTTCACGAATTCGAGGATTTCCGCGTGCGGCACAGGCGACGCGGCGACCGTGATGGTCTCGGCGGCGTGGGCCGAAAAAGCGGCAACGGCAGCGAAAGCAACCAGTAGTTTTTTCATCCAGCAAGCTCCTTGTTCGGGCATGGGCCGGCGGGGGCCGGCCATGGCCGTTATTTTCGAGAAAAGTGCACCACCAGCTTGTCGCCGACGGTCTGCAGAATTTGCACCAGGATCAACAGCATCACGACGGTGACCACCATCACGTCGGTTTGGAAGCGCTGGTAACCAAAGCGGATCGCCAGGTCACCCAGGCCACCGGCACCGACGACACCGGCCATCGCTGTGTAGGAAACCAGTGTAATCGCCGTCACCGTAATCGCTGCAAAAATGCCGGGGCGCGCTTCGGGCAGCAAGGCGTTGGTGATGATCTGGCGCGTGGTGGCACCCATGGACTGGGTGGCTTCGATGATGCCGCGGTCCACTTCACGCAAGGCGGTTTCCACCAACCGCGCAAAGAATGGCGTGGCGCCCACGACCAACGGCGGAATCGCACCGGCCACGCCCAGCGAAGTGCCGGTGAGCAGGACGGTGAACGGGATCATCACGATCAACAGAATGATGAACGGCAGCGAGCGCAGGATGTTCACGATCAGCGACAAAAACGCGTACAGGCCCTTTTGTTCGAACAGCTGGCGCGGGCTGGTGAGGAACAACAGTACGCCCAGCGGCAGACCAAGTACCACAGTGAACAGCAGCGAACCGAACAGCATGGTCATGGTGTCGCCGGTGGCGAGCCAGATTTCCGACCAGTCGATATTGGCGAAGAAACTCAACAAAATATCCATTAGCGCAGAACCTCCATGTGGACGTCTGCCGCAGTGAAGCGGGCGAAGGCGGCTTCCATGTCCCCACCGGTCACGGCGAGGGTCAGTTGGCCGTAGGGCGTGTCTTTGATGTGGTCGATGCGACCGGCGAGGATGCTGTAGTCCACACCCGTTTCACGGGCGACGGTACCGAGCAAGGGCGCGTAGGTCGCTTCGCCCTGGAACGTCAGACGCACGATGCGGCCCGGCACATGGGCGAACACATCGCGTTGCTCGCCTTCATCGACCTGCTCGGCTTCTTGCACGAAGCGTTTGGTGGTCGGGTGCTGCGGGTGCAGGAACACGTCGGCCACCGAGCCTTGCTCGACGATGACGCCGGCGTCCATCACGGCCACCTGGTCGCAGACGCGGCGGATCACGTCCATTTCATGGGTGATCAGCACGATGGTCAGCTTCAGCTCACGGTTGATCTCGGCCAGCAATTTCAGCACTGAGGCGGTGGTCTGCGGGTCGAGGGCGCTGGTGGCTTCGTCACACAGCAGGATTTTTGGCTTGGTCGCCAGGGCGCGGGCGATGCCGACGCGCTGCTTCTGGCCGCCGGACAACTGCGCCGGGTACTTTTTGGCGTGGTCCGACAGGCCGACACGGGCGAGCAGTTCAGCCACGCGCAGCTCGATTTCCTTGCGCGACAGTTCGCCGGCCAGGGTCAGTGGCAGCGCCACGTTGTCGGCGACGGTTTTGGACGCCAGCAGGTTGAAGTGCTGGAAAATCATGCCCACCTGCTGGCGGAACCGGCGCAGGCCGTTGGCGTCCAGCGCGGTGACTTCTTCACCATCAACCGTAATCTGGCCGCCGCTCGGTTCTTCGAGGCGGTTGATCAGGCGCAGCAGGGTGCTTTTACCCGCACCCGAATGGCCGATCAGGCCAAACACCTGGCCGTTTTCGACGCGCAGGCTGGTGGGGTGCAGGGCGGGGATATCCCTACCGGCAACGCGGTAGGTTTTATGGACGTTTTGAAACTCGATCACGTAGCGAACCTTGTGGGGCGCATGGAAAAGGGATCAGCGGTTAGCCGGGCGCGCATTTTAGCCTGTCCGTATAGCGTTTCTTAGCATTTATTTCGCATTCATCCAGCGATTTGGCAATAACGCGATCAAAGGTCATAAAAAAGGAACGGCCCAAAACCTCATCAGTCACTACTTAAGCCACTCAATTTCCCGGGTGCCGTGCCTGGGTCTGATAAGGAGTTTTGACTGATGAGTACGAAAAAGCCAAAGAGCGAACTCGCCGGAACCGACACCCTGGACCGCAAGAACACCAATGCCAAGTTGCAGGCCCTGGAAGAATTTCGCTCCGACGCTACCGGCCAGGCCCTGCGCACTAACCAGGGCGTAAAGATTTCCGACAACCAGAACAGCTTGAAAGTCGGCGCCCGCGGGCCTTCGCTGCTGGAAGACTTCATCATGCGTGAAAAGATCACGCACTTTGACCATGAGCGCATTCCCGAGCGCATCGTGCATGCCCGTGGGACCGGAGCCCATGGCTATTTCCAGACGTATGAAAACCATTCTGCGCTGACCAAGGCCGGTTTCCTGCGCGACCCGGGGCATAAAACCCCGGTGTTTACGCGTTTTTCCACCGTGCAAGGCCCGCGTGGTTCGGGCGATACGGTGCGTGACGTGCGCGGCTTTGCCGTGAAGTTCTTCACCGAAGAAGGCAATTTCGACCTGGTCGGCAACAACATGCCGGTGTTTTTCATTCAGGACGCGATCAAGTTTCCTGACTTCGTGCACGCGGTAAAACCTGAGCCGCACAACGAAATTCCTACGGGCGGCTCGGCCCACGACACGTTTTGGGATTTCGTCTCGCTGCAGCCTGAGTCTGCGCACATGGTCATCTGGGCGATGTCGGACCGCGCCATTCCCAAGAGCCTGCGCAGCATGCAGGGCTTTGGTGTGCACACTTTCCGCCTGATAAACGCCGAAGGTAAATCCAACTTCGTCAAATTCCACTGGCGTCCTACCGCCGGCACTTGCTCATTGGTGTGGGACGAAGCACAAAAGCTTGCGGGTAAAGATACCGACTTCCATCGTCGCGATCTGTGGGAAGCCATCGAGATGGGCGACTACCCGGAGTGGGAGCTGGGCGTACAAGTGATTCCTGAGGATAAGGAACACGCATTCGACTTCGATATCCTCGACCCGACCAAGCTGATCCCTGAAGAGCTGGTGCCGATCACACCACTGGGCAAGATGGTGCTCAACCGCAACCCGGACAATTTCTTTGCTGAAGTGGAGCAAGTTGCGTTCTGCCCCGGCCACATTGTGCCCGGCATCGACTTCTCCAACGATCCGCTGTTGCAAGGTCGGCTGTTTTCCTACACCGATACGCAGATCAGCCGGCTGGGCGGGCCGAACTTTCATGAGCTGCCGATCAACCGGCCGGTCGCGCCGTTCCATAACGGCCAGCGCGACGCCATGCACCGCACCACCATCGATAAAGGGCGCGCGGCGTATGAGCCCAACTCCATAGATGGCGGCTGGCCTAAAGAAACCCCGCCTGCTGCGCAGGATGGCGGTTTTGAGTCCTATCACGAGCGGATCGACGCGCATAAGGTGCGTGAACGCAGTGAATCGTTCGGCGACCACTTCTCCCAGGCGCGTTTGTTCTTCCGCAGTATGAGCAAGCACGAGCAAGAGCACATCATCGCGGCGTACAGCTTTGAGCTGGGCAAGGTGGAGCGTGAATTCATCCGTGCGCGTCAGGTCAATGAGATCCTGGCCAACATCGACCTTGAGCTGGCCAAGCGCGTCGCGCAGAACCTCGGCTTGCCCGTACCGAAAAAAGGCACGGTGCCTGAGCGTGAGACTTCGTTGGCCCGCTCGCCGGCGTTGAGCCAGGCGAATTTGCTTCCCGGCGACATCAAGACACGCAAAGTGGCGATCCTCGCGGCAAATGGCGTGGACGGCGTGGCGATTGCAGCGTTGAAGAAGGCGTTGGAGGCTGAAGGTGCGCACGCCAAGTTGCTTGGCCCGACGTCGGCGCCGGTGACCACGGCCGATGGCAAGAGCCTGCCGGTGGATGCGTCGATGGAAGGCTTGCCGTCGGTGGCGTTTGATGCGGTGTTTATCCCGGGCGGGAAAGAGTCGGTGAAAGCCCTGAGTGGCGACGGTGTAGCGCTGCATTACGTGCTGGAGGCTTACAAACACCTGAAGGCGATTGCGGTGGCCAATGACGCCAAGCCCTTGCTGGAGCTGTTGAAGCTTGAGGCGGATGCGGGGTTGATCGTGGGGGCGGATGCCAAGGCGTTCAAGGCGTTCTTTGCCGCGATTGCTCAGCATCGGGTTTGGGATCGGGAGGCTAAGGCCAAGGCGATTCCGGCTTAAGTCAGTGGTGGTTGGTTAGATCGCTATCGCAGGCAAGCCAGCTCCCACATTTTGAATGTATTCACGATTCAGAGTGTGGGAGCTGGCTTGCCTGCGATGCTTTTGGCTTTAGTCCGCCTTGCGCGGAATCAAAACAACCTGCGCCGGAATCTTCTTCAAGATCTGCCGGTGAATCTTCAGGTCATACGCCGAATCAATTCGTTTCACCCGTTTGGTCAGCAACGTGGCCAGCCATGGGTAATCCTCGGTGCGCGGTGCCTGAATGGTCACGTCACACTTGTAATTGACCACATCGGTGGCGATCGCATCCAGTTGGTGGCGAAGTTCTTCAATATTGGTGAGGTTCAGCGCCACAGTGGTGCTTTCGGCAGCCGGGTCGATCACCTTGGCCACCGGTTTGGCTTCGGCCGCTTTTAATGCCGCTTCGGCCTGATCCAGCTCGGCTTTGCGGGCGTGGCTGATGGCGCTGTTGACGCCGCCGGTCAGCGCAGGGGCCTTGGGCATCAGCGCGCGTGCGCGGCTCAGAGCGGTGGCTGCTGCGTTGACGTCGCCTTTTTGCAGCACGATCTGGCTGCGCTGCAGGTAGGCTTCGGCCAATTGACGCTGGTATGTTTCCAGCGCCGGGTCGTCTGGCGTCTGGGCCTGCAGAGTCGCCAACTGGTCTTCGGCGGTGGCCAACTCACTGCTGGCCAGGTTTTGCTCCAGCTGCGCGATGGCCGCGGCGCGAGCGTCCGGCACCTCGGGGGCGGCGGGCTGTGTGCTTTGACAGGCGCCCAGCAGCAGGGAAAATGCGGCAAGGAGCAGATAACGGGAGGTGAACAGCTTCATTCCTGCGACTCTCTATTTGCGCAAAAAGCGAGCAAGTCTACACCCCTCGACGGGGCAGAACAAAACTCAGCAGAAACAGGGCAGCCGCCGTAACCACAATCGACGGCCCGGCTGGCGTGTCCTTGAACCACGACAACGCCAGGCCCCCACACACTGCAAGCATCCCCAACAGGCTGGCGCCGATCGCCATTTGCTCCGGCGAACGGGCGTGGCGCTGGGCGGCGGCGGCGGGAATGATCAGCAGCGACGTAATCAACAATACGCCGACAATCTTCATCGCGACAGCAATCACCACGGCGATCAACAGCATCAGGGCCATGCGCAGGGTCGGCACGGGCAGGCCTTCCACCGTGGCCAGCTCTTCGTGCACGGTGATGGCCAACAAGGGCCGCCACAGCGCCACCAGTAGCACCAGCACGGCCGCGCTGCCGCCGAGGATCCACGCAAGGTCCGTGGTGCTGATCGCCAGCAGGTCGCCGAACAGGTAGGCCATCAGGTCGATGCGCACTTCGTGCATAAAGCTCAACACGACGAGGCCCAGGGACAAGGTGCTCGGCGCGAGAATCCCCAGCAACGTGTCGGAAGCCAGCGGCTGGCGCTGTTGCAGGGTCACCAGCAGCACCGCCAGCAGCAGGCAGCCCACGGTTACGGCGATGGTGGGGCTGACGTCCAGCAAAAAGCCCATGGCCACGCCCAGCAGCGCGGCGTGCGACAACGTGTCGCCGAAATAGGCCATGCGCCGCCACACCACAAACGAGCCCAATGGGCCCGCTACCAACGCCAAAGCCAAGCCTGCCAGCAGGGCGTAGAGCAGAAAATCAGCCATGCTTGCAGCTATCTCCATGAACGTGAGCGTGAGGTGTGGCGGGGTCGTCGACCACGGCACCGTGCAAATCGTGGGCGTGGTCGTGATGGTGGTGGTAAATCGCCAGGCTTTGCGCGTTCTTGCCGAACAGCTCGACGAACGCCGGGTCGCCGCTGACCTGTTCCGGGTGGCCGGAGCAGCACACATGGCGGTTGAGGCACACAACCTGGTCGGTGGTGCTCATCACCAAATGTAAATCGTGGGACACCATCAGCACGCCGCAGCCATGGCGGTCGCGCAGGCGGGTGATCAGGCTGTACAGCTCGGCCTGGCCGGCGACATCGACGCCTTGCACGGGCTCATCCAATACCAGCAGTTCCGGTTCGCGCAGCAGGGCACGGGCCAGCAGGACGCGCTGCATTTCACCACCGGAGATGCTTTGCACCGGGCTGTCGATCACCTGTTCGGCGCCGACTTCCTTGAGCGCAGCCATGGCACGGGCGCGGTCTACGCCGGGCACCAGGCGCAGAAAGCGCAGTACAGATAGAGGCAGCGTCGGGTCGACATGCAGCTTCTGCGGCATGTAACCGACGCGCAGCTTGGGCTTGCGCCACACGGTGCCGCTGTCAGGCTTGAGCAGGCCGAGCACGGCACGCACCAGGGTCGTTTTGCCGGCGCCGTTGGGGCCGATAAGCGTAACAATCTGCCCCGGTTCCACACTCAGCGCGATGTTATCCAGCACATTTTGACCGGCGAACGTGACCCCGACCTGCTCCAGGCGGATTAGCGCGTTGCTCATCAAGCCCCCTGGCAGCCCGAGCACAGGCCGACGACTTCGACCGTTTGCCCTTCGACCTTGAAGCCGACGTCCGTCGAGCTTTTGATAATGGCGTCACTGATGCTTTTTTGTTCAAGCTCGATGGCAGCGTGGCATTCGCGGCAGATCAGGAACTGGCCCTGGTGCGCGTGTTCCGGGTGGCTGCAACCGACGAAGGCGTTCAACGAGGCGATACGGTGCACCAGGCCGTTTTCCAGCAGGAAATCCAGCGCGCGGTACACGGTAGGTGGCGCGGCGCGGCGGCCGTCCTGCTCGCTGAGCACGCCGAGAATGTCGTAGGCACCCAGCGGCTTGTGGCTCTGCCACACCAGTTCCAGCACGCGCCGACGCAAGGCGGTCAGCCGCAAGCCCTGGCGCAGGCATAGCGCTTCGGCTTCCGACAGCGCGGAGTGCACGCAGTGAGAGTGGTCGTGGGGACGGCTGGCAAGCGGTGTTTTAGGCATGAGCGGCGACAGACATTTGATAGAGACGTTATTATGTTACCCGTTCCTACGCCATTGAGTGGTCATCGTGTCCCGACTTTTTCCCGTTTTTGTCGTATTTGTCACCAGTTTGTTTATCGCGGGCGCCGCTCAGGCCGAGGTCAAGGTGCTGACCAGCATCAAGCCATTGCAGCTGATTGCCGCTGCTGTGCAGGACGGCGTGGCGGTTCCCGAGGTGTTGTTGCCGCCGGGTGCTTCGCCGCATAACTACGCATTGCGACCATCCGACGTACGGCGCGTGCAGTCGGTAGACCTGCTGTATTGGATCGGGCCTGACATGGAAAGCTTCCTGCCGCGCGTGTTGAAGGGCCGTAGCCTGCCGACAGTGGCCGTGCAAGACCTTTCCGGCATGAAACTGCGGCGTTTCGCCGAAGATAGCCACTCCCATGCCGATGATGCTGATGAACATGATCACGATCACCGCCCGGGCAGCCTGGATGCGCATTTGTGGCTGTCGACGGTCAACGCGCGGGTGATCGCGGCGCGCATGGCCTCGGACCTGAGTGCGGCGGACCCGACCAATGCGGCGCGGTATCAGAGCAATGTGAAGGCGTTTGATGAGCGACTGGACGCGTTGGACGCACGTTTGAAGGCGCGTTTGGCGAGCGTCGGCGACAAGCCTTACTTCGTGTTCCACGAAGCGTTTGATTACTTTGAAGACGCATACGGGCTCAAACACACTGGTGTGTTCAGCGTGGCCGCTGAAGTACAGCCCGGCGCCCAGCACGTGGCGGCGATGCGCACGCGTTTGCAGGAAGTGGGCAAGACCTGTGTATTCAGCGAGCCGCCGTTGCGTCCGCGTCTGGCTGAAACCCTGGTGGCTGGCCTGCCGGTGAAACTGGCGGAGCTGGATGCATTGGGCGGTTACACACCGGCGACGGCTCAAGGCTATGAGCAGGTGCTGGAGAAGCTGGGGAATGACTTGGCCGGGTGCCTGGAATCACTCTGACAAATACCCCAAAACTCTGTGGGAGCTGGCTTGCCTGCGATAGCGGTGTTGAATGACACATCGTTATCGCAGGCAAGCCAGCTCCCACATTGACTGTGGTGCTTCTAGAGGGCGAACGGCAGGTGAACGCTGACCTGCTGGCGCTGGACCAACCGGTGTTCAAACTCCGCCGGGTCATGAATCAACACATCCTGCCCGGCAAACGACTCGGCCGCGATCAAGCGTGACAGCCAAAACCGCACACACGCCACGCGCAGCATGGTTGGCCACAGCTCGGCTTCCTTGGCGGTAAACGGCCGCAGCCCTGCATAAGCCCCCAACAGCGCGCGGGCGCGTTGCCCGTCAAGCACGCCATCGGCGTCCGAGCACCAGTCATTCAGGGCGATGGCCACGTCGTACAACATCGGGCCGGAACAGGCGTTGTAGAAGTCGATCAGGCCTGTGAGGTGCGTGCCTTCGAACATCGCATTGTCACGGAACAGGTCGGCGTGCACGTTGGCGCGCGGCAGGGCGAGGATGTCGGCCTTGTGGGCTTCGATTTCGGTCAACGCGTCTTGCAGCAGTCGCTGCTGCGCATCGTTGAGGTGCGAAATCAGTTGCGCACCTTCGCTCAGCATCCAGTCAAGGCCGCGATCGGTCTTGCGCTCCAGCACTTTCTCGCCCTGGGTTGCCAGGTGCAGGTGGCCGAGCAAGTCGCCGACCTGGGCGCAGTGTTGCGCGTTGGCGTCCTTGATGTGCTTGCCGGCCAGGCGCGGTTGCAGCAGTGCCGGTTTGCCTTTCAACTCGCGCAGGGCCACGCCGTCGGTGGTGCGCAGGGCGTAAGGCACGGGCAGGTCGGCGTCGTGGAGCACGTCGAGCAGTTCGATGAAGAAGGGCATTTCGGCGACGGGGCCGCGCTCAACCAGGGTCAGGACGAACTCGCCCTGTTCCAGGCTGATGAAGAAATTGGTGTTTTCACTACCGGCGGCAATCCCCTGGAAATCAAGCAGGCGGCCAAGCCCGTAAGGGGCGAGAAAGGTTTCCAGCTCGGGCCGAGCCAGGGGGGTGAACACAGACATGGTTAAAACTGCCAGTACGGGCGCCGCGGTCGGCGGCGCCAATTGAAGTTAAGAAATCATTTCCATTCGAAGATCTTCCATGACGGGATCAGCATATCCGGCTGGTCAGAGCGGATGAAGTTCGCGTCGGTTCCGTCCGCGCGTACCAGGAAATACGGTGGAGCACCCTTTGGCGTTACCTTGATTGCGTACAGGAAACCGTTTTGGCGGTATTCCCTGATTTCCTTGTCGCCTTCGGTACGGATCGTGACGTCCGGGTCACCTGAGGGCGCGCTGTCGGCTGCCGTGGCGGCCAGCGGCAAGAATGCAATCAAGCCGGTCAACAACAAGCGATTCGCTGTACGCATGATAACCTTGTCCCTTTGTCGTCATTGGTCCGGCTATTCTAGCGCCTGACCCGCCGAAAAGGTTGATTCTGCTCATGAGCCAAGCACCCCTCGTCCTGGTGGACGGTTCGTCCTATCTGTACCGCGCCTTCCACGCGTTGCCACCGCTGACCACCTCCAAAGGCCTGCCCACCGGCGCGGTCAAGGGCGTGTTGAACATGCTCAAGAGCCTGCGCAAGCAGTATCCCGACAGCCCGTTTGCGGTCGTATTCGACGCCAAGGGTGGGACCTTTCGCGATGACATGTACGCCGAATACAAGGCCAACCGCCCGAGCATGCCCGATGACATGCGCCTGCAGATCGAGCCGCTGCACCAGAGCGTGATCGCGCTGGGCTTCCCGTTGCTGTGCGTGGCCGGCGTTGAGGCCGATGACGTAATCGGCACCCTGGCCCGCAGCAGCGCAGCCGCCAGCCGCCCGGTGGTGATTTCCACTGGCGATAAAGACATGGCGCAGCTGGTGGACGGGCACATTACCTTGGTCAACACCATGACCGGTAGTTCGATGGACATCGAGGGCGTTAAGGAGAAATTCGGCGTCGCTCCCGAGCAGATCATCGATTATCTGGCGTTGATGGGCGACTCGTCCGACAACATCCCGGGCGTTCCGGGTATTGGTCCGAAGACCGCTTCCGGCCTGCTGATGGGCGTGAATGGCGGGATCAAAGAGCTGTATGAGCAGTTGGACATTGTGCCGACCCTGCCAATCCGTGGCGCCAAGACGCTGCCGGCCAAGCTGGAGGAGCACAGGGAATCAGCGTTTTTGTCCTACCAGTTGGCGACGATCAAATGCGACGTGCCGCTGGACGTGGGCCTGGACGACCTGCACCTGATTGAACCGGACCGCGAAAAGTTGCTGGAGTTGTACCAGTTGCTGGAATTCAAGAGCTGGATCGACGAGATCCAGCGCGATGCCAAGCGCGTGGAGCTCAGCGCGGCGCCAGCTGCCGAGGTGGTTGTTGAGGACGTGGCGGCGGTGCCGGTCGAGGCGAGCTATACCACGATCCTCGATCAAGCGACTTTCGAGCTGTGGCTGAAGAAGCTCAACGACGCCAAATTGTTTGCTTTTGATACCGAAACCACCGGCATCGACGCTCAACAGGCGCAGTTGGTCGGGGTCTCCTTCGCCGTGCAGCCCCACGAAGCAGCCTACATCCCGCTGACCCATTCCTACATCGGCGCGCCGGAGCAACTGGACCGCGACACAGTGCTGCTGGCCCTGAAACCGCTGCTGGAAGACCCGGCCAAACTCAAGGTCGGCCAACACGCCAAGTTCGACATGAACATCCTCGCCAATTGCGCGATTGGCGGTGATCCTGCGCAGGGCATCACTGTGCGCGGCATCGCGTTCGACACCATGCTCGAATCCTACGTGCTGAATTCCACCGCGACCCGGCATGACATGGACAGCCTGGCCAAAAAGTATCTGGATTACGACACGGTCAGCTTCCAGGACATTGCCGGCAAAGGCGCCAAACAGCTGACGTTCGATCAGATCGCGCTTGAGCAGGCCGGGCCGTACGCCGCCGAAGATGCCGACATCACCCTGCGCCTGCATCAGGCGTTGCACGCGCAATTGGCGGCGATTCCGACCCTGGCCAGCGTGCTGACCGACATCGAAATCCCGTTGGTTCCGGTACTGGCGCGGATTGAACGCCAGGGCGCCCTGGTGGATTCGACGTTGTTGGGTGTGCAGAGCATTGAGCTGGGCGACAAGATGGTCGAGCTGGAGCGCCAGGCGTTTGAAATCGCCGGCGAGGAGTTCAACCTGGGCTCGCCGAAGCAACTGGGTGCCATTCTTTACGAAAAACTCGGCCTGCCGGTGTTGAAGAAAACGGGCAAGGGCCAGGCGTCAACCGCGGAAGAAGTGCTGGCCAAGCTGGCCGAAGATGATTTTTTGCTGCCAAAAGTGCTGATGGAATACCGCAGCATGAGCAAGCTGAAAAGCACCTACACCGACCGCCTGCCGGAGCAGATCAACCCGCGTACAGGGCGCATTCACACTTCCTATCATCAGGCGGTGGCGGCGACCGGGCGTTTGTCGTCCAGCGACCCGAACCTGCAGAACATCCCGGTGCGCACTGCCGAAGGGCGTCGCATCCGTCAGGCGTTTGTCGCGCCGAAGGGCTATAAGCTGCTGGCGGCGGACTACTCGCAGATCGAGCTGCGGATCATGGCGCACCTGTCCAAGGACGAAGGGCTGATGAATGCCTTCCGCAACGACCTGGACGTGCACACGGCCACGGCGGCAGAAGTGTTCAAGGTAGAGCTGACCGAAGTCACTTCGAATCAGCGTCGCAGTGCCAAGGCGATCAACTTCGGCCTGATCTACGGCATGGGCGCGCAGAAGCTTGGCAAGGATATTGGCGTCGATACCAAGACCGCCAAGGCGTATATCGATGTGTATTTCGCCCGCTACCCCGGCGTTCGCGAGTACATGGAGCGCACCCGCGCCCAGGCCGCTGATCAAGGCTTTGTCGAAACCATCTTCGGCCGCCGGTTGTACGTGCCGGACATCAACTCCAACAAACCTCAGGAACGCGCCGCCGCAGAGCGCACGGCGATCAATGCGCCGATGCAGGGCACGGCCGCCGACATCATCAAGAAAGCCATGGTGCGCGTGGACAACTGGCTGACCGAGTCCGGGCTGGATGCCAAAGTCATTCTGCAGGTGCACGATGAATTGGTGGTTGAAGTGCGTGAGGATTTGGTGGCCGAGGTCAGCGAAAGGATTCGTGAACACATGAGCGCCGCTGCGCAACTGGATGTTCCGCTGGTGGTGGATGTGGGTGTGGGCGATAACTGGGACCAAGCGCACTGATTGCGTTGCTCTGCGATCACCTTGCGTGGTGGCAGAGTGCTTTAGTCCGGAAGTCGCCGTCGATTATTTCAAATTGTTTTTCCAACCTGCCGGAACTTAACCCGTGAACTGCCACTCAGAGTTACTGAATGGGTGGTGAAGCCCTTCAATGCTCCTATGTTGTGTTAAGTGTTGGCAGATATCTGGACCCCGCCCTAGCGGTCCGGAACTTGAACCCCGAACTTCCCCTCCCCATACGAAGTCCGGGGTTTTTTTTGCCTGCAGAAAAGTTACTCGGCCAGTTCTGCGCCCTTGTCCGCCAATTCCATCCAGCCGGCCAGCACGGTGTAAGCCTCTTCCAGGCCCATGCGCTTGGGCGCCGAGAACAGCTGGATGGTGATTGCGTCGCCCCAAACCTTACGGATTTCGGACTGCACTTTGAGCAGGGTGTTTTTGGCTGCACCGTAGGTCAGCTTGTCGGCTTTGGTCAGAAGGATGTGCATCGGCATGCCGCTGGCGACGGCCCAGTCAAGCATCAACAGGTCGAAGTCGGTCATTGGATGACGGATGTCCATCATCAAAATCAAACCCTTCAAACTCTCGCGGCCACCCAGGTAAGCCTCGAGGTGACGCTGCCAGTGCAGCTTCAACGGGATAGGTACTTTTGCGTAACCGTAGCCCGGCAGGTCGACCAGACGCCGATCATCGTCTAGCTTGAAGAAATTGAGGAGTTGCGTGCGGCCCGGGGTTTTCGAGGTGCGCGCCAGGCTGGCGTGAGTCAGGGTGTTCAGCGCGCTGGATTTACCGGCGTTGGAACGGCCGGCGAAGGCGACTTCAAAGCCCTCGTCATCGGGGCATTGGTCAACTTTGGCGGCGCTGAGCATGAACGTGGACTGTTGGCACAGACCGAGGATGGGATTCTTGAGTTGCATGAGATTTCCGATGTGGGCGGTGCCGAGAAAGGGTGCGGCAAGCGGTGTCGTTTCCGTTTCAGTAGCGCCAGTATATAATGCCGCAGATTTTGTGTGTGCTTTGTCCCAGCGAAGGATGAAGTTCACGGGAGCGAAAGACCTTCATTGCGCATTAGAACGCAAAACGCTCTCAAACCCTGAAAAGGTCGATGTATGACCCGATGGTTGCTCGCTTTGGGTGTCCTGATGCCGCTGTATGGCGCTCAGGCTACACAGGATCCGGAAGCGGTGTACAACCGAGTTTGCGTGGCTTGCCATGCTGGCCAGCTGCCCAACGCCCCCAAACGGGGTGACCAGGCAGCCTGGCAGCCAAGACTGGCCAAGGGCATGGACACGTTGGTGCAACACGTTACCCAGGGTTTCAAGGCAATGCCGCCGCGTGGTTTGTGCATGGACTGCAGTACTGAGGATTACCAGGCCATCATTGAAATGATGGTGAGTAAACCCGGTAGATAACTCTTAAACCCTTAGCCGTAGTTGGATTAGCTGATGAACAAACTGATCGTGAGTCTGCTGTTGACCTTGGGCATCACCGGTGTTGCCCATGCTGCAGGCGACGCTACAGCGGGTCAGGCGAAAGCCGCCGTGTGTGGTGCTTGCCATGGACCGGACGGTAACAGCCCGGCGCCGAACTTCCCCAAACTGGCTGGCCAGGGTGAACGTTACCTGATCAAGCAGATGCACGACATCAAGGACGGCAAACGTACGGTGCTGGAAATGACCGGCTTGCTCACCAACCTCAGCGATCAGGACCTGGCGGACATCGCGGCGTATTTTGCCAGCCAGCACGGCATTGTGGGAGCTGCCGATCCTAAAACCGTGGCTCGCGGTGAAGAACTGTTCCGCGGCGGCAACCTGGAAAAAGGCATGCCTTCGTGCCTCGGCTGCCACTCGCCCAACGGCGCAGGCCTCGCGGCTGCCGGCTTCCCGCACTTGAGCGGCCAGCACGCGCAGTATATTGCCAAGCAACTGACGGACTTCCGTGAAGGCAATCGCACCAACGATGGCGATACCAAAATCATGCAAACCATCGCCAACAAACTCAGCAACAAGGATATTGAAGCGGTTTCCCAATACATCCAGGGGCTGCACTGATCGTAACCGTACGTTAACGCTCGATTAATCCATCGATGCAAGCATAAAAAGGGTGGCTCAGGCCGCCCTTTTTTGTGGCCGGTGCCGTTACACTAACGAACTCAAGCCCGCGTAGACCTGTCACAACAAGGGTCGCGTGAGGCGACTTTATTTGTCCAGGAGTAAAGCATGCGTAATCTGATCCTCAGCGCCGCTCTCGTCACTGCCAGCCTCTTCGGCATGACCGCGCAAGCTGCCGACGTGCCGCTTGAAGCCGGTAAAACCTACGTTGAATTGGCCAACCCGGTCCCGGTTTCGGAGCCAGGCAAGATCGAAGTGGTGGAGCTGTTCTGGTACGGCTGCCCGCATTGCTACGCTTTTGAACCGACCATCAATCCGTGGGTAGAAAAACTGCCTTCGGACGTCAACTTCAAGCGCATTCCAGCCATGTTCGGCGGCCCATGGGATGCCCACGGCCAACTGTTCCTGACCCTGGAAGCCATGGGTGTGGAGCACAAAGTCCACAACGCGGTATTCGACGCGATCCAGAAACAAGGCAAGCGCCTGACCAAGCCGGAAGACATGGCTGATTTCGTTGCCACCCAAGGTGTGGACAAAGACAAGTTCCTGGCCACCTTCAACTCCTTCGCGATCCAGGGCCAGATAAAACAAGCCAAAGAGCTGGCGCAGAAGTACGGCGTACAAGGCGTACCGACCATGATCGTCAACGGCAAATACCGCTTTGACCTGGGCACCACTGGTGGCCCTGAGCAAACCCTTAACGTTGCCGACCAGCTGATCGCCAAAGAGCGCGCAGCCAAGTAAGGGAGCCACCATGCGCCGCTGGGGTACCGAACGCGTTGTTGGCCTGCACGACCCGCAGGTCAACGAACACCATCTGGAATCCACGGGCCTGCCGGCAGACAGCCGTCTGCGCTTGTTGAGCTTCAATATTCAGGTGGGCATCAGTACCGAAAAGTACCGGCATTACCTCACCCGTGGTTGGCAGCACCTGCTGCCGCACAACGGGCGCGCCGGGAACCTGCAAAAGATCGGCAACCTGCTCAGCGACTTCGACCTGGTCGCGCTGCAGGAGGCGGACGGCGGCAGCATGCGCTCCGGCTACATCAACCAGGTCGAGCATCTGGCTCAGCTGGGTGCTTTCCCTTATTGGTATCAACAACTCAACCGCAACCTTGGGCGCCTGGCGCAGCACAGCAATGGCGTGCTTAGCCGCCTGAAGCCGTGGGCCATCGAAGATCACCCGTTGCCGGGCCCCAAGGGCCGGGGCGCGATCCTCGTGCGCTTTGGCGAAGGCCCGGAAGCGCTGGTGGTGGTCATGATGCATCTGTCGCTGGGTTCACGTACCCGCATGATGCAACTGGCCTACATCCGCGAGCTTATCGGCAATTACAAACATCAGGTGCTGATGGGTGACATGAACACCCACGCCAGCGACCTGTTGCAGAATTCCCCGCTGCGCGACCTCGGGTTACTGGCACCGCAAGTCGAAGCCACGTTTCCCAGCTGGCGCCCGCAGCGCTGCCTTGACCATATCCTGCTCAGCCCGACCCTCACGCTCGAAAGCGTGCAGGTACTGGCGCAGCCCATCTCCGATCACCTGCCGGTCGCGGTAGAGATTCGTCTGCCGGGTTCGCTCACGGCTGATGCATACCCCGCGTTGAGCCCAGGCCCTCGCGGACCCCTTGCATGAGCGACGACGCCCAGCGCTGGAAAGAGAAATACCTCAAAAGCATCGAGCGCCAGGACAAACTTGAGCGCCGCTGGGCCGCACGCCTCGACCTGCTGCGCCGAGGGCTTGTGCGCAGCACGCTGGCCGCCGAAGGAACCGACCGCGCGGTCGACCAGTGCATGAAGGAGATGCGCGATGTGGTGCGCACCGACGACATGGACGCCGCCCTCGCCGCCTTGTTGCCACGTCTGGAAAAGGCCGTGCTCGATTCGGAGCAGCGCCGCGAAACCCGGGTTGATCAGATCAGTACTGCACTGACGTCGCTTGTTGCGCAACTGCAAAAATTGCCGCTGCCCCGCGAGGTGGCGCGTCCACTGAAAACCTTTGCCAAGCAGCTGGATGGGCGCGTCAGTCAGGCGCGGGAAATCCCGCTGTTGCTCAGTGAGCTAAGCAGCTTGCAGGGGCAGGCACTGAATAACCTGGAGCCGGAAGGTGAAGCCGCGCGACCTGGGCCGGGTCTGCTGCAGCGCCTGTTTGGCAGCAAGGAGGTGTCGAGCGACGCGCCGGCTGCCGAGGTCGTGCCGCCCGTTGTGCCGAAGCCCGTCGCGCCCAGACCCGAGCCTCAGGCGCCCGCGCAATCCGAAGAACTGACCCAGGCCCTGCGCGCGTTTGCACCCGTGCAGCACGCATCGGCCGAGCCTGAGAACGTGATAGCGGTCGCCAGCGAAACCGTTATGCTCGAGGTGCCCGCGCCCGCCGCCATTATTCAAACCGTCGACGTCAGCGAGCCCGAGGTGGCCGAGCCTTCACCGGAAGACTCGCCGCCCGAGAGCGCTCTCGCCGCCTTTATTGAAGTACCTGAAGCTGAGGTCGATACGCCGGACGAAACCACCATCGGCAGCCTGTCGTTGCCGCCCGTGCTGGAAGCTGTCGAGCCGGACCCGGATGCGTTGCAGCCGGACGGTACCTACGCCCTGCCCGACTCGCCCGAGCCGTCCTACAGTTCGGTCGCCAGACATATCGAAGATACCCTGCTCGGCCTGCTGGAAGACCTGTCCCTGCCCGAGCGCTATCGACCCCAGGCCGAAGCCATGCGCGAGCGGCTGGCTCACGGCTTGAACTGGTACGAGCTGCTGCCGATCCTGGATGATCTGGCGGTATTGATGCTCGCGATCACCGACAGTGGCCAGCATGAGTTCGAGGCGTATCTCAAACAGCTCAATGAGCGGCTGGAGACATTCCAGGGCCATCTGCAGGTCGCCAGCGAAGGCCACGCCGACAGCACTTCGGCAGCGCGCGAGCTGGACACCCAGATTCGTGAGCAGGTCGACGGTCTGCAAAGCAGTGTGCAGGAGGCGGCCGACCTGGACAGCCTCAAGCAGGTGCTCGAAAGCCACCTCGAAGGCCTGCTCGGCACCATGGACGAGCACCAGCAGCAGCGCGATCAGAGGGAAAAGGACGTGGCGGCGCGACTCAAAGGCCTGGCCGAGCGGGTTGCGAACATGGAGCAGGAAGCCCAGGGCTATCGCGAGCACCTTGAAGTGCAGCGGCAGAAGGCCTTGCTCGACCCGCTGACCGGCCTGCCCAACCGCGCCGCCTGGAGCGAGCGCCTGGACCATGAGGTCAACGCCTGGCATCAGCGCGGCAATAGCCTGGCGCTGGCCATGCTCGACCTGGACCATTTCAAACGCATCAACGACAGCTACGGCCACCTGGCCGGTGACAAGGTGTTGAAGATCATCGCCAACGTGCTGCGCAAGCGTCTGCGTCCGACTGATTTTATTGCGCGGTTTGGCGGTGAAGAGTTTGTGTTGCTGATGCCTGACTCATCCCTGGCGGATGGGCTGGCTGTGGGTGAAGTGCTGCGCGCGGCGATTGAAGCGTGCCCGTTCCACTTCAAGGGCGAGCCGGTGACCATCACTGTGTCGATGGGTGTGGCGCAGTTCCAGCCGGGCGAGCGCAGTGATTTGGCGCTCAAGCGCGCCGATGAGGCGCTTTACCGGGCCAAGGCGGCGGGGCGTAATCAGGTGCAGCCGGCGTAAAAGATGTTCCATTTTGTAATTTGACCGTCGGGCCGCAAACCATACGTTACACTGTTGCATTATCGTCTTCAGCGTAATGTCTTCCGCCATGAAATCCTTGTACTTCGCCTTTGTCTTTCTTCTGCTCGCGGGCTGCGCCAGTGGCCCGCGTCTGAACACCAGCCACCCTTCGGTCAACCACGACAACCGCGTGCAGTTCGTCGTCGTCCATTACACCTCCGCCAACCTCGAGCGCTCACTGGCCTTGCTGACCCACGGCCAGGTCAGCAGCCATTACCTGATCGGCGACGACGGTTCGGGCACCATCTACAAGCTGGTGGACGAGAGCCAGCGCGCCTGGCACGCCGGCGAAAGCGAGTGGATGGGTCGTACCTGGCTCAACTCCAGCTCCATCGGCATCGAAATCGTGAACCCGGGCTACCAGGACACGCCGAAGGGTCGGGTGTGGTTCCCGTACTCCGAGGCCCAGGTGCAATCGCTGATCGTGCTGCTCAAGGACATCAGCAAGCGCAATGGCATCGACCCCAAGAACATTATTGGCCACAGCGACATCGCGCCGCTGCGCAAACTGGATCCGGGCCCATTGTTCCCGTGGAAGCGTTTGGCTGCTGAAGGTTTGGGGGTTTGGCCGGATGCTCAAGCGGTCGCCCGGTTCCAGGTGCAGTACGCCACCGAGTTGCCGAGCATTCTCTGGTTCCAGGAAGAGTTGGCTCGCCTGGGTTACCAGACGCCACAGACGGGCGAGCTGGATGTGGCCACGCGTCATGTTATCGCTGCGTTCCAGATGCATTTCCGCCCATCGCTGTTCGATGGCACGCCGGATGCTGAAAGCGCCGCGATCCTGCGGGCCTTGAACCGCACTTGACTCTATAAACCCAATTCAATGTGGGAGCGGGCTTGCCCGCGATTACGGAGTGTCAGCCAATCCATTCTTGGCTGAACCACCGCAATCGCGGGCAAGCCCGCTCCCACATTATTTTGCAACCTGTCAGATTACAGCGGCAACGCCATATAGAACTGCGTCCCCTGCCCCGGCCGCGAATACACACCCATCCGGCCGCCATGCAATTGCACAATCTCTTTGCACAGTGCCAAACCCAGGCCTGCGCCGCCTTTCTTGCGACCCACCTGCACAAAGGGTTCGAAGATTCGCCCTTGCTGGCCGTAGGCAATACCCTCGCCGTTATCCTCGACGCTGATAATCACCCGCTCGCCATGGCGGCGTGCCTGCAGGCGAATCTGCCCGCCTTCGGCGGTGTGTCGCAGGGCGTTGGCGAGCAGGTTGTCCAGCACGCGCTCCAGCTGCGCCTGATCGGCATACAGCCTGGGCAAATCCGCTTGCGCCTCCACCAGCAGTTCAATGTGCTGCGCATTCGCCAATTCCGCGAAGCGGGCGCGGGCGTGTTCCAGCAGATCAGGGACGTCGCACGGCCCCAGGGTCAGTTTCTGCAGGCCGTTCTGGTAGCGCGAAAAGTTGAGCAGGTCGTTGATCAACTGCATCAGGCGCTGCATTTCTTCATTTACCGTATCCAGCAGGTCCGCTTCTCGGGACTCTGCCGGAAATTTTGCACGCTCGCGAAATAGCCCGAACGCCATGTGCATGCCGGTTACCGGCGTGCGCAGCTCGTGGGAGGCCCGCAACACAAACTCACTGCGCACGCGCTCGAAAGCACGTTGTTCCGTCACATCATGCAAAACCATCACTGCGCCCAGGATATGCCCCTGGGTGTGGCTGACCGGCGTGAGGCTGTAGGTCAGCAGGCGCAGCTCGCCATCCACTTCCACTTCCAGATCTTCCGGTGCCCGTTCCAGGTTGCCGCCGCGCAGTACCAGTTGCAGTTGTTCATCCAGTTCGGGACGTACCAACGCCTCACCAAGGCCTTGGCCCAAGCGCGCTTCGTCCCAACCCAACTGGCGCTGTGCCACGGGGTTGAGGTGTTCAAGGCGGCCTTGGCGGTCAATCATCAACAAGCCGTCGTCGATGCTGTCGAGTACGGCTTGCAGGCGTTGTTGGCCGGCCAGCAGTTCGTCGACATTGGTTGCCTGATGCTGGCGCAGTGCCTCGGCCATAATCCCGAAGCGACGGGTCAACTGGTTCATCTCCGCCGCCGAGGAAATCGGCAGCGTCACTTCGAAATCACCCTGACCGATCTTGTCCGCCGCTTTCGCCAGTGCTTCGATGGGCCCGCCGAAGCGCCGCGCGATGCCGTGCGCCGTGACAAAACCGATGATCAAGACTGCAAGCCCCACCAAACCCAGGAGGCCGGCAATCAGCAGGGCGCGTTCACGGGATTTGTGCTCGCTGTTACTGATGTTTTCCAGGGCCATCTTGTGCTCGGCGATCAGGCCGTTGCGCAGCACATTGAAGGTTTCGGTGAGTTTTTCCTTGCTGCCGGGCGGCGGCGATGGCTGCTGGGATTCGTCGAACGCTTCCAGCAGGTTCTGGTAATCGGTGTGGGCCTGGCTGAAGCCATGGCTGTTGCCGTTGCGCTGTTCGTGGGCGATGCCTTGGTCCAGCAGGTCGAAGTAGCGCTGTTTTGACGCCAGCAGAGCCTCCGGGTCGGGGCGCTTCTCCAGCATCATGATCAACTGGTCGCCCAGGCTCTGGCGCAGTTTCAGCCCCAGGTCCAGGGTGACGAAGTTGCTGCGTATCAGCGATTCCTGAGTCTTGGCCATCTGCATCACGCTGACCAGGCCCAGAATCAGGCCCAGCAGAGCGACGGTGATCAGCGCCGAGATACTCAGGAACAACCGAGTGCGCAGTTTCATCGCAAGCTTCATAAGGTACAGCTCACAGGTTGTACTGTTTGCGTTTGCGGTACAGGGTCGAAGCGTCGATACCTAGGGTGCGGGCCGCCTGGTCCAGGGTGTCGCTGGTGGCGAGCACGGCGCCGATGTGGGCTTTCTCCAGTTCGTCCAGGCTCAGCGCAGCACCGATACGCGGCGCATTGTTGGTCGGTTGTTCGGCCATGCCGAGGTGGCTGATTTCAACTTTCTCCTGTGGGCAGATAATGCTGGCGCGCTCGACCACGTTACGCAGCTCGCGGATGTTACCCGGCCAGCGATAGTTGAGCAGCGCTTCGCGCGCCTCGTCGCTGAAACCGCGCGCAGGCCGGGCGTATTCCTTGACGAAGCGTGCCAGGAAGCGGTCGGCCAACGTCAGGATGTCTTCGCTGCGTTCGCGCAGCGGTGGCAGGTGCAAGGTGATGACGTTGAGGCGGTACAGCAAGTCTTCACGGAAGCGCCCGTCGCGCACCATGTCTTCGAGGTTCAGGTTGGTGGCCGCGAGAATGCGCACATCGGCGCGGCGGGTAACCGGGTCGCCGACGCGTTCGTATTCCTTGTCCTGAATGAAACGCAGCAATTTGGGTTGCAACGTGAGAGGAAAGTCGCCGATCTCGTCGAGAAACAGTGTGCCGCCGTCCGCTTGGTTGACCCGGCCCAGCGTGCTCTCGCTGGCGCCGGTAAACGCGCCGCGGCTGTGGCCGAACAATTCGCTTTCCATCAGCTCCGCCGTCAGCGACGGGCAGTTGATGGTCACGCAGGACTTCTTCGAGCGCTTGCTCCAGCCGTGAATCGCCCGTGCCAGTTCGCCTTTACCGGTGCCGGATTCGCCAAGGATCAGGATGTTGGCGTCAGTCCCGGCCACCTGCCGCGCCGTTTCCAGTACCACCATCATGGCCGGGCTGTGGGAGTCGAGGCCGTCCTTGGGTTGGCGCACTTCGCCTTCGAGCGCTTCCAGGCGCGCCGAGAGCTGGCGCACTTCCAGTTGCTTGGCGGTGGCCAGGCGCAACTGGTCGGGGCTGCAGGGTTTGACCAGGTAATCCGCAGCACCGGCCTGGATCGCGTCGACGGCGGTGTCGACGGCCGAATGCGCGGTGACGATCACCACACGCATCCAAGGCGCTTGCACGCGCATCTGGGCCAGCACGTCCAGGCCATTGTCTTCGCCCAGGCGCAGGTCGAGGAAACACAGGTCGAACACCTGGCGCTGCATCAAGGCATCGGCCTGGGCGGCGCTGTTGGCGGTGGCGACGGTGTAGCCTTCATCTTCCAGGCAATAACGGAAGGTGCGGAGGATCGCGGATTCGTCATCCACTAAAAGAATGCGGCCTTGAAGTTCCTTGGCTGATTCCATCTGTCCCGCGCTCCTTAACTATGAATGATGCTGATTAGTCCCGGAATAATCGGGCAAGTTGCATGGTTTATTCTGATTGATAAAAGGCTTCTTCGCGCAGCTATCTGCGCCTAATCCTACAAAGGCGCCAGCTAGTGGCGTTTTCATGCCTTCTTGCCACTTCGGCAACGCGATTTCCGCTTTCGATCCCTCGATCCGACCACTGACCATCGTGCATTTCGCACGGCCAGGATAGGGCCATCGTGCAGGATGCTGGACAAGGTATGTTGTGTTGATTCGTAAAGCACTGATTTTATTGAGATTTATTCTGTAAAAAAGCTGGCATGCACTCTGCAATATCCCTCCCAACAGACGAATAATCAGAATGCGGGAGACAAGCAGCATGACTCGCCAAAGCCTCAGCCAACTACGTGTATCGCCACTGCGCTTGCAGCAAGGCTTGTTTGCCAGCCTGGCTTTGATGGTCACGTTGATCGGCGGCCAGCAAATGCAGCATTGGCAGCAGAGTCAGCAGCAAACCCCGCAATTTGAACGCCCCGTCATGACCCAAACCCATTTCCGTTCCGTTGGCAGTGCGACTGCGGCCAATGTGACTGCCCCGCAATTGAGAGTGGCTGACCAGGATTCGACCCTGGGCGAACTGCCCGCTCAAGAGCGTTGGGTGTTCTAGGCAATACAAGGTCGCTTGTTGAGCGGCCGCACGGCACTACCGCTGTTACCCCTATAAAAGCGTAAGGAGAATCACCATGTTGAGTTGGGCAATCACATTTCTGATCATCGCCATTGTGGCTGCAGTCCTGGGCTTCGGTGGTATCGCGGGCACCGCCACGGGTATCGCCAAGATTCTCTTTGTCGTTTTCCTGGTGATGTTCATCGCTTCGTTCTTCTTTGGTCGTCGCGGCCGAGGCTGAAAATGACCACTCTGTCCCTCAAAGCCATTGCTGCCGTCCTGCTTCTGGGCGGCAGCGGCCTGGTGATGGCCGCCAACGACGGCCAGACCCGAGCCAACGAACTGCTCAATTCTGACCCGCAATTTCGCCAGACCTGGCAAGGCGTGGTGAAGAAAGAAGAGCGCCTGCCGGAATGGGTGATGAACCTGTCGGGCACCGCCGAACAGATGAATGCCGTGGAAGAGGATGGCGACAAGTACTTGGTCGGGCCGCTCTGCGAAACCGCAGACACTTGCCTGAACAAGCGCCTGATCGTCGCCTTCAGCTACGACAAGAAAGATGCCTACGCCATGTTGGTGCAAGTCCCGGCCGGTTTGCCGGCGGACAAGTCGCCCACACGGCACGCCGATTACCGTTTTCTCGGTAAGCCGAATGAAGGCATGCAGAAGCTGCTGATGGAGCAGCTGAAGAAAGACCCGAATTGGTACTAGGTTCCGTCTGACATTCGTCAACGGGACCGGCGTCCATAGAAAGAAGCCCCTCGCTTCTTTCTGTCTGCGCCGCTCGCCAAGGGCGGTGCATGACCAGGGGGCCGGGTTGCTCTGATCGATGGGATCGGCGTGACCTACGGGTACAGGGAGTGCCTGCGCAAGGGCCGGGTCAGGTGAAAAGCTGCGACGCAAGTTCACAAGTCCTCAAGCTTGCTGAACTTGCGGCGGGCTTGTGACGCAGATCCCATTCCTCCTCCAAGCCCCTTATGCGGGCTCATAGACGATATTTTCTGTTTTGCTTGTGACCAACCATTACTTGGTGTGTCCAAGTGACCATCTATCGAGAATTTTTTGTCCGCGCCATAGGACAATTCTGACGCCAATCCCGTGAATTCTCAGGCATTTCTGCCAATCCCTACGGGACGTCCAATATCTCTGAGCGAGCCGGTATTGGCAGGTTCACGGCATATTCACCCGCCTGATTGGCGGAATCGAACTGACCGTTCGGACAGTTAATTTCAAAAAAAGTCATGCCGATTCGGCATAGGGTAGGCGTTTACGGCATTAGACGTCGCTCCCTTGCGTCGGAATAGTTGCGCCTTTTTTCGCCTGCCAGTAAGCCATTTCGGCCACGCTGCGGTGACCTTCCATGGAGGCTGATGCACACACTTTTTCGCTTTCGAGCGTTGCAGCTGGCGCATTTGCCATACGTCCACTTGAAGTAAGGGTAATGACATGAAGAAGGCAAAGCTAAGCCTCGCCTGGCAGATCCTCATCGGTTTGGTGCTGGGGATCGCAATCGGTGCAGTGCTCAACCATTTCAGTGCTGAAAAGGCCTGGTGGATCAGCAATGTGTTGCAGCCAGCGGGCGATATCTTTATCCGCCTGATCAAGATGATCGTGATCCCGATTGTGATTTCTTCGCTGATCGTCGGCATTGCCGGTGTCGGCGACGCGAAAAAGCTCGGGCGTATCGGCGTCAAAACCATCCTTTACTTCGAAATCGTCACCACCATCGCCATCGTGGTCGGCCTGCTGTTGGCCAACCTGTTCCACCCTGGCGCGGGCATCGACATGAGTACCCTGGGTACCGTCGACATCTCCAAGTACACCGCCACCGCCGCCGAAGTGCAGCATGAGCATGCGTTCATCGAGACCATCCTCAACCTGATTCCGTCGAACATCTTTGCCGCCGTGGCCCGTGGCGAGATGCTGCCGATCATCTTCTTCTCGGTGCTGTTCGGTCTCGGCCTGTCGAGCCTCAAGCCCGAGCTGCGCGAGCCGCTGGTGACCATGTTCCAGGGCGTGTCCGAGAGCATGTTCAAAGTCACCCACATGATCATGAAGTACGCCCCGATCGGCGTATTCGCACTGATCGCGGTGACCGTCGCCAACTTCGGCTTCGCCTCCTTGCTGCCGCTGGCCAAGCTGGTGATCCTGGTTTACGTCGCCATCCTGTTCTTCGCCTTTGTGGTGCTGGGCCTGATCGCTCGCCTGTTCGGCTTCTCGGTGATCAAGCTGATGCGCATCTTCAAGGATGAGCTGGTACTGGCTTACTCCACCGCCAGCTCCGAAACCGTGTTGCCCCGTGTGATCGAGAAGATGGAAGCCTACGGCGCGCCGAAAGCCATCTGCAGCTTCGTGGTACCGACCGGTTACTCGTTCAACCTTGACGGCTCGACCCTGTACCAAAGCATTGCGGCAATCTTTATTGCCCAGCTGTACGGCATCGACCTGTCGATCGGCCAGCAATTGATGCTGGTACTGACCCTGATGGTCACCTCCAAAGGCATCGCCGGCGTTCCGGGCGTGTCGTTCGTGGTGCTGCTGGCCACTCTGGGCAGCGTGGGCATTCCGCTGGAAGGCCTGGCGTTCATCGCAGGTGTCGACCGTGTGATGGACATGGCGCGTACCGCCCTCAACGTGATCGGCAACGCCCTGGCCGTACTGGTTATCTCCCGTTGGGAAGGCATGTACGACGACGCCAAGGGCGAGCGCTACTGGAACTCGCTGCCGCACTGGCGCAGCAAAGAAGCCGCGCCAACCGCACAGGCCACTCGCGGCTGACAGCACGACGGCTTAAAGACAAACCCCGGAAAATTCCGGGGTTTGTCGTTTCTGCCAGCCCCGCTATCATTCGCCCCATCTTTCGGGGGATTTAACTGATGCTCAATGGCCTGTGGCTTGGCTTCTTTGTCGTGGCAATGGTGTCAGCGCTGGCGCAATGGCTGGTCGGCGGTAATGCCGGCATTTTCGCGGCGATGGTCGAAAGCATTTTCGCCATGGCCAAATTGTCGGTGGAAGTGATGGTGCTGCTGTTCGGCACCCTGACCTTGTGGCTGGGCTTTCTGCGCATCGCTGAAAAAGCCGGGATCGTCGACTGGCTGGCCAAGGCCCTCGGCCCGCTGTTCCGTCGCCTGATGCCGGAAGTGCCCGCCGGTCACCCTGCCATCGGTTTGATCACCCTCAACTTCGCCGCCAATGGCCTGGGCCTCGACAACGCGGCCACGCCCATCGGCCTGAAAGCCATGAAGGCGCTGCAGGAACTCAACCCCCTCCCCAACACCGCGAGCAACGCGCAGATCCTGTTCCTGGTGCTCAACGCGTCCTCGCTGACGCTGCTGCCGGTGACCATCTTTATGTACCGCGCGCAACAAGGCGCCGCAGACCCGACGCTGGTGTTCCTGCCGATTTTGCTGGCTACCAGTGCTTCCACCCTGGTGGGCCTGCTGTCGGTGGCGATCATGCAGCGCTTGCGCCTGTGGGACCCGGTGGTGCTGGCTTACCTGATTCCCGGCGCGCTGGTGCTCGGTGGTTTCATGGCGTTTCTGGCGACACTGTCCGCCACGGCGTTGGCAGGCTTGTCTTCGATCCTCGGCAACCTGACGCTGTTCGGCCTGATCATGTTGTTTCTGGTGATCGGCGCGTTGCGCAAGGTGAAGGTCTACGAGGCGTTTGTCGAAGGTGCCAAAGAAGGCTTCGACGTGGCCAAGAACCTGCTGCCGTATCTGGTGGCGATGCTCTGCGCGGTGGGCGTGTTGCGTGCCTCGGGCGCGCTGGATTTCGGCCTTGAAGGCATTCGCCATGTGGTGGCCTGGACCGGCCTGGACACGCGCTTTGTCGATGCGTTGCCCACTGCGATGGTCAAGCCATTCTCCGGCAGCGCGGCGCGGGCGTTATTGATCGAGACCATGCAGACCCAGGGCGTGGACAGCTTCCCGGCGTTGGTGGCGGCGACGATCCAGGGCAGTACCGAGACCACCTTTTACGTGTTGGCGGTGTACTTTGGGTCGGTGGGCATTCAGCGCGCCAGGCATGCGGTCGGGTGTGCGTTGCTGGCCGAGTTTGCCGGTGTCGTGGCGGCGATTGCGGTGTGCTACTGGTTTTTTGGCTGAGGCTGAAATAGCTATCGCAGGCAAGCCAGCTCCCACATTGGAATGTGTTCACCGTTCAAGTGTGGGAGCTGGCTTGCCTGCGATAGGACCCTCAGTGTTTAGAGGCAACGTTGCCCTGCTGCACCACCCACTCCACCACCTGTTTATTCAACTGATCCCCCGCCACCCCAAACCCGGCCACCACCGCTGGCACCTTGGTGTCCGCTACCGGCTGGTGAATTTCAAACCGCCGGCTCGCAATAATGCGCTGATCACTCCCGCGCACCAGCCGCGCGTCAAGGCGAATCACCACCTCCACCGCACTGCCCCGGTACTCACTCTGAAACGCCTGCAGCTGCCCGCCCAGCTCGTAGTCGGCCTGCAGGTTAGTCTCGTCAGTACTCAGCAACGTCACCCGGCCATCGCGCTGGAAACCGTCCATAAAGCGATTGCGCAGCAGCACCGGCGACGGATCGCTCCAGCGTGAGTTCGCGTAACTGCTGATCAGGTCGCCATTGGGCACCACGGCAATGCGCGGGCTGTCGAGAAATTCGCTGGTTTGCGGCTTGCTCACGCGCAGCGACCAGCTCACCGGAGTGCCCTGGCTGGCTGCCTGCGTTGACGCGAGGCGGTACACGTCGGACGGGTCGGCCTTGGGCAAAATCGAGCAGGCGCTGATCAGGGCCAGGGCCACGGGGGCGATCAGTTGGTAAGCACGCTTCATGGCGTGAACTCCTTGTTCTTGTCGCTGCCCAGCAAGTAACCGCTGGGGTTGGCTTCAAGGCGGCGGGAAATCGCACGCAGCGAAGCGAGGGTTTCGCGCAGTTCGCGCACGGCGGGTGCCAATTCGTTGAGGCCTTGCATGCCGCTGTTCACCGAGTCCTTGTTGTTCGTCAGCAAGGTGTTGATGGTCGCGGTGCTTTGTTCGAGGGATTTCATCGCCTGCTCGGCGCTGCCGAACGCTTGCTTGCCTTGATCGTTGAGCAAGCCATTGGCGCTGCGCATCAGCGTGGTGGTTTGCTCGAGTGCGGCGCCGGCCTGTTTGCTGACTTGCAGCAGCTGTTGCATCGCCACTTTGATATCGCCGCGCTGGTCGGCGATGGCGCCGGTGGTTTGCTGCAGGTTGTCCAGGGTGTTGCTCAGGCGCTCGACGTTCTCGCGGGAGAACATGTGGTTGGCGTTGTGCAGCAGCAGGTTGATGCTGGTCATCAGGTCGTTGCTGTTGTTGAGCAAGCGCGCGATGGGCGATGGCGAGGCGATGATTTCCGGCAGGTTGCCGTCCTTGCCCTTGAGCTCGGGGCTTTGCGGCGTGCCGCCACTGAGCTGGATGATCGAGGTGCCGGTAATGCCGGTCAGCGCGAGCTTGGCCTGGGTGTCCTCCTTGATCGGCGTCTGCCCGGCCAGGCGGATGCGCGCCAATACGCGGCGCGGGTCTTTCGGGTCCAGGCGCAGGCTGGTGACGTCGCCCACCTTGATGCCGCTGTACTGCACCGAACTGCCCTGGGACAGGCCGCTGACCGCCTCGTTGAACACCACCTCATATTCCTGGAAGGCGCTGTCGACGCTGGACTTGGCCAGCCACAGGCCGAACAGCATCGCGCCGACCACCACGATCACGCTGAACAGACCGATCATCACATGATGGGCGCGGGTTTCCATGTCATACCTCGTCTAGCGATTGAGCGGCATCCAGTGCCGCGCGGCCACGGGGGCCGTGGAAATATTCGTGAATCCAGGCGTCGTCGGTTTCCGAGACGATATCGATGGCATCGGCCACCAGCACTTTCTTCTGCGCCAGTACCGCCACGCGGTCGGTGATGGTGTACAGCGTGTCGAGGTCGTGGGTGACCAGAAACACACTCAGGCCCAACGCATCGCGCAGGGTCAAAATCAGTTGGTCGAATTGCGCCGCGCCAATCGGGTCGAGGCCGGCGGTGGGTTCGTCGAGAAACAGGATGTCCGGGTCCAGCGCCAAAGCCCGTGCCAACGCGGCGCGTTTGATCATGCCGCCGGACAGCGACGCCGGGTACTTGTCCGCCGCCGACAGCGGCAGCCCGGCCAGTGCCAGCTTGACCGCCGCCAGATGCTCGGCGTCGCGACGGCTAAGCCCGGCATGTTCGATCAAGGGCAGCGCAACGTTTTCAGTGACCGTCAGGGAGGAAAACAGCGCGCCCTTCTGGAACAGCACGCCGAAGCGCCGTTCCACCAGCGAGCGCTCGTGCTCCGAGAGGTTGGGCAGGTTCTTGCCGAACACTCGCACTTCCCCTTCGCTCGGGCGGCGCAGGCCGACGATGCTGCGCAGCAACACCGACTTGCCGCTGCCGGAGCCGCCCACCACGGCGAGAATCTCGCCTTTGTACAAATCCAGGTCGAGGTTCTCGTGAACGCTCTGACTGCCAAAGCGGTTGCACAGGCCGCGCACTTCGATCACCGCCTCGCTGGGCGCTCGGTGCAGGCGGCTCACCAGCCCATCTCCATAAAAAACATGGCGGCGACCGCGTCCAGCACGATCACCACGAAAATCGACTGCACCACGCTCGACGTGGTGTGCGCGCCCACCGATTCGGCACTGCCGCTGACCTTGAAGCCTTCCAGGCAGCCGATCGCCGCAATCAGAAAGGCGAAGACCGGCGCCTTCACCATGCCCACCAGAAAATGCTGCACGCCAATGTCCGATTGAAGCAACGACAGAAACATGGCCGGTGAAATATCCAGTGCCACGGCGCACACCACCCCGCCGCCGACGATGCCCGAGAGCATTGCCAGAAACGTCAGCATCGGCAGCGACACCAACAGCGCCAGCACGCGCGGCAATACCAGCAGCTCCATGGGGTCGAGGCCGAGGGTACGAATCGCGTCGATTTCTTCGTTAGCCTTCATCGAGCCGATTTGCGCGGTGAAGGCACTGGCGGTGCGGCCGGCGATCAGGATCGCGGTGAGCAACACGCCGAATTCACGCAGGAAGGAAAACGCCACCAGGTCGACGGTAAAAATCGTCGCGCCAAAACTCTTCAACACCGTGGCGCCGAGAAACGCCACCACGGCGCCGACCAGAAAAGTCAGCAAGGCCACGATGGGCGCCGCGTCCAGGCCGGTTTGCTCGATGTGCGCAACCATCGGCGTGATGCGCCAGCGCCTGGGGCGGAAAATGCCCCGGGCAAAGGTTTCGAGGATCAGGCCGATAAAACCGAGCAGTTTCTTGCTGTCTTGCCAGACCGTATCCACCGCCCGCCCGATGCGCGCCAGCACTTGAATGCCGGCGGCTTCTTCCGGGGCTTTGTCGGGCACGCAAAAGTCATTGAGGGAGCGGTAGACGGTCTTGAGCAGTGCGCGGTCGGCGGTGGACAGGCTGCAATCGGTTTGTTCGGCGGATTGCTCGATGCGGGTCGGGCCCAGCAGCTCCACCAGCAAGGAGGCGCCGGCGGTGTCGAGGGCGCCGAGGCCATTGAGGTCGATGCGCGCGCCGGCGTCATACCTGCCGTCGAGGGTGTCCGACAGCTTTTTCAGGTTGGCGTAGTGGGCAAGCGTCCAGTCCCCCGTAATCCTGAGTAACGGCGGAGTGGTCGAGGTATCGAGGTGGGCTGCGCCGGCCGTCGTGCTGGTGGTCATAAGCTCCGAGCTTGTTTGGCTATCCACAATTCCTACGTAATAGCACGATACAGCCTACTTTGGGTTGTCCGTTTGTGCTGTGTCAGTCACTTTGAAGCGCAACACGCCGATCACCTGCCCGTCTTCGGTCAGCACGCGTACCTGCCAACGGCCCACGGCATCGGCCGGGAAGTTCTGCTTGTGGGTCCACGCGCGGTAGCCTTCCTTGCGCCCACCGTGGATATCCAGCGCGATGCGGTCGACTTCCTGGCCGTTGAATTTCCACACATGGTAGATGCGCTCATCCAGCCCGCGCGGCGCGTTGATTGCGGTGTAGGCGTACAGGCCGCCGCTGCGCAATTGGGCGGCGGTCACTTCCTTGAGGTCATCGCCCGGCGTGCGGTCTTGTAACTGCGTGCTGATCGCCACTTCCGTCATCCACAACGTGGCCGGCGGCACCCAACTGCGCAGAAACCAGCCGGCGCAACCAATGGCGGCGGTGACCCCCAGCAGCATGGCCCAACCTTTGATGCTGCGCAGTGGCAGGCTGGTAGCCAGGCTGGGGATCGACAGCGCGATGGCCACGCCGAGGGCCAGTTTGTAACTTTCGGCGGTGGTCAGGTGCAGGATAATCGGCAGCGCCGTGAGCAGCGCGGCGAACAGGGTCAGGGTGTGCAGCGCCAGGAACAGCGAACGCTTTGGCGCCAGCCATTTGTAATACAAGGGGTCAGTGATCGACACCAGCGCCGCCGCACCGAGCAAGCCGGTGAACACCGACTGGCCGCTGTTCCACGCCGTGGTGACAAAAAAGAACGGCAGCACGAAGAACAGGCTTTCCTGATGGATCATCTGCGTGGCGTAGCGCAGCAACGGTTCGGGAATTTCGCGCTTGAACACCCTGGCGAACAGCTGGGTGAAACTGTTTTCCAGCATCAGCCACAACCAGCTCACCAGCATGATGATGGCGATCCAGCTGGCCATGCCCTGCTGGCGGTCCACCAGAATGAAGCTGCACACCCCCGAAATGAAACCGCCGAGTGCGATCACCCCTGGGTAGCGCTTGATCAGAACGAGAATGCGCTGGATAAGGGGCGGCAGGTTTGGCATAGGCGGTTCACACTTGGTGTAGGAAAAAACCCAGACAGAATAACGTCTTAGCCCGGTGTTCGGGGCCTCATTACGCGACCCGTTTGCGATAAAGCCGCACGCTGCCCAACACAATGGCGATCAGCGCGAGCGCGGCGGCGCCGATCCAGTTCAGGCTGTCGTAGCTCAGCAGCGGTTTTTCGATGCGCCAGTAACCGGGCTGGTTAAACACTTGACGCATGGCTTGGTCGGTTTGTTCCAGGGTCACGGCTTTGATGCGTTTGACCGGGTCGCTGAAGTGCCCGTTGCTGTAGTCGCCCGAAGCGCTCCAGTAATAGTCGGCCAACGCGCTGTTGCCCTGCACGGCCCAGGCCTGGCGTGCGATGGCGGCGTGTTGCAGGCGGGCGAATGTGGCCGGGTCGAGGCCGTCCTTGAGCAGTTGCGCCTTGAGGTCTTGCAGGACGTTTTCGGCCTCGGGCAGGTTGTCGCGCTCAAGGTCGGCATTCAGGCTGAGGAAGCCGACGCCGCCGAGCACTTCGCGTTCGCTCCACGGGCCGTAGGACAAGCCGTGCTTGAGGCGCAGTTGGCGGTACAGCGCCCAGTCGAGGTAGTCCTTGAGCAGGTCGTAGGTTTCATCATGGGCATCGTCCAGCACCGGTTCGGGGAACAGCCAGTGCAGCTTGGCGCTGTCGCCGACCCAGCCACGGATCAGGTCGCGATGGCTGGCGGCGGCGTGCCGGATTTCGGGTAGCGGCAAATGTTCGCTCGGTTCCACCGGGTCGAGCTGGCCGTAGGTGCGTTCCAAGTAGGCCGGCAGCAGTTTGTCGAGGTCGCCGACGATGATCAGGGTCATGTTGTTCGGCGCGTACCAGTTTTTGCGCAGCGCTTCCAACTGGTCGCGGGTGATGTGGCTGACTTCGGCACGTTCGGCGCATTTGAGCCCCAACTCTACGGCCAATTGGTTGCTGGCGGTGTGGCCCAGGTCCTGGCGGTCGAGCAGGCGTTGCAGGTGGGAGTAATGGCCGCCGTCTTCGCGCTCCACCACCTGCTTGGCGGCATTGATATTGGCGTCGGTCAGTTGGGTGCGGGTGATGATTGCCAGCAACAGGTCGAGCACCTTGCGCTGGTTTTGCGCGGGCGCTTCGATCACGAAGGTGGTGTCGGCGTTGCTGGTGTAGGCGTTCCACTCGCCGCCCAGGGCTTGCATGCGGTCTTCCAGGTCGCCTTCGCCGCCGCCGTCGATGCCGCTGAACAGCAAGTGTTCGAGCAGGTGCGGCACCTCCTTTTCCTCACAGGTGAAGTCGTCCAGCCCTACACCCACCACCAGGCGGATGGCCACATGCCCGCGTTCGGTGCCCGGTTTGAGCAGCAACTGCAGGCCGTTGGGCAAGGTGTAGCCCTCGACTTGCAGGCGGTCAAAGGCAAACGAATGAGCTGAGCCCATGAGCAGGCAGGCGAATAACAGGCGACGCATAACAAGCTTCCTGGCGAGTGAGGTCAGTTTTAACTGACTTCACGGGCCATCGTACGTTCAGGGCGAATGGGTGATGTCGGCAATATCTTCAGCGGAGAGTGCGCCGGTGTCGGAAGTTTCCAGCACCACATAGGCGCTGCTGCAGAACAGCGAGTTTAGGCGTTTCATGTCGGCAATCAACTCCAGGTGCAGGGAGCTGGTTTCCAGGCTCTGTACGATTTTTCGCTGCAAGCGGCTGACATGGGCGTGAGCCAGGCGACGTTCCTGGGCGCGGAAGCGACGCTTCTCGCGCAGCAACTGGCGCGCGCTTTCCGGGTCGGCGCTGAGAAACACCGACAGGCCCAGGCGCAAGTTGGCAATCAGCTGGCTGTGCAGGCCGGCGAGTTCTTCCAGGCCGACTTCGGAGAACTGGCGGCGCTGCGAGGTTTTCTGCTGCTGGACCTTGCGCAGCATGCGCTCGATCAAGTCGCCGGCCAGTTTGAGGTTGATCGACAGCTCGATGATCTCGGCCCAGCGCCGGCTGTCGTGTTCACTGAGGTCTTCGCGGGGCATCTGCGCGAGGTACAGCTTGATCGCGCTGTACAACGCTTCGACGTCATCGCTGAGGCTGCGCATTTCCTGGGTGATGGCGGTTTGCTTGCCGCGCAGCACTTCGAGCATCGCGGTGAGCATGTTGTCGATCAGGTCGCCCAGGCGCAGGGTTTCGCGAGCGGCGTTGGCCAGCGCCAGGCTTGGGGTGGCGAGTGAGGCCAGGTCCAGGTGGCGCAGCTTGGCTTTGCCGTTGATCTCCGGTTGTTCCGGCAGCAGCCAGGCGCACAGGCGGGCCATCGGGCCGATGGTCGGCAGCAAAATCAGGCAGCGGCTGACGTTGTAGAGCACGTGGAAGGTGATGACCATGCCCTGGGCGCTGTAGTCCAGGCCGTCCATCCAGCGTACGAGAGGGTCGAGTACCGGGATGATCAGCAACAGGCCGATCAGCTTGTAGAGCAGGCTGCCGAGGGCCACTTGGCGCCCGGCGGCGTTCTGCATATTGGTACTGAGAAAGGCCAGCACACCGCTGCCGATGTTGGCGCCGATCACCAGGCCGATGGCCACGTGCAGGCCAATCACGCCGGCGCCGGCCAGGGTGGCCGTCAGCAGGACGGCGGCCAGGCTGGAGTAGGAAATCATCGCGAACAGGGCGCCAACCAGAGCGTCAAGCAGGATGTCGCCGGTCAACGAGGCGAAGATGACTTTGACACCCTGGGCGTGGGTGATCGGCCCGGCGGCTTCGACGATCAATTGCAGCGCCAGAATGATCAGGCCCAGGCCGATGCCCACGCGGCCCATCTGCCCTGCCCGCGTCTGTTTGCGCGACAGGAAGAAAATCACTCCGAGAAAAATCAGCAGTGGCGACAGCCACGACAGGTCGAACGTGAGCACCCGCGCCATCAGCGCGGTACCGACGTCGGCACCGAGCATGGTCGCCAGTGCAGGCATCAGGCCCATCAGGCCCTGGCCGACAAACGACGTCACCAGCATGGCCGTGGCGTTACTGCTCTGCACCATGGCCGTCACCAGAATACCGGCGATAAACGCCAGCCATCGCTTGGACATGTTCTGCCCGATGACTTGGCGCAAGTTGGAACCGTAGACCCGCAAGATGCCGGTACGGACGATGTGCGTGCCCCAGATAAGCAGGGTCACGGCGGAAAGCAGATTGAGCAAGGTCAGCATGCTCGGCCCCCCGTGTGGGTGTGCTCCAAAAAGAGCGAAGGAAGTTGCCGCGTGCCGTTCTACGTCTTGTACTTAAGCTGTAGTTGGCGAATGGGCTCGGCGCCAGCATCGCATAGCTAAAGTGGGGATTGAAACAAAACTGTCATGAAGATTGGCAGAGATCGTTCCTGCGCTCTGCATGGGCATGCACAAAACTAAACGTGGCGAGGGAGCTTGCTCCCGCTGGACTGCGTAGCGGTCCCTTTTTTTGGGCCACTTCGCGGCCCAGCGGGAGCAAGCTCCCTCGCCACAGTTACAGTGTTCGCCCTTGGCAAAGCGGCGTTGATTCAGCAGCGGGTCTTTTTTACTGACCCGGAATGTCCTTGCGCAGTTTCACTGGATCCTGCTGTTTCTTCTTTTTCGCGATGGCGGTGCGCATCTTGATGTTCACCGCTTCCACCGCCAGCGAGAACGCCATGGCGAAGTAGACGTAGCCTTTTGGTACGTGCACGTCGAAGGATTCTGCGATCAGCACAGTACCCACCACCAGCAAGAATGACAGTGCGAGCATTTTCAGCGACGGGTGCTTGTCGATGAACTCGCTGATGGTACCGGCAGCCAGCATCATCACCAGCACCGCGACGACAATCGCCGCCACCATGACCGGCACATGGGAGACCATGCCGACGGCGGTGATCACCGAGTCCAGGGAGAACACGATGTCGATGATGGCGATCTGAATGATGGTGTAGATGAACTTGCCGCCCGTGCCTTTCGGCTCGTCGTGGGTTTCATCTTCACCTTCCAGGGCGTGGTACATCTCCTGGGAGCTTTTCCACAGCAGGAACAGGCCGCCGAAGAACAGGATCAGGTCGCGCCCGGAAATGCCCTGGCCAAACACCACGAACAGGTCGGCGGTGAGTTGCATCACCCAGGTGATCGACAGCAGCAACAGGATTCGCGTGACCATGGCCAGCGCCAGGCCGAAGATCCGGGTGCGCGCCTGCATATGCTTGGGCATGCGGCTGACCAGGATCGAAATCATGATGATGTTATCGATGCCCAGGACGATCTCGAGGGCCGTCAGGGTGAAGAAGGCAATCCAGATCTCCGGATTGGTCAGCCATTCCATGTGTATTCCTTTGAGCAAATGTTAAACCGCGCAAGCTGCAGCGCCGCGCGGTTGGGTGTGTAGGATTATAGAGTGCTGAACAGCGGAATAATCCCCATCAGCAAAGCGGCGAACATTATGCACAGGCATACCAGCACTGCCCACTTGAGGGTAAAGCGCTGGTGATCGCCAAATTCGATACCCGCCAAAGCCACCAGCAGATAGGTCGAAGGTACCAGCGGGCTCAGCAGGTGCACGGGTTGCCCGACGATGGACGCGCGACCCATTTCCGCTGCGGTGATGCCGTAGTGGCTGGCGGCCTCGGCGAGTACAGGCAGTACGCCATAGTAGAACGCATCGTTGGACATGAAGAAGGTAAACGGCATGCTCACCAGCGCGGTGATCACCGCCAGGTACGGGCCCAGCGCATCCGGGATCACGGCGAGCAGGCTTTTGGACATGGCATCGACCATGCCGGTGCCCGACAGAATGCCGGTGAAGATACCGGCCGCGAAGATCAGCCCCACCACCGCCAATACGCTGCCGGAGTGGGCGGCGACGCGGTCTTTCTGCATTTGCAGGCACGGGTAGTTGACGATCATGGCGATACTGAACGCCACCATGAACAGCACCGGCAGCGGCAACAGGCCTGCGATCAGGGTGCACATCAGGGCGAACGTCAGTGCGCCGTTGAACCAGATCAGTTTTGGACGGCGAGCATCCGGGAATTGCGACACGCTGATTTCGCTGTGGTCGATCTCATCGCCGGCCAAATGCAGCTCACCCAGGCGAGCACGTTCGCGTTTGCCGTACAGGTAGGCAATTACCAGGATCGCCAGCACGCCCGCGGCCATGGCCGGAATCATCGGTACGAAAATATCCGAGGGGTCTACATGCAGCGCGCTGGCGGCACGGGCGGTCGGGCCACCCCAGGGGGTCATGTTCATCACGCCGCCGGCGAGGATGATCAGGCCGGCCATGATCCGCGGGCTCATGCCGATGCGCTGATACAGCGGCAGCATGGCGGCCACGCAGATCATGTAAGTGGTGGCGCCGTCGCCATCGAGGGAAACCACCAGCGCCAGCACGGCAGTGCCGACCGAGACTTTCAGCGGGTCGCCCTTGACCATTTTGAGGATCTTGCGCACGGCCGGGTCAAACAGGCCGGAGTCGATCATCAGGGCGAAGTAGAGGATGGCGAACATCAGCATCACGCCGGTCGGCGCGAGCTTGGTGATGCCGGCAAGCATCATCGGGCCGATCTGCGGTGCGAAACCGCCAAACAGCGCGAACAGGATGGGCACGATGATCAGAGCGATCAGCGCCGACAGGCGCTTGGTCATGATCAGGAACATGAACGTGATGACCATGGCAAAGCCAAGGAAAGTCAGCATAGGAATACTCCAGGCGTAGCGCGGCTAGGGAATGGCGAACCGGGTGGGGCTCAGCGCAGAACGAAAGGCACGAGGCGTACGGGTGGAGTCGGGGCAAGCAGGCGGGTACGGGCGGACATCGGGAATCACCATTGTTGTTGTTAACAGCCGGTCTGTTGCCGGCAGTGGGGGCGATCCTAGACGGGGAAGCTTTCAGCCAGCTTTCGCTGGAAAAACAGGTGATGAAGGGTGTGCGCACTACCTTCAGGCACACGCAGATCAAAGGTGGGAGCTGGCTTGCCTGCGATGGCGTCGGCACATTCAGCATTTGAGGTATCTGGCCTACCGCAATCGCAGGCAAGCCAGCTCCCACATTGGATTAGTGTTTGCCGCCAGTTGATCAGGGCAGTTCGAGGCCGCCGGCGGCTTTGTGCAGGGCGCGCAGATGCTCGCCCATCTGCTTGAGGTTGGCCTCGCAAGCGGCAATTTCGTCGGCGCGGGAAGGGTCGAGCAGCGCCCTCACCTCTTTATCCAGATCGCCGGTCAGCGATTGCAGCTGTTTCTGGCGCTGGGCACTTTCCGATTCCAGGCGTTTGGATTCCGACGGCTGGGGCAGCCCGTAGCCGCCACTGCCGAGCAGCTCGGCCGGGCGGCTGAGAAAGCCGCTGTTGGCGAGAATTTGTTGCAGCGTATTGTTGGCCCTCTCCATGCCGCCGTTTTTCAACTCGCGGGCATTGAGGTAACGCTGCTTCACTTCATCCTGGGCCAGCATCAGTTGCTTGCGATAGCTGGCCTGTTCCAGCAGCAACAGCGCAGCGCTGGTGCGCAGGTCGGCCTGGCTGAACCATTGGCGGCGCTCGGCGGCGCTGAGGGACAGCCAGTCTTCGACGCGGGTTTGCTTGATCGGCAAGCGTTTGCGCAGTACATCGAACATCGCCTGGTAGCGCTCGCGGAACGAGTCGAAGTGATAACCCAGGCGCAGCGCTTCGCGCTTGTCGTTCAACACGCTGGTATCCGCCAGGCCGCGTGCGGCGAGGACTTCCAGCAGGCCATTGGGGGTGATGTTGTCCAGGCCGGTCAGCTGCGGGTTGGCGCTGCCGCTGCGCAACAGCTTCAGGCTTTCTACTGCACAGTTATTGGAAATGAAGAAGTAATTGCCGTCGTAGCTCCAGTGCATCTCGGCGGCATGCTCGACGGTGTCGTTGATCTCCTGGCGCGACAGTTTGAGCGGCACAGAAGCGAGGCCGCGCAGTTCGGTCTTGGTGTACTCATCGATTACTTGGGCCAGCGGCAATACGAACAGGCGTGACGGGTACTTGCCGACCAGGCCGTCCCAGCTCGACAGCTGCACGTCACCGACGAAGGCGCGGTAGGACAGCACCAGGTGCTGGTCCAGGTCCAGCCGGCAATCCGGGCCACGCGGACGGCCGGGCGCGCAGATCACCAGGCGCAACATGCTGTGGCCCCAGCGGCTGACCAGATTCTCGTTGGCTTCGGCCAAAAGGTAGTCGATTTCGTAGACGCGCTCCGGATCGATCTGGCCCAGCGGGGTCTTGGCGAAATCATTGCCCGCGTTCAGGAACGCATAGGTCTTGGCGCAAGCGTCTTGCTCGGGCGGCGCCCAGCCGAAGTGTTCCTTGTAATAGCGAAACAGCGAGGGGCGACGGCAGGCGTAGCTGGGGTCGAGCAGGAAGTACTCCATGTTGACCGCCACGAATTCCAGCGGGCTGGTGGTTTCGTAGATGTCCGGGCTGCGGGCAACCTGGTGGTTGTTCTGCTCACGCTCGCCGCGGCGGCCGACGTATTGCGGCCAGCCGGCCAGGTCGAGCAGGCGTGGGTCGTCACTGAGGGTAAAGCGGCGGTCATTCTGACCACGGCATTGATCGGGCAGGCCGATCAAACCGGTGAGTTTGTTCTGGCGACTGCAGCGGTTGATCAGCGTGCGGTCTTCCCTGGTCCACAGGCGCGCGCGGTCATAGATGTGGGTCAGTTCATGCAGCACGGTGGCGAGCATTTCGCGGCGTACGGTGCCGTGGGGGCGGTTGGTCTTTTGGGTGGCGGCACTGCCATCGGTGAGGCTGGCGAGCAGGTTTTGGTTCAGATCCAGCTCGGAGACCAGTGAGGCCTGGCCGTAGGCGTTGTCGGGCATCTTGTCGGTCCAGCCGACATCAATGGTGCGGTCCAGCTGCTCGATAAAGCGCGGCGGCAACGCGCGCATCGCTTCATCGAGCAAAGCCTGGCTGGCCTGCTGTTCAGCCGGACTCAAACCATCGGTTTTGAGCCGCAGGTGCAGGCTGGCCTGGGCTGCGCCTGCACAGAGCAGCACAGTCCCGGCCAGTAGCCAGGCTGCCAGGCGCCTCACAGAGCGAGGATAGCTTCAGCGAGAGTCTGGTCACTGGCGTCACGCGCTTCCGGCAAGCGGGTGCGCAGGGTGTCGAAAGCCGCTTCGAGTTGCGCGCCACGGATTTCGCCATTGGAGGCGACGAAACTGGCGGCGTCATCGTGGGCTTCGCGCACGACTTTGGAGTCGCGGATCGAGGTGGTGGTGTCCGAGGTGAAATCAATGGTGCGTGCCGATGCACGCACGATGATGTTGCTGGTGGCTTTCAAGGTTTGCGCGTGGGCAACATCGGCCAACAACAGCAGGCCGAGAGCGGCGGCGATCAGCGGGCTACGCATGGAATGACTCCAGAATACAAAGATGATTATTGGACGAGAATTGCTTGCGCCAGTTCAAGGTCGCTGGCGTTAAGTTTTGGCTGGGTGCGGCGCAGGTAATCCAGCGCGGATTCCAGTCGGGCGCCCCGCCATTGGCCATCTGTGGCAATAAACGCGGCAGCGTCATCCTGGGCGGCCATGACTAACTTTCTGTCAAACGGTGCGGAGGTCACCTTGCTGGTGGCATACACACTGATGACGGTGTTCTGGGTCGTCATATCAAAGGCCGAAACCAAGGGCGACCAGCAGGCGGAAATCAATATGGGAACAATCAACAGGCGGTGTGAAAAAGCCATGAGACTCGACAACTGAAAGCGAGCGCCAAGGCTAGCCTAATGCCCCGGCGAGGGCCAGCGTTGACACATTTGGAAGCGGCTGGCGCTTCCAAATTTCATCTGGCGTTAAATCGCCAGAATGGCTTGGGCCAGTTGCGTGTCAGTCGCGCTGTTCAGCTGTGGCGCTTGTTGGCGGATCTGGGCCAGGGCGCTTTCCAGCTTCACGCCACGGATGGCGCCTTCGCTGGCGACGAAACTGGCGGCGTCGTCCCGGGCAGCCTGTACGACTTTGTTGTCACGCAGGGACGAGGTGGCGTCGGAGCTGGCGTCGGAAGTGGCTTTCAGCGCGCCAACGATCGAATCGGTGGTCACAAGGAAGCTGCTCGCATGGGCGTTGGCTGCCACGGCCAACAGGGCGGCAGCACTCAGCAGGCGAAGACGGGACATGGTAATGACTCCTGTAGATGAACAATTAAAGCGGCGCAGGACGGCCACTGTCGAGACGGACACCACTGCTCTGAGCTTCAGACGCCCGCTCTACAAGGTTCGCCACGTGGTGAGCGGATCTTATGCTGCCGTTTATCCGTTGGGGAAGTGATACAGATGTGCCGAATTTAAATTGTACTGCTTAATTGTTATGTTTTTTAAACTGTACCTGTTCGGGTATCAATGTCCTGTTTGAGACCTTGAAGCCGAAAACCAGAAACAACAAAGCCCGCCGCCGGTTTCCCGGGGCGGGCTTTGTTTTGACAAATCAGGTTGCTGGCAGTGGACCCGGCAGGTCAGGGCCAGCGAGCGCTAAATCAGCGCCAGAACGGCTTGCTGAGCTCTTCGTAGCGTTGAGCTTCGCTGATACCGGCGTCAGCCAGCAGACGCGAATCCAGACGAGCCAGCTGGTGGCGGCTGGAAATGCGGCGCTGCCACAACATCAGGTTGGCGAGAACGCGCAAAGGCAGGGAAGCCTGGGTGTTTACAGCTTTTTCTTCGAAGAACAGTTCGGAACTGAGTGTACGTTCCATGATGACATCCTTCCGCTTGTGGCGGGATTAGGTAGTGGTTTAACTGATGCCAATGATCCTCTTCCGGCGCAAGACTCTCCAGATACAGTTCACCTGTATTGTGAGGGCCCAGTTAACTGTTTATAGGGGCTGTACTGTACAGAAATGGGGCAACTGTACCTGTTCGCACTGAAACAGTGCGAAATAGGTATTTTCGATGAGAAGTGTAGGAGATTTCGGTAGGAAAACACCGGTACAGCAGTACAGTTTTTTACAGAATGGGCGGCGAACCCTCTGGGCTGATGAAACTGTATTTGCATCAGCCCGGATCTGTACCAATCAAGCCTTGAGCATATGCCCGGTTTCTTCCAGGTTAATGTGCCAGCTCAGTGCTTCGCGCAGGATGTGCGGCGTGTGGCCGCCAACGGCGCAGGCGGCATTGAAGTAACTGTTCAGCGCATCGCGATACGCCGGGTGCACACAATTGTCGATGATCACCCGCGCGCGCTCCCGAGGCGCCAAGCCGCGCAGGTCGGCCAGGCCGACTTCGGTCACAAGGATGTCCACGTCATGTTCGGTGTGGTCTACATGGCTGACCATCGGCACTACGCTGGAAATCGCGCCGCCCTTGGCAATCGACTTGGTGACGAAGATCGCCAGGTGCGCATTGCGCGCGAAATCCCCTGAACCGCCAATGCCGTTCATCATCCGCGTGCCGCAAACGTGGGTGGAGTTGACGTTGCCGTAGATGTCGAACTCCAGCGCGGTGTTGATCCCGATAATGCCCAGGCGCCGAACCACTTCCGGGTGGTTGGAGATTTCCTGCGGGCGCAGCACCAGCTTGTCTTTGTAATGCTCCAGGTTGCCGAACACGTCGGCATTGCGGCGCTCAGACAAGGTGATCGAGCTGCCGGAAGCAAAGCTCAGCTTGCCGGCGTCGATCAGGTCGAATGTCGAATCCTGCAACACTTCCGAATACATGGTCAGGTCTTCGAACGGCGACTCAATCAGGCCGCACATCACCGCGTTAGCGATGTTGCCGATACCGGCCTGCAGCGGGCCGAGCTTGTTGGTCATGCGCCCGGCGTCCACTTCCTGCTTGAGGAAGTTGATCAGGTGGTTGGCAATGCCTTGGGTGTCGCTGTCGGGCGGTGTCACGGTGGAGGCGGAGTCCGCCTGGTTGGTGACCACGATGGCGACGATCTTTTCCGGGGGAATGGGAATGGCCGTGCTGCCGATGCGGTCATCAACCTTCACCAATGGAATCGGCGTGCGGGTTGGCCGGTAGGTCGGGATATAGATGTCGTGCAGCCCTTCCAGGTTGGAGTTGTGCGCGAGGTTGATCTCGACGATTACGTGTTTGGCGAAGATCGCAAAGCTGGCCGAATTGCCCACTGAGGTGGTTGGCACGATATGGCCTTGCTCGGTGATGGCAACGGCTTCGATCACTGCGATGTCCGGCAACTTGAGCTGATTGTTGCGCAGTTGCTCAACGGTTTCCGACAGGTGCTGGTCGATGAACATGACTTCGCCGGCGTTGATGGCGCGGCGCAAGGTGCTGTCGACCTGAAATGGCATGCGGCGTGACAGCACACCGGCTTCGGTCAGTTGCTTGTCCAGGTCATTGCCCAGGCTGGCGCCGGTCATCAGGGTGATTTTCAGCGGGGAAGTCTTGGCGCGTTCGGCCAGGGCGTGGGGGACGGCCTTGGCTTCACCGGCACGGGTGAAGCCGCTCATGCCGACGGTCATGCCGTCCTCGATCAGTGCGGCGGCATCTGCCGCGCTCATGACCTTGTTCAACAACGAAGGCAAGCGGATACGATCACGGTACATGGATTGTTATCTCAGGCTACGGAAGCAAGGTGCGCAGTTTAGTGATTTCAAAAAATTTCGGCCCGCTACCATGGTCGAATGCCGGGCAGCGATTTAGAGCCTTTGGTCGGGTTTCATGCGGCAATAAAAAACCCCAGCCTACGGGAGGCCAGGGTTTTTTGTATTGCGCTGGCGCAGTGTTATTCGACGGCTTTGACCATATCTTCGATAACCTTCTTGGCATCACCGAAGACCATCATGGTCTTGTCCAGGTAGAACAGCTCGTTATCCAGGCCGGCATAGCCGCTGGCCATCGAGCGTTTGTTGACGATGATGGTCTTGGCCTTGAAGGCTTCGAGAATCGGCATCCCGGCAATCGGCGAGTTCGGGTCGTTCTTGGCGGCCGGGTTGACCACGTCGTTCGCGCCCAGCACCAGCACCACGTCGGCCTGGCCGAAATCGGAGTTGATGTCTTCCATCTCGAACACCTGATCGTAAGGCACTTCGGCCTCGGCGAGCAGGACGTTCATGTGCCCCGGCATGCGGCCCGCCACCGGGTGGATCGCGTATTTCACGGTAACGCCGTGGTGGGTCAGCTTCTCGGTCAGTTCCTTGAGTGCGTGCTGTGCCCGCGCCACTGCCAGGCCGTAGCCGGGCACGATGATCACGGTGTCGGCGTTGGTCAGCAGGAAGGTCGCGTCGTCGGCCGAGCCGGATTTGACCGGGCGTGCTTCTTTGGAACCGGCAGCGGCACCCACATCCGGTGCATTGCCGAAACCGCCGAGCAGTACATTAAAGAAGGAACGGTTCATCGCCTTGCACATGATGTACGAGAGGATCGCGCCGCTGGAGCCCACCAGGGAGCCGGCGATGATCAGCATCGAGTTGTTCAGCGAGAAGCCGATACCCGCCGCTGCCCAGCCGGAGTAGCTGTTGAGCATCGATACGACCACCGGCATGTCGGCGCCGCCGATCGGGATGATGATCAGCACGCCAAGCACGAAGGCCAGGGCCAGCATCAGGGCGAAGGCGGCGAGGTTGCCGGTGAACATAAAGGCCAGGCCTAGGCCAAGTGTCAGCAGGCCGAGCACCAGGTTCAATTTATGCTGACCGCCGAACTGTACCGGTGCGCCCTGGAACAGGCGGAACTTGTACTTGCCCGACAGTTTGCCGAACGCGATTACCGAGCCGGAGAAGGTGATTGCACCAATGGCTGCACCCAGGAACAGCTCCAGACGGTTGCCCGCAGGGATCGAGTCACCCAAATGTTTGACGATACCCAGGGATTGCGGTTCGACCACAGCAGCAATCGCGATGAATACCGCCGCCAGGCCGATCATGCTGTGCATGAACGCCACCAGCTCCGGCATCTTGGTCATTTCCACGCGCTTGGCCATGATCGAGCCGGCGGTGCCGCCGATCAGCAGGCCGACAATCACATAACCGATACCCGCTGTTGCGAGTTCAGCGCCCAGCTTATAGATGAGGCCCACGGTGGTGAGCACCGCCAGCGCCATGCCGAGCATGCCGAACAGGTTGCCGCGTCGCGAGGTGGTGGGGTGCGACAGGCCTTTGAGGGCCTGGATGAAGCAGATCGACGCGATCAGGTAGAGCGTCGTAACCAGATTCATGCTCATTACTTGGGCGCCTCTTCTTTTGCTTTCGGGGCTTTCTTCTTGAACATCTCAAGCATCCTGCGGGTCACCAGGAAGCCGCCGAACACGTTGACCGCCGCCAGGGCCACGGCCAGGGTGCCCATGGTCTTGCCCAGCGGGGTCACGGTAAGGGCGGCGGCGAGCATGGCGCCGACGATCACGATCGCGGAAATCGCGTTGGTCACCGCCATCAACGGCGTGTGCAGCGCGGGCGTGACGTTCCAGACCACGTGGTAACCGACATAAATCGCCAGCACAAAGATGATCAGGTTGTAGATACCGGGGGAGATAAGCTCTTCCATCGTCTGAATCCCTGCTTAGGCGTTTTTGCGGATGACTTGGCCGTCGCGGCACATCAGGCACGCGGCGACGATGTCGTCTTCGAGGTTGATTTCAAACTGCCCTTCCTTGGTGAAGACCAGCTTCAGGAAGTCCAGCAGGTTGCGCGCGTACAAGGCTGACGCGTCGGCGGCAACGGCGCCGGCCAGGTTGGTCGGGCCGCAGATGATCACGCCGTTTTCGACGACGACTTGGTCGGCGACGGTTAGCGGACAGTTACCGCCTTGGGCTGCAGCGAGGTCGATGACTACCGAGCCGGGCTTCATCTGCGCGACGGTTTCGGCACTCAACAGCGTCGGTGCCTTGCGGCCCGGGATCAGCGCGGTGGTGATGACGATGTCGGCCTGCTTGGCGCGCTCGTGCACGGCCAGGGCCTGGCGCTGCATCCAGCTGGTGGGCATCGGACGGGCATAGCCGCCGACGCCGACGGCGCATTCACGCTCTTCATCGGTCTCATAGGGCACGTCGACAAACTTGGCGCCGAGGGATTCGATCTGCTCTTTAACGGCTGGACGCACATCGGAGGCTTCGATCACGGCGCCCAGGCGTTTCGCTGTAGCGATGGCCTGCAAGCCAGCAACGCCTGCACCCAGGATCAACACGCGCGCAGCCTTTACGGTGCCGGCAGCCGTCATCAGCATCGGCATGAAGCGCGGGTAATGATGGGCGGCCAGCAACACGGCTTTGTAACCGGCGATGTTGGCTTGGGAAGACAGCACGTCGAGGCTTTGGGCCCGTGAGGTGCGTGGCGCGGCTTCGAGGGCGAAAGCGGTAATGCCGCGTTCGGCCAGCCTGGCGATGGTTTCGTTGCTGAACGGATTGAGCATGCCCACCAACACGGTGCCGCTTTTGATCAGCGTCAGTTCGCTGTCGCTGGGGGCAACCACCTTGAGAATCAGCTCGGCGCCAAACGCATCGCTGGCATTGCCAATGGTTGCGCCTGCCGTTTCATAGGCACTGTCGACGACGCTGGCTTTGACGCCGGCTCCGCTTTGTACAGTGACCTTATGGCCCTGGCCGATCAGCTTCTTGATGGTTTCCGGGGTGGCAGCCACCCGCGTTTCACCGGTCTGGGTTTCGAGAGGAACACCAATGTGCACGTCAAATCTCCTGCATGATCTTTTTGCTTTTGATCTTTTTGTAAAAAGGCCAGTGCACCGTGAGTGGCGCATCTGGGGCGGCCGATCAGCACGATCCCGCTGAAATGACAGCGGGGCGCGGCATTTTGCAGGCGAACTTTACGGCCTTCAAGGGATTATGACGGGTGACGAAAAATTAACTACAAGTCACCCTGTGACTGATTGTCGCAATGCCGCGAAATAACCGCTTTAAATACAGGTGTTTAAGGGGCTGCAGGTGTTTATAGCTGCTTTTTCAATTGCTGGCGTGAATAGCCGTGCATTGGCAGGTAATAGTCGCTAGAAGCCATGATAATCATGGCTTTGAACGGGTTTTTTAGCGGGCAGGTACAGTCTGCTTAAATGCGACATATACGTATATCTGTAGGTTTTCAATTTAATTGACTACAGGGTCAACAAAGCATCGTGAGCCTTCAGTTCACAGGGCTGTAGCGCTGCGATTGGTCAATCAGCCAGTCCCGGAAGGCATGCAATGACGCCGATTCGACCTTTCTTTCGGGAATCATCAGGTAATAAGCCTTCGAGCTGGTCAAGGCTTCGGTGTTCGCGATGACCAGGCGCTTCTCGTCCAGTTCGCGCTGAATCAGAAACGGCGGGATCAGCGCGATTCCCATGTCATGCATGGCGGCTTGGGACAACATCGAGAATAGCTCGTAGCGTGGGCCTGTCATGTCGCGGGGTACACCCAACTGCCGCGCGCTGAACCATTGGCGCCAGGCGTAAGGCCGAGTGGTTTGCTGGAGCAGTGGCAGTTCTGCGATTTCATCGGGGCTGAATTGGGTGCGGGCGCCCAGTAATCGGGGGCTGCACACGGGCACGGGGTTTTCTCCCATCAGTCGGTGGGACTGCGTACCCGACCAGTCGGCATTGCCGAAGTAGATCGCTGCGTCGAACTCGGTATCGGCAAACAGGAAGGGGCGTGTCCGGTTGGTGAGGTTGACCGTAACCTCCGGATGTTGGTGCTGGAAGTCCTTCAGGCGCGGGATTAGCCATTGGGTGCCGAACGTCGGGACCACGGCCAGTTCGATGACATTGGCGCCCTGCTGCCCCATGACGGACAAGGTATCGCGCTCCACGGCGTCCAGCTGCGTAGCGACGCGGCGGCTATAGGACAGCCCTGCTTCGGTCAGTTTTACCCCGCGCCGCGAGCGCCGAAACAGCTCGACACTCAAAAACTCCTCAAGGCTCGCAATTTGTCGGCAGATCGCACCCTGGGTGATGGAAAGCTCGTGCGCCGCCTTGGTAAAGCTCTCGTGGCGGGCTGCGGCTTCAAAACTGACAAGGGCGGTGGTGCTGGGAATCTTGCGGCGCATGTACTGTGTCCTCACTTATAAAGCGCTAATCCGCCTTTTTTGGCTGTTTCGAAGTGAGAAATTAGCACAACCCTATGCAGAAACCTCGTTTGCCCTCCTGGCCTGTCCGACCTAGTCTTCTGCCACGAATTTTGATTTTCATCGAGAGGACTTATTCATGGCTGGCAAGGCAAGCTTCAACTGGATCGATCCACTGCTGCTGGATCAACAGCTCACTGAAGAAGAGCGCATGGTGCGTGACAGTGCCGAGCAATTCGCCCAGGACAAGCTGGCGCCGCGTGTGCTCGAAGCCTTCCGCCATGAAAAGACTGACCCTGCGATCTTTCGCGAGATGGGCGAAACCGGCCTGCTGGGCGCAATGATTCCTGAGCAGTACGGTGGCAGTGGTTTGAATTACGTCAGTTATGGGCTGATCGCCCGTGAGGTCGAGCGTGTCGACTCCGGCTATCGCTCGATGATGAGTGTGCAGTCGTCACTGGTCATGGTGCCGATCAACGAATTCGGTACCGAGGCGCAAAAGCAGAAGTACTTGCCGAAGCTGGCGTCCGGCGAATGGATTGGCTGTTTCGGCCTAACCGAGCCGAACCACGGCTCCGATCCGGGCGCAATGATCACGCGTGCACGCAAGGTGGATGGCGGCTACAGCCTGACTGGCGCCAAGATGTGGATCACCAACAGCCCGATCGCCGATGTGTTTGTGGTGTGGGGCAAGGATGATGCGGGCGACATCCGCGGGTTTGTCCTGGAGAAAGGCTGGAAGGGCCTGAGTGCGCCGGCGATTCACGGCAAAGTCGGCCTGCGTGCGTCCATTACCGGTGAGATCGTGATGGATAACGTCTTTGTGCCGGAAGAAAATATCTTCCCTGACGTGCGTGGCTTGAAGGGGCCGTTCACCTGCCTGAACTCGGCGCGTTATGGCATTTCCTGGGGCGCGTTGGGTGCTGCGGAGTTCTGCTGGCATACCGCTCGCCAGTACACCCTTGATCGTCAGCAGTTTGGTCGCCCGTTGGCGGCGACTCAGTTGATCCAGAAGAAGCTGGCCGACATGCAGACCGAGATCACTTTGGCCCTGCAAGGCTGCCTGCGTTTGGGGCGGATGAAGGATGAAGGCACGGCGGCGGTCGAGATCACCTCGATCATGAAGCGCAACTCGTGCGGCAAGTCGCTGGATATCGCGCGTATGGCGCGGGACATGTTGGGTGGCAACGGTATTTCCGACGAGTTCGGCGTGGCGCGTCATCTGGTCAACCTGGAAGTGGTGAATACCTATGAAGGGACCCACGACGTGCACGCCTTGATTCTCGGGCGCGCGCAAACCGGTCTTCAGGCTTTCTATTAATAGGAGCACGACATGGGCGCGCTTTCACATCTGCGGGTACTGGATTTATCGCGAGTGCTGGCGGGACCCTGGTCCGGGCAGATCCTCGCGGACCTTGGGGCGGAGGTCATCAAGGTCGAGAGGCCGGGTAGTGGCGATGACACGCGTGCCTGGGGCCCGCCCTTCCTTAAGGACGCTTATGGCGAGAATACCAGTGAGGCGGCGTATTACCTGTCGGCCAACCGTAACAAAGAGTCAGTGACCATCGACTTCACGCGGCCGGAGGGGCAGAAGCTGGTGCGTGACCTCGCGGCCAAGTCCGACATCCTCATCGAGAACTTCAAGGTGGGCAGTCTGGCGGCGTACGGGCTGGACTATGAATCGTTGAAGGAGCTCAATCCGGAGTTGATCTACTGCTCGATCACCGGGTTTGGTCAGACCGGGCCCTATGCGGCGCGGGCGGGCTATGACTTTATGATTCAAGGCCTTGGTGGCCTGATGAGTCTTACCGGCAGGCCCGAAGGGGATAACGGTGCGGGGCCGGTGAAAGTCGGAGTGGCGCTGACCGACATTCTGACAGGGCTTTATTCTACGGTGGCAATCCTGGCAGCGTTGGCTCACCGGGATCATGATGGCGGCGGGCAGCACATCGACATGGCATTGCTGGATGTGCAGGTGGCCTGCCTGGCTAACCAGGCGATGAATTACCTGACGACGGGCGTGTCTCCGAAGCGGCTGGGTAATGCGCACCCGAATATTGTGCCTTATCAGGATTTTCCTACGGCTGACGGCGACTTTATTCTGACCGTGGGTAATGACGGGCAGTTTCGCAAGTTTGCCGAGGTGGCCGGGCAGCCGCAGTGGGCGGATGATCCGCGATTCGCTACTAATAAGGCGCGTGTGGCAAACCGCGCCGAGCTTATTCCGTTGATTCGCCAGGCGACTGTGTTCAAGACGACAGGTGAGTGGGTATCGCTGCTTGAGCAAGTGGGCGTGCCGTGTGGGCCGATCAATGACTTGGCGCAGGTGTTTGCCGATCCTCAAGTGAAGGCGCGCGGGTTGGCGATGGCGTTGCCGCATGCGCTGGCAGGTATGGTGCCTCAGGTGGCCAATCCCATACGGTTGTCCAAAACGCCTGTTGAGTACCGTAGTGCGCCTCCTCTGTTAGGGGAGCATACGGCGCAAGTGCTGCAGGATGTATTGGGGTTGGGGGTTGCCAATGTGGCTGAGCTGAAAGCGTTGGGGGTAATCTGAACGCTCTCTTCTATATAGAGAGGAAGTTTTTGGAGATCTTCCTGGTTGTTTTTTAATCAACTCTAACTAATTGATAGAAAAGCAAAATTAAGGGTTGACGGCAGATTCTGGAAGTCTATAATTCGCCCCACTTCCGGCGCAGTCGAAACGGAAAACTCCTTGAGTTTCAATGAGTTAAGTAGGTTTCGATAGCGAGTTGCTTCAGTCCATCGAAGCCCAGAAGGAGTTGATAGAGCGGTGTTGTTTGGCTCTGTTAACGTTTCGATCCTCTCGGTCGAAAGCGGAGAAAAAGAGGTGTTGACAGCAGCGTGTAACGCTGTAGAATTCGCCTCCCGCTAACGAGAGATCGGAAGCGCAAGTGGTTGAAGTTGTTGAAGAAATCTTCGAAAGCTTCTGAAAATAATCACTTGACAGCAAATGAGGCTGCTGTAGAATGCGCGCCTCGGTTGAGACGAAAGATCTTAACCAACCGCTCTTTAACAACTGAATCAAGCAATTCGTGTGGGTGCTTGTGGAGTCAGACTGATAGTCAACAAGATTATCAGCATCACAAGTTACTCCGCGAGAAATCAAAGATGTAACCAACGATTGCTGAGCCAAGTTTAGGGTTTCTTAAAAACCCAAAGATGTTTGAACTGAAGAGTTTGATCATGGCTCAGATTGAACGCTGGCGGCAGGCCTAACACATGCAAGTCGAGCGGTAGAGAGAAGCTTGCTTCTCTTGAGAGCGGCGGACGGGTGAGTAATGCCTAGGAATCTGCCTGGTAGTGGGGGATAACGTCCGGAAACGGACGCTAATACCGCATACGTCCTACGGGAGAAAGCAGGGGACCTTCGGGCCTTGCGCTATCAGATGAGCCTAGGTCGGATTAGCTAGTTGGTGAGGTAATGGCTCACCAAGGCGACGATCCGTAACTGGTCTGAGAGGATGATCAGTCACACTGGAACTGAGACACGGTCCAGACTCCTACGGGAGGCAGCAGTGGGGAATATTGGACAATGGGCGAAAGCCTGATCCAGCCATGCCGCGTGTGTGAAGAAGGTCTTCGGATTGTAAAGCACTTTAAGTTGGGAGGAAGGGCAGTTGCCTAATACGTAACTGTTTTGACGTTACCGACAGAATAAGCACCGGCTAACTCTGTGCCAGCAGCCGCGGTAATACAGAGGGTGCAAGCGTTAATCGGAATTACTGGGCGTAAAGCGCGCGTAGGTGGTTTGTTAAGTTGGATGTGAAATCCCCGGGCTCAACCTGGGAACTGCATTCAAAACTGACTGACTAGAGTATGGTAGAGGGTGGTGGAATTTCCTGTGTAGCGGTGAAATGCGTAGATATAGGAAGGAACACCAGTGGCGAAGGCGACCACCTGGACTAATACTGACACTGAGGTGCGAAAGCGTGGGGAGCAAACAGGATTAGATACCCTGGTAGTCCACGCCGTAAACGATGTCAACTAGCCGTTGGAAGCCTTGAGCTTTTAGTGGCGCAGCTAACGCATTAAGTTGACCGCCTGGGGAGTACGGCCGCAAGGTTAAAACTCAAATGAATTGACGGGGGCCCGCACAAGCGGTGGAGCATGTGGTTTAATTCGAAGCAACGCGAAGAACCTTACCAGGCCTTGACATCCAATGAACTTTCCAGAGATGGATTGGTGCCTTCGGGAACATTGAGACAGGTGCTGCATGGCTGTCGTCAGCTCGTGTCGTGAGATGTTGGGTTAAGTCCCGTAACGAGCGCAACCCTTGTCCTTAGTTACCAGCACGTTATGGTGGGCACTCTAAGGAGACTGCCGGTGACAAACCGGAGGAAGGTGGGGATGACGTCAAGTCATCATGGCCCTTACGGCCTGGGCTACACACGTGCTACAATGGTCGGTACAGAGGGTTGCCAAGCCGCGAGGTGGAGCTAATCCCATAAAACCGATCGTAGTCCGGATCGCAGTCTGCAACTCGACTGCGTGAAGTCGGAATCGCTAGTAATCGCGAATCAGAATGTCGCGGTGAATACGTTCCCGGGCCTTGTACACACCGCCCGTCACACCATGGGAGTGGGTTGCACCAGAAGTAGCTAGTCTAACCTTCGGGAGGACGGTTACCACGGTGTGATTCATGACTGGGGTGAAGTCGTAACAAGGTAGCCGTAGGGGAACCTGCGGCTGGATCACCTCCTTAATCGACGACATCAGCTGCTCCATAAGTTCCCACACGAATTGCTTGATTCATTGAAGAAGACGATAAGAAGCAGCCCGAAATTGGGTCTGTAGCTCAGTTGGTTAGAGCGCACCCCTGATAAGGGTGAGGTCGGCAGTTCGAATCTGCCCAGACCCACCAATTTTGTGTGGGAAACGCCTGTAGAAATACGGGGCCATAGCTCAGCTGGGAGAGCGCCTGCCTTGCACGCAGGAGGTCAGCGGTTCGATCCCGCTTGGCTCCACCACTACTGCTTCTGAAGTTTTAAAGCTTAGAAATGAGCATTCCATCAGTGTGATGGTGAATGTTGATTTCTAGTCTTTGATTAGATCGTTCTTTAAAAATTTGGGTATGTGATAGAAAGATAGACTGAACGTTACTTTCACTGGTAACGGATCAGGCTAAGGTAAAATTTGTGAGTTCTCTTAGTTGAGAAATTCGAATTTTCGGCGAATGTCGTCTTCACAGTATAACCAGATTGCTTGGGGTTATATGGTCAAGTGAAGAAGCGCATACGGTGGATGCCTTGGCAGTCAGAGGCGATGAAAGACGTGGTAGCCTGCGAAAAGCTTCGGGGAGTCGGCAAACAGACTTTGATCCGGAGATGTCTGAATGGGGGAACCCAACCATCATAAGATGGTTATCTTGTACTGAATACATAGGTGCAAGAAGCGAACCAGGGGAACTGAAACATCTAAGTACCCTGAGGAAAAGAAATCAACCGAGATTCCCTTAGTAGTGGCGAGCGAACGGGGACTAGCCCTTAAGTGGCTTTGAGATTAGCGGAACGCTCTGGAAAGTGCGGCCATAGTGGGTGATAGCCCTGTACGCGAAAATCTCTTAGTCATGAAATCGAGTAGGACGGAGCACGAGAAACTTTGTCTGAATATGGGGGGACCATCCTCCAAGGCTAAATACTACTGACTGACCGATAGTGAACTAGTACCGTGAGGGAAAGGCGAAAAGAACCCCGGAGAGGGGAGTGAAATAGATCCTGAAACCGTATGCGTACAAGCAGTGGGAGCAGACTTTGTTCTGTGACTGCGTACCTTTTGTATAATGGGTCAGCGACTTATTTTCAGTGGCGAGCTTAACCGAATAGGGGAGGCGTAGCGAAAGCGAGTCTTAATAGGGCGTCTAGTCGCTGGGAATAGACCCGAAACCGGGCGATCTATCCATGGGCAGGTTGAAGGTTGGGTAACACTAACTGGAGGACCGAACCGACTACCGTTGAAAAGTTAGCGGATGACCTGTGGATCGGAGTGAAAGGCTAATCAAGCTCGGAGATAGCTGGTTCTCCTCGAAAGCTATTTAGGTAGCGCCTCATGTATCACTGTAGGGGGTAGAGCACTGTTTCGGCTAGGGGGTCATCCCGACTTACCAAACCGATGCAAACTCCGAATACCTACAAGTGCCGAGCATGGGAGACACACGGCGGGTGCTAACGTCCGTCGTGAAAAGGGAAACAACCCAGACCGTCAGCTAAGGTCCCAAAGTTATGGTTAAGTGGGAAACGATGTGGGAAGGCTTAGACAGCTAGGAGGTTGGCTTAGAAGCAGCCACCCTTTAAAGAAAGCGTAATAGCTCACTAGTCGAGTCGGCCTGCGCGGAAGATGTAACGGGGCTCAAACCATACACCGAAGCTACGGGTATCACGTAAGTGATGCGGTAGAGGAGCGTTCTGTAAGCCTGTGAAGGTGAGTTGAGAAGCTTGCTGGAGGTATCAGAAGTGCGAATGCTGACATGAGTAACGACAATGGGTGTGAAAAACACCCACGCCGAAAGACCAAGGTTTCCTGCGCAACGTTAATCGACGCAGGGTTAGTCGGTCCCTAAGGCGAGGCTGAAAAGCGTAGTCGATGGAAAACAGGTTAATATTCCTGTACTTCTGGTTATTGCGATGGAGGGACGGAGAAGGCTAGGCCAGCTTGGCGTTGGTTGTCCAAGTTTAAGGTGGTAGGCTGAGATCTTAGGTAAATCCGGGATCTTAAGGCCGAGAGCTGATGACGAGCTAACTTTTAGTTAGCGAAGTGGTTGATGCCATGCTTCCAAGAAAAGCTTCTAAGCTTCAGGTAACCAGGAACCGTACCCCAAACCGACACAGGTGGTTGGGTAGAGAATACCAAGGCGCTTGAGAGAACTCGGGTGAAGGAACTAGGCAAAATGGCACCGTAACTTCGGGAGAAGGTGCGCCGGTGAGGGTGAAGGACTTGCTCCGTAAGCTCATGCCGGTCGAAGATACCAGGCCGCTGCGACTGTTTATTAAAAACACAGCACTCTGCAAACACGAAAGTGGACGTATAGGGTGTGACGCCTGCCCGGTGCCGGAAGGTTAATTGATGGGGTTAGCTAACGCGAAGCTCTTGATCGAAGCCCCGGTAAACGGCGGCCGTAACTATAACGGTCCTAAGGTAGCGAAATTCCTTGTCGGGTAAGTTCCGACCTGCACGAATGGCGTAACGATGGCGGCGCTGTCTCCACCCGAGACTCAGTGAAATTGAAATCGCTGTGAAGATGCAGTGTATCCGCGGCTAGACGGAAAGACCCCGTGAACCTTTACTATAGCTTTGCACTGGACTTTGAATTTGCTTGTGTAGGATAGGTGGGAGGCTTTGAAGCGTGGACGCCAGTCTGCGTGGAGCCATCCTTGAAATACCACCCTGGCAACTTTGAGGTTCTAACTCAGGTCCGTTATCCGGATCGAGGACAGTGTATGGTGGGTAGTTTGACTGGGGCGGTCTCCTCCTAAAGAGTAACGGAGGAGTACGAAGGTGCGCTCAGACCGGTCGGAAATCGGTCGTAGAGTATAAAGGCAAAAGCGCGCTTGACTGCGAGACAGACACGTCGAGCAGGTACGAAAGTAGGTCTTAGTGATCCGGTGGTTCTGTATGGAAGGGCCATCGCTCAACGGATAAAAGGTACTCCGGGGATAACAGGCTGATACCGCCCAAGAGTTCATATCGACGGCGGTGTTTGGCACCTCGATGTCGGCTCATCACATCCTGGGGCTGAAGCCGGTCCCAAGGGTATGGCTGTTCGCCATTTAAAGTGGTACGCGAGCTGGGTTTAGAACGTCGTGAGACAGTTCGGTCCCTATCTGCCGTGGACGTTTGAGATTTGAGAGGGGCTGCTCCTAGTACGAGAGGACCGGAGTGGACGAACCTCTGGTGTTCCGGTTGTCACGCCAGTGGCATTGCCGGGTAGCTATGTTCGGAATAGATAACCGCTGAAAGCATCTAAGCGGGAAACTAGCCTCAAGATGAGATCTCACTGGAACCTTGAGTTCCCTGAAGGGCCGTCGAAGACTACGACGTTGATAGGTTGGGTGTGTAAGCGCTGTGAGGCGTTGAGCTAACCAATACTAATTGCCCGTGAGGCTTGACCATATAACACCCAAGCAATTTGACTACTCTAAGGAGCATCAGATTGCGGTGTGTGAAGACGAAATGAACCGAAAGTTCGACGCTCACAAAGCACCGAAAGCTGTCACATACCCAATTTGCTGAAGCGAGGCATACGCCACGACTCAGTACCCGAATTTCTTGACGACCATAGAGCATTGGAACCACCTGATCCCATCCCGAACTCAGTAGTGAAACGATGCATCGCCGATGGTAGTGTGGGGTTTCCCCATGTGAGAGTAGGTCATCGTCAAGATTAAATTCCAAAACCCCAATTGCGAAAGCAGTTGGGGTTTTGTTTATGTAGAAGTCCATGAATTTCACCGGCGCGTTGCTGAGGCAACGGGCGGGTATACAGAATTTCTTGACGACCATAGAGCATTGGAACCACCTGATCCCATCCCGAACTCAGCAGTGAAACGATGCATCGCCGATGGTAGTGTGGGGTTTCCCCATGTGAGAGTAGGTCATCGTCAAGATTAAATTCCGAAACCCCTGTCTGCTAACGCAGACAGGGGTTTTGTCGTTTAGGGGCTGCTAGCCTTCGATACAGGCACAAAAAAGCCAGCGTTGCGAGGCGGGCGCTGGCTTGCTTTGAACGATAAGGGAATCAGAACTGATAGCTTACCGTCGCACTGACGTTACGCTCTTCACCTAAATAGCAGAAATTAAGGCTGGCACAGGACGCTATGTAGGTTTCATTGGTCAGGTTGTTCGCATTCAAACGCACATCCACGCCTTTTAATCCCACTCTGCCCAGGTCATACCCAACGGAAGCATCAAACAACGTGTAGGCCGGCACCTTCATCGTATTTTCGGCATCTGCCCAACTGTATCCGACATACCGGACCCCGCCCCCAAGCCGAAAACCATCCAGCGCGCCGCTATTGAATGCGTAGTCCGCCCACACCGACGCCATATGACGAGGCGCCTGCGTCGGGGAGTTGCCCTGGTTCTCTATCAAGTTATCGGCGGAGCTTAATGTGCTCACCATCGACTTGCTGTACTTGATGTCGGTAAAGGTGTAACTGCCCAGCAACTTCAGGTTATCAGTCAGCTGCATATGCGCTTCCAGCTCCAGGCCCTGTGAGCGAACCGCGCCTACAGCCCGATAAAAGTTTTCCTGTGGCAGTTTGGTCGCCAGGTTTTCCTGATCGATCCGAAACCAGGAGGCTGTAAACAGGTTGTCCGTCCCTGGCGGTTGATACTTCAAGCCGGCCTCCCACTGCGTGCCGTTGGTAGGGGCCAGAGGATTGCCAGCGCTGTCGGAATAGGAGTTCGGGTTGAAAGACTCGGAATAGCTGATATAGGGTGCCAGCCCGTTGTCGAATAGGTACAACGCTCCTGCGCGCCCTGTCAGCTTGGTGCGTTTATCACTGATCTCTGTTCCCACTGGGCGGCCAGCCTCAGCGAGACGGTTCTCATCAGAGGTCTCCACCCAATCCTGGCGCAAGCCCAGAGAGAACCGCCACTTATCCATTTCAATCAGGTCTTGCAGATAAACGCCGGTCTGCTCAAGCCGTCGCAGGTAGCTGGTCGGGTTGTAGTAGGTGATGGTGGAATTGCCGTAGGCGGGGTTGAAGGCATTGATTGGCTGCAATGAGCCACTGCTCCAGTCCACCACGGTTTTACGCCGTTGATAGTCCGCCCCCATCAGCACCGTGTGTTGGGTCGCCCCGGTAAAAAATTCCGCCTGTAGCATGTTGTCGAGAATGAACGCATGCAGCTTCTCATCGCCTCCCGAGTAATAACGGTTCAGCTCATTGCTGGTCGACGTGGTCCAGCCATAGGCATACACCTGATCCAGCCGGACCTTGGAGTCCAGGTAGCGGAAGTTTTGCCGTGCGGTAAATACATCGTTGAAGCGATGCTCAAACTGATAGCCGAACGACTGCTGGTCACGCTTATAGCCATCAACACCTGGCTCGCCTTCGAAGAAATGGCTGGAAATTCGATCACCATTGCGCTGATGCAATGCGCCATCCGCCGGCATACCGCCGTGATAGCCACCATCGGGGTCATGTTGCAGATATGCCTGAAGCGTCAGCGACGTGTCCTCGGTAAAGTCGATGCTCAGCGTCGGCGCCAACGCGTAGCGCTTTTCTTTGGCGTGGTCGAATTGTGTGTCGGACTTGTCTGCCAACCCCGTCAGGCGATAAGCAACGCGTTTGTCATCATCCACCGGCCCGCTGAAGTCAAAACCCATGCCCTGCTGGCCATGATTGCCGACGGTCGCTTGTAGTTGGTGATAGGGCGAGAACAACGGCTTCTTGCTGGTCAGCGCAACCAGGCCGCCAGGCGAGCTACGCCCATACAAAACGGAAGACGGTCCTTTCAGGATGTCCACGCGTTCAAGAAAATACGGATCCACCTGCATCGTGCTGTAGGTGCCGCTGTCACCCATGGACTTCAAGCCGTCCAGGTAAATATTATCCACAGAGCCATCATTGAAACCGCGCATGGCCACGTAGTCATAGCGATGGGTAGCACCATACGGGTTGGTCAATACCCCAGGGGTGTACCGCATGGCTTGCGCCACAGTCTGGGAGCCCTGATCGTCCATTTGCTCGCGTGTTACCACAGACACGGTTTGCGACGTTTCCAGCAGCGCCGTACTGGTTTTGGTGGCGATCTGGCTGTGTGTTGCGTTGTAGCCCGCCATGCTCCCCAAGGCATTGCCCAATGCGAAGCCTTTGATATCGGTAGTGGGCAGCGTCAATGTGCTGCCTTCCTGCTGCGTCTGCAGAATAAAGCTCACACCGTCCTGAGAATCCGCCTGCAACCCGGAGCCGGCAAGCACACGATTCAAGCCCTGCTGAGCCGAATACTCACCCTGCAACCCGGCCGATTCTCGCCCCCGAGTTTGCTCAGGCGTGCTCGAAAGGGTGATGCCCGCCTGGCGAGCAAACTGATTGAGTACATCACTCAGCGGTCCGGCAGGAATGTCGTAACGCTGGTTGACCCGCTCAGCGCCAGCTTGTGCAGCCATGCCGATGATCGGCACAGCGCCCATGCCCACAACGGTCGACAGTAACGCCGCTCGTATGGCTTTAGCTAAAAGAGGGTGGGAAGGGTCGTGAAAAAAACGCACAGTCATGATCAGGGTCCGTTGAGGCCGGTGAAGGCAGATTGAAGGGCTTACTGTCTAAGCCGGACTCACGGAAAAAAGCCGCCAAAAAACTATCAGGCCAGGCGCTCCAGGCTCGCCCACCATCGTGTTCGGTAGCGCACTCGAACGGGCAGTGTCTGGGCAAGCACCGCCAATAGCTTGTCTGTGTCATCGAGACGGAAAACTCCGGATAACTGCAAGTGCGCGACATCCGCAGCACAGCCCAGGTAGCCATGGCGATACCGTCCCACTTCTGAAAGGAAATCATCGAGACGCATGCTCCGTGTCACAATCAGGCCATCGGCCCAGGCAGCCATATCCATTGTGGGGGAGCGCGCAAGAATGGCCCGGTTCTGCTGCACGCGATAACTTTCTCCTGCGTGAACGTGAGTCGGCAGCCCATCTGCCCCTTTGGGCGAGTCAATGGCCACATTGCCGCTGACCACCGTCAAGCGTGTGCAGTCACTGTCCTGGCGTACCGCAAAGCGCCCATCGAGACCTTCGAGCAAGCCATGCGAGGTTTCGACCAGCAACGGCGCCGACGAAGCCGCGCCGCAGCTCACCAGGATTTCGCCACGAACCAGCGTGATAAGGCGTTGCTGCGGATTGAAGTTCAGATCCACCGCCGTGTCGGTGTTGAGTTGCAGGCGAGTGCCATCGGGCAGTTGCACACTTCGCCGCTCGCCTGTCGCTGTCGCCAGGTCGGACGTCCAGCGTTGCCAGCCAGTCAGGTCGCGGCTCACCCAGGCCGCCGACCCCACGAGTACGGCGCCAGACAACATCTTCAGTGCCTGTCGACGGCCCAAGCCCTTTGCGCCGTTCTCCAATGTCGCCTGCGCCCCTGGAATGGTCGCCAGCTGGCTGCTCAGTTCCTGCTGAAGCGCCTGCACGCGTTGCCACGCCAGCTCATGTTCATCGTGGGTCGCGCGCCAGTGTTCGCATTGCTCATGCAGGCGAACGTTGGCGCGGTTATTTCGCAGGCGCAGGGTCCAGCTGATGGCCTGCCTGACCACCGACGCGTCAGGTCTCATAACGCACTACGTAACAATGATAGAGCGCGTCCGCGACGTACCTTTCTACCGACCGCAACGACACCCCCATCTGCTGTGCGATCTGTCTGTAAGTCAGCCCATCGCACTGGGCCAGCAGAAACGCCTTACGTACCTTCGGCTTGAGCCCGTCCAACAGACGGGAGACTTCCTCCAGAAGCTCAAGCACCAACGCACGCGCTTCGGCACTGGGCGCCAATGCCTCCGGCAGGTGGGCGATTGATTCGAGATAAGCGCGCTCGATTTCCTCGCGGCGCCAGTGATCAATTACCAGGCCTCGGGCGATGGTGCGCAGGAAAGCGCGCGGGGCCTTGAGTTCAAAGCGTTCGGTTTTCTGCAGGAGGCGTACGAAGGTGTCTTGCGCCAGGTCTGCGGCATCGGCGGCATTGCCCAAGCGGCTGCGCAGCCAGGTGTCGAGCCAGTTGTGATGGGTGCAGTAAAGCGTCTGCACAACACGGTTACACGGGATGTACTCGGAAGACGACATTCAAACGGGCCCGGCCAAACGCCACAAATGATAATTAGTCGCATTGTCTGGAAGGCTGATAAATTTTGCAACTCTGAACCGCTGCTGCTACCACTGGTCGTCTTCCTACGTAAAAACTAGATGCATCTCACAAATTTCTAAGATTTGTCGAAGCTTGGCCGAAAGCCTGATGAGCCATGCGTGCACCGAAATAGAGCGGCCTACAGAGCCTGCCTATCCCGTTACATGGAATGTTCCACTCGGCACGCTCATCCCCCTTTGGCAAAAGAAGTCGATGAAATGAATCTTAAGTTCAGTCATAAAATTCTGTTGGCCGCGTCAGGCGTCGTGGTTTTGGCCTTCGCGTTGTTCACGCTCTATAACGATTACCTGCAGCGCAGCACCATCACGCAAAACCTGGAGTCGTCCATTCAACAGTCCGGTGAGCTGACCGCCAGTAGCGTGCAGAACTGGCTCAGCGGTCGAATCCTGGTGCTCGAAAGCCTGGCGCAGAACGTCGCCCATCAAGGCAGCAACGCTGACCTTCCCGGTTTGGTTGACCAGCCTGCCTTCACCTCGAACTTCCAGTTCACCTATGTCGGCCAAACCAACGGTGTGTTTACGCAACGCCCCGACGCCAAGATGCCGGACGGCTACGATCCACGGCAGCGTCCTTGGTACAAACAAGCCGTCGCCGCCGATAAAACCATGCTGACCCCCCCTTACATGGCGGCCGTAGGCGGGCAGATCGTGACGATCGCTCTGCCGGTCAAAAAGAACGGAGAGTTGTTGGGTGTCGTCGGTGGGGACCTGAGCCTGCAAACCCTGGTGAAGATCATCAATTCGGTGGATTTTGGCGGTATCGGCCATGCGTTTCTGGTCAGCGCCGATGGCCAGGTCATCGTCAGCCCTGACCAGGATCAGGTGATGAAAAACCTCAAGGACATCTACCCGAATACCCCTGTGCGCATCGAAAAGGTCAGTCAGGAAGTCGTCTTGAACGGTAAGGACCGTATTCTTTCGTTTACCCCGGTCAGCGGTTTGCCAGGTGCGGATTGGTACATCGGCCTGTCAGTCGATAAAGACAAAGCCTACGCGCCACTTGGCAAATTCCGTACCTCGGCGTTGATTGCGATGTTGATCGCGGTGGTCGCAATTGCGGTGCTGTTGAGTCTGTTGATTCAAGTGCTGCTGCGCCCGCTTACCACCATGGGCGTCGCCATGCAGGACATTGCCCAGGGCGAAGGTGATCTGACTCGTCGTCTGGATGTCACCAGCAAGGACGAGTTTGGAGAAGTGGGCAGCGCCTTTAACCAGTTTGTTGAGCGTATCCACGCGTCCATTGCTGAGGTGTCCTCGGCGACTCGCCAGGTTCACGACCTGTCGCAGCGCGTCATGGCCTCCTCCAACGCCTCAATCATCGGCTCGGACGAGCAAAGCGCGCGCACCAACAGTGTGGCTGCCGCGATCAACGAACTGGGGGCCGCCACTCAGGAAATTGCGCGTAACGCGGCGGATGCTTCGCAACACGCCAGTGGTGCCAGCGAGCAGGCCGATGGCGGCCGCAAAGTGGTGGAGCAAACCATTCTGGCGATGTCGGAACTTTCGCAAAAAATCAGTTTGTCTTGCACGCAGATCGAAACGCTCAACGCAAGCACCGACAACATTGGTCACATCCTGGACGTGATCAAAGGCATCTCCCAGCAAACCAATTTGCTCGCACTCAACGCCGCCATCGAGGCCGCGCGTGCCGGGGAAGCCGGGCGCGGGTTCGCTGTGGTCGCCGATGAAGTGCGTAACCTGGCCCACCGCACCCAGGAATCCGCCGAAGAGATCCACAAGATGATCACCTCGCTTCAAGTGGGCTCCCGTGAAGCTGTGACCACCATGAACGCCAGCCAGACCTCCAGCGAAGAAAGCGTTGAAGTCGCCAACCAGGCCGGTGCGCGGCTGGTCAGCGTGACGCAGCGAATTGTCGAAATCGATGGCATGAACCAGTCGGTCGCCGCCGCCACCGAGGAGCAGACGGCCGTGGTGGAAACCCTCAATGTGGACATCAACCAGATCAACCTGCTGAACCAGCAGGGTGTGGCCAACCTCAACGAAACGCTCAAGGACTGTGATGCACTGTCCCAGCAAGCCAGCCGTTTGAAGCAGTTGGTCGACAGCTTCAAAATCTGACCTGCCGTGTGCAGGAGCGAGGCCTCTCGCTCCTGCTGATCAGCCGAGCATCTGGCGAGCGTTTTCCAGCGCTGCGTCGATAAAACCCTGGGCAAACCTTTCAAATTCCGCCTGCGACGTTGCGACGGGTTCGCCAACGAGTGTCCAGGTCGCCCTCGAGCGGTTCGCATCAACCGCCTGCACACTCATTGCGGCCCACAGTCGGGCGATCCCCAGGGTGTTGTAGAGCGTGGTCCACGTCATGTACATGGCCTCGTCATCCCGGCTATTGAGTTGCTCGACAACGCAATGGCCATCGCGGAAAAACTTCTTGCGCAGTGCGCCGACGCCGGCGCCGGTCATTTCGATGTGCGAAAGGGCAGGAATGAAGGCATCGAAGCCGGCGAAATTGCCAACCAACTGCCAAAGGCAAGTGGCTTCACAGTCGACTTCAATCGACGCCACCAAAGGTGCGCCCTGCGGGTTCCGGATTAATGTGTCTGGTTGCAACAGTTTCATGTGGAGGTCCTGAAAACAGGTCAGAGAAAGTCGATGGCCTTGAGGTGGTCGCAGCCTTTGCGCAGCAGAGCCGGGCTCTTTTGCGGGTATTGCTCACCCATCGCGGCTACACCCTGGCGTGCGTTTTCGTGGCAGATCATTGAGGTGTCGCTGAAGTCTTCCGCGAGTTCATCCAGGTAAAACCCCAGCACGCCAAACAGCGCGTTGTCAGGCCCGACGGCCCGCAACGCTTGCTGCCACTGCGCAATGCTGACGCGTTCAAAGCGGTGGCCCGCCTGATGAAATGCATCCAGGTAGTCATCCCAACTCAAGGGTTGCGGGTTATGCAGGTTGAACACGTTGCGCCCGGCGGCAAAGTGGCTGCTGTGGAAGGCGATAAAACGGGCGAAAAAGTCCACCGGCATCAGATCGAAACTGACCGAAAGGCGAGGCAGCAGGCCCAACTGCAGCGAGCCCTTGAGCATCAGCATCAGCCGGTTGTTGTGCGGTTGGCACACGCCGCTGTGGCTATTCAATGCAATGTTTCCTGGGCGATGGATATTCACCCACGCGCCTTGCGTGGTCGCTCGCCCCAACAACCGTTCGGCAACCCACTTGGAAAGGTTGTAGCCATTCCTGATGTAGAGCGGCGGTGTGGCCACAGCCGGTGCTTCAAGAATTTTGCCCTGCGCGTCCCTATGGCTGCACGCTGACAGCGTCGAAATAAAGTTGAGGACTTTCTTGCAATGGGTTTCACACAGGCGCACACATTCAAGTGCTGACTCGACGTTTTCCCTGGCAAGCGAGGCATAGTCCAGCACATGGTTGACCCGCGCCGCGCTGTGTACCAATACGCCGTGGCTGCGGGCGATGTGGTCGTATACCTCCCCGGTCAGTCCGAGGCGAGGCTGGCTGATGTCGGCGGCGTAGACCTGCACGCGGCTGAGGTCCAGATGCTCCAGGCGGAACTCGCGCAAGGCTTTGGTAAACCGTGCCATCGCCGACTGACCGGGCTGCTCTCGTACCAGGCAAGTGACCCGTTGCGCGCCGGCTGCCAGCAATGCTTCGACGATGTGCACTCCGACAAAGCTGTTGGCTCCGGTGACTATCACCTTGCGCGGGTCGCCCGCTTGCCCCGCTGGCAGTATGTCGATGTTCAGCGGCTGACTCGCGTCCTTTTCCATCTGGCCCGAGGGTGTATCGGGCAGTGCTCCATTTTCCATCAACACGGCGAGCGTACGAATGGTCGGTGCTTCGAAAAAACGGCTCAAAGAGACACTGCGGCCAAACCGTTCACGCAATCGCAACAGCAAGCTTGAGAGCAGGATGGAGTGGCCGCCCAGGCTGAAGAAGCTGTCATCAAGGCCAAGTCCCGCATCCGGCACGCCGAGCAACTCGCCCCATAGCCCGCACAGGTGCGCTTGCATGGGCGTCAGTGTGTCAAGGCGGGCGGTAGTAGCGCTCGGTGCGGGCGGGGCCACCAATGCCTGACGATCGATCTTGCCGTTGTGCGTGCAGGGCATTGCGGGCAATTCCCGCCACACTTGGGGGTGCATGTAGGCTGGCAACCACTCGCGCGCGTGCTGTTGCAGGTTCGCCAGCGTGGCGCCCGGTTCGGGCTGGGCGACAACGCTGTAGATCCTGTGATCGCGGTCGATCACCACGGCAACCTGACGAAACAAGCGACTGTTGCGCAGGCATTGCTCGATCTCCCCGGGTTCGACCCGAAAGCCACGGATCTTCACCTGATCATCCCGCCGGCCACCCAACTCGATCCCTTCGTTGGTCCACATCGCCAGATCGCCGCTGCGGTATGCCGGGAGAAGCTGACCGTCGGGCAACGTCAGCGTGATGAACGGGTTTTCGTTCTGCCGCGGCGCATTCACATAGCCCAGGCTGACCCCGGGCCCGACGATATACAGATTCCCCATTACCTGCTCATCCACCGGCTGCAGGTCGTCATCGAGGATCAGCACCTGGCTGTTGGCGATGGGGCGGCCCACGTTTCGGTTGCTGTCGCCGCGCAGGAATCGTCGGTGGGTGACCAGCACCGTGGCCTCGGTGGGGCCGTAGAGGTTGTGCAACCGGCATTGGTCTGCCAATTGTTCTATCACATGCGGTTCGCAGGCATCGCCACCGGTGAGCAGGTGGGACAGCCCCAACGGTTGGTCCAGGGGCAAAATACTCAACAAGGCCGGCGGCAGAAAACCATGGCTCACACGTTGTTGGCGCATCAGCTCGACCAGTTGCTGAGGGTCGCGGCGCTGGGCTTCACTGGGGATGACCAGCTCGGCACCGGCGATCAGGGACGGGAAAATATCGATCAGTGACGAGTCGAAACTCAAGGGTGAAAACTGCAGAACGCGGCTCTGCTCATCCAGCGTCAAACAGTCCCCGGCCCAAGCCGTGAAATGCGCAAGATTGCCCTGGCTGAGCAATACCCCCTTGGGCTGCCCGGTGGTGCCGGAGGTAAATAGCACCATGCAGGGGGCATCGAGGCGGGGGCGTTTTTGCATCAATGGCAATGTGAGAGGGGTCGTCTCGACGTTGGCGACGTCCAGATGAATGAACTGATCACGCAAGGGGTGGTAACCGTTGCCCAGCAACACCCTGGCCCCGGCGCTTTCCAGCATGGCGTGCTGGCGCTTGGGCGGATGATCCGGCGCGAGCGGCAAATACACCGCGCCGAAGCCCAGCACTGCAAGAATGCTGGCGTACAGATCAACGGATTTTTCCAGGCATACGCCGACCACCGGCGCGTCGATGCCCGCCAGCAAAGGCGACAGGGATTGCTGAATCGACAGGGCTCGCGCCTGTAATTGTCGGTACGTCAGCACGCTGCCCGCGATGTTCAGCGCTGGCCGTTGAGCAAAACGCTGAAGGCTGGCCTGCAGTTGTTCAATCATCGGCACACGGGCTGTTTGCAGCAGTGTTGGCTGCGCCGTGTGGTTGAAATGATGCCTATACGCCAGAGCATCCAGCCCTCGCAGATCCTGTTCGGGCCAGGTATTGGCGATCACAGTTGTTTTGAAAAAACTCGGCTCTCTTGAGAAACCACTGATCAGCACCGCGACCCATTCCGCCAGCTCCCTTGTTGCCCGCCGGCACAGACGCTGGCCGTTACCGCTGGGCTCTTCGGCGACGTCGTGCACGGCCAGCAAGCGCTGGTCCTGGCCATAGCAACGCAACTGCAGGCCTGGCAACCCGTGTTCAGGCATCGGGCCAACGCCCAGACGCAGGCTCAACCTTTGGCTGGGTTCGTGTAGGGCGGATGGTGTGCAGCTGCCGTCCTCGATCAGCACGTCGCATGCCTCTTCGGCGTTCAGATGCCCGTAGGGTCCCAGCGCCTCTTTGATCGCCTCCAGCGCCCGGCTGGTGCCACTCCATCCGATGGCCAGCCGTCTCATGCCGACCTCCGGGGTTCGGGTAAATAGTCGTCCAAAGCCTGTACAACGCTCGGTGTTTGCAACAGGCCGCTTTGTTGCAGGAAGCCTGTGATGTTACCGAGCAGTGGATGTTGGCAAGTGATGGGAAAGGCCAGCGCCGCAACTTCAGCCTGCAGCGCCTGGCGAACACACGTGCTGACGCCCAGGTGGTCGATCAAGTGAAGATCAAAGCCTTGTTGCAGTTCGTTGGTCAGGTAATGTCGCAAAAAAACCGGCAGGACTTCAGCGATGCAATCGCGGTCGGCCGGGGTCGCCGTCTGCCAGTAAATGCGCACCAGCTGTGTCCAGAATTGCGCATGGCGCCCTTCATCGAAGAGGTGATCGGCCATCAGGCCGCGGACAGATGCCTTGACGCTGTCATCCCTGGAAAACGCGGCCACATCATGGGTGACGGTGTTCTCGGCGATGGCCACGGCGATCAGCTCTACGGCCTCGTGCAAATGTGCCGGGGCCCGTGCCAGGGCGGCCGGCAGCGCGCGGCTGAGTTCGATTTGGTGGGGCAAGTCGAGTGGCTTTATCCCGGTCAATGCCACCGTTTGTTGCAGGAAATCCAGGGCGACCAGCGCGTGATAGTCCTCATCCACCACGACGGTCATCGCGTCATAGCGGCAGGCGGGGGGAAACGGCAGCGAGAAACGGTTTTTGGCAATGCTGCGGGCGGTCTTGTCGACGATCTCGGTTTCGAAGATGACCACGTCGTGCAGAAATTTGTAGAAGCTTTGCGTCAGTACAAAGTCGCGCTGCTTCGGGCAATGTTCTAGAAAGCTGGCACTCAGCACCAAGGGTTGGCGGCACACTGGAAAGATCAATTTGTCGTCTTCTTCCAGCTCGCGCCGCGGACGTGTGCGAATGGTGGCGCGGCGCTCCCAATCGTCGGCGAAGGCGTGGTAGTCGGCGGCATTCATGGTTGCGCCCTCTGCAGCGCGGCGCGCACGTCATCCCAGAACGTGATACGGCCGAGGACGACGGCGAGGGCGGTTTCGTCGGCCTCGGCCTGCCGGGTGGGGTCTGCGTCAATCAGGCGCCCCAATATTTGTTCGGCGCCTGGCCCATGATCCCCGCCGTCCAGCTCAATGTGGCGGGTAAGGTAATGGCACAGGGTCGGTGCTTCACCCGTGAGGCCGGCAGTACCGTGCAAAATGCGTTCGAACATGGGGGCAATGACGCTTTCGCGGCCGTGCACAAACGCGGCCGCCACGCGGTGAGTGGGCGCGTTGAGGGCGACCTGCAGGGTGCTGTCGACAAAGCGCGCAACGCCCGGCGGTACCTCGACGCTGCGCAGCGCTTCGACGGGCGGGACGCCTTGGCGCTGCAATTGAATGAAATGCTTGATGACGCTCGTATCGGCGCCCACTTCGGCCATGGCTTCCAGATACAGCTCGAAGTGGCTGCCGTAGCCTCTGGTCAGGTGTTCATCCGATTCTTCACACAACACGATTTCGTTGATGAGGCGTGCGGCATGCGCGTCGGCGGGAGGAAGCCAAGGCAGTTGCGTGCAGGTCAGATCCTGTTGCAGGCGTTTGGTCAGGGTCATGAAGTCCCACACGGCAAATACGTGGTGCTCCATAAAAAGTTGTAACTTGTTGATGGAAGTTATTTCTGAAAATAACGGATGACTGCACAATTTCAGTTTTTGTTGTTCAAGTAAAGGTTGATGCATGGTTGATGCCTATAAGTTGTCGCGACTGCTCAAAACACAGTAAGGAAGTTTTGTAGTTGTAAGTGAGGGATGGCGTCCGCCCAAGGCAAGCACGCGGCGTGATCGCTTAAGGTTTGCGTTGCCGGGTGAAGTATCGATTTTATGGGCGGCAGATAATAATCTGATTAAACGTTTTGGAGGGCTGATGAATGTATTAGATATTTTTACGCACGGTTTTTATTGTGTGTGAATCATCGGTATTAAAGTGGGATGTTTCTTTTATATAGGCAGGCCGGGTTAAACCGAGTCACTTTAAACGAAGCCATTAACGTGGGGCCCTGTCCGTCAGGAAAGAGGCCCGCACCGCAGGAGGGTTGAGCGATGGCTTAGTGCGCTGCTTTTTTGCCAGTGGTTTCCAGCCCGTTCAGATAAGTGGTGATCACTTCCATCCCGCGCATCAAGTGATTGCGCAGCGTCAGAATGCTTTCGTCGACCTTTTTCTGCGCCACCAGGTTGAGCAGTTCGCGGTGATCTTCCTGGGATGTCTCGCCAAGCCCCATCGCCTCAAGGTTGAAGCGCAGAAAGCGTTCTTCCTCATTCAAGCCATGCTCGACCAGCTTGAGCAGCCGCTGGTTGGGCGCCTTGCCGTACAGGGCCATGTGAAACAGACGGTTGAGACGGCCAATTTCGGCGTAGTCGCGCTCGTTTTCCAGGGCAGTGATAAGGGCGTCTGCCTCGGCAATGTCGGCCTCGGTCAGAAACGGGATCGACAGCCGCAATGCTTCGGATTCCAGCAACATGCGCAGGCCGTAGGTCTCAGCGGAGTTGTCTTCGATCAGCGGCGCAACCACGGCGCCCTTGTGGGTTACTACTTGCAGCAAGGATTGCGCTTCCAGCTGACGCAACGCTTCGCGCACCGGCATGCGGCTGACGCCAAACAGGCTGGCAAGTTCTTGCTGGCGCATCGCAGTGCCACAGGGCAAGCGGCCATCAAGAATGGCGTTACGCAACGTTTCTTCAATCACGGCGCGCGCAAGATGGGCGGGAATAGGCCCGCTGATTTTAATGCTGCTTAATGGGTTCGGCTTCTGCGTCACGGTTACGCTATCCTCCTGTCTTGGGTGGAGTGTGTTTTATTGGATCCAATGCACACTAGAGACGGTCCACACGCTTGTCAAACAACCAAAGTTTCCGTTTGTAAGGGCTTACAGGACGCACTTTATACGTCTCACAAGGGGCCGTTATAAACTTCCCCCCATTTATGAATGATTGCACTGTGCCATTGTTTTTTGTTGGACGACGCTGCACCATCCTTTGAATTTCCGTCTCCCTTCACGGACTGAACGCCTTGGCGGCAAGTTTTATTCCCTCTCGATGCTTAAGCTGGTTATTTTCAGCGCTTCTGTTGGCCGGCCTGATGCCTGGCGGGCTGCATGCCGATTGGGATTTTTCACAGATCAGCCGCAAGGCCACCGCCTTGTACGGGCCGCTTGGGGAAGGCCTACGGCGCATCGACGATTGGCAGCGCCTGCTGTCGACCCAAAAGCAGGTCAGCGAGCCGGAACAGCTCAAGGTCGTGAACCTGTTTTTCAACAAGCAAATGACCTACGTCGAAGACATCGACCTCTGGCATGTGGTCGACTATTGGGAGACGCCCATCGAAGCACTCTGGAAAGGTGCCGGCGACTGTGAAGACTACGCCATCGCAAAGTATTTCAGCTTGCGTCACCTGGGCGTCTCCAGCGACAAATTGCGCATTACCTACGTCAAGGCCTTGCGTCAGAATCGCGCTCATATGGTCCTGACGTATTATTCGACCCCTGACGCGGTTCCGTTGGTGCTCGACAGCCTGATGGATGAAATTCTGCCCGCCACTCGGCGTACCGACCTGATTCCGGTGTACTCATTCAACGCCGAAGGGTTGTACTTGCCAGGCGCCACGGGCAACAAGAAAGTCGGCGACACCAAACGCTTGTCGCGCTGGCAGGATGTGTTGAGAAAAATGCGTGCGGAAGGCTTCCCGGCCGAGCCTGCCAACTAGGAGTAATTGATCGGTGTCTTTGTTCAAACAACTATTGATCGCAATCTGTCTGTTCCTGGTCGTGGCCTTCAGCGGCAGCTTCATGGTCAGCCTTGAAAGCTCGCGCACGCAGTACGTCAATCAACTGCGCTCCCATGCCCAGGACGCGGCCACCGCGCTGGCGCTGTCGCTGACGCCGAATATCGACGACCCGGCCATGGTGGAGCTGTTGGTCAGCTCGATCTTCGACAGTGGCTACTACGCGAGCATCCGCGTGGTGGACCTGGCAACCGACAAAACCATCGTCGAGCGCAACGGTATTCCCGACAACAACGGCGTGCCCGACTGGTTCGTCAAACTGATCGGCCTGGAGCCGGCCGGTGGCGATGCTCTGGTCAACCGCGGCTGGGAGCAGGCGGCGCGCGTGGAGGTGGTCAGCCATCCAATGTTCGCCTTGGCCAAACTCTGGCAAAGCGCGTTGGGCAGCCTTGGCTGGCTGCTGCTGTGCGGCGCGGTGAGCGCGGTGCTGGGCGCGCTGTTGCTGCGTCGGCAATTGAAGCCGCTGGACTACATGGTCAAACAGTCCCACGCCATTGCCCGCCGCGAATTCCTCAGTCTGCCGGATCTGCCGCGCACGCCGGAGCTGCGCCGCGTGGTGCAGGCGATGAACCAGATGGTGGAAAAACTCAAGGCACTGTTCCAGGAACAGGCCGAGCGCAGTGAGAAATTGCGCACCGAGTCCTATCAGGACAACCTCACCGGCCTGGCCAACCGCCGTTACTTCGAAATGCAGCTCAACGCCCGCGTCAGCAACCCCGAGGAAACCAACTCCGGTTATTTGCTGGTGCTACGCGTGAAGGACCTGGCCGGTCTCAATCAGCGCCTGGGCGGGCAGCGCACCGACCAATTGCTGCAAGCGGTCGGCACTCAGTTGCTGCGCCAGTGTGAGCCGTACCCGGAAACCCACAACCTCGTCACCCGTATTCGTGGCGGTGAATTTGCTGTGCTGGCGCCGGGTCTGGTGCGGGAAGAGGCGTTGCAATTGGCGCAAAACCTGGAAAGCACCCTGCAAAGCCTGCAAGCCACGGGCGCCAGTGATGTCACGCCGGTCGCTTACATTGGCCTGGCGCCGTTTAACCATGGCGACGCCCCGCAAACCTTGTTGACCCTGGCGGACCAGGCCCTGGCGCAGGCTGAAGGGCAGGGCGACAGCAGTTGGGTGTGCCTTGACCACAGCGTCGCCGCCAGCGTTGGTGACGATCACCATGCCTGGCATAACCTGCTCGACCAGGCCCTGACCCAGCAACGCTTCCAGCTGTACTTTCAGCCGGTGGTCGCCAGCCAGGACCCTCAGTCGGTACTGCATTACAAAGTGCTGTCGCGCTTACAGGATGAAGACGGCCACACCATTCCCGCCGGGCGTTTCCTGCCCTGGCTGGAGCGCTTCGGCTGGTCGGCCCGGCTGGACCGTCTGATCCTGGAGCAAGTGCTCAAGCAGATGGCCGGCCACACTAAAAGCCTGGCGCTGAACCTCTCGGCGGCGACGCTGCAAGATCCTCAAGCGTTGAACAAAATCATCGAGCTGCTACGCCAGCACAGCAACCTGGGCCCGCGCCTGACCCTGGAAATCGGTGAGGAGCAATTGCCGGAACAGGCGTTGCTGGAACAACTGACTCAGCGCCTGCGTGAGCCTGCAGCGTTTCGGCGGGCGCTTCAGCATGATCGGCAACCTGGCCCGCCTGGGCCTGGCGTACTTGAAGATAGACGGCAGTTACATCCGGGCCATCGACCAGGAAAGCGACAAGCGCCTGTTCATCGAGGCAATCCAGCGCGCGGCGCACAGCATCGACTTGCCGCTGATTGCCGAGCGCGTAGAGACCGAGGGCGAACTGAAGGTGATTCGCGAGATGGGGATTTTCGGCGTGCAGGGGCAACTGGTGGGCGAGCCGGCGCCCTGGAAATAATTCACGGACACAGTAAAAAATGTGGGAGCCGGCTTTTTGTGGGAGCTGGCTTGCCTGCGATAGCATCACCTGAGTGTTACTGATACACCGCGGCGTCTGCATCGCGGGCAAGCCCGCTCCCACAGTTAAAGTGAGATCAGATCAGCCCGGTCTCTTCATCATTGATCAAATGGCTCAACCCACCCAGCGCTTCCCGTGCGTGGGTACGGTCCATCAGCTTGGCCTGGGCCGCCGGCGGCAGGTCCGTCACGCTGATAACGCCTTTGCGGGTCAGCACCTGAATCAAGTCGTCCAGCACCCGGATCATCTCCAGGTCACTCTGCTTGAGTTGTGCCAGGCTGGTTTCCACCACTTCGTTGGCGTACCAGGCCTGAATCTCATGGTGATCGGCCGGCAGGGTCTCGGTCGACTCGGCAAAGGCCGCAGCCTCCACGCGACTCAATGCGCCCTGTGCATCACGTTGCACGTAAAACATAAGAACCCCTCGAAAATAAGCCACACGCCGTCACCAGCATAGGTCAACGGTGTGTTTATAGGCGCGAGTATGCGATGCAACCCTGCGCCAGGGCCAGCAACCTGTGGCCCAAAAAAATCGGCCGCCCCTGGGGGCGGCCGGTCAATCGCGTCTTAGGCGGTGTGGTCAATCTTGATGGTCGGGTCGGCGCCAGTGATCAGCGAGTTGATGCTGGTGTGGGACCAGTCGTTGCCTTCCAGCTTGATCGTCACATCGGCGTTGGCCAGGCCACCGGCGGCGTTGAGCTTGCCTTCACTGCTCACTTGCAGGGTCGACACGCCGTCTACCGTGGTGATCTTGAGGTAGTTGTCGATGGTGCTGTCCGTCTCGCCTTTCAACAAATCCCGCAGGTCGATGCGGTCACCTTCCGACGCCTTGAAGTCCTTGATCACGTCGTTGCCGAAGTCACCCGATTTCCAGACGAAGGTGTCGGCACCCGAACCACCGATCAAAATGTCGTTGCCCGGCCCACCGATCAAGGTGTCGTTACCGGTGCCGCCCAGCAGGATGTCATTGCCCTTGCCGCCGTCCAGGTAGTCGTTGCCGCCCTGGCCGAACAGGATGTCATCACCTGCGCCACCCAGCAGCGTGTCGTTGCCGTCTTTGGCGCCGGACACGTCGAAGTCAGCGTAATGCTCGGTGACGTACTGGTGCACGTTCGAAGGCTTTACCGCCGAAACCGCCACGCCGGTTTTCTGTGCCACGAACGCCTGCAGCGCGTTGTAACCCTCACCGGTAATGCCGCTGAAGCTCACCAGGTCGCCGAAGATGATGTCGTTGCCGTCGCCACCGTTGATGGTGTCGGCGCCCGGCAGCGTGGCCTCGGTGTGGCCGAGGATGGCGTTGGCCAAGTCCTTCGGATCGATGTTGGTTTGCGGCTTGCCATCGCTGTCGTACGGCTTGAGGTCGCTGAGGCTGACGTCACCGTTGATGCCGATCGCTTCCACCTGCGACAACCCGCCCAGCAGCGCAAATGCGCTTTTGGCGTTGCTCAGGGTCGCCGAGTCGGTGCTGTTGCCGGTACCCGAGAGGTTGGAGAGCTCAAATGTACCGTCGCCTTGAGCGTGGACGGTGCCCAGGCTGGTGTAAACCCAACGGGAGCCATTGTAGGTCTGCAGTGCCGCCGCCCCCGAGGTGTCGATGCTGAAGTAATGGGTGTTGTCCAGGTACTTGCCGACGGCTGTGCCTGGCGTGTAGTTGGCCATGGTCACCACGTCATCGAACTTCACGTTGCCGTACAGCGTCGGGTTGGTCTGCTCGCCGCTCTGGTAGTACGTAGGCTGGCCGTCGGTGATGAAGTACGTCAGGTTGGTGGCGCCGGTGTTGCTGGTCGCCAGGCCGCTCTGGAAGAAGTTCGCCGTGGTCTTGAACACGTCTTCGTAGTTGGTACCGCCGCCCGACACCATCGAATCCAGCACACCCTTGAGCACGTTCAGCGCGTTTGGATCGTTGAGGTTGATCGCTACCGACTTGTTCACCTGGGTATCGAAGTCTGCCAGGAAGATGTTCACGGTGCCGGAGGTATTGCTGCCCAGGCTGTCTTTGAGCGCGTTGAACACCGAGGTCAACGAGGCTTTTGCCGCGTTGATCGAGGCGGTGCTCATGCTGCCCGAGCTGTCCACCATGAACGCGATGTTGTAGTTCTTGCCCTGCACCACGTTCAGGCCGCCAATATCGGCCACAACGATGTCGTTGCCGTCGGTGCCGTTGATCGCGTCGCTGCCCGAAGTACCAGTCACCGCGTTGTAGGTCGCCGGGTAAACGGTGACTGGCAGTTGCGCAGTGGTCACGGCCGAGCCGCCGAGGCTTTCGGTGGAGGTCGAGGTGACGGTCAGGTTGAACTGGCCGCTGTAGTAGGTCGGCGGCTTGATGCTCAGGGTGCCCAGGTCCCAACCGTTCACGTTGACTTCGCTTACGCCTTTGGTGGCGGTGAAGGTGTGGCCGGAAGCGTCGGTCAGCACCGAACCTGCCGGTATGCCGCTGATCTTCACGCTCAGGGTTTCCGAGCCGTCAGTGTCGGTCAGCGCGGTGGTGACCTTGGACAGTTTGACGGTGCCGTTTTCCTGGCCTTCGTTGAGCTTGTAGCCCACGTAATAGCCGTCACCGTTGCTGCCATGCAGGTCGGACACGGTCACGCCGGCGTTGGTCAGGTCGGTGATGCCGGTGTACAGCGGCACGCCGCTGGTGCTCAGGTCCTGGGCGGGTGCGCCGTTGACCGACAGGTTGACGTCATAGCTGCCTGGGCCGGACTGGTTGGCGTGGTAGATCTCGATGCTGTAGTAGCCGCTCACCGTCGGGGTGATCGAGCCGCTGAACTTGCCGCTGTTGGTGCCCCACAAGCCGCTGGCCACGTCCTTGCCGCCGATGTTGATCACCAGGCTGTCATCGGCGACGCCGCTGAAGGTGTAGGTCTTGCCGGCTTCCATATACATCAGGCCGGAGATCTTCGACCCCGAACCGGCTGCGACGTTGGCCGTGGATTCGACGTTGGTGACGATGGCGCTGCTGTTCGGCGTGCCGGCGTTATCAATGGCGTTTTTCAGGTCGGCCGGGGCCGCGCCGTTACCGTTGGTGCCGATACCGGACAGGCTGTTCCAGCTTTGCTTGATCAAGCCCACCGAGTTGACGCTGTTGTCGGCCACATTCAGGGTCGGTGCGTCGGCTACCGGAGTGATATCGACTTTCACCGTGGCACTGGTGCCCAAGTCCTTGCCGTCAGTAGGCTGGAACTTGAACTGTGCGTAATCCGCCTGCTTGTTGCCGATGCCGGTACCGCCATAACCGTCGGCGCCGGATTCGTTGGCGTTCGGCATGAAGCGCAACTGGCCGCCGTCGATCTGCGCCTTGGTGAAGGTCTGGCCCGCGGTCACGTTGGCCCAGGTGGTGCCATCGGCTGCCAGGTATTGCAGCTTGCCGGCCACCGGCAGGTCGGTGATTTTCACACCCAGGCTGCTTTGTGGCGAATCCACGTCGGTTACACCGAAGTTGGCCCAGGTCAGGGCCAGCGGCGTGTCTTCGGTGCCGGTCACGGCGCTGCCGGTGGCGACCGGTGCATCGTTGACGGCCACCACGTTGACGGTGGTGGTGGCGACGTTGGAGTAGTTGCCGCCATCGGTCACGGTCACGGTGATGGTGCGCGGCGTAGTGCTCGGGTCGTGGCTGCTGTTGGTGAACGTGATGTTCTGGATGCGCTGCATGTAGTCAGCCAGCGTCGCGCTGCCCGACAACGTCAGGGTGATGGTGCCTGTCTGGTTGTTGGTGCTGACGGTAATGCCATTCACGCTGTTGCCCAGGTTCAGTGCATCACCGGCCTGTGCGTTGGTCAGGGTGATCGTCGCACCGGTCAGCATCGTGCTGTCCGGGTCGGTGATCTTGATATCGGTGTCGGCAATCGACACGCCCGGGCCGGCGGTGCCTTCGGTGAAGGTCACTTTGTAGTCAGCCCCGGTAGCGCCGCTGGAGTTGTTGGCATCCAGGTCGATGACCGGTGGCGCATCGTTGTCGATGATGTTGGTGCTGACGCTGCCGTTGCCGACCACCAGGTTCTCGAAATTGCCGCCGGTGGTTTTATCGATGGTGATGACGATGGTTTCCGTCGGCTCGGTGATCTTGTCGTCGATCGTGCCGATCGTGAACGGCACGCTGCTGGAGCCCGCCGGGATTTTCACGGTGTACACGCCATTGAAGTCCGAGCCGTCGGTGGCGGTGCCGCTGTACTTGAGTGTCACGGTCACATCGGTTTGCGCCGGGTTGCTCAAGGTCAGGGTGTAGTGCGCCACGCCGCCTTCCGTCACCGACGCGTCGCCGGTGATGCTGATGGTGGTGTTGTTGACCACATCCGTGACCTTGGTGGTCACGGTGCTGCCGTCGACGATCAGGTGCTCATACTTGTCGCCGCCACTGACCACATTGGTGATCTTGGCCGTGACATCGTTGGCGCCGACATACGCATCGTTTGGTGCAGTCGCGGTGGTGGTGCTGCTGGACTGGCCGTTGCCGATGGTAATGGTCGAGCCATTGTCCAGCTTCACTACCAGGTCGGAACCGACGTTCTTCACCGCGTTGCCGTTCTTGTCCACCAGGGACGCGGTGTAGGTGATCTGGCCGCCTTCGCTGACCGAACCGGTGGCTTTGAGCGACACGGTCACGTCATCGATGGTGTCGTTGATCGTGGTGGTCGCGCCGCCCGGCGTGATGCTCACGCCCTCGAAATTGCCACCGGTGGTGCCGGTGATCTTGACGGTCTGGGTGCTCTTGTCGATGAACACGTCATCGCCAGGCGCATTGACGGTCACCGTGCCCACGGTTGCGCCTTGCTTGATGGTGATGGTCGAACCGTTATCCAGCGTGACCACCATGTCGCTGCCGGCCTTGTTGCTCAAGGTGGCGGTGTAGGTGATCGTGCCGCCTTCGTTGACTGCGGTTGGCGCGGTCAGGGTCACGGTGGTCAGGTCAGTGGTGGCTGGCGTGTCGTAAACGGTGGTGCTGACCGGATCCTTGACCGGCACCAGGTTTTCGAACTGCTCGCCACCGGTCACACCCTTGATGGCGGCGGTGACAGTCTGGGTGCCGGCATACACATCGTTAGGTGCAACCACGGTGACGGTGCTGGCGCTCTGGCCATCGGCAATGCTGATGGTCTTGCCGTTATCCAGCTCGATCACCACGGTTTTGCCGACGTTGTTCACCACATGGCCGTCTTTGTCGACCAGGGTGGCGGTGTAGACGATGTTGCCTTTCTCGCCGACGCTGCCGGTGGCGGTCAGCAGGACCCTCACGGTGTCGATGGTGTCGTTGACCACCGTCGTGGCGCCGCCCGGCGTGACGGCGAGGTTTTCGAAATTACCGCCGGTGGTACCGGTGATCTTGACGGTCTGGGTGCTCTTGTCGATGAACACGTCATCGCCCGGGGCATTGACAGTCACCGAGCCCACGGTTGCGCCTTGCTTGATGGTGATACTCGAACCGTTGTCCAGGGTGATCACCATGTCGCTGCCGGCCTTGTTGCTCAAGGTGGCGGTGTAGGTGATCGTGCCGCCTTCGTTGACCGCGCTTGGCGCGGTCAGGGTCACAGTGGTGGTGTCGATCGAGTCGGTGATGCTGGTAGTCGCCGGCGCCGGGTTCGCTGCCAGGTTCTCGAAGTTACCGCCGGTGGCCTTGGTGATCGTCGTGCTGACGGTCGAGGCATTGTTGTACACATCGTTTGGCGGCGTTTGGAACACCACACTGCCGGTGGACTTGCCCGCTTCAATGTTGATCGTCTGGCCGTTGCTCAGCGTGACGGTCACAGCGGTTTGCGCCGGATTGGTCAGCGTGGCGGTGTAGGTGATCGTGCCGCCTTCAACCACCGATGGGGTGGCTGTCAGGGTGACAGTGGTGGTGTCGATCGAGTCGGTGATGGTGGTCACCGCTGGCGCCGGGTTCTTGGCCAGGTTCTCGAAGTTACCGCCAGTGGCGTTGGTGATCGTCGTGCTGACGGTGGAGCTGTTGTTGTAGACGTCGTTTGCTGGCGTGTGGAAAACCACGCTGCCAGTGGACTTGCCGGCTTCGATGTTGATCGTCTGGCCGTTGCTCAGCGTGACGGTCACGGCGGTTTGTGCCGGGTTGGTCAGTGTGGCGGTGTAAGTGATGTCGCCACCTTCCACGACCGAAGCGTTCGCCGTCAGGGTAACGGTGGTGGTGTCGATCGAGTCGGTAATCGTCGTAGTCGCTGGCGCCGGGTTCTTGGCCAGGTTCTCGAAGTTACCGCCAGTGGCGTTGGTGATCGTCGTGCTGACGGTGGAGCTGTTGTTGTAGACGTCGTTTGCTGGCGTGTGGAAAACCACGCTGCCAGTGGACTTGCCGGCTTCGATGTTGATGGTTTGGCCGTTGCTCAGCGTGACGGTGACAGCGGTTTGCGCCGGGTTGGTCAGTGTGGCGGTGTAAGTGATGTCGCCGCCTTCCACGACCGAAGCGTTCGCCGTCAGGGTAACGGTGGTGGTGTCGATCGAGTCGGTAATCGTCGTAGTCGCTGGCGCCGGGTTGGTGGCCAGGTTTTCGAAGTTACCGCCTTCAGCTTTGGTGATCGTCGTGTTAACGGTCGAACCGTTGTTATAGACGTCATTGGCCGGAGTTTGGAAAACCACCGAGCCAGCGGTTTTACCGGCCTCAATCGTGATGGTTTGGCCGTTGCTCAGCGTGACGGTCACAGCCGTTTGTGCCGGGTTGGTCAGTGTGGCGGTGTAAGTGATGTCGCCGCCTTCCACGACCGAAGCGTTCGCCGTCAGGGTAACGGTGGTGGTGTCGATCGAGTCGGTAATCGTCGTAGTCGCTGGCGCCGGGTTGGTGGCCAGGTTTTCGAAATTGCCACCTTCAGCCTTGGTAATCGTCGTGTTGACGGTCGAACCGTTGTTGTAGACGTCATTCGCTGGAGTTTGGAATACGACGCTCCCGGAAGACTTGCCCGCTTCGATGACGATTGTCTGGCCGTTGCTCAGGGTGACTGTTACAGCAGTTTGCGCTGGGTTAGTCAGCGTCGCGGTGTAGGTGATGTTTCCGCCTTCAACGACCGAGTTATCAGCAGTCAAAGTAACGGTAGTGGTATCGATCGAATCAGTGATCGTCGTAGTCGCTGGCGCCGGATTCGCTACCAGGTTTTCGAAATTACCGCCTTCAGCTTTGGTGATCGTCGTGTTAACGGTCGAGCCGTTGTTGTAAACGTCGTTGGCTGGAGTGTGGAAAACCACGGTGCCAGTGGACTTGCCGGCTTCGATGTTGATCGTCTGGCCATTGCTCAACGTGACGGTCACAGCCGTTTGTGCCGGGTTGGTCAGTGTGGCGGTGTAAGTGATGTCGCCGCCTTCCACGACCGAAGCGTTCGCCGTCAGGGTAACGGTGGTGGTGTCGATCGAGTCGGTAATCGTCGTAGTCGCTGGCGCCGGGTTGGTGGCCAGGTTTTCGAAATTGCCACCTTCAGCCTTGGTAATCGTCGTGTTGACGGTCGAACCGTTGTTGTAGACGTCATTCGCTGGAGTTTGGAATACGACGCTCCCGGAAGACTTGCCCGCTTCGATGACGATTGTCTGGCCGTTGCTCAGGGTGACTGTTACAGCAGTTTGCGCTGGGTTAGTCAGCGTCGCGGTGTAGGTGATGTTTCCGCCTTCAACGACCGAGTTATCAGCAGTCAAAGTAACGGTAGTGGTATCGATCGAATCAGTGATCGTCGTAGTCGCTGGCGCCGGATTCGCTACCAGGTTTTCGAAATTACCGCCTTCAGCTTTGGTGATCGTCGTGTTAACGGTCGAGCCGTTGTTGTAAACGTCGTTGGCTGGAGTGTGGAAAACCACGGTGCCAGTGGACTTGCCGGCTTCGATGTTGATCGTCTGGCCATTGCTCAACGTGACGGTCACGGCGGTTTGCGCCGGGTTGGTCAATGTGGCGGTGTAAGTGATGTCGCCGCCTTCCACGACCGAAGCGTTCGCCGTCAGGGTGACGGTGGTGGTGTCGATCGAGTCGGTGATCGTCGTAGTCGCTGGCGCCGGGTTGGCTGCCAGGTTCTCAAAGTTACCGCCTTCAGCTTTGGTGATCGTCGTGTTAACGGTCGAACCGTTGTTGTAAACGTCGTTGGCTGGAGTGTGGAAAACCACGGTGCCAGTGGACTTGCCGGCTTCGATGTTGATGGTTTGGCCGTTGCTCAGCGTGACGGTGACAGCGGTTTGCGCCGGGTTGGTCAGTGTGGCGGTGTAAGTGATGTCGCCGCCTTCCACGACCGAAGCGTTCGCCGTCAGGGTGACGGTTGTGGTGTCGATCGAGTCGGTAATCGTCGTAGTCGCTGGCGCCGGGTTGGCTGCCAGGTTTTCGAAGTTGCCGCCTTCAGCTTTGGTGATCGTCGTATTGACGGTCGAGCCGTTGTTGTAGACGTCGTTTGCTGGAGTGTGGAAAACCACGCTGCCAGTGGACTTGCCAGCTTCGATGTTGATGGTTTGGCCGTTGCTCAGCGTGACGGTGACAGCGGTTTGCGCCGGGTTGGTCAGTGTGGCGGTGTAAGTGATGTCGCCGCCTTCCACGACCGAAGCGTTCGCCGTCAGGGTGACGGTTGTGGTGTCGATCGAGTCGGTAATCGTCGTAGTCGCTGGCGCCGGGTTGGCTGCCAGGTTTTCGAAGTTGCCGCCTTCAGCTTTGGTGATCGTCGTATTGACGGTCGAGCCGTTGTTGTAGACGTCGTTTGCTGGAGTGTGGAAAACCACGCTGCCAGTGGACTTGCCAGCTTCGATGTTGATGGTTTGGCCGTTGCTCAGCGTGACGGTCACGGCGGTTTGCGCCGGGTTGGTCAGTGTGGCGGTGTAAGTGATGTCGCCGCCTTCCACGACCGAAGCGTTCGCCGTCAGGGTAACGGTGGTGGTGTCGATCGAATCGGTGATCGTCGTAGTCGCTGGCGCTGGGTTGGTGGCCAGGTTTTCGAAATTGCCACCTTCAGCTTTGGTAATGGTGGTGCTGACGGTGGAACCGTTGTTGTAGACGTCGTTTGCTGGGGTTTGGAAAACCACCGAACCAGCCGTTTTGCCGGCTTCAATCGTGATGGTCTGTCCGTTCGAAAGTGTCACGGTCACAGCAGTCTGCGCCGGGTTAGTCAGCGTAGCGGTGTAGGTGATATTGCCGCCTTCGACGACCGAGTTATCGGCGGTCAAGGTGACGGTGGTGGTATCGATCGAATCAGTGATCGTCGTAGTCGCTGGCGCCGGGTTGGTGGCCAGGTTTTCGAAGTTACCGCCTTCAGCTTTGGTGATCGTCGTGTTAACGGTCGAACCGTTGTTATAGACGTCATTGGCCGGAGTTTGGAAAACCACCGAGCCAGCGGTTTTACCGGCCTCAATCGTGATGGTTTGGCCGTTGCTCAGCGTGACGGTCACAGCCGTTTGTGCCGGGTTGGTCAGCGTAGCGGTGTAAGTAATGTTGCCGCCCTCAACGACCGAGTTATCGGCGGTCAAGGTGACGGTGGTGGTGTCGATCGAATCAGTGATCGTCGTAGTCGCTGGCGCTGGATTCGTCGCCAGGTTTTCGAAATTGCCGCCTTCAGCTTTGGTGATCGTAGTGTTGACGGTCGAACCGTTGTTGTAGACGTCGTTGGCTGGGGTTTGGAAAACGACAGTCCCGGAGGTCTTGCCCGCTTCGATAACAATCGTCTGACCGTTGCTCAGCGTGACGGTTACGGCAGTTTGCGCTGGGTTGGTCAGCGTGGCGGTGTAGGTGATGTTGCCGCCTTCGACGACCGAGTTATCGGCAGTCAAAGTAACGGTAGTGGTATCGATCGAGTCGGTGATCGTGGTGGTCGCTGGCGCTGGATTCGTCGCCAGGTTCTCGAAGTTGCCACCTTCAGCCTTGGTGATCGTCGTGTTAACGGTCGAACCGTTGTTGTAGACGTCATTGGCTGGAGTTTGGAAAACGACAGTCCCGGACGACTTGCCCGCTTCGATAACAATCGTCTGACCGTTGCTCAACGTCACGGTCACAGCAGTTTGCGCTGGGTTAGTCAGCGTCGCGGTGTAGGTGATATTTCCGCCTTCAACGACCGAGTTATCAGCAGTCAGAGTGACGGTAGTGGTGTCGATCGAGTCGGTGATTGTCGTAGTCGCTGGCGCTGGATTCGTCGCCAGGTTTTCGAAGTTGCCGCCTTCAGCCTTGGTGATCGTTGTATTAACGGTCGAGCCGTTGTTGTAGACGTCGTTAGCTGGGGTTTCGAAAACTACCGTGCCGGTGGTCTTGCCCGCTTCAATCGTGATGGTTTGGCCATTCGAAAGCGTCACGGTCACCGCGGTTTGCGCCGGATTGGTCAGCGTTGCGGTGTAAGTGATATTGCCGCCCTCAACGACCGAATTGTCAGCAGTCAGAGTGACGGTGGTGGTGTCGATCGAATCAGTGATCGTCGTAGTCGCTGGCGCAGGGTTGGTGGCCAGGTTTTCGAAGTTACCGCCTTCAGCTTTGGTGATCGTCGTGTTGACGGTCGAGCCGTTGTTATAGACGTCGTTAGCCGGAGTTTGGAAAACCACCGAGCCAGCGGTTTTACCGGCTTCAATCGTGATGGTTTGGCCGTTGCTCAGCGTGACGGTTACGGCAGTTTGCGCTGGGTTGGTCAGCGTGGCGGTGTAAGTGATATTGCCGCCCTCAACGACCGAGTTATCGGCGGTCAAGGTAACGGTAGTGGTGTCGATCGAGTCGGTGATTGTCGTGGTCGCTGGCGCAGGATTAGTCGCCAGGTTTTCGAAGTTGCCACCTTCAGCTTTGGTAATCGTCGTACTAACGGTGGAACCGTTGTTGTAGACGTCATTCGCCGGCGTGTGGAAAACCACGCTGCCAGTGGACTTGCCAGCTTCGATGTTGATGGTTTGGCCGTTGCTCAACGTCACGGTCACAGCAGTTTGCGCCGGGTTAGTCAGCGTCGCGGTGTAGGTGATATTGCCACCTTCAACGACCGAGTTATCGGCAGTCAGAGTGACGGTAGTGGTATCGATCGAATCGGTGATCGTCGTAGTCGCTGGCGCTGGGTTGGTCGCCAGGTTCTCGAAATTGCCACCTTCAGCTTTGGTGATCGTCGTATTAACGGTCGAGCCGTTGTTATAGACGTCGTTAGCCGGAGTTTGGAAAACCACCGAGCCGGTGGTTTTACCGGCTTCAATCGTGATGGTCTGTCCATTCGAAAGCGTCACGGTCACCGCGGTTTGCGCCGGATTGGTCAACGTCGCGGTGTAGGTGATGTTTCCGCCTTCAACGACCGAGTTATCAGCAGTCAAAGTAACGGTAGTGGTATCGATCGAATCGGTGATCGTCGTAGTCGCTGTCGCCGGATTCGCTACCAGGTTCTCGAAGTTGCCACCTTCAGCCTTGGTAATCGTCGTATTAACGGTGGAACCGTTGTTATAGACGTCGTTAGCTGGGGTTTCGAAAACTACCGTGCCGGTGGTGTTGCCCGCTTCAATCGTGATGGTCTGTCCATTCGAAAGCGTCACGGTCACCGCGGTTTGCGCCGGATTGGTCAACGTCGCGGTGTAGGTGATGTTTCCGCCTTCAACGACCGAGTTATCAGCAGTCAAAGTAACGGTAGTGGTATCGATCGAATCGGTGATCGTCGTAGTCGCTGTCGCCGGATTCGCTACCAGGTTCTCGAAGTTGCCACCTTCAGCCTTGGTAATCGTCGTATTAACGGTGGAACCGTTGTTATAGACGTCGTTAGCTGGGGTTTCGAAAACTACCGTGCCGGTGGTGTTGCCCGCTTCAATCGTGATGGTCTGTCCATTCGAAAGCGTCACGGTCACCGCGGTTTGCGCCGGATTGGTCAGCGTTGCGGTGTAAGTGATATTGCCGCCTTCAACGACCGAGTTATCGGCAGTCAGAGTGACGGTAGTGGTGTCGATCGAGTCGGTAATCGTGGTGGTCGCTGGCGCTGGATTCGTCGCCAGGTTCTCGAAATTGCCGCCTTCAGCTTTGGTGATCGTCGTGTTAACGGTCGAACCGTTGTTGTAGACGTCATTCGCTGGAGTTTGGAAAACGACACTCCCGGAAGACTTGCCCGCTTCGATAACAATTGTCTGGCCGTTGCTCAGCGTGACGGTCACAGCGGTTTGCGCTGGGTTAGTCAGAGTGGCGGTGTAGGTGATGTTGCCGCCTTCAACGACCGAGTTATCGGCGGTCAGGGTGACGGTGGTGGTATCGATCGAATCAGTGATCGTCGTAGTCGCTGGCGCAGGGTTGGTGGCCAGGTTTTCGAAGTTACCGCCTTCAGCTTTGGTGATCGTCGTATTAACGGTGGAACCGTTGTTGTAGACGTCGTTGGCTGGGGTTTGGAAAACGACAGTCCCGGAGGTCTTGCCCGCTTCGATAACAATCGTCTGACCATTGCTTAACGTCACGGTTACAGCAGTTTGCGCTGGGTTAGTCAGCGTCGCGGTGTAGGTGATATTTCCACCTTCAACGACCGAGTTATCGGCAGTCAGAGTGACGGTAGTGGTATCGATCGAATCGGTGATCGTCGTAGTGGCTGGCGCTGGGTTGGTCGCCAGGTTCTCGAAATTACCGCCTTCAGCTTTGGTGATCGTCGTGTTAACGGTCGAACCGTTGTTGTAGACGTCGTTAGCTGGGGTTTGGAAAACGACAGTCCCGGAGGTCTTGCCCGCTTCGATAACAATCGTCTGACCATTGCTCAACGTCACGGTTACAGCAGTTTGCGCTGGGTTAGTCAGCGTGGCGGTGTAGGTGATATTTCCGCCTTCAACGACCGAGTTATCGGCAGTCAGAGTGACGGTAGTGGTGTCGATCGAGTCGGTAATCGTGGTAGTCGCTGGCGCTGGGTTGGTGGCCAGGTTCTCGAAGTTACCGCCTTCAGCTTTGGTGATCGTCGTATTAACGGTCGAGCCGTTGTTGTAGACGTCGTTAGCCGGAGTTTGGAAAACCACCGAGCCAGCGGTTTTACCAGCCTCAATTGTGATGGTCTGGCCGTTGCTCAGGGTGACTGTTACAGCGGTTTGCGCTGGGTTAGTCAGCGTCGCGGTGTAGGTGATATTTCCACCTTCAACGACCGAGTTATCAGCAGTCAGAGTGACGGTAGTGGTGTCGATCGAGTCGGTAATCGTGGTGGTCGCTGGCGCTGGATTCGTCGCCAGGTTCTCGAAGTTGCCGCCTTCAGCTTTGGTGATCGTCGTATTAACGGTGGAGCCGTTGTTGTAGACGTCGTTGGCTGGGGTTTGGAAAACGACAGTCCCGGAGGTCTTGCCCGCTTCGATAACAATCGTCTGACCATTGCTCAACGTCACGGTTACAGCAGTTTGCGCTGGGTTAGTCAGCGTGGCGGTGTAGGTGATATTTCCGCCTTCAACGACCGAGTTATCAGCAGTCAAAGTAACAGTAGTGGTATCGATCGAATCAGTGATCGTCGTAGTCGCTGGCGCCGGGTTGGTCGCCAGGTTCTCGAAATTGCCGCCTTCAGCTTTGGTGATCGTTGTATTAACGGTCGAGCTGTTGTTATAGACGTCGTTAGCCGGAGTTTGGAAAACCACCGAGCCAGTAGTTTTACCGGCTTCAATCGTGATGGTCTGACCGTTCGATAGAGTCACGGTCACTGCCGTCTGAGCCGGATTGGTCAGCGTTGCGGTGTAAGTGATATTGCCGCCCTCAACCACCGAGTTATCAGCAGTCAGAGTAACGGTAGTGGTGTCGATCGAGTCGGTAATCGTGGTAGTCGCTGGCGCTGGATTCGTCGCCAGGTTCTCGAAGTTGCCGCCTTCAGCTTTGGTGATCGTCGTATTAACGGTGGAGCCGTTGTTGTAGACGTCGTTGGCTGGGGTTTGGAAAACGACAGTCCCGGAGGTCTTGCCCGCTTCGATAACAATCGTCTGACCATTGCTCAACGTCACGGTCACAGCGGTTTGCGCTGGGTTAGTCAACGTCGCGGTGTAGGTGATGTTTCCGCCTTCAACGACCGAATTATCAGCAGTCAAAGTAACGGTAGTGGTGTCGATCGAGTCGGTGATCGTGGTGGTCGCTGGCGCTGGATTCGTCGCCAGGTTCTCGAAATTGCCACCTTCAGCCTTGGTAATCGTCGTGTTAACGGTGGAACCGTTGTTGTAGACGTCGTTGGCTGGCGTTTCGAAAACAACAGTTCCGGAGGTCTTGCCCGCTTCGATGGTGATGGTTTGGCCGTTCGAAAGCGTCACGGTCACAGCTGTTTGCGCTGGGTTAGTCAGCGTGGCGGTGTAGGTGATATTGCCGCCTTCAACGACCGAGTTATCGGCGGTCAAGGTAACGGTAGTGGTGTCGATCGAATCAGTGATCGTCGTAGTCGCTGGCGCTGGATTCGTCGCCAGGTTCTCGAAATTGCCGCCTTCAGCCCTGGTAATCGTCGTGTTGACGGTCGAGCCGTTGTTGTAGACGTCATTGGCTGGGGTTTCGAAAACTACCGTGCCAGTGGTCTTGCCCGCTTCAATCGTGATGGTCTGTCCATTCGAAAGCGTCACGGTCACCGCGGTTTGCGCCGGATTGGTCAGCGTTGCGGTGTAAGTGATATTGCCGCCTTCAACGACCGAGTTATCAGCAGTCAAAGTAACGGTAGTGGTATCGATCGAATCAGTGATCGTCGTAGTCGCTGGCGCTGGATTCGTCGCCAGGTTCTCGAAGTTGCCGCCTTCAGCTTTGGTGATCGTCGTATTAACGGTGGAGCCGTTGTTGTAGACGTCGTTAGCCGGAGTTTGGAAAACCACCGAACCAGCCGTTTTACCGGCTTCAATCGTGATGGTTTGGCCGTTGCTCAGCGTGACGGTCACAGCGGTTTGCGCTGGGTTAGTCAGCGTCGCGGTGTAGGTGATATTTCCGCCTTCAACGACCGAGTTATCAGCAGTCAAAGTAACGGTAGTGGTATCGATCGAATCAGTGATCGTCGTAGTCGCTGGCGCTGGATTCGTCGCCAGGTTCTCGAAATTGCCACCTTCAGCCTTGGTAATCGTCGTGTTAACGGTGGAACCGTTGTTGTAGACGTCGTTGGCTGGCGTTTCGAAAACAACAGTTCCGGAGGTCTTGCCCGCTTCGATGGTGATGGTTTGGCCGTTCGAAAGCGTCACGGTCACAGCTGTTTGCGCTGGGTTAGTCAGCGTGGCGGTGTAGGTGATATTGCCGCCTTCAACGACCGAGTTATCGGCGGTCAAGGTAACGGTAGTGGTGTCGATCGAATCAGTGATCGTCGTAGTCGCTGGCGCTGGGTTGGTGGCCAGGTTTTCGAAATTACCGCCTTCAGCTTTGGTGATCGTCGTATTAACGGTCGAGCCGTTGTTGTAGACGTCGTTGGCTGGCGTTTCGAAAACAACAGTTCCGGAGGTCTTGCCCGCTTCGATGGTGATGGTTTGGCCGTTCGAAAGTGTCACGGTCACAGCGGTTTGCGCTGGGTTAGTCAGCGTCGCGGTGTAGGTGATATTTCCACCTTCAACGACCGAGTTATCAGCAGTCAGAGTGACGGTAGTGGTGTCGATCGAGTCGGTGATCGTGGTGGTCGCTGGCGCTGGATTCGTCGCCAGGTTCTCGAAATTGCCACCTTCAGCCTTGGTAATCGTCGTGTTAACGGTGGAACCGTTGTTGTAGACGTCGTTAGCTGGGGTTTGGAAAACGACAGTCCCGGAGGTCTTGCCCGCTTCGATGACAATCGTCTGTCCATTGCTCAACGTCACGGTCACTGCCGTCTGCGCCGGATTGGTCAGCGTCGCGGTGTAAGTGATATTTCCGCCTTCAACGACCGAATTATCAGCAGTCAAAGTAACGGTAGTGGTATCGATCGAATCAGTAATCGTAGTGACAGCAGGCGTTGTACTCGGCACCAGACTTTCAAAGTTACCGCCCGTCGCCCCCGTAATAGTGGTGCTGACCGTCGACCCATTGTTGTAAACATCGTTGGCCGGCGTATCCACAACCACGGTGCCGGTCGACTCACCGGCCTTGATGGTAATCACCGAGCCATTGCTCAGGGTGATGGTCACCGGTGTCTGCGCCGGGTTGGTCAGCGTCGCGGTGTAAGTAATCTGCCCGCCTTCAACCACCGTCTGGCCGGCGATCAGTGTGACGGTCGTGGTATCGATCGAATCAACAAGGGTGGTAACCGCAGGCGTAGTGCTCGGCACCAGGTTCTCGAAGTTACCGCCAGTGGCCCCTGTAATCGTCGTGCTAACGGTCGAACCATTGTTGTAGACATCATTCGCTGGCGTATCCACAACAACAGTGCCGGTCGACTCACCGGCCTTGATGGTAATCACCGAGCCATTGCTCAGGGTGATGGTCACCGGTGTCTGCGCAGGATTGGTCAGCGTGGCGGTGTAGGTAATCTGCCCGCCTTCCGTCACGGTCTGGCCAGCGGTCAGCGTGACAGTGGTGGTGTCGATGGTATCGGTGACCTGGGTCACCGCCGGTTTCGGGTCCACGGTCAACACCAGGTTGGTGCCGCCGGTGGTGCCGGTCACGTTGACGTTGATCTGGCTCGGGTCAATGTACGGGCTGTCATTCGGCGCCAGCGGTACGTTGACGGTACCGGTCAACTGGCCCGCGGTGATGGTGATCACCGCGCCGTTGGACAGGGTGATGGTCAGGTCATTGACCGGTGCCTGCGTCACGGTGGCGGTGTAGGTCAGCACGCCGCCGGCTTCGGTGATGGTCGGGGTGGCGCTCAGGGTCAGGGTCGAGGCCTGCAACACCAGGTTGCCGCTGCCGGTGGTGGCTTGGGCGCCGGTGAGTTGGGTGGCTGTCGAGCCGGCTTGACCAATAGGGGCCGTCGGGAAGCCGATCGTCGGGTCGACGCGGCCCGCCGTCGCGTCCAGCACCACAAAACTGTGGCCGCCGCCTGCCGCGCCATTACCGGCAGCGGCCGGGCCCGCGGCGGTGGCTTCCAGGTCGGTGGTCGGGTCGGCGCCCGCGGCGATCGCTTGCTGCAATTCGGCAACCGACGGCGCGGCTTGCTCAGTGGCGGCCGCCAGGTCGAGGGTGGAATCGGGTGTGTCGGCGCTCCACTGGGTGTCGCGGCCCAGGTCCAGCGTGCGGCCGTCGGCCAGTTCCAGGCTGACCGCACCGGACATGCCGGTGTCAATCTGGTCGCCCGCGAACAGGCGGTCGCCTTCAACAAGGACGCGGCGTGCGCCTTCCGGAGAAATTACGAAAACTTGACCAACAATGTTTTTGACGATGGCAACAACACTGCTCATTAAAGATTTCTCCGGCGATCCGTATCTGATGAATTCCATGTGGCCGCTCGCGGGGGGAGGGCCAGACTGGAGGGGCGTAGTCTACAAACTTAATGACGTCAAATAATTGGCTAGATTTATTCGCTATCTACTTTATGCCAAACTATTGACCTTATGGTCGCCATCCTAAACAATTGGCCCCGTAATGTCACATTGATATTTATGCGGCGAACCGTCCTACATGTGTGAAGCAGTTCCGCTTTTTGAACTTTCCGACGTACGGTCATTACGGTAGCCATTTTCCGACGCAGCCACGCTAAATGCTGTGATTTGAGACAAGAAGTCCTGGGGAATTTTTACATGCGTCTGCACCTGTTCAAGGCAATACCGTTCGTTCTCGCCGCCAGTTTTGTGCAAGCCCAAACATTGCCCCAGGCGATGCAGCAGGCCTTGGATGTGCACCCGGAAATTCAAGCCGGTGTGAACAGCCGTATCGCTGCCGACTACCAATTGCGCGCCGCCCAAGGGGGCTACCTGCCGCGCGTTGACCTGAACGCCGGTTACGGCCGTGAAGGCACCGACAACTCCAACACTCGCGCCGCCGCTGGCGCCAATGGCAACCAGTGGGATACCCACAACCGCGGCGAATCCAGCCTGCGCCTGCAACAGATGATCTTTGACGGTTTCGCCACGTCCAGTGAAGTCGGGCGCCAGCAAGCCAACGTCAACTCCCGGGCCTACTCGCTGCTGGGTACTTCCGAGCGCACAGGTCTGACCGTGGCGCAGGTGTACCTGGACGTGCTGACCCGCCGCGAGTTCGTGCGCCTGGCCGAAGAAAACCTGCGCAACCACGAACGCATCTACGACCAGATCAAACTGCGCACCCAGCGTGGCGTCGGCAACGGTGCCGACCAGGACCAGGCCGAAGCGCGTCTGGCCCAGGCCCGCAACAACCTGATCACCGAGCAGACCAACCTGGCCGACGCCCAGGTCAACTACCTCAGCGCCGTCGGCCAGATGCCCGACCAGCTTGAGCGCCCGGCCCCGTTCATGGCCATGTTGCCGGCTGACTTGAATGAAGCGCGCCGCCAGATGCTCGACAACAGCCCGATCCTGCGTTCGGCCGAATCGGACATCTCCGCTGCCGAGAGCCAGTACGAAGCGGCCAAGTCGACCTTCTACCCGCGCTTTGATGCCGAGCTTGGCACCAACGCCGACAACAACGTCGGTGGCGATGCCGGTCACAGCAATGGTTGGGAAGCCATGGTGCGCATGCGCTTCAACCTGTTCGCCGGTGGCAGCAACAAGGCTGACCTGCAATCGAAGTCGTATCAGACCAGCCAGGCGCTGGACATCCGCAACAACGCGCTGCGCCAACTCAATGAAGAACTGGGCCTGGCCTGGAACGCCTTGAACAACGCCAACGCGCAGTTGCCGGTGGCCCAGCAGTACGTTGACCACAGCACCCGCGTGCGTACGTCGTACCAGCAACAATTCAGCCTGGGCCAGCGTACCTTGCTCGACTTGCTCGACAGCGAGAACGAATTGTTCACCGCTTCCCGTCGTCTGGAAGAGATCAAGAACATTCAGTTATTTACTCAATATCGAATCAAGGCGACCATGGGCGAATTGCTCAAAAGCCAGGGTGTAGTCGCACCGATGGCCTCCGTCGTACAGAACGACGTGAAGCCTAAAGTCCAACTGCCCGGGATGAATTGAGCCACCCCCATAGCCCCATCTGTTAGTCGAGAGTGCACCGCGTGGAATCCGAAGTCAGTCGAGTTCATCTCAGTCATGATCCACGCACGCTGCACGACGACCCGTTACTCGACGGGTTGCTCGCACTCTGCGCCCTGCATCAAAAGCCGGCCAGTGCAGCCATGCTCACCACCGGCCTGCCGCTGCCTTTACAGCGGCTGAGCGCCGACCTGCTGCCGCGCGCAGCCGCCCGTGCAGGCCTGCAAGGGCGCTTGCTGCAACGCAAGCTCGAACAGATTCCCACCATTGCACTGCCGGCGCTGCTGTTGCTCAAAGACGGGCGCAGCACCGTACTGGTGGGCTGGCAGGGCGAAGACGAAGCCCGCATCCTGCTCGGCGAAAGCGACGGCGGTGAAGTGCTGGTCAAGCGCGACCTGCTGGCGGACGACTACATCGGCAAAGTTTTTTTCGCCCAGCCGCAGCACAAATTCGACGTCAACCACGGCAGCCTGATCCCGCGGGCGCGTTCGTGGTTTCGCGACACCCTCAAGCGCTCGCGATGGCTCTATACCGACGCCATCGCCGCCAGCTTTTTGATCAACATCATCGCCATGGCTGCGCCATTGTTCGTGATGAACGTGTACGACCGCGTGGTGCCGAACCAGGCCACCGCCACCTTGTGGGTGCTGGCCGTGGGTATCGGCGGCGCGTACCTGTTTGACCTGATCCTCAAAAGCCTGCGCAGCCTGTGCCTGGACCTGGCCGGTAAAAAGACCGACCTGATCATCTCGGCCACGCTGTTCGAGCGCATTGTGGGCATGTCCATGAAGTACCGCCCGGCACGGGTCGGCAGCTTTGCCCAGAACATTCATGAGTTTCAGAGCCTGCGCGATTTTCTCGCGTCGCTGACCCTTACCAGCCTGATCGACCTGCCGTTCACCCTGCTGATCTTCCTGGTCATCGCCATTCTCGGCGGGCACCTGGTGTGGATTCCGGTGCTGGCGTTCCCGCTTGCCCTGGGCATCGGCTACGCCCTGCAAAAACCGCTGGTGGCGACCATGGAAAAAACCATGGCCCTGGCGGCCGAGCGCCAGTCGAGCCTGATCGAAACCCTCGCCGGGCTGGACGCGGTCAAGGTCAACAACGCCGAAAGCGAGCGCCAGTACGGCTGGGAACAAACCATCGGCACCTTGAGCCGGCTTGAGCTGCGTGTGAAGTTGCTGTCGGGCCTGTCGATGAACATGACCCTGCTCATCCAGCAACTGGCCGGCGTGGTGATGATCGTGTTCGGCGTGTACCAGATCATCGACGGCAACCTCAGCATGGGCGGCCTGATTGCCTGTTACATGCTCAGTGGCCGCGCGTTGAGCCCGCTGGCCTCGCTGTCGGGCCTGTTGACGCGCTACCAGCAGGCCAAGGTCACCATGACCTCGGTCGACCAGATGATGGAGCTGCCCCAGGAGCGCAATTTCGAAGAGCGCCCCATGAGCCGTCGCACCCTGCAAGGCGCCATCGAGTGCCGGGGCCTGAACTTCACCTATCCGAACCAGCAGAATCCCGCGTTGAAAAACGTCAACCTGGTGGTCAAGCCGGGCGAAAAAATCGGCATCATCGGTCGCAGCGGCTCGGGCAAAAGCTCCCTCGCCAAACTGATCGTCGGCCTCTATCAGCCCGACTCCGGCGCCTTGCTGGTGGACGGCGTGGACGTACGCCAGATCGACGTCAGCGAACTGCGCCACAACATCGGTTACGTCGCCCAGGACATTCAGCTGCTGGCCGGCACCCTGCGCGACAACCTCGTCTCAGGCGCGCGCTATGTAGAAGACGAAATGGTCCTGCAAGCCGCCGAACTGGCTGGCGTGCACGAATTCGCCCGCCTGCACCCGCAAGGTTATGAGCTGCAAGTCGGCGAGCGCGGGCAGAACCTGTCCGGCGGCCAGCGCCAGAACGTCGCGCTGGCCCGCGCGCTGTTGCTCAACCCGCCGATCCTGTTGCTGGACGAACCCACCAGCGCCATGGACAACACCGGTGAAGAACGCCTGAAACAACGCCTGCAAGCCGTGGTGCAAAACAAGACCGTGGTGCTGGTGACGCATCGAGCCTCACTGCTCTCGCTGGTGGACCGCCTGCTGGTGGTCGACCGTGGGCAGATTCTCGCGGACGGCCCGAAAGCCGTGGTTATGGAAGCGTTGAAAAAGGGGCAGATCAGTGTTGCTTAACTCCATCAAAAGCGCGGTCGGCCGCTACTTCAAAGGCTCCGACTCGCTGCAGGGCCAACCCCTGCCCGAGGTCAACAAAGCGTTGATCGAAGACGCGCCGCGGGTTATCCGCCTGACCATCTGGGCGATTATCGCGTTCTTTATATTCCTGGTGGTGTGGGCGGGTTTCTCCAGCATTGACGAAGTCACCCGTGGCGACGGCAAGGCCATTCCGTCGTCCAAACTGCAAAAAATCCAGAACCTGGAAGGCGGTATCGTCTCCGAGCTGTACGTCAAGGAAGGCCAGATCGTTGAGGCCGGCGCACCGCTGATTCGCCTCGACGACACGCGCTTCGTGTCCAACGCCGGTGAAACCGAAGCCCTGCGCCTGGCCATGCAGCTGCGCGTCGAGCGCCTGAGTGCGCAAGTGGATGATCGCCCGCTGAACATCCCCGATGACGTGCTCAAGGCCGCGCCCAACCAGGCCGCCAGCGAGCGCTCGCTGTATGAAAGCCGCCGTCAGCAATTGAAGGACGAAGTGGGCGGCCTGCAGGAGCAACTGGTTCAGCGCCAGCAGGAACTGCGCGAGTTCACCTCCAAGCAGGGCCAGTACCGCAGCCAGCTGTCGCTGCAACGCCAGGAAATCAACATGTCCGAGCCGCTGGTGGCCCAGGGCGCGGTATCGCCGGTGGAAGTGCTGCGCCTCAAGCGTGCTGAAATGGAAACCCGTGGTCAGTTGGACGCCACCACCCTGGCGATTCCTCGCGCCGAATCGGCGATCAAGGAAGTGCAGCGCAAGATCGATGAAACCCGTGGCAAATTCCGCAGCGAAGCGCTGACTCAGCTCAACGAAGCCCGCACCGAGCTGAACAAGGCCGAGTCCACCGGCCGTGCGCTGGAAGACCGCGTCAGCCGTACCCTCGTCACTTCGCCGGTGCGCGGTATCGTCAAGCAATTGCTGGTCAACACGGTCGGCGGCGTGATCCAGCCGGGCAGCGACATGGTCGAAATCGTGCCGCTCAACGACACCCTGCTGGTGGAAGCCAAGATCCGCCCGCAAGACATCGCCTTCCTGCACCCGGGGCAAGAGGCAATCGTCAAATTCACCGCCTATGACTACACCATCTACGGTGGCCTGAAAGCCAAGCTGGAGCGCATCGGTGCCGACACCATCACCGATGAAGACAAGAAAACCACCTACTACATGATCACCTTGCGCACCGATCGCAGCCATTTGGGCACCGATGAGAAGCCGCTGCTGATCATTCCCGGCATGGTCGCCTCGGTGGACATCATCACCGGCAAGAAAAGCATCCTGAGCTACCTGCTCAAGCCGATCATCAAGGCGCGGGCCGAGGCGTTGCACGAGCGTTGATCTTCAGCGCCGGTATGGGCCTCATCGCGGGCAAGCCCGGCTCACACATTTGAATGTGCACACCCATCAAATGTGGGAGCTGGCTTACCTGCGATGGCGCCCTCAGCCCCACCGCAGATCCCAACCCTTAAGCATATCGATATTCACTAACGGTATTTAAGCGTCCCTTCTTATATCTATAAAGTCACTCCCCTGTCCGACCGGGAGTGCCCTCATGTCCGCCACCTCTACTGTTCCAACAGCGACCGCAAACCCCCAACGTTTCGAAATTCGCCCACTCCCCGGCAGCGTCGGCGCCGAGATCATCGGCCTGGACCTGTCCCGCCCGGTCAGCGACGACGACTTTAAGCGCATCCACCGCGCGCACCTGGACCACCACGTCGTGGTGTTCCGCGACCAACGCATCACCCCTGAGCAACAGATCGCCTTCAGCCGCCGTTTCGGTGTGTTGCAAATCCACGTGCTCAAACAGTTCCTGCTGGCCAACCACCCGGAAATCCTGATCGTCTCCAACATCATCGAAAACGGCCAATCCATCGGCCTGGGTGACGCGGGCAAGTTCTGGCACTCCGACCTGTCGTACAAAGAGCTGCCAAGCCTGGGCTCGATGCTGCACGCCCAGGAACTGCCGTCCGAAGGCGGTGACACGCTGTTCGCCGACATGCACAAAGCCTGGGACCAACTGCCCGAGCCCCTGCGCAAAGCCGTGGAAGGGCGTAGCGCCGCACATTCCTACACCGCGCGTTACAGCGAAACCAAATTCGAAGGTAACTGGCGCCCGACCCTCACCCCCGAACAGCTGGCCCAAGTGGCCGAAGTGGTGCACCCGATTGTGCGTACCCACCCGGAAAACGGCCGCAAGGCGCTGTTCGTCAGCGAAGGTTTCACCACCCGTATTGTCGGCCTGCCGGAAGACGAGAGCCGCGACGTGCTGGCCCAGCTTTACGCCCACAGCGTGCTGCCGGAAAACATCTACCGCCACCAGTGGCAACCCCACGACATGGTGTTCTGGGACAACCGCTCGCTGATCCACCTGGCTGCCGGTTGCCCGAGCCATCTGCGCCGCAAACTGTTTCGCACCACCATCCAGGGCGATGCGCCTTTCTGATTCCCCGGCAAGAGAGATGAAATGAACGCGCCCCTGCAAGGCCACGCGGCCAGCAAACCGATCACCGCCGAGCCGTTGCTGGCGGTGGATCACGTCAGCCTTGAATACCGCACCCCCGAGCGCGTGGTGCGGGCCACGCACCAGGTCAGCTTCGAGATCGACCCCGCCGACCGCTACGTGCTGCTCGGCCCGTCGGGCTGCGGCAAGTCCACCTTGCTCAAGTCCATCGCCGGGTTCATCAAGCCCTGCGAAGGCGAGATTCGTTTGCTTGGGCAAAAGGTCGAGCAACCGGGTCCCGACCGGATTGTGGTGTTCCAGGAATTCGACCAACTGCCGCCGTGGAAAACCGTCAAACAAAACGTGATGTTCCCATTGCTGGCGTCGAAAACCCTCAAGCGCCGCGAAGCCGAAGAGCGCGCGCTGTACTACCTGGAAAAAGTCGGCCTCAGCGCCTTCGCCGACGCCTACCCACACACCCTGTCCGGCGGCATGAAAGCCCGCGTGGCGATTGCCCGCGCGCTGGCCATGCAGCCGAAAATCCTGCTGATGGACGAGCCCTTCGCCGCCCTCGACGCCCTGACCCGGCGCAAGATGCAGGAAGAATTGCTGCTGCTCTGGGAAGAGGTGCGCTTCACCCTGCTGTTCGTCACCCACTCCATCGAGGAAGCGCTGGTGGTGGGCAATCGCATTCTGTTGTTGTCGCCACACCCCGGGCGGGTTCGCGCGGAAGTTCACAGCCATCAATACGACCTGCACAGCCTCGGCGGTGCGGAATTCCAGGCGTCGGCGCGGCGGATCCATCGCCTGCTGTTCGATGAAGCGCCCGAGGCCGAGCAAGAGCTGGGCTTCGCCGATATCCGCATTGCTTACTAAGGGGCCGACGTATGCGCCAGGAATTTGAAGTCAACCTCGAACCGCTGCTCACCGTCCCCGTGGAACGCGAGTTGCCGCTGCGCCAACGCTTATGGCAACAGGGCTGGCTGCGCAAAGGGCTGATCCTTATCGTGCTGGCGATTCTCTGGGAAGCCGTCGCGCGTTATCAGAACAATGATTTGCTGCTGCCAAGTTTCTTGCAGACCTCACAGGCACTGTTCGACGGCCTGCTCAGTGGCGAGCTGATCAGCAAGGTGAACATCTCGCTGGCGGTGTTGATCAAGGGCTACCTGATCGGCATTGTGCTGGCGTTCGCGCTGACCACGCTGGCCGTCTCGACCCAATTGGGCCGCGACCTGCTCAGCACCCTGACCTCGATGTTCAACCCGTTGCCGGCCATTGCTCTGCTGCCGCTGGCGCTGCTGTGGTTTGGCCTGGGGCAGAACAGCCTGATTTTTGTGCTGGTGCATTCGGTGTTGTGGGCGTTGGCGCTGAACACCTATTCGGGGTTTCTGGGCGTGTCCGAAACCTTGCGCATGGCCGGTCGCAATTACGGCCTCAAGGGCATGCGGTTTGTGCTGTTTATCCTGATCCCGGCGGCGCTGCCGTCGATACTCGCCGGGCTGAAAATCGGCTGGGCCTTTGCATGGCGAACCTTGATCGCCGCCGAACTGGTATTCGGTGCCACCAGCGGCAAGGGCGGGCTGGGCTGGTACATCTTCCAGAACCGCAACGAGCTGTACACCGACAAAGTGTTCGCCGGTCTGGCCGTGGTGATCCTCATCGGCCTGCTGGTGGAAAACCTGGTGTTCGACACCATCGAGCGGCTCACCGTGAAGCGCTGGGGCATGCAGCGCGGCTAACCCTGCTAGGATTGCACCCCATTCACTCTCCATTGATCAGGAGTGCCTGGCATGCAACTACCGGACATGAACCTGCTGGTCGCCCTCGACGCGTTGCTCGACGAGGGCAGCGTAGTGGGCGCCGCGCGGCGGATGAACCTGAGCCCGGCGGCGATGAGCCGAACCCTCACGCGCATTCGCGAGGCAGTGGGCGACCCGATTCTGGTGCGCGCCGGCCGTGGCCTGGTGCCGACGCCCAAGGCGCTGCAGTTGCAGGGCCAGGTGCGCAACGTGGTGGAGCAGGCGGCATTGCTGTTTCGCTCTGGCGATCAGGTGGACCTGAAAACCTTGCGTCGCCGGTTCAGCGTGCGGGCCAATGATTTTTTTATCGGCGTGTATGGCGGTCGGTTGTTCGACACCATGGAGCGCATGGCCCCGCTGTGCGAACTGTGTTTTGTGCCCGAGGCCGACACCGACGACGACGCCCTGCGTGAAGGCCGGCTGGACCTGCGGGTGAGCAACACCCCGCCGCCCAGCCCTGAAGTGAAGGTGCAGACACTGTTCACCACCCGCTTTGTCGGCCTGGCGCGCGAAGATCATCCTCTGTTTGACGAAGAAATCACCGCCGAACGCTTCGCCAGTTACTCCCATATCAGCATCTCGCGCCGCGGCAAAAATCGCGGGCCGATCGACACTGCGTTGAACGCCTTGGGCCTGGAGCGCCGCGTGGCGATGATCGCCCCCGGTTTTCACGGCGCCATGTTCATGCTGCCCGACTCCGACCTGCTGTTGCCGGTGCCCAAGGAAGCGCTGCTGAGCGCCAGCCGTCTGAAACTGCCGCTGCGCGCCTTTACGCTGCCGATCTCCTTGCCGACCCTGGTGTTGGCGCAATCCTGGCACCCGCGTTTCGACAAAGACCCGGCCCACAAATGGCTGCGCGAGACCATGCGCGAAAGTTGCCATGCCACCTGGCTCGAAGCCCAACCCAGCTGAAAGTGAATTCGGTCAATGTGGGAGCTGGCTTGCCTGCGATAGCGGTGGGCCAGATATCACTGGGCTGGCTGACAGACCGCTATCGCAGGCAAGCCAGCTCCCACAGGGGGCTGATAATTGCGTATGGCGCACTTATAAGCTTCCGACAAGTAACTTTTTGTCATGGATGTGCCTGATTAAACTGCCCGGGTACTGATTACTCCGAGTTGCCCGTTCATGACTTCCCTCGCTGCCCCCGCCCTCCAGGCTGCAGCCAAACCCACTGCCGTAACTCCGCCCGTGTTCGGCCCGCGCATCATCATCGGTCTGGTTGGCGTATTGCTGGCGGTGCTGGTGTCCGGTCTCAACGAGATGGTCACCAAGGTCGCCCTTGCCGATATCCGCGGTGCGCTCTATATCGGCTATGACGAGGGCACCTGGCTGGTCGCCGCCTACACCGCCACTTCCGTCGCGGCCATGGCTTTTGCGCCCTGGTGTTCGGTGACGTTCTCCCTGCGCCGTTTCACGTTGTGGGCCATCGGCGTGTTCACCGTGCTGGGCATCCTGTGCCCGTTTGCGCCGAACTACGAAAGCCTGCTGCTGCTGCGCACCGTGCAGGGCCTGGCCGGTGGCGCGTTGCCGCCGATGCTGATGACCGTGGCCCTGCGTTTCCTGCCCGCCAACGTCAAGTTGTACGGCCTGGCGGGTTATGCGCTCACCGCCACTTTCGGCCCGAGCCTCGGCACGCCGCTTGCCGCCTTGTGGACCGAATACGTCGGCTGGCAATGGGCGTTCTGGCAGATTGTCGCGCCGTGCCTGCTGGCCATGGCCGCCGTCGCCTACGGCCTGCCGCAGGACCCGCTGCGTCTGGAGCGCTTCAAGCAGTTCAACTGGCGCGGCCTGCTGCTGGGTTTCCCGGCGATCTGCATGCTGGTGATCGGCCTGTTGCAGGGCAACCGCCTGGACTGGTTCGAGTCCGGCCTGATCACCTTCCTGCTGTGTGGCGGCACGCTGTTGCTGGTGCTGTTCATGCTCAACGAGTGGTCGCAACCGATCCCGTTTTTCAAGCTGCAGATGCTCGGCCTGCGCAACCTGTCCTTTGCGCTGATCGTGCTGGCGGGCGTGCTGATGGTGCTGACCTCGGTGATCCTCATTCCGTCGAGTTTCCTGGCCCAGGTGCAGGGTTACCGTCCGCTGCAAACCGCGCCAGTGATGCTGCTGATGGCATTGCCGCAATTGATCGCGCTGCCGCTGGTGGCGGCGCTGTGCAACCTGCGCTGGGTGGATTGCCGCTGGGTCTTGGGCATCGGCCTGAGCATGCTGGTGCTGTGCTGCGTGGGCAGTTCGCAGCTGACGTCGGAGTGGATTCGTGACGATTTCTACGGCCTGTACCTGCTGCAAATCTTCGGTCAGCCCATGGCCGTGTTGCCGCTGCTGATGCTGTCCACCGGCAGCATCCAGCCCATGGATGGGCCTTTTGCCTCGGCCTGGTTCAACACCATCAAGGGCCTGGCCGCCGTGATCGCCACCGCCGTACTGGACACGCTGACCACCCGGCGCCTGCATTTTCACTCGACGATGCTGGTGGACGGCCTGGGTAACGCGCCCCTGGTCGACGGCGGCGCGCCGGGCCTGGCTCACCGCCTGCACGAGCAGGCCGTGGTGCTGACGTCTTCGGACCTTTATTACGTCATGGCCGCGGTCGCGGTGGCGTTGATTCTGCTGATTTTCTGGATGCCGACGCGGATTTTTCCACCGCGCGCACCGACCTAGCCAAAGGGACTTCCCATGAAACGCAAAGACAAAATTGCCGTCTCCGTCATCGCCGTGTTTGCCGTCGGCGTGCTGGTTTACCTGGTCGCGCCGGGCGTGCTGGGCAGCAAGCGCCAGACCACCAATGACGCCTTCATCACCGCCGATTTCACCCTCGTCGCGCCGCGTGTGGCGGGCTTCATCAAGGAGGTGCTGGTGGAAGACAACCAGCGCGTCAAGGCCGGCCAGCTGCTGGCCCTGATTGACGACCGTGATTTTCGCGCCGCCGCCCAGGCCGCTGACGCCGACGCCCTCGTCGCCCAGGCCCAACTGAAAAACGCCACCGCGACCCTGGAGCGTCAAAGCTCGGTGATCGCCCAGGCCCAGGCCACCGTGGCGGCAGACCGCGCCGAAATGGCGTTCGCCGAACATGAACTGAACCGCTACAACCATCTGGCCGGTGTCGGCGCAGGCACTGTGCAGAATGCCCAGCAAGCCAAAACCCGCATCGACCAGGCCACTGCGCGTCTGGCCAATGCCACGGCGGTGCTGGCGGCGGAGCGCAAGCAGGTGGAGATTCTGACGGCCCAGCGCGATGCTGCCGAAGGGGGGCTCAAACGCGCCCAGGCCGCGCTGGAGTTGGCCAGTTATCAACTGTCCTACACGCGCATCGTGGCGCCGGTGGACGGCATGGTTGGCGAGCGTGCGGTGCGGGTCGGCGCCTATGTGACGCCGGGCAGCAAAATCCTCGCGGTGGTGCCATTGACCGAGGCGTTTGTGGTGGCCAATTTCCAGGAAACCCAGCTGCGGCATATGCATGCCGGCCAAGCCGTGCAAGTGCGCGTCGACAGCCTTGACGGCGAGTCGCTCAAGGGCCATCTGGAAAGCCTGGCGCCGGCCACCGGCGTGACCTTTGCCTCGGTCAAACCCGACAACGCCACTGGCAACTTCACCAAGGTGGTGCAGCGCATTCCGGTGAAAATCGTGCTGGAGCCCAACCAGCCGCTGACCGAGCGCCTGCGGGTCGGCATGTCGGTGGAAGCCAGCGTCGACACCCAATCGGTCGCGCAGCAGCGCGAGGTGGCGCAGCAATGAAACACTTCGCCTGGCTCACCTTGAGCCTGATCAGCCTGAGCGCGTGCACCGTCGGCCCGGACTTCCACAAGCCCGAGCGCCCGCAAGTGACACAATGGGCCGAGCCCCAGGGCCGCCAGGCTGCCAGCCGCGCGGTGACCGACCCGTTGCAGGAGCGCTGGTGGGACGTGTTCCACGATGAACAGCTTTCGGCCCTCACGCGCCGCGCCATCACCGACAACCTCGACCTGAAACTGGCCAGCAGCCGCCTGCAACAAAGCCGTGCCGTGCGCCAGGTGACCACTGCCGAGCGTTATCCCAACGTCAATGCCACGGGTGATTACCTGCGCCAACGCGCCAGCGCCAAGGGCTTGAGCGATGCGTCGGGCCGCAATGGCCAGTCGGCCTATAACCAATGGGACATGGGCTTCTCCGCCGCCTGGGAGCTGGACTTCTGGGGCCGCGTGAAGCGCGAAACCGAAGCGGCGGATGCCACCCTGCAAGTCGCCGAAAACGACCGCCGCGCCGTGTTGCTCTCGGTGCTGGCCGAAACCGCTCAGGACTACATTCAACTGCGCGGCGTGCAAAACACCCGCGCCGTGACCGAGCAAAACCTCGACGTCGCGCGCCACAGCCTCAAGCTCTCGCAACTGCGCCTGGCCGACGGTGTGGCGACTGACCTGGACGTGGCTGAAGCCGCCGCCCAAGTGGCGGCCATCGAAGCGCGCCTGCCGGATTTGCAGCAACGCCAGGACCAGTTGATCAACGCGTTGAGCCTGTTGATGGGCGAGCCGCCGCAAGCCTTGCACGCGCAACTGTCCAGGGACGGCGCCGTGCCGCAAAGCCAACGTCAGGTCGCCATTGGCCTGCCGTCAGAACTCGCCGAACGTCGCCCGGATATCCGCCAGGCCGAAGCGCGCCTGCATGCCGCGACCGCCAGTATCGGCGTGGCCAAGGGGGATTTTTATCCGCGTATCACGCTGTCCGGCAGCCTCGGCTCCCAGGCCCTGCAACTGTCGGATTTTGGCTCCTGGGGCTCCCGCGCGTTTGCCTTCGGCCCGCAATTGAGCCTGCCGCTGTTCAATGGCGGGCGCCTGCAAGGCATGGTGAATTTGCGCGAAGCCCAGCAACAGGAGGCCGCGCTGGCGTATCAGCAAACCGTGCTGCGCGCCTGGCATGAAATCGACGACCAACTGACCCGCTACAACGCCAGCCAACTGCGCCGCGACAGCCTCGCTGAAGCCGTGCGCCAGAACCAGATCGCCCTGGCCACGGCGCAACATCAGTACGTGGAAGGGGTGGTGGATTTTGTCAACGTGCTCACCGTACAAAGCGCCCTGCTGGCGACGCAGGAGCAGTGGGTGGAAAGCTCCACGGGCGTGTCGCTGGCCATGGTCGGGTTGTACAAGGCACTGGGCGGCGGCTGGGAATCGGTGTATCCGCTGCAGACTGTTCAGCGTTGATTTGAAACGTTTTGATGTAGGAACTCTCTTGATTTTGACATAGGTGAAAATGCTGGAAATTTGAGGGTTAGTCTTTCAGATTAATCCTCAAGAGCCTTCCCTATGACTGTTTCTGAAAACCCTTACACGGCACCGCAGGCTGACTTAAGCCTGCCAGTAGATAGTCCTGCCACTTTTTTTGTCGTAGCACCGCGCAAATTTGTGGTGATGGTGTTGTTGTCCCAGGGCTTCTACGGGTTTTACTGGTTGTACAAACACTGGAGCATCTATCGTGCCGCAACCGGCGCCCGAGTGTTGCCGCTGGTTCGGGCATTTTTCTCGTTTTTGTTCGTTTACGCGCTTGTGATGAAAATCAAGAATGCGCTTGATTTGAAAGCGTTGCCTTATCGGTGGCTGCCGCGTTGCTATGCACTGGGCTGGATAACCAGCGCGTGTTTACCCTTCACCTATATTTGGTTTGTTTCGCCTTTTACCGCATTGAAGCTGGGCTTCTGCTTCGCCATTATCCAGGTCTCAATGGGCGCGCAGATTCAGTGCGCGGTAAATCACTTGGAAAATGATCCCCAAGGCAAAGCTAACTGCCGTATTACTTGGGCTAATGGAATCTGGATCGCCATCGGCGTTAGTTTCTGGGTGATTGGAATAACCTCTGCGCTCAAATCTCCCATATAGGGTTCCTTGTTGGCGACTACTGACTACTCCTATCGCCGGCTGAACGGGCTCAACTCTGCAACAACATAAAGGTCACGTCGTCTTCCGCCGCGTAGGCGTCGAGGCTGCCTGTGGTAATGGCCGCTAGTTGGCTTTCAGGCGAGAGTTCAGCCCAGAATCCGTCTGTTGCCAAAATCCATGTTGTGTCCGGGGCTATGAGCAACGTTTCTACACACGGCTCATGGTGCCTTCGACGGCTCATGCAGTTGAGCAGTTTTTTACGGGTTGGGTTGTTCGCGATGAGCGCGTGGCTCAGATCGCCTTTCCAGTTTGGGCCGCAGTGAGGTGGCGTCAGCCAGGTCAGGCGTTGACGCTTTTTCATATATCCCAGGCAGCAGTCTCCGGCGTGAATGGAAATTGCTGTTTGGCCAACAACCAGTAACACAAGGTAACTGGTGGAGGCGATAGGGAAGTCAGGGCACAAGTTTGAATGCACTTCATCGAGCAAACTCAGCGTCAACTTTAATGCCGTATCGGGGCAAGCTACTTCGACGGGGATTGCTTGGGAAAAGGACCCAAGTACATGTTGGGTCATGGCCTTCGCCAACTCACCACTCCCGGGCTTGCAGGACCCGTCGGCAATAACATAAAGGCTTGTATCAGCATTGTGTGCTGAGCCGCTGGCATCGCGATTTTCTGATGAGTGGGATCCTTTGCGACTGAGACTTAAACGAATGATCAAGCGTGCGCTCCGAACCCAACCAAGGCATTGAGGCGCTCGTAAATCAGTGTTTCTCGATCAACATCTTGAGCAGTGCTTTGAATCACGTCCCCAAAGGCCTTCAGCCTTAGCAGTCCCGAGAGTTGATCGCTCACGAAGCGTCGCAGATCGGCGGGTGCTTCTTTCACTTCCGCGGTTAACTCTTCCCGGCCATCCAATAGGGCAATGATGTCTTCAATGTCATTGGACATCAGCACATCACCCTGTCCACGCCCTTGGTAAGCCTGAAGCTTTGCGGCGAGAAACCACGGTGCAGCAAATACCTTGATCGGCATTCCGTTGGGGAGTACGTAGGCAATGGCATTTTTCAGCCCGCCAATAAACCAGGTATTGGTAAAGCCCAATACTTTCTCATCGGTCGGCATGAAATCGACTTTCAAGGCGCCTAGCCGTAAACGGCAAGTAACCGAATCCTGGCCGGTATTCTTGAAACCTCGGGACTTCAGGCTTTCTTCCAGCCGATACCAGTCAGCGGTACCCGTCAGATGGATGACAAGATCCACATCGTCCGTACCGCGAATTGACTCAAGGGTGTATTCGTCGGTGATGAGCAAAACGGTGGTGCATCCGCCGACAAAAGCGACTTGCTCACGCAAGTCCGTACCCAACGCCTCGGCAACCGCTTCGAGCATTTGCAGCATCATTGCGCGGTTGGACGTCACAGAATCCACTCCCGCAGCATCGCGTCGGCGACTTTGGCTTCGCGTGGGCCGCCAATGCGGATGGCGTCCACGAGGGCCAGGAAATGGTAAAGACGTTCGTCTTTTTTTACGGCGCCAGGAACTGTTTTGTACAACGGTGTGATTTCCTGGCCTTTGTTTTTTCCGTATGCGTCAGGCCAGACCGGAATGAGATCGCCGCCACTGATCACTTTGCCCGCGAGGACAGGCGCTGCAAATGCGGTAGGTATGCCGCGCACGACTGGCCCGGGCTTTGCGGGAAAGACGTAACGAATGCCGTATCGAACGAAGTCCAAAAGTGCATCGCTTCTGACAGTGGGTTGACCACTCATGCGGTCGTTATGAATGAGGCCGATATCTCGACATCGATTCAATGAGTTCGATACCTCACTTTTGCTCAAGGCCAGCGAAGCTGAAAGGGCACGGACGGAATAGCTTTCACTATTGTGCATGATGGGGACTTCATCAACAGTGTCTTCCCAGCCTTTCCAGTCCTGGGGCTGGCTAAGATTGGCCTCCTCGGTATCTCTTTGGTTTGCCCGCTCCTCTCTTGCTTGAAGGTCCAGGCTAATTAATTTGAATAAAATTACGATGTCCTGACTTTTCATATCGACCTGCGAGTAGTGTCCATCGTCCATGGACCGTGGACACTTTCTTGCATAGAGTTGACACGAATGTCAACGATTCTGCAAAAACACCACATACCCCCGAAACCATTCATTGCCCTCAAGATACCCCGGCGCCTGCCACACCCCGCCTTGAATCAGCCCGACCTTGAACGGCAACCCCAGCCGGTTCACGCGCGGCAGATACGCCGCGTAATCAGGGATGCTGTGCCTGCCTTGATACGTTTGCACCACCACTTCATCCACCACGCCTTTGAGCTGGGCGATGGCGGCGGGGTCGGCGTTGCTGCTCCAGTCCATCAAGCCGGTGATGCTCAGTTTCAGGTCGGCGGGCAGGCGCTGGCGCAGGTCGCGCAGGAAGTCGGCGTAGTCGTGCAGGTATTGGGTGCGGGCGTCGAAGTCGATCTGGATGCCGACCACCGGGTTGCCCGCATCACGCCAGCGTTGCACCTGGCCGAGCAGTTGGCGGTAGACGTGTTCCGGCCAATGCAACGTGTGAGCGCGGTAGACCACCCAGATTTCGCCACGGGTGAAGCGCGGCACGCTCATGCCCTGGGCGATCAGTTGCACGCCGCGCGCGGGGGCGCGGCGGGTGGAGTTGATCTGGCCCTGCAGGATGTACAGGGTTTTCGCCTGCTTGAGCACCGGCTGCGGTGTCACGCCGCTCCACAACCAAAAGGCGTCGTAGTCGCGGGCATCAACGGCGCCGAAGGCCGGGCTTGCCAGTAACAGCAAGCCGAGCCACAGGTGCTTCACCAGTAGTACTGCAGCGATTTGCCCCACTCGGTGTCGGCAAAGCTGCTTTTCAACTGGCGGAACCATGCCTTGCGCACCTTCGGTTCCACGTCGGCGCCACCGCAGCTGTTATAGCCGGACGGCGCGTAGCAGTTGATGGCGCGAAACAGTGCGTAAGCCTTGTCAGTTTTCGGCGCCTTCGCGTTGGCGATCACCTGCTTGTAGCCGTCGAGCCGCGAGAAGGTTTCCCCCGGGAACTGCGAGGCGGTGCTGCCCAGGCTGCCGGCCGCCCGCGCTTGTTCAAGCGGCATGCCGTCGAGGCCGTTGCGCAGGATAAATTCGCCGAAGCAATTCAAGGCCTGCGGGTTCTTCGCGTCGTTCTGCAAGGTCGCGGCGGTTTGCGCGATGCTCGGGCAGGCGTAGCCGGACTCGGCTTTGTCGCCGTTCCACTGGAACAACTTCAGGCTTTGGCCCGCGCTGTAGACATAGCCCAGGCTGGTGCCCAGTTTGTCTTCGGGCGCCGCTGCCGGCAGTTGTTTGAGGTCGTCGGCGAAGGTCGCGAACTGGCCGCGCAGCAGGTCTTTATAAAGCAGCACGAACTGCGCGGTCTGGCGTTCCACCGGGTCGCTGGCCTGGGTGATTTGCTGGCGCAGCAGGTCAGGGCCGGCGACGTTGCGCAGCAAGATATACCGCACCTGCCTGGCCGTGATGGGCGAGTCGGCGGCGAACACCTTGGCCAACTGGCCGCTGCGCTCGTAGTTCATCGCCAGGGCCAATTCCAGCTGGTCGCGTTGCAGCGCCAGCTTGGCCAGCGGCAGCAGTTGCAGCCACAGGTCTTGCGCGCCTTTCCAGTCGTTTTTGGCTTCCAGGGCGAGGGCGCGCAGGGTTTGTTGGCTGAAGGCAAAGTAGTTCAGGTTCGACGGCACGTTCTGCGGCAACCGCTTCAAGGCCGCGTCCGGGTCATGCTCGGTATACAGCGCGTTCACGGCGAGCAGGTAGTCATAAAGTTCGGGCGCGTCGCCAAACGCGGCTTTTTGTTTTTCCAGGTCGCTGCGGGCGAGGGCAGGCTGGCCGCCGCCGCGCATCACCATCAGGTCGCTGACAAACTGCAGCATCGGCGTCTTGACGGTGTCGCTGTTGACCATCAGGAATTTCAGGTCGGTTTCTTCCACCAACTCGTCGAGGCTCAGGTTGCGCTGCGCGTCCGTCGCCTGAGTCAATTGCCAGGCGTAGGCGTCGGCGAGCTTGTCGTTGTCATTTGCCAGCCAGTACACCCGGCGCAGCAAGCCGCGCGCGGAGGCACTGTATTCACCCTGTGGATACGTTTTCAGGTAAGTACCGAAGCCCTCTTCGGCGGCCGCCAATGCAGGTTTATCCACACGATCAAGCCGGGGCACGCCCTCGTCGTCGTAGACATTCTCCTGGGCCAGGTTCAGCGCATTGCGCGCAACCATGTACACCGCCGCCTCTTTGAGCCACGGCGAAGATGCGTTCTGCAGGGCGGCGAAACCTGTGCCGGCCTCGGCAAAGCGCCCGGTATAGAAGTCGGCAGCCGCTTGCAGGTAGGTGCCAAACAGTTGGCCTTGCGGCGACTGGATGGCTTGCGCGGGTGCTATCACTGGCCCGGTCCATTCGCACGCGGTGAGCACTTGCAGGCGCGCCTTGACCAACAGGTCGCGCTCGGCGGCAGGCAGGTCGGCCTTGATCACCTGGCTGACAAACGCAGTCGCGCTGGCATCATCGTTGCTGCGGCAGCGGCTGCCTTCGCCATTCAGGAAGGCATCGCCAGCGGCTTTTTTGTCGGCACGCTGGATGCCCAAGGGTTCGATCAGCGCATCAAGGGTGAGCGCTTTGGGATCGACCGCAGGGCTCTCGGCTTCGCCTTCCGCGCGCGGGGCGAGGCGGTACACCGGAAACGGCACCGGGCCGAAGCCCTGGGACAGGTCATCTTCGCCCAGCGTACCGGGGGTCAGCGGTGCGTTCTTTTTGTCGGCCAGCAACAGGCGCAGGTTGACCCGGCTGTCGTTGCCGGGGCTCAGGAAGGGCAGGTTGCTGCAAGTGTCCAGGGTGTCGCGCGACACACGCCAGTCGGGGTAGCACGAGTCGTCCGAACTCGCCCGGGCCTGGAGGGAAATACCGGCAAGCAGGGCCAGTGCCAAAGGTGACAAAAAACCGATACGCATGACGTGTCCTTGATCCTGAGTCCTTGGAGGGGGCCAATCATAGCTTGATCCGACAAGGGCATCGGTGAAGGCCTACACAAATTGCTGATTTGTCCGATTTTTGGTAGTGGCAATTTAACCTCCCTGACATAGACTGCCCTCATCGTCAGGGAGGATCGTATGAAGCATGTGCGCGTATGGACGTTGAGTTTTACCTGCCTGATGGGCATGGCCTCGGTGGCCGTGGCGGACGACCCGCTGCTGGCCCCTGCGCCTGCAGCCACCACGGGGGCTGATGAGGCGCGCGGCGTGTTGCGCGCCCGTGACCAGGCGATGCTGGCCAGCGAATTGTCGGGGCGTATCGTCGAACTGCCGTTCAGCGAAGGCGAGTCCTTCAAGAAGGGCGACACCCTGGCGCGTTTTGATTGCTCGGCCTACCAGGCCCAATTGAATGCCGCCCAGGCCGCCAGCCGTGGCGCCGGTGAAGAGCTGGCGCACAACAAGCAACTGGCTGCGCTCAATTCCGTCGGGCGTTTTGAAGTGGCGCGCGCGGAAGCCAAACTCACCGAAACCCAGGCCCAGTCCCAGGTTTACCAGGTGCAGGTCAAGCGCTGCAGCGTGCTGGCGCCGTTTGACGGCCAAGTGGTGCAGCGCAAGGTGCAGCGCTACGAAAGCGTGTCCGCCGGCGCGCCGTTGCTGGAAATCGTCGACAACCACAGCCTGGAAATCCACCTGCTGGTGCCGTCGCGCTGGATGGGCAAACTCAAGCCCGGCCAGACCTTCAATTTCACCCCCGATGAAACCGGCCAGGCGTTCAGCGCCACGGTCAAACGCCTTGGCGCGCGCATTGACGAAGGCAGCCAGACGCTGTTGCTGGTCGCCACTTTGCCCAATGCCAGCGGCTTGATGGCCGGCATGAGCGGCACGGCCCACTTTGCGCAACTGCAATGAACGCGCCCCTGCCGGGCAACACCGAGCGGGTGTTCGCGCAGTTCCTGGACCTTGAGCGCCAGACCCGCGCCGCGCGTACCACCGAGCAACTGGCCTACAGCCTGGTCAATGACAGCCAGCCGTTGTTCGGCTATCGGCATGCGGCGCTGTTGATCGCCGGTAAGGTGCAGGCGGTGACCGCGGTGAGCAGCGTCGATCCGAATGCGCCGTTCGTGGCCTTCGTCGAGCAGGCCGTGGCGCAGTTGCACAAGCAGGGGCTGGGCCAGGCCGCCCGCGTGGTGCCGGCCGGGCAATTGAGTGAGGCGGTACAGGCCGACTGGCAGAGTTTGTCGGCCGGCCACGTGTTCTGGCTGCCGCTGATTGACCCGCAAGGCCGCGTATTCGGTGGCTTGTGGCTGGCGCGGGAAGTGCCGTGGAACCCGGCCGAACAAATATTGCTGGCGCAACTGGGCGACACCTACAGCCATGCCTGGCACGCGTTGCAACCTCGCCAGCCGTGGCGGTTGCGCCTGACCCGTAAACGTCAGGTGGCGGTGGTGGTGGCGTTGCTCTTGCTGCTGCTGATTCCGGTGCGCCAGTCGGTGCTGGCGCCCGCCGAAGTGGTGCCGCTGGCCGGGCAAGTGGTGGCGGCGCCGCTGGATGGGGTGATCGCCGAGTTTCTGGTCAAGCCCAACCAGACGGTCAAGACCGGCGACCTGCTGCTGCGTTTTGAAAGCACCACGCTGACCGCCCAGGCCGACGTGGCGGCGCGTGCGCTGGGCGTGGCCGAGGCTGAATTGAAGGCCAATGCCCAACGCGCGTTTGCCGATGCCGAATCCAGCTCGCGCATCGACCTGCTGGCTGCCCGCGTCGAGCAAAAACGCGCCGAACGCGACTACGCCCGCGAGTTGCTCAAACGCAGCGAAGTGCGTGCCGAGCGCGACGGCATCGCCGTATTCGCCGATGCCGAGCGCTGGACGGGCAAGCCGGTGCAAACCGGCGAGCGCCTGTTGCAGATCGCCGACCCCGGCCAGGCCGAGTTGCGTATCGAACTGGCAGTGGGCGATGCGATTGCCCTGGCGCCAGATGCCCAGGTGGCGCTGTTCCTCGACAGCGACCCGCTGCAACGTCACCTCGCCACGCTGCAACGCGCGGCGTATGAAGCGCAGCCCACGCCGGGCGGGCAATTGGCGTATCGGCTGGATGCGCAATTCGATGAGGCGCCGCCGCGTATCGGCCTGCGCGGCACCGCAAAAATTTTCGGTGACCGCGCGCCGCTGGCTCTCTACCTGTTGCGTCGGCCGCTGGCAGGCCTGCGCCAGAGCGTCGGCCTGTGATGAACCTGCCCCCACTGCGCGAAGACCTGCAGTTGTCCAGCGCCGGTGCGGCGCTGGATGGCTCGCCACGCTGGACCCTCGCCGACCCGGTGCGCGGGCGTTATTTCAAACTCGGCGCCACTGCCATTCGCCTGCTGCGCCATTGGTCGTTGGGTGACCCGGAAAAGGTTTTGCAAGCCGCCAACCGTGAGCCCGGCTTGCCGCTGGGCGGCAGTGAAGTCGAAGCGTTGCTGGGCTTTCTGCGCGCCCATGACCTGATCGGCGCCCTCGACCCGGAGCAGCGCGCCAGCTACGTCTATAAGGCCGCCGCGCAAAAACAGAGCCTGGGCAAAGTGCTGTTGCATCAATACCTGTTCTTCCGTATTCCGCTGTGGCGTCCGGACGCGTTTCTCAACCGTGCGTGGCCCTGGCTGGCGCGCTTCGGGCCGGGGCTGTTGCGCTACGGTTTGCCGATCATTCTGGGGCTCGGTGTGTTTCTGGTGGCGCGGGATTGGCAGCGCTTCCTGGCGACATTCCCGCACTTGTTCAGCCTCGGCGGCGCGCTGGCGTTTGGCGTGGCGCTGTTCTTCGCCAAGCTGTGCCATGAGTTCGGCCATGCCTTCATGGCCAAGCGCGCCGGCTGCCGGGTGCAAAGCATGGGCGTGGCGTTCATGGTGCTGTTGCCGATGTTCTACACCGACGTGAGTGACGCCTGGCGGGTCAATGACCGGCGCGCGCGGCTGATGATCGGCGCCGGCGGGGTGATGGCCGAATTGTTGCTGGCGTGCGTCGCCCTGCTGGTGTGGTCGCTGCTGCCGGACGGCCCGGCGCGCACGGCGGCGTTCATGCTGGCCAGCGCCACGTGGCTGACCACCTTGGCGGTCAACCTCAACCCGTTCATGCGTTTTGATGGTTATTTTTTGATCAGTGACTTGTGGGGTGTGGATAACCTGCAAGGCCGCGCTTTTGCGCTGTGCCGCTGGCGCCTGCGCGAGTGGCTGTTCGGCTATGGCGAACCGGCACCGGAACCCTGGTCGCCGGGCATGCAGCGGCGCTTGTTGTGGTGGGGTTACCTGGCGTGGCTGTGGCGCGCGGCGTTGTTTTTGGGGATTGCGCTGGCGGTGTATCACCTGTTCTTCAAGATGCTCGGGATCTTCCTGATGCTGGTGGAACTGGTGTGGTTCATCTTTCTGCCGATCTTCAAGGAATGGCGCGAATGGTGGAGCCGCCGCAGCCAGGCCCATGGGCCACGGGTGCTGCTGAGCAGCCTGGGGCTGGTGCTGATCGTGCTGGCGCTGGTGGTGCCGTGGCGCAGCGCGGTGGAGCTGCCGACCATGCTCGAAGCCGGGCGCGCCAGTGCCTTGCATGCGCCGGTGGCGGCGCGGGTCAAGCAGTTGCGCGTGGTGGACGGGCAGGTGGTGACCCAGGGCCAGGTGTTGATCGAGCTGGAGTCGCCGGACCTGGATGCGCGCCAAGGCATCGTGCGCCGTGAGGTCGACATCTTGCAGCTGCAGATGCGCCGCCAGGCCGGGCGCAGTGAAACGGCGGCGGACGCCGGCATCAATGATCAACGCCTGTCCCAGGCCCTGGCCGAATACCGTGGCCTGGCTGCCCAGCGCGAACGCTTGCTGTTGCGCGCGCCCCACGCCGGCACCGTGCGTGACGTGTTGCCGCAACTGAGCGTGGGCCGCTGGTTGTCGCCCAAGGACGCGCTGACGCAAGTGGTGGAAGAGGGCGCGCGCCTGCGCGGTTACCTGGCCGAGGCCGAGTTGTGGCGCGTAGCGCCGGGAGCGACTGGGCGGTTTATTGCCGATGACCCGATGCACGCCGCGATCCCGGTGGAACTGACGGACATCGACGCCAACGGCGTGGCCTATTTGGACCAGGAGGCGCTGACGTCCGACCATCACGGCCCGATTGCCGTGCGCCGTGACGAAAACCAGCGCCCGGAGCCGGTGCAGGCACAGTACGGCGCGCGCATGAAAAGCCTGCAAACGATTGAAACGCCCCATCAACCGTTGCGTGGCGTGGTGGTGCTGCAAGGGCGCGGCGAATCGGTATTGGGGGTGGCCTGGCGTCGTGCGGCGGCGCTGGGCGTACGGGAAAGCGGGTTCTGACAGGAGTTGAACGCGATGTTGAACAAGGAAGCAGGCTCTGCGCAGGGCCTGCAAGTGCGCCCGTCACGCAGCAGCGACGGGCCGTTTTTGCAGGGCCTTTACCGCTCGGCGCGCGCGGATTTGCAGTGGATCGACGGCGAGCAGGCGTTGGTGGAAGAGGTGATCGCCCAGCAGTTCCAGGTCCAGGAAAAGGGCATGGACGAACATTTTCCCGGTGCCTTGCATTACGTCATCGAAAAGCTGGGTACGCCGATTGGCGCCTTGAGTGCCGACTTCGGGCCCCATGAAATCCGTGTGCTGTACCTGGCGTTTATTCCCGCCGCACGCGGTCAGGGTTTTGGCCGCGCGGTGCTGCAAGGCGTGCAACGGGCCGCCACACAGGTGCTGTGCTCGGTGACCACCGTGGTGTGGGCCAGTAACCCCCATGCGCGCCAGCATTACCTGGCGCTGGGGTTTCGGGTGGAGGAAGAGACGCAGGCTGCGCAGCGCCTGGCGTGGTACCCGGCTCAGTTGAACACGATGCAGAAGTAACCGCGCCCGCTGTCACGGCCCATGGCCGGCTCGCGTGACACAAACACGTCTTCGAGGCAGGCGTCGGCCAGTGGCAAACGGCACAGGCCGTCAACGAAGTCCGTGGGCGTGAGGCTTTCCAGCAGTACACGGAATGCACCGCGCGAGCTGCCGGGAACAGTCGCCCTGGGCGCATCCGTAAGGCTTTGGATCTGGATCGGCAGTGCCGAGCCGTCGGGCAGGTACAGCACGCTGGTGTGATCCAGCAGAGGCCGGAAATGTTCCGGGGTGACCAGGTTCAGCATGGTTGGGCTCCGTTTCACAAGTGCCGGGGCCCGCAAGCCCCGGCCAAAGGTTAGCTGCGCGACGGAAAGATTCCGTTGAGGGCAATGCTGAAGTTGATCGCCAGGAACGGGTTCATGATGCCCATGGGCTGGCCTTGGCCGGTGGGGGTGATCGCGCCTCCGGTCACGGCGTTACTGACCCCTTTGAGCGGCACGGGCGTGGCGCCTTGCTGGTCGGAATAGATTGAAGCACTGCCCGGCCCGCCGCCGGAAGCACCGATAAACGAGTTGGTCGCGGTGGGGATTGTCACCGGGTTGCTGGCCGTGATCGTCAGTTGTACCGAGGTGTTGACGGTGAGTGGTGTCATCGCATGTGTGTGGTTGGGCAGGTTGAGCAGGGTGGCGGTCACGGATTCCGTTCCGGAGGCCTCCCCGATCACGCGGGGGGACAGGCCGGCGCCGCTGCCCTGGCCGATGGGCATGCGGCCTTGCAGGTTGGGCAGCAGAAACGTCGTCGTGCCATTGCCGCCGTAATTGACGCCCAGCAGCGCAAACAGCGCCTGGTACTGGGAGATGGGCATGGTTTGACCGGCGCACAGAGCCCAGTCCCTGGGGGCGAAATCAAATGCAAAGGGTTGAATGGTGCCGATGAATACTTCCATTGATCGTTCATCCTTGTGGTTGGCTAATACGGTGTGTGACGCCAAGTGATCTGGTGTCATCGCAGAGCGTAGTCGCAGCTTTTGCGCGCCGCCTGGCGGTTGCGAAACAGCGAGCGAAACCGGGGCTTTTGTCCTAGAGTGGCGCTTGTTTGTAGCAGTGGCGCCGGTTGGCGTGTGTGCAGGGTTTGCCCGGCAAAACGGGCAGGGTCAGGGGAATTGAGGTGCGACGGTCTGTGGTAGAACAAGACGACAAAGTGGCGGCATTTCCCGCAGTCAATCGCCTTTCGGACGCCTGGGAAGGCGCCGGATGGCTCAGCCGCCTGTGGTGGGTGCCGATTCTGGCGCTGGCCATGGCAGTGCGTTTCTATGGTTTGACGGCGGCGGCGATCTGGGGCGACGAAGGTTCCAGCCTGCTGCTCAGTGAATACGCCATGGACGACCTGTGGTTCCACGCCGCCCATGACGTGCACCCGCCGCTGTACTTTTTCATGCTGCGCGGCTGGATCGAAGTGTTCGGTGATGGCATCTGGTCGATTCGCGGCATGAGTGCCATTCCCGGCGTGGTGGCGGTGGGCCTGGGCGTGTGGCTGACGCGGCAGCTGTCTACCCGGCGTGCTGCGGTGCTGGCGGGCGTGTTGCTGGCGCTGTTCCCTTCGGCGGTGCGCTACAGCCAGGAAGTGCGCATGTACTCGCTGCTGGCGGTGTGGCTGCTCGGCGCCACGCTGGTGTTGGTGTACTGGGTGCGCCAACCGGCTCGCACGCGCTACCTGGCGGGTTATGTGCTGCTGATGGCGGCCGGTTTCTATACCCATTACTTCACCGCGTTGTGCGTGCTGGTGCATTGGGCGTACCTGGGCCTGTTGTGCCCGGCACAGGCGCCCGGCCAGCGTTTGATCCTGCGCCCGTCGTGGTGGGGCGCCAATGCGCTGATTGTCGCGTTGTACCTGCCGTGGCTGCCGAACCTGCTTGATCTGGTGCAGCACGTCGAACAGCTCAAGGTCGGCGGCGATATTGGCTGGGAAGACCCGGTTTCGCTGATCTCCGTGCCCTCGATGATCTGGCAGTTCACCCTTCAGGATGAAGGCATCGGCTTCTGGCAGCCTTTGTTCTGGCTGTTTCCGCTGCTGTTGATTGCCGTGGCGGTTGCCACGGCCTGGCAGGATCGCGAGCGCCATCATCCCGCCCGCCTTTTGGCGCTGTTTTTCCTGCTGCCGCTGCTGTTGGTGTATGCGGTGTCGTTTGTTTCGCCGGTGTTTATCGAGCGTTACCTCACGGTCTACGCCCTGGGGTTGCCGATCCTCGTGGCCCTGGCCATCGACCGGTTGCCTGCGCGCCTGGGGTGGCTGGGGGCGGCGTTGTTCGTGCTGTTCGTCGGCGTGGAACTGCTGGGGCTCAAGAACAATGCAACGGTGGATGTGCATGACCAATTCAACACGCCGGTGGAGTTCGTCAACCGTAATTACCAGGAAGATGACCGCATCGTGCTCAGTGACATGATGTGGTACCTCAGCTACGTGTATTACGACCAGACCGACGCCCAGTTGCAGCTTTACACGCCGCCCAGGCCCGACGGCACTCCGACCCGGCCGAATGCCTATGGCTTCGGCACGCTGGTGGATCAGGATGGCGGGCGTATTTATCTCGACCGTCTGTCGGCATTACCGGCCGATACCCGTCGTGTCTGGCTGATCAGCAGCAATGAAATGCCGGATGATTTCGCACCGATTCCCGACGGCTGGAAACAACTTTTGCAGCAGGACGGCGGCGGGGCGCGGGCGCGGTTGTTTGTGCTGTGTCGCGGGCCAGAGCCCTCGCAGCCAGAGGGCTGCCGCTAATTTCGAAACGGCATTGAACGAATGCCAAAATAGTGGCAAATGCCCACTAGTCGACACTGCAATCCTCAGCTACGCTTCGGCCACAAATGGATTTTGTCCTACAAGGTGGTGAACGGATTGCAGTATCACTTTATCTCGGGTCTGCCGCGTTCCGGCTCGACCCTGCTCTCTGCCATCTTGTTGCAGAACCCGCGTTTTCACGCAGGCATGAGCAGCCCCGTAGGGACCTTGTTCAACGGTGTATTGGCGCAGTGCAGCGCTGGCAGCGAGTTTGGCGCGGTGATTGATGCCCATACCCGTCGCCGCCTGTTGCGCGGCCTCTTCGACTCTTATTACGCCGACAAAACCTCCACGCCGCTGGTGTTCGACACCAACCGCCAGTGGTGCGCACGCATGCCCGCGCTGCATGACCTGTTCCCCCAATCCAAAGTCATTGCCTGTGTGCGCAACGTCGCCTGGATCATGGACAGCCTGGAACGGCTCTACCGCGCCAACCCCTTCGAAAACACCAAGCTGTTTGGCGATGATGTCGAGCGCAACACGGTGTACAGCCGCTGTGAAACCCTGGCGCAGCGCAACCGGCTGGTGGGCTTTTCGTGGGCGGCGCTCAAGGAAGCCTATTACGGCGAACACGCCGACTCATTGCTGATCGTCGATTACGACCTGCTCAGCCAGGCACCGGAGCGGGTACTGCGGCTGGTGTACGACTTTATCGGCGAGCCATGGTTCGAGCATGACTTCGACAACCTCGTCTACGACGCGCCCGAGTTCGACCAGGCGCTGGGTGTGTCCGGCTTGCACAAGGTCCAGCCCAAGGTACGCCTGCAGGCGCGGCGCACGATCTTGCCGCCGGACCTGTTCCAGCAGTACACCGAGTTGTCGTTTTGGCAGGACGGTTCAGCCAGTGCCGCCAATGTGATTCGTATGAAGGCCAACGCCGCGATCAATTGATCGCGGCGTTTTCATTTTCTCTCAAAGAACGTTCGACGCCGGGTGAGCAGCATGTGGTGGAGCAATCGCAAGTCGCGGGTTAGCGAAGTAGCACGGGCGCGGGTTTCGCCCATGATCATGCCTCTTGAACCGCGCATGCTGTTCGACGGCGCTGTTGCTGCCACCGTGGCCGACGTGGCGCAGCCCGACAGCCACCCCACCGCAGACGCGGCCAAAACGCCGACCGGCGACCACCCGGTCGCGAGCAAAGACACCCATGGCCAGGCCGACGCGCCAGCCGCTGCGCCCGTGGCCGTGCCGGGGCAAACCGTGGTGTTTGTCGACGCCCGGGTCAAGGACTCCGCCAGCCTGCTGCAAGGTGTCGCGCCGGGAACCCAGGTGGTGCAGCTGGACGGCAGCAAGGACGGCCTGCAGCAAATCGCCGATTACCTCGATACGCATCAGGGCGTCAGCTCGGTGCAAATCATCGCCCACGGCAACGCGGGCGATCTGTGGCTCGGCACCACGTACCTGTCGGCGGATAACGTGGCCGCCCGCAGCGCGGTGCTGGGTCAAATCGGCAAGGACATGAATGTTGGCGGCGACATCCTGATCTACGGCTGCTACACCGCCGAAGGCGAGCGCGGGCTGAATTTCGTTGACTCCCTGGCGCAACTGACCGGCCGTGACGTGGCGGCGTCGACCAACCGCACCGGCGTGGGCGGTGACTGGGACCTGGAGATCGCCACCGGCACCATCGAAAGCGCCAACGTGCTGTCGACCAAAGCCATGAGCGACTACCAGTGGGGACTCGCCACCTGGACTGCGACCAACAACGCAAACACCGGGGTGGGTTCGCTGCGTGCGGCCATTGCGTCGGCGCAAAACGGCGATATCGTCACCTTCAGCAGTGGCATGACGGTGCAGTTGACCTCGGAATTGCTGGTCAACAAGAACATCACCGTGGACGGTGACCTGAACAACGACGGTGTGGCGGATGTGACCCTCGACGGTCAATACCGCACCCGCGTCATCGAAATCACCTCCGGCAGCACGGTCACCCTTGATGGCCTGGTCATCACTCGGGGCCTGGTTTCCGGCACCGGCGGCAATGGCGGCTACGGGGCAACCGGCGCCATGGGCGGCGGGATTTTCAACGCCGGTATCCTGACCTTGAATAACGTTTCAGTCACCGGCAACGCAGCAGCGGGCGGCGGCGGTGGCGGCGGTGTCACGGGCGCCAACTACGGCGGCGGCGGTGGCGGTGGTGGCGGCCTGGGCGGTCAGGGCGGCGGCCACGGCGGGACCGCCGGGCCGGGCACCGGTACGCTGGGCGGCCAGGCCGGCAGCGGTGGCGTTGGCGGTTATGGTGGCGGTTATGACGCGACGCACATGGGCGGGCGTGGCGGCTCCACCACCGGCGGGGCCGGCGGTGTGGGTGTGTCCTATTACAGCAACGGCGGTAATGGGGGCACGGCCAACAACGGCACTATTTCCATCGGCGGCGGCGGTGGCGGGTCCGGTTGGGACAAGGTTGGCGGTGTCGGCGGCAATGCGGCCGGCGGCATTTACAACGCCTCCACCGGCACCCTGAAGGTCATCGGCACGTCGGTCATCAGCAACAACCTCGGCGCGGGCGGCGGTGGTGGTGGCGGCAGCGGCCAGGGCAGTAATAACCTGAACGGTGGCGACGGCGGTCGCGGTGTCGGCGCAATCTGGAACCAGGGCGGCACGGTGCTGATTACGTCGTCCAATTTCAGTGCCATCAGCGGCAACGCGGCTGGCAGCGGTTCCGGCGGCGCAGAACTGGGCGGCGGCGTGACCGGCTCTGTGCCGCTGGCCTTCGCGGCGATCTACAACAACGGCGGCACGCTCAACACCGCCTATGTGGAACCACCGACCGCGACCATTGTGATGTCGGACACGGCCCTGAAAATCGGTGAAACCTCCCTGGTGACCTTCACCTTCAGCCGTGCGGTCACCGGGTTTACCAACGCCGACCTGACCATCGCCAACGGCACGCTGACATCGGTCAGCAGCAGCGACGGCGGCCTGACCTGGACTGCGACTTTCACGCCGACCAACAACATTACCGACAGCACCAACCTGATTACCCTCAACAACACCGGGGTGACCGCCATCAGCGACGGCGTGGCGGGCGTCGGCACGACCAGCTCGGTCAATTACGCGATCGACACCGCACGGCCGACTGTGACTATCGTGATGTCCGATACGGCGTTGAAGATCGGCGATACGTCGTTGGTGACCTTTACTTTCAGCGAGGCGGTGACCGGTTTTACCAACGCCGACGTGACCATTGCCAACGGCACGCTGACGGCGGTGAGCAGCAGCGACGGCGGCATTACCTGGACCGGGACGTTTACCCCGACCGCGAGCATCACCGACACCACCAACCTGATCACCCTGGATAACACGGGCATCGCCGACCTTGCCGGCAACGCGGGCAGCGGCACCACAGACTCGGCCAATTACGTGATCGATACCGTGCGGCCGACGGCGACCATTGTTGTGGCCGACACCAATCTGGCAGTGGGTGAAACGTCGCTGGTGACCATCACCTTCAGCGAAGCGGTCAGCGGCTTCACCACCGCCGACATGACAGTGGCCAACGGCACCCTGACCGGCCTGAGCAGCAGCGACGGCGGCATTACCTGGACCGCCACGCTGACGCCGACCAGCAACATTACCGACACCACCAACCTGGTCACCCTGGATAACACCGGGGTCGTCGATCTGGCCGGCAACGCCGGCAGTGGCACCACCAATTCCAACAATTACGCGATCGACACTGCGCGGCCGACCGCGACCATCGTGGTGGCGGACAACGCGCTGAAAATCGGCGAAACCTCACTGGTGACCATCACCTTCAGCGAAGCGATCACCGGTTTCACCAATGCCGACCTGACGATTGCCAACGGCACGTTGAGCGCGGTGAGCAGCAGCGACGGCGGCATCACCTGGACAGCGACGTTCACGCCGACCGCCAGCATCACCGACGCGACCAACCTGATCACGCTGAACAACACCGGCATCGCGGATCTGAACGGCAACGCTGGCAGCGGCACCACCGACTCCAACAACTACGCCATCGATACCGTGCGCCCGACCGCCACCATCGTGGTGGCCGACAACAACCTGCGGATCGGTGAAACCTCATTGGTGACCATCACCTTCAGCGAAGCGGTCAGCGGTTTCACCAACGCCGACCTGACGGTCGCCAACGGCACGTTGAGCGCGGTCAGCAGCAGTGATGGCGGCATCACCTGGACCGCGACGTTCACCCCGAGCGCCAGCGTCACCGATACTATCAACCTGATTACCCTGGACAACACCGGCATCGTCGACCTGTCGGGCAACGCCGGCAGCGGCACCACCAATTCCAACAACTACGCGATCGACACCCAGCGCCCGACCGCAACCATCGTGGTTGCCGACAGCAACCTCACGGCCGGCGAAACCTCGCTGGTGACCGTCACCTTCAGCGAAGCGATCAGCGGTTTCACCAACGCCGACCTGACAATTGCCAACGGTACGCTGACGGCGGTGAGCAGCAGCGACGGTGGCATCACCTGGACGGCGACCTTCACCCCGAACGTGGGGGTCAATGACGCGACCAACCTGATCACGCTGGCCAATACCGGCATCGCCGACCTGGCAGGCAATGCCGGCAGCGGCACCACCAATTCCAACAACTACACCATCGACACCGTGGTGCCGACTGCGACCATCATCGTGGCCGACACCAGTTTGAAAATCGGCGAAAACTCACTGGTGACCATCACCTTCAGCGAGGCGGTGACCGGTTTCACCAATGCCGACCTGACGATTGCCAACGGCACGTTGAGTGCGGTGAGCAGCAGCGACGGCGGCATCACCTGGACGGCGACCTTCACGCCCACCACCAGCATCACCGACGCCACCAACCTGATCACGCTGGACAACAGCGGTGTGCAGAACCTCAGCGGAAACACCGGCATCGGCATCACCAACTCCAATAACTACGCCATCGATACCGTGCGCCCGACCGCCACCATCGTGGTCGCCGACACCGCGCTCGGGGTCGGCCAGACCAGCCTGGTGACCATCACTTTCAGCGAAGCCGTGACCGGTTTCACCAATGCCGATTTGACCATCGCCAATGGCACACTCAGCGCCGTGAGCAGCAGCGACGGCGGGATCACCTGGACGGCCACCTTCACGCCGGCCGCAGGTATCACCGATACCACCAACCTGATCACGCTGGACAACACCGGCGTCACCGACCTGGCGGGCAACGCCGGAAGCGGTACCACTGACTCCAACAATTACGCCGTCGACAGCCAGCGCCCGACGGCGACCATCGTGCTCGCCGACAGCCAGCTCAGTGCCGGTGAAACCTCGCTGGTGACGATCACCTTCAGCGAAGCGGTGACAGGTTTCAACAATGCCGACCTGAGCGTCGCCAATGGCACGCTGAGCAGCGTCACCTCCAGCGATGGCGGTGTCACCTGGACGGCGACCTTCACCCCTAATGTGGGGGTCAACGATGCCACCAACCTGATTGTGCTGAACAACACGGGTGTTACTGATCTGGCTGGCAACGCTGGCACGGGTACCACCAGTTCAGCCAACTACACCATCGACACCGTGCTGCCAACGGCGACCATCATCATCTCCGACAACGCGCTGAAGATCGGCGAAACCTCGCTGGTGACCATCACCTTCAGTGAAGCGGTCACCGGTTTCACCAACGCCGACCTGACCATTGCCAATGGCACGTTGAGCGCGGTGAGCAGCAGTGACGGCGGCATTACCTGGACGGCGACCTTCACGCCGACCACCAGCATTACCGACGCGACCAACCTGATCACGCTGGATAACAGCGGCGTACAGAACCAGAGCGGCAACGCCGGCAGCGGTACCACCGACTCGAACAATTATTCAATCGATACCGTGCGCCCGACCGCCAGCATCGTGGTCGCGGACACGGCTCTCGCCATCGGGCAGACATCACTGGTGACCGTGACGTTCTCCGAGGCGGTCACGGGCTTCACCAATGCCGACCTGACGATTGCCAACGGCACGTTGAGCGCGGTGAGCAGCAGCGACGGCGGGATTACCTGGACGGCGACCTTCACGCCGGCCGCAGGTATCACCGATACCACCAACCTGATTACGCTGGACAACACTGGCGTTGCGGATCTTGCGGGCAACGCGGGCAGTGGCACGACCGACTCCAACAACTACGCGGTCGATAGCCAGCGCCCTGCGGCCACTATCGTGATTGCCGACCCCACATTGGCTGCCGGTGAAACCTCCCTGGTAACCATCACGTTCAGCGAGGCGGTTTCAGGTTTTGACAACAGCGATTTGAGTGTGCCCAACGGCACCCTCACGACGGTGAGCAGTGCGGACGGTGGCATCACCTGGACGGCGATATTTACCCCGACTGTCAATGTTCGCGACACCACCAATCTGATCAGCCTGAACAACACCGGGGTTACCGACCTGGCCGGCAATGCCGGTGCGGGCGTGACCAATTCAGGCAATTTCACCATCGATACGATGCGACCGACGGCCACGGTCGTGGTGGCGGATACCGCGTTGAAAGCCGGTGAAACCTCGGCTGTGACCATCACTTTCAGCGAAGCAGTGAGCGGCTTCACCAACGCCGACCTGAGCGTCGCCAATGGTACGTTGAGCAACGTCAGCAGCAGTGACGGCGGCATCACCTGGACGGCCACGTTCACGCCGACCGGCAATATCACCGACACGACCAACCTGATCACCCTCGACAACAGCGGCGTACAAAACCTGTCGGGTAACACTGGCGTCGGCACCACAGACTCCAACAACTACAGCATCGACACCCAACTGCCCACGGCAACCATTGCCGTGGCTGACAGCGTTCTGGCCATCGGGCAAACCACCACGGTCACCATCACGTTCAGCGAGACCGTCAGCGGGTTTGACCTGTCGGACTTGAGTGTGGCCAACGGCTTACTGTCCGGCCTGGCCAGCGCGGATGGTGGCAAGACCTGGACTGCCACCTTGACGCCGACGGCGAGCATTACCGATGCCACCAACCTGATCGTGCTGGACACCAGCGGGGTCAGCGATGCTGCTGGCAACACTGGAAGCAGCCTTGCGATCTCGAATAATTACGCGATTGATGGCCAGCGTCCGACGGCGACCATCAACGTCGCCAGCCCGAGCCTGGCCATCGGCCAGACGTCGCTGGTGACGATCACGTTCAGTGAAGCCGTGTCCGGTTTCGACAACAGCGACCTCAGTGTGCCCAACGGCACGCTGTCGGCGGTGAGCAGCGCGGACGGCGGCGTGACCTGGACGGCGACCTTTACCCCGACAAGTAATATTCACGACACCACCAACCTGATCACGCTGAACAATGCGGGTGTCACGGACCTCGCGGGGAACGCCGGCAGCGGCGTGATCGACTCGGGCAATTTCAGCATCGACACGCTGCGGCCCACGGCGACGGTGGTCGTCGATCATAGTGCTTTGAAAATCGGCGAAACCGCCCAGGTCACCATTACTTTCTCCGAAGCGGTCAGCGGTTTCACCACCGCCGACCTCAGCGTGGCGAATGGCAGCCTGAGCAACCTGGCCTCCAGCGACGGTGGCGTGACCTGGACCGCGACTCTCACACCGACGGCCAACATCACAGACACCAGCAACCTGATCACCCTGGACAACAGCGGCGTGCAGGACGCCGCCGGCAACGCGGGCAGCGGCACCACCGACTCGAACAATTACGCCATCGACACCCAGCGCCCCACTGCAACCATTACCGTGGCCAATGGCACCCTGGGCATCGGGCAGACCACCACCGTGACCATTGCTTTCAGCGAGGCGGTGAGCGGTTTTGACCTGTCGGACCTGAGCGTGGCCAACGGCGTACTGTCCAATCTGGCCAGCGCCGATGGCGGCAAAACCTGGACCGCCACCCTGACCCCGACTGCGGCCATCACCGACGCCACCAACCTGATCGTGCTGGATGCCGGCCAGGTCAATGACATCGCCGGAAATGCCGGCAGCGGCATTGCGATCTCCAACAACTACGCGATCGATGGCGAACGCCCGACGGCGACCATCAGCATTGCCAACCCGAACCTGACCGTCGGCCAAACCACCACGGTCACCTTCACCTTCAGTGAAAAAGTCAGCGGGTTTGACCTGGACGACCTGAGCGTGGCCAACGGCAGCTTGTCCAACCTGGCAACAACGGATGGCGGCAAGACCTGGACGGCCACTTTGACGCCGGCGGCCAACCTCAACGACCCGAGCAATTTCATCACCCTCGATACAAGCCTTGTCACTGACCTGTCGGGCAATGCGGGCAGTGGTTTCGCCAACTCCAATAATTTCTCGATCAACACGGTTTCGTTGACCGGCGACCCACTGTTCCGTGTCACCGACCCGGTGGCGCCGCAGGTTTCGACGAACCTGCCGTTACAGCCGATCATCTTTGGTCAACCGACGGGCAACCTCGGCTCGCCCATCGGCTTCCCGCCGTTGTTTGCACCCCGTGAGGTCGGTGCGGATTTGCCGCCCATCGGCAGCATCTTTATTCACAACGGTGCGTCGGCCCCCAGCTTTATCGCCCAGGTGTTCAGCACCGATGGCAGTGGCGACGGCAGCGGCAAGGGCTTCCTCGGTTTCGGCGGTGGCGATGGCGGGGTGTTTGGTTCGAGCACCCTGTCGGGCCTGTTCAACCGTGAAACAGGCGGCGGGGACGGCGACCTCAACGCGTTCGACAACCGATCGATCAAAGGCCAGGGCGACCCGGCCCACGGGCTGCGCGGCGTCTTTGGCGCGCCGACGCTCGGCCAGCAATTGCAGCAGATCAAAGACACCGAACACCGTCAGGTCACGGACCTGGCGCACGCACTGCAACAGGTCGGCATCAGCGAAATGCAGGCCTGAATACACATAACTCAAGGCGCAGGTACAGGGGCGGTCCAAGGATGAAAACAAGTCAGAAGTTGTTCGGCGCCAGCCTGCTGGCGCTGGCGATCAGTGGTTGTGCGGTCACCAGCGAGCCGATTGAACGCAGTGTCAGTGAGCAGCGAGCCCGCAGCGATCTGCAAGGCATGTACAAAGGCCAGGAGCCGCTGAGCGGCCCGTTGACGCTGCACCAGGCCATGGCCCGCGCGGTGAAATACAACCTCGAAGGGCGTTTGAAGGTGATGGAGGAGGCGCTGGCCAAACGCCAATCGGACCTCTCGAGCTTTGACATGCTGCCACGCATGGCCCTGTCGGCAGGTTATGCCGGGCGCAACAACACCAACGCGTCCAGCAGCCAGAGCGTGCTCAGTGGCAACCAGTCTCTGGAGCCTTCCACTTCACAGGACCGCGACCGCCGTGTGGCGGACCTGACCATGGTGTGGAACGTGCTCGACTTCGGCGTGAGCTACATCAGCGCCAAGCAGCAGGGCGACCAACGCCTGATCATTCAGGAACGGCGGCGCAAGGTGATCAACACCATCGTGCAGGATGTGCGCTCGGCCTACTGGCGTGCCGTCGCCGCCGAACGCTTGCTGACCCAGATCGACAGCCTGATGGCGCGGGTCGACCAGGCCCAGACCAACAGCCAAAGCATGAGCGAGCAGCGCATCGGCGACCCGGTTCAGGCCCTCGGCTACCAGCGCTCGCTGATCGAAGCCACCCGGCAATTGCAGGAGCAGCGCCGCGCGCTGTCCCTGGCCAAGACCGAACTGGCGACCCTGATCAACCTGCCCATGGGCACCGACGTGAAGCTGGCCACACCCGACGACTACAGCGTGCCGCAGTTGAAGGTCAACCTGGCCAGCCTGGAGCAGGAAGCCCTGGCCAACCGACCGGAATTGCGCGAGCAGGATTACCAGACCCGCATCAGCGCCGCTGAAACCCGCAAGGCCATGCTGCGCCTGCTGCCGGGGCTGGAGTTCTCGGCGGGTGGGCATTACGACAGCAACTCGTTCCTGGTGGACAACCGGTGGGCCGATTACGGTGCCAAGGTCACCTGGAACCTGTTCAACGTGATCTCCGCGCCCGCCGCCATCGATGTCGCCAAGGCGGGTGAAGAAGTCGCCACCGCGCGGCGCCAGGCCATGTCCATCGCCGTGCTGGCGCAGATCTACGTGGCCAACGCCAACTATCAGGACGCCGTGCGCCAGTTCAAAACCAATGAACAACTGGCCAACATCGACGGGCAAATCCTCACCCAACTGCGCAACCGTCACCAGGCTGCAGGCCTGGGCGAGCTGGACTTGATCCAGGGCGAACTCAACACCCTGCAAGCCGACCTGCGCCGCGACCTGGCCTACGCCGACCTGCGCAACGCCTACGGCCAGATCTTCGCCAGCGCCGGGCTCGACCCGCTGCCCGAACAGCTGGATTCGGACCGCGTGCAATCGATTGCCACGGCGCTCGCCAGCCGTGAATCGGCGTGGGCGGCGGGCAACATTGCCGCCCCGGCACCGCGGGTCGCGCCTAAATAATCGGCTGCCGCACGCACTGAAAACCCGGGTTTGCCGGCTTTGCTGGCGCCTGGGCTAGACTCGGTGGATACCCTTTCTCAGGAGCCCGCCATGGAATCGCCTGTGCACAGCTTGCCGTCCCTCTTCAAGCAGCTCGGGCTGCGGGATGATCCGGTGAGCATTGAGAAGTTTGTGGCGGTGCATTCGCCGCTCAAGCCGGAGTTGAAATTGGCCGATGCGTTTTTCTGGACGCCCAGTCAGAAAGCTTTTTTGCGCGATGGCATTCGGGAAGATGCGGACTGGGCTGAAGTCGTTGATGAGTTGAATGTTTTGTTGCACAGGGGGCGCGCGGGGTGAACCTTTCATATCAAGCCAACGCTGATCCAAAATGTGGGAGCTGGCTTGCCTGCGATGGCGGTGTGTCAGTCGATATCTGCCTTGACTGAATGAACGTTATCGCAGGCAAGCCAGCTCCCACACTGGTTTGCGATGCTGAAAAGATGCGCCCACCGCCCATCACAAATTTGTATCAAAACTTGACGGCATTGGATCCATCGACCATATTGATAGTTAGCAAACTAACTGTATGCGAACTATCCAGTGCCTCAGACCCTTGAACAACTCCAGATGAACCTCAGCAGCAGCATGGTGGTGGGCGCCCGTAACTGGCGCAAAATCTGCCAGACCACGCTGGTGAGCTATGGCATCTCCGAAGCCTGCGCCGTGCCGTTGTTGATGATCGGCCGCTTGGGCGATGGGGTGCATCAGGTGAAAGTCGCCCAGGCGTCGGGGATGGAAAGCCCGTCACTGGTGCGGCTGCTCGACCGTTTGTGCCACGACGGGTACGTGTGCCGCACCGAAGACGTTCACGACCGTCGTGCCAAGGCCTTGAGCCTTACCGAGCGTGGCCGTGAGCTGGTGCAGGCGGTGGAAGTGCAACTGGTGCGCCTGCGCCAGGAGGTGCTGGCCGACATTGCCCACAGCGACCTGGAAGCCGCGCTGCGTGTGCTGCGCGCCTTTGAGGCGGCCGAGGTGATGAACCCTTGAACGGTTTCTTCACCGGCATGCCGCCTGCAAAAGACTGGTTCTACGGCGTGCGCACCTTCGCCGCCTCGATGATCGCCTTGTACATCGCCATGCTCATGCAAATGCCGCGTCCGTATTGGGCGATGGCCACGGTGTATATCGTCTCCAGCCCGTTTGTCGGCCCGACCAGTTCCAAGGCGCTGTACCGCGCCATCGGTACCTTTATGGGCGCCGCCGCCGCCGTGTTTTTTGTGCCGATGTTTATCCAGACGCCTTACCTGCTGGTGGTGATCATCGCGCTGTGGACCGGCACGTTATTGTTTCTGTCGCTGCACCTGCGCACCGCCAACAGCTACGCGCTGATGCTGGCCGGTTACACCCTGCCGCTGATCGCCCTGCCGGTGGTGGATAACCCGCTGGCCGTGTGGGACGTGGCCGAAGCGCGCACCGAAGAAATCTTCCTCGGCATCGCCGTGGCGGCGGTGGTGGGCGCCATGTTCTGGCCGCGCCGCCTGATGCCGGTGTTCGACGGTTCGGTGACCAAATGGTTTGCCGACGCCCAGGTTTATAGTCAGCGGTTTTTGACACGCAACGTGGACACTGAAGAAATCAGCACGCTGCGCAGTGGCATGGTCGCGACTTTCAACACCCTTGAGCTGATGATCGGCCAGTTGCCCCACGAAGGCGCGCGGCCACAGACGGTGCGCAACACCAAGGAACTGCGCGGGCGCATGATTCACCTGCTGCCGGTGGTGGATGCGCTCGACGATGCGCTGTACGCCATCGAGCACCGCGCGCCGGAATTCCTGGGGCAAATGGAGCCGATTTTACAGGCCACCGCCCAGTGGCTGGAAAACACCCGGGACAGCGCACCGATGGACAGCTGGCGCGCCTTGCGTGATCAAGTCGACGCTCTTCAGCCCCAGGGCGATGCGCTGGATGATCGCCACACGCTGCTGTTCTCCAACGCGCTGTACCGCCTCGGCGAGTGGATCGACTTGTGGCAGGACTGCCGCAGCCTGCAAGCCGCCATTCAGTGCGAAAGCCAGGACACCTGGCGCGCCGTTTACCGCCACTGGCGTCTGGGCCGGCTCACGCCGTTTCTTGACCGTGGCCTGATGTTCTACTCGGCGATTTCCACGGTGAGCGCGATCATCGTCGCTTCAGTGCTGTGGATTCTGCTGGGCTGGACCGACGGTGGCAGCGCCGTCATTTTGGCCGCCGTGGCCTGCAGTTTTTTCGCCTCGATGGACGACCCGGCGCCGCAGATTTACCGGTTCTTTTTCTGGACTGCCATGTCGGTGCTGCTCGCCAGCCTCTATCTGTTTCTGGTGCTGCCCAACCTGCATGATTTCCCGATGCTGGTGCTGGCGTTTGCCGTGCCCTTCATCTGCATCGGCACGCTCACCGTGCAGCCGCGCTTCTACCTCGGCATGCTGCTGACGCTGGTGAACACCTCGTCGTTTATCAGCATCCAGGGCGCCTACGACGCCGACTTCCTGAACTTCGCCAACGTCAACCTGGCGGGGCCCGTGGGCCTGCTGTTTGCGTTTATCTGGACGCTGATCGCCCGGCCCTTCGGTGCCGAGCTGGCGGCCAAGCGCCTGACTCGTTTCAGCTGGCGCGACATCGTCAGTCTCACCGAGCCTGCGACGCTGGCCGAGCACCGGCATATGGCCGTGCAAATGCTCGACCGCCTGATGCAGCACCTGCCGCGCCTGGCCCTGATCAACCAGGACACCGGCACCGCCCTGCGGGATTTGCGCGTGGCGCTGAACCTGCTCGACCTGCTGGCCTACTCGCCGCGCGTCTACGGCGTGCCGCGGGTGTTGCTCAACCAGGTGGTGGAAGGCGTGGGCGGTTACTTCAAGGCCTGCCTCAAGGCGGGTGAACGCTTGCCCGCGCCGAGCGGTCTGCTGATGACCCTGGACCGCACGCGCCGTGCCCTCAACGGCCAGGGCCTGCAAAACGAAGACGACACACGCCTGCATCTGCTGCACGCACTGGCTGGCTTGCGCCTGTCGTTGCTGCCCGGCGTGGAGTTTATTGGCGGCGCCGAGACGGAAGCGCCGCTGCCTGATGGAGCGCCTTTATGATCGGTGATCTGGATATCAGCGGGGTGTTTTTGCCCACGCTGCTGGTGCTGATGGGCATTACGTATGTGTTGTTTCTGGTGGTGCACGGGCTGTTGACGCGCATTCACTTCTATCGCCTGGTCTGGCACCGGGCATTGTTCAATGTGGGGCTCTACGCGCTGTTGCTGGGCGCGGTGGACTCACTCAGTCGATACCTGATGACATGAAAAAACCTTTTTTGACCATTGGCCGTGTCGTCCTGACGCTGTTGATCGTGACGTTTGCGGTCGTCGTTGTGTGGCGCATGGTCATGTATTACATGTTTGCGCCGTGGACCCGGGACGGGCACATCCGTACCGACATCGTGCAGATCGCCCCGGACGTCTCCGGGCTGATCCAGCAGGTGGACGTGCGTGACAACCAGCTTGTGACCAAAGGCCAGGTATTGTTCGCCGTCGACCAGGACCGCTTCAAACTGGCCCTGCGCCAGGCCCAGGCCGCCGTGGCCGACCGCCAGGAAACCCTGGCCCAGGCCAGCCGTGAATACAAGCGTAACCGCGGCCTGGGCAACCTGGTGCCGAGCGAGCAGCTGGAAGAAAGCCAGTCCCGCGTGGCCCGTGCCCAATCGGCCCTGGCTGAGGCGCAGGTGACCGTGGATTCGGCGCAGCTCAACCTCGACCGTTCGGTGGTCCGCAGCCCTGTGGACGGCTACGTCAACGACCGCGCGCCGCGTGCCCAGGAGTTCGTCACGGCCGGGCGGCCGGTGTTGTCGGTGGTGGACAGCAATTCCTTCCACATCGACGGCTATTTCGAAGAGACCAAGCTCGACGGCATTCACGTCGGCATGGGCGTGGATATCCGCGTGATCGGCGACAACGCCCGCCTGCGTGGCCATGTGCAGAGCATCGTCGCGGGTATCGAAGACCGTGACCGCAGCAGCGGTTCCAACCTGCTGCCCAACGTCAATCCGGCGTTCAGCTGGGTGCGGCTGGCCCAGCGGATTCCGGTGCGCATCGCCTTTGATGAAGTGCCAGCGGACTTCCGCATGATCGCCGGGCGCACGGCAACGGTGTCGATCATCGCCGATAAGGTTAAAGACGGAGACAAGCCATGAAGCAGCTTCTGGCGACTGCCGCGCTGGGGTTGTTGCTGTCGGCCTGCCAAGTGGTAGGTCCGGATTACAAGCTGCCGGAGCAGTCTGCCGTCAACCGTGGCGACTTGCAGGGGCAGATCGCGACCGACGGTAAAAACGTCGTATCCGCGCCCGTGCCCGCCGACTGGTGGAAGCTCTACAACGACCCGCGTCTGGATGAGCTGGTGCGCCAGGCCATGGCGTCCAACACCGACCTGCGCGTGGCTGCAGCCAACCTGCAACGCGCGCGTTACCAAGTGCAGCAAGCCGAATCTGCCGGTGGCTGGAGTGCCGGGGCCAAGGCAGAAGTGCAACGTTTGCAGGAATCCGGTGAGGCGTTTCTGCTGACGGAAAAAGTGCCGGTCGCCAACATTGGCAGTGCGGGCATCACTACGTCCTACCAGTTCGATTTGTTCGGCACCTTGCAGCGCGGCATCGAAAGCGCCCAGGCCAGTGCCGATGCCACCCAGGCCGCCGCCGATACCGCGCGCATCACCCTGGTGGCCGATGTGGTGCGTTCCTACACCCAGGTGTGCGCGGCCAATGAAGAAAAAGCCATCGCCCAGCATTCCCTCGACCTGCAAGCCGAAAGCACACGCCTGACCCAACGCCTGCGTGACGCCGGCCGGGGTGATGAAACCCAGGTGACGCGCTCCCAAACCCAATTCAAATCCTTGCGCGCCGACATGCCGCGCTATGACGCCGCTCGCCAGGCGGCTCTGTTCCGCCTGTCGATGTTGCTGGCCAAACCGGTGGATCAACTGCCGGCAGGCACCGGCAGTTGCGTCGAGCTGCCGCACATCGCCCAGTTGCTGCCGGTGGGTGATGGCGCCGCGTTGCTCAAGCGTCGCCCGGACGTGCGCCAGGCCGAACGCCAGCTGGCGGCCGCCACCGCGCGAATCGGCGTGGCCACCGGCGCGCTGTACCCGGACATCAGCATCGGCGCCACGGTGGGCACCGTGGGTATTCTCGACCATCTGGGCGAGCCGCAAACCAACCGTTGGGGCTTTGGCCCGCTGATCAGTTGGACGGTACCGACCAACGGCGCCCGTGCCCGCGTGCACGAAGCCGAAGCCGCGACCCAGGGTGCCTTGGCGCATTTCGACGGCGTGGTGCTCAACGCCATCCGTGAGACCCAAACGGGCCTGGCGCAATACGCCGCGCTGTTGCAGCGCCGCGACGCGCTGGCCGAAGCCGAAGCCTCGTCGGAAGAAGCCGCTGACCAGACGCATCGCTTCTATCAGGCCGGGCGCGCCTCGTTCCTGGCCGACCTGCAAGCCACCGGCACCCACACCAGCATGCGCGCGCAACTGGCGCAGGCGAACACCCAGGTTGCCATGAGTCAGATCGACCTGTTCCTGGCCTTGGGCGGCGGTTGGGAAAGCGGACGAACGCAAGCGTTGCCAGCCAGCAAACCCTGAGCGAATAGCTATGCTTTGTCAGGTGAGGCGCCGTGACGCCTTGCCTGACACTGCTCGCGTTTGCTCATGGGGATTCCAATAATGAAAAACCCTTATGCTCCCGCTTTCTGGTGCGTGTTCTTCGCACTGGTGCTGTTATCGGCTGCTTATTTCTACGGCGTCATGCTCGCTCACCAAATCGACAAGGCCATGGTGTTTCTCGACAGCGCTTGCCTGGTGATCGGCACCTTGTCCATCGGCGTGGTGGCCTGGGCGTCCTACCAAAACCAACGGGTAAAAAAACGTCTGCTCGAACAGGGCAAGACGCGCCTGGCGATCTGGGACACCAAGGTGGCACTGCGCCGCGTCGAAACCGTGTTCGACCGCTATTTCTGGGGCAGCTACTGGCAGCCCGGGCGCACGTTTCAGGAAGTCATGGGCGAACTCACCGGCACGCCCCTGGAAAAAAGCCTCGAAGCCCTGAAAAAACAGTGCGTGCTGCTCGACAAGCAGGTAGCCGACGGCAGGCATTGGCTGAATAACGCGCGGGAATTGTCCGACGTGGCCAACCAGATGGCCCGCGAACGCTATCAGCTGGACTTCTGCAATCCCAAAGCCGACACACCGGGCAACGCCGTGATACACCGCGAGTTTGAGGTGTTGGTGTACACCTGGACGGCACGTTTGAAGAGTTTTGATCATCAGCTTGATGAGATTGAAACCGAATACTCCTGAACGAAGTGCGGCTTGATCACTCTGAGAAAACTAGGCCGTCTGCGGCCGCCAGTGCTAATCTTCCCCCGTTTTCGGCGGGCTTGAGCCAACCCCCCGGGGTTCAAGGAAGACAGCCCACTTCTCACAGGATTTGATCAGGTCACTTCATGAATAAGCCAGCCGTTGTTTTCTTGGGTTTCGTTGTTGCCATCGGCGCCGTCAGTGCGGGCGGTGCCTGGTACACCGGCAAGCAGTTGGAACCGGTCCTGCAGACCGCGATCCAGAATGCCAACAAAGAACTGCAGACCTCCATGGCCGGTGTCGACGGCACCGCCAGCCTGGAACTGGTGTCCCTGGACCGTGGCCTGTTCAGCAGCACCGCCCACTATCGCCTCAAAGGGCAGGGCAATGTATTCGGTGAAGGCAACCCGAACCCCGAGCTGTTGTTTGTCGACCATATCGAACACGGCCCGCTGCCGTTCTCGCGCCTGGTGTCGCTGAAATGGCTGCCGGTCATGGCCACCAGTCACTACTCGCTGGAAAAGAACGCCACCACTGAAAAATGGTTCGCCGCCAGCAAAGACGTGTCGCCGCTCAAAGGCGTGGCCAACATCGGCTACAACCGCTCGGTGAGCGGCAATGTTGAATTGGAGCCGCTTGAATTCAAGGACGACAAGTCCTCGGTGAGCTTCAGCGGCGCCAATATGGACTTCGACGGCACCGCCGAAGGCCAGAAGGTCAAGGCCGAAGGTTTCATGAACAGCCTCAAAGTGTCGGCGGTCGATGCCAACGGCGCGCCATTCGAAGCCGAACTGGCTGGCCTGACCATCGCCAGCAACCTGGAAAAATCCACCTTCGGTTTCTACACCGGGCAGAACACCGTTGAACTGACCGACTCCAAGTTCACGTTCGGCCCGGAAAAAGCGGTGCTCACGTTCAAGGGCTTCGAGCAGAAAGGCACCAGCGAGGTCAAGGACAACAACATGGGCGGCCGAGTCGACTACAAAATCGACGAAATTGGTTACCAGGGTAAGCCGGTGGGCTCTGCGGCCCTGGCGGTCAGCATGAAAAATGTCGACATCCCGTCGGCACTGGTGCTGACCCAGCTCTACCAGGAAAAAATGCAGCCGGTCCAGGCGGCCACTGCCGCCGGCCAGCCGGTACCTGAGGTGCAACTGACCGAAGCCGAGCAGACCCTGGCTGAAGCCAACGTCAACCAGGCGCTGGCTTCCAAGCCGCAAGTGGCGGTGGAAAACCTGTCGCTGAAAACCACCCATGGCGAGAGCAAGTTCAACCTGATCCTCGACCTCACCAAGCCTGCCTCCATGGAGCTGCCGCCCGTTGAGCTGGGCAAGCAAATGGTTGCCCTGCTGGATGCCAACCTGACCCTGTCCAAGCCGATGATCGGCGATGTGGCCGGCCTGCAGGCGCAGATCGGCGGCGTGACCGACCCTAAAGCCATCGAGCAGCAATCCCAGATGGCGGCCGAAATGGTCAGCGGCATGGCGGTCGGCACACAACTGGCGACCCTGGAAGGCACCGACGTGGTGTCCAAACTGCACTACGCCAACAATGAAGTGACGTTCAACGGCCAGAAGATGACCGTCGAGCAGTTCCTCAGCTTCATCATGGCCAAGGCCGGTGCCGTCAGCGGCGCGCACTAATTGCTCAACCGCTGAACCCTGTGGGAGCGGGCTTGCCCGCGATAGCGATCTGTCAGTCAGCACTTGATTGGCTGATATACCGCCATCGCAGGCAAGCCAGCTCCCACAGTTGTTTGTGTCCAGCCCATCAGCCAATTCTGAACAATTGTTCCGATTTGAGCATTCCCCTACTTTCCTAAGGGATAGTTCCTACAAGGAAAGCTAGGCCGGGTCACTAGACGCCGGCACCCTGAAGCCAATCGCTCAGGACCACTTATCGTTACAGCTTTCCGTGTGTAAGGAAGCTCACGATATGTTGCGAAACCTACCAATCAGTGCTTCAGGCCGGTTGCGACTGCTCATCGGTGCAGCCTTGTGCAGCCAACTGCTGATGCCCGCTTTCGCCGTGGCCGACCCCGCCTATGACGCCCTGATCATTCAGGCCCGCAACGGCAACTTCACGCCTGCCCTGACTCAACTGCGCCAGCTGCCCGTCGAACGCCAGACGCCGGGGCAGATCAGCGATCACCTGGTGATCGCCGGCTGGGCCGGGCAAGACGCCGAAGTGCTGAAGGTGTATGAGGCCCAGGGCAAAAATCGCAACCTGACCACCCAGGCGCTCGCCACGGTGGCGCGCACCTATCGCAACCAAAAGCAGTGGCCCCAGGCGCTGGCGGTTTACCGGCAGGCGCTGCTGCGCGAGCCGAATAACGTCGACCTGCAATTGGGCCAGGCCCTGACCCAGGCCGACGGCGGCCAGACCAACGAAGCGGTGCAACGCACGCGCGCGCTGGTGGCGGCCAACCCCAACGACCCGAACCGCCGCATGGCCCTGGGCTACGCGCTGACCCGCGCCGGCCTGAACTACGACGCGCTCTTCGAATTCGACCAGGCGTTTATCCGTGCCGGCGACAAACCGGAAGTGGTGCGTGAATACATCGTCGCCCTGCAAAAGGCCCGTTTGCCGGAACCGGCGCTGCGCCTGTCGGCCAAGCATCCGGGGGTAGTGGATGCCGTAACCCAGCGCCGCCTCGAAGGAGACCTTGCCGCCGAGCGCGTGCGCATGGCCGAGTTCGCCACGCGCACCGAGAAAGAACGCTACGTGGTTGCCGACCGCGCCCTTGCCGACTACGACAAACTGCTCGCCCGCTGGACCCCGGACGCCAGCGCCCATGACGACGTGGTGCGCTGGCGCATCGACCGCCTGGGCGCGCTCAAGGCCCGCGCGCGCACGGCCGAGGTGATCCGCGAATACCAGACCCTCAACGGCGAAGGCGTGCAACTGCCCACTTATGCGCTGCGCTGGGTGGCGGCGTCTTACCTCGACCAGCGCCAACCGGAACAAGCCGAGCCGCTGTACCGCCAGGTATTGAGCGCCCCGGACGCCGACGCCAGCTACCGCGTCGATGACAGCACCGCGCTGTTCTATGCCCTGCTCGAAAGCGACAAAGTCGAGGAGGCTCGCACCGTGGCCAACGACTTGGCGAAAAGCCAGAACCCGCGGGTGGAGCTCAAAGGCCTGCCGATCGGCAACCCCAACGACAATTGGATGGACGCTCAGCAGCTGTCCGCCCAGGCCGGCACCTACGGCGGCGACCTGCCAGGCAGCGAAGCCGGTCTTGAGGCTCTGGTGGCCAAGGCGCCGGGCAATATCGGCTTGCGCCTGGCCCAGGCGGATATGTACCGCGCGCGCGACCTGCCACGGCGCGCCGAAGGCACGCTCAAGGAAACCGAAGCCCAGGCCCCGCGCGACATCGGCCTGGAAGTGTCCCAGGCCTACACCGCCATGGACCTTCAGGAATGGCGCCAGATGGACGCCCTGACCGACGACGTGCTGGCGCGCAACCCGGACAACCGCCAGGTGCAGCGCCTCAGCCGCCTGCGTGATGTCCACGACATGGCCGAGCTGCGCGTTGAGGCCTACACCGGCAAAAGCTACGGCGGCGGCAACAACAACGACGCCGGCGCGGTGGCCGGCAGCCGCGACTGGGGCATCGAAAGCGTGCTCTATACCCCGCCTATCGACGAAGACTGGCGCCTGTTCGCCGGTGCCGGTTACGCCACCGCCGACTTCAACGAAGGTACCGGCCAGCACCGCTGGCAGCGTGTGGGCGTGGAGCGGCGCACCCGCGACATGACTCTGGAGGCTGAAGTCTCCAACCACTCCTATGGCTACGGCTCCAAGCAGGGCGCGTCGGTGTCGATTGCCCGTGACATCAATGACAACTGGCAGTACGGCGGCAGCCTGGGCTACCTGCTGACCACCACGCCACTGCGCGCGTTGAATGCCGATGTCACCGCCAACGGCGGCAGCGGCTTCATCCGCTGGCGCCAGAATGAAAGCCGTGAGTGGAAGCTGTCGTTGAGCCCCTCACATTTCAGCGACGGCAACAACCGGCTCGAAGCCTTGCTCACCGGTCGCCAGGGCATTTACAGCTCGCCCCATGTGCAAGTGGACCTGGGCCTTGAAGTCGGCGCCAGCCGCAACACCAAAGACGACACGGTGTACTTCAACCCCAAGTCCGACCTCAGCGTGCTCCCCACCGTCACGGTCAACCATGTGCTCTATCGCCGCTACGAAACCCAGTGGAGTCAGCAGTTCCAGCTCGGTGCGGGTACGTATAGCCAGAAGGACTATTCCACCGGAGGCGTCGGCCTGATCGGTTACGGCCAACGTTTTCGCTGGAACGACGTGCTGGACGTCGGCGCCAACCTGAGCCTGATCAGCCGCCCTTATGACGGCGACCGCGAACGCGATCTGCGCCTGCTCGTCGACCTCACTTACCGTTTCTAGAAGAGCCTGACCATGACTGTTCTCAGCCGTTGCTTACTGGTCCTGGGTGTAGTGCTCGCCGGCGCTTGCGCCCAGCAGCCCGCGCCCTACACGCCACCCGCCGAGCGCCCGGTACCTGCGCGCGAAGCGCCGTGGCCGAAAAACCATTTCCTGGGCATTGCCTATCACGATGTTGAAGACCGCGACCCCGATCAGGCCGTGGTGGCGGTGCGCACCGAGCGTTTGATCGAGCAGTTGGCGTGGCTGCGCGAGAACGGCTACCAGCCGGTCAGCGTCGACCAGATTCTGGCCGCACGCAGCGGCGGCCGTGAGCTGCCGCCAAAGGCCGTGATGCTCAGCTTCGACGACGGCTATTCGAGCTTCTACACCCGTGTGCTGCCGATTCTGCGTGCCTATAACTGGCCGGCAATTCTTGCGCCGGTGGGCTACTGGATCGACACGCCACTGAACAAACCAGTGGATTTTGCCGGCACGCCGCGTGCCCGCTCCGACTTTCTGACCTGGGAGCAGGTGCGCGAAATTTCCAAGTCCAACCTGGTGGAAATCGCCGCCCACACCGACGCCAGTCACACCGGCATCCTGGCCAACCCTCAGGGCAACCTGGAGCCCGCCGCTGCGACCCGTCGTTATGACGCCGCCACCGGCAAATACGAAACCGAAGCGCAATTCCAGGCGCGTATGCGGGCTGACGTCACCGCCATTACCAACAAACTGCGGGCCGTCACCGGGAAGGCGCCGCGCGTATGGGTGTGGCCGTACGGTGCCGCCGACGGCACTTCGCTGGCGGTGGTGGGCGAAAACGGCTACCAGATGGCCCTGACCCTCGACGACGGCCTCGACGACCTCGCCAACCTCAAGAGCAGCCCGCGCTTCCTGGTGGCTTCCGACCCGGACGGCGAGCACTACGCCAACGCCATTGTCGGCACCCAGTCGCGAACCTCTATGCGCGTGCTGCACGTGGACCTGGATAACGTCTACGACCCTGACCCGGCCCAGGAAGCGCGCAACCTCGACCAGTTGATTCAGCGCGTGGTCGACATGGGCGCCAGTACCGTGTTCCTGCAAGCCTTCGCCGACCCCAAGGGTGACGGCCTGGTGCACTCGCTGTACTTCCCCAACCGCCATCTGCCGGTGCGTCAGGACCTGTTCAACCGCGTGACCTGGCAACTGCGCACCCGTGGCCATGTGGCGATTTTCGCGTGGATGCCGGTGCTCAGCTTTGCGCTGGACCCGGCGTTGCCACGCGTCACGCGCTGGGACCCGAGCACTGGCCAGGTCGGTATCGACCCCGACCAGTACAAACGCCTGTCGCCGTTTGATCCGAAGGTGCGCCAGCAAATCGGCGAGATCTACGAAGACCTTGCGCGCAACACCTCGATTGACGGCGTGCTGTTCCACGACGACGCGCTGTTCTCCGACTTTGAAGACGGCAGCCCCGCCGCGCTCAAGGCCTACGCCGCCAACGGCCTGCCGAACACGATCGCCGCACTGCGCGACGACCCGGCCGTGATGCAACGCTGGACTCGCTTCAAGAGCCGTTACCTGATCGACTTCACCCAGGAACTGATCGGCAAGGTCCGCGCCATCCGTGGGCCACAGGTGCAGACCGCGCGCAACATCTTCGCCGAACCGATGCTCAACCCGGCCAGCGAAGCCTGGTTTGCGCAGAACCTCGATGATTTCCTCCAGACCTATGACTGGACCGCACCGATGGCCATGCCGTTGATGGAAGGCGAGACCCTGAAAAACTCCAACGCCTGGCTGGAACAACTGGTGGCCACCGTCAAGGCGCGACCTGACGCGCTGTACCGCACCGTCTTTGAGCTGCAAGCCAAAGACTGGCGCACCAAGGACGCGCCGAATATCGACGGCGCGCAGATGGCCGAATGGATGGGTGTGCTCAAACGCCAGGGGGTCAGGAGTTTTGGCTACTACCCGGACAACTTCCTGGAAAACTCGCCGGACCTGAAGACGGTACGTCCGGCCCTTTCCAACCAATGGAACCCTTGACCATGTTCGACAGAATCCTGGCTTTATTCGTGTTGGCGCTGGTGTTGGGGGTGCCGCTCGGCCTGATCTTCCTGGTCACCGGGCAGTTCCTGATGGACTTCGTGTTCTTCTACCCGCTGTTCATGTCGGCACTGTGGATTGCCGGCGGCCTGTACTTCTGGCTGCACTGGGAACGCCACTGGCCGTGGCAGGAAGACACCCCGGCGCCGACCCTGGCCGGCAACCCGCTGATCTCGATCATCATCCCTTGCTACAACGAGGGGGATAACGTTGCCGACACCATTCACGCGGCGCTGGATCAGGTGTACCCGAACGTTGAAGTGATCGCGGTCAACGACGGCTCCAAAGACAACACCGCCGCCGTGCTCGACGCCCTGGCCTTGTAGAACCCGCGCTTGCGCGTTTTGCACCTGGCGCAAAACCAGGGCAAGGCCGTGGCCCTGCGCATGGGCGCCGTAGCGGCGCGCAGCGAATACCTGGTATGCATCGACGGCGATGCCTTGCTCGACAAAAACGCGGCGGCGTATATGGTCGCGCCGATGCTCGACAACCCGCGCCTGGGCGCCGTCACCGGCAACCCACGTATCCGCACACGCTCGACCTTGATTGGCCGGGTGCAAGTGGGCGAGTTCTCTTCGATCATCGGTTTGATCAAGCGCACCCAGCGCGTGTTCGGGCGGATCTTTACGGTGTCGGGTGTGGTGGTGGCGTTTCGCAAGAAGGCGCTGGACCGTATCGACTACTGGTCCACCGACATGATCACCGAAGACATCGACGTGAGCTGGAAGCTGCAACTTGATCACTGGGCGATCTTCTACGAGCCCCGTGCGCTGTGCTGGATCCTGATGCCCGAAACCGTCGGCGGCCTGTGGAAACAGCGCCTGCGCTGGGCCCAGGGCGGCGCCGAAGTGCTGTTCAAGAATATCCGTGGCATCTGGCAATGGCGCCACCGCTACCTGTGGCCGCTGCTGTTCGAATATTGCCTGTCCACCGGTTGGGCCTTCACCTTCCTGCTCTCGGTGATCTTCTGGGGCCTGGGTAAATTCATGGTGCTGCCACAGGCGATTGCCGTGGATTCGTTGGTGCCACCGGCGTTTACCGGCCTGGTGCTGGCGATGGTCTGCCTGCTGCAATTTGCGGTGAGCATCCTGATCGACCGGCGCTACGAGAAAGACCTGTGGAAAACCCTGTTCTGGACCGTGTGGTACCCGATGGTGTTTTGGCTGGTCAGCTTGTTCACCACGCTGGTGAGTTTTCCCAAGGTGTTGTTCAACCAGCATCAAAAACGCGCGCGCTGGGTCAGCCCGGACCGCGGCATCAAACCCCGCGAAGAGGAGGCGTGATCATGAAACTGGTCAGAACTCGCCAGAACACCGTGATGTGGATCATCGATGTGCTGCTGACGGTGCTCGCGTGGGCCGGGCTGGTCTGGCTGCTGGCGCGCGGCATGAGCGCCATGCTCGAAACCCACGGTGGCCCGCGCCTGGAGGCGCCGATTTTTGCCGCGCTCAATACATTGCAAACCTACCTGTGGATTGCCCTGTTCAACGCGGTGATCCTGATCACCTGGGCGCGTTACCAACAACGCCGGGGGCGCAAGTTCGCCCAGCGCCGTGCCGAGGCCAACGCGCTCAGCGACAAGAGCCTGAGCGAGAGCTTCAACCTGGGTGACGGTCACCTGGAGCAGTTTCGCAAACCGGGTGTGCTGGTGATCCACAACGATGAAGAGGGCGGGGTGGAGGATGTGAAGTCGCATGTGTCCCGTGATGTGGAGCGGCCGGGATTGACGCTGGTGCCGGGCGCAGAAAAGGACAAAGGCGCCGGTTAGCAGACCGATCGTTCCCACGCTCTGCGTGGGAATGCATCATGTGACGCTCCGCGTCACCTCCAATGGCTTGAGATAATCGCGAAATTCCGGACGCGGAGCGTCCGTGGCTGCATTCCCACGCGGAGCGTGGGAACGATCACCGACCCGCTTCGTCTGGAATACCGACAAATGGGATCCAATTCACAAAACCCCCGCGAACTTTTCCGGGATCCCCGGTACTAACCTATCTCGACAAGAACTTGATGGCCAACTAATGGCATTTATCAGCTCATAGTCGAAATGCCATCAATACAGTGGCCGTCTGTCGGAATATTAATTTCGGTTATCGGGTGTCTGTCTTTTTGATGATTATTTATTGTTATTAATCAACGGCTTGCAGAATTAACGAGTACGAAAGTCCAACTAGTCCGGTTTCTTGGCTCAATGGAAGTTCGATGTTAGTTTGCCGCCCCTTGATTTTCGATGGATCGAACATGTCTTTGTTATTGCCACGGATTCGGTACTTGCTGTGCACTTTCCTGCTCGTTTGCCTGAGCCAGAACAGTGCTGTCGCCGCCCCCACGCCAGGGGATCAAGACCTGATCCGCGACCGGCAGAACCGCCTGCTCGAAGAACAGCAGCGGCGCCTCGAAGAACTCAAGGACCTGCCCGGCAAAGAAGCCAAGCCTCAAGCCCCGGCCACGCCTGCGGACACGCGCTGCTTTCCCATCAAAGACATTCAACTGCAAGGCGCCGACAGCCTGCCGGCCCCGGACCGCGAGCGCCTGCTCAAGCCCTATGTGGGCCAATGCCTGGGCGTGTCACAGCTCAATGACCTGCTCAAAACCCTCACCGATTACTACATCGCCAAAGGCCGCGTGACCAGCCGCGCTTACTTGCCGCAGCAGGATCTCTCCACCGGCCACCTGCAGGTGCTGGTGGTGGAAGGCAAACTCGAAGCCCTGAAAAGCGCCGAAGGCAGCAGCGTGACCGACCGCGAGCTGGCCATGGCCTTTCCCGGCAAGGTCGGCGAGGTGTTGAACCTGCGCGAAGTCGAGCAACTGGTGGACCAGTTGAACCGCCTGCCGTCCAAACAGGCGCAAATGGAACTCACCCCCGGCAGCCAGATCGGCGGCAGCGACGTGGTGGTCAAAAACACCCCGCAAAAGCCCTGGCGCGCCAGCCTGTCGCGCAACAACGACGGCCAGAAAAGCACCGGCGAACAACAGTGGGGCGCGGGCCTTGAGTGGGACAGCCCGCTGGGCCTGGCCGACCAACTGATGCTGCGCGGCGGCCACGACGGCGTCAGCGACCACCAGAAAACCTCGAAAAACAGCATGCTGTATTACAACGTGCCGTGGGGCTGGTGGAACTTCAGTTACACCTACAGCGAGAGTGATTACCGCGCGCTGGGTTACGCCGACACCTTCAAGTTCAAGCAGTCGGGCGACAACCAAAACCACCAGTTTCGCGCCGAGCGCGTGGTGCACCGCGACGACGTGAGCAAAACCTCGATCAACGCCGGCGTCGCGCATTTGCGCACCAACAACTACATCAACGATGAGCGCCTCGGCGTCAGCAGCCAGCGCCTGAGTGAGTTGCAACTGGGCGTCAACCACGGGTGGCGGATCGGCAATTCATTCGTCAACCTCGACCTGGGCATGCAAAACGGCATCGGCGCCTTCGATGCCCAGGCCAACGATGAGCGCGACAAGAATGGCAACCGCCAACCCAGTGCGCGTTATCGCAAATACACCGCCACCGTGAGCTACCTGCAGCCCTTCACCTTGTGGGGCGAGTCGTTCAGTTTCTCCAGCCTGGCCACCGGCCAACACAGCGAAGACATTCTCTTCAGCCCCCAGCGCATGAGCCTCGGCGGCTCGGCCTCGGTGCGCGGTTTCAAAGACCAGCAGCTCACCGGCGACAGCGGCGGCTACTGGCGCAACGACGTGCGCTGGGCGCGCCCGGTGACCTGGGCCTGGATGCGCCCGGCCTTCGCCGAATACGGCGCCAGCGTCGGCTACGACCAGGGCGTGATCAGCAACGGCCGCTACAACGGCGACGTGCACGGCCGGGTTTCCAGCAATTCGCTGGAACTGTTCGCCCGTGGCAAATACGTCAGCAGCAGCGTGACCTTTGCGCATTCTCTGGAACGCCCGGCAGTGATGAGCAAGCGCGAAGCGCCGATCTACTTCCGCATGGACTTCTTCCTGTAATTCAACGCCCCGCCGCAACGAGAACCTGAAAATGGATGTTCGCCACTTTGCCTTTCTGGCCCGCCAACCTTCTGCTGCGCTGAAGCCGCGAGACACGTTCTTCGGCCTGCCCAAGCGCGGCCTGGTGCTGATCCTGGCCAACGCGCTGTTCTGGCAGCCGCTGCTGGCCCAGGCCGAAGGCATTGTGGTGAGCAACCCGGCCACCAGCGTCGGCCAGGCCGGCAATGGTGTGCCGGTGGTGAACATCGCCACGCCCAATGGCAGTGGCTTGTCCCATAACCAGTTCAAGGACTACAACGTCGGCCCCAACGGCGTGATCCTCAACAACGCCACGGGCGCGGTGACCAACACCCAGCTCGGCGGTTTTATCGTCGGCAACCCCAACCTCAAGGGCGGCGCGGCCAGCGTCATCCTCAACGAAGTGAACGGCGGCAGCCCCAGCCAGTTGCGCGGCTACACCGAAGTGGCGGGGCAGTCGGCCAAGGTCATCGTCGCCAACCCTTACGGCGTGACGTGCAGCGGTTGCGGCTTTATCAACACGCCCAACGTGACCCTCACCACCGGCAAACCGGTAATCGACGCCAACGGCCAGTTGCAGCGCTACCAGGTCGATGGCGGCGCCGTGACCATCGACGGCGAAGGCTTGAATGCCAGCAACGTCGACCGTTTTGAAATCATCACCCGCTCGGCCAAAATCAACGCACAGATCAACGCGCGTGAACTGGCGATCATCGCCGGGCGCAACGATGTGGATGCCAAAACCCTCGCTGCCACCGCGCGCGCCGACGACGGCAGCGCCAAGCCGGAACTGGCGATTGACTCGTCGGCACTGGGCGGCATGTACGCCGGGGCGATCAAGCTGGTGGGCACCGAAGCCGGTGTGGGTGTGAAGCTCGACGGCACACTGGCCGCCAGTGGCGGCGACATCCAGCTGGATGCCAACGGCCACCTGAGCATGGCGCAAACCGCCGCCACCGGTAACGTCAGGGTCAACGCGCAGAGCGTCAACCTGACTGACAAGGTGTACGCCACCGGCAATGTGCAGGTCACCAGCGCCGAAGCGTTGGTCAACCAAAAGAGCATCGCCGCCGGGCAACGCATTGAGCTCAACGCGGCAAGTGTGAACAACGCCGGCATCATCGAAGCCGGTGTGGCCCCGGACAACAGCCGCAACACCACCGGCGACCTGGTGGTGAACGCGCAGACCGTCAACACCACGGGCAACCTGCTGGCCAGCCGGGCGCTGGCGATCACCGCCGCGCAGGCGCTGACCAACAGCGGCGGCATCCTGCAGGCCAAAGCCGTTGGCGTCAGCACCGCCAAACTGACCAACGGGGGCGCTACGGCGCGGCTGTTTGGCGAGCGGAGCCTGGTGATCAATTCGCCTGCCATCGTCAACCTTGGCGGCTTGATTCGCTTCGGTGAAGGCCAGGCTGCCACGCTCGACAGCGCTGCCCTGGACAACCGCCAGGGTCACATTGAAATGGCCGGCGGCAGCCTGGTCGTGACAAGCGCCGCGCTCAATAACCAAGGCGGGCAAATCGTCGGCAATGCTCTGACGATCAACGCAGCAGACCTGAATAACCGCAACGGCGTGTTGGTGGCAGGTGCCCTTACGGTGAGCGCCAGCAACCTGGACAACAGCCTCAAGGGCTTGATGCAGGCCGACAAGGGCGCGCTGAGCCTCACCGTCGCCAATGCTTTCAACAACGAACAGGGCTTCGCCCAAGCCGGCACTGACCTTTACTTGAGCGCCGGCCGCCTCAGCAGTAACGCCAACGGCGTGCTGAGCGCCAGCACCGGCAAGCTGACCCTCGCCACTGCCCAGCAGCTCAACAACACCCAAGGCCGCCTGCAGGCCGGGCAGGGCGATATCGAGTTGCACGCCGCCAACCTGGGCAACCAGGGCGGCGTGATCGTCGGCAAACAACTGCTGCTGGACGTGACCGGCGGCGACATCGACAACCGCGCCGGCCGCGTACTCGGCGACCAACTCGACCTGCGCGCGTCAAGCCTCGACAACCGCGACGCAGGCCTGCTGGCCGGTGGCTCGCAAGGCGTGAGCCTGTTGCTTCAGGGGCCGGGCCAATTGCTCAATGCTCAAGGCCGCATTCAGAGCGAAGGCCTGTTGCAGCTACACGGCGAGCGCTTTGATAACAGCGCGGGCATCCTGCTTGGCCAGTCGGTGGAAGTGACCGCGCAGTCCTTCACCAACAGCAACAAAGGCGCGCTGGTCAGCGATGGCGGCGACATCACCTTCAACGTCAGCGACCTGCTGACCAACGCCGGCGGCACCCTCGATGCCGGTGAGCGCAGCATTCTGGTCAAGGCCCTGACCACCCTCGACAACAGCGGCGGCACCCTGCGCGGCAAGCGCCTGGACATCACCGCGCAACACCTGAACAACGACGGCGGCCAATTGCTCGCCGGCAACCAGGGCGTGAGCTACAGCGGCCAGGACCTGTCCAACCGCAAAGGCTTGATCCTCAGCGGCGGTGCGCACACCCAGCTGGACACCGGCCGCCTGGATAACACCGGCGGCACCGTGCAAGGCGACACCCTGACCGTCACCGCCAACTCGGCAGATAACGGCGACGGCGGCCTGATGGCCAGCCTGGTCGGCAACCTGCAACTGACTGTCGAAGCCCTGGCCAACCGTGGTGGCAAGCTGTTCGGCAAAGAACAGGTGACCGTCAGCGGCAACACCCTCGACAACAGCGCGGGCGGCCAGATCAGCGGCAAACAGCTCGCCCTGACCTCACGCGACACCCTGACCAACAAAGGCGGCCTGATCGAAGCCAATGAAGGCCTGACCCTCAACGGCGGCAACCTCGACAACAGCGCGGGCGGCCAACTGCGCGCACTGACCGGTGCCAGCAGCCGCATCACCCTCAGCGGCCAGGTGAACAACCAGAACGGCACCCTCGAATTCGGCACCACCGCGTTCAGCCTCGACGCTGCCAGCCTGAATAACCAATCCGGCCAGTTGCAGCATGCCGGTGTAGGCCTGTTCCACCTCAACACCGCCAGCCTCACCGGCAGCCAGGGCAACATCAATGGCATGGGCACGGCAGATTGGGCCTTCGGCAACGTCGACGGCCTGGGCCGCGTGCAACTCAATGAAGTGCTCACCTACAAAAGCACCCAGGGCCTGACCCTCAAGGCGGGCGACCGCATGGCCAGCGGCAAGGGCTTGATCCTTGACGTGGCCAGCCTGAACAACGGCGGCGAGTTGCTCAGCGACGGTGACGTGAGCATCACCACCGGCGATATCACCAACAGCGGCCGCATGTCGGCCCTGCAAACCCTGACCGTGGCGGCCAATAACCTCAGCCAGAATGGCGGGCGCCTGGCGGCCACCAACACCCGGGTCAAACTGGCCGGCACCCTCGACAGCCTCGGCTTCCTCACCGCGCGCCAGCAACTGGATATCGCCGCCGCACAAATCACCAACCGCGGCACCCTCGGTGCCCAGGGCGCGGTGAACCTCACCGCCGTCAACGGCATCAGCAACGGTGCGGATTCGCTGCTGTTCAGCGGCGGCGACCTGACGCTGCGCGGCAACGGTTTCAGCAACGCCTATGGCGACGTGTACAGCAAGGGCAACCTGAGCTTTGCCGGTGTGGACGGTGGCAAGGCGGTGTTGTTCAGCAACCGCTCCGGCACCGTCGAAAGCGAAGGCTCCATTGGCATCAATGCGGGCTTTATCGAAAACGCCAAAGACCAGTTCGAATTGGCCCAAACCCTCACCACCGGCAGCTTGAGCTGGGTGTGCGGCCAGCACTGCGGCGAGAAAGACAGCTGGCGGCGCGGCACGATCACCCAAAACGAAACCTACCTTGAAGCGGCGGTCAAGGACTCGGCAGCGGCGCGCCTGGTGGCGGGCAAAGACATGGTGCTGCAAGGCGACAACGTGCAGAACCGCTACAGCCTGCTGGCCGCCAACGGCGACCTGAGCATCACCGCCGGTGACCTGCTGAACCAGGGCGCGGGCACCCGCACCGGGCAGCGCCAAGTGGTGATCGGTACACCGGGGCACGTCGACAAGCACCTGTGGGAACGCATGGAGTACATCGACGTGCCCGCGTTCAACAACGCCACGGCTGCCGGTAACTTCGACAAGGCGCGTTTTGAAGCCTTGAAAAGCCTCTCGCCCAACAGCGAACCGTTCCGCCAACTGAGCGACGTCACCACCTGGACCGACAATGGCGGCCCAGGCTACGCCGCCACACTGCAAGCTGGTGGCACCGTCAACCTCAACGTCGCGCGCACCCTGCAAAACGGCACGTTGCACGAAAACACCCTGGCGCAACTCACCGGCACCCTCGGCGATGACCAGACCGGCATCCCCGTCGGCGGCATCAACATCAACCTGAGCAAACACGCCAACGACCCGAGCGCCCAGGCGGCAGGCAGCGTGCTGCCGGTCGCCAGCGTCGCCCCCGGCGGCGGCTTCGTGCCCGTGGACTACACCGGCACGCCGTTCGCCGCCGTCGACCCGACCACCGCGCCCAACTTCCAGCTGCCCAAGGGTGAGTACGGCCTGTTCGTCAAAAACCCGGACCCGACCAGCCACTACCTGATCGAGACCAACCCCGAGTTCACCACCGCGTCGGGCTTTTTCAGCTCCGATTACATGCTCGGCAAACTCGGCTTCAACAGCGACAACGCTTGGCGCCGCCTCGGCGATGGCCAATACGAGACGCGCCTGATTCGCGACGCCGTGCTCGCGCAAACCGGCCAGCGCTTCCTGGCGGGCGGCCTGTACAGTGACGCCGACCAGTTCCGCTACCTGATGGACAACGGCCTCGCCAGCAAAGACGCCCTGCGCCTGAGCCTTGGCGTGGCGCTCACCGGCCAGCAAGTCAGTGCGCTGACCCACGACATCGTGTGGATGGAAAACCGCGTGGTCGACGGCCAGACCGTGCTCGTGCCGGTGCTGTACCTCGCCCAGGCGGACTCACGCAACGTGCGCGGCAACAGCCTGATCCAGGGCCGCGACCTCAACCTGGTCACTGGTGGCGACCTGATCAACGTCGGCACCCTGCGCGCCAGTAACAACCTCTCCGCCGTCAGCAGCGGCAGCATCTACACCGGCGGCCTGGTGGAAGCCGGCAACAACCTGAGCCTGCTGGCCCAGGACAGCATCCGCAACGCCATGGCCGGCGAAATTCGCGGCAACCAGGTCAGCCTCGCCGCCCTCAAAGGCGACATCACCAACGACAACACCGCCATCCAGGTACGTGACGGCGCCGGCATGCGCACCCTCACCGACGCCAGCGCCGGCACCATCGTCGCCCGCGAAAACCTCGCCATGGACGCCGGCCGCGACCTCACCAACCGCGGTGCACTCACCGCCGGCAAAGACGCCAACCTCACCGCCGGCCGCGACCTCAACCTGATCGCCGCCAGTGACACCCGCGTCAAGCACGAGTCCCGCGACGGCGGCGAAAAATACACCGTCACCACCGACGTCAAAAACCTTGCCGCCAGCGTCACGGCGGGTGGCGATATCAACCTGAAGGCCGGACAGGACGTCAACATCATCGGCAGCACGGCCACGGCCGGCAAAGACCTGACCGTTGAGGCCGGGCGCGACTTCAACGTGGCGTCGGTCAGCGACGTGCACAACGTCGAGGGCAAGGAAAAACACGGCAAGAAACGCATCAAAACCTCGGATGACCAGACCACCCAAGTGGCGAGCGTGCTGACGGCAGGCGGGGATTTTGTGAGCCAGGCCGGGCGTGACACGACACTGGTGGCGAGCAAGATCAGTGCGGGGAATGAGGCTTATCTGTATAGCGGGGATAAGTTGAGTTTGTTGGCGGCGCAGGACAGCACCTACACCCTCTACGACATGAAAAAGAAGGGCGGCTGGGGCGCGAAGGAGACCAAGCGCGATGAGGTTACTCGCGTTACCAACGTTGGCACTGAGATCAAGACAGGGGGGGACATATCGCTTGTCAGTGGCGGCGATCAGTTGTATCAGCGCGCCAAACTCGACAGCGGTAATGACCTGACGATAGCCAGCGGCGGCGCAGTGACGTTTGAAGCGGTTAAAGACCTGCATCAAGAGAGCCACGAGAAGAGTAAGAGCGACCTGGCTTGGACGAGCGCCAAGGGTAAGGGTAATACCGACGAGACGTTGCGCCAGAGTGAGCTGAAGGCGCAGGGCGAGTTGGCGATCAAGGCTGTTGATGGGCTGAAGATCGATATCAAGCAGATTGATCAGAACACGGTTAGCCAAACGATTGATGTGATGGTCAAGGCAGATCCGCAGTTGGCTTGGTTGAAAGAAGCCGAGAAGCGTGGGGATGTGGATTGGCGGCATGTGCAGGAGCTGCATGACTCGTTCAAGTACAGCCACTCGAGCCTGGGCCAAGGGGCGATGCTGGCGATCATCATAATAGTTACGGCGCTGACTGCGGGAGCCGCGAGTGGAGCGTTGGGAACCGCATTTGCAGGTGCCGGAACCGCTGGTACCGGAACGGCCATGGCTGCCGGAGGTATTTCGGCCACGACGGGCACCTTCGTAGCTGCGGGATGGGGCAATGTGATGGCCTCTGCCGCGTTGACTTCGGTTGCCAGCAACAGCGCAGTTAGCTTCATCAACAACGGGGGCAATCTGGGTGCAACCCTGAAGGACGTGACCTCTTCAGACAATCTGAAAAGCTATGCCGTATCAAGTGTTACAGCTGGCCTGACTTCCTCATATTTCGACGGATGGACCGGTACCACTACCGATACGGTGACCGGCAAAGTGACGGGCCCTGCACTCAATACGTGGTCGGGTGTGGGACAGTTTGCAGGAAACCAGGTCCTGCAAGGCGGCACGTCGACCTTACTCAATAAGGCATTGGGTCAAGGCGGCAGCGCAGGAGATGCGTTGAAAAACGCGCTGTTCAATACCCTTGCAGCTGCCAGTTTCAATGCAGTTGGTGACTATACGAAGGATGTATACGCCACCGGTACACCACAGAAAATCGCTATTCACGCGATGGTGGGTGGGCTTCTTGCCGAGATTACTGGAGGCGACTTCAAAACGGGCGCTTTGGCAGCAGGGGCCAATGAAGCTCTGGTGGGACATCTGAATGATTTGGTTAAAGGTGATCAGAACCTTCTAAGCATGAGCTCCCAACTGGTGGGCCTGCTCGCGGCTGCGTCTCAAGCGGACGGTGATGCCAGTAAGCTAGAGAAGGGCGTGTGGGTGGCGAAGAACGCCACGCAATACAATCATCAACTTCACAAGTCTCAAGCTGATGCGTTGGATGAACAACGTCGGTTCCATCCAGAAAAAGCTGATCGTTTGAACGCAGCGGCTTGCGCTTTGGTTAGTTGCGCAGAGTCGATCCCGACTAACGATCCGTCTTATAAGAATTTCAAGGAGCTCCAAGATCGAGGCGCCACTTTTGGTGCGGAGATCGCCTTGCTTGAAGCAACCGGCCAATTTGGCGGGCGTAGTTTTCAGGACTGGAGCGACGACACGCTCAATGCGCATGGCAAGGCTGTGCAAGTTGTTGGCGCTAGTAAAGATACCGCCCTTGGCCTTACGGGAGGGGCTGCGGCCTACGCGGGAATGTTGGTTTCGTCACCCGCATGCGTTGGTATCGTGACATGTGCCGTACCACTTGGGTTGGGAGCCCTGGGCACCACCTCAATGGTCGGAGCTTGGGATTCCGCCAGCCAGATTACGGCGGACTTCAAGTCCAGCGAGCCCGATAGGGTTGCGGCGTCTTTTTATCCTGAAAGTTTTCCGGGAGAGTCGAGTGCAACGTCTGATCTAGCGTGGGGGACGGTAAAATCTGGCGCTCAGGCGGCTTTGTTTGGCGGAGCGGGGAAATACTTTAGTGGTAAATTAGCTGGTGAGGTTGCAATTGGTGCAAAAGCTGCGGCAAATGGCAGTGGGCCAGCTAAGGGCTTCTTAGAAGTCAGTGATGCATATTCGTCCTCTAAAGCTGTACAAGGGTTGAGTAATTCAAAACCTATTGACTTTATTTACGATCCGGCTAGTCAGCGATTCATCATGGGGCGGAATCAATTTGGGCACGATGGGATATTGGATGCTGGAAAAATCCCTTCATCTGACGCTATCGTCGGCGGCGGGATCTGGAAGGAAAATGGAGTTCTTCGAACCTATGAATGGAGCGGACATTACGGGATGAACTGGACTCCCGAGCTTCGTGAGCAGTTCAAGTCCTTTATGAGCAGCCATGGCGTGGATGTTACCCATACTCCCGGGATATCTAGATGATAGATGAGCTGAAAAAAAAGCTATTGATGGAGCTCGGTAAGCTAGATGCTCCATGGATAAAAAAAATTGAGTACAACTCTGAAGGGGCTAATTTGAGTTGGCTTCCTGTAGCAAAGTTGTGTGGGGGGCGTTTTCTTTTGGGGCTTACTTCCAAGGGGCTTTGGGGTAGATCGACAGAGTCTGTTGTTCAGACAGTCAGCGACGAAACTGCGTGTGTATTTTTTCTGCCAGTATTAGAGGATCTACCAGAAGTGGTTCGTTGCAAGATGATCGATGGGCTTAAAGGTTATGGGCTTTCCGAGGGGTTCATAGACTTATTTCCATTTGAGCAAATTGTTTTGGCAGGTCTTAGAAGTCAGAGTGAGTATTGGTCTGGCTTGGCATTGAAATGGGCTTTATTCGTCCCGAGATCTAATAATTTAGAGGCGGAGTTGGAGGCGTTGAGTAAAGCTGGAGAGACTCAAAAAATACGTCACTCGGCCAGAAAAATAGCTAAGCAGCTAAAAGTTTTGTGACATAGGCGCAAAAGGCAAAACTGCGTCAAGTGAGCCAAACTCTCAGCCTGTTGCAGAAAATGGCGATGCGCGACCAAAACAAACCGAAACATATTTCAGAGTCGAATCAGGTGGTTCAGGATTTCAGACTAGTCAAAATCGTATTTCTGTAAAATCTGATGGGACGGTAGCAATTGATTCTGGATGCAGTGGTCAGTTATGTGTCAGTACAAATGGCCCCAGCCATGCGGCGTATTATCTTTCGAATAAAAGGCCTGACGGTAACGTGGTCGTTTTTGAGGTTGATCAATCGTTGCACCAAAAAATTATGTCCGAAGCTATTGATCAACGACCTTTGCCCGGTCAGGCAAGGAACCCTGACTCCCCGAAAATTGTTGATCCGAACCAAGGGAAGCCAAGTGTTTCACTAGAACTCCTAAAAGTATGGGATTCCTTACTTGAGAAACACTCATCAAATGCACGAGGGTTGACGCAGGAGGAATTTTTTCATGAGTTCGGACGCTAAGTTTGACCTATTAGAGCGTGAGTTATTTGAAGGGCATAAATCAATTGCTCTGTTTGTTTTGAAAGGTCAGCATTATTATATTGTGGATGATAAATCTAATTTCTGTATCGATGTCCGGCCGGATTATGCTTCGTATGTTGAAGCAGGCCGACTAAAGCAGGAAGATTATGAAAAAGCGCTAGGGCTGTTTCGCGGTGGGATTTCCGTTTTAAGCGCAGGTAATTTTCATCAGTACGTCGATAGCACTGAAGCTGAACTGATAAGTTACGCAATGATGCAAGATTTTTTTTCCAAGGGTTTAACTTTTGAGCGTGTTAAGAGTTTTTATAAGGATGTAGAGCGGTTTTTGTCTTGTGGAGGAGAAATGGATTCGCAAAAATGGAATTTTTTGCGTATGAAATTACCAAGCTTTTACATAAATTTTGACCGAGGAATCTACCGACATACCGACTATGGTCGATTGCATGAGGAATTGGCGTTGCCAAGAACACAGTGGAATGCTTGTTGTAGTAGCGATTTTGGATTGCTCATCCCTGATGATGATCAATATTGGATCGTGGATAGGATGAATTTCTGGAAGCTTTATAGCGGTTGAAATATTAAAACGGAGACGGGGCAAAGAGAGAATAGGGGTCAGAACCTGAGGGATCCCCACAAATCTACTCCAAGCTCTGCGCCTGATGGCGCACCTGAAAAATCGGGGATCCCTCAGGGTCTGCCCCCTTTTTTCAGGGCTCAAGGGCCAGCGGAGAAAGCACTTAGTAAATAGTTATGAAAAATAAGAAAGCCTTAAAGTCGTTGATTGATGCCATAACGTCCTCTGATGATTATGAGGGCAATTACGGCTACCGGGTGACTGACGTGAGTGCGGCGTTATGTAACGTTAATGAGTCGGATCGGCAGAATGCCCCCAATGACTATATGGAGTTTCTCACAGAGTTTGGTTTTGGTGAGCTGGACGCAGCATTTCATCTTGATGATGGTCTGGAAAAATATTCGACTCTATGTGGAAGAGAAATAGCAGGTTTTGAGGATATGTACGTATTCGGAGGGAACTCGAGTGACGTACTGTATGCTTTCGACGCAAAGAAAGATTGGCAAATCGTAGAGATCAGTTCTGAGCTGGATGAGGTTGATGTTTTGGCATCAAACTTTTCTGATTTTATCTTGGAGCGGCTGCATTACATGATTTCTCTGATAGAACGGCGTGCAGCGAACTGATTATTTGTGCCAGGAGAAAAAGTAGTGAGGGGAAAAGGGGACAGATTTATTCAATTCAGGTGTTTTGTTTAAATTAAATAAATCTGTCCCCTTTTTAGTCTCCATTTTTTGGTTTAGATGTAGTCCGGGAGGCCTTGGGCCATCCCTTCCGGCACCCCTCCAAGAAAAGGAACTGAGTAATGCATTTCTTACAGTCAGAGTGCGCGAAGCAAACGTTCATTTTTTATATTGCGCAGGATTTGGATCAGCTTATTAAGATTGATGTGCAGCAGCTTGTTAGTGAGCTTTCCACAGCAAGGAATTGGAGTGTGTCGCCTCCAAACTATATTGAAAACATAGACGAAGGTGGTTTGGAAATCGTAGGCGGAGTATTAGAAATTTATTCGGCATTAGGGCCGCGTACGCTTCCTGTTGATTTGGATTCAAGGAGCCTGGATGATGTGGAGGCATTGATTGTAGCTGTGAGAGTACTATCCGAAGTCAAGAGTATTTCTTTCGAGTTTCAATTGGGCTCAACGTACGTTGGCTGTATTGATAATGGAATCATCGACCGAGTTCTTCATGAGGGCTTGCTTATTCCATGGAGAGAGAATCTCAAGCGGAAAACGTGAGAAAATGGGTGATAATTTATGGAGAAAAGGAAGGTAGATGTGTTTAATTCAAGTATTTTATTTAAATAAATTTTTCCTCCTTTTTTGATTTTGGAGAGGTTGTTATGCAAAGTAATGACGCTATTTTCTCTTCTTGCGTACCCGACAACATCGCGGCGGATGAAATTTATCCCGGCTTTCTCAAGGCCATCGAGGGCTATGAAGTGGCGGCGTTGAACACCGACACCTTGTTGGATTTGTTTACACAGCTAAGTGACCGGCAGTGGCACACCTATACATCATTGAGCAATGAGCAGAAGAAAAAAATAGAGTCTTTTCTGATGTCGATATGGGATGGGCGTAATCTGAAGTGGGTTGAGGCTATGATTGTTATCACTGCCCATCTAGGGCTTGTTGACCTGTTTTCCTTTATTTGTTCACGAAGCAATGACAGCTTGTCGCCTGAGGTAATTGCCGAAATAAAATCGGCGGTTTCCGAGCTGGGTCATTCAATTTCGGACCCCTTTAGTGGTATGAAATAAAGCAGCTGTGCAATGTGAGGAATAAAGCACGCCGCTATTTCTCATGGTGCGATAACGCGGTAAAAAATAGAGGCATGCCCTCCTGATCTCCCGCTTTTTGATACTACGGACTCACCCTAAGGGAAAAGGGGACAGGGAAAAGGGGACAGATTTATTTAATTGAAGTGTTTTGTTTGATTTAAATAAATCTGTCACCTTTTTTAAAAGGGGTAGCAAGAGATATCTCCTCAAATAAGGAATAGGAGGAATAATGCAAGACTTCCAAGTATTCATTGGAAACAAAAAAACGGAAGGGGTGTTAAGTGGCTTGGCTGCTGTAGATGATCTTACTCTGCAAGCCTTAAGGAAAAGCCAGGAAAAACTGCCCGAAGATTATATTTGGTTTTTGAAGCATGTAGGATGCGGGGAATTAGAAGCGGCAGGCTTTATGCTTTACAACGGTATCTTAGGCGCTGAGGATGTATTCGATGCGGATACAGCAGACTCTCTTAAGGGGATTTTGATCTTTGGAGACGATATGCAGGGGTCGTGTATTGGATTCGACATAATCAACGATTGGGTAGTAGTTAAAATAGACTCCTCAGATATGAGCCGCGAAGCGTCATATGACACATTTTCCTCTTTTATGTGTCACTTGTTAGGAAAAGGGGGCTAGGAAAAGGGCGGAAAAGGGGACAGATTTATTTAATTGAAGTGCTTTGTTTAATTTAAATAAATCTGTCCCCTTTTTTGGGAATGACTCCACGAGATGGGTTGATCGTGCTGAAGGTCGAAAGTTAGAGGCCAAAGAAAAAGCTTATATACTGACTGAACTTGGAACCGCAGCTGCAATGGTCTTATTTGCAGGTCGGGCGGCCAATGGTGCATCAAGCAAGGGGGGGCGGCGATTCCCGCCGAAATTAGCCCTACATATCGTGAGCTTCAGGGGTTAAACAAAGGATTCCACGCTCACCACACGCTTCCCCAATACTTAGGAAAGATGTTAGGTTACTCAAAAAATGACATGATGGATCACCCTGCGACGTTGATCACTCAATACTCTCATACAGGAAAGCTGAACCCGGATGCCATGCATAAAGCTATAAGTAAATATCTGCCTCCAATGGTGGGAGGTAAAGCGGCTAGCTATACTCCAGATCAAATCAGTACAGGGTTGCAAAAAGCCTACGGAGATATTGGACGCTCTGAGTTTTTTAAATCGGTACAACATTTAATAAAATAGGGGGTGTTTGTTATGTCGGATAAACAAGTGTACGAGCTAACCATTGATGATCTTGCTGATTTTGGTGTTTGGTTTTTTCCGATGGACGATACCGTGGAGGATGAGTTGACAGTGCGTCCTCTGGCCGAACAAGAAACGTGCTCAGATTTTCAGATTATTGTAAGAGCTAATTTTTTTGGAGTAAGTGGCTCTGTATATTCTGGTTATTTATATTGGGGTTCTGATTCTTTAGTTGAATACTTAAAGCCAGTTATCTTGTCGCAAACGGGGGAAATCATCAGCTTTTGGAACGGTATAGTACAACCCACGTGGGATAGTTCTGAATTCTCCAATTTACTTAGATCCGATTTGCCGATTTCTTATGTTTCAGAGCCGCTCCTTAACCTTCCTTCGGTTCGTGGAAGGCTTGAGGGGCTTTATTATCTGGCTGGGGATCGAGTGTGTTGCGTAAGCTAAGTATGAAGTTGGGAGCTAAGGAGAAATAGGTGTCAGACTACAAGAGGGAAAGGGGACAGATTTATTTAATTGAGTAGCAAGGCCCACTAGTGTTGCGCGTATCAGTTGGGCGGCGCCAAGGCCGCCCGGTTTTTACTCAGGATGGATCGGCATTGAGCCTGCGACTGATGACGTCCAGCAAATCACACCCATCGCGCAGCGGAATGGCCAGCAAATGGGCGAAGTCTTGAAGCACTACGGCATCGCTGCTGAGCTGTTCGCGAAAGGCGAGGTTTTCCAGCAGTTGGGTGACGGCGCGAATGCGGAATACGGCGGCGTCGTGGAGAACGTCGAGGGGCGCCTGGGTGTTGATGAGCAGGGCGGGGACGGTGCAGTCGTGGCCCGTGAGGGGCATGTATTGGTTCATTCTCAGTACTCTGTTGGTGGATTAAGCCACCACTCATTCGTCGCCAAACGAATGGGTGGCAGCTGTACGCAGGTTGGCGAACCGGAACAGAGTAACCGGCAGACCCGAAGGTCTCCCGCGCACAGCCGCCATAACATGCACAGCTTTGCGGGCGCAAAAACACCTGCATAGAAGCGGGTTGCTTTTGCACTCTGTTGTCAGGTCGCCAAACCTGTTCGCCATTGGGACGACGGGCGGGACTATAAGCCCCCCACCCAAACCCACGCAAGGCGTCAAAGTAGTGGCACAATAATGTCGCCTCATGTCATCGCCACCTTTGCCGACACACTGTCGATGACCAAACGCAGCCAGGGGCTCGTGCCTTAAATTGCCGCCCCTGCTTACCCAAACCCAACATTAAAGGACTGATGTGAAAAACCTCCTCCTGATCCTCCTCTCCACCCTCATCCTCGGCGGCTGCGTCAGCCAGCCCCTCACCCCCGAGCACCGCGCGCAGGTCAAAACCGTCAAGGTGTTGCCTGTGAAGTGGGAGTCGCAACAGATGGTCTACATGGGCCGCGAGCAAGCCTGGGGCGCTGCGGTCGGTGCCGGGCTGGGCGCGGGCGTCGGTATGGCGGCCGGGGCTTCGAAGGTTGGCACGGCGGCGCTGTCGGGCGCGGGTTTTGCGGCGGGCATGAAGGCCGGCGAGTTGGCCGCGTTGCCGACGCCTACGGCGATTGTCGCGCTGGTCAACGCCGAGCAGATCGATGTGGGGGTGCTGCTCAAACAGCATTTTATCGAGGCGCTGAGCAAGACCTCGTCGCTCAAGGTGGTGGGCGACGATGAACCCGCCGATGCGCAAATCCAGATGACCGTGACGGAGTGGGGCTTTCGCCTGACCCAGGGCTTCAGCAGCGTGGTCTATCCGACCCTCACCGTGCTGGCGCGCATGGACCGTGGCAGCGAGATGCTCTGGCAGACGGTCGAAACGGTCACGCCGTTCAATGGTCAGAACGTCTACGGCTACACGCCAGACACCTATCGCACCGACCCTGAAGCCTTGCGCCGTGCGCTCACGGGTATTACGCAGATCTCCAGCGGGTACTTGGTGAAAGAACTCAAGTAATCGTGTTTCACCGGCACCCGCGTGAGTCCCGTTGAAGCGGTCAGAGGATGACGCAAGATGGAAACATTCGACGAGACACCCCAAGCCTTGCTGGCACGCAGGCTGGCCGAATTTGAGCGGTTCAGGTTCGAGCGCCTGCCGGTCTTGCATGAGTTTTGTGAGGCCCTTGGTTTCGAGGAGCCTCATGAGGTGTTGAATACACCCAAAAAATTTCTGGCCCGGCTGGACAGCGGTTTCCGGGACGCGGTCATCAGCGAAGAAAACAGGGCCTGGTTCATTACGCGGATTGGGTACTACATCGGCGAGTGCCTGGTGGTGGGTTACCACGGATATTGGTTGGTCGACGAAGACCCGGCGTCACCCGCGTTTGCCCGGTATGTCGTGAGTGGCTTTGCGTTTGAAGGCGTGGAGGCGCCCACCGTGGACCCTTTCAGCGTCGCGCAGCGCTACGCAGACACGCCCGCACCGAGGTTTCTGGCCGAGGAGATAAACAAACTTGCAGCGCTATGACGTTACCGAAGGCCGGTCGAATGCCCCGGCCGATGCCGCCTTTATCGAACACCACACCGCCTGACTCCTGTGGGAGCGGGCTTGCCCGCGATAGCGGAGTGTCAGTCGCTGAAGATAATGGCTGGCCCGCCGCCTTCGCGGGCAAGCCCGCTCCCACATTTTGGGTTGTGTGTATCAGTACAACCTCGGCAGCACCGCCTGACCCTGTGGGAGCGGGCTTGCCCGCGATAGCGGTGTACCAGTCGCTGAAGATAGTGGCTTGCCCGCCGTTTCATCGCGGGCGGCTCTACCTGGCGCTTGTGCATTCAGTTGACGAGGATGTCTTTCGGTCTGATCTCCTGAGTGCTCTTCACCAGGAAATCCGGGGTGCCGTTGCCGGTCAGGTCAATGGCGACGAAGTAGCGATAGGTCTGCGGGTTGTAACCCACTATGGTCTCGCCGGCGCGCCCGCTGAACGCGTTCACAGGCGTGAGGCGCGTCTTCGCTTCTTTCTCGATTCCACGCAGGTCAAGTTTATCTGTGCCGCTGGTGAAGTCAGTGAACAGCCGGGCATTGCTGAATGTTGAGTCGCTCGCCGTTTTGAACACGAAGTGTGGCCTGACATTCACGGCATTAACCGTTGGCCGTACCGGTTGGATAAGGCTCTCGGGCACAGGGCCGCGCTTGGGCGTGCGGTTGTTGGCAGTAAGGATATCTCCAGGCCTGACGCGCCCGTGCGTTTTGATCAGCAAGTCGGGTTTACCGTTGCCTGTCAGGTCAATTGCCAACATCCCTTCACCACTTTTTTCATCATGGCTCAGGCGGGCTTCGCCGCCTTTGCCGCTCCAGGTGCTGACCAACGAGAGTGAGGCCAGCCCTGCACTTCTCAATGCACCTGACACGTCAATTTTGTCGAGGCCGCTGGTGAAATCCATGATTTCGTCCGGGGCTTCAGGTGTGGAGTCGCGGGCGTGGTTGTAGACAAAGGTGTCGGCGCCCCGACCGCCGCGCAAGCGGTCCGCGCCGCCCCCACCGGTGAGCCGGTTATCGGCATCGTTACCGATTAATGCGTCGTGGCCTGAGCCACCGATGGCATTTTCGATGTCGCAATCGCGGGCGATTGAGACGTTGCCCTGATAGCCGCCGACGTCGGAGAACGAACCGGCTTTGAGGTTGATGACCTGGTCGTTGCCGTAGCCCGAGAAGTCCAGCGTGTCGTTGCCGGCGCCGTCCCAGACGCAAAAAACAGCCGGGTCGTGGTGGTTTCTCAATGAGTAATAATCCCGCCCGCTATTTGAGTTGAAGCCATAGGTGTTGTTTTCGCGACGGGTTTGGTGATTCGCACCGTATTTGTGCTGGATGGCGCTGATGTCATCCATCATCGGGGCTTTGGGTCTGTCGACAAGCGTCTTGCCACTGTCTTGTGCGAGGTAATAGCTCATGACGGTGTGGGCTTTGGAGTCCTGGGCGTACAGACGCTTGGTGTCGTCTGCTGTGATGTTGTAGTCACCCGGGTGAGTGAGGCCGAGGGCGTGGCCTATTTCGTGGGTGATGGTGGGACGGGTTACAAAATCCGGGTTGTAAACCGTGTCGCCACCGTTGGCGAACGGGCTTGGGAAAAAGCCGCTGGCGGCTTTTTCAGTGCTGGATGTCTGAAAGGATAATCGCCCTTCCGCGCGGCTGCCGTTTTCAGTGAAGGTCAGGTTAGCGACGTCACCCCAGGACTGGATGGAACGCCGGGCTTCCTGTTTCTGCGTATCGCTGAAGCGGTTACCCCCGATTTCCTTGAAGTGATAGGAAATATCCGTCTTGCCGTCCTGGTTCCAGTCCTGCCACGCGCCCGTCCCGCGTGTGAGCTGCTCGATGGCGCGTTGCTTGTCAAAAGACTGCTTGTTGACCTTTTTGATATGCGGATCATCGGGGCGCAATGTGGCGTCAGCGTTGCCCGCTGTTGTGTAGTACGCAGGGATGACGTTGCTGTCCGAGCGGCGATATGACGGCGGGTTTTGATAGTGAGCCGGACGCACAAAACGATGCTGGATGAAGGGTTGTATAAACGGTCGTAAAACAGTCGCCAAAAGCGACGGCCGAGACGGGCGCTGTGCTGAATGGGCAGGCGGGGCGTAGAAGGGCGTTCTGAAGTCTATTCTCAAGGTGGCGATGCTCGTTGAAGTGGCTTTTCTCCGTGCTTGACCAGGTTCGCAATTTCCCTTTCGCAGCGCCCAAAACTGCCAGCGTGAAAAAGGATTTCCAAAGGGCGATGTGTGTCCAGGTGAGTCTGCGGCGCGAGGTTTACAGGGCGTGTAAACGGAGGGTTCAGGCTCACGTAATGTTTAATTTCCGCCGTTTCGCCCGGCACGACGGACGATGAGGTCGCGCAACGATTGGCGCGATGTCATCTGGCGGATTTTTCCATGACGACCAGGGTTTAACCCGAACCCACTCAGCTTTGCGTCTGACCTTGTGAGCGGATTATTCACACACGAGGTTAAGCCAATGTCCCGTCCTCTTTTTGCTGCCCACGGCTTCGCCGTTACCCTGCTGGTCACGCTGGCCGGGTGTGGGTTGTCGTCTTCCCGTGATGTGCCCAAACCCACCGCGGCCGCGCCTGTTGCCGAGCTGAGCAGCGAGCCCGTGCAGGCTGCATTGAGCAAGCGTATGGCCATGCCGGCGCCGATGGCTGCGCGCCTGGTGATGCAGGAATCGGCGGCCATGCCCTACCGCAGTGAGCCTCGGGAACGCTACGAAAACCTGCCGGAAAATCCGGTGCATCGTGTTGTTGAAACGCCCGTCTCGACCTTCAGTGTGGACGTCGACACCGGCAGCTACGCCAACGTAAGACGCTTCCTCAATCAGGGCAGTCTGCCGCCTGAAGGCGCTGTGCGACTGGAGGAAATGGTCAATTACTTCCCCTACCACTACGCGCTGCCCACCGATGGCTCGCCCTTTGGCGTGACCACTGAAGTCGCCGCCACGCCGTGGAACCCGCACACCCGATTGCTGCGCATCGGCATCAAGGCTTCCGACCGCGCCGTGGACGAGTTGGCACCGGCCAACCTGGTGTTTCTGGTGGACGTGTCCGGCTCCATGGACCGTCGTGAAGGTTTGCCGCTGGTCAAAAGCACCCTGAAATTGCTGGTGGATCAGTTGCGTGACAAGGACCGCGTGTCGCTGGTGGTCTATGCCGGTGAATCCCGCGTAGTGCTTGAACCGACCTCCGGGCGCGACAAAGCCAAAATCCGTCAGGCCATCGACCAGCTCACCGCCGGTGGTTCAACGGCGGGCGCGTCCGGCATTCAGCTGGCCTACCAGATGGCCCGCGCCGGGTTTATCGACAACGGCATCAACCGCATCCTGCTGGCCACCGACGGTGACTTCAACGTGGGCATCCGCGACTTCGACAGCCTCAAACAGATGGCCGCCGAGCAGCGCAAAAGCGGGGTTTCCCTGACCACCCTGGGTTTTGGTGTGGATAACTACAACGAACACCTGATGGAGCAACTGGCCGACGCGGGCGACGGCAACTATGCCTACATCGATAACCTGCGCGAAGCCCGCAAGGTGTTGGTCGACCAACTCAGCTCGACCCTGGCGGTGGTGGCGCGGGACGTGAAGCTGCAAGTGGAATTCAACCCCGCCCAAGTCAGCGAATATCGCCTGCTGGGCTATGAAAACCGCGCCTTGAAGCGTGAGGATTTCAACAACGACAAGGTCGATGCCGGCGAAATCGGTGCAGGGCATACGGTGACGGCCCTGTACGAAATTGTGCCCAAGGGTGAGAAAGGCTGGCTCGAGCCGTTGCGCTACGCACCTGAACCCGCGGCCGCAAGCCCATCCGGCGAACTGGCCATGCTGCGTGTGCGCTACAAGCCGGCTGCCGGCGGCGCGAGCCAATTGATCGAGCGGCCCATCACCACTCAGTTAACCCCGGCCAGCGATGACCTGCGCTTCTCGGCGGCTGTGGCGGCTTTCGCTCAACAGCTCAAAGGCGATGGCCGCTACACTGGCAACATGAGCTTGCAAGACATCGCCGCACTGGCGCGCTCGGCCCGTGGCGATGACCCGTTCGGGTTGCGCAATGAATTCGTGCAACTGGTGGACGTGGCGCAGAGTCTCAAGCACTGATCTCTCGAACAACACTGTGTGATGTGGGAGCCGGGCTTGCCCGCGATGCAGACAACTCGGTGTATCAGTGAATCTGAGTGCATGCCATCGCAGGCAAGCCAGCTCCCACACTGACCGGTTTTAATTTGCTGAAAGGAGTTCGCCACCTGACATGACCGTTCCAGATGATTCACCCAGCGACGAATCGCTGCTGGCCCGCTACCGGGCCGGGGATGCCGCCGCGTTCGAAGTTTTATACGCGCGGCACCGCCAAGGCTTGTACCGGTTTCTGGTGTCCCTGAGCAACAAGGCCGAACTGGCTGAAGAGGTGTATCAGGAAACCTGGCTCAGCCTGATCCGCAGCAGCACTCAGCCACAGGGGCGTGCGAGTTTTCGTACATGGTTGTTCCAGATTGCCCGCAACCGCCTGATCGACCACTGGCGCAAGCACGGCGTCCACAACCCCCTGCACGACAGTTACGACGAACAGTTGCATGCCAGGGCCGACGACAGCGCCGGGCCCGAGCAGCAGCTGAGCCTGAGCCGTGACCAGGCGCGCCTCGAGGCCGCGCTGCAAGACTTGCCCGAAGACCAGCGCGAAGTGTTCCTGCTGCGCCTGCACGGGGACCTCGACGTGCCGCAAATCGCGACGCTCACCCAAACGCCGCTGGAAACCGTGAAAAGCCGCCTGCGTTACGCCCAGCAGAAACTGCGCCGCCTGCTGGCCGAGGAGATACCCGTATGACCGACTCCCGACACACCCCGGACCCTGACGACGTGTTGCTGCAACATTTTCGTCAACACAGCACCGGCGAGCCGCCTGCGTCGCTGGACGCGTTCATTCTCAACGCCGCCCGCCGCGAAGCCCCGGCGCCACCGCCGAGCCTGTGGCAACGCTGGCTGCAAGCCTGCATGCGCCCACGCTGGCAGATGGCATTCGCCACCGTCGCGGGCGTGGCGCTGTTGGCCGGTGTGGTGCTGCGCTCACCCGTGCCACAACCGGAAACCTCCACCGCGACCTTTTCCGCGCGCGATCAAGCAGCTGCGCCTGCGGCGCCACAAGCCTATTCCGCGCCCGCGCCGATGGCCCGCATGGCCGCGGCGCCCAAAGTTGAAAGCACCCCGGCCCAGGCTGAAATCGCAGGCGCCGTGGCGGATGCGCCAACGGCAAGGCTGAGCAAGCGATCAGCGCTGGCGTTGCCTTCACTGGAACAGAGCCTGCAGGAAATCGTGAACCTGCGCGCCGCCGGAGAGGCCAGGCTGGCGGATGAGAAGCTGCTGGCGCTGTACAAGCGCTTTCCACAGGAAGATTTGCCTGCGCGCCTGGAGGCACTGCAAAAGCCCTGAATCAGCGCCCACAAAAAAGCCCCGGGTCTTTCGACCTGGGGCTTTTTTGTGGGTATCTGGTGCACCCGGCGGGATTCGAACCCACGACCCCTGCCTTCGGAGGGCAGTACTCTATCCAGCTGAGCTACGGATGCTTGTGCGGGCGACATCATACCCATGTCGCCCTTGGGCGTCCATGCTGGTCTTTGGCCGTTTGTGGGTAGGAATTCGCGCTTCGAAGGCTCTGCGCCGATGACCAGTGATCGAAACGTCGGAACCCGGCCAGGTCACGCTGATCAGAAAGGTTCGGCAAATGCGCCGTTTTCGTTCTTTTTTTCGAACAGACTATTGCCCTGTACCCCCATTGATCCTAGGATTCGTTTGAGATTTCAAACGCTCTGTCTCCCGCGTGCCATTTCCTTGTTTCGCGCGCTGGGGCTGATTTCCCTGACGGCAGCCCACAAGGCGCCTTTCAACAACTCTAATTCGCTCCGCGTGCGCGCGGTGCTGTTAAGGAAAGCCGACATGCAGCTTAAAGATGCCCAGTTGTTCCGCCAGCAAGCCTTTATCGATGGCGCTTGGGTCGATGCGGACAACGGTCAGACCATCAAGGTCAACAACCCTGCCACAGGCGAAATTCTCGGCACCGTGCCGAAGATGGGCGCCGCTGAAACCCGTCGCGCCATCGAAGCCGCCGACAAGGCGCTACCAGCCTGGCGCGCACTGACCGCCAAAGAGCGCGCCAACAAGCTGCGCCGCTGGTTTGAACTGCTGATCGAAAACCAGGACGACCTCGGCCGCCTGATGACCCTCGAACAAGGCAAGCCGCTGGCTGAAGCCAAGGGTGAAATCGCCTACGCCGCCTCCTTTATTGAGTGGTTCGCCGAAGAAGCCAAGCGCATCTACGGCGACGTGATCCCCGGCCACCAGCCCGACAAGCGCCTGATCGTGATCAAGCAGCCCATCGGCGTGACCGCCGCCATCACCCCGTGGAACTTCCCGGCCGCGATGATCACCCGTAAAGCCGGCCCGGCCCTGGCCGCCGGTTGCACCATGGTCATCAAGCCCGCTTCGCAAACCCCGTTCTCCGCCCTGGCCCTGGTTGAGCTGGCGCACCGCGCCGGTATCCCGAAAGGCGTGCTGAGTGTGGTCACCGGCAGCGCCGGCGACATCGGCGGCGAACTGACCAGCAACCCGACCGTGCGTAAATTGTCCTTCACCGGCTCGACCGAAATCGGCCGCCAGCTGATGGCCGAATGCGCCAAGGACATCAAGAAAGTTTCCCTGGAGCTGGGCGGCAATGCGCCGTTCATCGTGTTTGACGACGCTGACCTGGATAAGGCCGTCGAAGGCGCGATCATCTCCAAGTACCGCAACAACGGCCAGACTTGCGTCTGCGCCAACCGCCTGTACATCCAGGACTCGGTGTACGACGCCTTCGCGGAAAAACTCAAGGCTGCGGTGGCCAAGCTCAAGATCGGCAACGGTCTGGAAGACGGCACCACCACGGGCCCGCTGATCGACGAAAAAGCCGTGGCCAAGGTGCAGGAGCACATTGCCGACGCCCTGAACAAAGGCGCCACGTTGCTGGCCGGTGGCAAGGTGATGGAGGGCAACTTCTTCGAGCCGACCATCCTCACCAACGTGCCGAAAGACGCCGCTGTCGCCAAGGAAGAAACCTTTGGCCCACTGGCGCCGCTGTTCCGCTTCAAAGACGAAGCCGAAGTGATCGCGATGTCCAACGACACCGAGTTCGGCCTGGCGTCCTACTTCTACGCCCGCGACCTGGGCCGTGTGTTCCGTGTGGCTGAAGCCCTGGAATACGGCATGGTTGGCGTCAACACCGGGTTGATCTCCAACGAAGTGGCGCCGTTCGGCGGCATCAAGGCCTCGGGCCTGGGCCGTGAAGGCTCCAAGTACGGGATTGAGGACTACCTGGAAATCAAATACCTCTGCCTGGGCATCTAAACGGTCCGGCAAGAGCTTGCAGCAAACGCAGAGGGCACGAGAGCGCTGACCCTTTGCGTGTTTCAAAACGTTATTCGTAGTGGCCGGGAAAGCTGTGGCAGTCGATCATCGCATGCTGCCGTAGTTGCCTCCCCGCCACGTATTCCTTGGACCACGCCACCCGATGAGTGGCGAATGAGGACTTTATGAGCAAGACCAACGCATCCCTGATGAAACGCCGCGAAGCCGCTGTACCACGCGGTGTTGGCCAGATTCACCCGATCTTCGCCGAATCCGCGAAGAACGCCACCGTGACCGACGTTGAAGGTCGCGAGTTCATCGACTTCGCCGGCGGCATCGCCGTGCTGAATACCGGCCACGTGCACCCGAAAATCATCGCGGCCGTGACCGAGCAGTTGAACAAGCTGACTCACACCTGCTTCCAGGTGCTGGCCTACGAGCCTTACGTAGAACTGTGCGAAAAAGTGAACGCCAAGGTGCCAGGTGATTTCGCCAAGAAAACCCTGCTGGTCACCACCGGTTCCGAAGCCGTTGAGAACGCCGTGAAAATTGCCCGCGCCGCCACTGGCCGCGCCGGCGTGATCGCGTTCACCGGCGCCTACCACGGCCGCACCATGATGACCCTGGGCCTGACCGGTAAAGTCGTGCCTTACTCGGCCGGCATGGGCCTGATGCCCGGCGGCGTGTTCCGCGCGCTGTACCCGAACGAACTGCACGGTGTGAGCATCGACGACTCGATCGCCAGCATCGAACGCATCTTCAAAAACGATGCCGAGCCGCGTGACATTGCTGCCATCATCATCGAGCCGGTGCAGGGCGAAGGCGGTTTCTACGTCGCGCCAAAAGCCTTCATGAAGCGCCTGCGCGAGCTGTGCGACAAGCACGGCATTCTGCTGATCGCCGACGAAGTGCAAACCGGTGCCGGCCGTACTGGCACCTTCTTCGCCATGGAGCAGATGGGTGTTGCTGCCGACCTGACCACCTTCGCCAAATCCATCGCTGGCGGCTTCCCGCTGGCCGGTGTGTGCGGCAAGGCCGAGTACATGGATGCCATCGCACCCGGCGGCCTGGGCGGCACCTACGCCGGTAGCCCGATCGCCTGCGCTGCGGCCCTGGCCGTGATGGAAGTGTTTGAAGAAGAGCACCTGCTGGACCGCTGCAAAGCCGTGGGCGAGCGCCTGGTGACCGGTTTGAAGGCCATCCAGGCCAAGTACCCGGTCATCGGCGAAGTGCGTGCCTTGGGCGCGATGATCGCCGTTGAGCTGTTCGAAGACGGCGACAGCCACAAGCCAAATGCGGCGGCCGTTGCCTCCGTGGTGGCCAAGGCGCGTGACAAGGGCCTGATCCTGCTGAGCTGCGGCACCTACGGCAACGTGTTGCGCGTACTGGTCCCGCTCACCTCGCCGGACGAGCAACTGGACAAAGGTTTGGCGATCATCGAAGAGTGTTTCTCCGAGCTGTAAACGGAGGCTGACCTGATCGACAGAAAAAACCCGCTTCGGCGGGTTTTTTTATGCCCGCGGCGGCACATTCAGGCCTTGTTCATTGTACGTAGAGGGTTCGATTGTCTAAGGTTGCAGCATTGCCGATGGAGCGTGCTGGATGACTGCTGTTGATTTACCCGCTGTACCCCGTGTGCTGATTGCCGAGGCGGACCCTTGGTCGCGGGACCTGCTCAAGCAAGTGCTGTTGAATGTGCGCTGCGACGCGCGGCTGGATGTGTGTGCCGATGGTCAGCAAGCGGCCACACTGTTACGAGAAAAAACCTACGACCTGATTCTGGCGGATTGGGAGCTGCCGGGCGTCGATGGCCTGAGCCTGCTGCGCAACGTGCGGCAAAAACGCCGTTCGCTGCCGTTCATTCTGTTGAGCAGTCGCAATGACAGCGCCAGCGTGCGCGAAGCTTTGCCGCTGGCCCCCACGGCTTACCTGACCAAACCCCTGAACATGGAAGGCCTGACCCAGCGTCTGCAGGACTTGCTGCTCAACGAAGGCGAAAGCGTTTACTGCGAAATTCCGCCGCTGGCGCCGGGCATGACGTTGCCGGTGTTTTTGGAGCGTCGTCGCGAAGCCTCCGATGGTGCGCCGCTGCGGGTGGATGTGAAGGCCGCCGTGCAACACAGCCTCGGCCCCGACGGGCTGGACCTCAAACGCCTGGAAGAACAGGTGTGCATGGACCCACAAATCACGGCGGTGCTGATCGCCGCAGCCAACAGCGCCGGCCATCACGGCACACCGGTGCAGACCCTGCCGGCGGCGCTGCACAAGCTGGCAGCCGGGCAGAGCATGAACCTGATCCTCGGCCTTGCCCTCAAGCACAACGTGGTACTGGGCGACCCGGCGCTGATCGCCTACGCCGAGCGCCACTGGCAGTTGTCCCAGGACACCGCCGACTACGCCCGTCGCCTGGCGCGCATGCTGGACCTGGACGTCGAGCGTTGTTACAGCGCCGGCATTCTGCATCGCCTGGGTGACCTAGCACTGTTGCGCTGCCTGGAAGACTGGCGCCAGGGCGGCGGTGCGCTGGATGACGAGGTCATCGGCGAGTCTCTGTTTACCTTTGGCGCGGCCTACGGTTCGGCGTTGCGCGCGCGCTGGCGCCTGCCGCTTGAGTTGCGCCAGTTGATTGCGGCGACGTATTCACTGGAAGGCGGGGTGTATTCGCGGGATGCGCTGGTGGTGAACCTGGCGGCGCAGATGGCGCGGCTGACCGAACATGAGGGGCTGGAAGCGCTGGCCAGGGGCAAGACCGCGCGGTTGCTGAAAGTCGGCCTGTCGGAGCTGACGCGCGTTCGCAAAAGCTGACAGCCACTGCTCAAACCCTGTGGGAGCTGGCTCCCACACAAGCCAGCTCCCGCAGTGTTGGGGTGGTTGATTTCAGTCTGCGATCACCCGGTTTTTGCCCAGGCGCTTGGCCTCGTACATGGCCGCATCGGCCCGTGCAAACAGGCTGTCCAGGGTCGAATCCTGCTCGCGCAGACTGGCCAGGCCCTGGCTGACGGTCACGGTAAAATCCCGGCCTTCGTAGCTGAATTTCAGCGCCTGGATTTCCTTGCCCAGCCGTTCGGCCACCTGCAGCGCCATTTCCGGTGCGCAGCCGGGCAGCACCGCCGCAAACTCTTCGCCACCAATGCGCCCGAACAGGTCGCCACGGCGCAATACACTTCGCCCGCTCTCGGCGATACGCCGCAACACCTGATCGCCTTCCAGATGGCCGTAGGAGTCGTTGACGTCCTTGAAGTCATCAATGTCCAGCAACAGAAACGCCAGCGGCGCGCCCTGGGCGCAGGCGCTGTCGAAGGCCTGGTTGGCGCACTCGAAAAAATGCCGTCGGTTGCTGCTTTGGGTCAGCACGTCGGTGGTGGCCAGGCGGTGCAGCTCCAGCTCCATTTGCTTCTTTTCGGTGATGTCTTCGGCCATACCGACCACGATCAACGGTTCGCCGGGTTCAGCTTGCTGGTTGATGTAGCACTTGTCGCTCAGCCAGCGGATTTGCCCGTCGGCGGTGATGATGCGGTACTCGCGGTCCTCCACCGCGCCGTCTTCCAGCACGCGGGCCAGGCTGTGTTCGGCGTAGTCGAGGTCTTCAGGGTGAATACTGTTGCGCCATTCCCGGTGGTCGGCCAGCAGTAAAACCGCCGAACGGCCGAACACCCGCTCATAGGCCGGGCTCACATACAGCACGCGCCGCGTCTCCCAATCAATGGCCCACAGCACGGCGTTCACGCTGACCAGCAGGGAACTCAACAGTTGTTCGCGTTCACTCAGTCGCTCGACTTCACCCTGGGCATGCACCAGCGCCAGCAGGGTCGCCGCTGCGGCCGGGCGGGAAGGCTCGGCCGTGGGCGTGTCGGGTGGAAAGGGGTTTTCGAGAACCATCGGTACAACTCTCTCTGGGCGCGCCGCAGGATGGAGCCGCGATCACTACAAGGGGGCCACCATGATGGCGAAGTGTTCATTGAGAGAGGGGAATTGCGGTGAAGTTCCGTGATACGGCTGACTAAGAAATGACGTCAGAAACCGGTGGCAAGCCAAATCCGGTGCTCAGCCCAACGCTCTTCACTTAAAGGCGAACGCTGTCACTGTGGCGAGCGAGCTTGCTCGCGCTGGACTGCGCAGCAGTCCCGATTTGGGGCCGCTTCGCAGCCCAGCGCGAGCAAGCTCGCTCGCCACAGTAGGATGGTCAGACTGCCGCAGGACGCAGCGAGTAGGTCTTCAACTGGTGGGCAAAATCACGCAGTGACTGGATGCCGCTGGCCTCGGCTTCATGGACCCATTCCTTGATCGCGGCGAGCATGTCGTGGCCGTTGGAGCTGGTCTTTAGCCAGATCTGCTGCAAGGCCAGGCGCTTCTCGTAGATCACCGTCAGGGCATGGCTGTGTTCCAGCATGCTCTGGATGCGCACGTGGTGGCGGTCATCCAGCAGGCTGGTTTCACGGGACAGCAGGCGCTTGGCACGGTGAAACTGGTGACGCACCGAATGATCGACCTTTTCCAGCTCCTGCTTGACCAGCGGGCCGATCACCAATTTGCGGTACTGGGCCATGATCTGGAAGCGGTTGTTGAGGATCGCCATGGCGGTGTCCATGTCCAGATGGCCCTTGCCCTCCACGCGATGCGCGATAGGCGCCACGCGCTGTACCTTGGCCAGGCGCAGGAAGCTGAATACCTTGATCCACGCCCAACCGAGGTCGAACTCCCACTTTTTCACCGACAGTTTGGCCGAGTTGGGATAGGTGTGGTGGTTGTTGTGCAGTTCTTCGCCGCCAACAATGATGCCCCACGGCACCAGGTTGGTCGCCGCATCACGGCATTCGAAGTTGCGATAGCCCACCGCATGGCCCAGACCGTTGATCACGCCGGCGGCCCAGAACGGAATCCACATCATCTGGATCGCCCAGATGGTGATGCCGATAGTGCCGAACAGCAGCAGGTCGATGACCGCCATGATCGCCACGCCCAGCAGCGGGTAGGGCGTATAGATTTTGCGTTCGATCCAGTCGTCCGGGCAGTTTTTGCCGTAGATGCGCAGGGTCTCGGGGTTTTCGGCCTCGGCGCGGTACAGCTCGGCGCCTTTGCGCATCACGGTAGACAGGCCTTTGATGACCGGGCTGTGCGGGTCGTCGACGGTTTCGCACTTGGCGTGGTGTTTGCGGTGGATGGCGGTCCACTCGCGAGTGTTCTGCGCTGTGGTCAGCCACAGCCAGAAGCGGAAGAAGTGTTTCAAGCCACCATTGAGCTCCAGGGAGCGATGGGCTGAATAACGGTGCAGATAGACGGTGACACCAACAATGGTCACGTGGGTCATCAACAGCGTGACTGCCACCAGTTGCCAGGCTGACAGGTCAAGAAAACCGTTGTACCACATAGGCTGTATGGCCCTCAGATAAAGAAAAAAACAGCTCACGCATTATCACTAAGCTCACAGATAAAACCAGCCACCCTTTCAGATAGGAGTGACTGGATGTTTCTTATTCTATAATCCGCAGCCTTTGTGGGGCGATTATGTTTTTTGGGTAAGGATTACTGACTCTATGCTGTTTTCATACCGAGGTGCCCTGCGTGTGGGGCTGGTATACCTGCTGGTTTCCATCGCCTGGTTCCAGCTCAGCAACCCTCTATTAATCAACTTTCTCGATGACCCGAAGGCGTTAGAGCGCTGGCTGCAGGTGCGCGGCTACGTGTGGATCGCCCTCAGCACCGTGGCGATCTACCTGATTTGCCTGCGTTTTGCCCATACCCACCGGCAACTGCAGCCCCTCAAGGCCAATCGCGAGCGCCTGCAACAGGCTGCCGCCGTGTTCGACTGCACCCGCGAAGGTGTGCTGGTCACCGACGCCCGAGGCCTGATCGTGCACGTCAACCGGGCGTTCATGGCAATCACGGGCTACAGCCGCGAAGACGTCATGGGCGAGCGGCCGAACCTGTTCAAATCCGGTCGCCATTCGTCGAATTTCTATCAACAGATGTTCCAGACCCTGGAGCGCACCGGGGAATGGAGCGGTGAAATCTGGAACCGGCGCAAAAGCGGCGAGATTTACCCACAGTGGCAAACCATCCGTGTCATTCGTGATGACCAGGGCGCTGTCAGCCATTACGTGGCGGTGTTTTCCGACATCAGCGCCATCAAGGATTCCGAGCACGAACTGGCGCACCTCGCCCACCACGACCCGCTGACCGATTTGCCCAACCGCCTGCTGTTTACCGACCGTGCCGAGCAGGCGCTGGCGTCGGCCCAGGTGCATAAACGCGGCTGCGCGTTGCTGTTACTGGACCTGGACCACTTCAAAATCATCAACGACAGCCTTGGCCACAATGTCGGCGACCAGTTGCTCAAGGCCGTGGGCGAGCGCCTCAAAAGCCTGTTCGGCCCCGGGGTCACCCTGGCGCGCCTGGGCGGCGACGAGTTCGCGGTGCTGGCGGAAAGTTGTCCACAGGTGGTGCAGGCCGCCGCCCTGGCCCAGCGCATGCTCGATGCGATGAAGCAGCCGTTCATCTTTGACGGCCACCAGCTGTTTATCAGCGCCAGCATCGGCATCAGCCTGTTTCCCAGTGATGCCTTGAGCGCCGAGCAATTGCTGCGCAACGCCGATTCTGCGCTGTTCAAGGCCAAAAGCGCTGGCCGTGAGGGCTACGCGCTGTACACCGAAGAACTGACCGCCCACGCCCAGCATCGCGTGGAAATCGCCAGCGAGCTGCGCCGCGCCCTCGATCAGCACGAGCTGCGCGTCTATTACCAGCCGGTGCACAACCTGCAAGACAGCCGCCTGATCGGCTTCGAAGCGCTGGTGCGCTGGCAGCACCCGGAGCGTGGGCTGGTGCCGCCGGGGGAATTTATCCCCATCGCCGAGCGCACCGGGTTGATCGCGGAGATTGACGCCTGGGTCATGGACCAGGCCTGTCGCCAGATGTGCCAGTGGCTGGCCGGCGGTGTGACGTTGAGTTTTATCGCGGTGAATGTGTCCAGCCGACTGTTTGCCCGGCGTGAGCTGTACGAGCAGGTTGCCCAGGTGTTGCACGTCACGGGCCTGGATCCGGCGTTTCTGGAGCTGGAAGTCACCGAAAGCGCCGTGATGGACGACCCCGAGGTCGCGCTTGAGCAGTTGCACCGCCTGCGCGAACTGGGCCTGCGCCTGGCCATCGACGACTTCGGCACCGGCTATTCCTCGTTGCTGCGCCTTAAGCGTTTGCCGGTGCAGAAACTCAAGATCGACCAGGGCTTTGTTGCCGGGTTGCCATGGGATGAAGACGACGCGGCGATTGTGCGCGTGGTGATCGCCCTGGCGAAAAGCATGGGCATGCAGGTGCACGCCGAGGGGATTGAGCAGATGGAGCAAGCGCGGTTTCTGCTGGAGCAGGAGTGCGACATGGGGCAGGGGTATTGGTTTGGGCGGCCGGTGCCGGCGAGTGAAATCGATTGGAACCGAGCCCCCCCAATCCAGAATTGAAATGTGGCCAAAAATGTGGGAGCCAGCTCCCACAATTGGATCTTCTCAAGGCGTTATTTCGGTGCTCGGGCACAAAATCCGCGCGCAACCCCACGCCCCGTCAGAAAATTCTTTCTGGTTATATAAACATTCTTAAATAGTATTTTTAAGAATATCCGCGCTTATCTACTATCGCCCTCACGCCGCAAGCAGTGCCGCCACTGCGAGGCACTATTCATTTCAGGAGCGAGACCATGAGCGCATCTCTACGTAGCGTCGACGGCCAGGACGAAGCAGCCATTTTGCGTGAGATCCAGAGCGCGTTGCGCGATCTGCGGTTTGGCGCGGTGGAAATCACGGTGCATAACGCCCAAGTGGTACAGATTGAACGCAAGGAAAAATTCCGTTTGCAGAACCCGGGCAACAAACCGGCTTAAGCAACCACGGCGATTCGCATGCTAGACCCGCAACTATAAGAAAAAGCCAACACCCCAGAATTTCAGGAGCCTTCTATGTCGTCGATTCGCCGTTACGCCCTGGCCGCACTGGCCAGTGCCGTGTTTGCCGGTTCTGCCGTTGCCAAGGACTACGAGTTGCTCAACGTCTCGTATGACCCTACCCGTGAGCTGTACCAGGATTACAACGCTGAATTCACCAACTTCTGGAAACAGTCCCACCCCGGTGACAACGTCAAGATCCAGCAATCCCACGGCGGCTCGGGCAAGCAAGGCCGTGCGGTGATCGACGGTCTGCGCGCCGACGTGGTCACCCTGGCCCTGGCCGGTGATATCGACGAAATCGCCAAATTGGGCAAGACCCTGCCGGAAAACTGGCAAACCCGTCTGCCGGACGCCAGCACCCCGTACACCTCGACCATCGTGTTCCTGGTGCGCAAGGGCAACCCCAAAGGCATCAAGGACTGGGGCGACCTGATCAAGAAGGACGTTTCGGTGATCACCCCCAACCCGAAAACCTCCGGCGGTGCGCGCTGGAACTTCCTTGCCGCCTGGGCCTACGGCCTGAAAGCCGGCGGCAGCGAAGCCAAGGCCCAGGAATACGTGAAAGAGCTGTTCAAGCACGTACCGGTGCTGGATACCGGCGCGCGCGGTTCGACCATCACCTTCGTCAACAACGGTCAGGGTGACGTGTTGCTGGCTTGGGAAAACGAAGCGTTCCTGGCGTTGAAGGAAGACGGCGGCGCCGACAAGTTCGACATCGTCGTGCCTTCCCTGTCGATCCTCGCCGAGCCACCGGTTGCCGTGGTCGACAAGAATGCCGAGAAAAAGGGCAACACCGAAATCGCCACTGAATACCTGAAACACCTGTACAGCCCGGCTGGCCAGGAGATTGCGGCGAAGAACTTCTACCGCCCACGCGATGAAAAAGTCGCCGCCAAATACGCCCAGCAGTTCCCGAAACTGGACCTGGTGACTATCGACAAAGACTTCGGCGGCTGGAAAACTGCCCAACCGAAATTCTTTAACGACGGCGGCGTGTTCGACCAGATTTACACCGCGCAGTAAACCAAAATACCTGTAGGCGCCTGATTCTCTTTGGGAGCTGAGCTTGTGTGGGAGCTGGCTTGCCTGCGATAGCATCACCCCGGTGTGACTGACATACCGAGGTGTCTGCATCGCAGGCAAGCCAGCTCCCACATAAGGCCGGCTCCCACAGCGCGCGTGTGCCTTCAGTGGTTTTCCCCTAACCAAGGACTCTTATGTCGCGTCGTATCTCCCCCGTCATACCCGGCTTCGGGCTGACGCTGGGCTACACCGTGGTGTACCTCAGCCTGATCGTACTCATCCCCCTGGCGGCGATGTTTGTACACGCCGCTCAACTTACCTGGGATCAGTTCTGGAACATCATCTCTGCACCTCGCGTGCTGGCGGCGTTGAAACTGAGCTTCGGCACCGCCCTGTACGCCGCCATCATCAACGGCGTGATCGGCACACTGTTGGCCTGGGTGCTGGTGCGCTACACCTTCCCCGGCCGCAAGATCATCGATGCGATGATTGACCTGCCGTTCGCCCTGCCTACTGCCGTGGCCGGTATCGCGCTCACCGCGCTGTACACCCCGACCGGGCTGGTGGGCCAGTTTGCCACCGACCTGGGCTTCAAAATTGCCTACACCCCGCTGGGCATCACGCTGGCGCTGACCTTCGTGACGCTGCCGTTCGTGGTGCGCACGGTGCAGCCGGTACTCGCCGACATCCCGCGGGAAATCGAAGAAGCCGCCGCCTGCCTGGGCGCCAAGCCGTTGCAGGTGTTCCGCTACATCCTCGTGCCCGCCTTGCTGCCTGCCTGGCTGACCGGCTTCGCGCTGGCCTTCGCGCGCGGTGTGGGTGAATACGGTTCGGTGATTTTCATCGCCGGCAACATGCCGATGAAAACCGAGATCCTGCCGCTGCTGATCATGGTCAAGCTCGACCAATACGACTACCACGGCGCCACGTCCATCGGCGTGCTGATGCTGGTGGTTTCCTTTGTTTTGCTGCTGCTGATCAACTTGCTGCAGCGTCGCATCGAACACCCATAAGGAGGCGCGGAGCATGTCCCAATCGTCTATTTCCGCCGCGTCCTCGGCCAACGCTGCCCGCCGTGGCAGCGCGGTGTCGCGCCGCATCCTGATCAGCCTCGGCTGGCTGGTGTTCGCCCTGTTCCTGCTGCTGCCGCTGTTTATCGTGGTGTCCCAGGGCTTGAAGAACGGCCTCGGCGCGTTCTTCACCGCGATCCTCGAACCCGACGCGCTGTCGGCGCTGAAACTCACGGTCATCGCCGTGGTGATTTCGGTGCCCCTCAACGTGGTGTTCGGCGTCAGCGCCGCGTGGTGCGTGAGCAAATACTCGTTCCGTGGCAAGAGCATCCTGGTCACGCTGATCGACCTGCCGTTCTCGGTGTCGCCAGTGATCGCGGGTTTGGTCTACGTGCTGATGTTCGGCGCCCAGGGCTTCTTCGGGCCCTGGCTTGCCGACCATGACATCCAGATCGTGTTCGCCTTGCCCGGCATCGTGCTGGCGACCATCTTCGTCACCGTGCCCTTCGTGGCCCGTGAACTGATCCCGCTGATGCAGGAACAGGGCACCCAGGAAGAAGAGGCCGCGCGCCTGCTCGGCGCCAATGGCTGGCAGATGTTCTGGCATGTGACCGTGCCGAACATCAAATGGGGTCTGATCTACGGCGTGGTGCTGTGTACCGCGCGGGCCATGGGTGAGTTCGGCGCGGTGTCGGTGGTGTCCGGCCACATTCGCGGCGTGACCAATACCCTGCCGCTGCACGTCGAGATTCTCTACAACGAATACAACCACGTTGCCGCGTTTGCGGTGGCCAGCCTGTTGCTGATCCTGGCGCTCTTCATCCTGCTGCTCAAGCAGTGGAGCGAGAACCGTATCAACCGCCTGCGCAAAAGCGCCGGTGAGGAATAAGTCATGTCGATTGAAGTCCGTAATGTCAGCAAGAATTTCAACGCCTTCAAGGCCCTGAACAGCATCAATCTGGACATCCAGAGTGGCGAGCTGGTGGCGTTGCTGGGCCCGTCCGGCTGCGGCAAGACCACCTTGCTGCGCATCATCGCAGGTCTTGAAACCCCGGATGCCGGCAGCATTGTGTTCCACGGTGAAGACGTGTCCGGCCACGACGTGCGGGATCGCAACGTCGGGTTTGTGTTCCAGCACTACGCGCTGTTCCGCCACATGACGGTGTTCGATAACGTCGCCTTCGGCCTGCGCATGAAGCCGAAAAACCAGCGCCCGACCGAAAGCCAGATCGCCAGCAAAGTGCACGAGCTGCTGAACATGGTGCAGCTGGACTGGCTGTCGGATCGCTACCCGGAACAACTCTCCGGCGGCCAGCGCCAGCGTATCGCCCTGGCCCGTGCCCTGGCGGTGGAGCCGAAAGTGCTGTTGCTCGACGAACCGTTTGGCGCCCTAGACGCCAAGGTACGTAAAGAATTGCGCCGCTGGCTGGCGCGCCTGCACGAAGACATCAACCTGACTTCCGTGTTCGTGACCCACGACCAGGAAGAGGCCATGGAAGTCGCCGACCGTATCGTGGTGATGAACAAGGGCGTGATCGAGCAGATCGGCTCACCGGGTGAAGTCTACGAAAACCCTGCCAGCGATTTTGTGTACCACTTCCTCGGCGACTCCAACCGCCTGCATTTGGGTGAAGACAAGCACGTGCTGTTCCGCCCCCATGAAGTGTCGTTGTCGCGCCACGAGCTGGAAGACCACCACGCCGCTGAAGTGCGCGACATCCGCCCCTTGGGCGCGACCACCCGCGTGACGCTGAAAGTGGAAGGGCAGAGCGAGCTGATCGAAGCCGAAGTGGTGAAAGACCACGACAGCCTGACCGGTTTGGCCCGTGGCGAAACCTTGTTCTTCAAACCCAAGGTCTGGCAAAAAGCCTGAGCACACCGCAATACCTCTGTGTGAGCCAGGCTTGTGTGGGAGCTGGCTTGCCTGCGATGGCATCACTGTGGTGTGACTGACATACCGAGGTGTTTGCATCGCAGGCAAGCCAGCTCCCACATTTAGATGTTGCCTGGCTTTAGGTCGCGGCGTTCTACAGGCCCCGACCGCTGCTCGATCTGCTGCTTCAAATCCCCGCGCAACCCCAGCAGAAACGCCAGTTCCGCCACCACGAACAACGGCCCGACGATCAGCCCCGACACGTCATCCACAAAGGCGGGCTTGCGGCCTTCGTAGTAGTGCCCGACAAACTGAATCACCCAGCCCACCACAAACATCCCGACCCCGCTGCCGAGCCACACCGGTGTGCTTTGTGCGGCCAAGGCATGCCCGGCCCATACCGACAGGCCCATCAGCACCGTCATCAGCACACCGAGCGCCACTTCCAGGCGCAGGTAAAACCACGCGGCAAACAGCGCGACAATCACCGCCGGAGAGATCCACAACCCGCCCACTGCCCATTCGGGACGCGACAGCAGCACGGCCACAGCCACGACAATCAGCGGGATGCCGATAAAATGGCTGGCGATATTGCGCGGGTCGCGGTGGTAGGCGGCGTATTGGCTGAGGTGGTCGACGAGGCTTTTCATTGTTGTTCCTCCTGTAGGATGTTTGATCATGCCCTGTCAGCCTTTGCCTGACTGTCAGCTGGGCGACAATCTTCGGAGTGCTCATGGACACAGAGAAATGGCGTTCGCGACTGGCCACCGGTCACTGGTTCAGCCACCTGCCCGAGCCTTTTCAGCATAGCCTGCTGGCCCAGGCCCGGCTGCGGCAGCTCGCGGCGGGGCAATACCTGTTCAAGCGCGGCGACCCGCCTTGCGGTTTGTATGCGGTGCTCGACGGTACCCTGCGCATCAGCGCGGTGAACGAGCAGGGCAAAGAGGCCATTCTGAGCCTGGTGGAATTACCCTACTGGTTCGGCGAAATCTGCCTGTTCGACGGCTTGCCACGTACCCACGACGCCTGCGCCGTCGGGCCGTGCACACTGCTGCAGGTGCCGCAGCAGGCGCTGCTGAAGATTCTCGATGAAACCCCGCAATACTGGCGCAACCTGGCGCTGTTGATGAGCCAGAAACTGCGCCTGAGTTTTATCGGCCTGGAACAGCTCAGCCTGATGCCCGCTCCAGTGCGCCTGGCCCACCGCTTGTTGATGATCGTTGAAGGCTATGGCGACATCGAACATGCCCGCCGTGTGCTGCAACTGCCCCAGGAAGACCTGGCGGCGATGCTCAGCCTGTCGCGCCAGACCACCAACGCGTTGCTCAAAGACCTGCAGGCGCAGGGCGTGGTGCGTTTGGGTTATGGCGAAATTGAAGTGCTGGATGTGCAGCGCCTTCGGGAGGTGGCGCACACCTGAGTGGGCCTCATCGCGGGCAAGCCCGCTCCCACAGGGGCACGCATTCCAACTGTGGGAGCTGGCTTGCATGCGATGAGCCCCTGAAAATCACCAAAAATCTCCCTACTGCAACCCATCCCGAAACTGCCCCGGCGTCAGCCCCGTCCAGCGCTTGAACGCGCGGTTGAAACTGCTGGTATCGGCAAACCCCAATAAATGACTGATCTCTGCCAGGGAGCATTGCGGGTCCCGCAAGTGCAGCAGCGCCAGGTTTTCCCGGCATTCATTGAGCAGCGCATCAAACCGGCAGCCTTCATCCGCCAGATGGCGCTGCAAGCTGCGCAGGCTCAGGTGCAACGCCTGGGCAACCCGTTCGGCGCTCGGCTCGCCATCCGGCAATTGCGCTTCGATCACCCGGCGCACCTTGCGCTCCCAGGTCAGCGGTTGCAGCTGGGCGAGGGTGCGCTTGAGCACGGTTTCATTGTGCTCGGCGAGCTCCGGGTTGGCGTCGTCCAGATGGCTGTCGAAATCCTGGGCGGCGAACTCAAGGCGGTCCTCTTCGGCGCCAAAAAAAACCGGCGCGCGAAATACCGTGTGCCACGGCTTGGGATCTGTCGGCTCCGGTCTGCGCAGGTGCACCGCCAGCGGCGCGTATTCCCGGCCCAGCCGGTTGCGGCAGGTGCGCACGTAGATCGCCGCAAACGCATCGATGGCTTCGAATGCCGGGGCCGGGCTGCCAGGCGGTTGCAGCAAGCGAAACCGATAGCGCTCGCCTTCGCAGCTAAGCTCCAGGGTCAGGGCGTCGCTGACCACCCGGTGGTAACGCACGATGCGCTCGAACACCTCGCGCAAGCTGCCGCTGGCCACCAGCGCGTAACCCAGCGCATGGAAGGTGGTGGGGCTGACAAACCGCGACACGCGCAAGCCAATGGCCGGGTCGCCGCTGGCCTGCACCGCCAGTTGCCACAGGCGCGTGGTCGCCGACAGCGGGTAGCGCGCGCTGGGGTCGTCCATCTGCTGCGGGTCGAGCCCGGCTTGCAGGCACAGCGCGGTGCTGTCGAGGCCCAGGGCATCGAGCTGTTTGCGCAGGGCGCGGGTCCAGCTGGCAAGGGACGTGGGTTCGGTCATGACGATTGGCGCTTGCGGTCAACAGGTTGGCGCCCGGGGCTAGCGTCCTGCGCGATCGCATGGGGCAGGATGGGCGCATCGATAAGTCAGAGGATGGAAGCATGGACGGTACTTCTGCAAGTCCCCAACAGATGAACGCACAACAGCGTTCGGCAAAAATCCGTGAAGTGGTACTCGCCGAAGGCGTGCGCCTGCGCCAGCGGCACCCCTGGCTGCTGCACCAGGACGCGCTGGGCGCGGGCATCCTGGCGTTTGCGCTGCTGGGCATGCTCGGCTCGGCCGCGCTCTACATCACCGGCCACATGGCCTGGTGGGTGTGCCTGCTGCTCAACGCGTTCTTTGCCTCGCTGACCCACGAGCTGGAACACGACCTGATTCACAGCATGTATTTTCGCAAGCAGCGCGTGCCCCATAACCTGATGATGGGCCTGGTGTGGCTGGCGCGGCCCAGTACCATCAACCCGTGGATTCGCCGCCACCTGCACCTTAACCACCACAAGGTCTCCGGCACCGAGACCGACATGGAAGAGCGTGCCATCACCAATGGCGAGCCCTGGGGTTTTGCGCGGCTGCTGATGGTGGGGGATAACGTGATGTCGGCGTTTATCCGCATGCTGCGCGCCAAAACCTGGAGCCACAAACTCAAGATCCTCAAGCGCTCGCTGTTGGTGTACGCACCCCTGGCGTTACTGCACTGGGGCGCGTGGTATGTGTTTCTGGGCTTTCACGCCGCGAACGGCATCGCCAGCCTGCTGGGTGCGCCCATCGCCTGGTCGGCCAGCACCTTGGAAGTGATGCAGGTCATCGACATCGCCGCCGTGGTGATCATCGGCCCCAATGTGCTGCGCACCTTTTGCCTGCACTTTGTCAGCTCCAACATGCATTACTACGGCGATGTGGAACCGGGCAACGTGATCCAGCAAACCCAGGTGCTCAACCCGTGGTGGATGTGGCCGTTGCAGGCGTTTTGCTTCAACTTCGGCAGCACCCACGGCATCCATCATTTTGTAGTGAAAGAGCCGTTCTATATCCGCCAGATGACCGCCAGGGTGGCGCACAAGGTGATGGCCGAAATGGGTGTTCGCTTCAATGATTTCGGGACGTTTGCGCGGGCCAACCGCCGCGAGCCGCAGGCCCGCGCAACCGCCGGGCTTAATCCGGCTGAAACGGCGATGCGCTGAGGATCACGCCGGTTTCCTCCACATATTGCTGCCAGTGGCCGATCAGGGTGGCGAGCTTGTCCGGGTGGCTCACGGCCAGGTCATGGATCTCGCCGGGGTCCTGGCCCAGGTCATACAGCTGCCAGGTCGCCGGGCCGACGGGGCCGGGGATGTACACGGCTTTCCACTGGCCCTGGCGAATGGCGCGGCGGCCGAACAGCTCCCAGCCGGTAACGGTGTGTTCGTCATGCACCTGCGCGGTTTCCCCGGATAGAAAGCCCAGCCACGACTTGCCACGCAACGGCGCCACCGGCTTGCCCCGCCATTGCTTGCCGGGATGGCGCACACCGGCCAGGTCCAGCAGGGTCGGCGTGATGTCCATCACCGTGCCAAACCCATGGCTGACGCGGCCCTTGAGCGGCAGCTGCGGGTAGTGCACCAGGGCCGGCACGCGAATGCCGCCTTCGGTGGTAAACGCCTTGAACAGCCGCGACGGCGCGGTCGCCACCTGAGCCCACGACGGGCCGTACCATACGTAGGAATTGGCGCGGCCGATGTTCTCCAGGCGGTTGTCGTAGTGCTGGTTAAGGTAGGTCAGCAGTTCAGGGCCGAATTTGGGGAACGCCTCCAGCAACGCGCCTTCGGCACCGTTATCGGACATGAACACGATAAAGGTGTTGTCCAGTTGCCCCTGCTGGCGCAGGTACTCCACCACCCGGCCAATGTTCCAGTCCATGCGCTCGACCATCGCCGCATACACTTCCATGGCCCGCGCCGAGACCTGGCGTTGTTCGTCGGTAAGGGCCGCCCATTGGGTGTTCAACTCGATCAGCGGGTGAGGTTCCACGTCGGCATCGATCAGCCCCAATGCCTTGAGTTTTGCCAGACGCTCCAGGCGCAGCACTTCGGGGCCGGCGTCGTAGCGGCCACGGTATTTGTCGACGATTTCGACGGGCGCCTGCAGCGGCCAGTGCGGCGCGGAAAACGGCAGATAGGCGAAGAAAGGCCGCGCCTGATCGCGCTCCTTGAGGTACTGCAGCAGCTTGTCGCCAAAGGCATCGGAGGAATAGAAACCTTCGGGCAGTTGCTCGACGAATGTGTCGTCTTCGATGTACAGCGCGGGCGTGGACTTGAGCAGGCCAGGCGTGGTGTCGTCGTAGGTTGGTTCGAAACCATAATGGTTGGCCGCGCCGGGCAACAGCGAGAACGAACGCTCGAAACCCCGTGCGTGGGGCGCCAGCTCGGCGGTCAGGCCCAGGTGCCACTTGCCGCTCATCAAGGTCTGGTAACCGGCTTCGCGCAGCAACTCCGGCAGGGCCACGACGCTGTCGTTGAGGTAACCCTCGTAACCGGGTTTGCCGATCAACTCCGGCGTGAGCGCTTCAGCCATGGTGCCGATACCGGCGATATGGTGGTCGGTGCCGGTCAGCAGCATCGAACGGGTAGGCGAGCAAGTGGGCGCGGTGTGGAAGTCAGTCAGGCGCAAGCCGTTGAGCGCCAGGGCGTCGAGGTGCGGCGTGGAGATTTCCCCACCAAACGCACCGAGGTCGGAGAAGCCCATGTCATCGGCCAGAATCACCAGGAAATTGGGACGTTGCGGCATCAAGATGTTCCTCAGTCAGCAGGCAATAAACGCCAGGGGCAGGTCGCGAATCTGTTCGCGCGCGGGCGGTTGGTAGTGGCCGTCGCTGATCAATTCGTGAAGCAGCTCTTCGCGCAGTTGGTGGAATTCAAAACTGCTGCGCTGGCGCGGATGGGGCAGGGCGATGTCCACCACCTGCTTGATCCGCCCGGGCCTTGGCTCCATCACCACCACGCGGTCGGCGAGGAAAATCGCCTCTTCCACATCGTGGGTGACCAGCACGGTGGTGATTTTCGCGCGGGTGCGAATCGCCAATAGCTCGTCCTGCATTTGCTGGCGGGTCAGGGCGTCGAGGGCGCCGAAGGGTTCATCCAGTAACAGGATGCGCGGGCTGGCCACCAGCCCTCGGGCGATAGCCACACGCTGGGCCATGCCGCCGGAGAGTTGATGGGGGTAGGCGCGGGTGAAATCGGTGAGGCCCACCAGCTCGATGAAGTCGCTGATGCGCCGGCTGCGTTCGGCTTGTGTCAGTGGCTCGTTGACCAGGCCCAGGCCAATGTTTTCCGCCACGGTCAGCCAAGGGAACAAACGGTGTTCCTGAAACACAATGCCGCGCTCGCCGCCGATGCCGCTGACGGCCTTGCCGTCCACCTGAATCTCGCCGCGAAACTGCGTGTCCAGCCCCACCAGCAAGCGCAGCAAGGTGGATTTGCCGCACCCGCTGGAGCCGACAATGGCGACGAATTCACCCTCGGCAATCTCCAGGTTGAATTCGCGGATGGCTTCCAGTTCGAAGCCGTCGACATCGAAGCTCTTGCCCACATGGTTGAAACTGACGATAGGTGCGTTCATGCGTGTCTCCAGCGGGTGGCGCGGGTTTCGATGCGTTGGCCGATCAGGTTGAGGGTGGCGCCGGTGAGGCCGACCAGGAGCATGCCGCTCATGATCAAATCCATGCGCAGCAGCTGTTGGGCGCCGATCATCAGGCTGCCGATGCCGCCGTTGGACGGCATGAAGTATTCCGCGCCGATGGTGCCGAGCCAGGCGTAGATCAGGCTCAGGCGCAGGCCGGCGAAAATGCCGGCGGCGGCGCCCGGCAGGATCAGGCGACGCAGGCGCTGGAACAGGCTCAGGCGCAGCACTTGCGCCGCTTCACGCAGCTGCGGCGACAGGTTCAACACGCTGCGCTGGGTGGCGATAAACAGCGGAAAAAACGCCGCCAGGGCGATGAACACCCACTTGGCCAATTCACCCAGGCCAAACCAGGCGGTGAGCAATGGCACCCAGGCGAAGATCGCAATCTGGCGCAGCGCGGCGAGTGTCGGGCCCAGCACGCGTTCACTACGCCGTGACAGGCCCAGCCACAAGCCCATGGCAAACCCCAGGCTGCCGCCCAATACCAGGCCGCCTACCGTGCGTCCCAGGCTTTTGCCCAGCGCGCCGGACAGGCTGCCATCGGCTACGCCTGCGACGGTGGTGTGCAGCACCGCCCACGGGCTGACGAGAATGTTCGGGTCCACCCAACCCTGATGGGTCGCCAGCTGCCACAGCGCCAGTAACAGCAGCGGCAAAAGCCACGGTTGCAGGCGCTGCCAGCCTTCATAGCGGGGCCCGCGGCGAATCTGCGCCGTGGCCGGGTGTGGCCAGTGCACCCACTGGCGGTCCAGCCAGCCGATGCCGCGATCCATCACCACGCCCAGCACGCCGATGACCACGATGCACACGAACACGATATCGAGCATGAACAACTGCCGCGCCCACACCATCAGGTAGCCGATGCCTTCGCTGGAGGCCAGCAGTTCCACCGCCAGCAATGAGGTCCAGCCGGCCGCGAGCGCCAGGCGCACACCGGCCATGAAGGCGGGCAGGGCAGCGGGCAGGATCAGACGGCGGATCAACAGGTGCGTGGGCAGGCGCAATACGCGCGCGGCCTCACGCAGGTTGGGCTGGGCGTCGCGCACGCCCACCAGCGTATGCAGGGTGACGGGCACCACGATGGCCTTGACCAGCACCACCAGCTTCAGGGTTTCACCAATGCCGAAAAACACCATGAACAACGGAATCCAGGCCAGGGTCGGCACCTGAGACAACGCGCTGAACGTCAGAAATATCAGGCGCTCGGCCCGTGCGCTGAAACCCAGCACTGCGCCGAGCACAGCCCCTGCGCCGATGCCCGCCAGCAAACCCCAGCACAACCGCTGCACGCTGATCGCCAAGTGGCTCCACAACTCGCCACCGGCCAATTCCACCGCGCTACTCCAGACCAGGGAAGGCGGCGGCAGAATCTGTTCGCTCATCCAGTGATTGCGGCTGGCCAGCCACCACAGCCCGAACAGCGCGACCGGTAACAGCCACGGCAATACACGTTCGCTCAATGCCGGCCAGCGCGGTGCGATGCCGTTGGACGGGGCCGCGAGAGGCAGGCTCAACAATGAAGTTCGGGCCATGGAGGACCTCCGTTGTCGCCAAGGGCGTTATGTGATTTTGATCTTACAAAGACTTGATCAAGATGATTGAGGGATAAGAAAAATCATTTAAAGCCCCAGCCCTGCGCGCATCCAATGCATTCGGAGAATATTTTCGATGCTGTTCATGCATAGTCCCCTGCAGCCTGCGTTTCAGTGCTAATAGATCCAATAGTTATTAAATTGTGAATTTATAGTATTTAAAGTTTTGATCAGTTTGTGCCTACTTTCGGCTCCCCAGGCGACCCTCGCCCACAAGGAGCTGCGCTTATGAAACTGCCCTTCAAACGTCTGATCACGCTGTTCGCGGGCACCGCGCTGGCGGGCCTGGTGCACGCCGCCGACCTCAAGGAAATCCGCATCGCTGTGCCCGACCTCAGTGCCGGCAGCCAGCACAGCGGTGGCGGCATTACCGACGTGCTGCGTGAACAGCAAATCTTTGAAAAGGCCTTCGCCGACCAGGGCATCAAGGTTCAGTGGAATTACTTCAAGGGTGCTGGCCCGGTGATCAATGAAGCCTTCGCCAATGGCCAGGTGGACCTGGCTTATCTCGGCGACCTGGCGGCGATCATCGGCCGCTCCAATGGCCTCGACACCCGCTTGCTCAGTGCCACCGCGCGTGACATCAAGCAGTACCTCGGCGTAGTGCCCGGTTCCGGCATCAAGACCTTGCAAGACCTCAAGGGCAAGCGCGTGGCGGTCTTCCGTGGCACTGCCACTCAGTTGTCGCTCGACAGCGCTCTGGCCAGCCAGGGCTTGAGCGAGAAAGACCTGAAAATCATCAACCTTGACTTCAACGCGGCCGGCGCCGCACTCGCCGCCAGGCAGATTGACGCGACCTGGGGCGGGGCGAACCTGGCGGCGCTGCAAGCCAAGGGCCTGGCCGAACTGCCGCTGACCACCAAGGACCTGGGGGGCGCTGGCAGTGTTCAGGCGGTGCTGGTGGGCAGCGGCAAGTTTGTCGACGAACATCCCGAGGTCATCACCCAGTTGCTCAAGGCTCAACAACAGGCCGTGCAGTGGCTCACCAATGACAACAACAAGCAGGCTTACATCGACCTGGTGTCGGGGCGGGCGAGTTACCCACCGGTGATCCTGGGCAATGATTTGAAAAACGAGAAACTCAGCGAGATTTTCCCCTCGACCCTGGATCCGGTATTCCTGGGCAAGTTGCAGGATGCGGTGGACCTGGCGTCCAAAGAGAAGCTGATTCGCAAGCCGTTTCAGGTGAGTGATTGGGTGGCGCCGAATCTGGCGGCGGCGGGGTTGTAAGGGGGCTGGCAACCAGATCGTTCCCACGCTCTGCGTGGGAACGCCTCGTGTGACGCTCCGCGTCAACCTCCGCAGGGCTTGAACCATGCGTAGGCACAGGGACGCGGAGCGTCCAGGGCGGCTTTCCCACGCAGAGCGTGGGAACGATCGGCGATCGGTGCTCGCGATTGGCCGCTCAGACCGCCACACTCACCGCCTGCGTGTCCACCTCCACCAGCGTCTCGATCATCGCCTTCGCCGCCGGCGACAACCTTGACCCCGTGCGGCTGACAATTCCGCACCGCGCGCTCATGGTCTCCATGTTCTGCGGCAGGTTGCGCCAGTGCAGCAGCACCAGCGTGCCCTGGGCAATGTCTTCGGCAAACGCCTCCTCAGTGCCCACGCCGATGGCGTTCGACTGCAACACAATCTTGACCAGCGCCGGGAAGTGCTCGGTCTGAATGCTCGGCGAGAAATCCATGCGCCCGCTCAGGTTCGCCAACAGTTTGCGAATGCCCTGGGAGATCAGCGGCGAGGCCAGCGGGTAGTCGAACATATCGTTGGTCGACAGGCTGTCCTTGGCCAGCAACGGGTGTCCGGGGCGGCAGAAAAACACACCGCGTTTGGGCGTGAGCGGGCGGGTCTGGAAGTTTGGATCGTTTTCAAACTGGCGGATGTCGGCGATGAAAAATTCGATCTCTTCTCGGCTCAACGCACGGCTGAGTTTTTCCCAGTTATCCACCTGGAAACTGGTGCGGATTCGCGGGTGGGCGTTGATAAACCGCGCGACGGCATCGGGCACCAGTTTCACCGCCGGCGCGGGGCCGGTGCCGAAGCGCAGGTCGCCGGCATCGAGCTTGGTCATGCGCGTGACTTCACTGCTCAGCAACGCGGCGCCGTGCACCAGGCTCAGGGCATGTTGCAGCACCACCTGGCCTTCGGGTGTGGGGCGCAGGTCCTTGTTGCCGCGGTCTACCAGTACGCAACCGAACTCCTGTTCCAGCCCCTGGATGCTGCGGCTGAACGCGGGTTGAGTGATGCCCATGGCGTCTGCCGCGCGCACGAAACTGCGGTGTTCGTTGAGGGCGATGAAGTAGCGCAGTTGGCGAAGATCCATATGCTTTCCCGGCATCTGAAAAATAGGTCGAAGGCATTTGCGACCAGGGGAGCTGAGGTTTTAAATGCAAGCTCTTATTCCGTCAACGAAGCATGCTTTCATTTGCTAGATCCAAATTGCATATGAATAGAGCGTTGCCGGAAAGCATCCCCACCATCAGGCACATGAGGGTCATCACAATGAGCAATGCCGCATTAGCTGTTCAACCCATCGCCCAGGCGCTGGACATTCACCCGGTCGCGGGGCGCATCGGCGCCGAGATCCGTGGCGTCAGACTTTCCGGCGACCTGGATGCCACCACCGTTGAAGCCATCCAGCAGGCGCTGGTGCAGTACAAGGTGATCTTCTTCCGCGAGCAAACCCACCTTGATGACCAGAGCCAGGAAGCCTTCGCCCACTTGCTCGGCGAGCCCATTGCCCACCCGACCGTGCCGGTGCGCGACGGTACGCGTTTCCTGATGGAGCTTGATGGTGGCCGTGGCCAGCGCGCCAATTCGTGGCACACCGACGTGACCTTCGTCGACGCCTACCCAAAAGCCTCGATCCTGCGTTCGGTGCTGGCGCCCAAGTCCGGGGGCGATACGGTGTGGGCCAACACCGCCAGCGCCTACAACGACCTCAGCGCCGAATTGCGCGTGCTGGCGGATAACCTGTGGGCGGTGCACAGCAACGAATACGACTACGCCGCGCGCAAGCCCGATGTGTCAGTGGAAAAGCTCGAGGAATACCGCAAGGTGTTCACCTCCACGGTGTATGAAACCGAGCACCCGGTAGTGCGCGTGCACCCGGTCAGCGGCGAAAAAACCTTGCTGCTGGGGCACTTCGTCAAACGCCTGAAAGGCTACTCACAGGCTGACTCAACGCAGCTGTTCAACCTGCTGCAAAGCCACGTCACTCGCCTGGAAAACACCGTGCGCTGGCGCTGGAGCACCGGCGATGTGGCGATCTGGGACAACCGCGCCACCCAGCATTACGCGGTGGACGACTACGGCACCCAGGAACGCATCGTGCGCCGGGTGACGCTCAAGGGCGATGTGCCGGTGGGGGTGCAAGGGCAGGCCAGCAAAACCACCAAGGGTCTCTAAATCAACACACATTTAAATGTGAGTACGTGCTTGTGTGGGAGCGAGCAAGCCCGCTCCCACACAAGCCCTTAACCACATTGATCTATGGTGTTTACCAAACGCCGATTTGCACGACCTTTTCCACTTCCGGCTCACCATAGCGAAACCGTTGCCCGCGCAGGGCGATCTCCGAATGGCTGATGGTGGTGCGCCGCTTCAGCCCGCGCAGCCATTCGAACAGATAGCCCGAGTGAGTCTCGCGCACCTCGGCATACGCCGGGTCGGCCCCCAGGTCGTGCACTTCCTGCGGGTCGTTTTCCAGGTCAAACAGCTGTGGGCGAAAGCCGTCGTAAGCCAGGTATTTCCAGCGTTCGCTGCGCACCATGGTCATGCGGCAACGGTCGATGGGTTGCGCCAGACGCTCACGGGCCGGGGCCTGGAAGGCGTAGTCGTATTCGGCGATGGCGTAGCGGCGCCAAGGGATGTCTTCGCCGTGCAGCAACGGGATCAGTGAGCGACCTTCCAGACGATGCTCGGCAGCGGGCAACCCCAGCGCTTCGAGGAACGTCGGCAGCGCATCAATGGTTTCCACCAAACGCTCGTCCACCGAGCCACGGCTGATATCGGCATGGGCGCGCGGGTCGCGCACGATCAACGGAACCCCCACTGCAGGCTCCAGCATAAACTCTTTTTCGCCGAGGAAATGATCACCGAGGAAATCGCCGTGGTCGCTGGTGAACACAATCAGCGTGTCGTTCCAGCGCCCGTTGCTTTGCAGGAAATCGAACAGCCTGCCCAGTTGATCGTCGATCTGTTTGATCAGGCCCATGTAGGTCGGAATCACCGTGAGCCGCACCTCGTCACGGGAAAAATTCAGGCTTTCCTCATGTCGGCGGAAGGCCTGGTACACCGGGTGATCGCTGGGGTTTGCAGGCTGCACGGGGGCCTGAATGTGCTCGGCGCCGTACAGCGCGTGATACGGCGCCGGCGCGAGGTAGGGCCAGTGCGGCTTGATGTACGACAGGTGCAGGCACCACGGCCGCTCGCCCTGCTCGCCAATGAAAGCGATGGCGCGGTCGGTGGTGTAGACGGTTTCCGAATGTTCTTCGGCCACCCGCGCGGGCAGCCCGGCGTTGCGCATGTGCCAGCCGCTGAGCACTTCGCCGTTGTCGCCGGCAGCGGAATTGGCCCATTCATGCCAGGGGTTGCTGCCGCTGTAGCCTTTCTCGCGCAGGTAATGGGTGTAGGGCGCGGACTCACGTTTATCGTCGAACAGCGGGCTGTCGGGGTAGATGCCGTCGTGGCGCAAATACGCGTCAAAACCGACCTCGTTCAGCGGCTCGGCCTGTGCGCTGTCCGGGTCGATATTCAGGCGCTGCAAGGCGTCCAGATTCGGCGTGGCGTGGGTCTTGCCCACCAGCGCGGTGCGGATGCCGTGGGGGCGCAGGTAGTCGCCAATGGTCAGTTCTTCCAGCGGCAGCGGCACGGCGTTCCACGCCACCTGATGGCTGCTGACATAGCGCCCGGTGTACGCCGACATCCGCGACGGCCCGCAAATGGTGCCCTGGGTGTAGGCGCGGCTGAAACGCACGCCGGCGGCGGCGAGGCGGTCGATGTTCGGCGTGTGCAAATGCGCGTGGCCATAGCACGACAGGTAATCGCGGCGCAGTTGGTCGCACATGATGTAGAGCACGTTGCGTACGGGATTGGGTTGGGACATGAGGGCTTTACCGAACGGGGAACAGGCCTCTGTTTTCGCCGTTATACCGGTTGGCGGGCAAGTGCATTTGAGGACTGGGTTTTATGCAGGGCATGCATGGGTGCTGCTACTGGCGCTATCGCAGGCAAGCCAGCTCCCACATTTGAAATGCGTTCCCCTGTGGGAGCTGGCTTGCCTGCGATTACGTCCGCTCAGACAGCGAGATTCTCCAGCGTGCACACATCCTCATCCAGCTCATCAATCTCCTTGATCTGCTCGATCATCGCCTCCGCCAGCGGCGACAACCGATACCCCGCACGGCTGACAATCCCGTAGCGCGTATAGCGCTCCTCCAAATCCTCCGCCAGGCCATCAATCTTCAAACACACCAACTCGCCCCGGGCCATGTGCAGCACGTCGCTGTTGGCGCTGACAATGCCGATGGCATCCGAGCGCAGCACCACGCCCATCAGGCTGTAGCCGTTTTCGCATTCCACATTGGGCTGGTAATCCGGCCGGCCGCTGAGGTCGACGATGACCTTTCGCAGGTTCGGCGGGCGGATGGTCACGGCCAATGGGTAGCTCATCAATTCGGCGGCGCTCACGCTGTCGCGCGCGGCCAGCGGGTGGCCGGCGCGGCAGCAAAAGTACCAGCGCCGCGCGCGCAGGCGATGGGTGTGGTAGTCCGGGTTGGCTTCGAAGTGGCGGGTGTCGGCGACGAAGAATTCGAACTCTTCGCTGAGCAGGCGTTTGCTCAGGCTTTGCCAGTCATCCACCTGAAACTGCACGCGCGCCTTGGGGTAGCGCCCGATGAAACTGCCGATGGCACGCGGAACCAGCCCGGCAGCGGGCGCCGGGCCGCAACCGAACCGCAACTCGCCCGCCTCCAGGCCGTTGAACTGGCTGATCTCGTTGGCCAGTTGTTGCGCGCCGCTGACCAGCCGCCGCGCATGTTCGAGCAACACCTGGCCTTGTTTGGTCGGCGCCAGGTCCTTGCGGCCACGGTCGACCAACTGGCAACCGGCGCTGTGTTCCAGCGCCTGAATGCTGCGGCTGAACGCCGACTGCGACAGGTTCACGGCCAGCGCCGCCGCGACAAAACTGCGTTGTTCGGCAAGGGCAATGAAGTGGCGCAACTGGCGCAAATCGATATGCATTTTTCACATCAAAAATATCGGGGAAATGCATTGGCTATGCATTAGGTCGACTCCTTATAAAGGCAATCTCTTATGCAGTAAATGTTCGTAAAAACATAAATAAATAACCTAAGGGAATATCAGTTGGTGGATATTTCCGGGTTCCGGAGCCGCTTATGAGTCTGTTGAAGTCCTTGCCCCTGGCCCTGTTGGTGGCCGGTAGCACCAGTTGGTCGCCGACCCAGGCCGCCGAAACGCCAGCACCTGCCAGCAAGGGCGAAAACGCCAGCGGCCAGCTTGAGACGGTCACCGTGACGGCGCGCCGACGCACCGAGAGTGCCCAGGAAGTGCCCACGCCCATGAGCGTGGTCGGCGGCCAGGCACTGGAGAGCCAGCGCGTGTACCGGATTCAGGATTTGCAGCAATTGGTGCCCAGCGTCAACGTGGCCTATATGCATGCGCGCCAGTCCAGCGTGTCGATTCGCGGCCTGGGCAACAACCCGGCGAGCGACGGCCTTGAAGGCAGCGTGGGGCTGTATATCGACAACGTGTACCTGGGACGGCCGGGCATGGCCGTGTTCGACCTGATGGACATTGAGCAGCTCGAAGTCTTGCGCGGGCCGCAGGGTACCCTGTTCGGCAAGAACACCACCGCCGGGGTGATCAACATCAGCACTCGCGCGCCGAGCTTCACCCCGGAGCGCAGCATCGAAACTTCGCTCGGCGAGGACGGTTATTTCCAGACCAAGGGCACGATTTCCGGGCCGCTCACCGACGAACTGGCCGGGCGTTTTTCGGCTTATCGCACCCGCAGCGACGGCGACATCAAAAACGAATACAACGGCCATGACCTCAACGGCGGCTCACGCCAGGGCTTTCGCGGGCAGTTGCTGTACAAGCCCAGCGAGACTTTCAACGCGCGCTGGATCGGCGATTACAACGAAGAAGACTCCAGCGCCGGCACCCGCGTGCTGTACAGCACCGGGCCGACCATCAACGGCACCAACCTGTACCAGTCGCGCGCCAATGCGGCAGGCGCCACGCTGGTGGACGGCACCCACCGTAAGGTCAACCTGGACAGCGACCAGCACGTCACTGTGTTTCAGGGCGGTACGTCGCTGGAGGCCAACTGGACCCTGCCGAGCGACTTCACCCTGACGTCGGTCAGCTCCTATCGCTTCTGGAATTTCACCCCGCGCAACGATGACGGTCTCAACGTACCGGCGTCGTACAACGCGGGTGTGTCGGTGGAGGATAAGCAGTGGTCCCAGGAATTTCGCCTGGCTTCGCCCAAGGATGGCGTCTTCGATTACGTGCTTGGCGGGTACTACTTCGGCAATTCGCTGGATAACAAATCCTTTGCCTATTACGGGCCCAAGGCGGACATCTGGAATGGCACGCCAACCGGTGCGTTGAACAATGTGAGCAGCGTGGGTAACGGGCATATTCGCACCGACAGTTTCGCGCTGTTTGCCCAAGGCACCTGGCACCTTACCGAGCGCCTGGATTTCACCGCCGGCGTGCGCGGCACCTATGAAGAAAAAAGCGCCTGGGTCACGCGCAACGCGCCGTTGGGTGGCGCAGCGGTCACGGGCGCGGCCGCCACGGCGCGGCGCGGGCGTGCCGGGGCCTATGACTCGGGCGACCTCAGCCAGTACAGCACCAGCCCTTCGGGCCTGCTGAACCTCAGCTATCACTTCACCGATAACCTGCTGGGCTACGCCACGCTGTCCCACGGCGAGAAGTCCGGTGGGGTCAACCTGGTGGTGGGCTCCGCGCCGACCGCCGGGGCGGACTCGCTGCTGGTCGGAACCGAACGCGCCAACAACGCCGAGCTGGGCTTTAAAAGCACGCTGTGGGACCGTCGCCTGCAGCTCAATGCCAACCTGTTCTGGACCCAGGTCAACGGCTACCAGACCAACGCCTACGACGACAGCAACCGCGTGCAATACCTGACCAACGCCGGTTCCGTGCGCTCGCGCGGCGTTGAAGTGGAAAGCACGCTGGTGCCGATCAAGGGCCTGACGTTGAACGTCAACGGCTCCTTTAATGACGTGAGTTATCTGTCGTACAAGGATGCGCCGTGCCCGCCGGAGGTCAGCCTGCGCCCGGGTGCACCGGCTTCCTGCGACCTGAGCGGCCACCAGGTGGTCGGCGCGTCCAAATGGATCGCCAATGCCAACGGCGAGTACAAGTGGAACCTGGACAACGGCTTCGAACCTTACGTCACCGCCAGCTACGCGTTCCGCTCCAAAGCGGTGGGCACGGTGGAAGATTCCGACTACGGGCAGATCCCGGCCTATGCGGTGGTCAACCTGTCCACCGGCCTGCGCGGCAATTATCAACAAGGGCAGTGGGACGTGTCGCTGTGGCTGAAAAACGCTTTCGACAAAACCTACTACACCACCCTGTGGACCGGCGGGAATGGCGGCTACGAAGGGCTGTTGGGCACTCCGCGCACCTTAGGCGTGACCGGGCGCTACGACTTCTGACGGCGTGCGGTAGGTGGCCGGGCTGAACACCCGTGTCACCACCAGCATGGCCACCGCCGTGGCCGTCAGTACCCACCATGCGCTGATGAAGTTACCGGTGAGCTCGCGCAGCCAGCCGGTCAGCCACGGCGAAATCGCATTGATCAAAAAGCCCACGCCTTGCACGAACGCCGCCAGTTGCCCGGCCTGGCGCGGGTCGCGGTGGTGGTCGAGGGTCAGCAGCAGGCTCAGGGCGAAGCACGCGCCCAGGCCAAAGCCGCACAGCGCCACCCACAGATGCGGAAATTGCAGCGGCGCGAAAATCAGGCCGAGGTAACCCACGGTCTGCGCCAGCAGGCTGATGCCGAGCAGCGGGCGGCGGTCGATGCCGCGTTGCGCCAGCACCGGCATCAACAGCGCGGCGAGCACCTGGAAGATCGTCATGAATGCCAGCAACGAACCGCTGAGCAGCACGCTCCAGCCCAATTGCTGAAAGTACGCCGGCAGCCACGCCACCATGCTCATGTAGCCGCAGTTCACCAAGCCGAAATACAGCGCCAGCAACCAGGCGCGGCGGTTGCGCAGGCCTTTGAAGGCGGGAATCAATCGGGTGCTCCTGGCGGCGCCCAGCGGCACAAACGCCCACAGCAGCAGCGCGGCCAAAGCCGGCAGCAGCCACACACCCAGGCCCGCCTGCCATTGCTGGAAATGCGTGGCCACCACCGGGCTGAGCAATGCCGCGAGCCCGCCACCGGCCATCAACGACGCCGAGTACACGCCCATCGCCACCGGCACGCGGTGGTGGAATTCGCGCTTGATCATCGCCGGCACCAGCGCCTGGATCAGCGCCACGCCCGCCCCGCCGAGCAACGCCGTCACCAGCAGCGTCGAGGCCTGGCCCATCAGCCAGCGTGCCAGGCACGCCAGCAGAATCATCATCAAGCCCAAAGCAATACCACGCCGTTCGCCCAGGCGTGCTTCCACGCGCACGCCGATCAACGCGACCAGCCCCATGCACACCACCGGCAGGCTGGTGAGCAAGGCGCTGCTCTGGAAGCTCAACCCGGTGGCCTGGCGGATCTCGCCGAGCAAGGGGCTGATGGAACTGAGGATCGGCCGCAGGTTAAGGCCCAGCACCACCAGCAGGCCCCAGCCGGCAAAGGATTTATTCAGGGTCATGCAACGCCCGTTGGACAGAAATGAGTGGGTGAGTATGGACAGCGGCACGGGTATTCTGAAATTAAATATAACCATGCCAATCAGTGGCAAACGTGATGGTGACGTTGATGTTTGATCCCGTGTTGTTGCGCAGTTTTGTCGCCGTGGTGGACTGCGGCAATTTCACTCGCGCCGCCGAGCGCCTGCACCTGACTCAGTCCACCGTGAGCCAGCAAATCCGTCGCCTGGAAGACGCCGTGACGTGCCAGTTGCTCGACCGCGAGCAGCGCCGCGTGGTGCCGACCGCCGAAGGCGAGCGCTTGCTGGCCTATGCGCGGCGCATCCTCGCGCTGCATGAGGAAGCCGCCGATGTGCTGGTCAATCAGCAAAGCGATGGCGTGCTGCGTCTGGGCGTGCCGGAAGATTTTGCTGCCGAGCGGCTGATGCCGTTGTTATCGGCGTTTGTGGTGGCCCACCCGCGCGTGCGGCTGGAGGTCACCAGCGGCCTCGGTCCGGAACTGCAACGCCAATACCGGGCTGGCGAGTTCGACGTGCTGCTGGTCAAGCAGATGGGCGAAAGCGACGACTGCCTGGCCTCCTGGCCGGAACCGCTGTGCTGGGTCGACAGCCGCAGCACGCCGTCCCTGGGCCGCGACCCGCTGCCGTTGGTGGCTTTTCCAGTGGGCGGCTTGTACCGCAATGAAATGCTGCAGCACCTGGAAGTCGGCGGTTGGCGCTGGCGCATCGGTTATTCCAGCGCGAGCCTGGCCAGCGTGTGCTCGGCCGTGGCGGCGGGGCTGGGCATCAGTTTGCTGCCCAGACGCGTGGTGCAGGCCGGGCACATGATTCTTGAGGAGGACAGCGGTTTGCCCTCGGTGCAAGGCGTGCGTCTGGCCTTGTACGGCCGCAGTGGCCTGGGTGCGGCGGGGCAAACATTGCAGCGTCAATTGCTGGATTTGTGTGCAAACAGCCCTGCATAAATTTTTGCCCCCTGTGCTCTTGGGGCAAGCCCGCTCGCCACAATCGATGCCTTTCAGGAATATTTTGTATGCCTTGGAAGCATTGAAAAAAAGCCGCATCGCGCTAGCCCGCGCAGGCCGTGGCTTTGACGTTTCCGGATGCTTCTCTTATTCAATTTAAGTCTATGTATAACTTTAAAGATTACTTTAAGAGATAAGCGTCTAGCGCCGATGATTCAGCCCTCGACGGCCGCCCAGGCAGGCCCGTCGGTTTTTTGTTTCAAAACCGTAGGGGAGTGAATCAATGGGCAATGTCCAGACCGCCGCCAGTGCACCAGAGGCGCAGTGGCGCCAGGCACCGGGTGGTGAGTTGGTCGACCTTGGCCGGCCGCACCGCGCGCCGTTGGGGCAGCAGCGTCTGCAGCAAGCCCCGAAACGCTTTTCGAGTCGTCGCGAAGGCTTTTTGCTGGGCCTGTTGGTCCTGGCCCTGCACGGTGCGGTGATCTATTGGGTGAGCCAGAAGCCAACGCCGGTGCTGCCTGTGGTGCCGCCGGAAATTCCGCCGATGACCATCGAATTTTCCCAGCCGGCGCCGCCGGTGGTTGAGCCGCCACCGCCCGTGCCGCCACCCCCGCCGCCGCCCGTGGTTGAGCCACCGCCGCCGGTAGTGGATGAACTGGCCGCCAAACCGGCGCCGCCAAAACCGATTCCAAAACCCAAGCCGAAGCCGGTTCCGAAGCCCGAGCCCAAGCCCGCGCCGAAACCGGTTGAGCAGCCGCCTGCGCCACCGACGCCCGCGCCACCGGCTCCACCTGCGCCGGCCGCACCGCCGTCGCCGGCACCCGTGACACCGGCTTCGGCCAACGCCGCGTACTTGAAGAACCCGGCGCCGGAATACCCGTCACTGGCTCAGCGCCGCGGGTGGGAAGGCACGGTGTTGCTCAGGGTGCATGTGTTGGCCAGCGGCAAGCCGGGCGAGATCCAGATCCAGAAAAGCAGCGGTCGCCAGCAACTCGATGACGCCGCGCTGGCCGCCGTGAAGCGTTGGAGCTTTGTGCCGGCCAAACAGGGCGACGTGGCCCAGGACGGCTGGGTCAGCGTACCGATCGATTTCAAGATTCACTAACTATTCGGCTGCGGTGTGTTGCACACGCCGCGACCTGCACAGAGGGAAAACATCATGGCATTAGCATCTCCACTTGAATCCATCGAAAGCGCGGTGATCTGGCTGCTGGTGGCCTTTTCGGTCGCCACTTGGGGTTTTGCCCTGCTCAAGGGCGTGCAGTTCGGGCGCCTGAAGGCGCAGGACCGCAAGTTCCACAAACAATTTTGGGCCGCGTCCAGTCTGGATTCAGCGGCTGAACTGGCGCAAACCCAGCCCGGCGCTGCGGCCCGCGTGGCCCTGGCCGGTTATGCCGCGATCCAGGTCGGCGATGCGCCGCACGCCGCTGATTTGAGCCAGGCCATCAACCACCAGGACCGCCTGGAACGCGCCCTGCGCCAGCAGATCGTGCGTGAACGCCGCTCCCTGGAAACCGGGCTCGCCGTGGTCGCCAGTATCGGCAGCACCTCGCCGTTTATCGGCCTGTTCGGCACCGTGTGGGGGATCATGGAAGCGTTGAAGGGCATCAGCGCGGCCGGTTCCGCCAGCCTTGAAACCGTGGCCGGTCCGATTGGTGCGGCACTGGTCGCCACTGGCGTCGGTATCGCGGTCGCGGTGCCGGCGGTGCTGGTTTACAACTATTTCCTGCGCCGCTTGAAGTTGACGGCCGCTGACCTGGACGACTTTGCCCACGACTTCTACAGCCTGGCGCAGAAGAACGCCTTCCGCGTGCTGCTGCACCCGACGCTGACCAAAGCAGCCGCCGGTAACCCACAAAAAGTGAAGGAGGCGTCCTGAGATGGCCTTCTCCACGCAAGACAGTGATGAGGTGCTGAGCGAGATCAACGTGACGCCGCTGGTGGACGTAATGCTGGTGCTGCTGGTGGTGTTTATTGTTACCGCGCCGCTGCTGACCAATGCGATTCCGATCAACCTGCCCAAGACCCAGGCCGTGGCCCCGGTGGAGCAGAAAGACCCGCTGGTGGTGAGCATCGACGGTGCGGGCAAGCTGTTTATCAACAAGGACGAAATCCAGCCGGACCTGCTGGAATTCAACCTGCAGTCGGCCAAGGCCAAGGACCCCGATGTGCGGGTACAACTGCAGGCTGACGACGGAGTGAACTACGGCGAAGTGGCGCGAGCCATGGCGTCTATCGAACGCGCGGGCATTACCAAGCTGTCGGTGATTACCGCTCGTTAATTGCAAAAGCCTCGACAAGTTTTTGGCCGTCTCCTTGGCAGGGTGCGGCCTTTTTTTTGCGCGCGATTCAACGTTCAACACTGCATCCTGTGGGAGCTGGCTTGCCTGCGATAGCAGTCCTCCAGAGACAGATAGGCCGGCTGACACACCGCTATCGCAGGCAAGCCAGCTCCCACAGTTTGACTCTCATTTATTTTGATATTTTGGTTATTAATAAATAGCTTCTTATTCCTTAACGAATATAAACCCCGTCCCTATACTGGTCAGCAACGTTAAACGCTGCAGGAGGGCACACCCATGCACAGCGAGTCGATTCGTTACCTGATCGTGCCGGGCTGGCAAGGATCGCCAGAAGATCATTGGCAAAGTCACTGGCAGAACAGCCTGCCCAACAGCGCACGCGTGGAGCAGGCCGACTGGCTCACGCCGCGCCGCGAAGACTGGGTGGCGGCGCTGGCCGAGGCCATCGCGGCGGACAGCACGCCGGTCATCCTGATCGCCCACAGCCTGGGTTGCATCACCGTCGCCCACTGGGCCGCGACGGCGCCAGTGCAATTCCTGCGTCAGGTGCGCGGCGCGTTGCTGGTGGCGCCCGCCGATGTGGAACGCCCGGCCTGTGCCCCCGCCTTGCGCAATTTCGCCCCCATACCGACCGACTTGCTGCCGTTTCCCAGTCAGGTGGTCAGCTCCGACAACGACAGCGCCGTCAGTGCCCCGCGGGCCCTGGAGCTGGCGCGCAACTGGGGCGCCGAAGCCGGGATTTTGTCCGGCGCCGGCCATATCAATGTGAAATCCGGCCACCAGCGCTGGGAGCAGGGTTTTGCTTACCTCTATCGCCTGCAACACCGCCTTGAGCATCACGCCCGGCGTAGTGCCTGAACATTTTTCAACGCCCCGTCCCTTAAGTGGATCTGGGGCGGGAGCCTGCCATGAGTCTGCATGAAACCTACGGCCAGCCGTTGCTGACCTTCCCTGACGCCGATAAAAGCCCGCTGAGCATCCGCGCCAAGGCGCTGGTGTTCGTCGACCCGCGTTCACGCCAACTGCGCGAAGAGTTGGAGAGCCTCGCACCACGCACGTTGCCGGTGTTGATTCGCGGCGAGACCGGCAGCGGCAAAGAGCTGCTGGCGCGGCACATTCACCGCGGCAGTGACCGCACCGGTTTGTTCGTGTCGGTCAATTGCGGCGCCATCAGCCCCACGTATGCCGACGCCGAGTTGTTCGGGTATGCCGCCGGCGCCCATAGCGGCGCGGCCAGCAGCCGGGCCGGGTGGTTTGGCTCGGCCAATGGCGGCACGCTCTATCTGGATGAAATCGGCGACTTGCCGTTGCCGATTCAGGTCAAGCTGCTGGCCGCGCTGGAAAATCATGAAGTGACCCGCGTCGGTGCCCACCAGCCGAGCCCGGTGGACGTGCGGCTGGTCGCGGCCACTAGCATCGACCTGGCCCAGGCCGTGGCGGCGGGCAAATTCAACGAGCGCTTGTTCCATTACCTGAGCGAAGGCCAGCTGGATTTGCCCGCGCTGCGCGAACGCGTCGGCGATATTTTGTCTCTGGCCGAATACTTCCTCGGCATCTACAGCCAGCGCCTGGACCTGCCGGTGCCGCTCATCAGCGACGCGGCGCAGCGCGTGCTGGAGCATCACAGCTGGCCGGGCAATACCCGCGAGCTGGAAAACGTCATTCACTTTGCATTGCTGGTCAGCAGTGGCGACGAGATTCTGCCCGAGCATTTGAATCTGCCGGCGGTGGGCTCACCGCTGGAGCAGGTGCGGCAGATCTTCGAACGGGCCAGGGCTGCCGAGCAGGAAACGTTGCGTCAATTCCTGTATGAGCAAAATGGAATATCAACGTGAAGAAAAGATATTGTTCGGGAATAAAAAATCTAGGTATTGTCCGTTCCACGCCGCGATAGCACTTCGCTGGCACACCATAAAAAACGGTCGTCAGAGACGCCCCGGAATTTCGATAAGGACACTGCATGAAAAAGGTTCTGTTGTTTACCGCACTGGCGGCTGCCCTGACTGCAAGCTTCGCCCAGGCCAACGAGAAACTGGTGGTTGCCGCCACGCCGATCCCGCACGCCGAGATCCTTGAGCTGGTCAAACCAACCCTGGCCAAAGAAGGCGTGGACCTGGAAATCAAAGTCTTCACCGACTACGTGCAGCCGAACGTGCAGGTGGCCGAGAAGCGTCTGGACGCCAACTACTTCCAGACCCTGCCGTACCTGGAAAACTTCAACAAGGGCAAGGGCACCAACCTTGTAACCGTGGTGGGCGTGCACGTTGAACCCTTCGGCGGCTACTCGAAAAAGATCAAGAACATCTCCGAGCTCAAAGACGGCGCCACCGTGGCGATCCCGAACGAAGGCTCCAACAGCGGCCGCGCCCTGTTGCTGCTGCAAAAGGCCGGCGTGATCACCCTGAAAGACCCGAGCAACGCGCTGGCTACGCCGAAGGACATCAAGGACAACCCCAAGCACCTGAAATTCAAGGAGCTGGAATCGGCCTTGCTGCCACGCGTGCTGGACCAGGTTGACCTGGACCTGATCAACACCAACTACGCGCTGGAAGCCGGCCTCAACCCGGCCAAGGACGCACTGATCATTGAAGATGCCAAGTCGCCGTACGTGAACTTCCTGGTGGCCCGCCCGGACAACAAGGACAGCGACGCTATCCAGAAACTGTCCAAGGCGCTGACCAGCCCGGAAGTCAAAGCCTTCATCGAGAAGAAGTACAACGGCGCGGTGGTGCCGGCGTTCTGATGTAGACCAAACCCCCTTCAAGGTTTGAACGCCGACGGCTTTTATAGCGTCGGCGTTTTTTTATGGCCTTTAAATACGATCGATACTGTGGGAGCTGGCTTGCCTGCGATAGCGGTGCATCAGCCACACATCTATTACTGACAGACCGCTATCGCAGGCAAGCCAGCTCCCACATTGGACGGCGGCTTGTCAGGTAACGCGGCTATCGATCGCCCGGCGCAACGCCACCAACCACTTCACCAACTCCTGCGGATCCATCGGTTTCGCATCGTTCATGGTTCATTCCCTCGAATCTTTCGACCCCAGGACCATAGCCCCCACCTGTCGAACCCGCGAATCCGGGGGTTATCTTTTTGGGTGATATCAATATGCTATTTAGGTATTTAAATTTTATTTTTTATACCTTTAAAGTTCGCGCTACCCGGCGTTACCCACGTCGGCCCGGATTGCGTTCGCTGCATTACCCATGCGGCGCCATGGACTGTAAATGACCTTCGATTTCGCTTTTATCCTCAGCACCTTGCCTGCGTTTCTCACAGCCGTGGGGGTGACGCTGCAAGTGGGCCTGATTGCCATTGCCACCTCTTTATTGGTGGCGTTGATCAACGCGGCGTTGCTGGTGTTTCGCACGCCTTATGTGTCGCGCCTGGTGGCACTGTATGTGGAGCTGGCGCGCAACACGCCACTGCTGATCCAACTGTTTTTCGTCTACTTCGCGCTGCCGGCGCTCGGCTTCAACATCTCCGGGTTCTGGGCGGCGATCATCACCATGACCTTCCTCGGCGGCGCCTACCTCACCGAGGTGCTGCGCGCCGGTGTGGAAGCGGTGCCGCTGGCGCAGATCGAGTCGGGCAAATCCATCGGCCTGTCGGACTGGCAACTGCTGCGCCATGTGATCCTGCCCCAGGCCGGCATCCTCAGCCTGCCCGCACTGTTCGCCAACTTCATCTTTCTGCTCAAGGAAACCACCGTGGTGTCCGCCGTGGCGGTGCCGGAGATTCTCTACACCACCAAGAGCTACATCGCCCTCTACTACAAGACTTACGAAATGCTCGCCGTGCTGACGCTGATCTGCGTGTTGCTGTTCTTGCCGCTGTCGCTGTTGCTCAGCCGCCTGGAAAGGAGGCTCCAGCATGGCCAGTTCGGGTCTTGAGTTGTTGTGGGTGTCGTTGCCGCAACTGGGCAAGGGCGCTGCGCAAACCCTGTCAATTTCGCTGTTGAGCATTGCGTTCAGCACCGTCGGTGGCGTGTTGTATGGCGTGCTGCGGACCCTGAACAATCGGCTGATCAACGTGGTGCTGCGGGTATACCTGGAACTGTTTCGGGCGATCCCGGTGCTGGTGTGGCTGTACCTGCTGTTTTTCGGCCTGCCGATTTTCTTTGGCCTGAGCATTCCGAGTTTCTGGTGCGCGGTGCTGGTGCTGTCGTTGTGGGGCGCCAGCGAAGTCGGCGAAGTGGTGCGTGGCGCGTTGCATTCGCTGCCCCGTGGCCAGCGCGAGGCGGGGTTGTCGATAGGCTTGTCCGATCCGCAACTGTACGGCTACGTGCTGCTGCCGCAAGCCCTCAAACGCATGACGCCGCCGACCATCAACGTCTACACGCGCATTATCAAGACCAGTTCGCTCGCCGTGCTGATCGGCCTGGTGGACGTGATCAAGGTCGGCCAGCAAATCATCGAACGCACCTACGAGTCCGTATTGATCTACGGCGTGCTGTTCCTGTTTTTCTTCTTTATCTGCTACCCGTTGTCGGCCGCCTCCAAGGTGCTGGAACGGCGCTGGGCCCAGGCATGAGCGCATTGATCGAGTTTCAGGGTTTCAACAAGTTCTTCGGCGAAGCACAGGTGCTCAAGAGCATCGACCTGAGCGTGCAAAGCGGCGAAGTGGTGGTGATCCTCGGCCCCAGCGGCTGCGGCAAAAGCACCTTGCTGCGCTGCCTCAATGGGCTGGAAGTCGCCCACAGCGGCAGCCTGCGCTTTGCCGGCAACGAGCTGCTGGATAAAAACACCGACTGGCGCCAGGTGCGCCAGGACATCGGCATGGTGTTCCAGAGCTACCACCTGTTCCCGCACATGAGCGTGCTCGACAACATCCTGCTCGGCCCGCTGAAAGTGCAGAAGCGCGACCCGCGCGAAGCCCGTGAGCAAGCCGAAAAATTGCTGGAACGCGTAGGCCTGGCCGACAAGCGCGACGCCTTTCCGCGCCAGCTTTCCGGCGGCCAGCAGCAGCGCATCGCCATCGTCCGTTCGTTGTGCATGAACCCCCAGGTCATGCTCTTTGATGAGGTCACCGCCGCCCTCGATCCGGAAATGGTCAAGGAGGTGCTGGAAGTGATCCAGGGCCTGGCCCGCGATGGCATGACCTTGCTGATCGTCACCCATGAAATGGCTTTCGCCCGCGCCGTCGCCGACCGCGTGGTGTTTATGGAGGCGGGTCGCATCCTCGAACAAAACACCCCCGAGGCATTCTTTACGAACCCGCAAACCGCACGCGCGCAGCAGTTCCTGGAGAAGTTCTCCTTTGTGTCAACACTGCCCAAGAAAACCAAGGAACTGGAGTTGCTATGAAAAAGTTACTGCTGCCACTGTTGGCCGTCGCCGTACTGGCCGGCTGCGATAAAAAGGCCGAAGAGCCTGCCAAGCCTGTCGCCGCTGCCGCAAGTTACATCGACAAGATCAAGGCGCGCGACAAGCTGATTGTCGGCGTGTTCACCGACAAACCGCCGTTCGGTTTTGTGAACGAAGCTGGCCGTTACGTGGGGTTTGATACCGACATCGGCCGTCAATTCGCCAAGGACCTGCTGGGCGATGAAAACAAGGTCGAGTTCGTCGCGGTTGAACCGGCGAGCCGTATTCCGTTCCTGCAAAGCGACAAGGTCGACCTCATCCTCGCCAATATGACCGTGACGCCTGAGCGCAAGGAAGCGGTGGACTTCACCAACCCCAACCTGAAAGTCGCCGTGCAAGCCCTGGTGCCTAACGACAGCGCCGTCAAAAGCCTGAATGACCTGGCCACCCGCACCACCATCGTGACCACCGGCACCACGGCCGATATCTGGCTGACCAAGAACCACCCGGACTGGAAACTGCTCAAGTTCGAGAAAAACTCCGAGTCGTTGCAAGCGTTGTCGGCAGGTCGTGGGGATGCCTACGCGCAAGACAACCTGGTGCTGTTCAGCTGGGCCAAGCAAAACCCGGGCTACCGCGTGCTGGAGGAGAAGCTCGGTGACGAAGCGCCAATCGCACCGGCGGTGAAGAAGGGCAACACCGAACTGCGCGACTGGGTGAATGCCGAGTTGGCGAAGTTGGGTGAGGAGAAATTCCTGCTCAAGCTGTATGACCAATATGTGCGTAAAGAGCTGAGCGATGACACCAAGCCTGAGAGTGTGATTGTTGAAGGCGGGAAGTGGCAGGGCTGAGATAGCTATCGCAGGCAAGCCAGCTCCCACAGGAGAATGCATTCCAAATGTGGGAGCGGGCTTGCCCGCGATGAGGCCGGTACAGTTGTTGGCTATTGCGGCCAATGCCACGCCGGCGCATCCAGAATCCCCTGACCGACGATCTGGGTCTCGCCCAACACCTTCTCCAACACAATCGAATTACACCCTTCATCCTGCTGCAACGCCGCAATCAACCGGCTCGCATGGGACACCACCCACACCTGGCAATGCAGGGACGCCTGGATAATCAAGCGCGCCAACGCCGGCAACAAATCCGGGTGCAAACTGGTTTCCGGCTCGTTCAGCACCATCATGGTCGGTGGCCTTGGCGTCAGCAGCGCGGCGATGAGCAGCAGGTAACGCAAAGTCCCGTCCGACAATTCCGCGGCCGATAACGGGCGCAGCAAGCCTTCCTGATAAAACTCAATCGCGAAACGCCCTCCCTGCAAGGGCTGGATGTTCAGCCGCGCGCCGGGGAATGCATCGCTCACCGCCCGCTGCAACGCCTCGGGGTCGCCGATTTCACGGATGGTTTGTAATGCCGCCGCCAGGTCTCGCCCGTCGTGGTGCAGCACCGGCGTGCGCGTGCCCAATTGTGGCTGGCGCACGGGCGCGTCCACGTCACTGCGAAAGTGATCATAAAAGCGCCAGCCGCGAATGCTTTCGCGCAGCATCAGCACCTCGGGTGATCCGCGCAGGCTGCCGACCTGGTCAAACAGGCTGTGATAGGCCGGTGTGTGCTGGGCCAGCACATCCCAGCCACGACCGTCCCGGGCGCGTACCATCGGGCCGGAGCGCTGTACGAGCAAGCTGGCGGGGCGGTACAGGTGGCCAGCCCAGATGCATTCCTTTTTCACCTCCGGGTCCAGAGAGAAATAGCTGATGCCCGGTGAAGGCAGCCCCATGGAGATGGCGTAGCTGAAATCTTCGCCGGCAAACCCCAGGCGCAGTCGCTTTACGCTAGAGCGCGTGCTGGCTTGTATCGGCACCTCGCCCTCACGCATGCGGCGGGTGATGGTCTCCGGCCCGGCCCAGAACGTCGAATCCAGCCCGCCTTCACGCGCCAACGCATTGATTACCCCGCCCTGGGCGGTTTCCGCCAGCAGGCGCAGGGCGCGGTACAGGTTGGATTTGCCGCTGCCATTGGGACCGGTGATCAGGTTCAACCGGTCCAGCGGCACCACCAATTTGTTGATCGAGCGGTAATTGGCCACCGCGAGGGTTTTGAGCATGGGCAATGAGTCGGTGTGGGAACCATTGGAGTATGGGATCCTCCATGCAGATAAGGAACCCTGATCTAAGCTCACAGTCGCATACACACTGGCAAGTCGGCATCACGCAAAAGGAGCCTGCATGGGCGGTCGCACTTACACACTCATCCTGGGATTTGGCCTATTGACGCTGCTCGGCGGCTGTGGCGAGAAAAAGGCCGAGCCCAAAGAGCATTCGCGGGTATTCGTGCAGACCGTGCAGTCGGCGGATTTTGCTGCGGCGGTCACCCTGACCGGTGATATCCAGGCCCGGGTGCAAACTGATCTGTCCTTTCGCGTAGGCGGCAAGATCATCCAGCGCATGGTCGACGTGGGCGATCGCGTCAGCGCCAGGCAAGTGCTGGCCAAGCTTGATCCCAAGGATCTGCAGACCAACGTCGATTCGGCCCAGGCCCAGGTCGTGGCTGAACAGGCGCGGGTCAAACAGACCGCCGCCGCCTTTGTGCGTCAGGAAAAACTCTTGCCCAAGGGCTACACCAGCCGCAGCGAATACGATTCCGCCCAGGCCGCGCTGCGCAGCAGCCAGAGCGCCCTGGCCGCCGCCCAGGCCCAGTTGGCCAATGCCCGCGAGCAACTTGGCTACACCTCGCTGATCTCTGATGCGCCTGGGATTATCACCGCGCGCCAGGCCGAAGTTGGCCAGGTGGTACAGGCCACGGTGCCGATTTTCAGCCTGGCTCGCGATGGCGAGCGTGACGCGGTGTTCAATGTCTATGAATCCTTGCTGGTGGAGCCGCCGCCGGATGCGCCGATCACCGTGAGTTTGCTGGATAACCCGAGCATCAAGGCCGTGGGCAAGGTTCGTGAGGTCACGCCCGCCGTGGCCGCGAATACCGGCACCGTGCAGGTGAAAATCGCCCTGCAAAGCCTGCCCAAAGGCATGGAACTGGGCTCTGTGGTCAGCGCCACCGCCAATGGCCCGGCCAAGGCCAGCATCGAGCTGCCGTGGGCGGCACTGACCAAAGACCTGAACGAGCCCGCCGTGTGGCTGGTGGACGGCGACGGCAAGGCGCAACTGCGCAAGGTCACCGTAGCGCGTTACCTCACCGGCAAAGTGATCATCGGCGACGGCCTCAAGGGCGGTGAAAAAGTCGTGGTGGCCGGTGGGCAGTTGCTGCATCCGGGGATGATCGTCGAGATCGCTACGCAAGGAGCCCAGCCATGAAGCGCCTGACGGTATTACTCGCCGCCAGCCTGCTGCTGGCCGCCTGCTCCAAGGAAGAACCGCCGCCGGAGCCTGTGCGCCCGGTGTTGTCGATGAAAGTGAAGTCAGAAGACCAGGAAAACCTTGGCCGCTTCGCCGGAACGATTCAGGCCCGCTATGAAAGCAACCTGGGTTTCCGCGTGCCCGGCCGTATCGCCCGCCGCGCCGTGGATGTGGGCGCGGAAGTGGAAAAGGGCGCCTTGCTTGCGGTCCTTGATCCCACCGATCAACAGAACCAATTGCGTTCGGCGCAGGGCGATCTGGCCCGCGTGCAAGCGCAATTCATCAATGCCCAGGCCAATGCCCGCCGCCAACAGGAGCTGTTCAACCGTGGCGTCGGCGCCCAGGCCCAGTTGGACGTGGCCCAGACCGACCTGAAAACCACCCAGGCCACCCTCGATCAGGCCAAGGCTTCAGTCAACCAGGCCAAGGACCAGCTCAACTATGCCGAACTGCGCACTGACCACGCCGGTATCGTCACCGCCTGGAATGCCGAGGCGGGCCAGGTGGTCAGCGCCGGCCAGCAAGTGGTGACCCTGGCGCGCCCGGACATCAAGGAAGCGGTGATCGACCTGCCCGCCGGCCTCGCCGAGCGCCTGCCGCCGGACGTGGTGTTTCTGGTGGCCGGGCAACTCGACCCGAGTGTCAACACCACGGCCATCGTGCGCGAGATCGAACCCCAGGCCCAAAGCGCCACACGCACCCGTCGCGCCCGCCTGACCCTGGCCGAAACACCTCCGGCATTCCGCCTCGGCACGGCGATCAGCGTGACGCTCAGCACCGCCATCGCGCCGCGCATCGAATTGCCGCTGACCGCGTTGCAGGAGGCCGACGGCAAAACCCGCATCTGGATCCTCGACACCCAAAGCCAGACCGTGCAACCGCGCGACGTCAACGTGATCAGCCGTGACGCCGACAGCGCCTTGCTCAACGGCGGTGTCAAACCCGGCGAACGCATCGTCACCGCCGGCGTGAACAGCCTGAAACCCGGGCAAAAAGTCAAAATCGACGAGGGCAGCCCGCGATGAAAGGGAGTTTCAACTTATCCGACTGGGCCCTCAAGCATCAGTCCTTCGTCTGGTACCTGATGTTCGTCGCGCTGCTGATGGGCGTGTTCTCGTACATGAACCTGGGCCGCGAGGAAGACCCCTCGTTCACCATCAAAACCATGGTGATTCAGACCCGCTGGCCAGGCGCGACCCAGGAAGAAACCCTCAAGCAGGTCACCGACCGCATCGAGAAAAAGCTTGAAGAGCTGGATTCCCTCGACTACGTGAAGAGCTACACCCGGCCGGGCGAGTCCACGGTGTTTGTGTTCCTCAAGGACACCACCGGCGCCAAGGACATCCCGGAAATCTGGTACCAGGTGCGCAAAAAGATCGACGACATTCGCGGCACCTTCCCTCAGGGGTTGCAGGGGCCGTCGTTCAACGATGAGTTCGGTGACGTGTTCGGCTCGGTGTACGCCTTCACCGGCGACGGCTTGTCGATGCGCCAGTTGCGCGACTACGTGGAGCAGGTGCGCGCCGAAATCCGCTCGGTGCCGGGCCTGGGCAAGGTCGAGATGATCGGCCAGCAGGACGAGGTGATTTACCTGAACTTCTCCACGCGCAAACTCGCAGCGCTGGGGATTGATCAACGTCAGGTCGTGCAGAGCCTGCAATCGCAGAACGCGGTAACGCCTGCCGGGGTGATCGAGGCCGGGCCGGAGCGTATTTCGGTGCGCACCTCGGGGCAGTTTGCCTCGGAAAAAGACCTGGCTAACGTCAACCTGCGGCTCAACGATCGTTTCTATCGCTTGGCGGACATTGCCGACATCAGCCGTGGCTACGTCGACCCGTCGCGGCCGATGTTCCGTTTCAACGGCAAGCCGGCAATCGGTTTGGCGATTGCGATGCAAAAGGGCGGCAATATCCAGTCCTTCGGCAAGGCCCTGCACACGCGTATGGACGAGCTGACCGCCGACCTGCCGGTGGGCGTGGGCGTGCACAAGGTGTCTGACCAGGCGGAAGTGGTGGAGGAGGCCGTTGGCGGCTTTACCAGCGCGCTGTTTGAAGCGGTGATCATCGTGCTGGTGGTCAGCTTTATCAGCCTCGGCATGCGCGCCGGGCTGGTGGTGGCGTGCTCGATTCCGCTGGTGCTGGCGCTGGTGTTCGTGTTCATGGAATACAGCGGCATCACCATGCAGCGCGTGTCGCTGGGCGCGTTGATCATCGCCCTGGGCTTGTTGGTGGACGACGCGATGATCACCGTGGAGATGATGATCACGCGCCTGGAAAAAGGCGAAACCAAAGAGCAGGCGGCCACTTACGCCTACACCTCCACGGCATTCCCGATGCTCACCGGTACTCTGGTGACCGTGGCCGGTTTTGTGCCGATTGGCCTCAACGCCAGCTCGGCGGGCGAGTACACCTTCACCCTGTTCGCGGTAATTGCCGTGGCCATGCTGGTGTCGTGGGTGGTCGCCGTATTGTTTGCGCCGGTGATCGGCGTGCATATCCTCAGCGCCAACGTGAAACCGCACAACGCCGAGCCGGGGCGCATTGGCCGTGCGTTCAATGGCGGCATGTTGTGGGCGATGCGCAACCGCTGGTGGGCCATCGGCATCACCGTGGCGTTGTTTGTGGCGTCGGTGTTTTCGATGCAGTTCGTGCAGAACCAGTTCTTCCCGTCATCCGACCGCCCGGAAATCCTGGTTGACCTGAACCTGCCGCAAAACGCCTCGATCAACGAGACGCGCAAGGCTGTCGACCGCCTCGAAGCGATCATCAAGGATGACCCGGACATTGCGCGCTGGAGCACCTATATCGGCCAGGGCGCGATCCGTTTCTACCTGCCCCTCGACCAGCAGCTGGAAAACCCGTACTACGCACAGCTGGTGATCGTCAGCAAAGGCCTGGAAGAGCGCGGCGCCCTGATTGCGCGCCTGCAAAAACGCTTGCGCGACGACTTCGTGGGCATCGGCAGCTATGTGCAGCCGCTGGAAATGGGCCCGCCGGTGGGGCGTCCGATTCAGTATCGGGTGTCGGGCAAAGACATCGACCAGGTGCGCAAACACGCCATTGAACTGGCGACCTTGCTGGACCAGAACACCCACCTGGGCGAGATCATCTACGACTGGAACGAGCCGGGCAAAGTGCTGCGCGTGGACATCGCCCAGGACAAGGCGCGGCAACTGGGGCTGTCGTCTGAAGACGTGGCGCAGTTGATGAACAGCGTGGTCAGTGGCGCTTCCGTGACCCAGGTACACGACGATATCTACCTGATCAACGTGGTCGGCCGCGCCGAAGATGCCGAACGCGGCACCCCGGAAACCCTGCAGAACCTGCAGATCGTCACGCCCAACGGCACGTCGATTCCGCTGCTGGCCTTCGCCACGGTGCGCTATGAACTGGAACAGCCGCTGGTGTGGCGCCGCGATCGCAAGCCGACCATCACGATCAAGGCTTCGGTACGCGATGAAATGCAGCCTACGGACTTGGTGAAGCAACTGGCGCCGACCATCGAGAAATTCAGCGCTGGCTTGCCGGTGGGTTACAAGGTGGCCACCGGCGGTACCGTGGAAGAAAGCGGCAAGGCCCAGGGCCCGATTGCCAAGGTGGTACCGCTGATGCTGTTCCTGATGGCGACCTTCCTGATGATCCAGCTGCACAGCGTGCAGAAAATGTTCCTGGTGGCGAGTGTCGCACCGCTGGGGCTGATCGGCGTGGTGCTGGCGCTGATTCCCACGGGGACGCCCATGGGCTTTGTGGCGATCCTGGGGATTCTGGCGCTGATCGGCATCATCATCCGTAACTCGGTGATTCTGGTCACGCAGATCCACGAATATGAAGTGGCGGGCTACACGCCGTGGGACGCGGTGGTGGAAGCCACCGAGCACCGGCGCCGGCCGATCCTGCTGACGGCAGCGGCGGCCAGCCTGGGCATGATCCCGATTGCGCGGGAAGTGTTCTGGGGGCCGATGGCGTACGCGATGATTGGCGGGATCATCATCGCGACCTTGCTGACGCTGCTGTTCCTGCCCGCGCTGTATGTGGCCTGGTACAAGATTCGCGAGCCGAAGCAGGAGCATCCGGCTGACTGAAATCCAAACCTGTGGGAGCGGGCTTGCCCGCGATAGCGATCTGTCAGTCACGAATAGGTTGCCTGACACACTGCAATCGCGGGCAAGCCCGCTCCCACAGGTTTTATCTTCATACACTTCAGGGTATGTACGAAACTTCCCGAAATACCTTGGGCCCCTCCGGCAAGCGATCGAGTGTTTTACCCTCGACCACCCTTGCACACAGGTCGAACCCCATGAACTTCCTGCGTCACACTTTGCTGATCTGCGGCTTGCTGCTCTCACCGATCACCTCAGCCGCCGTGCTGGAAAACGCTGTGTGGCGCGTCGAACTCGACCCCGCCACGCTGGCCCTGCGCGTCACGCCCACCGGCGAAACTTCGGTGCAGGCCTCCAGCGGCGTTGCCGCGCATGCCGTCAGCGACCTGCAAGCCGGCGTCGAACAAGCCGCCTGGCAATGGGACGACGGCGCCTTTCGCCTGAGTGCCCGTCTTGAGCAGCGCGACCTTTCCTTGACCATCACCGCCCGCGAGGCGGGCGAGTTGCCGTTGTTGCGTCAACCTGCCGAGGCCATGGGCCAAGGTGTGATCTGGCCCTTGGCCGAGGGGCATTACGTGCCCGCTGCTAACGGTGTGTGGAAAGCGTTTTTGCTGGACCAGGGCACGCTCAACACCACGCAGGACCTCAGCCTGCCGCTGTGGGGCGTGGATCATGGCAGCTTCACGCTGAACTGGTTGCTGACCAACCCCTACAACAACCGCTTGCAGTGGCAGGCCGAAGGCCAAGGCCTGGCGCTGTCTGTGGCCCATGACTTTACCCGTCTCGATCCTTCGGCACCCATGACGCTGCGTTTGCATCTGGGGGGCGCGGATCCTCTGGCCGGCGCCAAGCGCTATCGCCAATGGCTGGTGGAGCAGGGGCGTTATGAAACATTGGCGGACAAGCTTGGGCAAACGCCTGCGGCGCAAAAGTTGCTGGGTGCCAGCCACGTCTATGTGTGGGGCAATGACTTGCTGGCGCTGGAGGATGTGCGGGACTGGTCCAGGCTCGTTACGGTGCTGCGTGCCAATGAACTCAAGGGGCTGCTGGACAAGGAATCCACACAGGTCCTCAAACAAACCTCAGCGCTCAATCGCTATGAACAGACCGTGCTGCTGCGCGGCCTCAATGCGGCGATCAACAGGAAGGCGCGGCAGGCGTGGCAGGTTGACGAGCCGGACATGACGCGGCTGGCCGCCCGTTATGGTGAGTTGCGCGCCGAACTGGCCGTTACTTTTGCCGGGGCTCTGGGCGACACCCCTGAGAACTGGGGCAACAAGGTCGTTTCATCCTTGAAAAACGCCGGGCTGCAACGCTTGCTGGTAACACTGGGTGAAGGCTGGGAAGGCGGGCTCTGGCACCCCGAAGCGATTCGCGCCGGTGTCGACGCGGGTTACCTGATGGCACCCTACGATTCCTATGAAACTGCGCTGTCGGCCACCGAAAACCCGGATTGGACCACCGCCCACCTGGGCAGCAATGCTTACCGCAACTGCGCCATCGTCCTCAAGGACGGCAAGCTGAAAACCGGCTTCCAGCAATCCGGCCATTACACCGACCCACGTTGCGTGCGGCCCTTGCTGGAAGCTCGGGTGAAAGCGGTGCAGGGCAGGGCGGGTTTCAACGCCTGGTTCCTCGATGCCTACGCCACCGCCATGGTCTTTGACAGCTACCGCGACGGCGCACCCATGACCCAGGCGCAAAACGCCGAGGGCAACATCGAGGCGTCCCGCTGGCTGAACACCGCGCTCAAGCTGCCGGCCGGTTCCGAAGACGGCAATGCGATCACCGCCCAAGGCATCCTGTTTGCCCACGGCATGCAGACACCGGTGATGGGCTGGGGCGATCGAGAGATGACGAAGGACAAGCAGTCGCCCTATTACGTCGGCAACTGGTACCCACCGGAGCAGCCGGCAGTGTTCTTCAAGCCCGTGCCGCTGAAAGAGCCGCTTCGCACGGTATATTTCGACCCTGGCATGCGCCTGCCGCTGTATCAGGCGGTGTTCCACGGCTCGGTGATCACCACCCATCACTGGCTGTTCGACAGCCTGAAACTGAGCAATGTGCAGGTCGAAAACCAGCTGACCCAATTGCTCTACAACGTGCCGCCGCTGTATCACTTGAGTGATGCCACGGTTAAACAGCGGCTGCCGCTGATTCAGCGCCAGGACGCTTTCTTCCGCCCACTGCATCAGCGCTTGGCCACTCAGGCAATGACCGGGTTTCGTTGGTTGACGACGGATCGGCAGGTGCAGGAGACCACGTTTGCCGACGGCACGCGGTTGGTGGCGAACTTTGCCGCCGGGGAAAAAGAGGGGTACGCGGGGCACAGTGTGACGGCGTTGGTGGCGGGTGAAAAACCTGTGGTCCTTCAGGTCTATCAATAGCGCCATGCAGGCCGCAATCGCAGGCAAGCCAGCTCCCACACTTGGAATGCATTCCCCCTGTGGGAGCTGGCTTGCCTGCGATGCGGCCAGATCAGCCAACACACTTCTATGTTTTGCGCCACACACTCGCCAACCAGGGCTGCTGCTCCCTCGGCAACCCAGCCGGCCGGTAATAATGCTCCAACTCCACAAACCCCGCCTTGGCCAGCAACGCCTGCCACGCCGCCAGGTCGTGATACGACCCGTACCGCGGCCCATTCCAGCCTTCCTGGTTTTCACCCCGTGGGTTGGAACTGAACAACACTCCGCCCGGCTTCAACGCGCCATGCAGTTGCTTGAGCACGCGCGGCAGTTCCTGCTTGGGAATGTGAAACAGCACCGCATTGGCAAACACCCCGTCAAAGCGTTCGGCAGGCAAATCCAGCTTCAGAAAGTCCTGCTGCAATACCTCGCAGCCACTGTCTTCGCGCGCCATCTGCGCAAACCGCTCGGAGCCGTCGAGCCCCACCGCGATGTGGCCCATGCGCGTAAACGTCTGCAAATCCCGCCCCGGCCCGCAGCCAAAATCCAGCACGGTAAAGGGCGCCGGGCCCTGGATATGCCGCAGCAGGGCGTCGATATTCTGGCTCACATCGTGATCGCGGGTGCCTTCACGGAAATCCTCGGCCACTTTGTTGTAGTGGCCGAGGGTGGTGGAGGTGATTTGGGTGAGGTCGTCGGGTTTTAGGGGCATGACGGGGGCTACCGTTTTTTTTCGATGGCCCGACTATACCTCACCTCTTGTTCAGCACCCGCGCCAGGCGGTCCCCCCCCAACTGAATCACCGCCACCAGCACCACCAGCAGCACAATCACCGTCAGCATGATCTGCGTATCAAAGCGCTGATACCCATACCGGTAAGCAATATCCCCCAGGCCGCCGGCGCCAATCGCTCCGGCCATGGCCGATGAATTGATCATGGTCACCAGCGTGATGGTGAACCCGCCGACAATCCCCGGCAGCGCTTCCGGCAACAGTACGTGCCAGATGATGTGCCAGCGGCGGCAGCCCATGGCCTGGGCGGCTTCGATCAGGCCGTGGTCGACCTCGCGCAGGCTCACTTCGGCGATGCGCGCAAAGAACGGCGTGGCGGCGATGGTCAGCGGCACCACGGCGGCCCACACACCGTAGGTGGTGCCGACGATCAGCCGGGTGAACGGGATCAGCGCCACCATCAGGATCAGGAACGGGATCGAGCGGAACAAATTCACGAACCCGCCCAGCACACGGTTCAGCGCCGGAGCCTGGTAGATGCCGCCCTTGTCGCTGGTGACCAAAAACACCGCCAGCGGAATGCCCACCAGCAATGCGATCAGCGACGACACGCCCACCATCAGCAAGGTGTCGATGGCGCCCTGCAATAAACGATCAAACCACATAGCCCAGCACCTCCACAGTGTGTGCCCAGCGTGCGGCACGCTTGCACAGGTCTTCGGCATCGTGAGGCGAGCCATTCACCGCCAGCAGCAGTTGCCCCAGGGCATGCCCCTGAATCCGCTCCACGCCGCCTTGCAGCAAGCGCACGCGGCCACCCAGGGCGCTGAACAGCGCGGCCAGGTCCGGCTCGTCGGTGTGGCTGCCGGTGAATTGCAAACGCAGTACCGTCGCAGCCTCCGCCGATGCCGGCAGCGCCTGTAAACGGCTTTGCAGCTCTTCCGGTAAGCCCTGTTGCAACGGCGCCAGCAGGGTTTGGCTGACCTCGTGCTGGGGGTTGCCAAACACTTGCCACACCGGGCCTTGCTCGACAATGCGCCCGTGCTCCAGCACCACTACGCGGTCGCAGATCTCGCGGATCACCGCCATTTCATGGGTGATCAACACAATGGTCAGGCCCAGGCGCTTGTTGATCTCGCGCAGCAGGCCGAGGATCGATTGGGTGGTCTCCGGATCGAGGGCCGAGGTGGCCTCGTCGCACAGCAGGATTTCGGGGTCGTGCACCAGTGAACGGGCAATGCCCACACGCTGTTTCTGCCCGCCTGACAGCTGCGCCGGGTAGGCCTTGTGCTTGTCCTGCAAACCCACCAGTTCCAGCAGCTCGCGCACCTTTTGCTCGCGTTGCAACTTGGGCACGCCCGCGACTTTGAGCGGCAATTCGACGTTCTGCCACACGGTCTTGGCCGACATCAGATTGAAGTGCTGGAAGATCATGCCGATGCGTCGACGCAGCGCCACCAGCCGGTCTTCGTCAAAGTCGCCGATGTCCACCTGATCGATCAGCACGCGGCCGCTGCTCGGTTGCTCCAGGCGGTTGATGGTGCGGATCAGCGAGGATTTACCTGCGCCGCTGCGGCCGATGATGCCGAACACCTCGCCGCGCCGGATCGCCAGGTCAATGCCTTGCAAGGCATGCACAGTGCCGCCGTAGGTCTTGCCCAGGTTGATAAAACGCACGTGGGCCCGGTTCAAATCCGGATGCAGCTCGGTCTGTTCGGCTTCCCTGGGCTTGACCCCAAGGTCACGCAATTGGGCGTGGGCGGCGGTCATTTTTTATCTTCCCAGCCGACCTGGTAGAGCTTGCCCAGGGATTTATCCAGCGCCGCGCGTACCACCGGCGAATGCTGGTAGATGTCGACGAACTTGATCACGCGCGGGTCGGTTTTGCTTTTCGGCTGGATCACGAACTGAATCACGTATTCCGGGTGGTCAAGGCCGTCAAACAGCAATGCGGACTCGGCATCGAAGGTCTTGGACAGGCGTATGTACGCCGGGTAGCCCTGCACCAGGTCAGCATCGTCATAGGCGCGCACCAGTTGCACGGCCTCGACTTGCAGGATCTTGATCTTCTTCGGGTTGCTGACAATATCTTCCTCGGTGGCCTTGTAGCCCACGCCCGGTTTGAGGGTGATCAGCCCGGCCTTGGCCAGCAGTTGCAGGCCCCGGCCGCTGTTGATCGGGTCGTTGGCAATGGCCACGCTGGCGCCCTGGGGCAGGTCGTTGAGGCTTTTGTATTTCTTCGAATACAGGCCAACGTTGTTGATGATGCCTGGCGCGTACGGCACCAGGTCAAACCCGGCGGCGGCCTTGGCGTTTTCCAGGAACGGGATGTGCTGGAAGTAATTCACGTCGATATCGCCGGCGGCCAGGCTGACGTTGGGGGCGATCCAGTCGGTGAATTCCACCAGTTGAACCTTGAGACCCTGCTTGTCGGCCTCGGCCACGGCGGCCTCCAGCGGAATGGCGAAGGCAGCGGTGGTGCCGATTTTCAGCGGTGCGTCGGCGGCGAAGACCGCCGAGCTGAATAAACCAAACGCCAGGGCCAGTGCTTTGACTGGGTGGGTGAAGAGGGTCTTTTTCATAATCGGTTTCCAGTCATAAAAAGTAGGTATTCACGACCGAGATCGTTCCCATGCTCTGCGTGGGAATGCCTCTCTGGACGCTCTGCGTCCGCTCTTGGGACGCGGAGCGTCCCGGGCTGCATTCCCACGCAGAGCGTGGGAACGATCAGTCATTAGTGGCGGTAGGTGGCACCGGTGTGTTGTTCGGGTAGGCGAGCGCCAGCGTGGAAGACTTTTTCACGCAGCGTTCCCTGCTCATAAGCGGTCTTGTACGACCCCCGCTTCTGCAACTCCGGCACCACCAGATCAATAAAATCCACATAGCTTTCCGGCGTCACAATGCGTGTCAGGTTGAAGCCATCCAGCCCCGTTTCGCTGATCCACGACTCCAACTCGTCCGCCACTTGCCCGGGCGAGCCGACCAGGGTGATGTACCGGCCGCCCAGCGCGTGCTGTTCGAGCAATTTTCGCCGGGTCCAGTCGTTGTTCTGCAGGTTCTTGGTGGCCGACTGAATCGCGTTGCTTTTCACGTACTGGATGGGTTCGTCCAGTTCGTATTGGGCAAAATCGATGGCCGTGGACGCCGAGAAATGCGCCACACCCGCTTCCGGGCTGGCGTAGCTCAAGTACTCGGCGTGCTTGGCCCAGGCCAGCTCTTCGGTGGCGCCCACGATGACGTTGAGGCCCATAAACACCTTGATGTCATCCGGATTTCGCCCGGCTTGCACGGCACTGGCGCGCACCTTGTCCACCTGGGCCTTGGTCGCGGCCTTGTTCTGCCCGCTGATAAACACGCACTCGGCATGCCGCCCGGCGAACAACAAACCGCGGTCCGAACTGCCGGCCTGGAACAGCACCGGCGTGCGCTGTGGCGACGGCTCACACAGGTGGTAACCCTCCACCTGATAAAACTCGCCGTGGTGCTCGACCTTGTGCACCTTTCCCGGCTGCGCGTACACCCGCGCCTGCGGGTCGTTGAGCACCGCGTCGTCTGCCCAGCTGCCTTCCCAGAGTTTGTAGAGCACTTCCAGGTACTCGTCGGCCTGGTCGTAGCGCCGGTCGTGCTCGACCTGCTCGGTCAGGCCCATGGCCTTGGCGGCGCTGTCGAGGTAGCCGGTGACGATGTTCCAGCCCACGCGGCCACGGCTCAGGTGATCGAGGGTGGACATGCGCCGGGCGAACAGATACGGCGGCTCGTAGGTGAGGTTGGCTGTGACGCCGAAGCCGAGGTTTTTGGTGACGGCGGCCATGGCCGAAACCAGCAGCAACGGGTCATTGACCGGCAGCTGGATCGACTCTTTGAGCGGCACGTCGATAGAGTGTTGATACACGTCGTACACGCCGACGATATCGGCAATGAACAGCCCGTCGAACAGCCCGCGTTCCAGGGCTTGCGCCAGTTCGGTCCAGTATTCGACGGTTTTGTATTGGGTCGAGGTGTCGCGCGGGTGAGTCCACAGGCCGTGGTTGATATGCCCGATGCAGTTCATGTTGAAGGCATTGAGCAGGATCTTTTTCTTCGCCATCAGATAGTCCCCCGCAGTGGCGGGTTTTCATCGTTGAGGTAGTAATTGCCGACAGCGTGGTACTTCCAGCGCACCGGGTCGTGCAGGGTGTGCACGCGGGCGTTGCGCCAGTGGCGGTCCAGGCCGTGTTCGGCCAGGGTCGCCTGGCTGCCGGCCAGTTCGAACAAGGTGCTGCCGGCGGCGAGGGAAATTTCGGTACTCAACGCGCGCACTTCGGCCACGGCAATCGAGGCGGCGGCGACGGTCTCGGCATTGCTGTCGGCCTGGGCGCGATCGAGGAATTCACCCGAGCGTTCCAGCAGCGCCTCGGCGGCGTGCAGGCGGATGCTCAAGTGGCCGAAGCTTTTCAGGGTCAGCGGGTCTTCGGTGGCCTTGTCGTTGCCCGAATCAATCCACGGGCGGGTTTTGGTGCGAACGAAGTGCAGCGCATCTTCAAAGGCCGCGCGGGCGATGCCGGTGTCGATGGCGGCGTGAAGAATCTGCGCCAGCGGGCCGACGGTGGTGGGGCGTTCGAAGGCGCTCTGGAACGGGATCACGTCTTGCGCGGCGACCCACACGTTGTCGAACACTACCGAACCGCTGCCGGTGGTGCGCTGGCCGAAGCCGCTCCAATCGTCAATCACGCTCAGGCCTTCGCTGTCGCGCGGCACGAACGCCAACTGCTGCACCCCGTGTTCATCCACCACAGAGGTCGGGATGCGTTGCGCATAGATCGCGCCAGTGGAGTAGAACTTGCGGCCGCTGATGCGAAAACCGTCGCCGTCGCGGGTGAGGGAGGTCACGCGGTCGTGGGCGGTCTTGGTGCCCAGTTCCGCCAGGGCATTGCCGAAACGCCGGCCGGCGAGCACTTCGGCGTACAGGCGTTTTTGCTGGGCCAGGCTGCCGTTCACACGCAGCACTTCCAGGGCATAGAAATGGTTTTGCGGGATTTGGCCGAGCGAAGCGTCTGCCTGGGCGATCAAGGCGATCACCTTGGCCAGGGTGACGTTGGAGACACCCGCGCCACCGTGTTCCTTCGGCACGCTGATGCCCCACAGGCCGGAGCGCGAAAACACGTCCAGCTCGGGCAGCGGCAGGCGGCGTTCGCGGTCGCGCTGGGCGCTGTCGCGGCGGAAGTCTTCGGCCAGGTCGCTGGCGACAATAAGGGCTTGTTCGTCACTGGTTATAACCGCGACGTGGTGAGAAAGGGTCATGCGTATTTCTCCAGAAGCTCGTGGAAAAAGTGTTCTGGGTGGTTAAATCCAGGAGTGACGAGCCGGCAAAGTGCCGTTCAGGCGATAAGCGCCCACCGCGTGATACTTCCAGCGCACCGGGTCGTGCAGGGTGTGCACGCGGGCGTTGCGCCAGTGGCGGTCGAGGTTGAATTCGGCGAGGGTGGCGCGGCTGCCGGCCAGCTCGAAGAGCTTTTCGCTGACCAGCAGCGACACTTCGGTGGTCAGAACTTTTGCTTCGGCCACGGCAATCGAGGCTCGGGCGGCGGATTGCGCGGTGATCGGCGCGGCGTTGACCTGATCCAGCACCTGGCCGGCCTTGCGCAGCAGGGCTTCGGCGGCGTGCAGTTCGATCTTCAGCTTGCCGATGTCGGCGATCACATACAGGTCGTCGCTGGCGCGTTCGACCTTGGCGTCGATCCACGGGCGCGAGCGTTCGCGCACGAACGCAATGGTGTCGTCGAGGGCGCCGCGAGCGATACCGGCGTCAATGGCCGCCTGGATCAATTGCGAGACGGCGCCCTGGATATTCGGGCTTTCACCGATGCGCCAGTTTTCCACCACCAGCTCGGCGTCCACCGGCACCTGATCCAGCAGCACGGTGCCGCTGGCGGTGGTGCGTTGGCCAAAGCCCGACCAGTCATCAACGATGCGCAGGCCCTCGGTGCCACGGCGTACGAAAGCCATGACCTGCTTGCCATCATCGTTCAGCGCTTTTACCGCGACCCAGTGCGCAAACAGCGCGCCGGTGGAGTAGAACTTCTGGCCGCTGATCACATAACCGTCACCGTCGGCGGTGATGCGCGCCTTGAGCTCCAGGGTGTTTTTGGTGCCACGTTCCGGGCCGCCGTTGCCGATGCGCCAACCGTCGAGGACGCTCTGGAACAACTGCTTTTTCTGGCGCTCGCTGGCCGCACCCTGCAACAGGTGCAGGATGCCAAAATGGTTCTGCGGAATTTGCCCGAGGGCCGGGTCTGCCGCGCTGATGATCGCGAACACCTCGGCCAGGGTCACGAAGGACACCTCCGGGCCGCCGAATTCGCGGGGGATGGAAATACTGCCCAGCCCGCTGCGGGTGAACTGCTCGATCTGTGCCCACGGCAGCTTGCGTTGTTGATCGCGTCTGGCGGCTTGCAGGCGCGCTGCCTGGGCCAGCTCGTGGGCGGCGCTCAGGGCCTCGGCGTCGTCTCGCAGCACAGCGGCCGGCAACAACAGGGGGGCAATGTCCAGATCACTCTGGACGGGTGTTAAAGCCAAGTTAGACATCAGCGCCGCTCCTTGGCTGCACGCAATGCCCTGGCGTTATGCACCGGGGTAATTCTGACCATACCGACCTCGCATTCAATGAAATAAAAACAGAAAAATCAGAGATGTCCGGTGGTCCGGTGCATATACCCTAAGCGCGTTAAATTTTTAAATAAACTAACTTATGGGAATAAGCATAGAAGGGCTGTCAGCCCGGCTCGCAGGGCGAGCCAGGCTGACGGGGTTGATAGGTCGATGCGGGCCAGGCTGTGCGGGCTGGCGCCTGTGGCAAGCTGGCGGCGATGGCCAGCGTGCGGGCGGGTGCCCAGCGCGAATTATTGCCCACGCGATCCAGAATGCAGTAGGTCACTTCAAGGCGGCAGTCGTCACCCGCCTCAATGATCACCGCTGAAGGCACCCACACCTGAACCGCCTGGCCCACGGCCCTGGCCTTGATTGTCGGCAAGTCCAGCCGCACGTCACCCCAGCGCAGGGTGATGGCGTCACCGGCCGCCATGTTCAGGTAGGGCTCGATGGTCAGCGGAATGCCACGCCGTACCTGACTGCTGTTGATGCCGTAGCGGCGGATGGTGTCGGGCAGGCTGACCGGCGCCAGGTTTTGATTTTCATCGGTGTACAGATTCGAAGGCTGGCCGCCCGGAAAATCAGTCTTGACCCGCACGGTGGCCATCGGCGAACGCGCAGGGCCGTGGCCGATCTGCATGACTTGATAGTGAACCCGCGCCAGGCCGTCCTGCACAAAGCTTTCGGGAATTCGCAAGTGCGTGGGCATGCCGACCTTGCAGGCGGTGACCCGTCGCGAGGCGGCAAAGCAGTTGTTCCAGAACAGCTCGATCAGGTCGCCCTCTTCCATGCCAATGTACGGAGCGATGTCGACCTGCAAGTGTGCGGCAGCCAGGGCATTGATGCCGTTGCGAACGGCCTGGGGCAAAGTCGGGGCGGTGAGCGTGCGCGTCATAAGTAATCTCCTTGATGCAGCCAGCAGCAATCGTTCCGGCGCCCGTGGCGCGGGTGCGCAGGGTGCCGAAAGGAACGATTCGATGAATTGCCGGGATAGGATCCAATCCTCTGGGTGCTAGATAAGAGGGTTGGCGGGGGAGCGTCAATGGCGGCAAAAGGCTAAACGGCGAGTTCGCGGATATTCAGAAGGGGCTGACTGGCGGGGGGATATTCAGATGGGTATGGCGGGATGTTTTATAGGCGGGTATGAGCACTTCCTGTAGGACCGCGCTTTAGGTGGGAGCTGGCTTGCCTGCGATAGCATCGCCTGGGTGCCACTGATACACCGAGGTGTCTGCATCGCAGGCAAGCCAGCTCCCACCTAAAGCCATTTCCCACAGACCCAAGGGGTGTTTCAGTGGGCCAGAAACTTGCTCAGGAACTGCTTGGTGCGTTCTTCCCTGGGGTTGGCGAACAGTGCCTTGGCTTCGCCCTGTTCCACGATCACGCCCTTGTCGAAGAAGATCACCCGGTTGGCCACATCACGGGCAAAACTCATCTCGTGGGTGACGATCACCATGGTGCGGTTTTCTTCGGCCAGGCTGCGAATGGTCGCCAGCACTTCGCCAACCAGCTCCGGGTCCAGTGCCGAGGTGGGTTCGTCGAACAAAATCACCTCCGGTTCCATCGCCAGCGCACGGGCAATCGCCACCCGCTGTTGCTGGCCGCCGGACAAACGCCGCGGGTAGGCGCCTTCCTTGCCTGCCAGGCCTACCCTAGCCAACAGCTTGCGGCCGAGTTCGGTCGCGGCTTCGCGCGGCATCTTCTTGACCACGATCGGGCCTTCGATGACGTTTTCCAGCGCGGTGCGGTGGGGGAACAGGTTGAAGTTCTGAAACACAAAACCCACGTGCTGGCGCAAACGCCGCACCAGGCTTTGTTGCTGGTTGAGCGGCTTGCTGCTGTCGATCTCGATGTCCCCCACCTTGATGCGACCACTGGTGGGTTCTTCGAGGAAATTCAAGCAGCGCAGCAAGGTGGTCTTGCCGGAACCGCTGGGGCCGATGATGGCGACGACTTCGCCTTCCTTGACCTCAAGGTCGATGCCGTTGAGTACCACCTGACCCTTGAATTGTTTGGTCAGTTTTTCAACCACGATCATGCTTCAAGACTCCAGGTCATGCCGGTTGACCCGGTCTTCCAGGCGGTTTTGAAAGTGCGCCAGGATGCTCGCCAAAATCCAGTAGATCAGGGCGGCGGAGAGATACATGGTGAAGATTTCGAAGGTCCGCGCCGACACCAGTTGCGCCTGGCGGAACAGCTCGGGCACCTGGATGGTGGCGGCCAGCGCCGTGTCCTTGACCAGCGAAATAAAGCTGTTGCCCAACGGCGGCAAGGCCGTGCGCATGGCCTGCGGCAGGATGGCCCGGCGCAAGGTCTGCGCGCGGGTCATGCCGATGCTGGCTGCCGCTTCCCATTGGCCGCGCTCAATGGAGCTGATGGCGGCCCGCAGGATTTCACAGGCGTAGGCGGCCATGTTCAGCGAAAAGCCGATCAGGGCCGCCGGGATCGGATCCAGCTCGATGCCCACTTGCGGCAAGCCGTAGTAGATCAAAAACAGCTGCACCAGCAAGGGCGTGCCGCGAAAGAACGACACGTAGACCCGGGCGGTCCAGCTCGCCAGCTTGAAGCGCGAGAGGCGCATCAAGGCCAGGCCGAAGCCCAGCAGCAAGCCGAAAAACATCCCGCCGAGGCTAAGAATCACCGTGTAATACGCGCCCTTGAGCAGAAAGGGCGCGGAGTCCAGCGCGAGTTGGAAACCTGCTTCCATTATTCAGTAACGTCAGCGTTGAAGTACTTCTCGGACAGCTTCTTCAAGGTGCCGTCGGCGCGCAGTTTGTCGAGGGCCTTGTTCACCGCGTCAAGCAGTTCAGGCTCGCCCTTGCGCAGGGCAATACCGGCTTCCTGACGGGAGAAGGCATCACCGGCAGCTGCGGTGTCCGGGGCTTTCTTGGCGTATTCCAGCGCGGCCAGGCGGTCGATCAGGATGGCGTCGATACGGCCGATGCGCAGGTCCTGGAACTTGGTCGGGTCGTCGTTGTAAGTCTTGATGATCGCTTTAGGCTGGTTGTCTTTGAGCCACTGCTCGTAGTTGGTACCCAGGCCTACACCGACTTTCTTGCCGGCCAGGTCGTTGGCGGTCTTGATGCTGTCGACGTTCTTCTTCAGTACCAGCGCCTGGATACCGGACACGGTGTAAGGCGTGGAGAAGTCATACTTCTTCTTGCGTTCTTCGGAGATAGTGACCTGGTTGACCACCGCGTCCAGACGCTTGGATTCCAGGGCCGCGAGAATGCCATCCCATGGAGTGGCTTGCAGTTTGACCTTCACGCCCAGCTCTTTGGCCAGAGCTTCGGACAGCTCCACCTCAAAACCGCTGAGCTTGCCGCTTTCATCGACGAAGCTGAATGGCGGGTAGGTGCCTTCCAGGCCGATTTTGATTTCGCCGGCTTTCTTGATGTTGTCCAACTGCTCGCCGGCAACGGCCTGGCCTAACAAACCTGCGCCGAGCGCCAGCCCCAATGTGCCAACCAGCAATGTGCGACGGAATACAGAAATAGTCATGGAGAGCCCCTGTGTTTTTTGTGTTGTGCGAAGCAGGTGACGCGGTAGTCGTATCCTGCCTTAAAGCGCGTAGCGCGTCTTCGCCTGCGGCGCGACTATAAAGCGTGTTTTTAAGACTTGAAAATAATATAAATTTGAATTGATATTCTTTTTCAGAATATACGGCGTATCACATGTGGGAGTTGGCTTGCCTGCGATGGCGGTGTATCAGCCAACAAATGTTTTGCTGGCCCGCCGCTTTCGCAGGCAAGCCAGCTCCCACATCCGGTCGGTGTTCAGCCTGTTAGAACCGAGTCATAGGCAAACAACGCCGGAGCCCCGCCGGTATGCAGGAAAATGATCGGGCCGTCCTCGAACCGCTGACGCCCGATGCCATCCAGCAAACCGGCCATGGCCTTGCCAGTGTAGACCGGGTCCAGCAGCAACCCTTCCTGACTCGCCAGCAACTTGACCGCTGAAAGGGTGCCGGCGTTCGGTTCGCCGTAGCGCGGCCCGAAGTATTCGTCCCACAGAATCACCTTGAACGCCTCGGGAATGTCCACACCCAGCAACTCGGCGGTGCGCTCGGCCAGGCCTTGCACTTTCGGACGCTGGGCTTCGTCGGTGCGCGACACGGTCACGCCGATCACCGGCAAGTTCGGCAGCACTTCACTGAGGGCCAACGCCAGGCCGCTGTGCGTGCCGGCGCTGCCGGAGGCCAATACCACGGCAGCAAATTCAATGCCGCTGTCTTCGATCTGCCCGGCCAGTTCCAACCCGGCGCGCACGTAACCCAGGGCGCCGAGCGCGTTTGAGCCACCAATCGGCACCAGATAGGGCTTCTTGCCGTTGCTGCGCAGGCGGTCGGCGAGGGCATTGAGCTGATCGTCGACGTTGTCGAGGTTCTCGACCAGTTCCACTTTGGCGTCGAACAGGTCCAGCAGCAGGCGGTTGCCGTTGCCCAGGTAATTCGGGTCTTCGGTGCCGGTAGGGTTTTCCAGCAGGGCCACGCAGCCCAGGCCGAGCTTGGCCGCCAGCGCGGCGGTCTGGCGCACGTGGTTGGACTGGATGGCGCCAGCGGTCACCAGCGTGTCGGCGCCCTGGGCGATGGCATCGGCGGCGAGGTATTCAAGTTTGCGCAGCTTGTTGCCACCCATGGCCAGCGGCGTGGTGTCGTCGCGTTTGACGTAGACGTCCCGGTCCAGCCAGGCCGACAGCCGCTCAAGTTTTTCCAGGGCGGTGGCGCCGCCCAGCAGTTCCAGGCGGTTAAAACGGTCGAGCTGTCTTTTGATCATGACGACGCACATTGGCTAAGTGATGGGGCGACTATAGGCAGGCACTTTTCATCGGGCAACCGTCAATCGCTTATGCCTGCAAGTTCTTAGGTTCACACCATTGGTTCTTAAGGGCGGTCAGGGTGCATACCGTAAAGTGGTGGGCATTTCGTCAGGAGTGAATACCGTGAGTGAGCGTTCCAGTCATTGGCAATTGCAGACCATCGTCACCCAGCTGCGCAGCGCCCGGGACCAATGGCGCACACGCAATGGCCGCCTGAGCGGCGAGCACGGCGGTCGTGAGTTGCCGTCCCGTGAGGCCGTGGCGCAGATTCTCGAATCGCTGTGCGGCGCGTTGTTCCCCATGCGCCTGGGGCCTGTGGACCTGCGTGAAGAAAGTGAAGATTTCTACGTCGGCCACACCCTCGATGTGGCGCTGAACGCGCTGCTCGGCCAGGCGCGCCTGGAGCTGCGTTACGCCGCGCGCCAGGGCGGCAAGGATGACGGCGAGGTGGACGCCCACGCCATTCGCCTGATCCAGGATTTCGCCCTGGCCTTGCCATCTTTGCGCAGTTTGCTCGACACCGACGTGCTGGCCGCCTACCACGGCGACCCGGCCGCCCGCAGCGTGGACGAAGTGCTGTTGTGCTACCCCGGCATCCTGGCGGTGATTCACCATCGGCTGGCCCACCACCTGTACCGCGCGGGCTTGCCATTGCTGGCGCGGATCAGTGCCGAGATTGCCCACTCGGCCACCGGCATCGACATTCACCCCGGCGCGCAAATCGGCCCGAGTTTCTTTATCGACCACGGGACCGGCGTGGTCATCGGCGAAACCGCGATCATCGGCGAGCGCGTGCGCATCTACCAGGCGGTGACCCTGGGCGCCAAACGCTTCCCGGCGGATGAGGACGGGCAATTGCAGAAAGGCCACCCGCGCCACCCGATCGTGGAGGACGATGTGGTGATCTACGCCGGGGCCACTATTTTGGGGCGCATCACCATTGGCAAAGGCTCGACCATCGGCGGCAATGTGTGGCTGACCCGCAGCGTGCCGGCGGGGGCGAATATCACCCAGGCGAATTTGCAGCATGAGGATGGTGCGCAAAAATAAGCCACACCCCTGTCCCTGTGGGAGCAGGCAAGCCAGCTCCCACATTTGTCTGTATTTCACCTTCAAGTCGCTGAACGATTTGTCATCCCCGCCCGTCATACCTTTCCTTGAGCTAGTGTAGGAATTACCTACCACTCAGCCCTGCAATTAGTCCCAGACCGCCTATCCATGTTTAACTTGAATGCTCGTTCAAGTTAAACCCGGTGGTTCGCTGCCCGCTCACAACAGGAGGCTTACCTTTGCTGAGTCCGTTATTTACAGCCATACCCTCTACCCTCGGGGTGCATCGTTCATGAGTGCATCGTCCACCCCATCCAGCGGCCTGGTGCGCATGAATGCGCCGGTTTTCTACTTCGCCGCCACCTTCATCCTGCTGTTCGGCGTTACTGTCATCGCGATTCCGCAACAGGCCGGTGCCTGGCTGCTGGCCGCGCAAAACTGGGCGGCCAACACGGTCGGCTGGTACTACATGCTCGCGATGACGCTGTATCTGGTCTTCGTGGTGGTCACCGCGCTATCGGGCTACGGCAAGATAAAACTCGGTGCCGACCACGACGAGCCCGAATTCAGTTACCTGTCCTGGGCGGGCATGCTGTTCGCCGCCGGGATCAGCATCACGCTGTTCTTCTTCTGTGTGTCCGAGCCGCTGACGCATTTGGTGCAACCGCCCCAGGGCGCGCCGATGAACGCCGACGCCGCGCGCCAGGCCATGCAGATCCTGTTTCTGCATTGGGGCCTGCATGGCTGGGGCGTGTTCGCCTTTGTGGGCATGGCCCTGGCGTACTTCGCCTACCGGCATAACCTGCCGCTGGCGCTGCGCTCCGCGCTGTATCCGCTGATCGGCAAGCGCATCAACGGCCCCATCGGATACGCGGTGGACGGCTTCGGCATCATCGCCACGGTGTTCGGCCTCGGCGCCGACATGGGCTTTGGCGTGTTGCACCTCAACTCCGGGCTGGATTACCTGTTCGGCATCGCCCACACCCAGTGGATTCAGGTCGGTTTGATCACCCTGATGATGGGCGCTGCGATTGTTGTGGCGGTCTCCGGCGTGGACAAGGGCGTGCGGGTGATGTCCGACATCAACATGCTGCTGGCCTGTGCGCTGCTGCTGTTTGTGTTGTTCGCGGGGCCTACCCAGCACTTGCTCAACACCCTCATCCAGAACATCGGCGACTACCTGGGCGCGTTGCCGACCAAGAGTTTTGACGTTTACGCCTACGACAAGCCGAGCGACTGGCTGGGCGGCTGGACCGTGTTCTACTGGGCCTGGTGGATCGCATGGTCGCCCTTCGTGGGCCTGTTCATCGCGCGGATTTCCCGCGGCCGCACCATCCGCGAATTCGTGTTCGGCGTGCTGCTGATTCCGCTGGGGTTCACCCTGGCGTGGATGTCGATCTTCGGCAACAGCGCCATCGACCAGGTGCTCAACCACGGTTTGACCGCCCTCGGCCAGTCGGCCATCGATGACCCGTCGATGAGCCTCTACCTGCTGCTGGAAACCTACCCGTGGAGCAAAACCGTGATTGCGGTCACGGTGTTTATCAGCTTCGTGTTCTTCGTGACCTCGGCCGACTCCGGCACTGTGGTGCTCTCGACGCTGTCGTCCAAAGGCGGTAACGCCGACGAAGACGGCCCGAAATGGCTGCGGGTGTTCTGGGGGGCAATGACCGCGCTGGTCACCAGCGCCCTGTTGTTCGCCGGCAGTATCGACTCGCTGAAATCAGCGGTGGTGCTGACCTCGTTGCCGTTCTCGATGATCCTGCTGCTGATGATGTGGGGGCTGCACAAGGCGTTTTACCTTGAGTCCCAGAAGCAGATCGCCCAACTGCATTCGCTGGCGCCGATCTCCACGGCGCGCAAAGGCCGGGGCGGTTGGCGACAACGCTTGAGCCAGGCCGTACATTTTCCGTCGCGGGACGAGGTGTACCGTTTCCTGGATACCACGGTGCGCCCGGCAATCGAAGAAGTGACCGCGGTGTTTGTCGAGAAGGGCCTGAATGTTGTCACCCAGCCCGACCCGGCCAACGACAGCGTCAGCCTGGAAATCGGCCACGGCGAGGAACATCCGTTTGTGTATCAGGTGCAGATGCGCGGCTACTTCACGCCGTCTTTCGCGCGGGGTGGGATGGGTTCCAAGGAGCTCAACAACCGTCGCTATTACCGGGCGGAAGTGCATTTGAGCGAGGGCAGCCAGGACTACGATTTGGTCGGCTACACCAAAGAGCAAATCATCAACGACATCCTCGACCAGTACGAGCGTCACCTGCAGTTCCTGCACCTGGTGCGCTGAGGCTCAGGCCCTGAGGTACAGGGCCAGTGCCACCAACGGCGCGCCGAACACGACACTGCCGATCACCAGCTCCGACACCAGGGGCTGGCCGGCGGTTAGTACGCCGATTGCGCCGTTGACCACTGACACCACCAGCCAGATGCCGACAAAACTGTAGGCCAGCACCGCGGTGCTGATGCCGAGTTTTTGACCGATGAGCAGCATCAGCACAAGGAGGGTGAGGCCACCGCTGATGACGATGAAGGTGTGCATTACGGTGATCTCCTGTGGGAGCGGGCTTGCCCGCGATAGCGGTCTTTCAGTCAGAGGTTTGCTGGCTGACCCGCCGCCATCGCGGGCAAGCCCGCTCCCACAAGGGGACCTCATTCGGATTTGAGAGTGATAGTCGGCGTGAGCAAATCTTGCAAACCGACCTTCCAAAACAGCTCGGCCCGCACTCGATCCGCCACGCCGTTGACGATTTCACAGCCATCCTCCGACGGGTCGATATGCCGACGGAACGGGCGTGTGCCGAACGGCAGACCCACGATCTCGACAATCGCCTTGGCCACCTCGCCGACGTCTGCGTCCGCAGGCTCCAGCGCCGCCAGGCCTTGCAACGCGGCATCCGCCACACCGGCGTAGGGGCCCTCGTTGTACAGCGCGACACGCGCCTGATCCGCCGGTTTGCCCGAGTGTGCAAAGTGATTGGTGCCTTTGGTAAACGCGCCCGGCACGATGATCGAGGTTTCAATGCCCCAACGCGTCAGCTCGCTGGCGTAAGACACGGCCAGGGAATCCATCGCCGCCTTCGCCGCAAAATACGGCGCCAGAAACGGTGGGGTACCGCCCCGTGCACTGCTGGACGACACCCACACCACCAGGCCCTGGCCCTGCTTGCGCAAGTACGGCAGCGCTGCGCGATTGACCCGCTGGGTGCTCAGCACGTTGATGTCGTACAGCTGGGCGAACTGCTCCGGTGTGAAGGCTTCGGCGGGGCCGAACGACATGTGCCCCGCGTTGTGGATGATCACATCCAGGCGCCCGCAGTCGGCGATGATGTTGGCGATGCCGGCCTCCACGGAATCGCTGGACGCCACGTCCAGCTCCACGCTGCGCAAGTCCACCTGGTGTTCGCTGGCATAACGCTGTACCTCGGCCACCTGCGGCGCATTGCGCCCCAGGGTTTCACGCATGCTGGCGTACACGGTGTGGCCGGCATCGGCCAGCGCGCGGGCGGTGAGGGCGCCAAAACCGCTGGAGGCGCCGGTAATCAGAATGATCGATTTCATGCCGTTCTCCTCAAGTGAAGTCAGACCAGGCCACCATTGGCGCGCAGGATTTGCCCGTTGATCCAGCCACCGGCCGGGCTCACCAGAAACGACACCACACGGGCGATATCTTCGGGTTGGCCCAGGCGCTCGAGCGGCGGCATCTTGGCCATGGTCTGGATCTGTTCTTCACTTTTGCCGTGCAGGAACAGCTCCGTGGCCACCGGGCCCGGGGCCACGGCATTGACCGTGATGCGGCGGCCGCGCATTTCCCGGGCGAACACCTGAGTCAGGGATTCCACCGCCGCCTTGCTGGCGATGTACACCGCGTAGCCGGGGAAGTTGAGGCCCACGGTGCTGCTGGAAAAGTTGACGATGCGCCCGCCGTCATTCAGGCGGGTGGCGGCTTCACGCAGTGCGTTGAAGGTGCCACGGGTGTGAATCTCGAAGTTCTGGTTGTAGAGCTCGTCGCTGTGCTGGGCCAGGGGCAGCGGCTTGAGAATGCCGGCGTTGTTGATCAGCACGTCGACTTTGCCCAGCTGGGTTTCGGTCTCGTCGAACAGGCGCTTGATGTCGGCGGGTTTGGACACGTCGCCTTGAATCGCTATGGCTTGGTGGCCGGCCTGACGCAGTTCCACCACCAGCTTGGACGCTTCAGTGGCGCTGCTGGCGTAGTTGATGGCCACGGCGTAACCGTCGGCGGCGAGTTGTTTGGCGATCACGGAGCCGATACCACGGGAAGCGCCGGTGATGATTGCTACTTGAGTCGTCATGGTGTGCATGCCTTGAAGTGGGTGTGAGCGCAGATTCACATGTTTACCGGGGGCGATAAATGCGCCAGAGTTGCCTTGACTGTTCAATAATCGCCAACAATCAACTCAGGGGAGTGCCGCGTGGATCAAGTCAAAGCCATGAAGGTTTTTGTACGCATTTACGAGCGCTCGAGCTTCACGCTGGCCGCCGAGGACTTGAACCTGCCGCGCGCCACGCTCACCCATACCCTCAATCAATTCGAAGCCTGGCTCGGCACGCGCCTGCTGGAACGCAGCACCCGCCGCGTGCGCCCGACTCTTGACGGCGAGGCGTATTACCAACGTTGCGTGCAACTGCTGGCCGAGCTGGAAGAGGCCGAACTGGCGTTTCGCAGCGTGGCGCCCAAGGGCCGTTTGCGCGTGGATTTGCACGGCACCCTGGCCAAGTATTTTGTGATCCCGGCCTTGCCGCAGTTCATGGCCCGTTACCCGGAAATCGAGCTGTCCATCAGCGAAGCGGACCGTTTTGTCGACCTGATCGCCGAAGGCGTGGATTGCGTGCTGCGGGCAGGCACTTTGGGCGACTCTGCGCTGATTGGCCGACGTGTTGCCAACCTGCGCCAGGTGACCTGCGCGAGCCCCGCCTACCTGCGTAAATACGGTGAGCCGAAGAGCCTGGCGGACCTGAGAGAGCACCGCGCGGTGAACTACGTTTCACGCACCACCGCCAAGCTGTTCCCATTCGAATTCATGGTTGATGGCGAGCTGGAAGAAGTGCAAATCGAGGGTGCGCTTTCGGTGTTCGGCGCGGAAATTTACTCCGCCAGCGCAGTGGCGGGTTTGGGCATTATCCAGTGCCCGCATTACCGCATGGCCGAGCTGATCGGGCAGGGTGTGATGCGTGAAATTCTCACCGAAACGCCGCCGCCGTTGATGCCGGTTTCGGTGCTGTACCCCCACAACCGACACATGTCGCCAAGGGTGCGTGTGTTCGTCGATTGGCTGGCAGAAATCTTCGAAAATGCCCGCTAACCCGCGTAGTTAAAGGCTTGCATAAATTTAATTTCATTCGTGAACTAACGGTTTTGACTCCGAACTGTCATCTGGCCACTGCGTAATTGTGTGAAGCGTTTGACGCTTTCATTTCAGAACAGTGACGGAGACCGGTAACAATGAAGACGTTGATAAGCCCTATGGTGGGTGCCGCCATGGCGAGCTTTATGCTGTCCGCCCACGCCGATTTTATTGATGACAGCCATGCCGATGTGACCCTGCTCAACCGCTACCTCAACCAGCAGGGGCGTGATGTGGTGAACAGCAATTCCAAGGCTCACAGCGTGCGTGATTGGGGCCAGGGTTTCGAGTTCAACTTCAAGTCCGGTTACACCGAAGGGCCGGTGGGTTTCGGTCTGGATCTGCAGGCGTTTTATGGCCTGAAGCTGGACTCCGGCGGCGACCTCAACGACAAGGACCACCAGGGCCGCTACCCCGGCAGCATGTTCCCGCTGGACAACGGCAAATCCGCCGACCAGTTCGGCGTGCTGAGCCCGACATTCAAGATGCGTTTTGCCAAGGATGAACTGCGCGTGGGTACGCTGTTCGGCAATAACCCCATACTGGCCAACACCGACGGGCGCCTGTACCAGCAGACCAACACCGGTGTGCAACTGGTGTCCAAGGACCTCACCGACTTCACCTTCACCGGCGGCGACATCTTCAAGACCAAAATTCGCAACGAGACCGGCGACCAGGGCATGATCACCGCCGGCGGCACCAAAGAAAGCGATCGCTTCCTGTTCGGCGGCGCGGATTACACCGGTATCCAGAACACCACAGTCAGCCTGTGGTATTCGAACCTTGAGGACTACTATCAGCAGTTCTTCCTCGGTGCCAAGCGCCATGACGCGTTGTCGGTCGGTGCAATCGACACCGACATCCGCGTGTTCCGCAGCCTGGGTGTGGGCGAAAACGCCGACGGCGACAAGGACTTTGCCGGTGCCGGCCTCTACGGCGACGGCAGCTCCAAGGGCCGAATCAACCAAACCACCGCCAGCCTGCTTGAAAGCTACAGCCTGGACGGCCACACGGTCGGCCTGGGCATCCAGAAAAACAGCGGCGACAGTGATTTCCCGTACCTGGACTCTGGCCTGAACAGTGGCGACAACCGCCAGGGGCCGGGCTCGGGCGCCGATACCCCGGCGTTGACCAACATGCAGTTGAATAAATTTCAACACGCCGGTGAGCGCACATGGCTTGCACAGTACAAGTATGACTTCGGTAAGCTGGGCCTCACGGGCCTGTCGTTCTCGGCGGCCTATGCCCACGGTGATGACATCCGTACCGTGCAAGGCACCACCAGTGAGTGGGAACGCAACATTGCCGTGGCGTACCAGGTACCGACCGGCACCCTCAAAGGCCTGGGCGTGACCTGGAAAAATGCCCACGCCAGCCCGGATATCACCGGTGCCACCGTGCAGGATGAAAACCGCTTCTATGTCAGCTATGTCGTTCCCCTCTGGTAGGAAATTGCTGTAGAACGGAACGGCAGACTTAAGCGATTCAGCTGCTTGAAAGGCCTGGGAATAGCGTTATTCCCGGGCCTTATTTGCCCCAAGTTCAAGAGAGGATTCGATGACTTACATTGCTGCCGAAAACCGCTATGAATCTATCCCGTACCGCCGCGTAGGCCGCAGCGGGCTGGTGCTGCCGGCACTGTCCCTGGGCCTGTGGCACAACTTTGGCGACAGCACCCCCATCGACACCCAGCGCGCCCTGCTGCGCACCGCGTTCGACCTGGGGATCAACCATTTCGACCTGGCCAACAACTACGGCCCGCCCTACGGCAGCGCCGAAACCAACTTCGGTCGCTTGCTGCGCGAAGACTTCAAGCACTACCGCGACGAACTGATCATCTCCAGCAAAGCCGGCTGGGACATGTGGCCAGGCCCTTACGGCCAGGGCGGCGGTTCGCGTAAATACGTGCTGGCCAGCCTGGATCAGAGCCTGCAGCGCATGGGCCTGGACTATGTGGATATTTTTTATTCCCACCGTTTTGACCCTGACACGCCCCTGGAAGAAACCGCCGGCGCTCTGGCCACCGCCGTGCAGCAGGGCAAGGCGCTGTACATCGGTATCTCGTCCTATTCGGGGGTGAAAACCCGTGAGATTGCGGCCTTGCTGCAAGAGTGGAAAGTGCCGCTGCTGATCCACCAACCGGCCTACAACCTGCTTAACCGCTGGGTGGAAAAAGACCTGCTGGACACCACCGAAGAACTCGGTACCGGCGTGATAGCGTTCACACCGCTGGCTCAGGGCGTGTTGACCGACAAATACCTCAATGGCGTGCCGGCCGACTCACGGGTCAACCGCCCCGGTGGTGGCTCGCTGCAGGCCAAGCACTTGTCTGAAACCAACATCGCCCACGCGCGTGCGCTCAATGAGATCGCCAAGCGTCGCGGCCAAAGCCTGGCGCAACTGGCCCTGGCCTGGACCCTGCGTGACCCGCGGGTGACCAGTGCTCTCATCGGCGCGAGCCGGCCGGAGCAGATTATCGAAAACGTCGGTGCACTGAAGAACCTGAGCTTCAGCGCGGAAGAACTGGCAGAGATCGACCGGTTTGCCCAGGAAGGCGGGATTAACCTGTGGGAAAAGCCATCTTCCGCTGAATAACTGAAGCCACTGGTTCAAAGTGTGGGAGCGGGCTTGCCCGCGATAGCGGTGTATCAGTCAATGAGTCTGTGGCTGACTCACCGTAATCGCAGGCAAGCCAGCTCCCACACAAGCCGGCTCCTGCCGTTGATTTCTGTGTGGCTTAGAAGGGCACGTCACCCAGGATGGTCGCCCGGTGCATCACCCGCCGCTGCGGCCGGTAATCATCCACCGCGTAGTGCTGGGTCACGCGGTTGTCCCAGAACGCCACGTCGTTTTCCTGCCAGCGCCAGCGAATGGTGAATTCCGGCCGGGTCGTGTGGGCGAACAACAGTTTCAGGATCGCCTCGCTTTCCGCTGGCTCCAGCTCGTTGATTTTGGTGGTAAACCCATCGCTGACAAACAGCGATTTGCGCCCGCTCACCGGGTGCGTGCGCACCACCGGGTGGGACAGCGGTGGGTTCTTCCTGCGAGTCTCCTCCCAGCGCGCCAAGTCTTCGGCGGTGTTGCCAAAGCGCTCCAGCGGGAAGGATTTGGTGAAGTCGTGGGTGGCGGTCAAACCGTCGAGCAACCGCTTGAGCGGCTCGGACAGCGCCTCATACGCGGCAATCCCGCTGGCCCACAGCGTGTCGCCGCCAAACGCCGGCAGCAGCTTGGCACTCAGCACCGCTCCAAGCGCGGGCGTCGGCAGGAAGGTCACGTCGGTGTGCCACACGGCGTTGTCGCGCACGTCGGTCACGGCGGTGTCGAGGATCAACACTTCAGGCTGTTCCGGCACGTTGGGGTAGATCGGGTGGATGTGCAGGTCACCGAAGTTCGCCGCGAACCGAGCTTGTTGCTGCGGGTTGATCGGCTGGTCACGGAAAAACAGCACCGAGTGCTTGAGCAACGCCTGTTCAATGGCGTCGCGTTCTTCGGTGTGCAACGGTCGGGTGATATCGACGCCACTGATCAGGGCGCCCAGGGCGGTGCTGATTGGCGTAACGGTCAGGCTGCTCATGTTGTTCTCACTCAGTGTGCCTGGCCATGCCAGGGCACCAGTTTACGCTGCAGGGCGCGCAGGCCCATTTCCATGGCGAAGGCGATCAGGGCAATCACCAGAATTCCCAGCACCACCACGTCGGTAACCAGGAACTGCGCCGCCGACTGCACCATGAAACCCAGGCCGCTGGTGGCGGCGATCAACTCGGCGGCCACCAGGGTGGACCAGCCTACGCCCAGGCCGATGCGCACACCGGTGAGGATGTCGGGCAGGGCGCTTGGCAGGATCACATGACGGATCAGTTGTGCGCGGGTAGCGCCCAGCGACTGCGCCGCGCGCAATTTGGCCGGGTCGACGGTGCGCACGCCGGTCGCGGTGGCGATGGCAATCGGCGCAAAAATCGCCAGGTAAATCAGCAGTACCTTGGACAGCTCGCCGATGCCGCACCAGATCACAATCAGCGGCAGGTAGGCCAGCGGCGGGATCGGCCGGTAAAACTCGATCAGCGGGTCGAGAATGCCGCGCGCGATACGATTGGCGCCGATGGCGATGCCCACCGGCACGGCGGTCAGCACCGCAAAACCCAGGCCCAGGCCGATGCGGCTGAGGCTCGCGCCCAGGTGTTGCCATAACGTGGAATCCATGTAGCCGGTCGTCGCCAGCAGCCAGCCTTTTTGCAGCACGGCGGACGGTGGCGGCAGGAATAGCGGTTCAATCAAGCCGGTGGCGGTCACGGCCCACCAGATGACCAAGAGCGCGATCAAGGTCAGTACGCTGATCCAGCGTGTGCTCAGGCTGCGGCGTACCGGGATCACCGCGTGCGTCACTGGCTTGGCGGCGGTGGCGGGAAGCTCAAAGCTGCTCATGCGGACACCTGCCGTTGCGAGAACACTTTGCCCAGCACGTGTTCGCGGGTTTCGATAAAGCGCGGGTCGGATTTGATCGCCCGCGCCGATTCACCGGCGGCGTAGCGCTGGCCGAAGTCCAGGCTCAGGCGTTCGACGATTTGCCCTGGGTTGGGCGCCAGCAGGATCAAGTCGGTGGCGAGGAACACCGCTTCTTCGATGTCGTGGGTAATCAGGAACACCGGCTTGGCCGTGCGCCGCCAGACTTGCAGCAGCAGCTCTTGCATCTGTTCGCGGGTAAAGGCGTCGAGGGCGCCGAAGGGTTCGTCCATCAGCAACACGCGCGGGTCAGCCGCCAGCGCGCGCGCCAGGCCGACACGTTGCTTCTGGCCGCCCGAGAGCTGCCAGATGAGGCGGCTGTCGAAACCGGCGAGGTCCACCAGCGCGAGCATTTCCCGGGCGCGCACTTCACGTTGCGCCTTGGGCACGCCAGCCAGTTCCAGGCCGAAGCCCACGTTGGCCAACACGTCCTGCCAGGGCAGCAGGGCGTCGTCCTGGAACACCACGCCGCGTTCGGCGCTGGGGCCCTTGACCGGCACGCCGTCGAGGGTGATGCGCCCGGCGGACGGTTCGACAAAGCCGGCAATCAGGTTCAACAGCGAAGTCTTGCCACTGCCGGACGGGCCGAGGGCCACCAGCAATTGCTGGGGCCCCAGGTCGATTGAAATGTCTGACAGTACCGGTTCTGTGGCGCCTGGGTACTGTGCGCTGATGCGCTCCAGTTGTAGCAAGGCCATCGCAATGGACTCCCGATCAGTTGGTAATGAATTTGGCGCTGACGTAAGGGGCGTAGTCCGGCAGCACGGCGTCGACCTTGCCTTGTTCCTTGAGGAACGCGGCGGTGTCGGTCACAGCCTTGGTGGTCGGTGCGCCCAGCAGGGTCACCTGGTCAGCCGCCAGCGGGTACACGTTGCCTTGCAGCAGCAACGGGATGTCGCTGGCCTTGGCGCCGGAGAGTTTCACCAGTTTGTCGACGTTGCCTTGGTCGGCGAGCCAGGCTTGTGGGTCTTTTCGGTAGGCGGCGTATGCATCCAGGGTGACTTTGGCGAAAGCGGTGACGATTTCCGGATGCTTCTCGGCGAAATCCTTACGCACGATCCAGGCATCAAAGGTCGGCGCGCCGAACTTGGCCAATTCGCCGGAGGTGATCAGCACCTTGCCGTTCTCTTTGGCGACGCCCAGGGCCGGGTCCCACACGTAGGTGGCGTCGATATCGCCACGCTTCCAGGCCGCAATGATGGCCGGTGGCGCGAGGTTGAGGATGGTGACTTTCGAGGGGTCGATGTTCCAGTGCTTCAGCGCGGCCAGCAGGCTGTAGTGGCCGGTGGACACGAAGGGCACGGCAACTTTCTTGCCGACCAGGTCTTGCGGGCTGTTGATGCCCGACCCGTTGCGCGCTACCAGGGCTTCGGCGCCGCCGATCTGGGTGGCCACGAGGAAGGTTTCTACCGGGACTTTGCGGGTCACCGCAGCGGTGAGCGGGCTGGAGCCGAGGTAGCCGATCTGTACGTCGCCGGAGGCGATGGCGGCGATGATGTCGGCGCCATTGTCGAATTTGCGCCAGTCGATCCTGGCGTGGGTGGCTTTTTCATAAGCGCCGTCGGCCTGGGCGACTTTGGCCGGGTCTACGGTGGTCTGGTAAGCGATGGTCACATCCGCCGCCTGGGCAAACAGGCTGGCACCGGCCAGGGACAATGCAGCCAAGAGGCGCAGAGGGGTTAACAGTTTCAAGGGGAAGCTCCTCAATCAGGCGGCCGAGGGTCGGCGTGTGAGGAGACTAAATGATCTAAGAATTCGAAAATAAATAACATTTTCGAATTAGCTTATGAGGAGAAAAGTGAAAACCGATCTTCAGACCGAAGAGCGAAAATGTGGGAGCTGGCTTGCCTGCGATAGCATCACTTGGGTATCACTGATACACCGAGTTGCTTGCATCGCAGGCAAGCCAGCTCCCACAAGCCGAGCCCCACAGAGGGCGCAAGGCTCTCAGTTGCTGATGGCGAGAATGCTCGCCTGATACGAGCCCACAAACACATCAAAGTCGCCCACTTCGTTCTGCTCCAGCTCCGCCTGTTGCGCCAGCGACGTGCGCGCCAGTTCTTCAAAGCGTGCCTGCTCTTCGGCGGCCAGCGGCTCCTTGCGGAAGTGCTCGGCGTGTAGCTGGCTCTGGTGCAGCGAGAACTGCGCAAAACTCTCCTTGCGCTCGGCCATCGCCGCCAGCACCTGGGCCGACGGGGTCAGGGACGAGTCCTTGATCTTCGCCAGTTGGGCGTCCAGCGCCTGGCTGTGTTCGGTGATGCCTTGGCTCTCATCCAGCAGGGCGGCCAGCGGAGCGATATTCTCCAGCAACTCGGTGGCCCATTCCTTCATGTCCACCGCCTGGCCCTGACGCTGCAATTGCAGGCCCGGACGGCGGCCTTCCTTGACCACGCTGAGGAAGTTGGACGTGGCGTTGCCACACTCGTTGTCGGCGAACAGCGGGCTGTCGTTCAGCGCGCAGTACAGCAGGAAGGCGTCGAGGAAGCGCGACTCCGGCAGGTCGATGCCCATCGGCAGGAACGGGTTGATGTCCAGGCAGCGCACTTCGATGTACTGGATGCCACGGGCCATCAGCGCCTGGATCGGCCGCTCGCCGGTGTAGGTCACGCGCTTGGGGCGAATGTTGGAGTAGTACTCGTTTTCGATCTGCAGGATGTTGGTGTTGAGCTGAACCCACTCACCGTCCTTGTGGGTGCCGACTTCGACGTACGGCGCATAAGGCGTTGCCACCGCTTCACGCAGGCTGTCGGTGTAGCTGTTCAAGTCGTTGTAGCACGGCGTCAGGCCGGCCTGGGCGTTGCTCTGGTAACCCAGGTCGCTCATGCGCAGGCTGGTGGCGTAGGGGAGGTACAGGGTGTCGGCGTCCAGCACTTCGAGCTGGTGCGACCGACCGCGCAGGAAGCCGGCGTCCAGCGCCGGCGACGCGCCGAACAGGTACATCAGCAGCCAGCTGTAGCGGCGGAAGTTGCGGATCAGCGCGATGTAGGCGGTGGACTGATAGTCGCGGTCAGTACCGACAAACCCTTCAGCTTCTTTAAGCAATGGCCACAGTGCTTCCGGCAACGAGAAGTTGTAGTGAATGCCGGCGATGCACTGCATGGTCTTGCCGTAACGCAGGGCCAGGCCTTTGCGATACACGTACTTGAGCTGCCCGATATTGGACGTGCCGTAGTAGGCAATCGGGATGTCTTCCTCGGCCGGCAACGGGCACGGCATCGAGGGGCTCCACAGGTATTCGCTGCCGAGCTTGGTGTAGGCAAAACGATGGATCTTGTCCAGGCTGCTCAGGGTATCGGCCGGGTCTGGCAGGGCAGGAGTGATGAACTCCAGCAACGATTCCGAGTAGTCGGTGGTGATCAGCTCGTTGGTCAACGCGGCGCCCAGGGCTTCAGGGTGCGGCGTTTGTGCCAGGCGACCCTCACCGGTGACACGCAGGCATTCGCGCTCGATGCCGTGCAAGCACTGCTCTAGCAGGGAGAGGTGTTCGCGCTTGCCGAGCAGAGCCAGGCGGCGGTTGAGAAGTTCGCTCAAGTTGGATTCCTTCACGCGTCAGTCGCCCCAATATGGGGGTGGGCAGGACGGTCTACAAGGGTGAAGTTGAAACTGGCGTTATCGCCTGGTTTTCGAGCCGAATTAACTGGCCCTGAAAGTGCCGACTTCAGTCCCTGAATCTGGCTATCGCGCAGGAAGAAACTTCCGACGCCGCTTTCGCAGCGCCGAAATTAACTCAAATCGAGGGTGGGGAGCTATAGGACAGCGAAGGTGCCTTGTGCTTTTGCGACCAGTTTTTCGTCCTGGAACACATCCGCTTCAACCACCAGCGTGCGCCGGGCGGCATGAATCACGCGGCTGGTGCACAGCACATCACCGTCTTGCACGGCGCGGATGTAGTTGATTTTGCACTCGATGGTCGCGCTCTGCTGGTCGAAACCATGGGCGCTGGAACACGCCAGCCCCATCGTGATGTCCACCAGGCTGAAAATCGCCCCGCCGTGGAGCTTGCCCGCGCGGTTGCGCAGGTGCGGCTCCAGGGTCAGGGCCACCTCGGCAACGCCTTCTTCAAGGCGTTGCAGGCGGCAGCCGATCAGTTCGCTGAAGGCGCTCTGGGTCAAACCGGCCGGAATGTCCATCAGCGTTTCTTCAACTGTTTGGCATTGGCGAACAGCGAGGCCATGGCGTTGTTGCTCGGGGCTGCCGTGGCGGTTTCCTTGCGCGGTGCTTCCGAGCGATTTTGCGACTGACGCGGCGCCGAACCCGGGCGTGCGCCACGGGCACCGTCGATTTTCTCGCCGGGGGTGTCGCTCATGCGCATCGACAGGCCCACGCGTTTGCGCGGAATGTCGACTTCCATGACCTTGACCTTGACCACATCGCCGGCCTTGACCGCTTCGCGCGGATCCTTGATGAACTTCTCCGAAAGCGCGGAGATATGCACCAAACCGTCCTGATGCACGCCGATGTCCACAAACGCGCCGAAGTTGGTCACGTTGGTGACCACGCCTTCAAGGATCATGCCCGGTTGCAGGTCCTTGAGGTCTTCGATGCCGTCCTGGAACTCGGCGGTCTTGAACTCCGGACGCGGGTCGCGGCCCGGCTTTTCCAGCTCTTGCAGGATGTCGGTGATGGTCGGCACGCCGAAGGTTTCATCGGTGTACTTCTTCGGGTCCAGGCGTTTGAGGAATGCGGCGTCGCCGATCAGCGAGCGGATGTCGCGGTCGGTCTCGGCGGCAATGCGTTGCACCAGCGGGTAGGCTTCCGGGTGAACGGCAGATGCGTCCAGCGGGTTGTCGCCGTTCATCACGCGCAGGAAGCCCGCGGCTTGTTCGAAGGTTTTTTCGCCCAGGCGTGCGACTTTTTTCAGCGCGGCGCGGGTTTTGAAGGCGCCGTGCTCGTCACGGTGGGTGACGATGTTCTGCGCCAACGTTGAGTTGAGGCCGGAAATACGCGCCAGTAGCGCGACCGAGGCAGTGTTCACGTCCACGCCGACCTTGTTCACGCAGTCTTCCACCACCGCATCCAGGCCGCGCGCCAGTTTCAGCTGCGACACATCGTGCTGGTACTGGCCCACCCCGATGGATTTCGGGTCGATTTTCACCAGTTCGGCGAGCGGGTCCTGCAGACGGCGGGCAATGGACACCGCGCCACGGATCGACACGTCGAGGTCCGGGAATTCCTTGGAGGCAAGTTCCGACGCCGAATACACCGAAGCGCCGGCCTCGGAAACCATGACCTTGGTCATCTTCATGGCCGGGTATTTTTTGATCAGTTCGGCGGCCAGCTTGTCGGTTTCACGGCTGGCGGTGCCGTTGCCGATGGCGATCAGGTCCACCGCGTGCTTGGCGCACAGGGCGGCCAGTATCGCCAGGGTCTGGTCCCATTTGTTGTGCGGCACGTGCGGGTACACGGTGGTGTGGTCCAGCAGCTTGCCGGTGGAATCGACCACCGCCACCTTGCAGCCGGTGCGCAGGCCCGGGTCGAGGCCCAGTGTGGCGCGCGGGCCGGCCGGGGCGGCCAGCAGCAGGTCGTGCAGGTTGTGGGCAAATACGTTGATCGCCTCGGTTTCGGCGCCGTCGCGCAGCTCACCGAGCAGGTCGGTTTCCAGGTGGGTGTAGAGCTTGACCTTCCAGGTCCAGCGCACGACCTCACCCAACCACTTGTCCGCAGGACGGTTCTGATTCTGGATGCCGAATTGTTGCCCGATCATGCCTTCGCACGGGTGCATGGTGCCCGGCAGCTCGTCACCGACTTTCAGCGCGGAGCTGAGAATGCCTTCATTGCGGCCACGGAAAATGGCGAGTGCGCGGTGGGACGGCATGCTTTTCAGCGGTTCGTCGTGTTCGAAGTAGTCGCGGAATTTGGCGCCTTCTTCCTCTTTGCCGGCGATGACGCGGGCGCTGAGGGTGGCTTCCTGCTTGAGGTAGGTGCGCAGTTTTTCCAGCAGGCTGGCGTCTTCGGCGAAGCGCTCCATGAGGATGTATTTGGCGCCTTCGAGAGCGGCCTTGACGTCGGCCACGCCTTTATCGGCGTCGATGAAGCGTGCGGCTTCGGCGTCCGGGGTCAGCGACGGGTCGTTGAACAGGCCGTCGGCCAACTCGCCCAAGCCGGCTTCCAGGGCGACTTGGCCCTTGGTGCGGCGCTTTTGCTTGTACGGCAGGTACAAGTCTTCAAGGCGGGTTTTGGTGTCGGCGAGCTTGATGTCGCGTTCCAGTTGCGGGGTCAGCTTGCCCTGTTCCTCGATGCTGGCGAGGATGCTGATGCGCCGTTCGTCGAGTTCTCGCAGGTAGCGCAGGCGCTCTTCCAGGTGACGCAGTTGGGTGTCGTCGAGGCTGCCGGTCACTTCTTTACGGTAACGGGCGATGAAAGGCACCGTGGAGCCTTCATCCAGTAGAGCGACGGCCGCTTCGACCTGTTGCGGGCGTACACCGAGTTCCTCGGCGATGCGGCTGTTGATGCTGTCCATAAAACCACCTGAAATTCTGAAAGCAGCTCACAGGCCCGGAAAACAAGGCCTTGCAAGGCTGGTTGAGCGGCCCGACTGGCGCCGCTGCCTGGGTCAAGAGGCAGCCTATTGACCCTCGAAATCGAAAAAGTCACGGAGAACGATTGAAAAAAAGCCGTGCAGTGAACGGGAAATATCTGATGCCGCCCTGCACAAAGGCGCCGCATTATAACCAGCGTTCTGCGGTTGGGGGCACCTTGCCGGTGGTTGTAGGGCGCGGGTTCGGTGGCGCTGGAGGAAAAATCTGCTAACAATGCACACGGTGCGTATAACGGCAGCTACGCCATAATGCGCGCCGAGATAAGAGGAGCATCTAATGAGCAGCACTGCACAAACTGCTGAAGGCGAAAAAATTCTCATCGTTGATGACGATCCGGGGCTGAGTAGCCTGTTGGAGCGTTTCTTCAATTCCAAGGGCTACCGTGCCCGCGCGGTGCCGAACACCGAGCAGATGGACCGCCTGCTGGGACGCGAAGTATTCAACCTGGTCGTGCTCGACCTGATGCTGCCCGGCGAAGACGGCCTCACCGCCTGCAAACGCCTGCGCGGCGCGAACAACCAGATTCCAATCATCATGCTCACCGCCAAGGGCGATGAGCTGAGCCGCATCAAGGGCCTTGAACTGGGCGCTGATGACTATCTCGCCAAGCCGTTCAACCCTGACGAGTTGATGGCTCGGGTCAAGGCCGTCTTGCGTCGCCAGGCACCGGCAGTTCCCGGCGCGCCAGGCAGCGAAGACGAAAGCGTCACGTTTGGCGACTACGAATTGTCGCTGGCGACCCGCGAACTAAAACGCGGCGAAGAAGTGCACATGCTGACCACCGGCGAGTTCGCGGTGCTCAAGGCGCTGGTGATGAACGCCCGTCAGCCGCTGACCCGCGACAAACTGATGAACCTGGCCCGTGGCCGTGAGTGGGATGCACTGGAGCGCTCCATCGACGTGCAGATTTCCCGTCTGCGCCGGATGATCGAGCCGGACCCGTCCAAGCCACGGTACATCCAGACGGTATGGGGCGTGGGGTATGTATTTGTGCCGGACGGCACCGCTACCAAGTGATCGATGATTTGCAGGGGCGGGCATCCTGACGTTTGATTCCACGCGAGTCGACGTGATGCCCGCCTTCTGCAATTCTGCGAGCGCCGCTCGTTTCTGCAAGGTGTCCAGCTGTCTCCTATGAAAACCCCGCTGTGGTTCCCGCAAAGCTTTTTCTCCCGCACCCTTTGGCTGGTGCTGATCGTCGTTCTGTTCTCAAAGGCACTCACGCTGGTTTATCTGTTGATGAACGAAGACGTGCTGGTGGACCGGCAATACAGCCACGGCGTAGCCCTCACGCTGCGTGCCTATTGGGCAGCCGACCCCGAGAACCGCGAAAAGATCGCCAAAGCCGCCACCCTGGTTCGTGTGGCGGGCGCTGGCGTGCCGGAGGGCGAGCAACATTGGCCCTACAGCGAAATTTACCAACGTCAGATGCAGGCAGAACTGGGTGAAGACACCGAGGTGCGGCTGCGGATGCATGTATCGCCTGCCTTGTGGGTGCGCGCACCGAGCCTGGGGCAGGACTGGCTGAAGGTTCCGCTGTACCCGCATCCGCTGCGGGGCCAGAAAATCTGGAACGTCTTGGGCTGGTTCCTGGCCATTGGTTTGCTTTCCACCGCCTCCGCGTGGATTTTCGTCCGCCAGCTCAATCAACCGCTTAAACGGCTGGTATTCGCGGCCCGCCAACTGGGGCAGGGGCGCAGTGTGCGTTTGCCGGTCAGTGATACGCCGAGTGAAATGACCGAGGTGTATGGTGCCTTCAACCAGATGGCGGAAGACGTCGAACAGGCCGGGCGCGAGCGCGAGCTCATGTTGGCGGGGGTTTCCCATGATTTGCGCACGCCCCTGACGCGCTTGCGGCTGTCTCTGGAGTTGATGGGCAACCATAACGACCTGACGGATGACATGGTGCGCGACATCGAAGACATGGACGCGATTCTCGACCAGTTCCTGGCGTTTATCCGTGATGGCCGCGATGAGGTGGTGGAAGAGGTCGACCTCACTGATCTGGTGCGCGAGGTAGTAGCCCCCTACAACCAGAATGGCGAGCAGGTGCGTATGCGCCTGGAGCCTATCCAGCCGTTTGCGTTGCGTCGGGTATCGATGAAGCGCCTGCTGAACAATCTGATCGGCAACGCCTTGCATCACGCGGGTTCGGATGTGGAAGTGGCCGCCTATGTGTCTGGAGACAGCACTGCGCCTTACGTGGTATTGAGCGTGATGGACCGTGGCACGGGGATCGACCCTGAGGAGCTTGAGGGCATCTTTAACCCCTTCACCCGTGGAGACCGTGCCCGTGGCGGCAAGGGCACCGGGCTGGGCCTGGCAATTGTGCGGCGGATTGCTTCGATGCACGGCGGCAATGTGGAACTGCGCAACCGGGAAGAAGGTGGTTTGGAAGCACGGGTGCGGCTGCCGCTTGGCCTGATGCTGCCCCGAGATGCGGTCTGACAAGCACCCAAAACCAAATTGGGGAGCTGGCTTTTGTGTGAGCTGGCTTGCCTGCGATGAGGACACCTCGGTGTATCCGTGATACCCAGGTAATGCCATCGCAGCGGTGCGGCGACCCGACAAGCCAGCTCCCACATGGGTTTTGCGTTGTTCCGAAGGCTGCTGTGTATCAGCCCTTGCCCTTGGTCCGCGTCATATTCGGCCCGCCATTCTTCTCCAGGTGCTGAATGATGATCCCCGCCACATCCTTGCCGGTGGTGGTTTCAATACCCTCCAGGCCCGGCGACGAGTTCACCTCCATCACCAGCGGGCCGTGATTGGAGCGCAAGATATCCACACCGGCCACGCTCAGCCCCATTACCTTGGCAGCTCTCAGGGCGGTCATGCGTTCTTCCGGGGTGATCTTGATCAGGCTGGCGCTGCCGCCCCGGTGCAGGTTGGAGCGGAACTCACCCGGCTTGGCCTGGCGCTTCATCGCCGCGATCACCTTGTCGCCTACCACGAAGCAGCGGATATCCGCGCCGCCGGCTTCCTTGATGTATTCCTGCACCATGATGTTCTGCTTGAGGCCCATAAAGGCTTCAATCACCGACTCTGCTGCGGTGGCCGTTTCACACAGCACCACACCAATGCCTTGAGTGCCCTCCAGCACCTTGATGACCAGCGGCGCGCCATTGACCATTTCGATCAGGTCGGGGATGTCATCCGGTGAGTGAGCAAACCCGGTGACCGGCAGGCCGATGCCCCGGCGTGACAGCAGTTGCAGCGAGCGCAGCTTGTCCCGCGAGCGTGCAATGGCAACGGATTCATTCAGGGGAAATACGCCCATCATTTCGAATTGGCGCAACACGGCGCAGCCATAAAACGTTACTGAAGCGCCGATACGTGGAATCACCGCATCGAAGCCTTCCAGTGGTTTGCCCCGGTAATGGATCTGCGGCTTGTGGCTGGCAATGTTCATATAGGCACGCAACGTGTCGATCACCACCATTTCATGGCCACGCTCGGTGCCGGCCTCGACCAGGCGGCGGGTGGAATACAGACGCGGGTTTCGCGACAGCACAGCAATCTTCATGCAGCACCTGGGGCAGAAATAGTGGAGACCGGGAACACCGGCTTGTCTTGAACGTACTTGACGCCCGGATTGACCACCAACTGGCCGTCAATCAGCGCCTTGGAGCCCAGCAGCAGGCGGTAACGCATGGCCTTGCGGCAGGCGAGGGTGAACTCAACGCGCCACACCCGATCACCCAGCGCCAGAGTGGTGCTGATCACGTAGCGCACCTGCGCATGGCCGTTGGAGCTCTTGATGGTTTTCATCGTCACCAGCGGCGCTTCGCAGCGGCGGTGACGCAATTGCACCACGCTGCCCAGGTGCGCGGTAAAGCGCACCCACTTCTCACCGTCGCGCTCGAACGGCTCGATATCGGTGGCGTGCAGGCTAGAGGTGCTGGCGCCGGTGTCGATCTTTGCGCGCAGGCCTGCCACTCCCAAATCGGGGAGTGCCACCCACTCACGCAGACCCACAACGGTCAAATGGTCAAATGTCTTCAATATGGGTAACCGGCCATTCAGAAATGTGTCGTAGTCGTCGAGGACAGTAACGTCCAACTGCGCATGGATTGTGACAATCCCCAAACCTTCATCGAAGGTTCGGCGCCGATTTCGCGGTATTCACGCAGAATATTCGGCAAATGGCGACAGATATCTCTCGGGTTTCGTCAAACAGTGAGCGCGATGGAAAATCACGCAAAATCCGGGGTGTCTGGCGTATCTTAGGTGAGCCTTGAGGTTTATGCGTCGAAGGGTTTCAACGGTAAAGTTGCGACATTTTTCAGAGCGAGGAATTCAAGTGGCTCAAAAGCAGGAAGAGGAAGAAAAGGTCCGTTTGGACAAGTGGTTGTGGGCAGCGCGTTTTTATAAAACCCGTGCTCTGGCCAAGGCCGCCATCGAAAGCGGCAAAGTGCACCATCGCGGCGAGCGCTGCAAGCCTGGCAAGGAACCGCGTGTCGGCGATGAGTTTCAGATTCGTACAGGGTTTGACGAAAAAACTGTCGTGGTACAAGCGCTTTCCATCGTGCGCCGCGGCGCGCCTGAAGCGCAAACGCTGTACGCCGAGACCGAAGCCAGCATCGCCAAACGCGAAAATGCGGCGGCGATGCGCAAAGCCGGTGCTACGGGCCTGACCACTGACGGCAAACCGAGCAAGAAGCAACGCCGCGACCTGTTCAAGTTTCGCGGCAGCGGCAATGATGATTAATGAGGCAAATCTTCTCCCAAAAGGAGATCAAAATGTTTGCGGGCTTGTGTGGGAGCCGGGCTTGCCCGCGATGCAGGCGGCTCGGTGTAGTTGTAATACCGAGGTGACGCTATCGCAGGCAAGCCAGCTCCCACATTAAGACCGAGGTGTTACGCCGTTGTGCGCATCACGCTTAAACGCCCGATGACTGGCAGCTTGCCGAGCAGCGCGAAGACTGGCGCCGTCACCCGCAACAACCCACCCGACACCTTCGCCGCAAACGGCGTGTAATAGCCCCACCCCAGCGCGAGCAACGCCAGCAGTACGCCACCGATATAGTCGTCCTGCCCCCAATGTGCTCCCGCCACCAGGCGCGGCATCATGAACAACAGCGCAAGCCCCCAGATCACCAAAACCTGAGTGAAGCGCTTGGCAAATACGGACATGAACATCCCCCAGATCAGCAGGACGGAGGCATGATCACCCGGGAAACTCTGGCTGGAACGGTCCTTCAACTCCCAGGTTTTCTCCAGGCGAGGGAAATACTCACTCATATGAATCGCCCCGCTGATCACCATCGACGGGCTGCTGTGTTGCCAGCCCATCTGTGCCGCGAGTTTGGAAAACAGCATGCGGATAAACAGCAGCAGCAACAGAATGCCGAAGAATCCGAAAAACGCCTGGCGCACCTGCACCGCTTTGAAGACCCAGTCGCCGCGAATCAGCAACGCCAGCAGAATCACACCGACCACGGCATCAAAAGGCCGCAAGCTGGCCACAGCCCACACATGCAGCCAGGTGGAATTACTCGCCAGCGGGTCATTGAGCAGATGAAACAGCCATTCGTCGAAAATCACACACAGCATCTGGCCCGTGGGCCACAGCCAAAAACACAGCAGCCCGATTGCGAGTAGATTGCAAAAGGCCCATCGCCCGAGGTTCCACTTGGCTTGGAACAAACCCGGATTGTTCATAAACTGTCCCCCACGACTTTAGAAAACCGCACCAAATTGGTGCTAAAGCGTTCAATTCTATAAACCTTGTAATCAATTTGTCATCAATTCAGATACCCAGACCTATGACTGATCTACCGGATACCGACTTCACCCAACGCTTCATCTTCGACGAGAGCGACGCCCGCGGCGAACTGGTCTCGCTGGAGCGCAGCTATGCCGAAGTCCTCGCCAAGCACCCCTATCCGGAGCCGGTCGCGCAACTGCTCGGTGAGCTGATGGCGGCGGCGGCGCTGCTGGTGGGCACCATGAAGTTCGATGGTTTGCTGATTCTGCAGGCCCGTTCCGAAGGCCCGATTCCGCTGCTGATGATCGAGTGCTCCAGCGAGCGCGAAATCCGTGGTCTGGCCCGTTACGAGGCCGACCAGATCGCGCCGGACGCCACCCTGTCGGACCTCATGCCCAACGGCGTGTTGGCATTGACTGTCGACCCGACCGAAGGCCAGCGTTATCAGGGCATCGTCGACCTCGACGGCGAGACTCTGTCGGACTGCTTCACCAACTATTTCGTGATGTCCCAGCAAGTGGGTACCAAGTTCTGGCTCAACGCCGACGGCAAGCGCGCCCGGGGCCTGCTGGTGCAGCAACTGCCAGCCGACCGCATCAAGGACGACGATGAGCGCGCCGAAAGCTGGCAGCACATTATCGCCTTGGCCAATACGGTCAAAGCTGAAGAGCTGCTGGGGCTGGACAACGAAACCATCCTGCACCGCCTTTACCACGAAGAGGCTGTGCGCCTGTTTGACGCACAAGGTTTGCATTTCCACTGCAGCTGCTCGCGTGAGCGTTCCGGCAATGCGCTGGTGAGCCTTGGGCTTGAAGATGCACAGAACCTGGTGGTGGAACATGGTGGCCATATCGAGATCGATTGCCAGTTCTGCAACCAGCGTTACCTGTTCGATGCAGCCGATGTAGCCCAATTATTTGCCGGCGCCGGCATCGACACCCCTTCCGACACCCGCCACTAAAACGTTTAAGCACAGGTAAATCACCTGACAAACGCCGGATTAGCGCAGTTCTGACGGGAGGGCCCTACTCTTTTTGGGCTTTTCTGGCATAATCCGGCCCACTTTTTTCGCGGTAGTAGTGCGCAACTTTCTACTACAAAACGTTTGGAGCACTCGGCCTTAGGCCGACGGGGAACCTCATGACGCAAGCCAACAACGCCGTATACACCGATCTGAGTGTCGACGATCTGGTTAAAGAAGCCCTGCAGCGTGGTGAAGGCGTGCTCGCCGATACTGGCGCGCTGGTCGTCGAAACCGGTCACCGTACTGGCCGTTCGCCGGTCGACCGTTTCATCGTTGAAGAGCCTTCCACCCAGGCTTCCATCGCCTGGGGCCCGATCAACCGCAAGTTCCCGGCCGACAAGTTCGACGCCCTGTGGGCTCGCGTCGAGGCATTCAACAACGCGCAAGAGCATTTCGTTTCCCATGTCCACGTAGGGGCTGCAGAAGACCACTACCTGGCCGTGAAAATGACCACCCAGACTGCCTGGCAGAACCTGTTCGGTCGTTGCCTGTTCATCAACCCGGCCCAGTACAACCCGGCCGGTCGTGAAGAATGGCAAGTGCTCAACGTGGCCAACTTCGAGTGCGTGCCAGAGCGTGACGGCACCAACTCCGACGGTTGCGTGATCCTCAACTTCGCACAGAAAAAAGTGCTGATCGCCGGCATGCGTTACGCCGGTGAAATGAAAAAAGCCATGTTCTCGGTGCAGAACTTCCTGCTGCCGGCGTCCGACGTGCTGCCGATGCACTGCGCCGCCAACATCGGCGAAGCAGGCGACGTGACCCTGTTCTTCGGTCTGTCGGGCACTGGTAAAACCACCCTGTCGGCCGACGAGAGCCGTTACCTGATCGGTGACGACGAACACGGCTGGGGCGAAGGCGTGGTGTTCAACATTGAAGGCGGTTGCTATGCCAAGTGCATCGACCTGTCCGAGAAGAACGAGCCGGTCATCTGGAAAGCCATCAAGCACGGCGCCGTGCTGGAAAACGTGGTGATCGACGACGCCAAGCACGCCGACTACACCAACGTCAGCCTGACCCAGAACAGTCGCGCGGCCTACCCGCTGGAGCACGTGGCCAAGCGTTCCGAGAAGAACCTGGGCGGCGAGCCAAACGCTGTGATCTTCCTGACCTGCGACCTGACCGGCGTATTGCCGCCAGTGTCGATCCTCAGCGAAGAGCAAGCGGCTTACCACTTCCTGTCCGGCTACACCGCGCTGGTGGGCTCGACCGAAATGGGTTCCGGCGGCGGCATCAAGTCGACCTTCTCCACCTGCTTCGGCGCACCGTTCTTCCCGCGCCCGGCTGGCGAATACGCTGAGCTGCTGATCAAGCGCATCCGCGGCTTCGGCTCCAAGGTTTACCTGGTCAACACCGGCTGGACCGGCGGCGGCTACGGCGTCGGCAAACGATTCAACATCCCGACCACTCGCGGTGTTATCGCTGCGATCCAGAGCGGCGCGTTGGTCGGTGCTGAAACCGAGCACCTGGACACCATCAACCTCGACGTGCCATTGGCTGTGCCGGGCGTAGAAACTGGTCTGTTGAACCCACGCAACACCTGGGCTGACAAGGCTGCTTACGATGAAGCGGCGAAGGCGCTGGCGGGTCTGTTCATCGAGAACTTCAAGAAGTTTGAAGTGAGCGATGCGATCAAGGCTGCCGGGCCTAAGTTGTAAGGTTCGGTTGTCGTAAAAAACAGCCGCCCTCAGGGGCGGCTTTTTTGTGCGCGAAAGTGAGTGGGGAATATGCAAAACAACTGCACCAACACGGCTCGGCTCCCCGCCTTCAATGTGGGAGCCGGGCTTGCCCGCGATGCGGGCGCCTCGGTGGGGCAGGCCAAACTGGGGTGATGCTATCGCAGGCAAGCCAGCTCCCACATTTGGATCTCAGTGTGCCTTGGGGTTAGCTGAGGTTTTCCAATGTTTGCGTATCCCAGCTGTGGGTTTTAATCGCCAGGTACAACATGCCGATGGTGAGCGGGACTTTATCGCCACGGCCTTTGGCGCGACGCTTGAGAAACACATCAAATACCGGCGGCTTGAAGTAGCGATAAGCATCGTAATCGCCCAAGTCGAGCGCAAAGTCCTGCTCCAGTGCATCCATAAACGACTTGGCCTCGGCGCCGTCGCAGCCGAGGTCGAAGTTGAGCGACGTGTCGAGGCGAATGGTCTTGTGTTTCGGCAGGCCGATTTCTTCGTGCAGTAATTGCAGAAGCTGCTGCATCGCGGGGTCTTCGGGGAAATTGGGGGCCAGGTTCATGGTCGGGGCACGCAGAAGTGGGCGAGGGTTGCGTTGTCGGCGGTATGTGTTGCGGGTGATCAAGAGTGCCAAGCCTATCAAGAATATGAAGGCAGGCAACAAAGGCATTCTGAGGATGATTGCCACGTCGGGCAGAAGGCAAGTCATCGTCAACCCTGTGGCGAGACAGGTGATTGCGATGCGTTGTCTGAACAGGGGGGCTTTGATTTGATAATGCAGCATCAAATACGTCAGGAGAAAAAAGGCGGATTGAAGATACAGGGCCATATGACTAAGTCTCGTCCGTGTAGACATGCATTGAGAGAACACTAGTTTCAGCCAGGCGAAGGTGAAATATGTAGTGGGTAGAGCAGGTGTTTTAAGCAGTTTGGGAAGGGTATGACGCTGCTTTGGACGGTTTCTTACAGGGTGCTCCCGCAATTCAGGGTCGGCCGCGATTTTTTGGAGAAAACCGGGCAAATGTGGGAGCCGGTTTGCCTGCGATGGCGTTCTTTCAGGCTGTGTTTCTATACTTGAACGACTGCCATCGCGGGCAAGCCCGCTCCCACAGTTTTAGCTATGTGGCTGGTGTGCGGCGCACTGGATGTCTTCGGCGGTGGCTTCGGTGTCGATGACGAGAGGGTGGGTGTCGTTGAAGTGGGGGCGTAGAAGGCCTAGCACGTTCGCTGAGTGGGCAGCGACGAGGCCAAACCTTGGGAGTGAGCGTAATCGGGAGCGATAAACAGGTGGTTTACCGAGTGGCGGTGCTATCAAGCGCTCGCTGGTTTACTGATACAGCGCTCAAAAATCGCCTCCAATCCACGATAATCACATGCCACCGCGTCAATATTTGCCGGGATCCACGCGGCATCTTTCACCAGCCACCAGTCCACCGAAAATCCAGCATTTACGATGATCTGCTCAAACAAAATCCGCTGTGCCCGGCCGTTACCTTCGCGGAAGGGGTGGATGACGTTGAGGTCGCCGTAGGCTTCGGCAATCTGCACTACCAGCGCATCCTGGGTCGCACCGACAAACCAGTGGGCTTGCTCCATTTGCCTAATAATCTTCAGCGCTTCAGGCGGAATGCGTTCCGGGGTGCAAAACAGGGTGTCGCCTTTCTGGCTTCGCGCAAATCGAGTCGGTTGCGCAGGACGGCGCTACCGGGATAGCAGTACGGATCCTGGCCCACCCCGTATTTGTCGAGCATCAGTGTTGGGTTTTGCGGTACTTGGCAAGGACGGCTTCGCGAGTCGGCAACGGTTTGTCGACGTCAGCCGGTTGGGTATCGAACCCTTCCAGGCGCAGGCTGGCCAGGTAATTGGAACGGCGGATCTTGCGGTAATGATCTTTCTTTTGCTCAAACGTCGGTTCGCTCATTGCAGCGTACTCCTGGGTCGCAAGGCTTGATTGTAGCGTAATGCTTCAGCTTGCAGGCGAGATAAAGATCGAACGCAGAGCCAGTAGTTTAGCCGTGACGCAGAACCAAAAAAATTAAGAGCGGGCTTGCCCGCGATGGCAGTCGTTCAGGTACAGAAACACAGCCGGAAAGGACGTCATCGCAGGCAAGCCAGCTCCCACAATTGAATTGTATTCATCTCACGAAATTGCCTGAAGAATCCCACATCGGCCCTGGGCCATCCTTCAGCCTGTGTATCATCCTGTCTCTTTTTTTCCTCACGACCTTTCTCGATTCGCTGAGTGTTCCGGGCTATGTTTTTGAGCCAACTCAGCGGTCAATGGAGTGACAGCTTATGCACAACACCCTCCAACAGGTCTTTGGTTATCCACAGTTTCGTTTGGGCCAGGAAGAGGCGGTCAGCGCAGTACTGGCCGGTCGTTCGGCGGCCGCCATTTTCCCTACCGGGTCGGGCAAGTCCCTGTGTTATCAGCTGTCGGCGGTGTTGCTGCCGCACCTGACGCTGGTGGTCTCGCCCTTGCTGGCGCTGATGCAGGACCAGTTGGGTTTCTTGCAGCGCCACGGCGTTTCGGCGGGCAGTATCGATTCGGCGCAGAGTCGTGAAGACGCCAATGAGGTGATGGTCCGCGCACGGTCGGGTGAGCTGAAAATCCTGATGATTTCCGTGGAGCGTTTGAAGAACGAGCGCTTCCGTAACTTCCTGCAAAGTGTGCAGATCTCGCTGCTGGTGGTGGATGAAGCACATTGCATTTCCGAGTGGGGCCACAACTTCCGGCCCGATTATTTGAAGCTGCCGGACTACCAGCGTCAGTTCAATATCCCACAAGCGCTGCTGTTGACGGCTACAGCGACGCCCAAGGTAATCGCCGACATGCAGGCCAAGTTCGCCATTGCGCCGGGCGATGTGATCACCACGGGCTTCTACCGCGCCAATCTCAACCTGCTGGTTGAGCCGGTGGCCGGCGTGGACAAGCGTCGGCGTCTGATCGAATGGATGCGCGAGCGCGTCAATCAGCCGAGCATCGTCTATGTCACCCTGCAAAAAACCGCCGAGCAGATTGCCGAGCACCTGAACCGCAATGGCATTCAGGCCGAGGCCTACCACGCCGGTTTGCCACACGACAAACGCGAGGGTATTCAGCAGCGGTTTATGGGTGGGCGGTCTAACTGCATCGTGGCCACCATTGCGTTTGGCATGGGGATCGACAAAAGCGACATTCGCAATGTGGTGCACTTTGACCTGCCCAAATCCATCGAGAACTACAGCCAGGAAATCGGCCGCGCCGGGCGTGATGGTCAGCCCTCCGACTGCCTGGTGTTGGCCAACCGCGACAGCCTGAATGTGCTGGAAAACTTCGTGTATGGCGATACGCCGGAGCAAGAGGGCATTCTCCGTGTGCTGGAGGAATTGCAGGCGTCGAAAAATGAAGGGCAGTGGGAGTTCCTGCTCAAGTCGCTGTCCGATCACAGCAACATCCGCGAGCTGCCGTTGAAGACGCTGCTGGTGCAACTGGAACTCAAGGGCGTGATCGCGCCGCGCTACGCGTTTTATGCCGAATACCGCTTTAAATACCTGATCGAGCCCGAGGCGTTGCTGGCTCGTTTTTCCGGTGAGCGGCAGCAGTTCGTCGCAGCCATCATCCAGGTTTGTAAACGCGCCAGAACCTGGGCGACCGTTGATTTTGACGCGCTGTATCAGCAGCACAATGCCGAACGCAGCCGCGTGGTCAAAGCGTTGGATTACTTTCAGGAACAAGGTTTGATCGAGCTGGAAAGCAAGCAGATGACCGAGGTCTATAGCTTGCTCGATACCAACTTTGATCCACAGGCGCTGAGCGCCGAGTTATACACAGGCTTCAAGCAGCACGAGGTGGGCGAGGTGGCGCGTATTCATGCGATGCTTGATCTTTTTGCCACCGAACATTGTCTGGGCCGGCGTTTGGCGCAGTACTTTGGTGATGAAAATGCCCCGCAGCGTTGTGGACATTGCTCGGTGTGCCACGGCCAGGTCGCTCACCTTCCACCGCCGCCGGGTTTGCCACCGCTTGTGGATAAAAACTTCATGGGGCTGTGCGGTGATTTTATCCACAGGCATCATGAAACCACTGGGGATTTGCCCGGTGCGGAGCGCCTGACGCGGTTCCTGGGCGGTATCAGCGTGCCGCTGTTCACCCGGCTGAAAGCGCGGGGCATTCCGGGTTTTGCTGCGCTGGAAGACTACCCGTACGCTGACGTGCGCGACTGGGCCGACGCCCATTTGAATGACCTCTGAACCTGAATTCGCGAGACCTGCCCATGCCTGATTCAATGCCTCAACGCGGGGATTACCTCCACTTCCAGCCGATCATCACGCGCTGGCACGACAATGATGTGTATGGCCATGTGAATAACGTGACCTACTACAGCTTCTTCGACACGGCGGTGAATACCTACCTGATTGAAGAAGGCGGGCTGGATATTCATGACGGCGAGGTGGTGGGGTTTGTGGTGAGTTCGGCGTGTGATTATTTCGCGTCGATCGCCTTTCCGGATCGCATCGAAATCGGCTTGCGGGTGGGCAAGCTGGGCAACAGCTCGGTGCAGTATGAGCTGGCGGTGTTCAAGGCCGGCGAGCAAGACGCCTGCGCGGCGGGGCGTTTTGTGCATGTGTTTGTGGATCGGGCGTCGAACCAGCCAGTGATGATTCCGGGGCTGTTGCGCGAGGCGTTGGAGCGGTTGATGGTCTGACCCCGATCTCGTGAACCATTAAGATCAAATGTGGGAGCTGGCTTGCCTGCGATTGCGCAGTGTCAGGCGACATTTGTAAACCTGACCCACTGCCATCGCAGGCAAGCCAGCTCCCACAGGGATTTGTGCTGTGCTTTAGACCGCTGGCTTACCGGTGATGACGGTGATGCTTGTTCTTGCGATGCCCATAGGCATGCCCGCGGCCACGGTGGTCATCACGGTCATAACGGCGGTTATCACGCCCGCGATAGCGACGGTCGTCGTCATCACTCTTGTTGCCCATATAGTTGCCCAGCGCGCCACCTGCGCCGCCGCCGGCAGCTGCGCCAATCAGGCTGCCGGTGCTGCCGCCGACACTGCGGCCCACTACGTTGCCGCCGGCTGCGCCCAGTGCGCCACCAATGGCGGCTTCGCCACGGCTGCGTTTGTCAGCGCCGACTGCGCTGCCGCCCGCGCCGCCCAGGGCTGCGCCGATGGCCGAACCGGTGTTGCCGCCAATTTGCTGGCCGACAACCGAACCCAGAACCCCGCCCAATGCGCCGCCCACACCGGCTTCGGTGGTGCCACCGGCCATGGCTGCGCCACTGACCAGGCCAAGGGACAACAAGAGAATCGAGGAGAACTTCATAGAGAGACCTCAAGAGGATGACGGCGCGATCCTGAGGTTGTATCGAGACGCTGACAATCGAAATCCGACCGGTGGCAGCAGTTGTATACAATTTGCTAAGTTGCTGTTTTGTATGGGGAACTTAAGTGGTTTTTGTGAGTCTCTTACTACTTCGGAACGGCCGCTTTTATGCAAAAGCGGCTTTTTTTGTGCCCGAGTAAAAGTGCGGGCACCGTAACCTTGTGGCGAGGGAGCAAGCTCCCTCGCCACAATGGGTTCTGCTCAGGCTGAGCGCGCCATGATCAAGCCATTGTCACTTGCCGCTTCCAGGCGAATCGCCACGAACTTCGACGTCGGTGTATGGCTGCCATCGCCCGTGCTTTCCAGCGGCACCAGTGGGTTCACTTCCGGGTAGTAAGCGGCAGCCTGACCCGCCGGAATATCAAACGCCAACAGCGTAAAGCCCTTCACACGGCGCTCGCGGCCGTCTTCCCACAGCGACACGATGTCGGCCTTCTGCCCCGGTTTGAAGCCCAGGCGGATGATGTCGGCTTCGTTGACGAACAGCACGTCTCGCTGGCCTTTCACGCCGCGGTAACGGTCGTCGAGGCCATAAATGGTGGTGTTGTACTGATCGTGGGAACGCATCGATTGCATGATCAGGTCCGGCACCTTGCCGGTGGCGTGGGTGCGTTCGTGGATCAGGTCTTTGGGCAGGATGTTCGGGCGGAAGTTGGCGCGACCCGACGGGGTGTTCCAGCGGCGTGCACCGGCCGCGTTGCCCAGGTAGAAGCCACCCGGATTCTTGATCTTCTCGTTGAAGTCCTTGAACCCTGGAATCGTGTCGGCAATCAGGTCGCGGATGCGCCCGTAGTCGGCCACCAGCCAGTTCCAGTCCACCGGCTTGCTGCCCAGGGTTGCGGCAGCGATACCGGCGAGAATCGCAGGCTCGGATTTCATGAATTTCGACAGCGGCTGCAGTTGGCCATTGGAGGCGTGCACCATGCTGAACGAGTCTTCCACCGTCACCGCTTGCGGGCCATCGGCCTGAATATCGATGTCGGTACGGCCCAGGCACGGCAGGATCAACGCATCTTTACCGTGCATAAGGTGGCTGCGGTTGAGCTTGGTGCTGATCTGCACGGTCAGGTCGCAATTGCGCAGTGCCTCGAAGGTGCGCGGGCTGTCCGGCGTGGCTTGGGCGAAGTTGCCGCCCAGGCCGATAAATACTTTGGAGCGGCCTTCGAGCATGGCGTGGATCGCTTCGACCACGTTGTGGCCGTTGTCGCGCGGTACCTGGAACTGGAAGCGACGCTCCAGCGCATCCAGGAATGCCACCGGCGGGCGTTCGTTGATGCCCATGGTGCGGTCGCCCTGCACGTTGCTGTGGCCACGCACTGGGCACAGGCCCGCGCCCGGGCGGCCGATGTTGCCGCGCAGCAGCATCAGGTTGGCGATTTCCTGGATGGTCGGCACCGAGTGGCGGTGCTGGGTGATGCCCATCGCCCAGCACATGATCACGTTCTTGCCTTTGGCGTACATGCGCGCCGCTTGCTCGATCTCGACCAGCGTCAGGCCCGACTGCTCGACAATTTCATCCCACGAGGTGTCGTCGATCTTGCCCAGGTAATCCAGCACGTTGGCCGTGTGCTCGTTGAGGAAATCGTGGTCGAACACGGCCTCCTTGCCTTCGGCCTGGGCCTGGCGCTCCCACAGCAGCAGGAACTTGGCCATGCCGCGCAAGATGGCCATGTCGCCACCCAGCGCCGGGCGGAAGTAGGCCGTATTGGTCGGTTTGTCGCCGTTGGTGAGCATCTCCAGCGGGTGTTGCGGATGCTGGAAGCGTTCCAGGCCGCGCTCTTTCAGCGGGTTGATGCACACCACCTGAGCGCCGCGTTTCACCGCCTCGCGCAGCGGTTCGAGCATACGCGGGTGGTTGGTGCCGGGGTTTTGGCCCCAGACGAAAATCGCGTCGGCATGTTCGAAATCGTCAAAGGTTACGGTGCCTTTGCCGACGCCTACGCTTTGAGCCAGGGCCACGCCGCTGGCTTCGTGACACATGTTCGAGCAGTCCGGGAAGTTGTTGGTGCCGTAAGCGCGCACGAACAACTGATACAGATACGCCGCCTCGTTGCTGGCGCGGCCCGAGGTGTAGAACTCGGCCATGTCCGGGTTGGGCAACGCGTTGAGGTGCTTGCCCACCAGGTCGAACGCCGCTTCCCAGCTGATGGGTGTGTAGCGGTCGGTTTCGGCGTCGTAGCGCATCGGCTCGGTCAGGCGGCCCTGGTATTCCAGCCAATAGTCGCTTTGTTCCAGCAAGGCAGTCACGCTGTGCTTGGCGAAGAAGGCCGCGTCCACACGGCGCTTGGTGGCTTCCCAGTTCACCGCCTTGGCGCCGTTTTCGCAGAACTTGACCATGCCGCTTTCCGGCGAGTCACCCCAGGCGCAGCCGGGGCAGTCGAAGCCGCCGTTCTGGTTGGTCTTGAGCATCATGCGCAGGTTTTTCAGCGCGTTGTCGCTGGTCAGCCAGGCCTGCGCCACGCTGATCAGTGCGCCCCAGCCGCCGGCCGGGCCTTTGTAAGGCTTGTAGCGCGGGGTTGGGGTTTGGTCGGCTTGGTGATGTTGGCTCATGGCTGGTTCTCCATCGCAGGGCTGTAAACCCGCGGCGCATTTTTCTGCGGCAGGTGGATGAGATTGAGGTTGTGCCGGCGGGCCCATTGCAGGGCGAGGCCGGTGGGCGACGACAGGCTGACCAGGGTCTGGATGCCGGCGCGCAACACTTTTTGGATCAGTTCGAGGCTGCAGCGGCTGGTAACAATCGCCAGGCCGCCGTCGGTCGGAATCTCTTGGCGGATCAGGGCGCCAATCAATTTATCCAGCGCGTTGTGCCGTCCGATGTCTTCGCGGCCCAGCAGCAATTCGCCCTGCCCGTTCATGAACACCGCCGCATGCACGGCGCCGCTGTACTGGCCAAGGGGCTGAAATGCGCTGATCCGCTGGCGCAGGCCATCGAGCCATTCGGCGGGCGGCAATGGCGCGCCGGGCAATACCTGGAGGTCGGGCAAGGCTTGCTCGACGGCTTCGACCCCGCACAAGCCGCAGCCGCTGGTGCCGGCCAGTTGGCGACGCTGCTGCTTGAGGTTCCAAAAGGCGCGGCTGGATATCTGCACCTGTGCGTATTGGGCCGAGCCGGAGCCGCTGAGTTTCAGGTCATAGATGTCGCTAACGTCGGCGATAATGCCGCTGCCGATACTGAAACCCACAATAAAGTCTTCAAGATCCGTCGGCGTGACCAGCATCACGGCCTGGCTGATATCGTTGTAAGCGATCGCCAACGCCACTTCTTCCGCCAAGGCTGTGCTGGCGACTTCGGTGTGTTCGAGGTTGCAATACTGATAGGTCTGGCTGGCGGCTGGCGCGGGCACTTCAGGGGCGGGCGCCGCGCAGGCAGGGCGCTTGGCGTTCATGGGGCAGTACCACCGACGGATTGATCAGTGTTTAGACTAGGCGCGACAAAGGGTCGCGTCTAATTGCCAGTACTGATCTACCGATAGATGGCGTCGATCAAGCGTCTTGCTGCGATTTTTGAAACAGCGCAAAACAGGCTTCCGCCAGTGCCGAGCGCGGCGCGCTGCGACGCATGATCAGCCCCAGGCGCGCGAGCGTGTGGGCTTCTTCGATCGGTTGCAGGCGCAAATGCTCGGTCAGTGCATCCAGGCCGCCGTCCAGCGGCATTACCGCGCAGCACAGGCCGCCATGCACGGCTTGTAACAATTGATGCACCGCGTCGGTTTGCAGCAACGGTTGCGGGTTGAGCCCGCGGCTGTGGAAGTTGTGGTCGATGGATTGGCGAAAGTGCATGCCGCTGGTGAGCATGCCCAGCGGCAGTTCGATCAGCGCTTCCCAGCTCAACGGTTTGTCACCGAAGCTGAAATACCGCTGGTCGTACAGCAGGCCCATGCGGGTTTCGCCGAGGGCCAGCGAGTCAAACCTTTCGTTGTCCAGCCGCTCCAGGTAGGACACACCCAGATCCAGACGGTTGCTCGCCAGTTGTTCGAGGATTTGCTCCGAGCTGAGTGCCGACAGCTCAAAGCGCAGGCTTGGGTGCTCTTTATGCAGTTGCTGCATCAAGGCCAGCGGGTCGAAGCTCGACAGCGGCACCACGCCAAGTCGCAAGGTGCCGACCAAATTGCCGCGACAGGCCGCCGCTTCGGCCTGCAAGCCGTCATAGGCCGCGAGCACGGTGCGCGCCCAGGCCAACACCCGTTCGCCCGGCGCGGTAAATCCTTCGAAGCGCTGACCTCGATTGACCAGCGGCAAATCCAGCTCCTCTTCAAGGTTGCGCAGGCGCATCGACAGCGTGGGCTGGGTGATGTGGCAACGCGCCGCCGCCTGGCCGAAGTGACGGGTTTCGTCGAGGGCGATGAGGAATTTCAGCTGTTTGATGTCCATCTTCGCTCCGGGCTTATTCCAATGGCGCAGGATTCTAGCGCGTTTGAGTCTTTGGTCGGGCTGGAACCCGGTTCGGCAGGACTGGTCTAGTCTTGGGTATCTGGAAACCAAACCCCAAGGAGAGCGCACTATGAGTCTATTTAGTTTTGTGAAGGAAGCTGGCGAAAAGCTGATCGATTTGCTGACGCCGGGCAATGCGAACGCGGGTGAGCAGTTGAAGGACCACATCTCCAAGGTCGGTCTGGGTAACCCCAATGTGCAGGCAACCGTGGAGGGCGACAAAGTTATCCTGACCGGTGAAGTGGCGACTCAGGAAGAGAAGGAAAAAGTCATTTTGGCGGCCGGTAACATTGCAGGTGTCGGCAGTGTGGAAGACAAGATCACCGTATCCGGGCCTGCTGTGACCGCTGCCCGATTCGTCGTGGTGAAAAAGGGCGACACCCTCAGTGCAATTTCCCTGGCGGTGTATGGCAACGCCAACCAGTACAACAAGATTTTTGAGGCCAACAAGCCGCTGTTGTCGCATCCCGACAAGATTTACCCAGGGCAGACGTTGCGTATTCCCGAGTAATTCACCTTTAAGCAGGTGTGAGTTGGCTTGTGTGGGAGCTGGCTTGCCTGCGATAGCATCACCTCGTTTTATTTGATGAATCGAGGTGCCTGCATCGCGGGCAAGCCCGACTCCCACATTGGCTTGTGTTCACATCGGTTTAGAGTCCGAGAATAAGCTCGCGGTAGTCATCCACTGCCGCAAACTCGCCCGTGTCCTTTGGCCCTTTCTTGCTGTCCGGTTCCTTCACTGCCAACAAATGCCCCACACCAAATTCCCTCGCGCTGCGCAGAATCGGCAAGGTGTCGTCGATAAACAAACTGCACGCCGGGTCGAAGTGCAGGTCCGCTTGCAGGGCGTCCCAAAAGTGCGGGCTTTCCTTGGGGAAACCGTAATCGTGGGAACTGATCAACCGCTCGAAATACGGAGCCAGCTCGATGCGTTCCAGCTTTAAGGACAGCGCGTCACGATGAGCGTTGGTGATCATGATCACGCGCTTGCCGGCCTTTTTGATTGCCGCGAGAAAGGTATCGGCGTCCGGGCGCAAGGCGATCAGGTGGGCGGTTTCCAGCTTGAGTTCGCGCACCGGAATCTTCAACTCGGTGCTCCAGAAATCCAGGCAATACCATTGCAACTGTCCGGCGTTACGCTCGAACAGAGGCTGCAACTCCATCTCGGCCATGGCGCGGCTGACGCCGTGCAGTTCGGCATAACGCTGCGGCAGGTGCTCCATCCAGAAGTGGTTGTCGAAGTGCAGGTCAAGCAGGGTGCCGTCCATGTCCAGCAGGACGGTGTCGATGGCGTGCCAGGGCAGAGAGGGCATGGGGCGTTCTCATGTAAGTAAAGATATCCGACACAGACAATCGGAAAAGCCACGGTATAGTAACCCGATCACGCCAAGGAGCCGCTTATGCGCCAGAAACCCACCGTCCTCGCCCGCGAAATAGTCGCCAGTAGCCGTTTGTTCCGCGTGGAGGAAGTGCAATTGCGCTTTTCCAACGGCGTTGAGCGAACCTACGAACGCCTGGTGGGCCGCGGTGCCGGTTATGGTGCGGTGATGATCGTGGCGATGATCGACGCCGACCACGCATTGCTGGTCGAAGAGTACTGTGGCGGGACTGACGAATATGAGCTTTCCTTACCCAAGGGGCTGATCGAGCCCGGTGAGGATGTGCTGGCGGCGGCAGACCGTGAACTCAAGGAGGAAGCCGGCTATGGTGCGCACCAACTGGAGCACATCACCGAGCTTTCGTTGTCGCCCGGTTATATGAGCCAGAAAATCCAGGTGGTGTTGGCCACCGATCTGTATGAAGAACGCCTTGAAGGCGATGAACCCGAGCCGATGCGTGTAGACAGGGTGAACCTGCGCGAGCTGTCGCAACTGGCGCAAAATGAGCAGTTCAGCGAGGGCCGTGCATTGGCCGCGCTGTACCTGGTACGAGACCTGTTGATCCAGCGTGGAGCGTTTGTCGCATGAGCGAATTGTTTTTAGGCCACCCTTTCATTGCCCCCGTAATCGAACTGGCGCGCCAGGCTGGCGAAGTGATCCTGCCGTACTGGCGGGCCGATGTGGCCGTCACATCCAAATCCGATGATTCACCTGTTACCGCCGCCGACCTGGCCGCGCACCATTTGATCCTGGCCGGGCTCACTGCACTCGACCCGAGCATTCCCGTGCTGTCCGAAGAAGACGCCAATATCGACCAGAGCGTACGCGCCGGCTGGCAGCGCTGGTGGCTGGTTGACCCGCTGGATGGCACCAAGGAATTCATTTCCGGCAGTGAGGAGTTCACCGTCAACATTGCCCTGATTGAAAACGGGCGCGTGGTGTTTGGCGTGGTGTCGATGCCGACCAGCGGGCGTTGCTACTTTGGCGGCGCAGGCCTGGGCGCGTGGCGTTCGGACGTGAAGTCAGCGCCCAAGCAGATTCAGGTGCGCCAGAGGCCGGCCGCGGGTGAGGCGTTTACCGTGGTTGCCAGCCGCCGGCATTCCAGCCCTGAGCAGGAGCGTTTGCTCGATGGTTTGAGTGAAGGCCTGGGTGAGTTGAAACTCGCGAACATCGGCAGCTCGCTGAAATTCTGCCTGCTGGCCGAAGGCAGTGCTGATTGCTACCCGCGCCTGGCACCGACGTCGCAGTGGGACACCGCGGCAGCCCAGGGCGTGCTGGAAGGCGCCGGTGGCGAGGTGCTGGAATTGAGCGGCGAGCGGTTCAGCTACCCGGCGCGCGCCTCGTTGTTGAACCCGTTCTTTTTGGCGCTGCCGGCGAAGGCGGCATGGCGTGAGCGGTTGTTGACGCTAGCCCGGTCATAAGCCGAGCGTAGATCAATGTGGGAGCTGGCTTGCCTGCGTAGCGGTGGTGAATTCACTAGCGATATCGCAGGCAAGCCAGCTCCCACAGTTGTTTCGGGGGTGTGGCGTTTAGCGGTGCAGGACGTATTGGCCGGTGAAAGTCACCGCGCGGTCTTCACTGTCTTTGTTCACAACCCAGGTTTCCAGCGTCAACCGTGCCCGGCCATAGCGCTTGTAGGTTGCCACAAACCGCTTCCACACCTTGTCTTCCGGGGCCGCGCAGATCGCGGTCGCATCCCGGGTGACCGGCAGCGGATAACTGATCTGCCCCTCCTGAATCACGATATGACCGTCTTCGATGCCTTCCTCGCGTAACTGCAAATGCAACCAGCCCCAGCCGGCCAGCACCGCGCCGCAATAGAGGCTGCCGCCAAACATGGTGCTTTTGTGGTTGATATTGGCCTGAAGGGGCAGGTGCAGTTGCAATTGCGCGTGTTGCCAGTCGAGCACGCTGAGACCCATTTCCCGGGTAAGGGGAATGTCGTGGTGGAGGATGGATTCCAGGTAACGGCTGTCGCGGTTCATGGGGGCCTCTTGGCGGGTGGGCGGGGTCATTCGTCGTCGGCACTGTGGCTGGCGCTGTCGGCAAAGTTCAGGCCGTGCTTGCGCAGTTTGTCGTGCAGGGTTTTGCGCGGTATGCCCAAGGCTTCGGCAAGGCTGCGCACCGAGCTGTGGGGGCGGGTCAGCTCGGCGGCGATCAGGCTTTTTTCGAACTGCTCGACCTGATCACTCAACCCCCCGGAAGTGGACGTCAGTACGCCCGCAGCCGGGTTGTCCGGCGAGTTGTCCAGTGCCAGTTCCAGCCCGAGGGCGAAACGTTCGGCGGCGTTTTGCAGCTCACGCACGTTGCCCGGCCAGCTATGGCGCAGCAACAGTGCGCGCTGGCCCGGTTGCAGTTCATGCAGCGGCAGGCCGTGGCGGCTGCTGGCTTCGTCGGCAAAGTGCTGGAACAGCATCAACGCATCTTCACCGCGCTCGCGCAGCGGCGGAATGCGCAGTGGCGCGACGTTGAGGCGGTAGTACAAGTCGGCCCGGAAGCGGCCCTGGTCGGCGGACTGGCGCAAGTCTTCCTTGGTGGCCGCAATGATGCGGATATCCAGCGGGATCAGCTGATTACCGCCCAGACGCTCCACCACCCGCTCCTGCAACAGGCGCAGCAATTTCACCTGCACGTCCAGGCTCATGCTTTCGATTTCATCCAGAAACAGCGTGCCGCCGTTGGCGAATTCGAACTTGCCGATGCGGCGTTTCTGCGCGCCGGTAAACGCGCCGGGTTCGTGGCCGAACAGTTCGCTTTCCACCACCGATTCGGCCAGGGCACCGGCGTTGATCGCCACAAACGGCCCGCTGCGCCGGCTCGACAAATCGTGCAGCGCGCGGGCAACCACTTCTTTACCGGCGCCGGTTTCGCCCAGGATTAGCACGTCAGCCTTGGTCGCGGCCAGCGCGCCGATCTGCTCGCGCAGGCGCAGCATTTGCGGCGAATGGCCCACCAGGCGCGTGCTCAATTGCTGACGGTCGCTGAGGGCCAGGCGCAGGCTGCGGTTGTCCAGCACCAGGCGGCGCAGGGCCAGGGCGCGGCGCACGCTGTCGAGCAAGGCGTCGCTGGCGAAGGGTTTTTCGAGGAAGTCATAGGCGCCGGCGCGCATGGCCTGCACGGCCAATGGCACGTCGCCGTGGCCGGTGATCAGCAGCACCGGCAGTTCCGGGTCCTGGCCATGCAGTTCGGCGAGCAGTTCCAGGCCGTCCATGCCGGGCATGCGGATGTCGCTGACCACCACGCCCGGCCAGTCCCGTGACAGGCGCGCGGTGAGGCCGGTGGCTTCGCCCAGGGTCAGGACTTTCAGCCCGGCCAGGTCCAGGGTCTGGCACAGCGCCTGACGCAGGTGTGGATCGTCGTCGATCAACACCACCTGAATCCCGTTATCGATACTCATACACTGCGGTCCTCGGACGGTTGCAGACTGACGCCCGGCGAGCCGGCACGCAGTTTCAAGGTTAACAGCGCGCCGCCTTCCTTGTGGTTGGCAAACAGCAGTTCGCCGCCGAACGCGCGCATGAGCGTGTCGCAGATGGCCAGGCCCAGCCCCAACCCCTGAGTACGCGTCTTGGTGGTGTAGAACGGCTCGCTGGCGCGGCCCAGGGCTTCCATGCAAAAGCCCGGGCCGTTGTCGCGAATGTACAGGTTGACGCCCTGTTCGGTGGTTTGGGCACTCAGCCAGAGTTTGCGCGGCGGGCCTTTTTCGGTGAGGGCGTCGAGGGCGTTGGCCAGCAGGTTGCCGAGGACCTGGCGCAGGCGGGTTTCGCCGGCTTGCACCCACAGTGTGGCTTCCGGCAAGTCGCGGATCAGCTCGACTTCCATCGAGCGCCGCCGCTTGGCCAGCAGTGCCAGCGCATCGTCCAGCGCCGGTTGCAGCGCCACGCTCTCCGGCGCGTGGCGGTCACGGCGGGCAAAGGCGCGCAGGTGGGCGATGATCGAGGCCATGCGCCCGGTCAACTCGCTGATCAGCTTGAGGTTGCCGCGTGCATCATTGGTGCGCTCGTGGTCGAGGAGGATTTCGGCGTTTTCCGCGTAGCTGCGAATCGCCGCCAGCGGCTGGTTGAGTTCGTGGCTGATGCTCGCCGACATGGTGCCCAGCGCCGACAGCTTGCCCGCCTGCACCAGGTCATCCTGAGCGCGCACCAGTTCCTGCTGGGCGTGTTCGCGCTCCAGCACTTCCTGTTTCAGGCGCCGGTTGAGGCCTTCCAGGTCGCTGGTCCGTTCGACTACGCGGGCCTCCAGCTCGCGGCGCGCCTTGGCTTCGAAGGCGATGCGTTCCAGGTAGTGGCGACGGCGCTGCATCATCAAGCCCAGCAACAGCATCAACACCAGCAAGGTGGCGCCGCCGACGGCGACCACCGTGCGCACCGGGCGGCTGATCAGCGAACGCGGCGCCAGAATCTCCACCGTCCAGCCGGTTTCGGCAATGGCGGTGGATTGGCGCAACCAGGCGGTGGAACTCAGGGCCAGCGGTTGCGGGTCGCGGGTTGGGTAGGGCTGGATTGCGATGATGGCCTGGCGCTCTTCAGCGGTCAGCGGCCGGGTCGCGCGGAAGCGCCATTGCGGGCGTGAAGTCAGGATCACCACGCCGTTGTGATCGGTCACCAGCAGTTGCTCGGGGGTGTTGCCCCACAGGCTTTCGGTGTGATCCAGGTCGACCTTGACCACCAGCACACCAATGATTTTCTTGCCTTCGCGCACGGCGGCAGCAAAAAAGTAGCCGCGTTTGGCCGAGGTGGTCCCCAGGCCGAAAAACCGCCCGAGGCGCCCGGCCATGGCTTCGCTGAAATAGGGGCGGAACGAGAAGTTGCGGTCCACAAAACTGTCTTGCTTGTCCCAGTTCGACGCGGCGAGGGTCTTGCCGGTGGTGTCCATCAGGTACATCACTTCCACCCCGGCCTGGGCGGCGACATCCTTGAGCAGCAGGTTGGCGTTGGTCAGGTTGGTGCTCACGTGCGGCGCGTCCAGCGCCGTGCGCAGGGCGGGCAGGTCGCCGAGGATCTGGGGCAGCACTTCATAGCGGTGCAGGGTGCCCAGCAGGTTGGCCACGTACAGGTCGAGGGTCTGGCGGTTCTGCCCGGCCAGTTCGCTGCGGTAATAGCGCTCGGCCAGATGCTCCAGCGGCCACAGCAGCGGGGCCAGGCACAATGCCAGGAGGGCGAGGCTGCGCCAGCGGGGTCTGCGCGGGAGGGATGGAGTCATGGGAGTCATGCGCCTGTGGGTACAGGCGCATTATGCCTAGCTGCGGGGCGGGTTGCCTTGGTTATGCGAGCAGGTCTTTGGGTTCGGTGTTGCCCAGGCGTTCGCCCTGATAACTGCCGTCCTGCACGCGGCGGCACCACTCCAGGTTGTCGAGGTACCACTGCACGGTCTTGCGCAGGCCGGTTTCGAAGGTTTCTTCCGGCACCCAGCCCAGTTCGCGTTCGATTTTGCCGGCATCGATTGCATAGCGCTGGTCGTGGCCCGGGCGGTCTTTGACGAAGGTGATCAGGTCGGTGAATTTTTCCACGCCGGCCGGGCGTTGCGGCGCCAGTTCTTCGAGCAGGGCGCAAATCCCGCGCACCACGTCGATGTTCTTCTGTTCGTTGTGGCCGCCGATGTTGTAGGTCTCGCCGACCTCGCCTTCGGTCACGACCTTGAACAGGGCGCGGGCGTGATCTTCGACGAACAGCCAGTCACGTACCTGCAAACCGTCACCGTAGACCGGCAGTGGCTTGCCCGCGAGCGCATTGAGGATAACCAGCGGGATCAGTTTTTCCGGGAAGTGGAACGGCCCGTAGTTGTTCGAGCAGTTGGTCAGCAGCACCGGCAGGCCGTAAGTGCGCTGCCAGGCGCGAACCAAGTGGTCGGAGGCCGCTTTACTGGCCGAATATGGCGAGCTTGGCGCGTAGGGCGTGGTTTCGGTGAACAGGTCGTCCACGCCGTGCAAGTCGCCGTACACCTCATCCGTGGAGATGTGATGGAAACGGAACGCGCTTTTGGCCGGTTCCGCCAGCGTTTGCCAGTAAGCGCGGGTGGCTTCCAGCAGGCTGTAGGTGCCGACGATGTTGGTCTGGATAAAATCCGACGGGCCGTCGATGGAGCGGTCGACATGGGACTCGGCTGCCAGGTGCATGATCGCATCAGGCTCAAAGCGTGCCAGCACGGCGCTGACGGTGGCCTGGTCGATGATATCGGCCTGGACGAACTCGTAGCGGCTGTTGGATGCGATGCTGGTCAGCGATTCCAGGTTGCCGGCGTAGGTGAGTTTGTCGAGGTTGAGCACCTCGTGCTCGGTGTGTTGAATCAGGTGGCGAACCAGGGCGGAGCCGATGAAACCGGCACCGCCGGTGATGAGAATGCGCATGTCGAGAGCCTTTTCCTTAGACGGACATTGAGCGAAAGGGGCATAGCTTGAGTTGTGAACCGGACGGGTGCAAGTGCCGCAAGCGTGGGGGGTTGATTAACGGCCCGGAACAATGGCGAGATACACCCCTGAAAAAAACACCGAGGTCGCCACAATGTTGCTCGCCACGCTGATCCATCGTGCCAGTCTGCCTTGCCCGCAAGTGGGCCCTGATCAGGCGGCTCAATTGCTGCAGCAACATTACGGGCTTACCGGAAGTTTGCAGTCGCTGGGCAGCCAGCAGGACCTCAATTACCGCATCGACACCGAACATGGCCGGTTTGTGCTGAAAATCTGCCGGGGTGATTACGCCGCCGTTGAACTGCAGGCTCAGCACGCCGCGCTGCATGACCTGCGCGACAAGGTGCGCGTGCCCAAGGTCATCCCCGCTCAAACGGGTGAAGAACTGCTGACCGTGACGGTGGACGGGCAAACCCTGCACCTGCGGCTGCTGGACTATATCGACGGCCAGCCCCTGACCCACGTGCCGCATCTGGGCCGCGATGTGATCGCAGGTTTTGGCGAGCTTTGCGGGCGGATGAGCGGTGCGCTGGCGAATTTCCGGCACCCGGGCCTCGACCGCACCCTGCAATGGGACCCGCGCCACGCCCAAGCGCTGATCAAGCACTTGCTGACCAACCTGGAAAACCTGCCCCATCGCGCCGCGCTGGAACAGGTGGCCGGGCAGGTCGAGGCGCGCATTCAGCCGTTGGCGCAGCACTTGCCGTGGCAGGCGGTGCACATGGACATCACCGACGACAACGTGGTTTGGCAACGCGATGCCGAGCGCCGCTGGCAACTGCAGGGTGTGATTGATTTCGGCGACCTGGTGCACACTTGGCGCATTGCTGATCTCTCGGTGACCTGCGCGGCGCTGTTGCACCATGCCGAAGGCGACCCATTTGCCATCCTGCCGGCGATTCAGGCGTGCCATGCGGTCACGCCATTGCTGCGCGAGGAGCTGCAGGCGCTCTGGCCGCTGATCGTCGCCCGCGCGGCAGTGTTGGTGTTGAGCAGTGAACAGCAGCAACGCCTGGACCCGGGCAACGCCTACCTGTTGAAAAACGCCGAGCACGAGTGGGAAATTTTCCATGTGGCGACATCGGTGCCGTTTGAGTTGATGGACGCGGCGATTCTGCGCTGCGTCGGTGAAACGCTGGCGCCGGTGGCCGATCAGGACTTCGCCCCTTTGTTGCCTGGCCTGGTGGGGCGTGAGTTTGCGCTGATCGATTTGGGTGTGCTCAGCCCGCATTTCGACGCCGGCAATTGGGAGCACCCGGGTATCGACCGGCGCCTGCTGGATGAAGCGGCGACGGTGCACGGGCTGGCGGCCAGCCGGTACGGCCAATATCGCCTGTCGCGCACCCGCCCTGACAGTGCCGTGGAACCTGAGACCTTTGCTCTCCACGTAGAATTGCATTTGCCCCACGGCACGGTGCTGGAAGCCCCGTTTGCCGGGACCTTGCGTTACGGCGCCGATGGCCATTTGTGGTTGCAGGGCGCGGATTTGAGCGTGCGGCTGTGGGGCGTAAACACCACGTTGAAACCCGACGCGGTGCTGGTGAAAGGGCAAGTTGTGGGCGACGTGCATGCGCCGCTGACTGTGCAGCTTTGCCGCGCCGACCTTGAGCCGCCGCTGTTCTGCACGCCATCCAGCGCGCTCGCCTGGCAGGCGCTGTGCCCGTCGCCCGCGCAGTTGCTGGGGCTGGCGTGTGATGCTGAGCCGGAGCTGGACCCCGAAGCCTTGCTGGCGCGGCGTGATGCCAGTTTCGCCCGCTCACAGAAGCACTATTACGCCGACCCGCCGCGCATTGAGCGCGGCTGGCGCAACCACCTGATCGACATGCAAGGCCGTTCCTACCTCGACATGCTCAACAACGTGGCGGTGCTGGGCCACGGCCACCCGCGCATGGCGGCCGTAGCGGCGCGGCAATGGTCGTTGCTCAATACCAACTCGCGCTTTCACTACGCGGCCATTGCGGAGTTTTCCGAGCGCCTGCTGGCGTTGGCGCCCGAGGGCATGGACCGGGTGTTCCTGGTCAACAGCGGCACCGAAGCCAATGACCTGGCGATCCGCCTGGCCTGGGCCTACAGCGGCGGGCGCGACATGCTCAGCGTGCTGGAGGCTTATCACGGCTGGTCGGTGGCGGCGGACGCGGTGTCCACCTCGATTGCCGACAACCCGCAAGCGCTGAGCAGTCGCCCGGATTGGGTGCACCCGGTGACGGCGCCGAACACCTATCGCGGTGAATTTCGTGGGCAGGACAGCGCCCCGGATTACGTGAGAAGCGTGGAGCACAACCTGGCGAAAATCGCCACCAGCGGGCGCCAATTGGCCGGTTTCATTTGTGAGCCGGTGTATGGCAACGCGGGCGGTATTTCCCTGCCGCCGGGTTATTTGCAGCAGGTGTACGGGTTGGTGCGCGCTCGGGGCGGCGTGTGCATCGCCGATGAAGTGCAGGTGGGCTATGGCCGCATGGGGCATTTCTTCTGGGGGTTTGAAGAGCAGGGCGTGGTTCCGGACATCATCACCATGGCCAAGGGCATGGGCAACGGGCAGCCGCTCGGCGCGGTGATTACCCGGCGCGAAATCGCCGAAGCGCTGGAGGCTGAGGGGTATTTCTTCTCGTCGTCCGGCGGCAGCCCGGTCAGTTGCCGGATCGGCATGGCCGTGCTGGATGTCATGGCGGAAGAAAAACTGTGGGAAAACGCCCAGGTCGTGGGCGGGCATTTCAAGGCGCGGCTGGAGGCACTGATTGACCGCCACCCGCTGGTCGGTGCTGTTCACGGCTCCGGTTTTTATCTGGGCCTGGAGCTGGTGCGCGACCGGCACACTCTGGAACCGGCCACTGCAGAAACCATGCTGCTGTGCGAGCGGCTGCGCGAACTGGGTATTTTCATGCAGCCGACCGGTGATTATCTGAACATCCTCAAGATCAAGCCGCCGATGGTCACCTCTAAACGCAGTGTGGATTTCTTTGTCGACATGCTGTCGAAGGTGCTGGATGAGCAATTATGATTAATCGATTGTTATCGACTAAAGTCTGTAACATTCGTCATTCATGATCTTTTCTCGCTTTTAAAGCCGATTTTTATCCGTTATAAAGTCGGCTTTCACCCCATTCGGAGCCCCGATTGCCATGACCACCCTGCACAGCACACCCCGCGCCGATGGCTTTTACATGCCCGCCGAATGGGCGCCGCAAACCCAAACCTGGATGATCTGGCCCGAGCGCCCCGACAACTGGCGCCTGGGCGGCAAGCCGGCACAGGCTGCGCACGTGGCGGTGGCCAAGGCCATTGCGCGTTTTGAGCCGGTGACGGTCGCGGTTTCCGCCGGCCAGTACGAAAACGCCCGTGCGCGTTTGGACGTGCCGAATATCCGCGTGGTGGAAATGTCCAACGACGACGCTTGGGTGCGTGACACTGGCCCGACGTTCGTGATCAATGACAGCGGCGAAGTGCGCGGCGTGAATTGGGACTTCAACGCCTGGGGCGGCTTTGACGGCGGCCTGTACGCGCCGTGGAACCGCGACTCGCAGGTGGGCGGCAAGATTTTGGAGATCGAACGCGCGCCGCGTTACCGCACCGAAGGCTTTGTGCTTGAGGGCGGTTCGATCCACGTTGACGGCGAAGGCACGGTGATCACCACTGAAGAATGCCTGCTGAACCGCAACCGCAACCCGCACCTGGACCGCGCGGCCATCGAAGCCATCCTCGGCGACCACCTGGCGGTGGACAAAGTCATCTGGCTGCCGGACGGCCTGTTCAACGACGAAACCGACGGCCATGTGGATAACTTCTGCTGCTACGTGCGCCCCGGCGAAGTGTTGTTGGCCTGGACCGACGACGCGCAAGACCCGAACTACGCACGCTGCCACGCCGCCCTGGACGTGCTGCAAAGCAGCACTGACGCCAAAGGCCGCCCGTTCACGGTGCACAAAATGCCGATTCCAGGCCCGCTGTACGCCACCGAAGAAGAGTGCGCAGGCGTTGACCCGGTCGACGGCTCCCAGGAGCGTAATCCGACCGTGCGGTTGGCCGGTTCCTACGTCAACTTTCTGATCGTCAACGGCGGCATCATCGCGCCGAGCTTCGACGACCCACTGGATGGCGAGGCCAAAAAGATCCTGCAGAACCTGTTCCCGCAGCACGAAGTGGTGATGGTGCCGGGCCGCGAACTGTTACTGGGTGGCGGCAATATTCATTGCCTGACACAACAGCAACCCGCCCCGCACAAAAACTGAGTGCAGTTGTAACAGCTGCCTGCGTAATGGCGTAAAGCCACCTTTTGTCGGGCGCTCACAGCAAGCCCGCGGCCCAGCAAGGTCGCGGGCTTTTTTGTGCGCCAATGCCCGTAAACACGGGACTTTGGCATAGCTCTTGTATCGTTGATGCAACAGTGACTCACGGTAAGAACCGCGCAGTTCTGTCACAAACCTTGAGTAAGTTAGCCGCTCACGCAGCAGGAGAGAGCGCTGAAATGAATGCCGATATCAACCTGATCTACACGCGCACGTTCCACCCGATGCGGGTCAACGGTGATGCGATCCAGGCACTGGCGCAGTGGTTGAAGGCAAACGGCTCGCGACAGGTGCGCAGCGCTGACCTGCGCAGCGTGATGAGTGAGCGTTACCCGGCGGGGTTGTTCACGGAGGATGAAGTGAAAGCGCTGTGTGAGTTGATGCACAGCTGAAAAACAACGGGATCAAAAATGTGGGAGCTGGCTTGCCTGCGATAGCGGAGTATCAGCTGGAAATCATTGGCTGACACTCCGCTATCGCAGGCAAGCCAGCTCCCACATTGTCGGTGTTTTGTTTAGAAACTGTAGGTGCCGGTGACGACCAGGTTACGTGGTTCGCCCGGCTGGATCTGTGCCGCACTGGTGGCCGATTCGTAGTAGTGCTTGTCGGCGATATTGTTCAGCGCTGCGCGCACGTCCCATTCCTTGTGGCGGAACCCGGCCAACGCATCCCAACGGCCATAACCCGGCAGCATCACGGTGTTGAGGTTGTCGGCATAACGGTCGCCCACCAGGGTCAAACCGGTTTCCGCGTACCAGCCCATTTCCGGTTTCCAGGTGATGAACAGGCTGCCATTGCGCTTGGCCACGTCGCTGACGCGCTTGCCCTCAAAGCCGTTATTGTCCTTCTCGACCTTGGCATCCTGCAGGCCGATGCCGCCGCGTACGTACCAGTTGCCAACGACTTTGCCGGTGGCGGTCAGCTCCACGCCGCGTGAGCGTTGCATGCCGGTGAGCAGGGTGACGGTGCGGTCCAGCGGGTCGCTGGTGCGGCGGTTGTAGAGTTCCAGTTCGTACACGGCGAGGGTGGTGCTCAGGCGCTCGTCGAGCCAATCGCTTTTCACGCCGATTTCCTTTTGCCGGGTCAGCTCCGGGCTCAGGTCATTCACGCTGCCGGCGGCGTTCGGGGTGATGCCGATCAAGCCACCGCCGGCCGGCGAGAAGGTTTTGCTCCACGACGCATAAAACGAATGGTGTTCCAGCGGCGTCCACACCAGGCCGACGCGCGGGCTCGTGCTGTGGCTTTCGACGGCTTGGCGGGTGTTGAGCAGTTTGTTGGTGGTGTCCACTTCAAAGTGGTCGTAGCGCAGGCCTGCCAGCAGTTGCCATTGATCGTTGAGGCGCAGTTGGTCCTGCACATACAGCGCGCGGCTCTCGACTTCGGTGTGGTTGTTGCTCGAGGCGCTCATGCGCCCGGTGTGGCTCAAGTGGCGATCAGGATTATTGAGGTCCACGCTCGGCACGGCCTGGCCGCCACGGTTCACGGCGGTGGCGGTGTACAACTTCGGATCGCGGCGCTGGCTGCCCAGCTCAAGGCCGGTGAGCAGGCGGTGTTCCAGGCCGAAGGTGTCGAAACCGCCTTCCAGCTCGAGGTTGTTGAAAACATTGCGGGTGGTCAGGTCCTGCTGCCAGCGCTGGCGCGTGACCTTGTTGGTTTTTGTGTCAACGCCGGTCTGGTAAGTGTTGTCGAAGTCGCTGTCGAGCTTGAACACGCCGAGGGTGTGGCGCAGTTGCCAGTTGGCGTTGAGTTCATACGCCAGTTTGGAGCGCAGGGACTGGGTTTTATCGTCGATGTAGTCGCGGTTGTCGAAGTAGGTGGTGCCGCGGCTCACATCGGCCGGGCGCCCGTTGACTCCCGGAATGCCGCGATCGGGCGTGCGGTCGTAGCGGCTGTATTCGTACTGCACCAGCCAGTTCAGGTCGGGGCTGAGCTGCCAGCTCATGGACGGCGCGAACAGCTTGCGGTTGCCGCTCACGCCGTCACGGAAGCTGTTGTTGTCCTGGTTACCCATGTTCAGGCGCAGGCTGATGTCGTCGGTCGGGTCGGTGCTGAGGTCGGCGTACAGGCTGCGCAAATCCTCGCTGCCGCCCTGTGCCTCAATGCTGGATTTGCGCCCGGCCTGGGGCAGTTTGCTGACGCGGTTGACGATGCCACCCTGGCCGCCCCGCCCGTAAAGCACGGCGGCCGGGCCTTTGAGCACCTCGATGCGCTCGATGTTGTGCAGGTCGCGCACGTATTGGCTGTCGTCGCGGATGCCGTCGAGGTAGAAGTCGTTGCTCGCGTCGAAACCGCGGATGCGCAGGCTGTCGAAGCGCGTGTCGGCACCGCTGCTGACGTTGGGAATGCCGCTCAACGCCTTGCCCAGGTCATTGGTGCCGTAGGCGCGCAGGCTTTCGGTCTTTACCGCGTCGATGGCCTGGGGCACATATCGCACTGAAGTCGCGGTGCGGGTGGCGGTGTTGGTGTCCCTGACGCGTGGGTCATCTTCATCGGCTTCGGCGCTCACCGAGGTTTCGGGCAGGACCGTGGCAGCGCAGGCGAAACCGGCAGACAGCAGAAAAGAAAGCCCAAGGGTGATGGGCGTCAGGCGAGAGGCAGTCATGGAGGAGCGTATCCAAAAAGGTTGGGATGGAAATTGCGCGCGAATGGTAATGCTTTGCATTTACGCGCGTTATCTATTCCCAAACATGCCTTCAAGTAAAATGTTACTTAATGTGTTTACGGCGGATTTCGGAGGGGTTCGCAGGCTTTAACGCGGGCGTCAGAGACGGTGGCTTAGACGTTTTTCGCCTAAATACAGACGATTCACGAAATTGACACATAGTTCAACGCGCGCATAGGATTGCGCCCAACGCCTGTGGCTAACCGCCATGACTCATCCAATAAAAAAAGGCCCGCGGCAGTTCAGTCGTCCGCGGGCCTTCTTTTTTCCGGAAAAAGTCGACACCAAAAAAGCGACACGGAGCTTGGTGTCACAGCGCGTACTCAACCAGTAATAAGGAATATAAAAAAATGTTGAAACAACGGATGAGTCTGATCGCTCTGGGGATTTTGAGCGCATCGACAGTCATGGCCAACGACCAGGAGCAATCCAAGGGTTTCGTTGACGACAGCCACCTGAACATCGCCGCACGTAACGCTTACATCAGCCGCGATTACAAAAACGGCAAGCAAGATAAAGCCGAATGGGGCCAGGGCTTCATCGGCAAGTTCGAGTCCGGCTTCACCCAAGGCACCGTCGGTGTGGGTGTGGACGTGATCGGCCAGTACGCCATTCGCCTGGACGGTGGTAAAGGCCGCAGCGGCGCAGGCGGTATCGACTTCTTCAAACAAGGCGACAGCGGTGAAGCCGCCAGCGACCTGGCCAAGGGCGGCGCAGCCGTCAAGGCGCGTATCTCCAACACCGTGATCAAGTACGGTCAGCAGATGCCGGCCGTGCCGGTGCTGCAGTACGACAACTCCCGCCTGTTGTCGGAAACCTACGAGGGCACCTCGATCGTTTCCAAAGAGATCGCCGGCCTGCAACTGGACGCCGGTCACTTCACCAAGGAAGCGCGCAAGAGCGCTGAAGGCAGCGACAGCGGCCGCCTGAAGAGCATCGACTACATTGGCGGTAGCTACAAATTCACCGAAAGCCTGTCGGCCGCGCTGTATGCCTCCGACATGCAGGACGTGCTGAAGAAGCAATACGTCAACGTCAACTACGTGCTGGCGCTGCCAGAGAAGCAGTCGTTGACCTTTGACTTCAACGGCTACAAAACCAAGCTGGACAAGAGCTTCGCCCTGGAAAACCAGGGTGACGCCGACGCCCGCGACAACAAAATCTGGAGCCTGGCCGCGACCTGGGCTGTTGGCGCGCACAGCTTCACCCTCGCTCACCAGCGCAGCACCGGCGACACCGGCTACCTGTACGGCGGCTATCGCAACGCTGGCGGTATCGGTGACGGCGGCAATACCATCCTGCTGGCCAACTCCTACTGGTCCGACTTCAACGGCAAGGACGAGCGCTCCTGGCAAGCGGGTTACGGCATCGACTTCGCCACCTTTGGCGTACCGGGCCTGACCTACAACATTGCCTACGTGCGCGGTACCAACATCGACGACGGCAGCGGCCGTGGCGATGGCACCGAGCGTGAGATCTGGAACCAGTTCAAGTACGTGGTCCAGAGCGGTCCGGCCAAAGACCTGAGCCTGCGTGCTCGTGCGTCGTGGTTGCGCGTTTCCAACAACGCCAGCAACTACAACGTAGGCGGCAACGAAATCCGTCTGTTCGCCGACTACCCGATCAACGTTTTCTAATTGATCCGGTCATAAAAAACCCCGACCTGGTCGGGGTTTTTTATGCCTGGGGTTCTCAGTTCAGTTCTGCGGACGCTGTTTGGTGGCGTCCAGCTCGGCCTTTTTCGCCGTGCTGATTTCGGTGATTTTTGCCGACTTCTCAATCGCCATGTTGAACGTGGCTTCCATCTTGGCGATCGCCGAATCGGCATTGTTGGTGCTGCCGGAACCGCTGGTTGCCGGTGGCGGGCTGCCGCCGCCGCAGGAAGGAGGAACGCACGACATAGGAGCTCCTTGCATCACGAAGATGCGCGTTGAAAGGGGGTGGGGAACACGAGGGGATGTTACTTAGCCAGTACTGCCGCAGGGTGTGAAATCTTGTGGAAGTGCCGTGAACACTTGTTACACCGCATCACTAATGAAGTACTCAAAACCCCATTTATCCCGCCCCGGCGCACGCCTAAATTGGCCCCACTGCCGGCCCATCATCCCGAGGGCCGACCGCTGGAGTTATCGCCATGCCCTTTGTCAGCCTGCGTATCACCCGTGACGGCGTGACCCCGGAGCAAAAAGCCCGGGTCATTGCCGAGTTCACCGACACCCTCGAGCGCGTACTCAACAAACGCCCGGACCTGACCCATATCGTGATCGAAGAAGTCGACACCGATAACTGGGGCTACGCCGGCCTCACCACCACCGAATACCGCAAGTCCCAAGCCCCTGCCGGAGAAGCATCATGAGCAAAGTCGTCATCATCACCGGCGCGTCCCAAGGCATCGGTGCCGCCGTGGTTCAGGCCTATCGCGCGCTGGATTACCGGGTGGTCGCCACCTCGCGTTCGATCCAGCCGTCCACCGATCCGAACATTCACACCGTGGCCGGCGACATATCCGACGCTGCCACCGCCCAGCGTGTAGTCCGCGAAGCCTTGGCCACCTTTGGGCGCATCGACAGCCTGATCAACAACGCCGGTATCTTCATTGCCAAACCCTTCACCGCTTACACCCCGGACGACTACGCCAATGTGCTGGCGGTCAACCTCAACGGCTTCTTCTACATCACCCAACTGGCCTTGGCCGAGATGGAAAAGAACCGGGCAGGCCACATCGTCAACGTCACCACCAGCCTTGCTGACCACGCCATCGACGGCGTGCCCTCGGTGCTCGCCAACCTCACCAAAGGCGGGCTCAACTCGGCGACCAAATCCCTGGCCATCGAATACGCCAAGCGCGGTATTCGGGTGAACGCCGTGAGCCCCGGCATCATCAAGACGCCCATGCACGGCGAAGAAACCCACGCGGCGCTGGGGCAATTGCACCCGGTCGGGCACATGGGGGAGGTAAGCGATATCGCCCAGGCGATCATCTACCTGGAGAACGCCGGGTTTGTGACCGGCGAGATTCTCCACGTAGACGGCGGGCAAAGCGCCGGGCACTGAAGGTCAGGCTTTGACCGGCGCGAGCTTCTTGCAGTTTTCCTTGCGCGCCGGGTATTGCTCGCACTTGCGCAGCACGGTTTGCACCTGCTGCGCATTTTTCATTTGCTGGTTGGCCAGCAACTTCTCGGTGATAAACAGCTCTTCGGAGCCCAGGTTACGCTCGGCCTTGTCGATCATCGCCAGCGCCGATTGCCCGTCGCCGCGCTTGAGGTGGTAGCTGATCATCAGGTCGTAGGTCGAAGGGCCCGCCAGGCTCCAGTCCTGGATGGCCTGCAATTCTTTCAGGGCCTGGGTGCTGTTGCCCTGGGCCAGGCGCAGGGTATACGCGGTGCGACGAATGCCCGGCTGGTCCTTGACCGGTGAAGCCAGCGCCTTGCGGATAAAGCCGTCCGCGTCGGACACCTTGTTTTTTTCCAGGGCATCGATGGCGAAGTAGGCATCCTTATAGCCCTGCAGCGCTTTGGCCACCTGCGGCGTGTTCTTCACGGTTTCCCAGCCCGCGGTGTTGATACGGGCCCGGCGTTCCTGGCGATATTCACGCTGCAGGTATAGGCGCAGCTCGGTGTCGCGGTCGGTGGCCGACATGTGCGAGCGGTTGAAGTAGTCTTTGGTGGCGGTGAGGCTGGTGGTCAGGCCATCCTTGACCAACACGTCCAGCTCCTTGGTGAAGCGGTTGAGGTTGAACTGCTGCAACGAGTCTTGCATCGCGTCTTTGCGTGCAGTCAGAAAGCCGGTGAGCAAAGGCTTTTGCTTGCCCTGGAAGTCGTTCAGACGTTCCAGGCTATGGCTGGCGGCGCGAGGCGCGTAGCCGGCGCGGATCATCAAGTCAGTGCCCAGCAGGTCGGCCTGATCTTCCTGGGTACGGCCCCAGGCTGTGCTCCACACGTGGTCGGAAAACGTGTTGGCCAACGTGGTGTACATCACGGTATTGCCGATGGTTTTCTGGGTGCCGGCCGGGTCTTTGCTGAACAGCTTCATCGTGCCGGAGCTGCGGTCCACACCGGTGTCGGCGGCCATGGTGGCCAGGGCGACGGTGGAGGCTACGGTGGTGAACATCTCTTTTTGCTGCTGGAAGGCGGCCATGCGGTCATGGTGATGCAGCAACACGTGGCTCATTTCATGGCCGAGCATCGCGGCGATTTCGTCTTCGCTGCCCACGTTATCCAGCATGCCGAGCGGCACGAACAGGTTGCCGTACGGGTCAGCCGAAGGCCCGAAGCTGTAGCTGTCGGTGATCTTGACCTGCAAGGTCGGCAGCTCGCCCGGCCAGCCTTTGGACAAGCGCGTGACAATGGTCTGCAGGTACACCTGCACCACCGGGATATCCACCAGGTTCTGCTGGCGCGCTTCGGCTGCCGGCACCGCGTGCCCGTCGTAGCTCAGGCGCTGCCGGCTCTGGCGCTGCGGGTCGAGCTTGTAATACTGGCGCACGTCGGTGTTGTCCACGTAGTGGCCCTGGACCCGCGATTGAGTCGAAGGCCCCACCAGGTTGAGGAACGCCTGGTCGGCGCCTTTCAACGTCGCGCAGCCACTGAGCAGCGTGCTGGCCAGCAGGCCGGTTGCCAATAGAGATCCCTTCACCGCCACGCTCCTTTAATTATTGATTGCAGCCCGCACCAAAACCGATGGTGGAGTTATTGCGGCTGTCTTTCGCCTGGCTTTTGGTCAGGCCCTGGCACGGCAGCTCCACCACATTCAGCGGCGGCTCGATGCGCAGGTCCATGGTGTCCAGCCAGACTTTCTGGCCACCCAGTTCCACCTGCACCAGGTCCAGCGCCTTGTTGTATTGCAACACCGGCACGGGCTGCAGGGGCGCGTCCTTTTTCAGCAGCTCGCGCTGTTGTTTGCCTTGCTCGTCCAGCACGGCGACCGGGTCGGCCAGGAACGCCTTGATGCTGTGGGTTTCCGCCCAGGCCAGCGGGGTGAAAAGGGCGGCGAGCAACACGATCAGACTTCTGTTCATCCTTGGTTTTCCTCGAATCAAATGACTAAGCGGCACACTCAGCGGCCCCGGTCGAAAAACGCTTCGATCCGTTCGCTGAACAGCACCAACGACAACAACACAATGCCCAGCACGTTGACCGGGGTGATGTGGGCCAGGCTCAACGCTGCGCTGATGGCGATGAGCACGACCATCACCATCAGCCACGACGGGTAGGGCGACCTGAACAATTTGGCTTCCAACTGCGGCCAGCGGCTCCACGCGGGCTGGTTCGCCAGGCGCCGCGCGTGCAAGGCCTTAAACACGGCGATCAACGCCAGCAAGCCGAGCTCCAGCAGGTCCAGCCAATTGAACGGCATGCGGGGAAAGTTGGCGGGTTCATGGTCGTAATCCATGCCCGCGTTAATCAGGTTGTCCAGCGCCATGGCATGCAGGTAGACGCCGGGCAGTTGGCCGTGGACGGGCGACTCCACGCTGTCCCCCGTGGACGCAATACGCGCGCCGACCAACACCAGGCGGTCACGCAGCAACTCGGCAACCAGGGCTTGAGCGGCCGGGTCGGTGACCTCAAGGTCTGTGGGGGTCAACGTCAGCGTGTAGGGGTAGGGTGACAACGCCGAGTCATCGAGCTTCCAGAACACCGCCTGGAAAAACTGCATCACGGCATCCAGCAAAAAATGCCGGGGTGGCACGGCGTCCGGCAACTGGGCGATTTGTGCTTGCTCCGGGGCCAGCTTCAGGCCCCATTGCACGGTGATCGGCTGTCGCTGGGCGGCGGTTTTGGCGTCTACCGGTGGCGGTTTGCAGGGCTGCGTGGCGCAGTACACGCGGTACATCGCCAGGGCAGGGGTTTCCATCAAACCCACCGGCGTATTCACCGCGAGCGGGTACTGGTCTTCCACCCCGTCCCAGGCTACCAGCGCCGGGCGGCCGACTTCGGCAAACGGCGCCAGCGTGTTGGCCTGGCCGGCTTCACCGCGCGCCAGGCCGGTGTTGGCCAGCCACAAGGGAATGCCCTGGCGCTGATAACGCTCAAACACATTCGCCAGCAATTGGCTGCCCCGCGCGGGGTCGCCCAGGGAGTGGTCGTGGCTGTACAGCAAGTCCACAAACACCGCTTTGGGTTTGTAGGCCAGCAAGCGCTTGAACAGCTTGCTCTGCTCGCCATAAGGCATCGGCCACGACGTGTCGTTGCGCATCAGGTAGTCGTCGTCGATCAACACCACGGCGACCTGCCGCTGACCGTCGTTGGCGTAATGGCTGGCGAACATGCGGTTGAGCCACTGCGCCGACGCCTTATCGCTGGAACTGGCCAGGCCGAAAGGGTCGAGGATCGCCAGCAACACAATGAAAACCGCCAGCCCATAACGGCGGAGGGTGAAAAGAGGGAATTTCGACAACGTCCATGTCTCGACAATAAGCACAAGCGAGGCAGGGTTTTAACGGAGCGGGCAGGGGGTGTCAATCAGAAAAGTGGCTAAGTGCCATGCCGATGACTGTGTGTTAGCCGTGATCCTCTCGGGGCGAGCGCCCGAAAAAGGCTTTGTACGCTCGACTGAAGGCCGCCTCGGACTCATAGCCAATCGCGAAGCCGACCTCTCCGATGCGGCTGTCCTGCCTGGCCAGCATGGTTTTCGCCAACCGTAGGCGCCATTCATTCTGGTAACGCAGCGGCGAGCGCCCGACCAGCGCGCTGAAACGGTCGCAGAAATGGGAGCGCGACATGCCGGCCAATGCCGCCAGCGCCGCAATGCTGCGCTGCTGCCCCGGCGCTGCGTGAATGGCCTTCAACGCCCTTGCGATCCGCGCGTCTGACAACCCGCCCAGCCACCCGGAAGCCGCGTTCAAGTGCACCCAGGTGCGCAGGATACGAATCACCGTAAGGTCGATCAGCCGCGAGATCATCAGCGCGCCGCCCGGCTGCGAATCGTTGGCCTCCAGCAACATGAAATGCAGGATGCCCTCAGCCCAATCCGCCGCCTCGGCTTTGCGGATATGGATCAACCGGGGCAGCGCAAACAGCATCGCCTGAAAACTGCTGCCGTCGAACCAGAACCGGCAGATCACCACCGCCGCAGGCCCCTCGCCGGCAGTGAGGCTGATACCGGTGGGGTCGTGAGGCAGCAACAGGATGTCGCCCTGCGCCAGCGTCACCGCCGGCTGATCGACACCTTCCAGATGCAGCTGGCCCTGCTGGACCACGCAGATGTGCGCGCTCTGCTGGTCGAGGTCCAGGGGTTGGTTGCTGTTCAGGGTGGTTGAGTAAACGCGGTCGCCGGTCAGGCGAATCTGCGCCAGCACCTGAGACAGCAAATCGCCCTTGGCCAGCCCTTCCAGCTTCATTTCCGGATGAATGATCAAATGTTCAAGGGGATTCGTCATGTCGGGCCGCCCGCGTGTTCACTAAGCTTGGGCCCGGATCATAACGCGCTGAAGCACGCATCACGAACCCGCTCGGGACGTGAGCGTGTATGCGCATCATCCAATCACCTGGAGCACCCCACATGTTCGGCATCTCCGCCCTTGGCTGGGTCCACACCCTCGGCAGCCTGCCCGCGATACCCCTGGCGGCTTACATGTTCATCCGCCACGGCCGCATCGTCCCGCGCTCAACACCGGGCCGGTTCTACCTCGCCTCCATGCTGATCGGCGCGCTCAGCGTGTTTCTGGTGGCGAAGCAACCGGTCAGCAATGCCATTGGCGTCATCACCCTCGCCCTGTTATTGGCGGGGTACGGCGTGGGGCACGTGGCCTGGCTCGGACGAGCGCGGGCTTACCTGGAAACCATTTTCCTGAGCCTGACCGCATTCTTTCTGATGGTGCCCACCGTGTCCGAGACATTGCGCCGCGTGCCGGATGGGCATCCGTTCGTGACAGACCTGCAATCACCCATCCTGCTCGGCGCAAAGGGCAGCATCGCCGTGGCGCTCGTCGTCGGGTTAACCGCGCAGATGATTTACCTGCGCAGGAAAGGCGGGCGGTTTGCCTGAAACATGAACACAAAAAAGCCCCGGCCTTCCCAGGCCGGGGCGTTCTTTTGTAGGGGAGCCAGCACTGCACCTGTGGCGAGGGAGCTTGCTCCCGCTGGTCCGCGCAGCGGCCCCCTCCCTCTATTCCTTATTGCCCAGCATGACAGGGCGACACCAACACCCTCACCACATCATCAATCACCGCCTTGCTCATCTCCTGCAAATAATGCGACGCCCACGCATACCGGTCCGTCTCCTTCGTCATCGCCGCATCTTCCGCAAGCAGCTTGGCGACATGGAGCAAGTCGGAAACGTGGCGCAAGGCGTCGTGCAGGGGTACGCCGCTGTTTACGCGGAATAGGGGTTGGTCGGAGTGAAAGGAAAACGGGGTGACGCCGAGGGTGGTTAGGGGGGACGGATTTGTGGCGGTCATAGGTGAAACTCCCATATCGAGTGAGAGCTACCACGTTCGTTCTCAGGCGAAGGGTGGCAGCTGTGCGCAGGCTGAGAAACCGGAGATACAGGAACCCGGCAGACCCGAAGGTCTCCCACGCACAGCCGCCATTGCACGAAATGGTGGGCGAAAAAAAACGCCTGCAAATCGGGTTTTGGGGGCGCTGTGGCGCCTGCATCTTGCCGGGTTCTCAGGCCCGATCGCTGAATTGGCAGCGATGCGTGGGAGGGTAGCGTGGGGGAAGGGGAAGGGCAATCGGCGATGTTAAATTCGATGAATTAGACGGCGAGAGTTTTGATGTGGGGTTTTAATACGAACGTGAACAGTTTTACATCGTCTATTTCATCGCGGAAGCCAAGCGAATTGGAAGGGAGGGGCACTAATTTCTTCGATATACGATTTTCAAGTGTGGACACTTTTTAGGCATTTCGGCACAAAACAGCGTGCCAAGGTTTTGAATTTCACCACAAAGCGCAGAATGGCGAAGCTTTGAGATATGGTGCCACCAGGAGTCGAACAGCGCTACAACCCATTGTAAAAAAACATATTTGCTATATGTGTTTTTTATTCTATCTCTAAATGTATCCTTTTTTGATGGGGCTATCTGTTGGCGATATTCCGGACCAGAACGAGCAGTCCCCTATCAGTTATAGAGTTCGTTTCAGACCTTTGGGTCTACAGGGTCGTATAAAAAGGATTTTAGTATTTCCGAGAATTTCGTTATTTCGTCAATGTAGATACGGCACAAGTACTCAAAGATTTGAGCTTCTGACATTAGCCGTCTACCAGTTAACTTGCTGAACATGTCTTTGTCGTCATGAAACGTAAGACCGGCGGACACTCGTACTAGTTCTTCTGCACCTGACAGATAATCCTCGTAAATTTTCTTCTCCACGCTGCTAAGAGGGATGCAATGAACATTCTTAAAGTTAAGAGTGTGCTTTTGGTCTGCTTGGTCTCCATCCAGTATCGAAATTACGTTATCTTTTGTCGACAGAAATTTTTCGTCAGCATTTCTTTGCATTAAATTAACTACATTAGGCGCTCCGCCAATGTAAATAATTTTGAATCGATAAAAAGTTTCTGCGCAAAATTTATTAATAATGAATTCTAAAAAGCGCTGCAGTACTTTGTCTTCAGTTAAGATGTATTTGTCCCATCCCTCGAATCCAAATAATAAACTTTTGATGAAGTTGTAAGAGACTGGAAGTGGGCTTACAATTCCGTCTACCTCCTCCAAATGAAATAGCTCGCCGTACAGCAGTGTCTTCATTAGCGGGAGGGAGTGCGTGGTGAAAAAAATATTAACCTTATACTTTTCACAGAACTCTCGTAGCTTTTCAGCTAGTTTTGTTTGTGCGGCAGCATCCAGTGAAATATCTATTTCGTCAATAGCAATGAGTTTTGCCCCGGCCTTTATTTTTCGATAAAGGCTGATGAGAAAAAACTCTCCAGAGCTCAAGTAGTCTTCTCGGATATATTTGCTATCGTCTAACAAAACGCAATAATAGTTTGTTTTTTTGATTTTTATCTCTACTAAGGTATCAAATCTTGAAGTAGAGTAAATCTCATTCAGCATTTTTATAAGCTCTAACGGACGCTCATGATTATCCAATACGATAGATCGTCGAATATCTAGGTCAGCTGAGATGATATTTTGAAAAAAGTTAAACCTCTGGCCATAAGGCATAGGCAATTCGGCATCAATGCTTGCCTTAATTTCGTCTGGTATTATATCTTTTGAGTTGAGTGTCCTGATCTCCGGATCATAATAAAAGCTATATTTATCACCTTCTGCAGTATAAGTTACGGCGCTGTCTGTATTGAAGATACTAGCCGGGGATGTCCGTGCAAATGTGTCAGCAAACTGGAGGTTTTGAATAGCCTTGACTAACGTGGTTTTACCTGCGCCGTTTCTTCCTACGATACAGGTTAACTTGCACGAACTCAGGTCTAAATCTACAAGCATGTTTCGAATGTGTTGAATGTTGGAGATCTGGATTCTCAATTTCATGGCTACTTCACCGTGCCGCGAATAAACGCGTCAACAACGGAAGTCCCATATTTTTTCCGTAGTTTATTTAAGTAGTGTGGGTCGGTAGTGTTTACGTAGTTTAAATAACCCGATATCTGTAAAAGGCCAACACTGTTGTCTCCTTTTAGTTTTGAACTTTCTGATTCTAGTCTATCATTGAATTTGGTTTTATCGCTCGCGTAGAAATGAAGTAGAACCTCAATTGTATTTTTTAGTTTTGAATCAATGGTGACGGTCCCATTGGGCAAAATAACCATCCCCAAAATTTTTATTTTATTTCCTACAGACGAAAATTTAGTTTTGCTGAAGTTTAGGTTTAGCTTCTCGCCGAAACACTCTTTCAGCATTTCTCCAACTGTAGTATCGATCCCATATAGTCGGGTGTCCCCACTGCTAGACAAGATAATGTCGTCAGAATATCTAGTGTAAATTAGATTTTGAGCGATGCAGTAATCTTCAAGTTTGCTGTCAAATTTTTGAAGACACGCATTGCTAATGATAGGGGATGTTGAAAACCCAATGGGTAGCATGTCATTTACGGTTGACATTTCTATAATTCTATCTAAATATCTGTCTATGTCGGAGACAGGTATAGAGTCGAAATTGCTTTTTACTGTTTCTCTTACTAAGGCGCTATCAATACTGTTAAAAAAGCTTTTAAGGTCTGTTTGAAAAAAATGACGGCTGCCGGCATGTTTTTGTACTGCACTTGCGACGTTCACTCCTTTTCTGTAGGAATAAACAACATTTTCATTTGCTTTTAAAAATTCAAAGACAAATAAATTTAGAAATTTATGGTAGGCCTTCAGTTTTTCGTCTGTCTTGTATAGTTCCATGCCTTTGAGGGTGGTTACTTTATAGCGTGTTGTTATATCTCCCGCCAAAAAATCCTGGAAATCATGTTTTCCATGATACATGGCGTCAAATATCGAGCTTAATTCTTTCTTTGCCATAACAGCCCCTCAAACCTTCGACTCACTATGTGTTATGCGAATTTTTTATTCGTGACAGCAAAACTAATACTGTTGTGGTGTTTGCCTCAGTCTATATATGTACAGCAGACTATGGATTCAGGCTGGGGTCACTGTAACAAAAAAAAGGCGCATAAGCAGGTATTAAGCCAGAATGCACCATAAGTGCACAGCTAATTGAACAATTGAAAGTGATCTTTAGGTGCCGGAGGAAGGGGGTTACGGGTAACGCAAATTTTACTGTTCGTGCGGCTTCCCTCAATCAGCAGATTGGGGAAGTCACACAAAAGTAACTCGGATACAGGCCTTTAGAGGTCAGCTTGAGACTGGAGATGCTCCTAGTCACTGACATGAAGAGATCCTAAGCCGCATTCCCAAAAAAAACAAGGGTAGGCAGGTCATCCCTGAGTTCTAGCTCTGAGATATGTACAGTCATATTCTGTGAGTCTAAAACTGACCCAGTGCTGATGTACGTCGCCTGCCGAGACGAATGGCCGCTATTGGGTCGTTTCTGCCGACTCCTATTTTTTTGCGATGGTCGGTCTTTACGTCCTTTATGGATGGTGGAACTGCACCTATCACTGTGAATTGCCAAGGCTTCCCTAGACGAGCAGTGATCAACTGCATGGTCAGTAGATAGTAATAGCGCGTTGATTCGGCGTGTTGATTGAGGTGGTTTTTTAGAAACCAAGCGAGATGCTTTCTCTGCCAGGCCCATGGGTTCTCTCGGTGCCAGCGATCAGAGATCGCCGCTTGAATGGCCTTTGCTTGGCGTAGGTGACGTTCGCGAGTGGCATGCGACCCGGTAAGAACGCCCGCCAGAAAAATCTCCATATCGAATGGCTTGTTCAAGCTCGACCCCCAATGTAAGCCGACACCACATCGATACGGCCGTGTCCGAGTTCATAGCTGATTTGCACTCGGGCCTCCTGATCGAGGCGTCGGTCGAGTTGGTAGCAATGGCCACCATTGATGGGGGCGGGATGGTGGGTAATTTGCTCATAGCGTTCGCACGCATAGGTTGCCCGCAATTCGTGGAAGCCTTTGAGGTTGTACTGATGGAGGATGTCCCGTGCAGGACGGACGATTCCCCGTTGGAAATCGAGGTAGGTTTCGTTCGGTGCAAGTAGGTTGCGGCTACCGTCGGGTGAGACCTGTTCGGCGGATCTCAGCGCCTCGCGAATATGATCATCCGCCCTGATCCAGCGAGGTGCCGAGGCACCTGAGCGGCCCCCCTTGGTGCCATCCTGGATGTTGATCCTGCCGTATTGTTCGGCCTCACGTTTTAAGCGCGGAAGGTCGGCCAAAATGGCCTCACGTAAGCGCATGCCGGTGGCTCGCGCTAATTGAGCGATGGCCGCGGCACGCGGCTGCTGGTGTGCGCAAAGCACCTCTACGACCCTCTTCACATGTTCGCGGTCTTGGTCTTGCGGCACCGAACGACGAACACTGGTGCGCTGCATTCCTAGCGCCTTGCTCGGACTCGGTACTTTTACATACCATTTGAAATCACCCATTAGCGGTTCGTGAGCGCCTATGAACGGCTAAGGGCTGGAGTTTGAGCGGCACGCAGCACTTGGATGCTGGTGTGAGCGAAATGATGGGAATGGGGAAACAAAAAAGGCCCACCTTGCGGTGAGCCTTCTTTGATGTTGCGTATGGTGCCGGCACCAGGAGTCGAACCCGGGACCTACTGATTACAAGTCAGACACCTTAGTCAGGATCGGTATAGCGTGCAGCGATTCTTTTGTACGCTAGCTATATGCGTTTCGACCTTATTTTGCAGGTAAGGACGTGGTTGTTGTACGCGAAAAAGACTGGGGTTCTGTCCAGCATTCTCTACCACTTGACTGTGGATAAAGTTGTGAGCAGCTTTCGGTTTAATCAGTTGCTCAATCAGCCGAAGGGTTCACGGTCGGCACGCTCAAGTCATAAACATCCATCATTGATTCGTCCTTATGACCGGACGCCTGTTGCTTGTCTGCCCGGGTGCCCACCGTGTCGGTGATGCCCTTTCGCTTGAAGTCGTGCATGCCGAAGCGTTGCTCCTCAGTGAGGACGCCTTTATCGATCGCCTGCACTATGAGCCGCTGGAAGGCTGTATCAAGACCAGACTTCGACAACTGTCTGCCGGTGGCGGCGATGATCAAGAAGCGCTGGTCCGCGCGGATCGGTACCGGCACACGCTTTCGCTCCCAGGTCTCAGACCTGACGGCTTTGGCGGCATCCCAGGCGGCACGCAGCCGAGGTGTCCACCGAACGATATTGTCCCGACTTCCCTTGCGGCGGTTGGTCAGCACGCCCTCGGCGAGCTCGTTCTCGTCGGTGAGGGTGATCGTCTCGATACCGCGCAGGCGGCAGAGGTACCCGATCTCCATCACATACCATAGGTAAGGTGAGCACGCCCCGGGCTGTCCGCTCTTGAGCTGGCCTTGCTGCTGCGCGAACCTGATCAGGTTAACCATGACCGTGTCGTCGGGTAGCCGACGCTGCTTACGCTCTTTCGGAGACTCGATGCCTTTGGCCGGGTTGTCCTTCACGAATCCACGGTTTCGGCCCCACTGCATCACGCGGCGCAGATAGCGAAGGGCATGCGCTGCTTTCGAGGGTTTACCATCCTGGGCTATCTTGTCGATGATCCGCTGGATTAGCGCTGGGGTGAATTTCAGCACTGCCAACTCGCCCAGCGGCTTTCCGAGCTTTGTGGGGAACGCCAAAAGGACGTCGCGGGAATAGACATAGTCGTCGTGGGTTTTCTCGCTGAGGACCTTGTACTGGTCGCTCTTGTGGAATTCATCACAGAGGTACTGCAAGCTGTCTCGGTCTACGCCGTTGCGCTCCTCGATCAGTCGGTGAAGCTCCGAAAGCGTCACATTGCCCGCGCACAGGTTCTGCCGCTGGCGCCGGCCGGCTTCGTTGAAATACAGGATGTACCAGCACCCCGCCCCGCGGTGGTCAAAATACACCGAGCGTGGCAGGGCAGCCTGGTCAATATGGCCAGGGATGTTCGGGTTGTGCTGGCGCTTCCTTCCTCGCTTCATACAATGTCCGCGTCATACTTTTCTTGATCGATTGGCTTGAGGCCGCCCGCCTGGTTGACCAGGTCGACGGTTGTCCAAGGCCCCTTTCTCCCGAGGAATATCCGTATTCCTTCCCCGCGCAACGCCTTCTCTACGTCAGCACGCCGCGTATAGCCGGTGATCCGCTGCAACTCCTCGAACTCTATTACTCTAGCTGCGCTCATGTCTGCCCACCCTGGTGTCGCGACACGTTTTCTGTATCCGTGGATTGTGTCGAGACCTCATCAGTCACGGTGCCAAGGATCGGCATCTTGCGATAGCACTCAGCCGGAAATCCATACTCACGGCAGGCGCAGGCCTCGCCGCACTCGTCCTCGCGCTGCTCGATCTGCAACAAGCGGTGCTTCACTGCGATGTCCTGGATGTCGCCACCGTCAAAACTGCCACCCTCGAAGCTGGCGTTGATCATCTCAACAGCGAAAGCGTTGAGCTGAGCGCGCTCAGTTTCGAGTTTTTCGATTCGCTTCTTCAGGCGGATAGCACACGAATGCTTCAAGCCATTCCGCGCCTCGTCGAGATCAGCGAGTAGCGTTTGGGCTCTGGCGTAGAACTGTCGGCGGGATATCTCGCTGCCCATTGCCAGTTCAAAGGGCATTGCTATGACGGCCCTGCTCATATCTTCACTCATGGCCTGCTCCTCGCTGAAAGTGGTCAGCCAGAACTCGGCGCGCGTCGATACCGCACGATGCCGACATTGCGTAGATCTGCCCGAACGTGGTTTCCCGGCGCTGCAGGGCATTGAACAGCTCGATCAGGCGCTGGCCCACCGGCCCGTTGCGGCGGCTCATAGCTGGAACCTCTCGTCACCTGGTGCGGGGGCGGCCTGCAATGGGGAGATTTCGGCCGATGAACTGGCCGGGGAGGCTCGTCCCGCCTCGCTTGATGGGGTGGCCTGCTGCTGGTGCTGGAACGAGCTATCCGGCAAGCAGCTGATCCCGGTGTTGTTCAAGATCCAGCAGGTGACGCCGCGGGCGGTGTCGTGTTGAACGTCGACAAACTGCTCGCCGGCGGTTGCTTGGCCAGCGATCAGTAACAGGGCGGTGAGGATCAGTCGGCGCATGGCGCATCCTCCATTAGGTTGCCGGTGGTCAACCCGAACACCGCCGCTTCCGTGCCCAGCGCTTTCCGGCCGTAAGGGAGTTGGGCAATCAGGGGATGGGCGTCGTTCAGGCTGGGCAACTCGAAGACCACGGTCAGGAATGCCGGCTCGCTACCCACCATCTTCACGCGGTCGTCGATGTGCATGGAGCGGGATTTAACCGGGGTGGTGACGGTGTTGGCCAACGCATCCAGTAGGATCTGCTGGCGGTTCTGCCCATCCAGGTACTGGCGCACCGCCTGGACAAACACGCTGTTCATGCTGCGGTCACCCGCGTTCGCTGCGGCTTCGATCTCGGCGCGCAGGTTGTCGGGAAGGCGCACCACAAACTTGTCGGCGGTGCGTGAATCGTAATCTGTGGCGCTCATTCACTTTCTCCAGGGCGAGCAAAGGCCCGCCGCGTTGTTGGCTTTCGCAAAATTCAGGTTGGGTTAAGCGGTTTGAGCGGCCTCGATGCGGCGGACCGCCACGCGAGTTTCGATGCGGCGCTCGCCTGGGCGGCGGATGCGACCGAACTGTTCGGTGCTGGCTTGTTGGGCTGTCAGGATCATGCAGAGCAGGATCACCATCGGGCTGATTACGCCTAAGCGCATCGCTTCAGCCACCAGCTGTGCACGGCGGGTGACGCCCAGCTTTGTGCTGGCCGCGAGAACGCGCTTCTTGATGCTTTCAGGTTGAACGCCCAGGTCCCGTGCCAGCTCTTTGCTGGTCTGACCCATGGCAATCCCCAGCACGCACTGCAACTCACGCAGGGCCAGGCCCATGCCAAGATGGCCTGTCCAGTTGCCGTTGGTTATTGAGGTTGCTGCGTTCATGTGGGTGATTCCATGGCGGGTTGCGATGGCTAAACATTACCTATGGCAATATTATAAGTAAATACCTTTGGCACTATTATTTTCTGTCGGCGAAAAAAAACCGCCTCACGGGCGGATTTTTGGTATTGAGAAATTAGCTTGCGTTACCACCTCTCCAGATTACCTTTCCAATGATTGGTAACGAAGAAGCTTCCGATTCTGGCACTATTTCGTCTGGGAAAAGATTTTTATCGGCGTTCTCGCTTCGGATAATCCACGATCCGGACAGCTGCTGAATCATGCGTTTCACGGTAATCCCGCCATCTCTTCGCTTCACTACGTATATCTGCCTATCCTCTGGATTCCTTTTTGAGGTGTCGAACAGAATCACGTCCATGGCGCATATGTGCGGCGCCATATCATTTCCATCTGCATAAACAACGAACAAGTTGTCAGGCCATGCCCCCATCCTTCGCAGCCACCCGCGCCTGAAAACTAGGCCTTCAGTCAGGCCCACGTGCTCGTCGTTAACTCCTTTGACGAAGCGGTCCTCAGGCATGTATTGGGGGATCAGTACGTACTCCTCGTGCGGGACGACCCCCTTGGCTTTGTGGGCCCCTACTCGGTTGGAGATAAATTCTCGATTTGCTTCAACAGAGGGCGATGTCAGAAGCTCAATTTCGGTTGCCAGACGGGGGCTGAAGTCTGAGACCTGGACCTCCAATATTCTAGCGAATGCAACTGCAACGGTTGCGTTAAGAGGATTTACAGCATTCAGGTAGTGGCTAACCGAACTCTGATTTATCCCCAGATATTCAGCGAGCTTCTCTTGGGTCAGGCCGAGGTCACGCTTCTTCGCGTTGAAGATTCTCTTCAATCGAAGGCACTCAGCTTGTCTGTCATCGGGTAGGTGTCGTTTGCTCATTCGCTGAGAATATTCCTTTTGGTAATATCTTGACAAATGCCAAAAGTATTTACTTTGAATAATGCCATAGGTATTATCCGAGCAAGACTCCTCGGAGAAGAACCGTGAGCAACCTTCATTTGAAAGATTTTGCAAAAGAGCGAGGGCAACCTGAAGCCGCGCTGCTGTTAGGTGTTACTCAGGGCGCGCTCAGTAAAGCAATTCGCATCGGCCGAAATATTGTCGTCACCCAAGAGTTGGATGGCACGTTCTCTGCCGAAGAGCGCCGCGCCTTCCCCGCTCGCATTGAACGCAAATGCAGGTCAGGCTGTGGCCCGACCTTGAACGCAAATGTACGCCCAAACCCGATCCATGGTCAGTCCACTGACGGTGCTGGTGTTTTGTCCAGTACTGCGGAGGTGGCGTGATGAACAACGTCATCCCTTTCGAATATCAGGGCAAGCCGGTCCGCTTCAGCGCAGATGGTTGGCTTCATGCCACGAAGCTGGCTGACCGTTTCGGCAAGCGTATCGACCACTGGCTGGATAACGCAGACACCCTTGAGTACATCCAGGCGCTTGATGAGCATCTGACCGGCGCCGAGTCGAAAATTCTAGATACCCGGAATTCCGGGTATGTAAAAACCAGTAAGGCTCGGGCTGATCGGGGTGGCGGTACATGGCTGCATCCGAAACTCGCCATTCACTTTGCCCGCTGGCTCAGCGCTAAGTTTTCGGTGTGGTGTGACACGCGCATCGAGGAAATTTTGCACCGCGTGCCATCTGCCCTTGAAGACCTAAATCGCACCTGCAAAAACTTCAATGATCGCAAGGCGCTTGCTAGTGCTTGCGGTCGCGGCCTGTGGGAGTGGCAGCGTGACGAGCCCAACCTCAGCCTTGAGATCGGACGAAAGATCAATTCGATCCAGATGGCGCTCGAACTGAATCGTCCAGACCAACCACGCTTGCAGGCCTTGCCATGAAGGTCTGCCCATCCCAGTTTTTGTTGTCCGGCTAAATCGCAGGCAACAAAAAGGCCCGCATTCGCGAGCCTTCTTAACCAGTCCACGCCAATGGACTTTTTTGAATCTTCGTCGGAGAAGACGATATGTCACACCCAAAAAATAGCAACAAACCACCAAAGGCGCAAGCACTGCCGCGTCCGGACTACGAAAGCCAGCTCGCGAATTGCTCGCAGGATATGCAGGAGGCCGGCGCTTTTGTTTGGGCGCTGGGGGCCTTGCTTCGCGGCATTTACGCCCATGAAGTCGAGCAAGAGCTACTGCCAGCATCCGTGACCGACGGTCTCGCGGCAGGTCTTTCAATCATTGGCAGCAAGCTATCTGACAATGGCGAGGCTTGCCGCGATCTTCTCCGCCGCAACGGGGCTTTTGCCCAAGGTGGTGCCCAATGACCGCCCTCCACCAGACCGCCCTTGTCGTCGCCCACGGCGCTTTACTCGATCTCGAAACCGCCAAGACAGCACTTAACCAGTTGGAGAGCCTGCTGTTTTCCATGACCACTGGCTCGGCACATCCATCGCACGTAAGCAATCTGATCGAGATCGCCTGGAACCTTGTGGCGGATGCCGCCAATAACGCGTCGTGCAGCTACGAAACCATTAGCCGCCAGCTTGACGAACTCGCGCCACAAAACGCGGATACCGAAAACGTGGCGCGGGAAGTCGGAGATCAGCATGAATAACCTTCCGGCCGTATTGGAAATATATGGCGAATTGTTGGATGACGCCGTTGTCACCGCCGAGCAAATGGCTCGGATGAATGCCGCCCGCGCCACCTTCAACGAATTGCGAACGATCCTTTTGGCTCAGATCGTCCCATCGCTCGACGGCGGCTGGAGCAATCCTATTGCCACTGAGATCGAAAGCCGTCTGGAGTCGATCACTTTCGCAACCGGCAACTTCTTCTGGAAGAGCCGTCATGCCGGCGCGGCGCATGATGCTGTGCATGTAGGGGGTGTCCAGTGAAGGCATCCATCCCTAAATCCAAGCGTCCATTACCTAAGCGCAAGCAGGTAGGCCTTCGCTCGAAGCCGGATGGTAAGTGCGCATGGGATCGCCTGCCATTTGTTGGAAAGGATCACAGCAAGAGTTCTTCGAATTGGGATGTTCCACTCACTGGTGGCTTCTTCGGTGGAATCGAGGTCGGGCGCATCGCTGGACGCATGTTCCTGAAATACCTGCGTGACGAGCGCGAGAACCCTACAAGGCTCGGCAGCAGCAGCCTGCGAAGCGTGCTCGCTTCCATGGACGCCAAAGTGACTACCACTGATGAGGAAAAGCTGTCTCTCGATGGTCAGCGTGCCGGCTTCATCGGCGAGATCGCTTACTGGCTGGAATCGGCAGCTGAACGGCTCGGGTCTTGTTTCGACGCCATCCCTGAGCGCTCGCTTGTCCTGCAGGCAAATGAAAGCCTGGAGCGTACGGACGAAGCCTTCCATGCCGCCATCAACTCAAAGGTGAATCCATGACCATCGCCAAATTCCAAGGCGGCGATGCCGTCACCATGACCAGTCTCGAGCTGGTCGACTTCATCAACCAGCACCGCAAACATCAGGCCGAACAGGCTGGCGAACCATTCCCGTCGAAAGGTTTCGCCAAGCTTGAGCACGCCGACCTCCTGAAAAAAGTGCCTGAAGTACTTGGAGGGGGTGTCGGGAATTTTTCCGACACCTATGTCCATCCTCAAAATGGGCAGACCTACCCCTGCTACCGCTTCCCCAAGCGTGAATCGTGCCTGATGGCCATGTCCTACAGCTACGACCTTCAAGCGGCGGTCTTCGACTACATGACCGAACTGGAGCAGAAGCTGGCCAACCCACAGGCCAGCGTCATGGCGGCTCTCAATGATCCGGCCGTGCTGCAAGGTCTGCTGCTGGAGAACGTCGGCAAGGTGGTGGCGCTCACGGCTGACAACAAGGAACTGTCTAGCGAGAACCTGCTGCTCGAACAAAAGGTCACCGCCGACGCGCCAAAGGTTGAGTTCCATGATCAGGTCGTCGTCTCTCACGGCGTCCACTACGTGCGCGAAGTGGCCCAGTCCATCGGCACTGGTCAGAACCGCCTGTTCGAGTTCCTCAAGCAGAAGCGCTGGGTTGACCGGTACAACCAGCCATACCAAGCAAAGATCGAGGCCGGATATCTCGTAGCCTCTGCTCACTCCTACAAGGACGAAGAGACGGGCGAGCGCAAGACCAAATTCACCTGCCGCGTTACTGGAAAAGGCTTCGCCAAAATCCAGGAGCTTTGGGCAAAACGCGACGAAGATCTGCTGGAGGATCGACCATGACTACAAAACTTACACGCGAGCAACTCATGGCGCAGATCGCCCAGGCAGCGGTGGATAACTATCAGGCTGAGGCCGACCGCAAGTCTCTGCGTTACGAGCTCAACGCCCTGTACCGGACTTACTTTGCGGCCTTCGGGCGACCATATCCCAGCGAGCCACGCAAGCGTATCGACCCGGAGGATGACGCCTACGCTGGTGTTCTGCACTTCACCAGGTCGGCATACAAGCGCTGGCTTGATGCTCGTGACCTGACCAACAAGACGAAGCGCAAGCTCCGCACACTGATCCAGCGCCTGGAGCGTTCGCTATGAAAAAGCCAATCCAGAAAGGCGCCTCCAATGATATGGCTACCCATGAGGTGTTTGTGCTTGGTGACCTGCTGCCGCTGGTGGTAGGTCACGCTAAGTCAGAAGGGCATCCCACCGAGATGGTGGCGCTCGCCTGCTTCCTCTCCCTGAGCACGGTCCTGCAAGCCAAGGGCATCCCGCGAGAAACATTGGTCCAGGGGATAACCTCCTCCAATGTGCCGCTATCGTTCCCGGGCAATCTGCCTCCAGAACCCGTTGAGCGCCTTTCGCTTCTCAATGAGCCGCACTTTGAGCAGTTCGATGATTTGACGCTGGCTTGCATGGCGAGCAACGGGACGAACTTTGCTCATGAGTCGCTCGCCTGTACCGATCCGGACGACGACACCGTCTGGAACGCGCACGCCTCAATGATCAACGCGTGCAACGCCCTCACTGTGCTGATCATGCGATTGTCCGGAGGCAGGATGCCGGGCGAGCCTGATGAGGAATTGTTCGTGCGTCCGGCAGGGGAGACTCTGCAATGACCATCATCAACCCTCACGCCCCCCCCCAGGACGCCCGTACAGCGCCGATAATCGTCGGGCCCTGGCCAACCTATGCCCACTTCAAGGATCTGCCAGAGCGCGAGCGCTGGGTGCTGTACGGATCGGCAAAGGCCTATCGCGAAGCTCTGGAAGCGCAGGGGTTCGTCATGTCTGAGGCTTATTACGACTTCGTTGCCCGGGTAACGCGGGAGTTGAACCTATGAGCCTACTTTTCAAGTTCCGCCCCCTGGTCATCAACCCCCAGCTTGCCGAGCGTATCGGCCTGAATGAGGCGATCGTCCTGCAGCAGCTCAAGTACTGGCTCAACGAGACAGAGTCTGGCGTCGACCATGAAGGTCGTCGCTGGGTCTACAACACCGTTGAGCAGTGGCAAAAGCAGTTCCCGTTCTGGTCACAGGAGACGGTGAAGCGGGCGCTTTCATCGTTGCAAAAGCAGGGCCTTGTGCTGGTGGAAAAGTTGGCCAAAGCCCAGCATGACCATACGAATCACTATGCCATCAACTACCAATCGGATGCTCTATTCGATCAGGTCAATTTGACCCAATCAGATCAGGTCAATCTGACCTCATCGGGCGGGTCAGATTGCCCTGTTCTTCATACAGAGATTACAACAAAGACTACTGCAGAGACTTCTTTGGTCAATCCGCTGGAAGGCTTTGATCAGTTCTGGAAACTGTACCCGAAGAAGAAGTCTCTGAAGGACGCCAAAAAAGCCTGGGCGAAGCTGAAGCCGAATCCAGAACTACGCCAGACCCTAATCGCCGCTCTTGGGAAGCAGCGTCTCCAGCACGACTGGGTCAAGGATGGGGGTCAATACGTGCCGCTGGCTTCGTCTTGGCTCAATGGCGAGAAGTGGACTGATGAGGTTGGACCACTTGCTGGCGCGACCACCAGCAAACCTTCGGCGTTCAACAACCTGCCCAACCACACCCCGGATATGTACCAAGGAGGCGGCAATGGTCCAGCGTTCTAATTTCCGACGCCAGCCTGAGCAGCGTACCTTCGCCGGCGAGTGCCCGGTCCACGGTGCGGTGGATCGCTCTGAGGTAGAGCAGTTCGACGGCTCCATGGCTGTCCGCCCATGCAAGCAATGCCAGTACCACGGCCTACGTGTAGCGTCACAGGGCAGCGAGGAGCATTCGCAGGCGCTGACCAACCTGCAAGCCGAAAGCGTCAACAGTGCGCTTGTAGGCTCTGGCATCACGCCACGGTTTGCCGACAGCACATTCGCAACCTACCGTCCCACAACTCCGGGGATGAAGCTGGCGCTGGAAACTTGCCAGGCCTACGCCGAAAACTTCGGAGAGCACTTTCAGGCAGGCCGCAACCTGCTGCTGTGCGGCAACGTCGGCAACGGTAAGACGCACCTGGCCAGTGGCATCGTCCAGCACGTCATTCGCCACCACCGGGCTGTGGCGGTGATCACCACCGCCTCCGAAATCATCCGCGTCTTCAAGCGCTCGATGGATCGCAATGCCGGGTACACCGAGGGAGACGTGATCGACGAACTGGCGAGTTTCGACCTGTTGGTGATCGATGAGGTTGGCGCCCAGGCTGGCACTCACTACGAGCTGTCGGCCCTGCATGAGGTGCTTGACCGCCGGTACAACCTGATCCGCCCGACGGTGGTGGTGTCCAATCTCAACGCCAAGGGACTGGGCCAGTATATCGGCGAGCGTGCACTTGACCGGCTGCGCGAGAACAAGGCGCTTCTGGTCGGTTTCACCTGGGAATCGGCACGGGGGCGCGTATGAACGACTATCGCGAGTTGTACAGCGACGAAGCGGAACACGCGCTGCTCGGGTCACTGATGCTGGATGGCGAGTTGTTCGACTCGATCACCGCCGCGGTTACCACCGCTGACTTCCACGATCCGGAAAACGCGGCGCTGTTCCAGGTGATGCTGGAACTGCATGCCACTGGTGCTCCGGTTGATCCTGTCACCCTTCACGACTTCAAGCCGGTCCTCCCGAGTGGCGGCACAACCATTGCGTATGCCGGTGAGCTAGCGAGGAACACGCCAAGCACCGCCAACTGGAAGGCATACGCCCGAACGGTGGCAGAGAGGGCAGTGCTTCGGCGTCTGGTCGAAGCTGCCGACGCTGTGCGTGATTCGGCCAATGAGAACCGGCCAGTGGCCGAGATCATCGCCAGCGCACAGCAGGCAATGGCCGACTTGCGAGACCTGGATACCGGGGAGCCGGATTACAAGCGCATGGACGAGGTGGTAACGCGAAACATCGACATTATCGACTCGAAGTACAACGGGGACGTGCCGACCGGCCTTTCGACTGGACTCACCAAGCTGGACGAGATGATCCGAGGTCTGCGCAAGAAAACGGTAACCATCGTCGCCGGCTTGCCGGGTAGCGGTAAAACAACCCTCGGCCTGCAAATTGCCCAGCACATTGCATGCGGCGGTCACGGCGTAGGGATGGTGTTCTCGTTGGAAATGCCCGAGGAAGAACTGGCGAATAGGGCATTGGCTTCGCTGGGTTCTGTTGACCTGCAGGTGCTGGACAGCGGGAAGCTTGAAGACGATGACTGGCCGCGCCTTACCGCCGCCGTCAACAAGATCGCAGGCAAGCCGCTGTACGTCAGTGACAAGTCGGGCTTGACCGTGCCGCGCATCCGCAGCATTTGCCGACAGGTCAAGCGCAAGCATGGTCTCGACGTGGTGGTGATCGATTACATCGGCCTGATCGGTTCTGATGGCAAGGCGTTCAACCGCACCGCCGAGTTGGGCAAGATATCGACCGGGATCGTCAACATTGCCAAGGAGCTGGAGGTGCCGGTGATCCTGCTGGCCCAGCTCAACCGTGACTCGACCAAGCGGCCGGGCAAGAAACCGATCGCTTCCGACCTGCGCGACTCCGGACAGATCGAGGCAGATGCCCACTGCATCATCCTGGTCCACCGCGATATGGACAGCGAGGAGGGGCAGAACGGCGCTACCGAGTTGCTCATGCCCAAGTGCAGGCACGCACCGGTGGGCTCCTGCATCGTCCAGCAGCAGGGCAAGTTCGCCCGGTTCGTCAATTTCGCGGGCCGCGAGCCCACGCAGGAAGAGGTGGAGATCGGCCGCCCCTTCGCCGATCAGTACAAGGGGAGGAAGGGCAAATGAAAATTTCAGAATTGGCGAAGATCCTTCGCTGGCGTAGCGCCGCCCCTTTCGTTGCAGGTGAATCACTGGGCGCTTTGCAAGCCACTATGGAGGCCGGCAAGCCAGTTGTTCTGCCACTGGGATCGGTTGTCGTTGACGCACCCAAATATCCCGAAGCCGAACGAATCGCTGCGTCGATCCGTGATTTCCCCGAAGACTGGGCATGGGCACGCAAGAGTTACGACCTGATCCACATCCCCAGCGGGTTCAGGATGTGGGTTGCCAATGAGGACTATGGCCTGGCCGAGGTTCACCCGAATAACGGGAAGACGGACTTCACGAAACCTGAACAGGCAATTATCTGGCCCGCGGTGGCTGATTGGCTTGGGCATCGCAAGATCGGGTTTACCGGGCGTCCAGTGAAGCCACGAATCCGCTATTTCCGCGAGCGTTACTTCTGCGAGTCGCTGGAACATCCATGGCGGGGCTTTGGGCATACCGCCGATGAAGCCTACCAATCCTGGCTTGCCGCTGTATCCGCCCAGTACCGAGAGAAAATCCCCAAGAACGTAGTGTTGACCGTGTGGAGTGCCAAGCAATGACGCGCTGTGGAACGTTAGACAGGATTGCCCGCAGTGGTGATGCCGAGCAGACAGGTGTTAGATATGAAGATTCGCATAATTGCCTGAAAACCACGGTCTGCATGGGCCGGGGGTCAGAACCACAATTTGTTAAGTGCGAGGTTTGAAAATGATGATTTTACTCGATGAACTCACCGGCCTCGCCGTGAACAGTGCCGATATCAGTTGGATGCGTCGGGACAACACCGTGTCACCGCATCGGTTACTGGTGACCATGCGCAGCGGTACCGAGTTGCTTATAAAGGATCGACCTGTGGGCCGTAGCGGCGAGCCAGGCGTGAATATCAGCGAAGTCCACCGCCGCATCTTGGGGGCAAAATGAGTAACGTCACGGCGGCATTGCCGCGCAAAAGCTTGACCGCAGGAGAGTCTCAGTTCCTGAAGCAGGGAAACCGCCTGCTGCTGGACAAAAAAGATGGGCGGATTGGGTCTGCTGCCCTGATGGATATCGTGGCTGACTGGGGTGCGTCCAGGGCCACGCTTCCATTCCAGGAATACGCCCGACTCTGGATCGCCCAGGGCGGCGCCAAGAACAAGATCGCCAACAAGCTTCTTCGTGAGCTGTTCGGTATGGATGAGCCAACCCCGAGGAAAGTGGCATGAAGAAGCGCACCTACACCAATAAGCCTCTGGGCGACACCGAGTGGCTGCTGGAGCAGTGGGGCTCCTGGCGGATGGATGGGATGGGCGTGCCTCGGTACGTGTCACCTTCGATCGGCACAGCCGCAACCGGTGGCGGCGCGGAATACACGCTCACTGACGACATGGCCCTGGTGATCGACGGCGCCGTGGCCAGGTTGACGACGCGCAATCAGCAGATGGGGGATTTTGTTTGGCTGTACTACGGAGCCAAATGGACATCGGTACGGATCGGCGAGAAGAACAAAATGTCTGAGCGCAAGGCATTCGAGATCATCAAGCAGGGCGTTGCCTGGGTTGACTCTGCCTTAGAGCATTTACGTGAAGCCGCGTAAAAAGTTCTTTCCGGGCGGATAAACACCTGTTTTCATGGCACCGTGTTCAGCTTTTCAAGCGCGACACCAGACAAAAAGCCCAGCCTAACCCGCTGGGCTTTTTGTTGCGAATTCCACTCTTTTTTGCCATTGTGTAATCCTGCATTTCAACTTCGGCCAGCCGATCCGCCAATGAGGCGTCGAAGCAGGAATGCAGATCAAGCCCAGCCCACGCGCCGGGCTTTTTTATGACCAAAATTCAGAGCCCCGCCACCGTGCGGGGCTTTTTCGTTTCTGGAGGCTGCATGGCAAAGCTTGAGATGGAAGTGAGCGTAGAGGGTGTTGAAGACCTGGTACGCCCACTGGTTGAAGCTATGCAGTCACTTGAACATTTTCCCGAGCTGCCGCTTCAGGTCTTCCGTGACCTTGTCGCCAACAGCCTTCATGACGTTGCCGTAAGTTTCGACGGCACCGCACTTGCCGCAGGTGATCTTCGAGGAGTTTGTCGGCCTGGCCGGAATCTCGAACTTGTCACTGCCGCACTTCTTGCACTTAACGCTTACCTTCATCGCTGATGCTCCATGGATTGTTCGGTGTGGAAATTGAACGATAGCACGGGGCCATGTCATCGCTGGCGAAACACCAGTTTGTTGCGTGGAGCCATAGCCAGGGTGGGCCTTCGGGCGGGCCTGGACGCGGTATAGCCGGTAGTCACGCGTTACGGAAGAACACCGGCAGCTTGGGCGGACCATAGTGCTATTTGGGCCGGTTCAAGCGGACAGGCGTGGAGAGACACGCACATCATGCAGGTTATTGCCCAGGCAGCTGGGCTAAGTCGGTAGAGGCGTCGTCTAATCCCGTGCGGACAATGGGCGGCTACGCGATGAGAGGGCAGGGTACGTGACCCGGCGAACTGCCCCACCAGAGCTGGAGAGTTGCACCAGCCACCTGCACCTATTTCAAGGCTCGCCAATCCGGCGGGCCTTTTCTGTTTCTGGAGCACAGCAAATGTCCGGTTCGTTTCAATCCCATGACTACGTGCCGGGCATGTCCGGCTTGAGGATCGACCTGAAGACGGGAGAGTTCGAGCTCAACTCTTGCACCCTCGGCAGCGCAGCAAATGCGCCGGAGCGCCAGATGGTGTCAGTCGAGGTGGCCAGCTGGAGCAAGTACGATTTGCCCAAGAATGCCGCCAACCTGCTCCAGTTCATGCAGGCAGAGCTTGAGCGGGTGCCGGAGCAGTATCGCCACGCCGCCGAGCTCGAAGAGTTCGACGCGAGCTACGGTGATGAGCCGTTCAATTCACGTCTGTTCCTGAGCTACTCCCGCCTCGAAACCGAGGAAGAGCTGGCTCAGAGACTGGAGAAAGCGAAGGTGGCCGGCACGCGGGTCAGCATCAAAAACGGCTTGATGACCGTCACGCATGACGGCGTTGTGCGGATCAAGCTCGGCAACCTCGAGCAGCCGGAGCCAGAGAAGCCAAATCCTTTCGGGGTTGATGGAGATCAGGTCTATCTCAGCGAGGCCACGATTCAGGACAGCATCATCAAGTCGCCATTGTTGGCTGCATGGGGCGTGCGGATGCAGCTCGGCGAGAATGGCAAGTACTGCGTCGCGGGCATCGGCTTGCCATCACAGATCCTCGTGTCGGCCGATCGCTTCGCCATCAATGACCGCGATGCATCTGACATTCTTCGGGACATCGCCGGCAAAATCGGCGAGACCTCGCTTGGCCAGGACCTGAAAGAGCGGATTGACCTACCGGTCTCGAATCTCGCCGACCAGGTCAAGGCTTTGATCCGCAAGGAGCTCATGCCGGGCGGCCTTCTTCACCGCTCCCGCTAATCCATTCCTTCACTCCCTCACCGGGAGGATACCGAGATGAACCCGATGCCTGAGAAAAACCCCGACTTCTGGGCCCAGGTCTGGCTGGTCCTCTCGAACCCACTGTGGCAGGGCGCAATCATGGCCTTCACGATCACGCTGTTGCGCGTGCTGTACGACGCCAAAGAGCCGAACTACTGGCGCACCTTGTTCGAGGCGTTGCTCTGCGGTGCCCTGAGCCTGTCGGCCAGCAGCGTTATCGAGTGGATGGCCTGGCCGCCGAGTTTGTCCGTTGCCGCCGGCGGTGCCATTGGCTTCATCGGCGTGACGGCGATCCGTGACCTGATCATCAGGTTCCTGGGCAGAAAGGCGGACTCAGCATGAAGGCGATCGCAGCAGGAATCATCATCGCGCTGGTAGGCCTGTTGCTGGTTGGTATCCAGCAATTGCGGGTCGAGGATCTGCGCGAAGAGAAGCGCGTGGAGGCCCAGGCCAAGGACGAAGCCATTAAGGCCAACACCGAGAGCCAGGCCACCATCACCACGCTGCGTGCCGAAGCCAAGCGCAACGCCGACTACACCGCCGATCTGGCCAACCGCATCAAGGCCAGCGAAAAGAAAGCCGAGAAGGCGAGGAAAGACTTTGAAGAACTCAAGCGCAACAGCAAGCCTGTTCGTGACTGGGCTGCTCAGCCTCTTCCTGACGGCCTGCGCGGCAAAGCCGGTGGTGGTGACAAAGACCCAGGCCGTAAGAATTGAAGCCCCTGAGCTGATCCCCTGTGAGCGAGTCGATCAGGATGACACCGACCTGCGCTTCAACGGCGATGTGTGGGAGCTGAAGGACAAGGCTATCAAGTTGCTGGATACCTGCGCTGACCAGGTGGACGCTCAGATCGTCCGCAGCCAGAGCAAGTAATCCGCGCCACGTTTTCGAATGCGCCAGATCGTGGCGCGCAACAAGGACCAAACCATGAGCACAGTAAGCGCCGAGTACTACCAGATCAAAGGGATGGTCAGTGACATGCCAGCGGATGAGCAGGCCGAGGTTGCACGCGTTGAGGCGCTGGTAGTTGAACTGGCCAAGTCTTCCCAGGCTGCCGCGCTCGGTGTGATCCTGGGTTCGATCAAGCTTTCGCTGGAGGCGTGATCATGGGTCACACCTTTGAGTGCGCTAATTGCAAGCGGATCAAGACCGAGGCTGTTCCTTACTTTGGTAGCGGCCTGATGTGTGCAGCCTGCCGCAGATCATTGATCCCTCCACCCACGGTTGAGCCGCCACGTATGCGCCGCCCCGAGGCTTCATGCGCTCCGAGCTTCGGCTCACTGATGATCGTACTGGTGTTCGTGGCTGGTGCAGCGGTAGGCGCCAAGATGGCGGGAGGTTGGTGATGGCCAAGCTAAAGATGCACAAGTCGCCCCTGAAGATGGCTGCGATCCAAACCCTAAGGGTTCAGGTTGTGGCGGACAGGCGAATTACTGGCCGCCGGCTGCAGGCTCGACGCTTGACCGTGTGGCGACAAGACCCAACCTGCGCCGCTTGCGGTCGAGTGGTCAACTTCCCAGACGGTTTCGAACTGGACCACAAGGTTCCACTGTTCATGGGTGGTGAGGATATCGAAGCGAACTGTCAGGTGCTCTGTGTGCGCTTCGAGATGATCGAGGGCCAGCGCATCAAGAAGGGCTGCCACGCATCCAAGACATCGACTGAAGCGCCCTAAGCTTGCCAGGTCTCGACGCACCGAAATGGTGCCGGATTCGGGCTTTGGCGTGCCACAAGGGGAGGGGAGGGGGTAAAACCTCAGACCTCTTTTGCTCGGAAACCTCACCCTCTCCCATTCGTAGATTTTTTCCCCGTTAACAGGATCCGTTAACTATGGCGTTAACCGAACAAAAGCGCCGGTACGCCGAAGCGCGGCTGTCCGGTGAAGGCAAAAAGCAGGCGGCAATATCTGCTGGGTGCCCCGAAAAGACTGCATCGCAGGCGGCATCGCGGCTCGAAAAAGATCCTGAGGTTCAGGCTGCAATGGGGCGGGCGGTGGCTGTTAACTCGGCCAAAAAATCTGATCAGCCTGCAGCTGATCCAGATCCCTACATTCCAGCGGCAGCGGATGACCCTATCGACTTTCTAAAAGGGGTCATGAAGGACTTGGTAGCAGACCCCAAGCTTCGGATCGATGCTGCAAAAGCGTTGCTGCCCTACACCCACGGGAAGGTAGCGGAGCAAGGCAAGAAAGATCAGAAGGCCAGTGCGGCCAAGAAAGCCTCGGCAGGCCGATTCGGCCAGGGTGCGCCACCAAGACTAGCGGTCGATAACACACGGTGATTTGAATGGAGTGGTCAACTGCTTGCCTTGACTGGGAAGCAAGGATCGTTGCCGGTCAGTCATTGGTGCCTATCAAGCCGCTATTCCCGGAGGAGGCAGCAGCCGGCCTTGAGGTCATGCAGCAACTGCGCATCGTGGACGCTCCTGGTAGTCCAACCATTGGCGAAGCATGCGCGCCTTGGGTGTCAGACTTCGCCGGCTCTGTATTCGGCTCCTACAACCCAGACACAGGCCGGCGCGAGATCAAAGAGTTCGCCCTGGTCATCCCGAAGAAGAACTCCAAGTCCACTATCGCTGCAGCGATCATGTTGACATTGCTGATCCGCAACTGGCGGCAATCGGCGGAGCTGATCATTCTGGCGCCAACCATTGAAGTAGCGCAAAACGCCTTTGCCCCGGCCAGAGACATGGTCAAGCACGATGAGGAGTTGGCCGATCTGCTCCATGTTCAAGAGCACATCAGGACTATCACCCATAGAGAGACGGGCGCAACGCTGAAGGTTGTAGCGGCTGACTCGAACACGGTCGGCGGCAAGAAGGCCAGTTTCATCCTGGTGGACGAGATTCACCTGTTCGGCAGCAATCACAATGCCGAGAACATGCTGCGCGAGGCAACCGGCGGTCTAGCCTCGCGGCCTGAGGGCTGCATCATTTATCTGACAACCCAGTCGGACAAGCCTCCGGCTGGGGTTTTCTTGCAAAAGCTGCAGTACGCCCGAGGCGTCCGGGACGGAAAGATTAAGGATCACCGCTTCTTGGCGGTGATCTACGAGTTCCCTCGCTCGATGATCGAGGCCGGCGAGCATCGCAAGCCAGAGAACTTTCATGTCGTAAACCCGAACCTCGGGTACTCGGTAGATCGCGAATACCTTGAGCGCGAATTGGCGAAGGCCGAAGAGTCTGGAGAGGAGTCGCTGCGCGGCTTCCTCTCAAAATTCCTCAACGTTGAGATCGGCCTGGCGTTGATGTCGAGTCGCTGGGCCGGCGCGGAGTTCTGGGAGTCTCAGATCCGCAAGTGCGTCACGCTGGACTACATCCTCGAACGCAGCGAGGTGGTGACGATTGGCGTTGATGGGGGCGGTCTTGACGACTTGCTTGGCCTGGCCGTGCTTGGTCGTGATCGGGAAACCCGAGAGTGGTTGGCCTGGTGTCGGGCCTGGGCGCATCCATCGGTACTTGAGAGGCGGAAGGATATCGCTGCAAATCTCCACGACTACGCCCGAAGCGGTGATCTGGTACTGGTTAAGCACATTGGCGATGACGTGGATGAAGTGGCGGACATTGTGGATCAGGTTGACGCCTCCGGTCTCCTGCATCAGGTGGGGCTAGATCCGGCTGGCATCGGGGCAATTCTCGAAGCGATCACCGCTCGCGGCGTCAGCCAGGAGAAGGTGGTCGGTGTCAGTCAGGGTTGGCGACTTGGTGGCGCGATCAAAACAACTGAGCGAAAGCTTGCCGAGGGCGGGCTTATTCATGCCGACCAGCCCTTGATGAATTGGTGCTGCGGTAACGCAAGGGTCGAGCCCAAGGGCAACTCAATTTTGATTACAAAACAGGCCAGCGGCTCGGCAAAGATCGACCCACTCATGGCTCTGTTCTGTGCGGTTTCGATAATGGCAACGAACCCGAAAGTGGAAGGCACCCTTTCTGACCACATCATGAAACACGGACTAAGAACCCTATGACCGATGAAATTAAGGCGCCAAAGCTTGCTGCGCTGAAGGAAGCCTTGCCTGACGTTATCGGGATACTTGGCCTTGGCCTGCTGACCCGGGGCTTGTGGGCATGGATGGGCGAACCTCTGGCCCTTACTGTTTGCGGAGCGCTCCTGATCACCTTGTCTGTTGTCTCGATAGTGCGGGGTGACCGGTAATGCTGCGATCACTCCTTGGAAGAAAGAGCGCCACGCAGGCCATCGATACGTCGGAGAAGCTCGCGCAAGCCCTTGGCACAGGATACGAAAGCAACTCAGGACAGCGCGTCACCACGAATAGCGCCATGCAACAGTTAGTCGTATTCAACTGCGTCCGAGTCTTGGCAGAGTCGATGGGGATGCTTCCTTGTCAGCTTCTCAAAAAGACCGACCGAGTCCGGTTGCCAGCTACCGGCCACCGGCTTTATCCGCTAATTACCATGGCTCCCAACAGCTACATGACCGCTCAGGAGTTCTGGGAGCTGCTGGTGGCCTGCCTGTGTCTGCGCGGTAACTTCTATGCCTACAAGGTATCGGCGCTGGGGAATGTGGGCGAGCTGCTACCACTAAACCCAGACATCGTCACACCGAAGCTCAAGGACGACTGGACGGCTGAGTACACCGTCAACTTCAAGTCAGGCACCAAGGTTCTGACGCAGGATGAAATTTGGCATGTTCGGCTGTTCACGCTGGATGGCCTGAATGGGCTTAACCCTATTGCCTATGCCCGCCAGGCGCTTGGTCTAGGTCAGGCTATGGACGCCCATGCTGCCAAGCTGTTTACCAATGGCGCCGTTACAAGTGGCGTCCTGCGCACCGATCAGAAGCTGTCTCCCGAGGCATTTGATCGGCTAAAGACGGAGTTTCAGGGCGAGCACATGGGTGTGACCAACGCCTATAAACCAATGATCTTGGAGATGGGGCTGGATTGGAAACCAATCAGCCTTAGCGCTCAGGACACCCAGTTCATCGAATCCAAGAAGCTGACTGAGGCACAGATCTGCGGCTTGTTCCGCGTGCCGCCACACCTGGTGGCCAGCATGGAAAAGATGACGCTCAACAACATCGAGCACATGGGCATGAGCTTCGTGAACTACTCGCTGGTTCCGATCATGACTCGCATCGAGCACCGCATCCAAGTCGGCTTGCTCAACGAGAAAGACCGTCTGACCCACTACGCCAAGTTCAACGCCGGTGCGTTGATGCGCGGCGACCTTAAAGGCCGGTACGAATCCTACGGCAAGGGCATCCAGTGGGGGATTTTGAGTCCCAACGACTGCCGTGAACTTGAAGACGAAAACCCCCGCGAGGGTGGTGACATTTACCTCACCCCAATGAATATGACTACCAAACCAGAGGCTGCTGACGATGCAGACAAAACAGCGTCTTGACGTGCCGCTGACCATTAAACAGGTCAGTGACAGCGGCGAGTTCGAAGGCTATGGCTCCGTGTTTGGTGTCGAGGATAGCTACAGCGATGTTGTTGTGCGCGGCGCATTCACCGCAAGCCTGGCCAGATGGAAAGAGAAAGGCCGCCTGCCGGCGATGCTCTGGCAACACCAAATGAGCGAGCCGATCGGCATCTACACCGAGATGCGCGAGGACGACGTGGGCCTGTACGTCAAAGGCCGGCTTCTGGTTGAAGCTGATCCGCTGGCCAAGCGCGCGCACGGGCACATGAAAGCCGGAAGCCTTACCGGGCTATCCATCGGCTACATGCTCGAGGACGGCGGTTACGAATACGACAAGGAAAAGGGCATTTGGCTGCTGAAGGCTATCGACCTCTGGGAAGTTTCCCCGGTCACCTTCCCGGCCAACGATGAGGCCCGGATCACTGACGTGAAATCTCTGCTGGCCCGCGGCGAATCACCGCCGCCCAGCAAAGTGGAGCGAGCCCTTCGAGAGGTTGGGTTTTCTGGCTCCCAGGCCAAGGCCTTTATGGCCAAGGGCTACGGCGCAGTTTCACCGCGAGAGGCGGATGCCGACGAAGCAATGCAATCACTCAAATCACTGTTGACCCGCATTTAAGGAGCCTCTCATGGCTGTTGAAAAGAAAGATATCGAAGATGTCGCCGAAGCCCTGGGCAAGAAGTTCGACGAATTCAAAAAGACCAATGACAAGCGCATTGATGGCTTGGAAGAAGAAAAAGGCAAATTGTCCGGCCAGGTCGACACGCTCAACGAAAAGCTGAGCGAGCTGGATGCGCTGAAGGGCGATCTTGAAAAAGAGCTGCTCGCCCTGAAGCGCCCCGACGGTACCGGCACCAAGGCAGCCAGCGAGCACAAAACCGCGTTCATGCAGTTCGTGCGCAAGGGTATCGAGACCGGCCTGGGCGAGCTGCAGGCGAAGGCCTTGCAGGTCGGTGTTGATGCAGACGGCGGCTTCGCGGTTCCCGAGGAGCTGGACCGCAGTATCATCGAGCTGTTGCGTGACACCTCGCCGATGCGCCAGGTCTGCAACCAGATCACCGTGGGCAGCCCAGACTACAAGCGTCTGGTGAACCTCGGTGGCAACGGTGCTGGCTGGGTGGGTGAGACCGATCCACGCCCAGCGACCAACACTCCAAAGCTCGGCAACATCTCTGCGTTTATGGGTGAGCTGTACGCCAACCCGCAAGCCACTCAGACCAGCCTTGACGACATCTTCTTCGATGCCGAGGGTTGGTTGAATGGTGAGATTGCCCGCGACTTCGCCGAGAAGGAAGGCAATGCTTTCCTGAAGGGTGATGGCGTCAACAAACCGAAAGGTCTGCTGGCTTACGGCCTGGACGTGAAAGACGACGAAGCTCGCGCATTCGGCGTGCTGCAAAAGCTCTTGAGCGGCACCGCTGGCGCGATCACTGGCGACAGCCTGATCAACCTGATTCACGCCCTCAAGGCAGGCTACCGCGCCAATGGCACCTGGATGATGGGCAACCTGACCGTTGCTTATGTCCGCAAGCTGAAGGACAGCGAAGGTAACTACTTGTGGCGCCCAGGCCTGGAAGCGGGCGCTCCGTCGGTCCTTCTGGGCTACGGCATCACCGAAAACGAAGACATGCCAGATGTCGCCGCCGGTGCCAATGCCATTGCATTTGGCGACTTCAAGCGTGCTTACACCGTTGTCGATCGTATCGGCACCCGCGTGCTGCGCGACCCCTACACCAACAAGCCATTCGTTGGCTTCTACACCACCAAGCGCGTCGGCGGCATGCTGGTTGACTCCCAGGCCGTGAAGATCCTCACCCTCAGCGCTGCTGCCTGACTGGGCGGGCGCCTTCGGGTGCCCAGCCTTCTGGAGTATTTATGCCGATTATTTTAGTGAAAAAACCGTTCCCTTTCGCAGTGGATGGCAACCATGTGATCGAGGTTCCTGTAGGCGAGCAGGATGTTTCTGACCGCTGCGCACTGGTGGCGGTTGAGCACTTGGGCGTGGCGTCCTACCTCAACCAACTGGACGCCAATGGTCTGAAACTGGATGGCCCCACCATTGCTGAGTTTTTAGCAGCCGGCTACCTGGCAGTGAATTACCCGCCCGAGGGTTACGCATCGCGCAGCTCTCAGGAAGAAATCGACGCAGCGATCGAGGCTCAGAAAGAAACCGATCCGCTGAAGATGAAGGTTCCCGATCTGAAGGCCTGGCTCACCGGCAAAGGGATTGAGTTCGATCCCACCGCCAACAAAGAGGCACTTCAGGCGCTGGTGCCAAAGGTTGATTGATCTTCCCATCGTCAAGGCTCACTTACGGGTCGACCATGACGACGAGGATGCGCTGATTGAGGGCTACAGGGATGCAGCCCTCAGCGCGTTTGAGACCTGGACCAATCGCACGCTTGTCAGCCCAGATACGGCCCTGCCAGATCCGGTCGGCAATGCGCTACGGATGAGCAAGTCTATCCAGCAGGGAGCGCTGCTGCTGATCGGTCATTGGTACAGCAGTCGCGAGACTGTGGTGATTGGAGCGATCACTGCTGAGCTGCCTATGGCGACCAACGCGCTTTGGAAGCCTCATCACTGGGTGAATATATGAGAGCCGGCCCAATGCGCCACCTCTGTATGCGGCGCGGTTACATCGAAGGCAAGGATGGCCTCGGCCAGCCCTCGAAGGTTTGGGGCGACCTGGGCAAGCTCTGGGCGGAGATCAACATTCCCTCCGGGCGCATGTACGAAGCCGCGTCACAGATGCAGGTCACGGTCACTGCCGAGATCAACATCCGCTACCGCAAGGACGTGGTGGCGGGTCAGCACCTGGTGCACGAAGGCATAACCTACGAAATTGTCGCGCCGCTGGCCACCAACCAGCGGGACATGCTGAAACTCATGTGCAAAACGGTGAAACCCAAATGAGCAACGGATCGCTGACAGTGCTGGGGCTTGGCGAGCTTGAGGCGGATTTTGAAAGGCTGGCCAAGTCTGTTGGCAACAAGATCGTCCGGGATGCAGTCATGGCCGGCGCACGGGTTGCCAGGGACAAGGCGCGGGAGGCGGCACCGGTTCGCACCGGAAAGCTGAAGCGGAACATCACCGCAACAAGGCTCAAGCAGTCCGATACGCCCGGTGGAGCCACTGCCGGGATTCGGGTCAAGAAGCCCGCTGGCAAGCAGTCGAAGGCGCTCAAGCGCTCAGGAAAGAAGGGGCGCACCAGCAAAACCGAATGGGATGCCCCGTTCTACTGGAAGTTTTTGGAGTTGGGTACATCGAAGATGCAGGCCCATCCATTCATCCGGCCCGCCTGGGACGGCAGCCTGCCTCAGATCGAGAAGGCCGTCGCTGACAAGCTGGCTGAAGGCATCGACAACGCCATCACCCGGTAAACCCAATGATTGAGAAATCCCTCATCGACAGGCTCACGCCTCTGGTCGACGGGCGAGTGTACTTCGGTGTTGCGCCTGAGGACGCCGCCCAGCCGCGCTTGGTCATTCAAACCGTCAGCAGCACCACCGGTTTCACGCTCGCGGGTTGGGACGGCTCCAGCGACCTGACAATTCAGCTCGATGCCTGGGGGGAAAGCTTTCTCCAGGCGCTGACCCTTGCAGACGAGGCCTTCACCGCGATGACCACGGATGGCGCCGACTTCACTACCGGCAGTGCTGATCGCCTACCGGACGCATTTGAAAGCGACACCAAACTTTTCAGCGTGAGCTGGGAATACACCCTGCAACCATAGGAGGCCACATGGCCGCTCAAAACCCAACGAAAGCTAAATTCGTCAAAACGCAGGGCACGGCTCTCAGCGTTTCCAAAACCACCACCCTTGACCCCAAGGATGACGCGCTGACCTGGGCGGACCTGTCCGTCACTATCAAGCAGCCCCAGTTCCAGGGCGGTCAGTCGGACGAAATCGAAGTAACGGTGCTGGCCAGTGAGGCCAAAGAGTTCACCGTGGGCCTGGCTGACAACGGCACTTTCAGTATGTCTGGCAACTGGAAAGCTGACGATGAGGCGCAGACCGTGCTCCGGACAGCCCGTGACGACGGTGAGCCCCGCGCCTACAAAACAGTATTCAAGGACGGTTCGTCCTCGAGCTTTCTTGGCCTGGTCACCCAATTTACCTGGGACGCCGCACCGAACGGCACCGTGAATGGCACGTTCAACGTGCGTATCACCGGCGCCGTATCCTTTGACCCTGCTCCGGTGACTCCCTGATGGCTCGGGTAAAAGCCGCCGAGGGCGGTCTGCGCGCGTTCGCACTTGACCCGCTGCGAAACTTCAAGCGCGAAGAGATGGTGGTACCAGAGTGGGACGGCGCAAAGGTCACGGTTCGGGCGCTGAGCGCTGGCGACTGGGTGGAGTACCGCAAGCGTGCGACTGAATTGATCCTGGCGGCACGCCAATCAGCCGGCTTGAGCGAATCCCCGGCAGACGGTGAGGATGTTGCCAAGGAAGAATCAGTCGAGGTGTCGTCCGCTCCACTGTATGCGTTTGTACTGACACGAACGCTGTTCGATGAGTCGGGCGCCAGGGTGTTCGGTGATGCCGATGTCGACGAGGTAGCCGAGGCGTTCAGCCCGGTGCACGACCTGCTCGTTTCGAAAGCGTTCGAGCTGAGCGGCATTGCGGCAGATGCTGACGCCCCCGATCCGGTGGAAGCAGCGGGAAACGACTGACGGCGGAGCCGGCGCTGACATTCATGTTGGCGCTTGCGCTTCGCCTGGGCATGACATTGCAGGATCTGCGCGAACGGATGAGCGCCGAGGAGCTGCTTTTGTGGATGGCATACGACCAGGGCTCGCCAATCAGTGACTCGAGAGGAGACATTCTCGCAGCTGTTACTGCTGCCGCCGCCTTCCAGGCACAGGGCGCGAAGGTTTCAGCGCTGGACTTGATACCGAAGTGGAAGCCTGACGCGGTCACGCCGGTTGATGAGGAGCGCGAAGCGGAGCAAGGCGAGGAGTTGTTCAGGACGTTCTTGATGGCGAGTGCCGCTGACGAGGCCGGTTAGCATCATGGAAGATGCGGCCTTTCAGGTGCTAAAGTGGCGTTTTTATGCGGATGAGGGTGTGGCAGATGGGCAGGGATAAGTGGGACGGATGGATTTTTTTCTGCTGGATAGTTCTTTTTGTATCGATTGCTCTGTCGGCTTTATTTGTCTTTAACTTTGGCACTTTCAAGCTGGACACGGGCTACGGGCTGTACAAAACGGAGTTCAACTGGCCAATGATATTCGGCGGGCTGTTGAGTTTGGCTTTTACGGTCGTGCTGGGCGTCGTGATCGCGATGCTCAGAGATGTTTACAAAATGAATGCAGCTCAGTATTTACCTAATCCCGCAGATGGTCCGGGCGCCCTGGTAAAGGAGATAGCAGAGGACTCCGCCATCGCTGCCTACATCGGCCCAGGCTATTACATTATGTCTGTGAATGGCATGGCCGCCGGCGGTCCACTGAGCGTTAAGCAGGGTCTTCTCGCGATTAGAAATGATTCAGATGGCCACAAAATTGTCGTCAGGTCGCCCAGCGGCGATGTAAGAGAAGTTTTCCTTAACGCTTCAGTCGAAGATTTGAAGCTGACTTTCTAAAACCTGTTTGCACATTAAAACCCGGCCACGTGCCGGGTTTTTTATGCCCAGAGAAAAGCATGGCGGGACAAACTCTGCGCTCGTTGGTTGTAAGCGTGTCCGCCGAAACCAGCGCGTATCAGCGAGAAATGGCTCGCGCCGGGCGTATGGGTCAGAGCTACTTGCGCACCATCACCAATGGCAATCGCGAGGCTGTGAGTTCGTGGCGGTCGCAAGAAGCCGCCATCGCGGCGCAGGAGCGAGCCCTGGGGTCTTTGACCAGCGCAGTCGGTGGGTATGCGAAAGCAATGGCGGGCGCCTTGGCCGTCGGAAGCCTGATTCACATGTCGGATGAGTGGGGGCAAATTTCCTCACGCCTTAAAATCGCCACCGGATCTCAGAACGAGTTTACCGAAGCGCAGACCCGCCTCATGGATATAGGCAAGGTCACGTACAAGTCGTTTGCGGAGAACGCCGAACTGTTCATCCGCATTACTGGCGTGCTCAAGGATTACGGCGGCACTGCCAATGACGCGCTGAACGTAACTGAGGCCCTGTCTCTCGGTTTGGCTGTGAGCGGAACGAAGGGTCAAGCCACCGCTGCGGTAATTGATCAGGTCAGTAAGTCCCTTGAAGGCGGAAAGCTGCAAGGCGATGGCTTCAATGCTGTCGTTACGCAGGCTCCGCGGTTGCTCCAGGCGCTGCAAGACTCGCTCGGTAAAAACCGAGACGAGCTACGAAAAATGTCGACCGATGGGAAATTGACCATCGACGTGGTTGCCAAGGCCTGGATCAGCCAGGTCGGCAAGATGCGCAAAGAGACGGACGGCATGAAAACCTCTGTCGCAGATGCCGGCATTCGTATGAAGGACGCGTTGCTGGAGTATGTCGGCACCGTAGATGACGGCGTACAGGTAACCACAAAGCTCGCCGCCGCCATTAACTTTGCAGCTGACAACCTTTCGACTCTCGCGTCTGTTGCTGCTGCTGGCGGTATCGCTTTAATAGCCAAGCGCGGCGCCGAGGCCACCCGCACACTTGTGGTCTCTACGCGAGAGGCAATTTCCGCATCAGTCGGTCGCGCAGCGGCACAAGTGGATGCCGCTGCCGCCTCGCTCAGGGTGGCCCAGGCGGATGTCATCGCGGCGAGCCGGCAGGTTGCATTCGCTACCACAACGGCGGAAGCAACCGTCGCACAGAGAGCGCTGACAGCTGCCAAAATTGCAGACCTTGAGGCAAGCAGGGCGCTTGCGGTCGCGCAGCGTTCCCAGGCAGCAGCAGGGTCTCTGATTGGGCGATCTGCGTCAGGCATCATGGGGTTACTGGGAGGCCCGGTTGGCTTGACTGCACTTGCTGCAGGAACCGCCGCGAGCTTCTTGCTTTTCCGAGACGGGGCAAACGCGGCGAATACCGCTGCAATCGATTTGAAAAGACCGATCTCGGATCTCCGAAAGGAGTGGGAAGGCCTTGGAAACGCCCAGCGCCGACCTGTTCTCGACAAGATGATTCAGGAGCAGGCCGAGGCGAAGAAAAAAGCCGCCGAGATTGTGAAGGAGATGCAGGCAGTTGCCCAAGGCCCATCCGGCGACTACTTGGGCGGTCAGCGCTTCACAGCTAACCAGTACCAACGTACCGCCGCGTCCGGCAACTTCCGGCGCGGTATTGCTGGTGGCGTTGATATTGACCAGTCGACCCAGAACCTCGTTAAAAACACTGGAGCCAATAAGGAGGTTCAGGGCACGCTCGAGGCGCTGGCTGCCAAGTATCAGGAGAACATCCTCAAGGTCGGCGTGCTTGGCGATCAGATTGGCGCGCTCAACGGCGTGATGGTCGACGCGAAGGGTGCCGCCGAGGGTGTCAGCGCCGGCTTGCAGAGCATTAAACCCCCGAGCGCCGAACTTGTTACCGCATGGGAAAAGCGTATCGCCTCCCTTACGGAAAAGGGCGCCAAGTTCAAAGACGCCACATCCCTGGGTGAAGTTAACCGCCAAGGGGCTATCGACAACCTCGATCAAACCCCTGAAGGCAAGGCCATCTTGGCCAAGGCGCGTGCAGCCGCAACGCAGGCTGATGCCGAGGAAAAAGCGAAGAAGGCACGCGAAGAGTCTGCCAGGGTAGCAAAGCAGGCCTCGGACAAAGCAAAGCAGGATGCAAAGCAGCTCGAAGACAGCTATAGCCGGACACTGAGGTCTCTGAATGAGCAGACTGAGGTTCATGGGCGGAAAACCGAGCTCGCCAAAATTGAGTTTGAGACCACAAAGGGTACGCTGAGCAAACTCGACGCAGCGAAGAAGGTCGAGCTTGAGCGAGCAGCCATTGCTCTGGATCACCTGAATAGTCAAAAAGCCTACAAGGATTTGATGGGTGATGTCCAAAAGCAGGAAAACAGCCTGCTTGTAACAACCAAGAAACGATACGAAGAGCTGAATCGTATCAATAAGCAGGGAGGGTTGAAGGCCGATCAATACCGGGATGGCGCCGATGCGATATCAAAAGCATCCATCGAGAAAGCGCCGAAATTTTCGGGGCTAGATGCGTCTGTAGGTGGCGCTTCCGGTGAAATGATCAAGGCTGCAGAGGCAGAAGCAACGCTCAAAAAGTGGCATGACAAGCAACTCGCAATGCAGGCTGAGCTGCATGCTCAGAAGCTTACAAGCGAGCAGCAGTACCTTGATCGCGTCGCTGAAATCAACAAAACGAATCAGTCCAGGCTTGCCGATATTCAGGGCGCCTATAAGGTTGCCGTGATCGGCGCCTTTAGCGAACTGTCGGGCCAGGCCGCCGACATGGTTGGCAAGATCGCCGGTGAGCAGTCCGGTGCGTACAAGGCATTGTTTGTCGCGCAAAAGGCCTTCGCGGTTGCGTCGATCATCATGAATGCGCAGATCGCTGCCGCCAAAGCGCCGGCGGAACTGACCATCCTCGGCGGTATCCCGGTGGGCGCTGCCCTTCTTGCTTCTGGTTACGCCAATGCGGGCATGGTTGCCGGCATGGCGCTGGCCGGATTCTCGGAGGGAGGTTACACCGGGCCGGGGGGCAAGTTCGAGCCGAAGGGCGTGGTTCACGGCGGGGAGGTTGTTATCCGCAAGGAGGTGGTCGACCAGCCAGGCATGAAGGACTACCTGATTGGCCTCAACCGTAGCGGCAAACCTGGCTATGCAAGCGGCGGATTCGTCGGCAGCCCCGGCATCTCGCCCGCCTTCACCGCTCCAGCAGTTACTGCTGGCGGCGGATCTGGCGCAGCTCCAGAGATTCACCTGCACATCAATGGCGATGGGTCAGGCGGCACCGTCAACTCGCCGGAAGGCTACGAGCAAATGGGGTTGGCACTGTTGGCCACCGCTCGCTCCGAGATGCCCAAGATCGCCAGGCAGGTGATCCAGCAGGAAAAAGGCCAGAACGGTCTGCTCGATCCAAACAATCGGAGGAACAGCTGATGGCAGAGGTATTCACCTGGTCGCCGCGGGTTGGCTCGTCTGGTGATGACCAGACAGACACGCTGGAGTCGAAGTTTGGCAACGGCTACAGCCAGCGCCTGTCGGTCGGCATCAACAATGTGTCCGGCACCTACTCGGTGTCGTTCACTGGCAGCGAGGCCTACATCACAGCGATCAGGGATTTTTTTAAGCGGCACAAGGGCGCAAACCACTTTTTTTGGACGCCGCCGCTTGAAACCCAGGGCGCCTTTATCACAACCGGTGGCTGGCAACTGCAAACCCACGGTAAGAAGAAATACACCCTCAGCACCACCTTCCAGCAGGTATTCAACCCATGATCACATTGGACGACCAGAAGCTTGAGCCCGGCGATCTGATCCAGCTGATCGAACTGGATGGAGAGGCGCGGGGAATGGGTATCTTGCGGTACCACGCTCACCAGCAGTCCGCGCCGATTATCTGGAAGGGCGATGTGTATCTGCCCCGTCCTTACGAAACCGGTGGATTCGGTCGTAGCGTTGAGGGCAACAACTCCACGCCGATGCTTAAGATCAGCAACATCGACGGCGCGATCACCGCCCTGTGTCGCCGGTTCCAAGGTATGAGCGGTGTGAAGCTGACGGTACGTCAGACCTATGCAAAGTACCTGGACGCCGTGAACTTCCCTGAGGGCAACCCAGCGGCCAGCACAATGGAGCGGCTGGATATCTCCTATATAAACCAGGTGACCAGCCTGGGACGTGAGGAGGTGGTTTTCTCTCTGGCCCCCCCAACCGCAGTGAAGGGGCAGATGTTGCCTGGCGGTCTGATCATGAACCGGTGCGAGTGGTGCTTGTGGGGCGAGTATCGAGGCCCTGACTGTAACTACACCGGTATCAAGATGTTCGACCTCGACGGCAACCCGGTGGACGACCCCGCGCTTGATCGCTGCGGTGGGCTCCCGAGCGATTGCGAGATACGCCACGGCCGGGGCAATCCGCTGCCATTCGGCGGAGCCCCAGGCGCTGCGCTTATTGGATAGGTAATTCATGAACAAGACGATGCTGAAACAGATCCAGGCTCACGCCGCTGCAGAGTTTCCGAAGGAAAGCTGTGGCGTCGTGATCCGTGAGGCGGGCCGCCTAAAGTACGTGCCATGTCGCAATGATGCCAAGACCCCGAGCGAGCACTTCATCATCAATCCGGAAGACAAGTGCGATGCTGAAGATCGGGGTGAGGTGACGATGATCATTCACAGTCATCCCGACGTGCCGCCGGTACCCAGCATGACCGATCGCGTCAGCTGCGAGCTGCACGAAAAACCATGGGGGATTGTGAGCTGGCCGTCCGGCGAGTACTTCGAGTTCAAGCCCGAGGGCTACCAAGCTCCGCTCATTGGTCGCGAGTTCGGCCATGGGCTGCTGGACTGCTACGCGCTGTGTCGTGACTACTACGAGCGCGAGTATGACATTGAGCTGCCGAACTACCCGCGCCGGGATGGCTGGTGGAACGACGGTGAAAGCCTCTACGAGAAGTACTACGAAGAGGCCGGTTTTTACCCAGTGTCAATGCCGCGCAAGGGCGACATGATCGTCATGCAAATCAATGCCGACGCTCCGAACCACGCCGGCATTTATTTGGGTGACGGCCTGCTATCCAGCGCCCCTGATCTGCACCCGGCCCCCGGCACATTCCTGCATCACCGCTACAACAAGAAATCCACCCGCGACGTATACGGCGGCATGTGGGCTGACTACACCGTGCTGATTCTTCGGCACCAACGAGTGCCGGAGGTTGACTGATGGCCATGATCACAGCGGTTCGCCCGCAGCCACTGGTGGTGCTGGTAATGCTGTACGGCGTGCTTGGCGCCCGCTTTGGGCGTGTGCACCACCTGGCGGTCGCTTCGCCATCTGAGGCTGTGCACGCCCTTTGCGTAAAGATTCCTGGATTCAGGCGATTCCTCCGGATGTCCGAGGAGCGCGGCCTGACCTATGCGGTGTTCCGCGGGAAGACGAATCTCAGCGAAAGCGAAATTGAGATGCGCCAGGATACCGTCGAGCCGATTCGCATCGCACCGATCGTGATAGGCAGTAAAGGCGGGGGCCTGTTCGCCACTATCGCGGGCCTGGCCCTGGTGGTGATCGGCGCCATCACTCAGCAGTACTACCTGGTGGCTGCAGGTGCCGGCCTGATGATCGGCGGTATCGCGATGAGTATGTCCCCTTCACCGGTGGGTGTGCTCGACAAGGAGGGCGACGGCAACCGGCCGTCCTATGCGTTCGGCGGGGCCGTCACCACCATGGCTCAGGGCCGCTGCAAACCATTGCTCTATGGCGAGCGCGATATCGGCGGCGCCCTCATCTCAGCTGGCGTCTTCTCGGAAGATCAGCAGTAAGGAAAACCCATGTCCAAAACCGCAACAGCGCCCGCTGCAAAGCGCCGACGCCGGCCTACTGCTGCCCTCGTTTTGGGCGGCAAGGGCGGAGAAAAGAAGCCATATACGCCTTACAAAGCGCCCGATAGCGCGCTGTCGATCGCCACGGTGAAGCTGCTCTACGCCCTGAGCGAGGGGCCTATCGTAGGTCCGGTCGATGGCCTACGCTCGATCAAGTTGAATGGCACGCCACTGATCTCCCCTGACGGCAGTGAAAACTTCCCGGGCACTATCTGGGACTTTCGCCCGGGCACTGTTGACCAAGAGCACATTGCGGGTTTTCCAGCGATCGAGAACGAGGCCTCACAAGGCCTGCCGGTTGAGTTGAAGTCTGACAACGCCTGGACGCACGCAATTACCGACCAGCAGTTGTCTGCTGTGCGAATCCGCTTGTCCTGGCCTCAAATCTGGCAGGTCAAAACCAACGGCGACCAGATCGGTTACCGCATCGACTACGCCATTGACTTGTCGGTCAATGGGGGCAGCTACCAGACCATTCTGTCTGCAACGCTGGATGATAAGGGAACGACCGAGTACGAGCGAACCCACCGAATTGATCTGCCAGAGGGCTTCACTAGTGCGCTGGTGCGTGTGCGTCGACTGACTCCGAACCGCAACGACTCCAACTTTGCGGACCTGATGCGCATCAAGGGCCTGACGGAAGTCATCGACAAAAAACTGCGTTATCCGAACCTGGCACTGGGCGGCCTGCGGTTCGACGCCAAGCAGTTCCAAGACACGCCGAAGTTCGCCGGCCTGATGCGCGGTCGTATCGTGCAGGTGCCGACCAACTACGACCCGCAAACACGGACCTACACCGGCGATTGGAACGGCACCTTCAAGCTGGCCTACACCAACAACCCGGTTTGGATCTGGCGTGACCTGCTGCTGCACCGCCGCTATGGCCTGGGCCGCCGCATCACTGCTGATATGGTTGATCACTGGACGCTGTACGAGATTGGCCGCTACTGCGATGTGATGGTTCCGGATGGGAAGGGCGGCCTGCAGCCGCGCATGACCACCAACGTCTACATTCAGGATTCGATTGAGGGCTATGCACTGCTTTCAGACCTGGCCAGCGTGTTCCGAGGCAGCAGCTGCTGGAACGGTTCGCAGGTCACTATGGTGGCGGACATTCCCGGAAACGAGGATGGCTACGTCTTCACTCGCTCGAACATCATCGGCGAGTTTGAATATGTCGCCGCTGCGTTTCCTGATCGACATACCCGCGCCAAGGTAGCCTGGGACAATCCGGAAAACGAGTTCAAAACCCAGCCGGCGCCGGTAACCAATGACGAGCTCATCGGTGTCCTTGGCCATCGCATGTTGGATATCTCTCGCTTTGCCTGCACCGTTGAAGGCGAGGCTATCCGTCACGGTATCTGGGCGCTCAAGTCTGAGCAGTACGAAGAGTGGTCGGTCAGCTTCACGACTGGCATGGAGGGCCGTAACGTTGAGCCTGGGCAGATCATCTGCGTGGCTGATGAGCTGTTTTCAGGGCGCGCGAACGGCGGTCGCATCAGTGCGGCCACCAAGCGCGTGATCACACTGGACATTGACGCCGAGGTACATGAGGAGGATCGACTGATCCTAAACCTGCCGAGCGGCAAGTCTGAGGGGCGCATCGTTAAATCGGTATCTGGTCGTCTCGTTACTGTGATGGCCGACTATTCGGAGTTGCCAGAGCCCGAGTGCAGTTGGTCCGTGGAAAGTGCCGACCTCGCAGTGATGCGCTTTCGCGTGCAGACCATTGAGCCGCAAGGGCTGCACCAATTTAAAATTGCTGCCACTCAGCATGAGCCGCTTAAGTACCAGGCTATCGACACGGGCGCGCGGATCGATCCTCAGCCTACGAGTGTTATCCCGCCAGGGGTGATGTCTCCTCCGGAAAATATCACTCTTGAGTCGCGCAGCGTCGTGTCTCAAGGGATTGCGGTTACTGGTATGCGCATCACGTGGGATTCGGTGCCAGGCGCAATTGCTTATAACGTGGAATGGCGCAAGGACAGTGGCAACTGGGTGCGTCTCCCGCGCACTGGGAATCTTGGTGCGGACGTTGAGGGCATCTACAGCGGGCGCTACGTCGCTCGCGTGAGCTCCGTCAGCGCGATGGACGTCACCTCAATTTGGGGAGCAAGTCCGGAAGTGGTGTTGACCGGCAAGGTCGGCTTGCCCCCGGCGGTGGCGTTCTTGACCACCACCAGCGAGCTGTTCGGCATCGGCATCAAGTGGGGCTTCCCGCCTGGCGCTGAAGATACCCAGCGCACCGAGATCTGGTACGCACCAGCCAACGACTTGTCGGTGGCCACCAAGCTGGCCGACCTGGCTTATCCGCAGGCCGGCTACCGCATGCAGCAGCTGCTTGCGGGTGCAACGCTGTTCTTCTGGGCGCGTCTGGTGGACCGTACCGGTAACGTCGGCCCGTTCTATCCCGTTGCCGGCGGGGTGGTGGGGCAGGCCAGTTCGGACGCAGGGCCAATCCTGAATATGCTGGCTGGGAAGATCAGCAAGACAGAGCTGGGCGAGGACCTGCTCAGCGACATCAACAAGATTCCGGGCCTGCAGGACCAGATCGACGCGCTCGACGACATCCTGCTGTACGACGCCCAAAAGACCTACACCGCGGGCGACACCGTGCGCCAGGGCCAAAGGCTGTACCAGGCCACTGCAGACGTGCCGACAAACACCCCACCGCCGAGTCCCGCTTTCTGGCTCGACGTTGGGCAGACCGTCGGCACTGTCGGCGCCTTGGCGCAGCAGGTCGCGCTGAACAAAACCAACATCGAGACCGTCGACGGCAAGGTGGTTGCGCAGGCTTCGACGCTAAATGCTCTGCGCGCGGCCACCAGAGACGACTCAGGTAACGGCTCCAAGATCGATGCGCTCAAAGGCTGGTCGAGTACTGCGGCTATTGCTCGGGAAGAGTCGGTTAGATCGTCTGCTCAAGAGGCCACAGCGCAGCGCCTTACCACACTCGACGCTTCTGTCGGTGACAACGGCGCCAAGCTCACCAACCTTGAGCGCGTGACGGCAACCGATCGCACGGCTACGGCGGAAAGTCTCACTCAGCTCAATGCAAAAGTGGGAGCCAACGAGGCGACCATTCGGACCACGAGCAAGGCTGTAGCCGATTTGAGCGGTGATTTGTCGACGATCTGGTCTGTGAAGATGGAGACCGCAGCGGGCGGCCAGAAGTACGCCGCATCGTTTGGCCTGGGCCTGCAGGTCGATCCGTCCGGGGTGTCGTCGCAGTTCGTCGTGCGTGCCGACACTTTCATGCTGCTGAACCTGGCCAACGGCACGCCGGTGTCGCCGTTCTCGGTCACCGGCGGGCAGACCTTCATCCGCTCGGCCTTTATCCAGGACGGAACCATCACTAACGCGAAGATCGGCAACTACATCCAGTCGAATAACTACGTGGCGGGTACCAGTGGATGGAAGTTGTTCTTCGACGGAACGTTTGAGATTAACGGGGTGGTTCCTGGTCAAGGCCGCTCGATTATGACGAATCGATCGTTGCGGTTTTGGGATGTTAACGGCATCAAACGCGTTCAAATCGGAGATTTAAGTGAATGAGTTATGGAGCAAGGATTTGGGGGGCTTCGGGCGGTCTTCAACTGGATGAAAACTCTTTCACTGTAAGGGTGGTTTACTCGGCGCTTATAGACTCTTCAGTGCCAGGTTCAGGTCGGAGTGTGTACATAGCAATCCCAGGAGTAGAGCCTTCAAATCACACGGCCATTTGCTTGCCCAACGAGCCCTGGTCCGGAAGTACGAGTAGTCAAAATGTTCGCAACTCTCAGTTTGATGCCCAAGTATTATCGGGTGGGGTCAGGGTTTGGTTCTCAAACAGGAATATGCCGAATGGACGAATTGGTATAAGCACGCAAAGGCTGCTGGTATTAAAATATAAGTGAGGTTGAAATGACGTATGGTCTCACATTTACCAATAGCTCAGGCGTAGTAACACTCGACTCTGAGTTTTCCAGGCTTGTTGTACTGTACTCCGCAAGGTATGGGGAGAATGGTGTTAAAGGTGCCGCATTTCCAACGCCAATCACTTCGCTTGAACCCCCTTTAATTTTTGCGAGGCCAGATGTAAGCGGCGGTTTTCAATGGGTCAGGCTTCTTGGTGGGCCCGGTAATTGGACTGGCTTTGTTAATGAAGCGGCTGGAGTTGGAAATTATTTTTTAGCCGCTTACGAATCAAAGCCGACTGCAGGATATGGATTGAGGTTGTGGAATGGTAATTCAAAGCTTTTATTTGACAATGGAACGCCTTGTGCCCAATTCACAAGTGTAGTCACTACATGGACGTTTGTCAGTGCAGAAAATCCATCGCCCGGCAGATGGCTTTACACGTATCTAGCACCTGCCTCATTCAATACCGGCGATTATATGCTTATCAATAATATTGCATATGATCTTCCGGGTAATGATACGTTTTCTAAACTCAGCTGTGGTTTCAATTACGCCGCCAACACGGTGTCGGTTTATCTTCAGAATATTGGAGATTTTCGAACGGATTCATTGTTTCTTCCATTATTGTTCGCAAAGCCAATGCCACAATGATTTTGGTAGGGTTTGTGATTCCGATGTCCAAGTCTTGGGGCAGTATTTATGCTGCCGTTAGATAATTATTTTCCTGGAGAAATACATGGTTTGGCAAAGAGCGGGCTCGGTCACTGTTCAAACTAACAGCAATACAGTAGTTGGAATCGGCGTGGACTTCGCCGCGAGCAGCAGAAACGGCGATTCGTTCATCGGGCCTGATGGCTTCACTTATGAGGTTGGCAACGTCGCGAGTGCTACGGTCATTTCGATCATTCCTGCGTACAAAGGCCCGTCAGTCAGCGGGGGCGCCTACGCCATCATGCCGGTGCAGGGCTACGACAAGATGCTCTCGGATGCCTTCAACAACCTGAATAATCAGTTCGGGCCGAAGCTGGCAGCGCTGGGCACCACTGGCAATTACGATATTTTGCCCGTATCAAAGGGCGGGACCGGTCGCACCACGATTGGCACTTCGATAACCGCCGACATCGCGACAAGCCTTTCGGATACGACGCCTGGGCGGTTATTGCCTATGGGCTACGGCGGGCTTGGCGCAAAGGACAACATGCCTTATTTGGGTGACGTAAACCCGGATGGCTATCGCGCCGGTGGGGAGTACTTGGGGAACTTCCTCATTCTCGGCACCCGAAAGGTGGGGGTGTTGATCGTCCACCCGGGATCAAATGCAACATTCGCTGGCCAGGAATTCTTGGCCCTTGATGAAGATTCTAAATACTTCCGGACGCAGTCGCTTTCTTCATGGCGTGCCTGGAAAAAGCTGTCGGGCGCCGGTGCAAATACTGATATCACCAGTTTGTCAGGTTTAACAACGGCGCTCTCAGTCTCGCAAGGTGGTACCGGCGGAAAAACCCAAGCGGATGCTCGTGCGGGCCTTGGGCTTGGCTCGGCTGCTACAGCGACTGTTGGTTCTGCGACTGGGAACGTAATGGCGGTTGGCGCGGGCGGGCTGCTTGGCGTGGCTATCGGAATCCCTCAGGGAACAGCCTTGAGCCTGGTGCAGAAGACACAGTTCTCGACGACCAGCAGCAATGCTGACGTTCCAGCCGCCGCCCCTTACTCAACGCTGATAACGATCAAGTATCCAGAAGGATTTCGTCAAAGTGAGCTCGCAGCGAACATCCTCGATGGCAGCCTCTACTCGCGCGTCACTCTGGCGAACGGCGCTACCACGCCGTGGCGGAAAATCTATGACGACACCAACACCACGCGTGCCGCTGACGGCACCTTGAAGGCGATCTGACCATGGCAAGAGCAGCAATCAATGTCCTCGGGGCGACTGGCGCGACCTACGACTTCGTGACCAATGGCGCCGGGGTGGTGGGATCATCCCGCGAGTCGGTTGGCGTGTATTACATCACAGGATGCCTCGGCATGGTTCCGTTCCCGCCAGTGGATGACGGCTGGGGGTACACCGTCAACCAGGTGGACTCTCGGGCGGACGTGGACATTCAATTCGATGACCAGGTGTTGGTCGTGACGGTGACCAAGGACGGGAAGCCATACGACCTGAAGCACATGATCACGCTGCACATTCTGGTGCCTGATGCTCCAGCGGTGGAGATGCCACAGGAAGCGCAACCTGCGGAAGATCCCGTAACGCCCGAAGCCTGACCAACGCAAATGCACCACAGCCGCCTTGAGCGGTTTTTTTTCGCCTGGAGAAAAGTATGCCGATTACAGAAACCCGTGGGGTGCGCAATCGCAACCCGGGCAATATTGATTACAGTCCGGCCAATCAGTGGCTGGGCCAACTGAAGCCCGATCCTGCCGTAGAGAAGCGATTCGCGCGCTTCGATACGCCGGAGAACGGCATACGCGCCCTGGGCAAAGTGTTGCTGACCTACCAGCGCAAGCACGGATTGAAGACGGTCAAGGCCATCATCAGTCGGTGGGCGCCGTCAGTTGAGAACGACACCGTCGCTTACGTGCGGGCCGTGGAGGCGAATACCGGCACCCAGCCAGGCGCAGAGATTGATCTGGCCCGGGCGCCGGTAATGGCCGGTTTCGTCAAGGCAATCATTCATCACGAGAACGCGGGGTATGCCTATCCAGACGCGGTGCTGGCTGAAGGTGTGCGGCGGGCGCTGGCATGATGCCGGTCCAGAAGCTGGCCGGGCTCGCAGTGCTGATCCTGGTGCTGATGGCTGGCGCCGCCGGCGCGGCGTGGCAGGTGCAGGACTGGCGCATGGGCAAGCGGTTGGCTGAGCAGCTTGCGGAGCAGGGCGCCGAACACCAGAAGGACCTGGACGCAATCACAAGCGAAGCTCTGAAATCTTCGCAAGATCCTCTTTAAGGTCGGGGCGCTGGCTGAGTAGAAGCGCTCGAATCTCTTGTGCGGTTTTCGACTTTTCCATGCGCGGCTCCTCCATAGCTCAACCCAAGTCTAGCCCATGAGAATGTGTAGTAATGCCCGCTGATCGCCAGATTACTGAAGGTAAGGGCAGATACAAGAAGCCCGGCGCTGGGCCGGGCTTGATTCAATCGGGGTGTTGAATTGGAAGCTTTAGCTGAGTGCCAGAGCGGCGATGGTCAAGCACTTCCAAAACTTGGTGCTCGGCCTTCAACTGATCGCCCACAAGGGTTTTAATTTCCTTTAGGCGAACCCTTAAGATATCTCCCTTGCCAAATCGCAGATCGCCACTCTCAATCATCGAAAGGAAACTTGGATCAACAATTGACGCGTAGAACGTGGACGCGCCATCGTGGAATCTCCATTTATTTTCGTCGCGAAAGGCGATGTTCACCAACTGAAGGCTGGCCACTCGCTCACTCTCATCAAGTCGCTCCTCTTCCTGCTCGGGAGCGATGAAGTTTTCGGCTTCCGTTTCTGATGCCGCTACGAAATCGCCATCAGGCTCGCGAACGGCGAAGTAATCAACTCCCGGCCGCTGGAGCGGTTTGTGCACTACGTCTTGGAAAGCCTTGCGTAGCTTCCAATTTCGGAACAGCGCTAACACCTTTTCCTCGGTGTCGAAATGCTCCTGATCGCAGAAAACCCTGACAACGCCATCGCTAAGGATTTCAACTTTTGTGATATCTCGATTGCGAACCCACTTGATGAGCTGAAAAACACCCCTCGTTGTTAGGCTCGTAAAGCCGAGCAGGGCGATCAGATTCGCCGCTGCGGTAACCGGGCTACCGGCAAAAAGATCCTGGGCTTGCTGAATCAGACTCTGCGTTACGCCAAGATCAATTCCAAAACTGCCAGTTTTAAATGATCCTTTGACGCTGACGGAGAGCTTGGTTCGGCCATCGTTGAGCGTGGCGTTTGCCTCTTCGAAAAGCTCCCCGAGAGCCAGAAGGGCGGGCGCAAGATCACGCACCTCCATCTCGTGCGATTGAAGCGCGGGCCCGTCATAAACGACTTGTAGCGATGCTTTGCTCATGTCTTCCATTGTTGCTTCCGTGCGTGATTCTGTCTATTTAAGACTATGGCTGCCCGTCCGAAAGCGAGAGGCTACAGCATCCCTCCGCGCCAAACTATGCGCCTATTCAGGCTTGCTTCGATTTATCTGCCCCGCCTTCACCTCGTCCGCATACACAGCCAGCCGATCCTCGTCCGCATGAAGCACCGTGCACATCTTCAGCACGGCCTGGGCGTCCGCCTCGTTCCCTGCAAGGCTAAGTCGCTCCGCAATCCTCATCAGCTCTACGGCTGACCACTTGAGGTCGGAGGCGATGCCTTGCAGGTCACGTTTGAGGTCTTGGTTTGGCTTGGTGAGGGTCATGCCTATTCCTCCATGATCTTTCTCAGTTGACCAATTGCGCGCAGGAGTTGAGAAGCCTGTTCGAACGTCGAATCCGCCATATCCTCAAGGCCGCCATCACGGAATTTCTTGCTCTGATCAAAAAGGTTTTGGGCCATCTGCTCAAGCTGCTTGATGTACAGCTCGGTTTGATACTCAGCAGAATGACCCATTGTCAGCCTCCTGGAGAGTTCCTGCTTTTAGCGTTAAGCCTATTTGCGCCAGGTCGCGGCGCAGCTGCTGGTTGGGTTTGGTGAGGGCCATGATGGGTTTTCGGTTGACAGTTGACGGGGGAGTATGGACAGAAACAACAGCTGAACTCAAGAATGCAGAGGGTTCAACAAATCCTTGCCATCACCGGCGATAGGCATCAAGGACTGATCGCGCTGCGAACGTGCCAGGCGTACGTCAGGGCGATTGCGAATTGACATACATTCGTGGTCGTGAAAATTAGCATGCACCTCAATCCACGTAGGAAAAGCGGAGCAGGCGCACCATTCGGACCGAATCCCGTTATCTGGATTTCGCCACGGAAAATCCCGTTATGGCGAATTCGGGGTTCTGTCAACCAGGGTTTGGAGCGATTTGCCCGATCTGTCAACCAGCTCAAATGATTGAAACTAAATGAGTGGGATCGCTGGCGGATAACTAAGCGTGCATGCTGTCTTGCTGCCCGTCAGCGTCCCGCCTTGATTAAACGTGTGAGTCGGTGCGGAAGTAAAGCCAGAAAAAAGGGATTGTGTTCGGTCGGCAGTGCGCCAGGGGATGCGGTATTTCAGATAGGCAGCATGGTTCGATTCTGTGGATAATTCAGGCGCGGCGAAAAAGGACGCGCGTCAGCCTCCTGCGCCACCATGGTGCTCTCCGACCTGCTCAGCGGGTAGGTTGGAGAGCGGGAGAGTTGGCAGCGGCTTATGATCGAGCCAAAATAGCAGGGCGCTTATGTGAGCGTGCATCAAATTTAGTCACAAGCGCCATCATTGGGTCTCCGACTGGGCAAGAGGGCCTTGCAAGTTGGGTGTAGCGGTATGGTTTTAAGGCTTGCAGATATACAGGTTAACATGCAAAAAGATATTGAAAGGATCACAATTCTAATTGATGCTCAGACCAAACAGAGATTGGTAAAAGCTGCGATTTTTGAGGACAGAACTGTTTCACAAGTTATACGAGGGCTAGTCAAATCACACCTGCAGCAGGTTGAAAAAAAATCTAGCATGTTGGAAACCGATTTGACCCAGCCATGCTCAACGAATTCTCGCCATTACTGACGATGGGGATGGTGCCGTGATCGCGCTGCGGGATTGACTGGCGTATGCGCGCGCGGTTTTACGCTAAGCTGATTTGAAAGGAGGATTTAGGTATAAGGAAGTGACGATGGATTATTACCACCCATGCATGGGGGTTTTGCTGACCTCAGCCTGGGTTTTAGCTGTGTCGATCGTCATCTACTCAATAGTAGAGTGACGATGCCCCGAATTCGCCATACCTCCAGCACCTCTATTGCCACCACCATCCCTCAATACCGATGAGCGTGAGCGGACGGTACCAAATGTTGTTATGACAGCCAATTACGCGGATATCCTCCTGGAAAAGCAAAGCCCCGGAGGTTCGCGGCTCCAGGGCTTCTATTTTCGCCTCCATCCCTAAATGTCTGGCGAACGTGGCCGGAAGATTACCAGCGGCCTTTGAATTTTTCACTACAGTTTTAGGAGATTGTATTCGGTTGGCTGGACGCCGGGGGAGGGCTGGCTTTTCAGATAAACGGCACCGCTCGATTCTGTGGATAACTCAGGCGCAATGGAAAACAATGTACGTCTATTTGTACGTTTGGCAGAAACAACAAAGCCCCGCATCGCTGCGAGGCCTTGTTTTATATGGTGCCGGCACCAGGAGTCGAACCCGGGACCTACTGATTACAAGTCAGTTGCTCTACCAACTGAGCTATACCGGCGTGTTAGGGCGACGATTATAGCGATTGGCAAGCTTCTGTAAACCCCTGAATTCTGACTATTTTTGCAGATGCAGAGGTTTTTTTGCGATTGCAGCTTTTTCCTGCACCAAAGGCCGCTTTACACGGCGCTTGGACGGCTCAGTTGCCATCGCCGCAGTCGTCGGTGAATTTCATGTAGTTCAGCACCTGGGTCTGGCCTTTGGAGTCGAGGTAGGTCAGGTGGGCGTTGACCACGCCGCAGCCGGAGCGGGTGTCTTCGGTGGTGGACAGCACGCGCTGGATGTCGGGTTTGTGGTTGGTGTTTGCGTGGGCGGCGAAGCTGGCGGCGAACAGGCTGGCGGCGATGAGGGTTTTCCAGTTGTTGGGGTTCATGGCGGTGGCCTCTGAGGTCAATGGTTGGGGTGAGGCCATTGAATGCCTGGGAGGTATCCGGGCTGTGTCTGCCGGTGGGGGTTTTGTCTCGCTGTGTATTGGCGTTGGATTTATGTACGTGCTGATACGAAGGGGAAGTGAGATTGGTGAAAATCCGTGCGGACTGATCAAAAATCGTACAAAAATTCTTTAGTCGGTTGATTCATAAGCGAATATTCAAAAGCCCCTCTTGAGCCATAAAAATGGCGCCATGCCACTCATCTGAAAGCATTTTGTAACAAACAGCAAAATACTGACACCATCAGCGTGATATCACACAATGCCCGTCTAACAAAAACAGTGGTTCGCGAGAGGAGGAGGCGGTCAGTGGGGCGTGCAGATCACATTTCAAAGCTATACACCGCGCTGGGTATGCACTCTTTTCGAGAACCCGATGTAACGCAGGAATCGGCCTCCGTGCCTTTGCAGCGTTTGCTGGATCAATTGAACCAGGGCGCGGCGAACTGTGTGTGCCCGCCCGAGTTGGTGGAAGGCCCGCGTGGCGAGTTGTATTCGGACCCGCTGGCGCCGAAAGTCGTGGTGGTGGTGTCTGCCACCGGCGGCGTGGGGCGCAGCACGTTGGCGGCGGCGATTGCCAGTGGTTTGCAGCGTCAGGGGCACCCGGCACTGGCGCTGGATCTGGACCCGCAAAATGCGTTGCGCCATCACCTCTGTCCCGGTGCTGATCTGCCGGGCCTTGGCGCTACCAGCCTGCTCAATCAAACCTGGCAGGCGCTGCCCGAGCGCGGGTTTGCCGGCTGTCGACTGGTGGCGTTTGGTGAAACCGACCCGGTGCAGCAGCAAAGCCTGACGCGCTGGTTGGGCCAGGACCTCGAATTTCTCGGCAAGCGCCTCGGCGGTTTGGGCCTTAGTGGTCAGGACACGGTGGTGATCGACGTGCCGGCAGGAGACACGGTGTACCTCAGCCAGGCAATGTCGATGGCCGATGTGGTGCTGGTGGTGGTCAAACCCGACGCTGCTTCGTTCCGCCGCTTGGCCAACATGGATGAGGTGCTCGCACCTTACCTTGAGGGTGGGTCGCCCGCGGAACGCTTCTATGTGATCAACCAGGTCGACGGTGCTCACGCGTTCAGCCAGGACATGGCCACGGTGTTCAAGCTGCGCCTTGGCGACGCGGTGCTGGGCGCGGTTCACCGTGACCCCTCGTTCCGCGAAGCGCAAGCCTACGGAAACGACCCGCTGGACCCTCTGCTCAATAGCATCGGCTGCCAGGATGTGAACGCGTTATGCCGGGCGCTCAAGGGGCGCTTGCATTAGAAAAAGGCTTGGCCATTAATTTGACTATTTACCGTTTGTCTAAAAAATAACCAGTTAAAACATCAAAATAATGACACTTTGCCGTCTCTGTCACAGAATGCTTCCACTGGGACGCCTATAAAAAGACCTGCGGTGAGTACCTGCTTGCCGACCCTTCACGTCTTTAAGCTGCGTCGTGAGGAGCGGGCTATGAGCCTTAGTGAAGAACTGCTGACCTTGTTCGGCAAAAACGTTACCCATGATGCCCAAGGCATCGAGGCGCGCATGCACTTCTTTGGCAGCGTGCCTGCCGGTGACAACCACCCCCGACCCACTGAAACTATCGCGCTGCGCCCCAAAGTGGTGGCGTTGGTGTCGATCAATGGTGGCGTGGGTCGCAGCACCCTGGTCACGGCGCTGAGTAGTGGTTTGCAACGCCACGGCGAATCGGTGGTGGCGCTGGACCTGGACCCGCAAAACGCCTTGCACCATCACTTCGGCGTCAGTGCTTCACTGCCGGGTCTTGGTCGCACCAGCCTGGAACACGGGCCGTGGGCGCACTTGCAGCAGCTCGGTTTCGAGGGTTGCCAGGTGATTACCTTTGGCGATATCGATATCGAGCAACAGGAAAACCTCGAGCGCTGGCTTAAACACGAACCCCACTGGCTCGCGCAACGCCTCGCCTCCCTGGGGTTGAGCGAGCGACAGACAGTGATCATCGATACGCCCGCCGGCAACAATGTGTACTTCCATCAAGCGCTGAGTGTGGCCGACGTGGTGTTGGTGATCGTGCAAGCCGACGCCGCGTGCCTGGGCACCCTCGACCATCTGGATGTGTTGCTCGCGCCGCACCTTGAAGGCGAATGCCCGCCCACGGTGCATGTGGTGGTCAACCAGGTGGATGAGAGCAACGCGTTCAGCCTGGACATGGTCGAGGCGTTCAAGCAGCGGCTGGGCAAGGCGCCGCTGGAGGTGCACCGCGACATAAAGCTTAACGAGGCTCTGGCGTTTGCCGCCGACCCGCTGGACAACGTGGCCAAAAGGCTGGCCAGTGACGATTTCAACGAGATTTGCCAGCTGTTGAAGACACCTAAAAGGCGCGCCTAAAGCGTGGTTTATACGCTTATCGCCAACTGCTTATGCACAATCGGTTGGTTGACACTGTCACGAAACAGCCATTTTGTGGAGCCGTTCTCAACACGCTGCAACTGCCTGTTTTGTGTGCATTTTATTGTGTGAACAAAAAATGACCAGCGTGGGTTTTGACCTGTAACGCACGGGCTTACAGCCTCCGTAAAGATTCCATCAACAGAGTTATCCACAGGGCGCGCACGGCACATCTTGCCCCCTAATCGCGCTCGGCCAACACCATCACGTTGCGTGGGGTGAGGGTGGGCTCGCAGAAGGTGCCTATCTCAACCTTGTAGCCCTGTTCCGACAGGAAAAGTGCCCGGTCCAGCACCAGCCATATTTCCAGTGGGCGTCGGAATAATCCGCGTACCAACTCCAGATTGCGCACTTCGGCCAATCGGCGCCAGCCATGGGCTTCCAGTTCGGCCCAATTCCGTTCGCCTGTGGATAAACCTTTGAGGCTTGCCAGCTCGCGGCAGTAGTCTGCGAAGGGCTTGTCCAGCCAGTTGGCAGGCAGGGACGGTGTGGGCAGGTATTCATCGCAGCCGCGTAACTGTCGTTGCAGACGGTCAAAGGCCAGGCGCCGGGCCATGGAGGTGTCGCGCTGCTGGCGTACGCGGTTGCCGGCGGTGACGGTTTCGCTCAAGGGCAGGCCCAAGTCTTCAATCGACAGTCGCAGGTGCGAGGCCCGGCCCGCAGCCGATAACGGCTGGTAACTGTCGGCGCCGATACGGTTATAGCAGCAAGGCGCCAGCGCCAGTTGCCTGCAGCCGGCAGCGCTGGCCAGTTGCAGCAGGCGCACATGCAGGTCGCCGCAGGCATGCAAGGCGACGGGGGTGTGCTCGGCGGTGATCGCCACATCCGCCATCACGTCTTGCAGTTGATGAGTGGCGGGCAAACCGTGGTGTTCGCTCAAGGCCTGGCCTGAGGCAATCAAGGCCGGGTCGTATTCCAGGCAGGTCAGCTGCTGGCCGGGTTGCAACAGGCGGCGGCCAAGGTGGCCTTTGCCGGCACACCAGTCCAGCCAGTGCGTAGGTTGTTGCGCAAATTGCAGCGCAGCACCGAAGGCCTCAATCTGTTGCCATTTGCGGCCGGGCACATCCACATTCAGGCGATGGCGCGCGGTTTCCAGGGCGTGTGCGGGCAACTTATCCACAGCGCTCAGGCGCTGTGCCTGTTCGGCGAGCTGTGGAAAAGGCGCGGGCGCGGCCAACTGATGGGGGTGGTTATGACTGGCTTCGGCATCCGCCAGCGAGCGCTCGCGCAGCCACTGGGCCAGCGCCGCGTGCTCGGTTTCCCAGGGCAAGTGCAGGTGGGTAAAGGGCCGTGGTTTCCACAGCCCTTGGTGCTCGATCAGAAACGCATCGAGTGCGTTAAAGCACGCCTCAGCGTCCCTGGCAGGCATCGACGCGCAGCCAGCGTTCCAGCAGTTTGAAACCGCGCACCAGGATGTAGGCCATCAGCAGGTAGAACAGCCCGGCGGCGAAGAAAATCTCGACCGGCAAATAGGTGCGCGCGATGATCGTGCGCGCCATGCCGGTCAGTTCCAGCAAGGTCACGGTACTGGCCAGGGCGCTGGCCTTGAGCATCAGGATCACTTCGTTGCTGTAGGCCGGCAGGCCGATGCGCGAGGCACGGGGCAGGATGATGTAGAACAGCGTCTTCGGCTTGGACATGCCCAAAGCCCGCGCCGCTTCGATTTCACCCGGTGGAATGGCCTGGATCGCGCCGCGCAGAATCTCGGCAATATAGGCAGCCGTGTGCAGGGTCATGGTCGCGGTGGCACACCAGAACGGGTCGCGCAGGTATGGCCACATGAAGCTCTCGCGTATGGCATCGAACTGCGCCAGGCCGTAGTAGACCAGAAACAGCTGCACCAGCAGCGGCGTGCCGCGGAAGAAGAAAATATAAGCATAAGGCAGGGCGCTCACGTACCAGCGGCGCGAGGAGCGCGCGATGCCCAGCGGAATCGCCAGCAGCAAACCGGCGATTACGGCGATGGCGACCAGTTCCAGGGTCAACGTCGCGCCCTGTGCCAGTTTGGGCAGCCATTTGATGATCACGGCCCAGTTCAGGCCCAAATCGAAATGCGACAGCCAGCTGTAGTCACCGCTCATTGGGCGCTCCTTGCAAAGCCGCGGGCGGCGCGTTTTTCCAGGAAGTGCATGCCGGTCATCGCCAGCACGGTGAGGCCCAGGTACATAAAGGCCGCGACCATAAAGAAGGTGAACGGCTGCTTGGTCACGGTCACACCAATCTGCGCATGGCGCATGATTTCTTCCAGGCCGATCACCGACACCAGCGCGGTGTCCTTCATCAAAATCATGAACAGGTTGCCAAGACCCGGCAGGGCGATGCGCCACATCTGCGGCATGATCAGCCGGGTGAAAATCCGGAACTTCGACAGGCCCAGCGCCACACCCGCTTCACGGTGGCCCTTGGGAATGGCGAGGATCGCACCACGAAACACTTCCGTGGCGTAAGCGCCAAAGCACAGGCCCAGGGCGATGACGCCGGCGGCAAAGGCACTCAGGGAAAGGTCGGGGTTACCAAAAAACTCCCCCAGGGCCCGCATCAAATTGACCGTGCCGAAATAAATCAGCAGCACCCACAGCAGTTCGGGAATACCGCGAACGATGGTCGAGTAAGCGCCGCCAAGCCATTGCAACGGCTTGTACGGGGACGTCTTGGCCAGTGCACCGGCAAGGCCGAGCACCAGCCCCAGGCACAGGGCCGTGAGCGCCAGTTTGACGGTCATCAGCGCGCCAGCGGCAAGCGCCGGGCCGAATCCGTAGAGATCGAAATTCATGGTGTTTTCATATCGCGGCAGGCATTGCTGAAAGCCGGCGCACCCAAGTGGGCGCGCCGGTCAGGTCGTTCAGATCATTCGATGCTGAACGGGAAGTACTTGTCGTTGATTTTTTTGTAGGTGCCGTCTGCCTTGATCTCTGCCAGGGCTTTGTTCAGGCGCTCGCGCAGCGGGTCGCCCTTGCGTACGGCGATACCGATCTTATCGCTTTCCACCACTGGGTCGCCTTTGAACTCGTAGGCCGAACCGTCTTTGCTCTTGAGCCACTCGTACTGCACGTACTTGTCGGCCAGGATGCCGTCGAGGCGCCCGGAAGTCAGGTCGAGGTAGGCGTTTTCCTGGGTGTCATACAGCTTGGCGGTGGTGTCCGGCAGCTTGTCTTCCAGGTAGGTGCCGGCCAGCGTCGCGCGTTGGGCGCCGATGGTCTTGCCTTTGAGGTAGGCCGCGTCGGTCTTGAAGTCCGCAGTGGCTTTCGGCGCGATGAATTGCAGCTTGTTGGAGTAGTACGGGTCGGTGAAGTCGACGGCTTGCTTGCGCTCATCGGTGATCGACAGCGAAGACACCAGGAAGTCGAACTTCTTGGCGTTCAGGGCCGGGATGATGCCGTCCCAGTCAGAAGTGACCACTTCACATTTGTCGACTTTCATCTTGGCGCACAGGGCGTCGCCGATGTCTTTGTCAAAACCCACCACGTTGCCGCTGGCGTCTTTATTGTTGAAGGGCGGGTAGGCCGCCTCGATCCCCATTTTCAAGGTTTCTGCCATGGCCGTGGCGCTGAACGCCGTCGAGACGGCTGCGGCCAGAAGGAATTTTTTATAGTTCTGCATGCATGTTGCTCCGTTAGCGGTTGCTGGACATGAATTGTTTGCAGCGCGCCGAAAGCGGGTTTTCAAACACCTGCTGTGGCGATCCTTGCTCTTCGACCAGGCCCTGGTGCAGGAACACCACTTCACTGGACACCTGACGGGCGAAGCCCATTTCATGGGTGACCAGCAGCATGGTGCGGCCTTCTTCGGCCAGTGCGCGGATCACATTAAGTACTTCCTGGACCATTTCCGGGTCAAGGGCCGAGGTTGGCTCGTCGAACAGGATGACCTTGGGTTGCATCGCCAGGGTGCGCGCGATGGCCGCGCGTTGTTGCTGGCCGCCGGACAGTTGCGCCGGGTAGGCGTGGCGCTTGTCGGCGATGCCGACCTTGGCCAGCAAGGCTTCGGCCACTTCGATGGCTTCGGCTTTGCTCTGGCCGAGCACGCGGCGAGGGGCCTCGATGATGTTGTCGAGGATGCTCATGTGCGGCCACAGGTTAAAGTTTTGAAACACAAAACCGATTTCGCTGCGCAGGCGGTTGATCTGCTTGCCGTCGGCGGCCATCAGCTCGCCGTTTTTTGCGGCCTTGAGCTTGAGCTCTTCGCCGGCCACCAGGATCTGGCCCTGGTGCGGGTTTTCCAGCAGGTTGATGCAGCGTAAAAAGGTGGACTTGCCGGAACCGGAGGAACCCAGGATCGAGATCACGTCGCCGTCGCGAGCGGTCAGCGAGATACCTTTAAGTACCTCAAGCTCACCATAGCGTTTATGCAAGTTGCGGATTTCAAGCGCGGGCGTGGCCTCGGCCATGTGCGGTCCTCATTGTGTTCGTTGCGATCCTGCTGTTGGGCCGCCTTCCTGGCGAGGCGCCAAGCTAGCATAGCGTTCGGATGACAGCCAACAGCCCGGCGGGCGGTAAACGGGCGGTCTGCGGCAGGGTGTCGCATCGGCACAGCAGCGTGTCGCGCTATCAACAACCTACAGACGTTTCAACCCGATAAATCCACAGGCTTCGCGTAAAAAAGGGCGCGATGGTGCCAGCTTTGGCCGGGTGTTGGAAGGGTTAACCGGGCAAACGGTCCATATCAGCCCTTTTATGGGGCGTCACGTACTTTTTGTGTGTGTTTATGGTGCGTTTATTTGCAGTGAAGGTGGGTCGCTCGGTAACGCTATAGCGGAATGCTATTGTTCTCAAGGACTTGCGAGCGCCGTTGAAAACCTCTGCAGGCCGCGTCAATCGTGGCTCTGTAACATTTTGGCGCAAATCTTGCGTAAAAAATAAAGAACGCCCCGTTGGATTCTTTTCACGAGAAAGACTGCAGGCCGGGCGGACCGTTTTCGCAATTCCTCGCTAAGGTGTGTCAATGAGTAGTACGCAAAGCTCCAATGACCTCGAACAGGGGCTCAAACCGCGTCACGTCACCATGCTGTCGATTGCCGGCGTTATTGGTGCCGGGTTGTTTGTCGGCTCCGGCCATGCGATAGCTGCAGCCGGGCCTGCCGTACTGCTGGCTTATGCCGCGGCGGGCACGCTGGTGGTGTTGGTGATGCGCATGCTGGCCGAAATGGCCGTGGCCTCGCCCGACACCGGCTCGTTCTCCACCTACGCCGACCGTGCGATCGGCCACTGGGCCGGTTTCACCATCGGCTGGCTGTACTGGTGGTTCTGGGTGCTGGTGATTCCCCTGGAAGCCAACGCCGCCGCAACCATCCTGCATGCCTGGTTCCCTGATGTGGCCATCTGGGTGTTTACCCTGGTCATTACCTTGTTGCTGACTGCGACCAACCTGTTCAGCGTGAAGAACTACGGCGAGTTCGAGTTCTGGTTCGCGTTGATCAAGGTTGTGGCGATTGTGGGCTTTGTGATCCTCGGCCTGGCGGCGATTTTCGGCTTCCTGCCGACCAGCCAGGTCAGCGGCGTTTCGCACCTGTTCGACACTCAAGGCTTCATGCCAAACGGCATGGGCGCGGTATTGGCGGCGATTCTGACCACCATGTTCTCCTTTATGGGCACCGAGATCGTCACCATCGCGGCCGCCGAATCCAAGAACCCGGGCCAGCAAATCACCAAGGCCACCAACTCGGTGATCTGGCGGATTGGTTTGTTCTACCTGCTGTCGATTTTCATCGTGGTGTCCCTGGTGCCCTGGAACGATCCGACCCTGGCGGCGGTAGGTTCCTATCAGACCGTTCTGGAACGCATGGGCATTCCTAACGCCAAGCTGATCGTCGACCTGGTGGTATTGGTTGCGGTAACCAGCTGTCTGAACTCGGCGCTGTACACCGCTTCGCGGATGCTGTTCTCCCTGGGCCGTCGCGGTGACGCACCGGCTGTGTCCAAGCGCACCAACAAGAGCGGCACGCCTTACTGGGCGGTGTTGCTTTCCACAGGCGCGGCGTTCCTGGCGGTATTCGCCAACTATGTAGCGCCGGCGGCGGTGTTCGAATTCCTGCTGGCCAGCTCCGGCGCCATCGCGTTGCTGGTGTACCTGGTGATCGCGGTGTCGCAACTGCGCATGCGTCAGAAGCGCACGGCGGCGGGCGAGAAGATCGTGTTCAAAATGTGGCTGTTCCCAGGCCTGACCTACGCGGTGATGGTGTTCATCGTCGGTACGCTGACCATCATGCTGTTCCAGGAAGCGCACCGGGTCGAGATTATCGCGACCGGTATTCTGAGTTTGCTGGTGGTGGTGGCGGGCTTGATGGTATCGAGCCGTCGCAAAGCGCAGAAGGTGGGCGCTGCGGTACTCAATTGATGAGTCGCCGCTAAACCCTGTGGGAGCGGGCTTGCCCGCGATGACGGACTGACAGTCGACAGCTTGTTCGCCTGATACGCCGCCATCGCGGGCAAGCCCGCTCCCACATTTGGTTTTGTATCAGTCCTGGAAGCTGGCCAGGGCCTTGGAGGCCGCTACGTAGTCCTCCTGGAACTGCGGCGATTCAATCCACGCCAGCGCAGCCGCTTCGTCATCGCTGTCCGTGGCCCACTGCCGATATTCGATCAGCGCCGCCAGAATAAAATCGGTGGCTTCCTCCTCGCCTTCCTGTTCCAGCACCAGCGCCAGCAACGGGTGCGCCAGGAACGTCACACACAGCGCTTGTTGGCTGGTCTCGCCTGCGACGCGCATCGCCACAAACAACTCGGTCAAGTCCACCGATTCAAGGTCAATGCGGCTGTCATCGCCGGCGAAGGCGTCCGGCTTGGTCGCGACGGCGCGTTGAGTGCGGTTTTGCTTGGCCTTGGCCTTTGCCCGGTGGGCGCGTTTTTGCTGTTTGTTCGGCGAGGCCATGGGCTCAACGTCCTTGGGGTGTGGATCTGGATGGCGTATTGAAGCGCAGGTTGTGGCAAATCCCAAGGGAATCTAAGCGTGATCCGCCACCCGGCGCCCTGGTGTGTCGTGTGCCAGTGCGCCCCGTTGCAGCCACGCCAGTGCAATCGGCCACAGCCGGTCCTGATATTCACTGCGAAAGAACGCGAAATGCCCCACGTGTTTTTCGCCGATGTCCTCGGGGGCGATTCGCAGGTGGGTGCGCTCGCTGGCGTTGAAATAACCCAGCAACCGTTCAATGGCCGCGACCGTGCCGAAAGGGTCGTCGCAGATGCTGATGGCCAGTACCTGCGCCTTCACGCGGCCAAAGGGCAGCTCGCCCAGGGCCTTCCCGCTGGGGCGTGTTTCGTACTTTGGTGTGGCGGTTGCCCAGTCCTTCACCACGCCGGCCGGGGTGTCTTCCAGCCAGCCCATGCGCTTGCCGGGGAAGTAGCCGCACAGGGCCGTCATCAGTGGCATTACCACATGCCATTTGCCGAACATCCGCCAGCGCGTGCCGGCTTCGTAATCGCGCCAGTAGGCGAACTGGGCGCCGACCGTCACGACCCGCCGAATGGCCGCGCCTGAGGCTGCGAGGCCGGCTGCACAGCCACCGAAGCTGTGGGCGACCACGTCAATCGGCTGCCCCGGGAACTCGCGCAAGGCGCGTTGCAGCATCGCCTCGAAATCCAGCACGCCCCAATCCGACCAGGACGCCTTGAAGCCCTTCAGCGAGCCTGTTCGCGATTCGCCGATGCCGCGATAGTCATAGGTGATGACGTCGAAACCATGGGCGAACAAATAATCGGCGAAACGCGAGTAGTGGCGGCAACGTACGGAGGTGGCGGCGTTGATGATCACCACAGGGCGCGTGGGCTCGGTGCGGATGTGGCGCCAGGTGAAGCCGCCGATCGGATAACCGTCGGCGGCGGGCTCCTTGAAGGGTTCGCTCTGATGGTGGCTGAGTGTGCTGGCCGGCAGTCGCGAGGCGGCGTCATTCAAGTTCATTGGTTATCAGCCCATGTCGGTTTTTATTTTTTTAGTTACATATCGTCAGTTTGCCAGCACTTGTGCTCGCTTCAATAGGCTCTTTAACCTTCGGCGATTGCTGACAAGGCCATACCTCCGAGAGGAACGACAGTAAACCATGGACCGATTAGACTGGCAGGCATCCACCACGGAGGCCTTTATGAGTACCCCACTTTCGCCCATCGTTTCCGAGTTTGAAACGCAAGAGCAGGCCGACAGCTACGACCGCTGGTTTCGCGCCAAGGTGCAGGCTTCGATTGATGATCCGCGGCCGAGTATTCCGCATGATCAAGTCATGGCTGAGATGCGGGCCTTGCTTGAGGCGCGGCGTAAAGAGCGTGATGAGGGTTGAGTGGCGGCCCGAAGCGCAGGCCGAACTCAGGGCAATTCTGGAATACATTATTGAGCGCAATGTTGCGGCGGCCAGCGATTTGAATGAGGCAATAGAAGAGGCCACGACAGCGCTGCCGCTGCATCCTTACCTATACCGGTTGGGAAAGGTATCGGGTACCAGGGAAATTGTTGTCCATCCCGATTACCTGGTTGTTTATCGCGTTGCGGGCTGGATTGAAATTCTGACGGTGCTGCACGCCCGCCAGGAATATCCTTGATCTTCGCTCTGTCTCGCTCGACCTTTGAAGAGGGGGGCATGGGCTTGCCCCCTTGCGATCTACCCGAGCCTCTTCATGAGCCGTGACACCCTCGAACACAACCAGATCCCGATCTACTTCATCGCCGTCCTCCTGGCGGCTGCTTTTGGCGTGCTCGCGCCCTTGGCTGCCCATGGGCTAGGCACGCTGGTCACGCCCGCCATCGCCGTGCTGATGTACGCCATGTTCCTGCAAATCCCCTTCCTCGATCTGCGCGAGGGGCTTGGCAACAAGCGCTTCATCTGCGCGTTGCTGCTTGCCAACTTCATCCTGGTGCCGTTGCTGGTCTGGGTGTTGACCCGTGGGCTCGTGGAGCGCCCGGCGCTGTTGGTTGGCGCATTGTTGGTGTTGCTCACGCCGTGCATCGATTACGTGGTGGTGTTCACTCATATCGGCAAGGGCGATTCACGGCTGATGCTGGCGGCGACGCCGATTCTGTTGCTGCTGCAGCTGGTGCTGCTGCCGGTGTATCTGGGGTTCATGCTGGGGGCGGAGTCGGAGGTCGTGGTGGCCGTAGGGCCATTCGTCGAGGCATTCCTGCTGTTGATTGTGCTGCCCATGGTGCTGGCCGTGCTGACGACATCCCTGGCCCGGCGCTCAAGCGTTATCAATGCCTGGAACACGGCTTGGGCGTGGCTGCCGGTGCCGGCCATGGCGCTGGTTTTGTTTGTAGTGGTTGGTTCGCAGATCACCTTCGTTGTGCGGGATATCGGTTTGCTGATGCCGGTAATCCCGGTGTATGTGGGTTTCCTGCTGTTGGCCCCGCTGATAGGCGCGCTGGCGGCACGGCTGTTTGCGTTGCCGGCCATGACGGCGCGGGCGGTGACATTCAGCGCAGCGACCCGCAATTCGCTGGTGGTGTTGCCCCTGGCGCTGGCCTTGCCCGAAGACGTGCGTGGGCTGGCGGCGACGGCGGTGATTCTGCAAACCCTGGTGGAGCTGGTGGGCGAGCTGCTCTACATCCGGCTGATCCCGGCGCTGGTGTGGCGCGCTCGTCGATAAACCCGGAAATCTATCGGTCTGTTCAGGCGTTATTCAGGGGGGGAGTCGGCACCATTGTGTCGGCGCACCTTACCTGGAAGGAATACTGATGGATCATCGCAGCCGTTTTCGCCTGGAGTCCCTGGGCATTTTCCTGATTGCCTTGTTGCTGTTTACGCTGGGAATCTGGAACGAGCAGCCCCAAGGGTTTGACGGACGCTGGGCGCTGTTCTTGCAGGAAATGTTTCGCAACGGCGCGAGCCTTTTCCCGACCACCTATGGTCAGCCGTATCCGGATTATCCCGGCACTGCGACCTTTTTCAGTTTTGTGTTTGCCCGCCTGTTTGGTGCGCCGAACCACTTGGCTAATGTGTTGCCGACGGCGCTGGCGTCCGCGGGTGTCATCGCATTGATCTATCGCCTGCTGGCGCCGTCCAGCCGGCCCTGGGCCTTGCTGACAGTGTTGCTGACCCTGCTCACCACCCAGTTGCTCGATAAGTCGCGCTCGGTGTGCCTGGACCTGATGATCGCGCTGCTCTGTGTCGGCAGTTTCTACCTGTTGCACAGTGGCGAGCGCCTGGGTTCGCGGGCAAGGCAATTGGCCGTATTCCCGTTGTTTGTGCTGGCATTCGCGATTCGCGGGCCGCTGGGCTTGATCGAAGTGTGTGGCGTGGTGTGTGTGTACTGGGCGTTGGGGCGCCCTGGCGCGAGGGTCAAGCAAGTGCTGATCCACGGTTTTGTCGGGTTGGTACTGCTCGGCGCATGCTGGTGGGTGTTGATGAAGCTCGCGCGTTTCAGCGGCGGCGATGCTTTCGCCAATGATGTGTTCAGGATGCAGGTGGTCGGGCGTCTGGATGAATCGGGCGAGCCGTTTTATTTCTACTTCAAATTGAGTTTGTACCGTTACTTCCCGGTGGTGCCTTTGGCGCTGGCGACCCTGATCGCGCTGCGCCATCGTTGGTCCGAGCGCTGGGTCAACGATGAAGTACTGCTGGTGGTTCGACTCGGCGCCTGCGGGTTGATGATTCTGCTCGGACTGTCGGTGCCGCACTTCAAGCGCGCGTATTACATCCTGCCAATGGTGCCGATGTTTGCGGCTGTCGCCGCCTATGGGCTGCTCCAGGCGCAAAACTGGCTGCTGGGCGTGCGCCGCTGCTATGAGTGGCTTGTTGCCGCTCTACCGGCCTTGTGCGTGGTGGTGTTGTTTGTGTGTCGGCATGCGTGGCAAAAACACGGCTACTGGCCCGACGTGTTGCTGCCGCTGCTGATCGGTGTGTTGCTGGTGCTGCAGGTGGCGGCGCTGGTTGCCTGGCGCCGTGAGTTGCGCCTGGTGTCGCTCAGCGTGATCGCTTTGGCGGCGCAGTGGCTGCTGCTGACAGTGGTGATTGATCCGGCCAAGGACCTGCAATTCGACACCCGCACATTCGTCACCCGGGTGGAGGCGTTACGTGCCTCGCAGCCTGGGCCTTTAGTGTTTGTCGACCTGGGGCGCGACACCTGGGCGGTGCGCTACATGATGAACCTGGACCATGAGGAACAGCCGCTGTTTGTCGGTGGCAATGAGCCGGAAAAGTTGAACACCTTGCCGCGTCCCTCATGGGTGTTGGTGCCCCGCAAAGAGGCGGCTCTGCTCAAGGGAACACCGATGGAGCAGCAGGCGCCCGCGTTCGAAGGGCGCCTGAATGACAACCCGCTGATGGTGTTTCTACTCAACTAGGCCGGTGCAGGTCATTTGCACTGGTAGCCCTCGGGCATCGTGACGGTGTAGTTGCGATGCACGCGGTCCTGGAAATTCAGGTTCTGCAGGCCTTGTTCCACCAGAAAGGCCTCGACCTTGGTGGCCTCGCAGTCTTCGTTGTAAGACATCACCCGCAGCAGGTACACCGCGCGCCTGCTCGCTTCATCCCGTGCAGTGGCCGTGAAGGTGGTCAGCGTGGTGTAGCCGGTTCGCTCTGACGTGCCCACCGGGCCGTAGGTGGTGTTCGGTTTGCTGGTGCAGGTCAACTGGTCGTCTTTTTTCTTGTTCTTCTTGCATTGAGTGGTCGTGCTGGTGGGCACCTGGCCGTATTCGGTCGCGGTGTACCGGTAGGTCACCTGGCGGCTGTCGACATCAAGCAGAACGGTCATTTTGATCGGGGCATGCTGCTTGGGCAGGGTGGTGTCGGTGTACACCTCGCGAAAGCCCTGATCCTTCATGGCGCTGACCATGTCGCGCAGGTAGTAGCGGGCATTCAACGTGCTTTGCGCGCTGCCGCCGACGGAAGTGGTCACCAGTACCGGGGCCTGTCGATCAAAGTGATAGTCCGGGTCCGGTGTTGCGTTGATCGAAACATCCATGTGTGTGGCGCAGCCGCTGAGCAGCGCCGTCAGCAGCATCAGTGCGCAGAACAAGTACCGGGTCATTCAATCACTACCTTGCAACAGAAAATTCAGTAACCCCTAAACGATTGAGCGGCGCGATAAATAACCCTCAGGGTTGGCCGGAGTTCGCGGCCACTAAATCGCAGGCAATAAAAAACCCCAAGGAATCATCTTCGCTTGGGGTTTTTCGGTATTAGTGGTGCCCAGAGACGGAATCGAACCGCCGACACGGGGATTTTCAATCCCCTGCTCTACCGACTGAGCTATCTGGGCAACGGGGCGCATTAAACGGGTTTTTCAGGGGGTCGTCAAGCAAGTTTTCAAAAAATATTTAATTATTACCGTCGCTTACGTGCCGACCCCGGTTTTTGATCAATTATTGAGCAGGTGGTACGTAGCCGTCGGCCTTGGCGTAATCTTCGCCGGAAAAGAACTTGTCCATCTCGCCCGCCAGGTATTTGCGATCTTCGGCGTTCATCATATTCAGGCGTTTTTCGTTGATCAGCAGGGTCTGGTGTTTCAACCAGTCGCCCCAGGCTTTGGCGGAGACATGATCAAAAATGTCCTGGCCCTTGGCGCCCGGGTACGGAGGACGCTCCAGGGCTGGCAATTCTTCTTTGTACTTGCGGCACATGATGGTGCGGGTCATGACGGAACTCCTGCGTTCAATACGTCGGCCGCGCGCTTCAGCAGTTTTTTCACCGGGGCGGCAAGGCCCAGGCGCGGCGGGGTGGCGAGGTTATACCAGAGCCAGTCGGCCTCGGCCACGTGATGGGCGGTTTCCTCGACCTGTACCAGCCACGGCTCGATCGCCAGCTGGAAGTGGCTGAAGGTGTGGATCAGCCCCGGCAATTCCTGCTGCTTGCCCAGTTCGAGCGCGTGCTGGTTGGCGAGGTGTTCGAGGTCTTGCAGGTCGTCCAGCTCCGGCAAGCTCCACAGGCCGCCCCACAAGCCTGTGGAAGGGCGGCGATAAAGCAGAATCGCGCCTTCGGCGTTGGCGAGCAGCGGCATCAGTGTGCGCTTTTGCGGAATGGTCTTGCGCGGCTTGGGGATCGGGTAGCGTGTCTCCAGGCCGAGCATGTGCGCTTCGCAGCCTTTTTCCAGCGGGCACAACAGGCAGCTGGGTTTACTGCGGGTGCAGAGGGTGGCGCCCATGTCCATCATTGCCTGGGTGTAGGCGTTGACGCGGTCATGGGGCGTGAAGCGCTCTGCGGTGGCCCACAGCTGCTTGGCCACCTTGGGCTCGCCCGGGTAACCCTCTTGCGCAGTAAACCGCGCCAGCACCCGTTTGACGTTGCCGTCGAGGATCGGCGCGCGCAGGCCCATGCTCAGGCTGGCGATGGCGCCCGCGGTGGAGAGGCCGATACCCGGCAGCTCGGTGAGCTTTTCCACGTCGCGGGGGAATTCGCCGCCATAGTCGGCGACGACAATTTTGGCGGTCTTCTGCAGGTTGCGCGCGCGGGTGTAGTAACCCAGGCCCGTCCACAGGTGCAGCACTTCATCTTCCGGCGCGGCGGCCAGGGCCTCGACCGTTGGCAGGGACGCCATGAAACGGTCGAAATAATTCAAAACGGTGCTGACCTGGGTCTGCTGCAACATGATCTCCGAGACCCACACCCTGTAAGGCGTGATGCCCTGTTGCCAGGGCAGGTCATGGCGACCGTGGCGGTCGTACCAGTCGAGCACCGCCGTTGAAAACTGCTCGTTTCTCATCGTTTGAACAGGCCTTTCAAAGCATCTTTGAGCTGTGGGTTGACCTTGTCGAGTTTCTCTTCCAGCTTCTCGCCGAGCTTGTTGCCGGCGGCCTTGACTGCGACCTGGGTCAGGCCGTCCTTGTCCAGGCGGCAGGCCTTGGCGCCCAGTTCCAACGGGCCACGGCAGCGCAGCGGTACTTCGATGCCTTGGAAGTTGGAACCCACCTGGCAGGCCGGGTCCGGCGTTTCGCGCTGGTCACCTTCGACAATGATGCCCACGCGGTAGTCCATGCCGAGCACGCGCAGGTCGACGTCGCCGTTGCCGTTAACGGTCAGCCCCGGAATGCGCACTTTCAGGTCCGGGTTGCTGGCCACGCCATTACGGAAGGTCAGGTTGCCGCGCAATTCCTGGAACGGCGTGTCCTTGCCTTGCGGCGTGCTGCTCAACGTCTTGCGGTTGAGCAGGGCGATGCCGGTGCACAGTTGCTGTTCAAGGTTGGCGTTGAGCAGCATGCCGTTGTTGATCACAAAGCTCGCGGTACCGTTGAGGCTGTCGATCAGCGCCTTCTGGCTGTTGCCGCGGCCGCTGAGGTTGCTGTCGAGGGTGATCTGGCCCTTCACCGGCGGGTTTTGCCCCTGGGCTTGCAGGATGCGCTCGACCGGCACTTGCTTGATGTGGGTTTGCAGCGCCAGTACCGGAATGTCCTGGCGCACATCCAGCGTGCCGTTGGCCTGGAACGTGCCGTTGTAAAGGCCACCGCTGAGGGTGTCGAGCTTGAGCTGGCCGTCGACGCCGGAGGCTTTGAGCGCCGCGTTCTGGATCGGCAGTTTGCTCAGGGTCAGTTGGCCGAACGCGAGGTCGGCATTCACATCCAGAGTGCGCAGGCGGGTCAACGGCAGCAGTTTGTCGGTGCTCCACGCGCCTTTGGTCGGCGCTTCCGGCAGCGGAGTGGTACCGCCAGCGGCCATGGCGCCGGCTTCACTGTTTTGCACTTCGGCCTGGCGGGCTGCGGCGGCGCCTTTGGCGGACTCGGACTTGGCCGGCAGGTAGTTGTCGGCGTTGAGCGTGTCGCCCTTGAGCTGTACGCGCAGGGATTGTTTGGCGAAGTCGTCCACGGCGATGCGACCGGTCAGGGTGCTGCCATCAAGCTTCAGGGTGAGGTCTTCCAGGGCTGCGCTGGTCGGCGTGCCCTTGAGGCGGCTGACCAGCTCGACCTTGCTCAGGCTGCCCTCGGCCATCGGCGGCAAGGGATGGCCGACGCTGTCGAGGAACTTGGCCAGGTCAAACTGCGCGATGGACAGTGCGCCATTGAGCTGCGGGGTTTTGCTCAGGTCGTTGACCTTCAGTTCGCCCAAAGCGCGCAATTGGTTGGCCGATAGCTTGATGTTGGTCCATTCGGCGATGTTCGCCGCCAAGTCCACCAGCAATTGGCCCTGGGTGGAGAAGGTCACGGTCTTGCCTTGCAGCGGCTCGCCGGTGGCTTCGCCGCTCAGCTTCATGTCTTCGAACTGGTAGCGCTGCAAGGCACGCTGGATGCGCAGGTTGCCGTTCAGCTCGGTCTTGATGCGCATCAGCGGCTGGTTGCTGCCCAGAAATGCGGTGAGCTTGAGTGGAACGCTGGCCCCTTCGTGGACCGCGCCGGCGCTCAACTGGATGCTTTCGGCGCTGAACTGCTTGCCGGTCTGCTCATCGTTGTATTCAACGCGGGCGTTGTTGATGGTCAGGCTGTCGATGTCCAGGCGGATCGGTTTTGGCGGTTTTTCCGGTTCGGGTTCTGCCGGGGTTTGCGCCGGAGCAGGAACCGGCGAGTTGGCCGTGGTCTCGGTGACGTTCTTGCCGATGTCTTCCCAGTTGCCGTGGCCTTGCTTGTCGCGGATCAGGCGCAGGTTAAGGCCTTCCACGCGAACGTCGCTCATCTGCACTTCGCGGCGCAGCAGCGGCAGCACGCGCACCGACAGGCCGATCATTTGCAGGTCGGCGAAAGGCTGGGTCGGGTTGGTCATGGTCGCCACGCTGGCTTCATGCAGTTCGAGGCCCAGCCAGGGGAACAGGCTCCAGCCGATGTCGCCATTGAGCGTCAGCTCGATGTGGGCCTTGTCGCGGGCAATCTGGCGAATCTCGTCTTTGTAATCGTTGGGATCGAAGAGGTGGGTCAGGGCAAAGCCCAGGGCCACAATGATCAGCAACAGCCCGAGAAGTACCAGACCCAGGATTTTGCCGAACGCTTTCATGGGCGAGTCCTTGTATGTCGATTTCAAAATTTAGCCGAAGAGTATAACGCCAGGCGACGTGCGTCAGTTCACGGATCGTTACATTGTATCTGCGGGGTGCGAAACAGGATTTTGGCGTCAAACAAATCAGGTAACGCGAAAAAGGTGATATCAGTTTGGTTTTTCTGTCATCGGCAGGTGCTAATCTGCGCAGGTTCGTCTGTCGTCTGCGACACAACGTCGCGCTTAAATGGAGCTTTACTCAACAACAACGGCCAACGCTCTGCGTGCAAGGCCGAGGGAGAGAGCGCCTGGCGGACACATACTAATAACTGGGGGAAACACCAATGAGCACTAGCACTGTGGCAGGTTCAACTGCTGCACAGCCTGCGTTCCTGTCCAAGGAACGCATAATCGCCAAGCCCGGCTTCAACCGCTGGCTGGTTCCACCGGCCGCCCTGGCCATTCACCTGTGCATCGGCATGGCCTACGGTTTCTCGGTGTTTTGGCTGCCACTGTCCAAAGCGCTGGGGATCACCGCGCCGGTCGCCTGCGCGCCGGACATGAGCTTTATCGCGCAAGTCTTCTCGTCCCAGTGCGACTGGCCGATTTCCATGCTGGGCTGGATCTACACCCTGTTCTTCATCTTCCTGGGCTGCTCGGCAGCGATCTGGGGCGGCTGGCTGGAACATGCCGGGCCACGCAAGGCGGGCGTTGTCTCGGCGCTGTGCTGGTGCGGCGGCCTGTTGATCTCGGCGCTGGGTATTTATACCCACCAGATCTGGCTGATGTGGATCGGCTCCGGCGTGATCGGCGGTATCGGTCTGGGCCTGGGCTACATTTCGCCCGTCTCGACCCTGATCAAGTGGTTCCCGGACAAGCGCGGCATGGCCACCGGCATGGCGATCATGGGCTTCGGCGGCGGCGCAATGGTTGGCGCCCCGCTGGCAGCGGCCCTGATGGGTCACTTTGCGTCGCCAACCAGCGTTGGTGTGTGGCAGAGCTTTGTGGTCATGGCCGTTATCTATTTTGTGTTCATGATCGGTGGCGCGTTGTCGTACCGCGTTCCGCCGACCGGCTGGAAGCCTGAGGGCTGGACCGCGCCGGCGAAGAAAGCCAGCAACGCAATGATCACCCACCGTCACGTGCACGTGAACGTGGCCTGGAAAACCCCGCAATTCCGCCTGGTGTGGCTGGTGCTGTGCCTGAACGTATCTGCCGGTATCGGCATCCTCGGCATGGCTTCGCCGCTGTTGCAGGAAGTGTTTGGTGGCAAGTTGCTGGGCGTGGATGTGCCGTTCGGCCAACTGGATGCAGGCCAACTGGCTTCCATCGCCGCCATCGCTGCAGGTTTCACCGGTTTGCTCAGCCTGTTCAACATCGGTGGCCGTTTCTTCTGGGCGTCGTTCTCCGACTACCTGGGCCGTAAAAACACCTACTTCGTGTTCTTCGCCCTGGGCTTTGCCCTGTACGCGCTGATCCCGAACCTGGGGCATCTGGGCAACGTGGCGCTGTTTGTGGCGGCGTTCTGCATCATCCTGTCGATGTACGGCGGTGGTTTTGCGACGGTTCCGGCTTACCTGGCGGACCTGTTCGGTACGCAAATGGTCGGCGCGATCCACGGTCGCCTGCTGACCGCCTGGGCCGCTGCCGGCGTGCTGGGCCCGGTGCTGGTGAACTACTTGCGTGAGTATCAACTGAGCATCGGCGTTCCGCGCGCTGCGGCCTACGACATCACCTTGTACATCCTCGCCGGCCTGCTGGTGCTGGGTTTCATCTGCAACCTGCTGGTGCGTCCGGTGGCCGACAAGTACTTCATGACCGACGCCGAACTGGCAGCCGAGCAGGCGCTGGGCCACGACAAGGGCGCGGACGCAACCACTTCGCTGGAGTGGAAAGCGGCCCCCGGCACCGTGCCAATGGCTGTTGCAGCCTGGCTGGTGGTGGGTATTCCGCTGGCGTGGGGCGTGTGGGTGACCCTGCAGAAAACTGCAGTACTGTTCCACTAACCCTGTGGGAGCGGGCTTGCCCGCGATAGCATCACCTCGGTCTCGCTGAATGACCGAGGTGCCTGCATCGCAGGCAAGCCAGCTCCCACACTTGATCTTCATTTCTCTTCAGTCGGGTGCACCATCCTGGAGCGCCCGGTTGTATGCACATGTCTATCCCCGACACTCCATCAGTCTTATCCCCTCCGATGTTTCTGTTTGGCGCCCGCGCCCCTATAATGGCTGCCTTTTTCGCCCAATGATTTTGCGGAGCTGGTGATGGCCGAACGTAAGGTATCCGTCGAGCGCGACACTCTGGAAACCCAGATCAAAGCCTCGATCAACCTGGATGGCACCGGAAAGGCCCGATTTGATATCGGTGTACCTTTTCTTGAGCACATGCTGGACCAGATCGCCCGTCACGGGCTGATCGACCTGGATATCGTCAGCAAGGGCGACCTGCATATCGACGACCATCACACGGTGGAAGACGTAGGCATCACCCTCGGCCAGGCGTTTGCCAAGGCCATCGGCGACAAAAAAGGCATCCGTCGCTACGGCCACGCCTATGTCCCGCTGGATGAAGCGCTGTCGCGCGTGGTGATCGACTTCTCCGGCCGCCCAGGCCTGCAGATGCACGTACCCTTCACCCGCGCCACCGTGGGCGGCTTCGACGTTGACCTGTTCCAGGAATTCTTCCAGGGCTTCGTCAACCACGCACTCGTCAGCCTGCACATCGACAACCTGCGCGGCACCAACACTCACCACCAGATCGAAACCGTGTTCAAGGCGTTCGGCCGCGCGCTGCGCATGGCCGTGGAGCTCGATGAGCGCATGGCCGGGCAAATGCCGTCGACCAAGGGCGTTCTGTAATGCAGACGGTCGCGGTTATCGATTACGGCATGGGTAACCTGCACTCGGTGGCCAAGGCCCTCGAACACGTAGGGGCCGGCAAGGTGCTGATCACCAGCGATGCCAACGTGATTCGCGAAGCCGACCGGGTAGTGTTCCCGGGCGTTGGCGCGATTCGCGATTGCATGGGCGAGATCCGCCGCCTGGGCTTTGACAGCCTGGTACGCGAAGTCAGCCAGGACCGCCCGTTCCTCGGGATCTGCGTGGGCATGCAAGCCTTGCTCGAGCGCAGTGAAGAAAACGACGGCGTTGACTGCATCGGTCTGTTTCCCGGCCAGGTGAAGTTCTTCGGCAAAGACCTGCACGAAGACGGCGCCCATCTGAAAGTCCCGCACATGGGCTGGAACGAAGTCAGCCAGGCGGTGGATCACCCGCTGTGGCACAACATTCCGGACCTGGCGCGTTTCTATTTCGTGCACAGCTACTACATCACCGCCGGTAACCCGCGCCAGGTGGTGGGCGGCGGGCATTACGGCGTCGATTTTGCCGCAGCGCTGGCCGAAGGTTCGCGCTTTGCCGTGCAGTTCCACCCGGAGAAGAGCCATACCCATGGCCTGCAATTGCTGCAGAACTTCGCTGCGTGGGACGGGCGCTGGTAAATGGCCAAGAAGACGAAGCCGCCAATCCTGAACCTCACGCCCGAGCAGGAGAGTGAGGCCACGCAGAAGATCAAGCGCTTCATGGAAGACCGTTTCGAGCTCAAATTGGGCTCGTTCGAGGTCGCCGAGATTCTTGAGCTGTTTACCACCGAAGTTGCGCCGCACTATTACAACAGGGCGATTTTCGACACGCAGACGCTCCTCAAAGAAAGGTTCGAAAGCCTCGAAAGCGACCTGTGGTCGCTTGAGAAACCCTGATTTCCCAAGCATTGCTGAATATCGAATAAGGTTTGCCAGATGCTGATTATCCCCGCTATCGATCTCAAGGACGGCGCGTGTGTACGCCTGCGCCAAGGCCGCATGGAAGATTCCACTGTGTTCTCCGATGACCCGGTGAGCATGGCTGCCAAATGGGTGGAAGGGGGCTGCCGTCGCCTGCATCTGGTGGACTTGAACGGCGCCTTCGAAGGCCAGCCGGTCAACGGTGAAGTGGTCACCGCCATTGCCAAACGCTACCCGAACCTGCCGATCCAGATCGGTGGTGGTATCCGCTCCCTGGAAACCATCGAGCACTACGTCAAGGCGGGCGTGAGCTACGTGATCATCGGCACCAAAGCCGTGAAAGACCCGGCCTTCGTCGCTGAGGCCTGCCGCGCGTTCCCGGGCAAAGTGATCGTGGGCCTGGACGCCAAAGACGGTTTCGTCGCCACCGACGGCTGGGCTGAAATCAGCACCGTGCAGGTCATCGATTTGGCCAGGCAGTTCGAAGCCGACGGCGTTTCCGCCATCGTTTATACCGACATCGCCAAAGACGGCATGATGCAGGGCTGCAACGTGCCATTCACCGCTGCGCTGGCGGCTGCGACGAAGATTCCGGTGATCGCCTCCGGCGGCATCCACAACCTGGGTGACATCAAGTCGCTGCTGGACGCCAAGGCGCCCGGCATCATCGGCGCCATTACCGGTCGCGCGATCTACGAAGGTACTTTGGACGTCGCCGAAGCCCAGGCTTACTGCGACGCCTACAACGGCTGAGGACTGACCATGGCGCTGGCCAAACGCATCATCCCTTGCCTGGACGTCGACAACGGTCGCGTGGTCAAGGGCGTCAAGTTCGAGAACATCCGCGATGCCGGCGACCCGGTGGAAATCGCCCGTCGCTACGATGAGCAAGGTGCCGATGAGATTACCTTTCTCGACATCACCGCCAGCGTCGATGGTCGCGACACCACGCTGCATACCGTGGAGCGCATGGCCAGCCAGGTGTTCATCCCGCTGACCGTGGGCGGTGGCGTACGCACCGTGCAAGACATCCGCAACCTGCTCAATGCCGGCGCGGACAAGGTCTCGATCAACACCGCCGCAGTGTTCAACCCCGAGTTTGTCGGCGAAGCCGCGCAGCACTTCGGCTCGCAGTGCATCGTGGTGGCCATCGACGCCAAGAAAGTCTCGGGCCCGGGCGAAACCCCGCGCTGGGAGATCTTCACCCATGGCGGTCGCAAACCCACCGGGCTGGACGCGGTGGAGTGGGCGATGAAGATGGAAGGCCTGGGCGCCGGTGAAATCCTGCTGACCAGCATGGATCAGGACGGCATGAAAAACGGCTTTGACTTGGGCGTAACCCGGGCCATCAGCGATGCGCTGGGCATTCCGGTGATCGCCTCCGGCGGCGTCGGCAACCTGCAGCACCTGGCTGACGGCGTGACCGAAGGCCATGCCAGTGCGGTGCTGGCGGCGAGTATTTTCCACTTTGGCGAATACACCGTGCCCGAGGCCAAGGCGTACATGGCGGCGCGCGGTATCGTCGTTCGCTAAACGCTGCTGGACACCATGGCAGGCGCGCGGCACTCTCTGCGCTTGCCATGGATTTCGGTACCCTTCATGTTCAAACACCTGCTGCTCGCCTTCGCCAGTACTTCCCTGCTGTTGGCAGGCTCGGCCCGTGCCGAAGCACCGTCTGACACCGCCCTGGTGTTGCTGACGGAAAACTTTCCGCCCTACAACATGGCGAAAAACGGCAAGAACTTCGCCAAGGACGAGAACATCGAAGGCATCGCCGTGGACATCGTGCGCGAAACCTTCAAGCGCGCCGGCATTTCCTACAACTTGACCCTGCGTTTCCCCTGGGAGCGAATCTACAAACTCGCCCTGGAAAAACCCGGTTACGGTGTATTCGTGATGGCGCGCCTGCCGGACCGCGAAGCCCTGTTCAAATGGGTCGGCCCCATCGGCCCCGACGATTGGGTGATGCTGGCCAAGGCTGACAGCAAGATCCAGCTGGAAGACCTTGAGCACGCGCGCCGCTACAAGATCGGCGCCTACAAAGGCGACGCCATTGCCGAAACTCTGGAGAAGCAGGGGCTCAACCCGATCATTGCCCTGCGCGACCAGGACAATGCGCAAAAACTGGTGGAAGGCCAGATAGACCTGTGGGCCACCGGCGACCCGGCCGGGCGTTACCTGGCCCGGCAGGTCGGGGTGACCCAGCTGAAAACCGTCTTGCGCTTCAACAGTGCCCAGTTATACCTGGCACTCAACAAAGACGTGCCGGATGACGTGGTCGCCAGGCTGCAGGCGGCACTCGATCAGTTACGGGACGAGGGCATTGTCGATCAGATCATGGCCCGCTACCTCTAGCTCGGGTTCCATCTGCGGAGGCTCTACCGGCGGCATTGCCTCGGGTACCGGCTCGGCGTCGGTGGATTCGCTCATGTATACGTGGTCACCGTTGGTGTAGTTGACGCTGGCGCAGACCTGGCTGCCATCCTGGCGCAGCAGACGGTACTCACTGTGCAGTAGGTACGCCGCGACGGCTTTCTGCGGCGGCACGTAGGTGATGATTTCCAGGGGCGAGGATTGGCCCCAGCCTTTCGCCGAGCGTTGTGTGTGGGTGAAGTTCGGGTCCAATTGAGCCGAGAAATTCAGCTCGAAGACGTGCTCGCTCATCGGCCATACCTTGCCCAGGTCGATGCTGGTGTTGGCTGCCAGCGCCCTGGCGTTGCCACCCGTTTCGCCTTTGGTGGCCGTCCACATGAACGGCTGACTGGTCGCTTCGGTGTTGTGCCCGAAGCCCGCGAACAGGTGGCGGTCGGCGCGTTCCAGCCGATAAACCGGCGACGACTCGAACTGTTCGACTGCGGTCAGCTCCGGGTCTTTTACACAGAACCATGGCAGCTCGCACACGTGTGGCGTGGTGATGGTTTCCTCTTGCATCGGGCTGGCGTGCCCGGTGAGGGCGGGCGGCGGCGGCACGTCGCTGAACTGTGCGGTCAGCGCGAGGCGCAGCGAATAGGCGGCAAGACCCGTTTTGGTGTAGCTGTCAGTGCCAATGAAGGTGCCGGGCGCCAGGCAGAGTTCGCCGGCGGACGCATCGGACGGGGAAATCGACCAAACGCTCAAGTCGTTGGTTGCGCCGCTGCCCCTGTCATTCCAGATCAGGTCCCCCACCTGGGCCATCATCACCAGATCTTCCCTGACGCAGCGCACGGCATGGCGTGACGGCTTGTCGTAATCCAAGCCGTAGACCAGCCCCATTGCCACATAACCTTCGGGCGGCAGTGGGCGCCAGATGGACGCGTTGTTTCGCGCGCCGCTGCCTTCGTCGTGCCACACCAGTTGATAGTCGATCGGCGGGCGCAAGGCCGTGCCATCGGTTTTGTTGGTGTCGCTGACCACTGCGACGACTTTGCCTTGATTGATATTGCGGTAGTGATCCACCGCGACGTCGCCCAAAGAAAAAAACGAACCCAGCGCATCGGAGGCTGTGGTGGGGCGCCACAGGCCGACGGCTTGGTGTGCACCCGAACCCTTGTCGTTCCACAGAGGCAGAAATTCGCTGGTGAAGCTGATGAGCAGATCGTTGTATTGCAGGGGCTTCATGGAGAGCTCTCCAGTTGGTTGGAGCCCCAACTATCGAGCAGTGCGTGCCGGCCTGAGCGGTAACTATCTACGCGCTGGTTGATAGGTGCCGTTTTTGCCGTGCGCGGCCATGGCTTGATTGCTGCGCACGCTGATCATCAGCTTGATATCAATCCAGTCGACACCCTGGGCCTTGAGCTTGGGCAGTTCGCGCTCAAGCACCGCCAGGGTTTGTGGGTAGGGGTGGCCGATCATTACCGCCGAGCCCTGCTTGTGGGCCAGCTTGATTGCCGTCTGCAACTGCGTGGTGATGGCCGCCTCGGTGCGCTCGTCATCGAGGAACACATCCCGTGATACATGGGCCAGCCCAATCTTCTGGGCTTCGGCGGCCGCCACGGTTTGCGCGCTGGTGCGGCTGTCGACGAAGAACTTGTTGCGCCGCTGCAACTCGGCCATCAGCCAGGCCATGGCCTCGGGTTGCGCGGTCATGCGGCTGCCCATGTGGTTGTTGATGCCGGCGGTGTAGGGCACGGCCTTGAAGGCGGCGTCCAGGCGTTTGCCGAGTTCTTCGATCGGCAGTTCCGGGTGCCAGGCAAAGGGGCCGGTGGCCGGGTCCATGGGCATGTGCAGGATCACGATCTTGCCGGCCTTGTGCGCCTCGCGGGCGAATTCGGCGGCGTGGGGCGTGTCGGGCATGATCGCCGTGGTTACAGGCCCGGGCAGGGCAAGCACGCGACGGTCCCGGGGCAGGTTTTGCCCCAGGTCGTCGATGATGAGGGTCAGGTAGGCTTTGGACGGCTCGCTGGCCGGGGTCGCGTGGGCGACTCCGGCCAGGCTGCACAGCACGGCGATGATCAGGGCAAAGCGCATATCAACGGCTGCGCGTGATGCTCAGGCCCTTGAGCAGGCTCAGCGCCTGGGCCAGTTGGTAGTCATCGTCCTGGGGCATCGGCTTGGCTTTGGTGCCGCTGCCGGTTGGCTGGTCGGCGCCGCCGTTGCCATTGCCCAGGTGACCTTGCAGGTCGGCCTCTTTGTAGAACTCGCTGTCGACCTCGTTGGTGATCTTGGCCTTGCGCACTTCGATGTCCGGGACGATGCCCTGGGCCTGGATCGAACGGCCGTTCGGCGTGTAGTACAGCGCCGTGGTGATCTTCAGCGCGCGGTCGTTGTTCAGCGGCAGCACGGTTTGTACCGAGCCTTTGCCGAAACTGGTGGTGCCCATCAGCACGCCGCGTTTCTGGTCCTGGAGGGCGCCGGCGACGATTTCCGAGGCCGAGGCACTGCCGCCGTTGATCAGCACGGCCAGTGGCACGCCTTCGCTGAGGTCATTGCCGGTGGCCGAGAAGCGCAGCTCGGAGTTGGCGATCCGGCCTTTGGTGTAGACGATCAGGCCTTTGGTGATGAAGTGGTCGACCACTTCCACCGCTGCCTGCAGCACGCCGCCCGGGTTGTTGCGCAGGTCGAGCACAATGCCGTTGAGTTTCTTGCCGTTGTCTTTACGCAGCTTGGCCAGGGCCTTGGCCACTTCGTCGCCGGTCTTGACCTGGAACTGGGTGATGCGGATATAGCCGTAGCCCGACTCCAGCAACTGGCTCTTCACGCTCTTGACTGTGATGGTCGCGCGGGCCAGGGTCACGTCGAAAGGGTTGCCGCCGTCGCGCACCAGGGTCAGGGTGATTTTCTGGCCGAGCTTGCCGCGCATCTTGTCCACGGCTTCGGTCATGGTCTGGCCGCGGGTTGGCTGGCCGTTGATCTTGACGATGAAGTCACCGGCCTGAATGCCGGCCTTGGACGCCGGGGTGTCATCGATCGGCGAAACGACTTTGATGTTGCCGTCCTCGGAGCCCACTTCAATACCCAGGCCACCGAACTCGCCGCTGGTGCTTTCCTGCAGCTCGGCGAAGTCTTCCGGGCCCAGGTAGGCGGAGTGCGGGTCAAGGTTGCTGAGCATGCCCTTGATGGAATTTTCCAGCAGGGTCTTGTCGTCTACAGGGTCGACATAGGCTGCCTTGATCCGGTCCATCACCTCGGCAAAGGTGCGCAGCTCGTCCAGCGGCAGCGGCGCCTTGGTGGTCGCAGCCGTGGCGGCAGGTGCAGCCGGTGCGGCCTGGTCGGCGAAAGCCAGAGGCGCGCCGATCACCAGGGCGATCGTCAGGGCCAGCGAAGTGAGGCGGGACAAATGCAGCATGTCGAACGAACTCCTAATGTAGATGCGGCCCTATCCTTGGGAACGGCACCATTGTGCGGGATCGCTCGGGCGACCCTGCTGACGAATAGCGAAGTACAGCGCCGGGGTGTCCTGGCCACCACTATTACCCACAGTGGAGATGGATTCACCGGCTTTTACAACATCACCTGCCGACTTGAGTAACGTTTGATTGTGGCCATAAAGGCTCAAATAGCCATTACCGTGGTCAAGAATTACCAATAAACCGGCGCCGCGCAGCCAATCGGCAAACACCACGCGCCCGCCGTGCACGGCGTGGACCTGGCTGCCGGCAGCGGCGCTGATCATCACCCCGTCCCACTTGGCGCGGGTGTCATCGCCCCGGGTTTCACCAAAGCGTGCCAGCAATCGACCATCAACTGGCCATGGAAGTTTTCCACGGGCCGAAGCAAAAGGCCCGCCAAACGACTCGCCGCTGCTGGACACCAGCGGGCCAGGCGCTGCGTGCGCGGGTTTGCGCGGCGCGGGAGCGTCGGTGGTGGCCGCCAATTCGGCCTCACGCTGGCGCTTTTTTTCGGCTTCCTGCTGGGCGATCAGCGCTTTCTGGCGCGCTTCTTCGGCCTCGCGTGCCTGGCGAGCCAGGGTTTCTTCAATGGTTTTGAGCACTTTGGCCAGATCGGCCTGGTCCTGCTCGCGGGCCTGGAGCTTGGCGTCGCGGGCTTTTACGTCGTCATTGAGCTTGGCCAGAGCCACCTGGCGTTCCTTGCGCACCTTGTCGAGCTGGTCGCGCTGGGCGTCGAGTGCGCTTTTTTGATCGTTTAACTGGGACTGCTGGTCAGTGATTTCCTGCTCCACATTGGCCAGTTGGCGCAGGGTTTCGTTAAAACCCTTCAATTGCGCCAGGCGCGCCTTGCTCAGGTAATCGTAGTAAGTGAGGGTTCGGGCGAATTTTTCCGGGTTCTGCTGGTTGAGCAGCAGCTTGAGGTATTCCTGGCGGCCACTCTGGTACGCGGCGCGGGCCTGGATCGCGATCAGGCGTTGCTGTTCAACGCGTGCGCTCTGGAGTTTTTTTTTCTCACCGTCGAGTCGCTCCAGTTCCGACTCGCTCTTCTTTAATTCTTTTTGTAGCTCCTGGACCTGCTTCTCCAGCTTGCCCATCTCGGTTTCCGTGCCGCGCAGGTCTTTCTGCACCCCGGATTTCTCTTCCTGGAGCTTGCCGAGCAATTTTTTCAGCTCGGTAATGTCCTGACGCGTAGCGTCCAACTGTTGTTGGGTTTGTGCGCGCTCGTCGGCAAACGCCGGTTGGAGCAGGCAGACAAGAGCGAGGGTAATCAAGGCGCGAAGCATAGAGGCGGGCGACACCAGGGAAAGGGACGGCCTAGTATGCCCGCCAAGCGCGGCAAAAAAAACGCCCAATTCGGGCTGGGGGGCAAGATATCTCCCGGACGCCACATGCAAATGTGGGAGCTGGCTTGCCTGCGATAGCGGTGTGTCAGTGAACTGTGTAGTTGACTGGCAGAATGCTATCGCGGGCAAGCCCGCTCCCACAGTGTTTTGGGGTGCGCTAGAAATCAGACCAGAATTGAAGTCCCGGTCATCTCCGCAGGCTTCTCCAGCCCCATCAGCTTCAGCATGGTCGGTGCCACATCCGCCAGCACGCCGCCTTCGCGCACTTTGAGGTCGCGCTTGCCAACGTAGATGAACGGCACAGGCTCGGTGGTGTGGGCCGTGTGGGCCTGGCCAGTGGTTTCGTCAGACATCTGCTCGCAGTTGCCGTGGTCGGCAGTGATCAGCGCTTCGCCGCCGACTTTTTCCAGGGCGTCGACGATGCGGCCAACGCATGTGTCCAGGCATTCCACGGCTTTGACCGCCGCTTCCAGGTTGCCGCTATGGCCGACCATGTCACCGTTGGCGTAGTTGACCACGATCACGTCATAACGCTGATTGTCGATGGCGTCGACGATCTTGTCGGTCACTTCCGGCGCGCTCATTTCGGGCTGCAGGTCATAAGTGGCGACTTTTGGCGATGGGATCAGGATGCGCTCTTCGCCCGGGAACGGTTCTTCACGCCCGCCCGAGAAGAAGAAGGTCACGTGGGCGTATTTCTCGGTTTCGGCGATGCGCAGCTGGGTTTTGCCGTTCTTTGCCAGGTAATCGCCCAGCACGTTTTCCAGGCTGCCCGGTGCAAAAGCCGACGGGGCCGGGATGTTGGCGGCGTATTGGGTCAGCATCACGAACTCGGTTTTCGGCTGGCGCGAGCGCTCGAAGTCCTTGAAACCGGCGTCGACGAACACATGGCTCAGCTCGCGGGCACGGTCGGCGCGGAAGTTCATGAACACCACGGCGTCGCCGTCTTCGACCTTCACCGGCTCACCGATGGTGGTGGCTTTGACGAATTCGTCGCTTTCGCCACGGGCGTAGGCGGCTTCCAGGCCTTGCTGGGCGGTGGCGGCGTTGAATTCGGCGTCGCCGTTGACGATCAGGTTGTAAGCCTGGGCCACACGGTCCCAGCGGTTATCACGGTCCATGGCGAAGTAACGGCCGACCAGGCTGGCGATACGACCTTTGCCCAGCGCTGCAAAGGTGGCGTCCAGCAGTTCGATGGACGATTGCGCGCTTTTCGGTGGGGTGTCGCGGCCGTCGAGAAAGGCGTGCAGGTAGATTTTGTCGGCGCCGCGCTTGAAAGCCAGTTCGGCCATGGCGACCAGGTGGTCCTGGTGGCTGTGGACGCCGCCGTCGGACAGCAGGCCCATAAAGTGCACAGCCTTGCCTGCGGCCACGGCTTTATCGACCGCCGCGCAGATGGTCGGGTTCTCAAAGAACTCGCCGTCGCGGATCGCTTTGGTCACGCGAGTGAAGTCTTGATATACCACTCGTCCGGCGCCGAGGTTCATGTGGCCGACTTCCGAGTTGCCCATCTGGCCGTCCGGCAGGCCGACGTCCATGCCGGAGCCGGAGATCAAACCGTTGGGTACGGTAGCGGTCAGGCGGTCGAGTACTGGCTTGTTGGCCGAGTACACAGCGTTGTCGTGGTGGCTTTCACTGTGTCCGAAGCCATCGAGAATTATCAGGACCAAAGGTTTAGGCGTGGTAGTCATAGATCCTCTCGCGGCGCTAATAAAGGAAGACAATTGAAAAGGGAGTGGCAGTTTAAAGCGAAGTTCCAACCGCGTCACCGCTTTACGGGGGTTGGCCCCCCCTGACGGCTGTGTATACTTACCGCCATTTTAACGCCCTGGAACCTCCTTGATGGTTGATCACCTGATTGCATTTGCCACTGCCCACTACCTGCTCGCGGGTGCCTTCGTCATCCTGCTGGCGCTGCTGATCGCTCACGAAATGAGCCGCGGTGGCCGCAGCCTGAGCACGTCGGAGCTGACCGCGCTGGTCAACAAGGATGAGGCCGTTGTCGTGGATATCCGCCCGGCCAAGGATTTCGCCGGCGGCCACATCGTTGGCGCCCTGAACATTCCCCAGGACAAGCTGATCGCACGCCTGGCCGAGCTTGAGAAACACAAGGCCAAGACCATCATTCTGGTCGACGCCCAAGGCCAGCACGCCGGCACCCACGCCCGCGAAATGCTCAAGGCCGGTTTCACCGCCGCCAAACTGTCCGGCGGCATCGGCAGCTGGAAGGCCGATAACCTGCCGCTGGTGAAGTGATATGAGCCAGGTTGTCGTGTATTCCAGCGATTGGTGCCCTTACTGCATGCGGGCCAAGGCCTTGCTTGAGAAGAAGGGCGTTGCCTTCGAAGAGATCAAGGTCGACGGCAAACCCCAGGTGCGCGCCGAAATGGCCCAGAAAGCGGGGCGCACGTCCGTGCCGCAGATCTGGATCGGCGAAAAGCATATCGGTGGTTGCGACGACCTGTTTGCCCTGGAGCGCGCCGGCAAGCTTGATGCGCTGCTCGCCTAACCCCTAAAAGACCACAAGATCACAAGGATCTGCGATGACTGACCAACAGAACACCGAAGCTGCGCAAGACCAAGGCCCACAGTTTTCGCTGCAGCGCATCTACGTGCGTGACCTGTCGTTCGAAGCGCCGAAAAGCCCGGCTATCTTCCGCCAGGAATGGACCCCAAGCGTTGCGCTGGACCTGAACACCCGTCAAAAAGCCCTGGAAGGCGACTTCCACGAAGTGGTGCTGACCCTGTCGGTAACCGTCAAGAACGGCGAAGAAGTGGCCTTCATCGCTGAAGTGCAACAGGCCGGTATCTTCCTGATCCAGGGCCTGGACGAAGCGTCCATGAGCCACACCCTGGGCGCGTTCTGCCCGAACATCCTGTTCCCGTATGCCCGTGAGACCCTGGACAGCCTGGTCACCCGCGGTTCGTTCCCTGCACTGATGCTGGCGCCGGTGAACTTCGATGCCCTGTACGCCCAAGAGCTGCAGCGCATGCAACAGGAAGGTTCGTCGACGGTTCAATAAGCCGAACCCGACGCAGGACCCCATGTGGGAGGGGGCTTGTGTGGGAGCCGGGCTTGCCCGCGATGCAGACGCCTCGGTGTATCAGTGATACCGAGGGGATGCGATCGCAGGCAAGCCAGCTCCCACACAAGCCTTCTCCCACATTTTGTTTGTGTGTTATTTGAAACCGAGTTGGCGCCAGCCCTCGTAGACGGCAACCGCCACGGTGTTGGACAGGTTCAAGCTGCGGCAACCCTCGCGCATCGGCAAACGCAGGCGATGGCCGTCGGGCAGGGCGTCGAGCACTTCAGCCGGCAGGCCACGGCTTTCCGGGCCGAACAGGAAGGCATCACCTTCGGCGAAGCTGACATCATGAAACGGCTGCGAGCCCTTGGTGGTGAACGCGAACAACCTGGGGTGGCCCAGGCTTTCCAGGCAACTGGCGAGGTCGGCATGGCGCTTGAGCGTGGCGTACTCGTGGTAGTCCAGTCCGGCACGGCGCAGGCGCTTGTCGTCCATGTCGAAGCCCAGAGGCTCGATCAAATGCAGGTGGCAGCCACTGTTGGCGCACAGCCTGATAACGTTGCCGGTATTCGGCGGAATTTCTGGTTGAAAAAGGATGACGTGAAACATGCACGGCTCCGAAGGCAAAGATGCGCTGCATTCTACCCCCGAAGACGACCCAAGACCGAAGCTATTGCCACGGGTGATGGGCTCTTTGGCCATTGTCGGGCTGATGATCGGCTTGATGATCGGCCGCCTGACCACGCCGGACCCCGTCGAGCTGCAGCAGGTCGAGACCGCCGCCGATGGTGTGGTGGTGTGGTTCAACAGCGAACCCAAGCTGCACGGCGAGCACATCGACGGCACCGTCGCTCTGCTGTTTGACGCACAGGGCAAGGCCGCCAGCGGGCAACTCAAGGTCAATGACAAGGATGTGAACTGGCGCATCCGCAAGACCGATGGCGGCTTGCTGCTGAACCTGGTGGCGGCTCGGTCGTTGCGCGGGGAGTGGAGGGGACAGAAGGTTGATGGCCGCTGGCGGCTGGAGATCCATCTCCGGGAACAATAAAAGAGGGAATCCCCGGCCTGCCTGTACCAAGGTTCCCGAAACGGGCTGGGGCTATGGGCGCTGTGCCGCATAAGCCCCGGGTGTAAAGAAGGGAGTTCCCGGCCTGCCTGTACCAGGGCTCCCAAAACGGGGTGAAGCCAGAGGCTTCGGTGTTAAAGAGGGAATCCCCGGCCTGCCTGTACCGGGGTTCCCCAAAGCGGTGTGGAGCGCGACGCGGTTCGCATCAAGCACCCCGGGTGTAAAGAGGGGATTCTCGGCCTGCCTGTACCAAGGTCCCCGAAACTGGGTTGTACAAGGGTTATTGCAGGGCGCGTGCCAGAATTTGCAATTTGTGCCAAAAAATTACGCCAGAAAGCGCAAAGCCCCGGAATACGGGGCTTTGGTGTGTTCGGGTTTCAGGTTTTTATCAATAAAGCCGAGATTTCAGGTGTTGGATCCATGCCCGATGCCGGTTCATGGTGCATTGAAGCGGTGCACAGTCCTGGAAGTTGATCGTTCCCACGCTCCGCGTGGGAATGCATTGTGTGACGCTCCGCGTCACCATTGCACAGATCTAACGTTGCGGTGAGGCTTGGACGCGGAGCGTCCGGGGAGGCATTCCCACGCGGAGCGTGGGAACGATCAGCAGCAGGAAGAGGGGTTAGCCCTCATCACCTTCGTCGTCATCCCCTCCATCCACCTTCATCCCCAATTCCTTGATCTTTCGCGTCAAGGTATTGCGGCCCCAGCCCAGCAGTACGGCGGCGTCGCGGCGGCGGCCGGTGGTGTGTTTCAGGGCGGTTTCGATCATGATCCGCTCAAACGCCGGTACGGCACTGTCCAACAGGTTCGACTGCCCGCGTGCCAGGGCCTGGTCGGCCCATTGGCGCAAGGCCTGTTCCCAGTTCGTCACGGGTGCCGAGTCCTGCGGCAGGCTCAACAGCTCCGGCGGCAGGTCGCTGATGTGCACTTCGCGCCCGGACGCCATCACCGTGATCCAGCGGCAGGTGTTTTCCAGCTGACGCACGTTGCCCGGCCACGGCAGGTTTTTCAGGTATTCCTCGGTCTCGCTTTTGAGCAGCTTCGGTTCTACCGCCAGTTCCTGCGCGGCGCGGCTGAGGAAGTGACGGGCGAGCGTCGGAATATCTTCGCGGCGGTCCGACAGGCGGGGAATGTGGATGCGGATCACGTTGAGGCGGTGAAACAAATCCTCACGGAATTTGCCCGCATGCACCAGGGTTTCGAGGTTTTGGTGGGTTGCGGCGATGATGCGCACGTCGACCTTGACCGGCGTGTGCCCGCCAACGCGGTAGAACTCGCCATCGGCCAGTACCCGCAGCAAGCGCGTCTGGGTGTCGGCCGGCATGTCGCCGATTTCATCCAGAAACAGCGTGCCGCCATCCGCCTGTTCAAAGCGGCCGCGGCGCAAGTTGGCTGCGCCGGTGAACGCACCTTTTTCATGGCCGAACAGCTCGGACTCCATCAAATCCTTGGGGATCGCCGCCATGTTCAGCGCGATAAACGGCGAGGCCGCCCGCGGGCTGTGGCGGTGCAGCGCGTGGGCCACCAGCTCTTTACCGGTACCCGATTCGCCATTGATCAGCACGGTAATGTTGGAGTGGCTCAAGCGCCCGATGGCGCGAAACACTTCCTGCATCGCCGGCGCTTCGCCGATGATTTCCGGGGTGCGGGTCAGGGCCGGCGGGGCTTCCTGGCTTTGTTGTTCCTGGGCGTGCTGGTTGGCGCGCTTGACCAGCGCCACCGCCTCGTCCACGTCGAACGGCTTGGGCAGGTATTCAAAGGCGCCGCCCTGATAGGACGCGACAGCGCTGTCCAGGTCCGAGTGCGCGGTCATGATGATCACCGGCAGGCGCGGGTGCTGCTCGCGGATGCGTGCCAGCAAGTCCAGGCCACTGGCGCCGGGCATGCGGATGTCGGAGATGATCACGTCCGGCTGCTGGCGAGCCAGGCGGCTCATCACCCCGTCGGCGCTATCGAAGCTCTGGGTGGTCATGCCTTCCTGTTGCAAGGCTTTCTCGAGGACCCAGCGGATAGAACGGTCGTCATCGACGATCCAGACAGTTTCACTACGGCTCATGTCGATGGGGCTCCTTGTTCCAGTGGCAGAAAGATCGAGAACGTGGTGTGGCCGGGATGGCTTTCACACTCGATCAGACCCTGGTGCTGGCTGATGATGTTCTGGGTAATGGCCAGGCCCAGCCCGGTACCGTCCGGGCGGCCGCTGACCATGGGAAAGAAGATGGTTTCCTGCAGTTCCGCAGGGATGCCCGGGCCGTTGTCGATGATCTCGACCTTGGTCACCAGGCGATGGCGCACATGGCCGATGGTGAACTGGCGCAGGGCACGGGTACGCAGGCTGATGCGGCCCAGGCGCAGTTCGTTCTGGCTGCTGATGGCCTGCATGGCGTTGCGCACGATATTGAGCACCGCCTGAATCATCTGCTCGCGGTCGATCAATACGTCGGGAATGCTCGGGTCATAATCGCGCACCAGGGTGATGCAGCCCTGGCTTTCGGCTTCCACCAGTTGGCAGACGCGCTCCAGCACTTCGTGCACGTTGGTCATCGCCAGCGACGGCAGCTTGTTGGAGCCGAGCATGCGGTCCACCAGGTTACGCAGGCGGTCGGCTTCCTCGATGATGACGTTGGTGTAGTCCTTGAGGTTTTCGTCCGGCAGCTCGCGGGCCAGCAGCTGTGCGGCGCCGCGAATCCCGCCCAAGGGGTTTTTGATCTCATGGGCCAGGCCGCGCACCAGCATTTTGCTGGTTTCCTGCTTGGACAACTGCGCTTCTTCCTTGGTGATGCGCAGCAGGCGGTCGCGCGGGTGCACTTCGAGCAGCAGCAGGGTGGCGCCATTGTTCAGGATTGGGGTCACGGCGTAATCGACCGTCAGCGTCTGGCCGGTGAGGGCAGTGAGCATCGCCTCGCGCTTGGTGAACGGGTGAGCCTGCTCGACGGCCTGGCGCAACGAGCTCAAGGCCTCGGCCGACTCGGTGAACAATTCGCTGATGAACTGCCCATGGCTGCGCTGGCCACTGATGGCCAGGAGCATCTCTGCCGCCGGGTTCATGTACTCAAGACGCAGGTCGTCGTTGAGCAGAATGGTCGCGGTGGTCAGGTTGTCGAGTAACAAACGGTGCAGTGCATCGCTGATGGTCATCGGGACCTCTTTTGGAGCAAGGCGCGGGCTTCGGGCACACGCTGATACGAGGAAAATGCAAAAACCAAACCAAGGCTCCGAAAAGAAGCGCGAAACCCCTGAAATGGGCGTTTGCGGCGCGAAACTGTGGCGTTATGCCAGCTTGTTCGGGAAGTTTCGAACCAAAATGGGTAGGTCAGGTGAGAAGGGTGCAACGTATCGCACCAATATAGTGCAGATTTGCAAAGTTCGTTCAGGAATGGAGAGCGCGGTGCGCTGGAGGTGTGTTTGGCTTCAGGATGGTTTTTTCGGGGTGTTCTTGCGGTTGTTCAGGCAGGGCTTGACGACGTCGTGAAGGTCCTCGTTGTCCTGGGGCAGGACAAACTCGGCGGTCAGCGGGGCGTCGCCGGGGATGGCGGAAGGTAATGTCATGCGGATGGGTTGGCCGCGCAGGTCACCGGTGATCCATTCGCGCAGCTCCTGGCGGTTGGCGGGCATGGTGAGTTTGAACAGCACGCCGTGTTGCTGGCTCGGCTCTGCGCTGTAGTAACCGTTGACGCGATAGGTACGTGTCGGCAATGCGCCGGTCGTGAGGCTCAGCGGGCCGGTGGAGCGGGCGTCCGGGCCCTCGTAAATATCTGGCTTGAAGTGCAGCTCGTCGGTGTGGGTCAGTAGCGCGATCACGGGTCGCGCCGGCGAGCTGTAGCAGGCCACGTGCAAAATCGCGATGCTGGTTTTTTCTGCATGGGCAGCGGTGCCGATAATGCGGGCATTGATGATGGTGCTGCCGGGGTAGGGCGCTTCCACGGTCCATGCGTCGGGCTCAGGCGGGCTGACGGGTTGCGTTGCGCTTGGCGGGCTGAACACCAGCAACAGCGAACATAAGGCTTTGTGGCTCAGACTCATCACAAAATCCGTCGACGGTTGGCGATTGGGGGCCGCATCGTAGGGAAGTGATGATCGAAGAGGAATCAGATAAATCCGTGTTTCCAGTTGTGACGAGAGAAAGGGCCTTGAATGACGCAGGCCCTGCTCACTTCACGGTTGGTAAATGCAGAGCTCGGCAGTGGCGCGGGTCATGGCAATTTGTTGCAGCGGGTCGTAAAGCGGTTGGTGCACGGCTTGTGCAAGCCATTGCGGGCACTGCGGGTTGGTGCGTTCGGGGCTGAAATCAGCCAGTTGCTGCAGCAGGTTCTTTTGCAGTTGGTCGAGTACCGGGCGGATTTTCCCGACCAGGTCCGGGCGCGGAGTGTCGGGTGCCTTGCCCTTGAAGTGCCAATCGGAAAGGCGAGTGTATTGCACCAGTTTATTGGCCTCGATCTGCGCCGCGAAAAACTGCTCGGCGGCTTCGGGGGCCAGTTTGTAAGTTGGCGCCTGCGTTTTTACGCTGGCGAGCACAGCTTGCTCGCGCGGGCGGTCTTCCACGGCCTTGTGACTGTCCCATTTGCTCAGGGCCACTTGATCGGCGATGGTCAGGCGTTCGGCAATGCTATTGAGCAGGGGTTCGAGGGTGGCGGGTGCGGCGTTTGCTGTGGCACTAAAAAATAACAGAGCGAACACAAGTTGGTACTTCAAGGCTGATCTCCTGTGGGGGCGGCGGTGCGACGATTCGACTTGCCCGCGATGGCGGCGTGTCAGTCATACAACAGGTGGCGGGCAGTAAGCTATCGCAGGCAAGCCGGCTCCCACAATTTTCATTCGTATCAGGCCCCGGCCAGCCTAAATTTCGGGCAAAAAAAGACCGCCCGAAGGCGGTCTTTTTCATCACGCTACGTTAAGCAGCGCTACCGGATCAGCAGCTGTAGTACAGCTCGTATTCCAGTGGGTGTACGAAGGTGCGAACCTTGATTTCTTCTTCGCTTTTCAGCTCGATGTAGGCATCGATGAAGTCGTCGCTGAATACGCCGCCTTTGGTCAGGAACGCACGGCCCTTGTCCAGCTCTTCCAGGGCTTCTTTCAGGCTGCCGCACACTTGTGGGATCTCTTTGGCCTCTTCAGGCGGCAGGTCGTACAAGTTTTTGTCGGCGGCGTCGCCAGGGTGGATCTTGTTCTGAATACCGTCCAGACCCGCCATCAGCAGTGCTGCGAAAGCCAGGTATGGGTTGGCAGCCGGGTCCGGGAAACGTGCTTCGATACGACGGCCGCGTGGGCTGTTGACGTAAGGAATGCGGATCGAAGCGGAACGGTTACGAGCCGAGTAGGCCAGCATGACCGGTGCTTCGAAGCCTGGTACCAGACGCTTGTAGGAGTTGGTTGCCGGGTTGGTGAAGCCGTTCAGGGCCTTACCGTGCTTGATGATACCGCCGATGAAGAACAGGGCAGTTTCCGACAGGCCGGCATAACCTTCGCCGGCGAAGGTGTTCTTGCCATCTTTGGCGATGGACATGTGAACGTGCATACCCGAACCGTTATCGCCGTACAGTGGCTTCGGCATGAAGGTCGCGGTGCGGCCGTAGGCGTCAGCAACGTTGTGGACAACGTATTTCAGGGTTTGAACTTCGTCAGCTTTCTTCACCAGGGTGTTGAACTTGACGCCGATTTCGTTCTGGCCAGCAGTTGCCACTTCGTGGTGGTGAACTTCAACGACCTGGCCCATTTCTTCCAGCGCGTTGCACATGGAGGTACGGATTTCGTGGTCGTGGTCGAACGGAGGTACTGGGAAGTAGCCGCCTTTGACGCCTGGACGGTGGCCTTTGTTGCCGCCTTCGATGTCTTGGTCGGACATCCATGAGCCTTGCTCGGAGAAGATCTTGAACATCGAGCCGGAGATGTCGGACTTGAACTTCACTTCGTCGAAGATGAAGAACTCAGGCTCAGGACCGCAGAAAACGGTGTCACCGATACCGGTGGTCTTCAGGTATTCCTCGGCACGGTGGGCGATGGCGCGCGGGTCGCGATCGTAGCCTTGCATGGTCGAAGGTTCGATGATGTCGCAGACCAGAATCAGGGTCGGCTCTTCGGTGAACGGGTCCAGAACGGCAGAGTCGTCGTCCGGCAGCAGGATCATGTCGGAGGCTTCGATGCCTTTCCAGCCAGAGATGGAGGAACCGTCGAACATCTTGCCGACTTCGAAGAAGTCGTCTTCCAGCGCGTCGCGAGCCGGCATGGTCACGTGGTGCTGAGTACCTTTAGTGTCCGTGAAGCGCAGATCAATCCATTTAACGTCATGATCTTTGATGAGTTGAACCGACTTCGACATGGTGTCCTCCGGGTGGCTTCGGGCTGGGGTAGTGGAGTTAGCCCTTAGAATGTGGGTGATGCCGGCGCGAATACTCGACCAAGGCAACCTGCCTCACAAGAGAGCAAATTGCATGCCAGTGCGCCAACATGGCCTTTTTGCCTCAAAATGGCCCCTATAAAGGTGCAATCCGCTGAAGCGGAATAAAAAGCGCACTGCAATGTAGCGTTTATTTGCGCAAATGACCCGTTTTGGTGCGTCGAAAGCTTGGTGCATATTAACTGGTTAAACCTTGAGCGATTTCCGCTATAATCCGCGCCCCCCTTTTTCAGCAGGCCCGGCGCGCGCTGTTTCCATGAAATTAATCGTAAAAGTCTTCCCCGAGATCACCATCAAAAGCCGACCGGTACGGACGCGTTTCATCCGTCAATTGGCCAAGAACATCCGTGCCGTGCTCCGTGACCTGGACCCGGCTGTGGTGGTGAACGGCGTGTGGGACAACCTCGAGCTGGAAACCCGTATTACCGACGCCAAAGCCTTGAAGGACATGACCGAGCGCCTGAGCTGCATGCCGGGCATCGCGCATTTCCTGCAGGTGGATGAGTACCCGCTGGGCGACTTCGACGACATCACCGAGAAGTGCAAGCAGCACTACGGTGATTCGCTCACCGGCAAGATTTTTTCGGTGCGCTGCAAGCGCGCCGGCAAGCACCCGTTCAGCTCCATGGATGTCGAAAAATACGTCGGCAGCAAGCTGCGTCGCGAGTGCGGCGCCGCCGGAATTTCGTTGAAAACGCCGGAAATTGAAGTTCGGATCGAAATTCGCGACCAACGGTTGTTTGTGATCCACAGCCAGCACAACAGCATCGGCGGCTACCCGTTGGGTGCACTGGAACAGACCCTGGTATTGATGTCCGGCGGTTTCGATTCCACCGTTGCGGCCTACCAGATCATGCGCCGCGGCCTGATGAGCCACTTCTGCTTCTTTAACCTGGGCGGACGTGCACACGAATTGGGCGTGATGGAAGTTGCGCACTTCATCTGGAAGAAATACGGCAGCTCCCAACGCGTGCTATTTGTCAGCGTACCGTTTGAAGAAGTGCTCGGCGAAATTCTCGGCAAAGTCGATAACAGTCATATGGGCGTGGTATTGAAGCGTATGATGTTGCGCGCCGCGTCCCGGATCGCCGACCAGTTGCACATCGATGCGCTGGTGACCGGTGAAGCGATTTCCCAGGTGTCCAGCCAGACCCTGCCGAACCTGTCGCTGATCGACTGCGTGACCGAGAAGCTGGTGCTGCGCCCGCTGATCGCCAGCCACAAGCAGGACATCATCGACCTGGCAGAAGAAATCGGCACCGCCGACTTTGCCAAGCACATGCCTGAGTACTGCGGGGTCATCTCGGTGAATCCCAAGACCCACGCCAAGCGTCACCGCGTGGAGCATGAAGAGAAAGAATTCGACATGGCGGTTCTGGAGCGTGCGCTCGAGAACGCCAAAATGGTGCCAATCGACCGCGTGATCGACGAATTGGGCCAGGACGTGAAAATCGAAGAAGTCAGCGAAGCCCTGGCCGGCCAGATCGTCGTCGACATCCGTCACCCGGATGCCGCCGAGGATGAGCCGCTGGAGATTCCTGGCATCGACGTGCAAACGCTGCCGTTCTACGCACTGAACGCGCGTTTCAAGGAACTGGATAACAGCCGTCAGTACCTGCTGTATTGCGACAAAGGCGTGATGAGTCGCCTGCATGCCCACCATTTGCTCAGTGAGGGGCATGCCAATGTGCGCGTTTATCGACCGAGCTAAGAGCCCGGGGCTGTTTGCCTGTGGCCTGCGTCACCGGCCCCCCGACTCTGCCGTCAAGCTGTAACGGCAAGGCCTGACTCTACTGTTAATCGCTGCCACGACCTGTCAGCACACCGAATCCTCTGATCGAGATACACAAGTGATCGAAAATCTACGTAACATCGCCATCATTGCTCACGTTGACCATGGTAAAACCACCCTGGTAGACAAACTCCTGCGTCAATCCGGCACCCTGGAGCGCAACGAGCTCAACGACGAGCGCGTGATGGACTCCAACGACCAGGAAAAAGAGCGCGGCATTACCATCCTGGCCAAAAACACCGCCATCAACTGGAACGGCTACCACATCAACATCGTGGACACCCCGGGCCACGCCGACTTCGGCGGCGAAGTAGAACGCGTAATGTCGATGGTTGACTCCGTTCTGCTGCTGGTTGACGCTCAAGACGGCCCTATGCCGCAAACCCGTTTCGTGACCAAGAAGGCATTCGAAGCCGGCCTGCGTCCGATCGTGTGCATCAACAAGGTTGACCGTCCAGGCGCGCGTCCGGACTGGGTTCTGGACCAGATCTTCGACCTGTTCGACAACCTGGGTGCCACCGAAGAACAGCTGGACTTCAAAGTCGTCTACGCCTCGGCCCTGAACGGCATTGCCGGTCTGGACCACAACGACATGGCTGAAGACATGACCCCGCTGTACCAGTCGATCGTCGACAACGTACCAGCACCGGCTGTTGACCGTGACGGCGCGTTCCAGATGCAGATCTCCGCTCTGGACTACAACAGCTTCCTGGGTGTTATCGGCGTTGGCCGTATTGCTCGTGGTCGCGTCAAGCCGAACACTCCGGTTGTCGCTATCGGCGCCGACGGCAAGAAGCGCAACGGTCGTATCCTGAAGCTGATGGGTCACCACGGTCTGCACCGCATCGACGTTGAAGAAGCGGCTGCCGGCGACATCGTGTGCATCAGCGGTATGGACTCGCTGTTCATCTCCGACACCCTGTGCCACCCGGACACCGTCGAGGCGATGAAGCCTCTGACCGTTGACGAGCCAACCGTTTCCATGACCTTCCAGGTAAACGACTCGCCTTTCTGCGGTAAAGAAGGCAAGTTCGTGACCTCCCGTAACATCAAGGAGCGTCTGGACAAAGAGCTGCTGTACAACGTTGCTCTGCGCGTTGAAGAAGGCGACTCGGCTGACAAGTTCAAGGTTTCCGGCCGTGGTGAGCTGCACCTCTCGGTACTGATCGAAACCATGCGTCGCGAAGGCTTCGAAATGGGCGTAGGTCGTCCGGAAGTGATCATCCGTCAGGTTGACGGCGTGAAGCAGGAACCGTTCGAAAACGTCACCATCGACACCCCGGAAGAATCCCAGGGCAAGGTGATGGAAGAGATGGGTCTGCGTAAAGGCGACCTGACCAACATGGTGCCGGATGGCAAAGGCCGTGTGCGTCTGGAATACAACATCCCTGCTCGTGGTCTGATCGGTTTCCGTAACCAGTTCCTGACCCTGACCAACGGCGCTGGCATCCTGACCTCGATCTTCGATCGCTACGACACCATGAAGTCCGGCGACATGTCCGGCCGTCAGAACGGTGTTCTGGTCTCGGTAGAAACCGGCAAGGCGCTGACCTACTCCCTGGAAACCCTCCAGGCGCGTGGCAAGCTGTTCGTTGAACACGGTCAAGAGATCTACAACGGTCAGATCGTTGGTCTGAACAGCCGTGACAACGACATGGGCGTCAACCCAACCAAAGGCAAGAAGCTCGACAACATGCGTGCTTCGGGCAAAGACGAAACCATCGCTCTGGTTCCACCTGTTCGCTTCACCCTGGAACAGGCTCTGGAATTCATCCAGGACGACGAGCTGTGCGAAGTCACGCCTAAGTCGATCCGCCTGCGCAAGAAGATCCTGGACGAAGGCGAGCGTACCCGCGCTGCCAAGAAAGCCAAGAACTGAGTTAACTCAGGCTGAATGAAAAACGCCCCCGGTCGAAAGGCCGGGGGCGTTTTTTTGTGCCTGCGGTTTGTGGAGTGTTTGTATTGGCCTCATCGCGGGCAAGCCCGCTCCCACACTTGGAGTGCGTTTCCCTGTGGGAGCGGGCTTGCCCGCGATGAGGCCCTCAAAAGCCCCGCAATATCCGGATCAGAATTTGTCGAGGGTCCGGAACTTGGTCTCGCGCACCACTTCCTTTGGCTTGTACGCGCAATACCCCGGCCGCGGACCGATTTTCGGGTGGTTGCGGCAAGTGTCCGGGCGCTTGTCATAAATAGTGCAGAAGCGCGTCTTACGATCCAGGTACAGGCAATCGTTGTTGCTCATGCGCTGCAGGGTAAAAATTTCGGATTTGGAATTGAAACGCTCCACGATGCCTTCTTTCTGCAACCGCTTGGCGATGTTCTTCGGCGGGTCACCGCGCTCGAATTCATCGACGATGCCGATGCGGATCAGGTCCTTGATCTTCACTTCGACCGGCAGCGTGCAGCAGCTGGACACGCAGCCGCCGCACATGTGCGCGGAATATTTCTGCCACGTTTCAAGACGGTCGAGTTCCGCGGCGGCGATCAGTTGAGGCTTCATCAGGGTTCCAAAAGGTGGGGCGGTATCCGGGCGCGCGATCATACCGGGATTGGTGGTTTTTTGAACAATATTTTGCGGGTTTCGGCCCAAAGGTTGAGTGAATGCGAGATCGGGCACGGCCCCTGCATCTAAAACCGGTAAACGTGAATGAGTTAAAAAACTGCCGAACCAGAGCGTCTACCGTCTGTCAGACCGACTAGGCTCTAGCAACTCCTTCAATCTCGCCCGAGGTCGCATCGATGTCTCAGGAACCGCTTGCACGAGAAGCAGAGGTAGCCGCATTTCGCGAGGCTGTCTTGACCAAACTCACCTACGCGGTGGGCAAGGACCCCGACCACGCCTTCGACCATGACTGGTTCGAAGCCATCGCCCTGGCCGCGCGCGACCAGATGGTCGATCACTGGATGGACCACACGCGGCGCATCTACCGCAAAGGTCAGAAGCGGGTTTATTACCTTTCCCTGGAATTCCTCATCGGCCGCCTGCTCTACGACAGCCTGAGCAACCTCGGCATCCTGGAAATCGCCCGTGAAGCGCTGGTGGAGCTGGGCGTGGACCTGGAGCGCATCCGCCTGCTGGAGCCCGACGCGGCGCTCGGCAACGGTGGCCTGGGTCGCTTGGCCGCGTGCTTTATGGAAAGCATGTCGACCCTGGGCGTTGCCGGCCATGGTTATGGCATCCGGTATGAACACGGCCTGTTCCGCCAGGCGATTGTCGATGGCTGGCAACAGGAACAAACCGAGCGCTGGCTGGATTTCGGCAACCCGTGGGAGTTCGAGCGCGCCGAGGTGATCTACCCGATCGGCTTTGGCGGCAGCGTGGAAACCCTGGCGGACGCCTCCGGCAAGATGATCCAGGTGTGGTCGCCCAACGAAACCGTACGGGCGGTTGCCTATGACACCCCGGTGGTCGGCTGGCGCGGTGCCAGCGTCAACACCCTGCGCCTGTGGCGTGCCCGTGCCGTGGAAGATTTGCACCTGGAGCGTTTCAACGCCGGTGACCACTTGGGCGCCGTCGCCGAAGTGGCCCGCGCCGAAAGCATTTCCCGGGTGCTTTACCCGGCCGACAGCACTGAAGCGGGGCAGGAACTGCGCCTGCGCCAGGAATACTTCTTCGTGTCCGCCTCGCTGCAGGATTTGCTGCGTCGCCACAAAAACATGCACGGTTCGGTGCTGAGCCTGGGCGAACATGCCGCCATCCAGCTCAACGACACGCACCCGTCCATCGCCGTGGCCGAATTGATGCGCCAGTTGGTGGATTTGCACGACATTCCGTGGGAAGCGGCGTGGGACGTCACCGTCGAAACCTTGTCCTACACCAACCACACCCTGTTGCCCGAAGCCCTGGAAACCTGGCCCGTAGGCCTGATGGAACGCATGCTGCCCCGGCACATGCAGATCATCTACCTGATCAACGCCCAGCACATCGACTCGCTGCGCGCCAAAGGCATCCACGATTTCGACGTGCTGCGCGCCGTGTCGCTGATCGAAGAAGACAACGGCCGCCGCGTGCGCATGGGTAACCTGGCGTTTCTGGGCTCCCACAGCGTCAACGGCGTGTCCGGCCTGCATACCCAATTGATGCGCAGCACAGTGTTTTCCGAACTGCACAAGCTCTACCCGGAGCGCATCAACAACAAAACCAACGGCATCACCTTCCGTCGCTGGCTGTACCAGGCCAACCCCAAACTCACTGAAATGCTGGTGGAAGCCCTGGGGCCGGACATTCTCGACAAGCCCGAAGAGCGGCTGGTGGAGCTTGAACCCTTCGCGGAAAAACAGACGTTCCGCAAGGCATTTGCCGAGCAGCGTCTGCACAGTAAGCGTGCACTGGCCGAGATCATCCATGAACGCCTGGGCATTGCGGTCAACCCGGCGGCGATGTTCGACGTGCAGGTCAAACGCATCCACGAGTACAAGCGCCAGTTGCTGAACCTGCTGCACACCGTGGCGCTGTACCAGGCGATCCGTGCCGAGCCGGGCACCAACTGGGTGCCGCGAGTGAAAATCTTCTCCGGCAAGGCGGCGGCCAGTTATCATCAGGCCAAGTTGATCATCAAGCTGACCAACGACATCGCCCGCACCGTCAATAACGACCCGACCGTGCGCGGTTTGCTCAAGGTGGTGTTCCTGCCCAACTACAACGTGAGCCTGGCGGAAAGCATCATTCCGGCGGCTGACTTGTCGGAGCAGATCTCCACCGCCGGCTTTGAAGCCTCGGGCACCAGCAACATGAAGTTCGGCCTCAACGGTGCGCTGACCATCGGCACCATGGACGGCGCCAACGTGGAAATGCACGAGCGCGTCGGTGCCGAGCACATGTTCATCTTCGGCCTCAGTGCGCAGCAGGTGGAAGCCCGCAAACACGCCGGCGAGTTCAATGCCGGGCCGGACATCGCCGCCTCCCATCGCCTCAATGACGTGCTGCAAGCGATTCGCGGCGGGGTGTTCTCGCCGGATGATCCGGGGCGCTATGTGGGCCTGATCGACGGGTTGATCGACTACGACCGTTTCCTGGTGTGTGCCGACTTCGATTCCTACTGGGACGCCCAGGCACGGGTCGAAGCGCATTGGCATGATTCCAAGGCCTGGTGGCGTTCGGCGGTGTTGAATACCGCGCGGATGGGCTGGTTCTCGTCTGACCGGACGATCCGGGAGTATGCGACGGAAATCTGGAAAGCTTTGGACTGACTTTTCCTAAACGGTGCCCAAGGCCCGACGTCTGTTGGGCCTTGTCGATATACTCACTGCCTGTGTGCCCGCTTCGGGCAAGGTTGGGGATATCGACCATGCAATGGATTTTCATGCTGATGGGCCTGGTGCTCGGCTGGGCACTCGATGAGTCGTTCACCGATGCCGGTTTCGGCGCGCTGCTGGGGTTGGGCATCGGCCAGGCGATTCGCCTGTCGCAACTCGCCGCCCAGGCGCACAGGCAAGCCGGTCAACTGGAAACCACGCAGAAGGCGCTGATTGCCCTGGGCGAGCGCCTGCGACAACTCGAAGTGCCTGCGCCGACAAACCCTGCCAACGTCGAACCGCCTGCCCCCGAACAAACACCTGCCGCCAAGGCACCCGAACTGGTTTGGGAGCTGCCCGCCGACCTTGAGCCGGTCGCCCTGCAGCCCGCGCCCATTCAGCCGTTGCCGACGGATGCCTGGGCACCTTCGCCAACGCCGCGCCCTGCCGAACCTGTTACTCCGCGTGCTCCGAGCCTGATCGAGCGCGCCATCAATGCCGCGCGCAACTGGCTGTTTGGCGGCAACACCGTATTGCGTGTCGGCGTGGTGCTGCTGTTCCTCGGCCTGGCTTTCCTGCTGCGCTACGCCACCGAAGGCATGGTGGTGCCGATCGAACTGCGTTATGCCGGGGTTGCTGCCGCCGCTGTCGGTCTGCTGGGCCTGGGCTGGTGGTTGCGGCTGCGCAACAGCAATTACGGCCTGATGCTGCAAGGCGCCGGCATTGCCGTGTTGTACCTCACGGTGTTCGCGGCGATGCGTTTGCACCCGCTGATCGACCCGGGGGCGGCGTTTGGCTTGCTGGTGGCGGTCACCGTGTTCTCGGCAATTCTGGCGGTTACCCAGGATGCGCTCGGCCTGGCCTGCGCGGCGGCTCTCGGCGGGTTCGCCGCGCCGATCCTGGCGTCCAGCGGCGCCGGCAACCACGTCGCGCTGTTCAGTTACTTCGCATTGCTCAATGCGGGCATTCTTGCGATTGCCTGGTTCAAGGCCTGGCGCTTGCTTAACCTGATCGGATTCGTCGGCACCTTCGGCATCGGCTTCGCCTGGGGCATGCGTTCCTATACGCCGGAACTGCTGTGGAGCACCGAGCCATTTCTTGTGTTGTTTTTCCTGATGTACCTGGCCATCGGCTTGCTGTTCGCCCGGCGCAAGTTACTGGATCTGGGCGAGCCACCTGAAGATCGCGACGCATTGCTGCGCTGGTCGGCGGGCAAGGGTGATTATGTCGACGGCAGCCTGCTGTTCGGGCCGCCGCTGGTGGGCTTTGGCCTGCAGTTCGCATTGGTACAGCACCTGGAATTCGCCGCCGCGTTCAGCGCCTTGGGCCTGGGCATTCTCTACATGGTGCTGGCGCGGCTGCTCAGTGGCGGGCGTGCCGTGTTACTGGCCGAAACCTGCCTGGCGCTGGGCGTGATCTTTGCCAGCCTGGCCATTCCCTTGGGCCTTGATGCGCGCTGGACGGCTGCCGCGTGGGCGGTCGAGGGCGCCGGCATATTCTGGCTCGGGATGCGCCAGCAGCGGCCTGTGGCGCGGGCATTCGCCTTGTTGTTGCAACTCGGTTCGTTGCTCGCCTTCCTCGGCGAACTGCGCAACAGCCAGGACACGTTGCTGCAAGGGCCGCCATTGGGGGCGTTGTTGCTGGGCGCGGCGCTGTTGTTCAGCTTTTACCAACTCCACACCGCTGCACCGGAACATGCCCGGCGTTGGGAGCGACTGGGTGCGCCGTGGCTCGCCGTACTTGGCCTGGGCTGCGTTTACCTGCTGGCGCCGCTGTTATTTTCGACCCAGGGCTGCATCGTCAGTTGGGCCATTGCCGGCCTGGCGACCCTGTGGGCGGGGCAGCGTATCGGCTCGTCAATGGTGGTGCGTTGTGGCGTGGTCGGGCAGGCGCTAGGCGGCGTGCTGTTTGCGCTCGACCCCGTGGCCAACGCGTGGACGCCGCTGATCATCGCCCTGGCGGCCATGCTCGGCGCGTGGCGCTTGCCCCGTAGCCGTTTGTCCGCAGGTTTGCTGGCCTGGGGCGTGGCCTGGTGGGCGTTGGCAGTGATCATTGAAGTGTGGCACCTGGTGCCTGCGGCCTTGCACGCTCAGTTATTAGTGCTGGCGGCCGCGCTGAGCGTGGTGATCTGGACGACACTGGCGCTGCGTTTGCGCTGGGTGGCATTGGGTATCGCCAGCACGTTACTGATGCCTGCGGCGGGTCTGGTGTTGTGGGGCGCGTGGACTGAGTTTTACCACCCGGCGGCGCAGTTCGGCTGGCTGGCGTGGCTGGCAGTGTTCGCGGTGCATTTCATTTCGCTACGCCGTTTGGCGGCGCTGGTGCCAGCCAGAGTGTTGAGCGTGGCGCACGTATTGGGCTGCTGGATGCTGATTGGCGTGCTGGCGCTGGAGTTGCGTTATGGCCTGATGATGCTGTCCAGCGAGTACAACGCCTGGCGCTGGCTGGGCTGGGCGATGCTGCCGAGCCTGTACCTGGTGCTGGCGGCTGCGCCGCGCAATTGGCCGTGGCCGGTGGCGGCGTATCCGCATGAATACCGGGTCCTGGCGGCATTGCCGCTGGCGGCGTTGATGCTCGGTTGGTTCTGGCTGGCGAATATGTTCAGCGATGGTACGGCCGACCCCTTGCCTTACGTGCCGCTGCTGAGCCCGCTGGATCTGGGCCTGTTGTTCGCCTTGCTCGGGGTTTACCTGTGGTCGCGCAGCGTGGCGCCGCAGCGCGGGCCGCGTGTCGAGTGGCTGGCCCAAGGTGTGGCGGGCGTTTCGCTGTTTGCGTTCTTTACCGCGCTGGTCATGCGCACGGCGCACCATTGGGGCGGCGTGCCGTTCCATCCGGACGCCTTGCTGGCGTCCATGCTGGTGCAGGCCGGCCTGTCGATTGTGTGGACCCTGATCGCCCTGGGTCTGATGATCGGCGGCCATCTGCGCCATCGTCGCGAAGTGTGGCTCATCGGCGCAGCGCTGATTGCGGTGGTGGTCGCCAAGCTGTTTTTTGTCGAGCTGAGCAACCGTGGCGGGCTGGCGCGGATCGTGTCGTTTATTGGGGTGGGCGGGCTGTTGCTGGTGGTCGGCTACTTTGCGCCGCTGCCGCCCAAGCGGGCCGAACCTGTGGTTGAAGCCGAAGGAGCGTCGTCTTGATGGGCAAGCTGAGTCTGATCGGGTGGGCGGTATGGCTGGTGTGTTCGGCGGCAGTCGCCCAGGAGAGTCCAACGGACTTCACCACGCAGGTCCCGCTGGCCGTCAGCGGCAATGGCCCGTGGTATCGCCTGGAGCTGCCGCTGGCGGTGCAGTTGGACGCGCGTCAGGCGGATCTCAGTGACGTTCGCGTGTTCAACGCCGCGGGCGAACCGCAGGCCTATGCGTTGTCGCGCCAACCGGCACAACGCTCTGAGAGTCGCAACGTGGTGCAGGTGAAGTGGTTCCCGTTGTACGCCGACGACACCCGCGAGGCGTTGCCGGATGTGGTGATGAAAACCACCACCGACGGCACGCTGGTGGAAGTACGCCCGCCCAAGTCGGGCCAACACGTGCTGCGCGGCTGGGTGCTGGACGCGAGTGCGATCAAGGCGCCGTTGCAACAATTGAGTTTGGATTGGAGCCCCGAGCGCGACGGTTTCCAGCGTTTCAGCATCGAAGCCAGTGATGATCTGCAGCACTGGCAACCCTGGGGTGATGGCCAGGTGGCGCGGCTTTCATTCGCCGATGAGCGGGTCGAGCAACATGATGTGAGTCTGCCGGGGCAAAGTGCCCGCTACCTGCGTCTGGTGTGGCAAGGCCAGGAAGCACCGCCGCTGACCTCGGCCAAACTGACAGGCGCGACCAGCAGCAACTTGCCGGCGCCGCTGGTGTGGTCGCAGCCGTTGGCGGGTTCGCGGCTCAAGGCGGGGGAATACCGTTGGCAGTTGCCCGCGGGGTTGAACGTCGAGCGTCTGCGTGTGGAACTGGAGCAGCCCAACACGCTGGCGCCGGTCATCTTGTCTGGCCGCCGCGAAGCCAATCAGCCCTGGCAGCCGCTGAACAGTGGGGTGTTGTACCGCCTGACTCAAAACGGCCAGGACGTGGTGCAGGATGAGTTGCAGTTGTCGGGCCAGACCGTTGCCGAGCTCAAATTGCAGGTGGATGAGCGCGGCGGCGGCCTGGGCGTTGACGCGCCGGCCCTGAGATTTGCCGTGCGTGCCACGCAGTTGGTGTTTCTGGCGCGGGGCGAACCGCCGTTTACCCTGGCACTGGGCAATGGGGCGGTGAAGGCGGCCCACTTGCCTTTATCCACATTGATTCCCGACTACAGCGCCGAGCGGCTCAAGAGCCTTGGCAAGGCTGAGGTAGCGGGGGAGGTGGTGGTCAAACAACCTGCCGGTGCCGCGTCGCCTGCAGTCGGTGGCAACTGGAATAAGCTCGGCTTATGGGCCGTGCTCTTGCTCGGTGTGGCGGCGCTGGGGGCGATGGCCTACAGTCTGTTGCGTGCGCCTGCAGCCAAACCGTGAACTCTATTGGGGTTAAATCCTCTGATGAGAGGAAATAACCCTCGACTCGCGTTAAACTGCGCGGGTTTTTCAGCCCCCCATTCTCCGGAGCCTTACATGTCCCGCGTTACCCTGAGTCGCTATTTGATCGAGCAGACCCGCAGCAACAACACGCCTGCCGATCTGCGCTTCCTTATCGAAGTGGTGGCGCGTGCTTGCAAGGAAATCAGCCACGCCGTGTCCAAAGGCGCACTGGGTGGTGTTCTGGGCAGCATGGGCACTGAAAACGTCCAAGGCGAAGTGCAGAAAAAACTCGACGTGCTCTCCAACGAGATCCTGCTCGAAGCCAACGAATGGGGTGGACACCTGGCCGGCATGGCGTCCGAAGAAATGGACAATGCCTACCAGATCCCGGGTAAATACCCGAAAGGCGCCTACCTGCTGGTGTTCGACCCACTGGACGGCTCGTCCAACATCGACATCAACGCTCCAGTCGGCACCATCTTCTCCGTACTGCGTTGCCCGAACGAATACCTGAGCCAGAACGAAGCCCTGAACGAAAAGGCCTTCCTGCAGCCAGGCACCGAGCAGGTCGCTGCCGGTTACGCCATCTACGGCCCGCAGACCATGCTGGTGCTGACCCTGGGCGACGGCGTTAAAGGCTTCACCCTGGACCGCGAAATGGGCAGCTTCGTGCTGACTCACGAAGACATTTCCATTCCTGCTTCCACCCAGGAATTTGCGATCAACATGTCCAACCAGCGCCACTGGGAAGAACCGGTGAAACGCTACGTCAACGAACTGATGGAAGGCGAAGAAGGCCCGTTGAAGAAGAACTTCAACATGCGCTGGGTGGCCGCGATGGTTGCCGACGTGCACCGCATCCTGACCCGTGGTGGCCTGTTCATGTACCCACGTGACAGCCGCGAGCCGTCCAAGCCGGGCAAGCTGCGCTTGATGTACGAAGCCAACCCGATGTCGTTCCTGGTTGAGCAGGCGGGCGGTGCGTCCACCGACGGCCACCAGCGCATCCTCGACATCCAGCCTGAAGGCCTGCACCAGCGTGTGGCGGTGTTCCTGGGTTCGAAGGAAGAAGTTGAGCGTGTGACGGCTTACCACAAGAAGTAAGCCAGGCTGTCACTGAAAAAGCCCCGAAACGTTTCAGCGTTTGCGGGGCTTTTTTTGTTTTTGCACCTCGGGAACCAGACACCTCTTTTCCCTTCTAAGCTTCTGGCAGATACCCCAACTGCTTCGTCTCTCCAGGAGTTTTTCCATGTCGTTACGCCGTCTCGCCCTGCTGGCTTTTTGCGTGCTCTTGGCCGCCTGCAGCAAGGTCAATCAAGAAAATTACTCGAAGCTGTCGGCTGGCATGGCCAAGGCCGAGGTGGAGTCGTTGCTGGGTAAGCCGACCGATTGTTCCGGCGCACTGGGCATGTCCAGCTGCACCTGGGGCGATAAAAACAGCTTTATCAGCGTGCAATACGCCGGTGACAAAGTTCTGATGTTTTCCGGGCAAGGCCTGAAGTAAACCGGGGCGCGAGCCTGCGGGAGAAGAAGAATGATGCGTTTTGTTGTGTTCCTTTGCGCCAGCCTGTTCTTGGCGGGCTGTGCCAGCCATTCTGGCGATGATCTGCAACCCAAGACCGCGAGCAACGTCAACCTCAAGCGTTACCAGGGCACCTGGTATGAGTTGGCCCGATTGCCGATGTACTTCCAGCGCAACTGCGCGCAGTCCGAAGCCCGCTACACACTGCTGCCTGATGGCGACATGTCGGTGTTCAACCGCTGCCTGACGACCGAGTGGAAGTGGGAAGAAGCCAAAGGCACGGCCACGCCGCAAGTGCCGGGCAAGACCGACAAGCTCTGGGTCGAATTCAATAACTGGTTCACGTCGCTGCTGCCGGGCGTCGCCAAGGGCGATTACTGGGTGCTGTACGTGAGCGATGACTACAAGACTGCCATCGTCGGCAGCCCGAGCCGGCGCTACATGTGGATTCTGTCACGCACCCAGACGGTGAATGCCGACACCCGCGAAGACCTGCTGAGCAGGGCGCGGCAGCAGGGGTATGACACCACGCGGCTGATCTGGCGCACGTCGGACAAGCAGATGGCGAAGACTTCGCAATAAGTCTGAACATGCCATCAATCAACTGTGGGAGCTGGCTTGCCTGCGATAGCATCACCTCGGTTTAACTGATACACCGAGGTGCCTGCATCGCAGGCAAGCCAGCTCCCACAGTTTTAATCGAGCAGGTCCTTCAATACCTGGGTAAACGCCCGGCTGCTGTCTGCTTCGCCGGCATGACGCCCATCGCGCACCACCCACTTGCCGTTCACCAGCACATCACGCACCTGGCGATCACCGCCGGCGAACAACCAGCGATTCAGAATCCCGTCTTCACTGGCCGTCGCCAGATATGGATCGTTGCCGTCCAGCACAATCCAGTCCGCACGCTTGCCCACTTCCAGGCGACCAATCGGCTGCCCCAATGCTTGTGCGCCGCCGTCCAGCGCGGCATCAAACAACGTACGGCCCACCATCGGCTGGTCATTGCGATACAACCGGTTACGCCGTTGATCACGTAAACGCTGGCCGTATTCGAGCCAGCGCAATTCTTCCACCACGCTCAGCGACACATGGCTGTCGGAGCCGATGCCCATGCGTCCGCCCTGGGCGAGGAAATCCACCGCCGGGAAAATCCCGTCGCCCAGGTTAGCTTCAGTGGTCAGGCACAAGCCGGCAATCGCGCGGCTCTTGGCCATGCGCGTCACTTCATTGGCATCGGCATGCGTGGCGTGCACCAGGCACCAACGCTCATCGACGTCGACATTGTCGTACAGCCATTGCAGCGGACGCTTGCCGCTCCAGGCCAGGCAGTCGTCGACTTCCTTTTGCTGCTCCGCAATGTGGATATGCACCGGGCACGCCTTGTCGCTGGCGGCCAATACCTCATGGATTTGTTGCGGCGTGACCGCGCGCAACGAGTGGAAGCACAACCCCAACTGCTGTGCTGGCTGTGCGGCGAGAATCGGTTTGAGCTGTGTCTGCAAGTCCAGGTAATTCTCGGTGCTGTTGATAAACCGCCGCTGGCCTTCATTCGGCGTCTGGCCGCCAAACCCTGAATGGGTGTAAAGCACTGGCACCAGCGTAAGGCCAATCCCGCTGCTGGCCGCAGCCTGGCTGATCTGGCGCGACAACTCGGTGCGGTCGGCATACGGCTGGCCGCTGACGTCGTGATGCACATAGTGAAATTCGGCCACCGAGGTGTAACCGGCCTTGAGCATTTCGATGTACAGCTGGCGCGCGATGACCTGCAATTGCTCCGGGTTGATCTTGCCGACCATGCGGTACATCAGGTCGCGCCAGGTCCAGAAACTGTCATTGGGGTTGCCGGCCACTTCCGCCAAACCCGCCATGGCGCGCTGGAATGCATGGGAGTGCAAGTTCGGCATACCCGCCAAAACCGGGCCTTTCAGCCGCTCGGCACCCTCTGCATTGGCATTGGCCTCAACCTTTGTCAGCACCCCTTCGGGGTTGACTTCAAAGCGTACATCGTTGGCCCATCCATTAGGCAGCAGCGCGCGTTCGGCGAAGAAAGCGGACATGTTCAAGGCACCCCGGTCGTGTGTTTATTTGTATATACATATACAGACGTTTGCCTGCTCGGTAAACTCCGGCAATCTATGCATCTTTTCCCCCTGCAAGGATTCCCTGTGCCGACTCCGCCTGCCAAGTCCCCGCTGGCTGCCCACATGGACGAAAGTCCGGCGCCCTTGTATGCCCGCGTCAAACAGATGATCAGCCAGCAGATCCTCAACGGCAACTGGCCGCCCCATTACCGTGTGCCGTCCGAGAGCGAGCTGGTCAGTCAATTGGGTTTCAGCCGCATGACCATCAACCGTGCCCTGCGCGAACTCACCGCTGAAGGGTTGCTGGTGCGCATGCAGGGCGTCGGCACGTTCGTTGCCGAGCCCAAGAGCCAGTCGGCGCTGTTTGAAGTGCATAACATTGCCGACGAGATCGCCTCGCGCGGCCATCGCCATACCTGCCAGGTCATCCATTTGGGCGAAGAAGCCGCCGGTTCCGAGCGCGCCGTGGCCCTGGAAATGCGTGAAGGCGGGCGGGTGTTCCACTCGCTGATCGTGCATTTCGAAAACGATATTCCTGTGCAAATTGAAGACCGTTTCGTCAACGCCCTGGTCGCGCCGGAATACCTGCAGCAGGACTTCACCCAGCAAACCCCTTACGCGTACCTGAACCAGGTAGCGCCATTGACCGAAGGCGAGCACGTGGTCGAGGCGATCCTCGCCGACGCCGCCGAGTGCAAGCTGTTGCAGATCGAGCCGAGCGAGCCGTGCCTGTTGATTCGCCGCCGCACCTGGTCCGGCCGTCAGCCGGTGACGGCCGCGCGTTTGATCCACCCCGGTTCCCGTCATAGCCTGGAAGGACGTTTCAGCAAATGAGTAGCGTGAAAGTCTGGCGCGCCGCCGATTACATCCGCATGCCGTGGAAAAATGGTGGCGGCAGCACCGAAGAAATCACCCGCGACGCAGGCCAGGGCCTGGAGGGCTTTGGCTGGCGGCTGTCGATTGCCGATATCGCCGAGTCGGGCGGGTTCTCCACCTTCGCCGGTTACCAGCGCGTGATCACCGTGATCAAGGGCGCGGGCATGGTGCTGACCGTGGACGGCAAGGAGCAGCGTGGGTTGCTACCGTTGCAGCCGTTTGCGTTCAGCGGTGAAAGTGAGGTGTCTTGCCGTTTGATTACCGGGCCGATCCGCGACTTCAACCTGATCTATTCGCCCGAGCGCTACCACGCGCGTTTGCAGTGGGTGGATGGCGTGCAGCAGTTTTTCAGCACGGCGCACACGGTGGTGGTGTTCAGTGTGGCGGATGAGGTGAAGGTGCTGGATCAAAAGCTCGGCCACCATGACTGCCTGCAAATCGACGGTAACACTGGCTTGCTGGACATCGGCGTCACGGGCCGCTGCTGCATCATCGAACTGACCGCACGCGGTTAAAAATCTGTGGGAGCTGGCTTGCCTGCGATGGCGGTGTATCAACAGCGGATGTGCTGGCTGACACACCGCCATCGCAGGCAAGCCAGCTCCCACATTTGTTTTGTAGTGATCATAAAATCTGTTTCCAGCCCCGCACCAATTTGTTACCGAACGCCCCAGCGTGGCGCAAAAGCACGTTATTGAGACAACCCTCCCTCGCCGTAATCCTCCTGCGAAAGAAATTTCATCAAGCCTCCAAGCCTTAATTTCCAAGGCCCGCGCACGCATTCCAAAAAAATCTCGACAGCTTCCTCAGAAAGTTGGCCGCTTGATTGCATATGCTTGTATGTACAAGTAAAGATGTGTGCGTAAGACTCTCCTTCGCACCATCCATGTTCGCGCATTGATCGCCGAGGAGTCCTAGCTGTGACCAAGCCTACAAAATACCGTGACGTCGAAATCCGTGCCGCGCGCGGTAACAAGCTCACCGCCAAAAGCTGGCTGACTGAAGCGCCGCTGCGCATGCTGATGAACAACCTCGACCCGCAAGTGGCCGAGAACCCGAAAGAATTGGTGGTGTACGGCGGTATCGGCCGTGCCGCGCGCAACTGGGAGTGCTACGACCAGATCGTCGAGAGCCTCACCAACCTGAATGACGACGAAACCCTGCTGGTGCAATCCGGCAAACCGGTCGGCGTGTTCAAGACCCACAGCAACGCTCCGCGTGTGCTCATCGCCAACTCCAACCTGGTACCGCACTGGGCCAGCTGGGAACATTTCAACGAACTGGATGCCAAGGGCCTGGCCATGTACGGCCAGATGACTGCCGGCAGCTGGATCTACATCGGCAGCCAGGGCATCGTCCAAGGCACCTACGAAACCTTCGTCGAAGCCGGCCGCCAGCATTACAACAGCGACCTGACTGGCCGTTGGGTGCTCACCGCCGGTCTCGGCGGCATGGGCGGCGCGCAGCCGCTGGCTGCAACCCTGGCCGGCGCGTGCTCGCTGAACATTGAATGCCAGCAGGTCAGCATCGACTTCCGCCTGAACAGCCGCTACGTCGACGAGCAAGCCACCGACCTCGACGACGCCCTGGCGCGCATCGCCAAATACACCAAGGAAGGCAAGGCCATCTCCATCGCCCTGCTGGGTAACGCGGCCGAGATTCTGCCGGAACTGGTCAAGCGCGGCGTGCGCCCGGACATGGTCACCGACCAGACCAGCGCCCACGATCCACTCAACGGCTACTTGCCGGCCGGCTGGACCTGGGACGAGTACCGCGCCCGCGCCAAGACCGAACCGGCTGCCGTGATCAAGGCTGCCAAGCAGTCGATGGCCGTGCACGTCAAAGCCATGCTGGAATTCCAGAAACAAGGCATCCCGACCTTCGACTACGGCAACAACATCCGTCAGATGGCTCAGGAAGAAGGCGTGGAAAACGCTTTCGACTTCCCGGGTTTTGTACCGGCGTATATCCGCCCACTGTTCTGCCGTGGCATCGGCCCGTTCCGTTGGGCTGCGCTGTCGGGCGACCCACAAGACATCTACAAGACCGACGCCAAAGTCAAAGAGCTGATCCCGGACGACGCCCACCTGCACAACTGGCTGGACATGGCGCGCGAGCGCATCAGCTTTCAGGGCCTGCCGGCGCGTATTTGCTGGGTTGGCCTGGGCCAGCGCGCCAAGCTGGGCCTGGCGTTCAACGAAATGGTGCGCAGCGGGGAGCTGTCGGCGCCGGTGGTGATCGGCCGTGACCACCTGGACTCCGGCTCGGTTTCCAGCCCGAACCGCGAAACCGAAGCCATGCAGGACGGCTCCGATGCCGTGTCCGACTGGCCACTGCTCAACGCCTTGCTCAACACCGCGAGCGGCGCGACCTGGGTGTCGCTGCACCACGGTGGCGGCGTCGGCATGGGCTTCTCCCAGCACTCCGGCATGGTGATCGTGTGTGACGGTACCGACGAAGCGGCCGAGCGCATTGCTCGCGTACTGCACAACGACCCGGCCACCGGGGTGATGCGCCACGCGGACGCCGGCTACCAAATCGCCATCGACTGTGCCAAAGAGCAGGGCCTCAACCTCCCGATGATCAAGTAACCCCTGTGGGAGCTGGCTCCCACAGAAGAGCAATCTGTGCACATAACAATCCATCAGAGGTTGAACAACATGGCTGCAAATGACACCACCCCGTTGATCGAAAGGCGTTCGATCGACTACATCCCGGAAGCGGAAAGACACGGTCGTCTATTGAGCCAGTTCACCCTGTGGATGGGTGCCAACCTGCAAATCACCGCGATTGTCACCGGGGCCCTGGCCGTGGTGCTGGGCGGTGACGTGTTCTGGTCGTTGATCGGCTTGCTGATCGGCCAATTGATCGGCGGCGGCGTGATGGCGTTGCATGCGGCGCAAGGGCCCAAGCTGGGCCTGCCGCAGATGATCTCCAGTCGGGTGCAGTTCGGCGTGTATGGCGCGGCGATTCCGATCGTGCTGGTGTGCCTGATGTACCTGGGTTTCACCGCCACCGGGACAGTGTTGTCCGGCCAGGCGCTGGGCCAGTTGTTCGGGGTCAGTGACAGTGCCGGCATACTGATCTTTGCCAGTGTCATCGTGCTGGTGACAGTACTCGGTTATCGGGTGATCCATTTCATTGGTCGTGTCGCCAGCGTCATTGGCGTGATCGCCTTTGTCTACCTGTTCAGCCGACTGATGAGCCAGACCGATGTGGGCGCTCTCTTGCAGATCCGCCACTTCAGCTGGAGCAGCTTTCTGCTGGCGGTGTCGCTCGCGGCGTCCTGGCAGATCGCGTTCGGCCCTTACGTGGCGGACTACTCACGCTATTTGCCGAGCAATACGTCTTCGGTGAAAACCTTTCTCGCCGCGGGCGCCGGCTCGGTGATTGGCGCGCAGGTGGCCATGGTCCTCGGCGTGTTTGCCGCGGCCATGTCCAACGGGCAATTCGCCGGTCATGAAGTGGCCTACATCGTGGGCTTGAGTGGTACGGGTGCCACGGCTGCGCTGCTGTACTTCAGCATCGCGTTCGGCAAGGTCACCATCTCCACGCTCAACTCCTACGGCAGCTTCATGTGCATCGCCACCATCATCAGCGGTTTTCGTGGCCGCCTTGAGGTCACGCGCTTGCAGCGCCTGGTGTTCGTGCTGGTGATTGTCGGCACCGCGACCTTGATCGCCTTGCTCGGCCAGCATTCGTTCCTCGGGGCGTTCAAGTCTTTCATCCTGTTTCTGCTGGCGTTCTTCACGCCGTGGAGCGCGATCAACCTGGTGGATTACTACTGCATCACCCGTGAACGCTACGACGTGCCGGCGCTGGCCGACCCGAACGGTCGTTATGGGCGTTGGAACCTGCTGGGTATCAGCGTGTATGTGTTTGGCGTGCTGGTGCAGTTGCCGTTCATCTCCACCAAGTTCTACACCGGCCCTCTGGTGGCCGCGCTGGGTGATGTGGACATTTCCTGGGTCATCGGTCTGGTCCTGCCCGCAGCGCTGTATTACCTGTGTGCGAAAAAATGGCACGGCACGGTGCCCGATCAACTGATCCTGCCGGTAGAGCAGGGCGCTACACCAACAACGACAAACAGGCTGGCTGCACAAGCCTGATGGGACGTGGACAGGGCAGGATGCCTACTGACTGCCGTAATCCATTTCAAGATTGGGAGCGTCACAACAATGAAAATGAATAAGACCCTGATGGCTGCATTGATGTCTGCGGGCTTGCTGGCCAGCGCTGGTGCCCAGGCGGCCGGCTGGTGCGAATCCGGCAAGCCGGTGAAGTTCGCCGGCCTGAACTGGGAAAGCGGCATGTTGCTCACCGACATCCTGCAAACCGTGCTGGAAAAAGGTTACGACTGCAAAACCGACAGTCTGCCGGGCAACTCCATCACCATGGAAAACGCCCTGAGCAGCAACGACATTCAGATCTTCGCCGAGGAGTGGGTAGGCCGCAGCGAAGTGTGGAACAAGGCCGAGAAGGCCGGCAAAGTCGTTGGCGTCGGCGCTCCGGTGGTTGGCGCGATTGAAGGCTGGTACGTGCCGCGCTACGTGATCGAAGGCGATGCCAAGCGCAAGCTGGAACCCAAGGCGCCGGACCTGAAAAACATTGCCGACCTGGCCAAGTACGCCTCGGTGTTCAAGGACCAGGAAGAGCCGTCCAAGGGCCGTTTCTACAACTGCCCGGCCGGCTGGACCTGCGAGCTGGACAACAGCGAAATGCTGAAAAGCTATGGCCTGGAAAATTCCTACACCAACTTCCGCCCAGGCACCGGCCCGGCGCTGGATGCCGCCGTGCTGTCGAGCTACAAGCGTGGCGAGCCGATCCTGTTCTACTACTGGTCGCCCACGCCGCTGATGGGCCAGGTTGACCTGGTCAAGCTGGAAGAAAAGCCCGGCGTGGATAAAAGCGTGAGCATCAAGGTCGGCCTGTCCAAAACCTTCCATGAGCAGGCCCCGGAACTGGTGGCCGTGCTGGAGAAGGTCAACCTGCCAATCGATTTGCTGAACCAGAACCTCGGTCGCATGGCCAAAGAGCGAATTGAGTCGCCAAAACTGGCGAAAATTTTCCTCAAGGAACATCCTGAAGTCTGGCACGCATGGGTGAGCGACGACGCAGCCAAGAAAATCGACGCGGCCTTGTAGGTCAAGCGTGCCCGGCTACCCTCAGGGGCTGGCCGGGCACTTGGCCACAACCCACTGGATCGAGAGCACGATATGTTTCCTGAGAGTTTTACGTTTTCCATCGCCGACTGGGTCAACGGTTGGGTGGACTCATTGGTCACCAACTACGGCGATGTGTTCCGGCATATTTCCGACACGCTGTTGTGGGCCATCGTCAACCTGGAAGGCTTGCTGCGCGCAGCGCCGTGGTGGCTGATGCTGGCCATTGTCGGTGCTGTCGCCTGGCACGCCACCCGCAAGGTGGTGACCACGGCGGTGATCGTCGGTTTGCTGTTTCTGGTAGGTGCCGTTGGCCTGTGGGACAAGCTGATGCAAACCCTGGCCTTGATGATGGTCGCCACGGTGATATCGGTGCTGATCGGCATCCCGCTGGGCATTCTGTCGGCACGCAGCAATCGCCTGCGCTCGGTGTTGATGCCGTTGCTCGACATCATGCAAACCATGCCGAGCTTCGTGTACCTGATCCCGGTGCTGATGCTGTTCGGCCTGGGCAAGGTCCCGGCGATTTTCGCCACGGTGATCTACGCCGCCCCGCCACTGATTCGCCTGACCGACCTGGGCATTCGCCAGGTTGACGGCGAAGTCATGGAAGCCATCAATGCCTTCGGTGCCAACCGCTGGCAGCAACTGTTCGGCGTGCAACTGCCGCTGGCGTTGCCGAGCATCATGGCCGGTATCAACCAGACCACCATGATGGCGCTGTCGATGGTGGTAATCGCCTCGATGATCGGTGCCCGTGGCCTGGGTGAAGACGTACTCGTCGGCATCCAGACCCTCAACGTCGGTCGCGGCCTCGAAGCGGGCCTGGCGATCGTGATTCTCGCAGTGGTCATCGACCGCATTACCCAGGCCTATGGTCGTCCACGGCATGAGGCGAGCAAATGACTACTGTCAGCAAAATCGAAGTTAAAAACGTCTTCAAGATCTTCGGCGCCCGTTCCAAGGACGCGCTGGCGATGGTTGGCCAGGGCAAGACCAAGGACCAGGTGCTGGCCGAGACCGGCTGCGTGGTCGGCGTGAACGACCTGTCGCTGAGTATCGGCACCGGCGAGATCTTCGTGATCATGGGCCTGTCGGGTTCCGGCAAGTCCACCCTGGTGCGCCACTTCAACCGCCTGATCGACCCCACCAGCGGCGCGATTTTGGTGGACGGCGAAGACATCCTGCAACTGGACATGGACGCCCTGCGCCAATTCCGTCGGCACAAGATCAGCATGGTGTTCCAGAGCTTCGGCCTGCTGCCCCACAAGAGCGTGCTCGACAACGTCGCCTACGGCTTGAAAGTGCGTGGCGAAACCAAGCAGGTCTGCGCCGAGCGCGCCCTGCACTGGATCGAAACCGTGGGCCTCAAAGGCTACGAAAACAAATACCCGCACCAGCTCTCCGGCGGCATGCGCCAGCGTGTGGGCCTGGCTCGTGCACTGGCGGCTGATACCGACATCATCCTGATGGACGAAGCCTTCAGCGCCCTCGACCCGTTGATCCGCGCCGAGATGCAGGACCAGTTGCTGGAACTGCAAAAGACCCTGCACAAAACCATCGTGTTCATCACCCACGACCTCGACGAGGCCGTGCGCATCGGCAACCGCATTGCGATCCTCAAGGACGGCAAGCTGATCCAGGTCGGCACGCCCCGGGAGATCCTGCATTCGCCGGCGGATGAGTATGTGGACCGGTTCGTGCAGCGGCGTGCGGCGGTGGTCTGATCCCGATTGTGTGGTGAGCCGGCTGGCGCCATCGCAGGCAAGCCAGCTCCCACCTTTGAAAGTATTCACAGTTCAAAATGTGGGAGCTGGCTTGCCTGCGATGAGGCCAGTGAAGCTGCACAAGAATTGAAGAAGGTATGAAGATGTCCCAGGCAGCAAAAATCATCATCGCCGACGCCCCGTTGCGCTGGCAGGACGTGGTCGCCGTCGCCCGTCACGGCGCCGTGCTCGAACTCTCGGGCCAGGCCTGGGCGCGCATCGACAATGCCCAGGCCATCGTGCAACGCATCGTCACCAGCGGCGAACGCGCCTATGGCGTGAACACCGGCCTCGGCGCGCTGTGCAACGTGTCGCTCAAGGGCGAGCAACTCAGCCAACTGTCGCGCAACACGCTGCTGAGCCATGCCTGCGGCGTCGGCCCGGTGCTCAGCGATGAACAAACCCGCGCGATCATCTGCGCCGCCATCATCAACTACAGCCACGGCAAATCCGGCCTGCACCCGCAGGTGGTGCATTCGCTGCTGGCGCTGCTCAACCACGGCATCACACCGCAGGTTCCGTCTCAGGGTTCGGTGGGTTACCTGACCCACATGGCCCACGTCGGCGTGGCACTGTTGGGGGTCGGCAATGTGAGCTACAAAGGCCAGATCGTTGCGGCGCAACAGGCCCTGAGCGCTGAAGGTCTGCAGCCTGTCGTCCTCGGCGCCAAGGACGGCCTTTGCCTGGTCAACGGCACGCCATGCATGACCGGCCTGAGCTGCCTGGCGCTCGCCGACGCTCACCATCTGCTGCAATGGGCCGACGTGATCGGCGCAATGAGCTTTGAAGCCCTGCGCGGGCAGATCGATGCCTTCGATGAAGAAATCATCGCGCTCAAGCCACACCCTGGCATGCAGCAAGTGGGCATCAACCTGCGCGCCTTGCTCGACGGCAGCGAGGTGATCGCCAGCAGCAAAGGCATCCGCACCCAGGACGCCTTGAGCATCCGTTCGATCCCGCAGATTCACGGCGCCGCGCGTGATCAAGTGGAGCACGCCACCCGCCAGATCGAGACCGAACTCAACAGCGCCACCGACAACCCGCTGGTCCTCGGCACGCCGGACCACTACCGCGTGGTGTCCCAGGCCAACCCGCACGGCCAGTCGGTAGCACTGGCGGCGGACATGCTGGCGATTGCCATGGCCGAAATCGGTTCCGTCGCCGAACGCCGCCTGGATCGGCTGATCAACCCGCACGTCAGCGGCTTGCCGGCGTTCCTGGTCAGCAACCCGGGGGTCAACTCCGGGATGATGATCGTGCAGTACGTCGCCGCCTCGCTGTGTGGGCAAAACCGCCAGCTGGCACAACCGGCGGTGCTCGACAACTTCGTCACCTCGGGCCTGCAGGAAGACCACCTGAGCATGGGCACCAACTCCGCGCTCAAGCTGCACCAACTGTTGGGCAACGTGAGCCAAATCCTTGCCATCGAGTACCTGTTGGCGGCCCAGGCGTTCGAATTTCTCAAGGACCAGCGCTTCGGCGCAGGCACCGACAGCGCCTGGCGTTTGCTGCGTGAAAAAGTCCCGGCCTACGAGCAGGATCGCTGGTTGGCGCCGGACATCGCGACCACCGCCGCGTTGCTCAAAGACACCGCTTTGCTATGCCAGACAATCCCCCATTTGCACTGACTACTTTTTCAAAAGAACAATTCAAAGGAGCATGAATGTGACTGCGCTAAATTTGATTCCAGGCCAACTGAGCCTCGCCCAACTGCGGGCCATCTACCAGCAGCCGGTAACCCTCAGTCTGGATGACAGCGCCACGGCGCAGATCGACGCCAGTGTGGCCTGCGTGGAGCAGATTCTCGCCGAGAACCGCACCGCCTACGGCATCAACACCGGTTTCGGCCTGCTGGCCTCGACCCGCATTGCCAGTGAAGACCTGGAAAACCTCCAGCGTTCCCTGGTGCTGTCCCACGCCGCCGGCGTCGGTGAGCCGATCAGCGACGCGCTGGTGCGGCTGGTCATGGTGCTCAAGGTCAACAGCCTCAGCCGCGGGTTCTCCGGGATCCGCCGCCAGGTGATCGACGCGCTGATCGCACTGATCAACGCTGAGGTGTACCCACACATTCCTCTGAAAGGTTCGGTCGGTGCCTCCGGTGACCTGGCGCCCTTGGCGCACATGTCCCTGGTGCTGCTGGGCGAAGGCAAGGCGCGCTACAAGGGGCAATGGCTGCAAGCCACCGAAGCACTGAAAATCGCCGGGCTCACGCCGCTGACCCTCGCCGCCAAGGAAGGCCTGGCGCTGCTCAACGGCACCCAGGTGTCCACCGCTTACGCATTGCGTGGCCTGTTCGAAGGCGAAGACCTGTTCGCCGGCGCCCTGGCGTGCGGCGCACTCACCGTGGAAGCGGTGCTGGGTTCGCGCTCGCCGTTCGACGCTCGCATTCATGCTGCGCGCGGCCAGCGTGGGCAGATCGATGCGGCAGCAGCCTACCGTGACCTGCTCGGCGAAAGCAGCCAGGTGTCCCAGTCGCACCAGAACTGCGACAAGGTGCAAGACCCGTATTCCCTGCGTTGCCAGCCACAGGTCATGGGCGCCTGCCTGACCCAGTTCCGCCAGGCCGCTGAAGTGCTGGTGGTGGAAGCCAACGCCGTGTCGGATAACCCGCTGGTGTTTGCCGCCGAAGGCGACGTGATCTCCGGGGGCAACTTCCACGCTGAGCCGGTGGCCATGGCTGCCGACAACATGGCCCTGGCCATCGCGGAAATCGGTTCCCTCAGCGAGCGCCGTATCTCGTTGATGATGGACAAGCATATGTCGCAACTGCCGCCGTTTCTGGTGGGCAATGGCGGGGTGAACTCCGGTTTCATGATCGCCCAGGTGACCGCTGCCGCGCTCGCCAGCGAGAACAAGGCACTGGCCCACCCACACAGCGTGGACAGCCTGCCGACGTCGGCCAACCAGGAAGACCACGTTTCCATGGCCCCGGCCGCAGGCAAGCGCCTGTGGGAAATGGCTGAAAACACCCGTGGCGTGCTGGCGGTCGAGTGGCTGGCGGCGTGCCAGGGCCTGGACCTGCGCGACGGCCTGAAAACTTCGACCAAGCTGGAAAAGGCGCGCGGCATCTTGCGTGACAAAGTGGCGTTCTATGAGAAAGACCGTTTCTTTGCCCCCGACATCAACGCCGCCAGCGAACTGCTCGCCAGCCGCTGCCTGAATGAGTTGGTGCCGGCCAAGTTGCTGCCAAGCCTTTAAGACTGACGCAGATCCAGTGTGGGAGCTGGCTTGCCTGCGATAGCGGTGTATCAGTTAAAGATGTATCAACTGACAGATAGCTATCGCAGGCAAGCCAGCTCCCACAGTACTGAGTTTCTCGGGATAAAAATAATTAGGGAAGAGAAATGCACACGCAAGAAAAGGGTTTGAAACGCGGGCTAAGCGCCCGACATATTCGCTTCATGGCACTCGGTTCCGCGATCGGCACCGGGCTGTTTTATGGCTCCGCCTCGGCCATCCAGATGGCCGGCCCCGCCGTGCTGCTGGCCTACCTGATCGGCGGCGCCGCCGTGTTCATGGTGATGCGCGCCCTGGGCGAGATGGCTGTGCACAACCCGGTGGCCGGCTCTTTCGGCCAGTACGCCAGCACCTACCTGGGCCCCATGGCCGGTTTTATCCTCGGCTGGACCTACGCGTTTGAAATGATCATTGTCTGCCTGGCCGACGTGACGGCGTTTGGCATCTACATGGGCTTCTGGTTTCCCGAAGTCGCCCGCTGGGTCTGGGTGCTCGGCATCGTGTTTTTGATCGGCGGCCTGAACCTGTGCAACGTCAAAGTGTTTGGCGAAATGGAGTTCTGGCTGTCGCTGCTCAAGGTGGGCGCCATCGTCGCGATGATCCTCGGTGGCTTCGGCATCATGCTGTTCGGCATTCACTCGGCGGGCGAGACCCAGGCCAGCGGTATCAGCAACCTGTGGGCCCACGGCGGCTTCCTGCCCAACGGCGTCGGCGGCCTGATCGCCTCGTTCGCGGTGGTGATGTTTGCCTTCGGCGGCATCGAAATCATCGGCATCACCGCCGGTGAAGCCAAAGACCCGCAACGCGTGATCCCCAAGGCGATCAACGCCGTGCCGCTGCGTATCCTGTTGTTCTACGTGCTGACCCTGTTTGTGCTGATGGCCATCTACCCATGGCCGCAGATCGGCAGCCAGGGCAGTCCATTCGTGCAGATCTTCAGCAACCTGGGCATCGGCTCGGCGGCGACCATCCTCAATATCGTGGTGATCTCGGCGGCGGTATCGGCCATCAACAGCGACATCTTCGGCGCCGGCCGCATGATGTACGGCCTGGCCCAGCAAGGGCAGGCGCCCAAGGGGTTTGCGCAGCTGTCGAAACACGGCGTGCCATGGATGACCGTGGTGGTGATGGGCGCAGCGTTGCTCGGCGGCGTGGTGCTCAACTACCTGATCCCGGAAAACGTGTTCCTGCTGATCGCCTCGATCGCCACCTTCGCCACCGTGTGGGTGTGGCTGATGATTTTGTTTACCCAGGTCGCCATGCGCCGCTCCATGACCAAAGAGCAGGTGGCCGAACTGAAATTCCCGGTGCCGTTCTGGCCCTATGCGCCGGCGGCGGCCATTGTGTTCATGCTGTTCGTGTTTGGCGTGCTGGGTTATTTCCCGGACACCCAGGCGGCCTTGCTGGTCGGTGCCGTGTGGATCGTATTGCTGGTCATCGCCTATCTGCTGTGGGTCAAACCTGCTGCCGGGCAAGCGGCCAAAGTCCATTACGACCCGGCTTTGTCTCATCGATAACTTAGGGAGGCGTTGATGAAAACGCTTTGGCAACACTGCCACGTCGCAACCATGGCAAGCGGCAAATACTCGATCATCGAGAACGCCGCCATGGTCACCGCAGGTTCGCTCATCGAGTGGATCGGCCCCCAGGCCGACCTGCCGCCGGGTGACTATGCGCAGGTTCACGACCTGCAAGGCGCGTGGGTCACCCCCGGGCTGATCGACTGCCACACCCACACGGTGTTCGGCGGCAATCGCAGCGGCGAATTCGAGCAGCGCCTGGAAGGCGTGAGCTACGCCGAAATCGCTGCCAAAGGGGGCGGTATTGCCAGCACCGTGCGCGCCACCCGTGCGGCTACCGAAGATGAGCTGTTCGACAGTGCCCAAAAGCGCCTGCGCAGCTTGCTGCGTGACGGCGTGACCACGGTGGAGATCAAGTCCGGCTACGGCCTGGATCTGGCCAACGAACGCAAGATGCTGCGAGTCGCGCGTCGCCTCGGCGAAGCGCTGCCGGTCAGCGTGCGCGCCACGTGCCTGGCGGCCCACGCGTTGCCGCCGGAGTACAAGGATCGCGCCGACGACTACATCGAGCACATCTGTACCGACATGCTGCCCGCCCTGGCGGCGGAAGGGCTGGTGGATGCGGTGGATGCCTTCTGTGAATACCTGGCATTTTCCACCGAGCAGGTGGAGCGCGTGTTCAACGTCGCGCAGTCTCTTGGCCTGCCGGTGAAGTTGCACGCCGAACAGCTGTCGTCGCTGCACGGTTCCAGCCTCGCCGCGCGCTACCACGCGCTGTCGGCGGATCACCTGGAATTCATGACCGAAGAGGACGCCATCGCCATGGCCGCCTCCGGCACTGTCGCGGTGTTGCTGCCGGGCGCGTTCTACTTCCTGCGTGAAACCCAGTTGCCGCCGATGGAGGCGCTGCGCAAACACGGCGTGAAAATCGCCATCGCCAGCGACCTCAACCCCGGCACCTCGCCGGCGTTGTCGGTACGCCTGATGCTGAACATGGCTTGCACCCTGTTCCGCATGACCCCGGAAGAAGCCCTGGCCGGCGCTACGCAACACGCCGCTACCGCGCTGGGCATGGGCGATACCCATGGTTCGCTGGAAGCGGGCAAGGTCGCCGATTTTGTCGCCTGGCAGATTGATCGCCCCGCCGACCTGGCCTACTGGCTGGGTGGCGAGCTGGATAAACGCGTCGTGCGCCACGGCGTCGATGTCACCGTCTGAGGAGTGTTGTTGTGGATAAGGTTCTGACGTTCAAACAAGGCCGCGTGCCGCTGCTGATCAGCATGCCCCACGCCGGCCTGCGCCTGACGCCTGCGGTCGAAGCCGGGTTGATCCCCGAGGCGCAAAGCCTGCCGGACACCGACTGGCACATCCCCGCGCTGTATGACTTTGCCGAAGAACTCGGCGCCAGCACCCTGGCCGCCGAGTATTCGCGGTTTGTGATCGACCTGAACCGGCCGTCGGACGACAAGCCCTTGTATGCAGGCGCCACCACCGGGCTGTACCCGGCGACACTGTTCGACGGTGTGCCCTTGTTCCGTGAAAGCCAGGTGCCGTCCGAGGAAGAGCGCGCGATTTACCTGCAAAAGGTCTGGGGCCCTTACCACCGCGTGCTGCAGGAAGAGCTGGCGCGCCTGAAAGCCGAGTTCGGCTACGCACTGCTGTTTGACGCGCACTCGATCCGCTCGGTGATCCCGCACCTGTTTGAAGGCAAGTTGCCGGACTTCAACCTTGGCACCTTCAACGGCGCCGCCTGCGACCCGGAACTGGCCAGCCAATTGGAAGCCATCTGCGCCCGGCACCCGCAGTACACCCATGTGCTCAACGGGCGCTTCAAGGGCGGGCATATCACCCGCCATTACGGCGACCCGGCGCAGGATATTCATGCGGTGCAGTTGGAGTTGTGCCAGAGCACGTATATGGAAGAGGTTGAGCCGTTCCGGTATCGGCCGGACCTGGCAGAACCGACGCGGGTGGTGTTGAAGCAATTGCTGGAAGGGTTGTTGGCCTGGGGGCGCAAGCGTTACGGCTGAGATCGCTATCGCAGGCAAGCCAGCTCCCACCTTTGACGGTATTCATAAATCAAAAGTGTGGGAGCTGGCTTGCCTGCGATGAGGCCCGCACAGTCGCCCCAGTGCAACTGCCCGTCGCCACAGTTCGTGTTAACCCGATTCCCGCTCGGTAAGGTTGTGAATACGGCGCGTCAGACGCCACTCCCCACAATAAAAACTGCCGAGTGAGCCCTCATCCATGAAAAAACTGTTGTTGACCCTCACCTGCATTGCGCTGATCAGCGCCAACGCCATGGCCGCCGAACCGGCCTCCTGCAAAAGCATTCGCATGGGCGTGGTCAGCTGGACCGACGTCATCGCCACGTCCGGCATGGCCGACGTGTTGCTCAATGGCCTCGGCTACGACAGCAAGCAGACCAGCGCCGTGCAGCAGATTATCTTCGCCGGCATTCGCGACAAGCGCCTGGACATCTTCCTCGGCTACTGGAAACCGGCCATGGACAACAACATCGCGCCGTTCCTCGCCGCCAAACAGGTCAAGGTCTTCGACAAGCCGAGCCTGGCCGACGCCCAGGCCACCCTCGCGGTGCCGCAGTACGTGGCGGACGCGGGCCTGAAAACCTTCGCCGACATCGCTCGTTTCAAAGACAAGCTGGGCGGCAAGATCTACGGCATCGAACCCGGCAGCGGCGCCAACACCGATATCCAGAAAATGATCGACACCAACCGCTTTGGCCTCGGCGGCTTCAAGCTGGTGGCTTCCGGTGAAGCCGGCATGTTGGCGGCGGTGCAACGTGCGGTGAACCGCAAGGAGTTCGTGGTGTTCGTCGGCTGGACCCCGCACCCGATGAACATCAACATGAAGATGGCTTACCTCACCGGCAGTGAAGACGTGTTCGGCCCCGACGAAGGCCGCGCGACGGTGTCCACCGTCACCGCACCGGATTTCGCCGAGCGCTGCCCGAACGCCAATCGCCTGCTGGAAAACCTCACCTTCACCGCCGCCCAGGAAAGCCAGTTGATGGTGCCGATCATGGACCGTAAGTCCCCGCAGGATGTGGCGAAACAATGGTTGCGTGATCATCCAGAGGATTTGCAGCGCTGGCTGGCGGGGGTTACCGCGTTTGACGGCAGTGATGGCGTGGCGACAGTGCTGGCCAGTCTCCAACCCTGAGCCTGATGTGAATCCAAATGTGGGAGCTGGCTTGCCTGCGATAGCGGTCTATCGGCCAAAGATGCATCAACTGACAGATTGCCATCGCAGGCAAGCCAGCTCCCACAGTCGATCTCCATTGAAAGGGATATTTGCGCATGTATCCGGTTTCTCCACAGCTTGCTGCCTTCATCGCCAAAACCGAAGCCTTCACCAGCGACGATACCTCCCTGACCGGCCTGCGTCAGAACTACGACCGCATGTGCCAGGCCTTCACCCCGCCGAAGCCTGAGGGGCTGCAAGTCTCGGATTTTGCCTTGGGCGGCGTCGGCGTGCGCAGTTACTTGCCCGAGGTGCACACTCCGGCGGGTGGCTGGCCATGTGTCCTGTATATGCACGGTGGCGGTTGGGCAGTCGGCGGCCTGGACTCCCACGATTTCATCTGTTTCGAATTGGCCACGGCGTTGCAAGTGTTGGTGATCGCCATCGATTACCGCCTGGCGCCTGAGTTTCCATTCCCGGCGGCTTACGACGATTGCCGCGCCGTCTGGAGGGCGATCCAGCAGGGAGAGGGGCCGCACGCCATCAACCTGCAGCGTTTGGCCGTAATGGGTGACAGCGCTGGCGGCAACCTGGCGGCAGCATTGTGCCTTGGCCTGCGCGATGACGGGCAACCGCTGCCCCGAGCCCAGGTATTGATTTACCCGGGCCTCGGCGGCCCTGCCGATTTGCCGTCGCGTCGCGATTGCATGGACGCGCCGCTGCTCAGCACCGCCGACACCGACTGCTACCTGGCGTTGTACCTGCGCGGTACCCGCCAACCATCAGCCTACGCAATGCCGCTGCTGGCGCAGAGTTTTGCCGGGTTGCCCAAGGCGCTGATCGCCGTGGCGCAATTCGACCCGCTGCGTGACGACGGCATGCTCTATGCCGAGCGCCTGCGCGCGGCGGGTGCTGAAGCCGTTTTGTATCCGGGCAAAGGTTTGGTGCACGGCTGTTTGCGCGCGCGCGGCCAGGTGCGGGAGGTGGATCAGTTGTACGACTATCTGCTGCATTACCTGGGGAGCGAAGGGCTGACACAGGTCTAAGCGCTCAAGGACATGCTCATTGCACAATTCGGGTTTATGATGCCAGACGGCAGAATAATAGACGTCCCCTCAGGGATGAACCCGACACCCTACGGAGCGCGCAATGCAGACTTGGTACCCGCAGATCAAACCCTACGCCCGGCACGATCTGGCAGTCGATGACACCCACACGCTGTACGTCGATGAAAGTGGCTCACCCGAAGGCTTGCCTGTCGTCTTCATCCACGGTGGCCCCGGCTCCGGATGCGATGCCCAGAGCCGCTGCTATTTCGACCCGAACCTGTACCGAATCGTAACTTTTGATCAGCGCGGCTGCGGGCGTTCAACCCCTCGCGCCAGCCTTGAGAACAACACCACCTGGGACCTGGTCGCTGACCTTGAGCGTATCCGCGAACACCTTGGCATCGACAAATGGGTGCTGTTTGGCGGTTCCTGGGGCTCGACCCTCTCTCTGGCCTATGCGCAAACCCACCCCGAGCGTGTGCTTGGCCTGATCGTGCGCGGCATTTTCCTGGCCCGCCCGCAGGATATTCACTGGTTCTACCAAGAGGGCGCGAGCCGTCTGTTCCCGGATTACTGGCAGGATTACCTCGCGCCGATTCCTGTGGATGAGCGCCATGACATGATCGCGGCCTACCACAAGCGCCTGACCGGCAACGACCAGATCGCCCAGATGCACGCGGCCAAAGCCTGGTCCGGCTGGGAAGGGCGCATGCTCGGCCTGTGCCCGAGCCCGCAGCATGTCGAGCGGTTTTCCGAACCGCAGCGTGCGTTGTCCATCGCCCGTATCGAATGCCATTACTTCACCAATGACTCCTTCCTGGAGCCCAACCAGCTGATTCGCGACATGCACAAGATCGCCCATCTGCCTGGCGTAATCATCCATGGCCGCTACGATATGATCTGCACGCTGGACAATGCCTGGGAGCTGCATCAGGCGTGGCCCAACAGCGAGCTGCAAGTGATTCGCGAAGCCGGCCATGCCGCGTCCGAGCCGGGCATTACCGATGCCTTGGTACGTGCGACCGGCGAGATGGCACGGCGCCTGCTTGATCTGCCGCCAGAAGAAGCATGAAGGGCCTGTTGCAACGGGTGCGAGGCGCCCGGGTAGAAGTGGAAGGCCAAGTGGTCGGGGCCATCGACCAGGGTTTGCTGGTGCTGGTGGCCGTCGAACCCTCGGACACGCCCGAGAGCGCCGACAAACTGCTGCACAAGCTGCTTAACTATCGGGTGTTCAGCGACGACGAGGGCAAGATGAACCTGTCCTTGAAGGACATCGGCGGCGGTTTGCTGCTGGTGTCGCAGTTCACCCTGGCGGCGGATACCAAAAGCGGGCTGCGCCCAAGCTTCTCCACGGCGGCGCCTCCGGCCCTGGGAGCGGCACTTTTTGATCACTTGCTGTTACAAGCGCAACAATTGCATGACAAGGTGGCATCAGGGCGTTTTGGCGCTGATATGCAGGTGCATTTGGTCAATGATGGCCCTGTGACATTCCTCTTACAGACATGAATGTATTAAAAACGACTTTAATGCCTAAAAACGCAGGGTTTCGCTACAAATACTTCGCTGCCCCTGATGCGTTGTTTCGCGGGCTACTAGATAATCGCGCGCTATGGGGATCAGCGTCGTTTGGTCCATTTTTGACTTAGGTAGAGACTTGTCCGGCGCACTTTGGGGAATCATTTTGACCCAGGGGAGTCGGAACAATGCTCGCCAACCTGGCATATAGATAGCTGGCCGTTGGTTTTTTGATCTGTTTTCGGCGAGGGTTGCTCGTGATTGTTAGTCCCAGTAATGCACCAAAATTGTCTGCCAAACGGTTACGAAACGCACTGGTAACGGGCTCCGCCCTGTTTTGCCTGTTCGGCGCGGGTCAACTGTGGGCATTCAGTCTGGATGATGTGTCGGCCAAGGCAAAAGAGCTGGCCGGGCAGAAATACGAAGCTCCGCGCAGCAATCTGCCGAACGAATTCCGCGAAATGAAATTCGCTGACTACCAGAAAATTCGTTTCCGCAACGAAAAAGCCGAGTGGGCCGATCAAAACACCCCATTCAAGCTGTCCTTCTATCACCAGGGCATGCACTTCGACACGCCGGTGAAAATCAACGAAGTGACCGCCGACAGCGTGCACGAAATCAAGTACGACCCCACCCGTTTCGATTTCGGCGACGTAAAGTTTGATCCCAAAGCCACCGAACAGCTGGGTTATGCCGGTTTCCGTGTGCTGTACCCGATCAACAAGGACGACAAGCAAGACGAAATCATGACCATGCTCGGCGCGAGCTACTTCCGCGTTGTGGGCAAGGGTCAGGCTTACGGCTTGTCCGCCCGTGGCATGGCCATCGACACCGCCTTGCCGTCCGGCGAAGAATTCCCGCGTTTTACCGAGTTCTGGATCGAGCGCCCGAAACCGGGTGAAAAACAGCTGGTGATCTTCGCCCTGCTGGACTCCCCGCGTGCCACCGGTGCTTACCGCCTGACGCTGCGCCCGGGCACCGACACCATCGTCGACGTCAAATCCCAGATGTTCCTGCGCGACAAGGTCAGCAAACTGGGGGTTGCCCCGTTGACCAGCATGTTCCTGTTCGGCGCAAACCAGCCGTCCAAGGTGCTCAACTACCGTCGCGAACTGCATGATTCCAGCGGCCTGTCGATTCATGCCGGTAACGGCGAGTGGATCTGGCGCCCGCTGAACAACCCCAAACACCTGTCGGTCAGCAACTTCAGCGTGGAAAACCCGCGTGGTTTCGGCCTGCTGCAACGTGGCCGCGACTTCAGCCACTATGAAGACCTGGACGACAACTACGACAAGCGCCCAAGCGCCTGGATCGAACCTGAGGGCGACTGGGGCAAGGGTTCTGTCGATCTCGTGGAAATCCCGACCGCCGACGAAACCAACGACAACATCGTTGCCTTCTGGAGCCCGGCCGAGCTGCCGAAAGTCGGCGAGCCGCTGGACGTCGCCTACCGCCTGCACTGGACCATGGACGAGAAGGATCTGCATCCGGCCGACAGCGCCTGGGTCAAGCAGACCCTGCGTTCCACCGGTGACGTGAAACAGTCCAACCTGATCCGTCAGCCGGACGGCAGCGTGGCTTACCTGGTGGACTTCGAGGGCCCGTCCCTGAAGAAACTGCCGCCGGACGCCCCGGTTCGCAGCCAGGTCAGTGTGGGCGACAACGCCGAAGTGGTTGAAAACAGCGTGCGCTACAACGAGCACACCAAAGGCTGGCGTCTGACCCTGCGCATGAAGATCAAGGACGCAGGCAAACCGACCGAAATGCGTGCTGCCCTGGTCCAGGACATTCCGCAGCCGGAGCCGGAGAAGGCGTCGACCCAAGTGATCAAGGCCGACAAACTGCTGGCCAAGCAACACGAGAAACAGGCGAAGAAAGAAGCCAAGGAAGCGAAAGAGGCTAAAGACACCAAAGACGCCAAGGACAAGGACGCCAAGCAGCCTGAAGCCGCCCCGGCCACGCCACTTTCCACCCCGGAACCGGCCAAGACCGAACAAGTCCTGACCGAAACCTGGAGCTACCAGTTGCCTGCCGATGAGTAATTCCCAAGCCCAGCCAGAGACGCTCTCCGAGTACCTGGCGCACCTTCCGATGACCGCTGAGCAGCGCGCCGAACTGGCGGGCTGCTCATCCTTCAGCGAGCTGCACGAGCGCCTGTCGTCCAAGGCCTTCGACGCGCCGACCGACGCTGCCCAGGCCTCGGTCGGTCGCCGGCTGACCCTCAGCACGGCCGAAGAGCTGCAAGACGCCGAAATGCTGGCACTGGATGCCAGTGGCCGGGTTTGCCTGAAGGCCACGCCGCCGATCCGCCGTACCAAAGTGGTGCCCGAGCCTTGGCGCACCAACATTCTGGTGCGTGGCTGGCGCCGCATGACCGGCCGTACCAACCCGCCGAAACCGCCGAAAGACGAGCGCGTACTGCCGGCGGCGCGCTGGCGTACCGTCGGTTCGATCCGTCGCTACATCCTGCTGATCCTGATGCTCGGCCAGACCATCGTTGCCGGCTGGTACATGAAAGGCATCATGCCGTACCAGGGCTGGTCGCTGGTTTCGTTCGACGAAATCCGCAACCAGACCCTGCTGCAAACCGCCACCCAGGTACTGCCTTACGCCCTGCAAACCAGCATCCTGATCATGTTCGGGATTCTGTTCTGCTGGGTGTCGGCCGGTTTCTGGACTGCGCTGATGGGCTTCCTGGAACTGCTGACCGGCCACGATAAATACCGGATCTCCGGTAAAAGTGCCGGTGACGAGCCGATTCCGAAGGACGCCCGCACTGCGCTGGTGATGCCGATCTGCAACGAAGACGTGCCCCGGGTTTTCGCCGGTTTGCGTGCGACGTTCGAATCGGTGGCTGCCACCGGTGACCTGGATCGCTTCGATTTCTTCGTGCTCAGCGACAGTAACGAAGCCGACATCTGCGTCGCCGAACAGCAAGCCTGGCTCGATGTGTGCCGCGAAGCCGGTGGTTTCGGCAAGATCTTCTATCGCCGTCGTCGCCGTCGCGTAAAACGTAAAAGCGGCAACCTCGATGACTTCTGCCGTCGTTGGGGCGGTGACTACAAGTACATGGTGGTGCTCGACGCCGACAGCGTGATGAGCGGCGAATGCCTCACCAGCCTGGTGCGCCTGATGGAAGCCACGCCGGATGCCGGGATTATCCAGACCGCGCCGCGTGCGTCGGGCATGGACACCCTGTATGCGCGCATGCAGCAGTTCGCCACCCGTGTGTACGGCCCGCTGTTTACCGCTGGCCTTCACTTCTGGCAACTGGGTGAATCCCACTACTGGGGCCACAACGCAATCATCCGAATGAAGCCTTTTATCGAGCACTGCGCCCTGGCGCCGTTGCCGGGTAAAGGTGCGTTCGCCGGTGCGATCCTCTCCCACGACTTCGTTGAAGCAGCGCTGATGCGCCGTGCTGGCTGGGGCGTGTGGATTGCCTACGACTTGCCGGGCAGCTATGAAGAACTGCCGCCGAACCTGCTGGACGAACTCAAGCGTGACCGTCGCTGGTGCCACGGTAACCTGATGAACTTCCGCCTGTTCCTGGTAAAAGGCATGCACCCGGTGCACCGCGCGGTCTTCCTGACCGGCGTGATGTCTTACCTGTCGGCACCGTTGTGGTTCTTCTTCCTGGTGTTGTCCACAGCCTTGCTGGCGGTGAACACACTGATGGAGCCGCAGTACTTCATGGCGCCTCGCCAGTTGTACCCGCTGTGGCCGCAATGGCACCCGGACAAGGCGGTGGCGCTGTTCTCCACCACCATCGTGCTGCTGTTCCTGCCGAAACTGCTGAGCATCATTTTGATCTGGGCCAAGGGCGCGAAAGAGTTCGGCGGAAAGTTCAAGGTGACCCTGTCGATGCTGCTGGAGATGTTGTTCTCCATGTTGCTGGCGCCGGTGCGGATGATCTTCCACACCCGTTTCGTGCTCGCCGCGTTCCTCGGTTGGGCCGCAACCTGGAACTCGCCGCAACGTGACGACGACTCCACGCCCTGGAGCGAGGCGGTCAAGCGCCATGGTCCGCAGACTGTGCTCGGCTTCCTGTGGGCGTTGTTGGTGGTGTGGCTGAACCCGAGTTTCCTGTGGTGGCTGACCCCGATTGTCGGCTCGTTGATGCTGTCGATTCCGGTATCGGTGATTTCCAGCCGGGTGAAACTGGGCCTCAAGTCCCGCGACGAGAGCCTGTTCCTGATCCCTGAGGAATACAATCCGCCGCAAGCGCTGCTGTCGACCGAGAAGTACACCCACGAAAACCGTTGGCACGCCCTGAATGACGGGTTTGTGCGTTCGGTGGTCGATCCGCAGCAGAACGCCCTGGCCTGCGCCTTGGCGACTTCGCGTCACCGTGAAGCCGAACCGATCGAGTACCTGCGCCTTGAGCGTGTTCGTCATGCGTTGAAAGTCGGCCCGGCCGGCCTCAACAACGGCGAGCGCGTGGCCTTGCTCAGCGACCCGGTTGCCCTGGCCCGCCTGCACGAGCAGGTCTGGAGCGAAGGCCATGCGGATTGGCTCGGCGCTTGGCGTGCCTCGATCAAGGCTGATCCGCACGCGCCATTACTACCACTCAAACCACTGTCGTCCCAGGCCCAACCGGCCTGATTCAGACACCCCCGAGGGCTCACCTCGGGGGTGCTTCAAGCGCTGGTCCTACAGCGTTGTGCGCCGCTTCCGATTTCTCCTAACTCCTTGTTATTTCGAAACAAAAGACCTTTGTTCGAGGCGTTTTGCCGTGCCTGTGGCTGGGGTAGCATCGCCCCCCAATTCGGTTTGCCACGGGGGCGTTCATGTTCAAAAAGTGCTGTTCGATATGCCTGATCGGCGTTGTCTTGTTTCTAGGCGCAGGCGTGGTGAGTGCAGGCGTGCTCGACGATGCCGTGCGCCGCGGCGTGCTTAAAGTCGGCACCACGCCCACGTACGTGCCTTTCGAAATGACTGACAAGCACGGCCGTATCGTCGGCTTCGAAATCGACCTGCTGCAGGCGATGAGCCGCGCCCTGGGCGTTGAGCTGGAGCTGGTCTCGGTGCCTTATACCGACTTGCTGCCGGGGTTGATGGCGAAGAAATTCGACTTGATCGGCAGCGGCATGACCGTCACTCAGGAGCGCAACCTGAAGCTGAATTTCAGCGACTCCTTCATCGTGGTGGGCCAGACCGTGCTGATGCATCCCAGCCTGGCCGGCAAGGTGTTCAGCATTGAAGACCTCGACGAAGCCGGGTACCGCATCGTGACCACTGAAGGCACCACCGGGGAGTCCGCAGCGCAGCGCTTTCTGGGAGCGGCCCGGCGCAGCAGTTTCGTCACCTCGGAAGAAGCTTTGCGCCAAGTGGTGGCGGGCAAGGCCGATGCATTCATCCATGATGCGCCCTACAACCTGATCGCCATGACCCGTCCGGAAAACGCGACACTGTTGGCCCTTGAGCAACCGTTTACCTTCGAACCGCTGGCCTTCGGCCTGAAAAAGGGCGATTACGACAGCCTTAACTGGATCAACCACTTCCTCAATCAGGTGGCGCAGGATGGCACCTACGATCGCCTTCATGACAAGTGGTTCAAGGACACCGACTGGATGGCCGAGATTGACGCTGAGTCATAACTGCTTACACATCAACGGATTGCCAGTGAACAGACGCTGACGCGTCTACCGCCAGCGCTCGCTGCACCGTTGTGGGGCTTTTCCGACATACGCCGACAACATTTACCCGTGAAACCTTTGTGACAGGAGGCGAGTGGGTTAGGATCGCTCCCCGAATTGGTGCAGCCCTTTTGCGCGCCGACCTTAGAAGAATCGTCCAGGGGACTTGATGATGAAAAAGTATCTTTCGATGCTGCTGCTCGGCGTCACGGCGCTGGTCGCCGCCACTGCGGCCCAGGCCGGTGCAATCGACGATGCGGTCAAGCGCGGCTCGCTGAAAGTCGGCATGGACCCGACCTACATGCCGTTCGAAATGACAGACAAGCGCGGTGAAATCATCGGCTTCGAAGTCGACATCCTCAAGGCCCTGGCCAAGTCCATGGGCGTCAAGCTGGAGCTGGTGTCCACCGGGTACGACGGCATCATCCCGGCGTTCCTGACCGGCAAGTTCGACATGATCGGCAGCGGCATGACCCTGACCCAGGAACGCAACCTGCGCCTGAACTTCAGCGAACCTTTCATCGTCGTCGGCCAGACCCTGCTGATCCGCAAGGACCTGGAAGGCACGATCAAGTCTTACAAAGACCTGAACGACGAGAAATACCGCCTGACGTCCAAGCTGGGCACCACCGGCGAAATGGTCGCGAAGAAGCTGATCTCCAAAGCCAAGTACCACGGCTATGACAACGAGCAGGAAGGCGTGCTGGACGTGGTCAACGGCAAAGCCGACGCCTTTGTGTACGACGCGCCGTACAACGTAGTCGCCGAGAAAAAAGTCGGCAACGGCAAGCTGGTGTTCCTCGAAGAACCCTTCACCTTTGAGCCTTTGGCGTTCGGCCTGAAAAAAGGCGATTACGACAGCCTCAACTACATCAACAACTTCCTGCACCAGATCCGCAACGACGGCACCTACGATCGCCTCCATGACAAGTGGTTCAAGAGCTCCGAGTGGCTCAAGGACATGGAATAAGTCAGGCTGAAATCGAGTCGCTCCCATCGCAGGCAAGCCAGCTCCCACCTTTTGATCGGCGAACACAATCAAATGTGGGAGCTGGCTTGCCTGTGATGACGGCCTGACAAGCAACACAAATCCTGGAAAGTGAAATGAAACAGAAAAAAGCCCAATGGCCCTGGCACCTGCTGACCGTGGTCGTGCTGGTTGGCCTGGCCGGTGCGCTGTACTACGCCACGTCGTTGATGTCCTACGAATGGCGCTGGAACCGTGTGCCGCAGTACTTCGCCTATCAGGCCGAAACGTCCCAGCGCGCCGCTGACATCTCCACCGTGGTCGAACTGGTGCGCAAGGGCGATGTAGCTGAAGTCACCCTGCGCAACGACGCCGGTGCCGAGCAAAAGCTGACCGTTGCTGACAACAGCCTGCAAGTGGCGCGCGGCGATGATGTGGCCGAAGGCGATGTGGTCGGCGTCACCCGCCATTGGGCGCTGGGCCCGTTGATGTGGGGCTTGTGGACCACGCTGTGGCTGTCGGTGGTGTCTGGAATTTTGGGCCTGGCGATTGGTTTGGCCACCGGCCTGTGCCGGCTGTCGAGCAACCCGACCCTGCGCGATTTGTCGACGATCTACGTCGAGCTGGTACGCGGTACGCCGCTATTGGTGCAGATCTTCATTTTCTATTTCTTTATCGGCACGGTGTTGAATCTGTCCCGGGAATTCGCCGGGGTCGCCGCGTTGTCGCTGTTCACGGGTGCCTATGTGGCGGAAATCGTCCGGGCCGGCGTGCAGTCCATCACCCGTGGCCAGAACGAAGCCGCGCGATCCCTGGGGTTGAGTGCCAGCCAATCGATGCGCCACGTGGTGCTGCCGCAGGCCTTCAAGCGTGTGCTGCCGCCGTTGGCCGGGCAATTTATCAGTCTGGTCAAGGACACCTCTTTGGTGTCGGTGATCGCCATCACCGAGTTGCTCAAAAGCGGTCGCGAGGTCATCACCACCTCGTTTTCGCCGTTTGAAATCCTGTTCTGTGTGGCAGGCCTGTACCTGCTGATCAACCTGCCGCTGTCGAAAATGGCCAGCCGGCTTGAGCGGAGGCTCGCGCAAAGTGATTGAAGTCCGCGATCTGGTAAAAGTCTTCGATACCCGTGGCCAGGTAGTGCGCGCGGTGGACCACGTCACCACCCAAGTCGCCAAGGGCGAAGTGCTGGTGGTGATTGGCCCGTCGGGTTCCGGCAAGTCCACCTTCCTGCGCTGCCTTAATGGCCTGGAAGCGTTCGACTCGGGTTCGGTCAGCATCGACGGCCTGCAACTGGCCGACCCGAAAACCGATGTGAATGCCTACCGCCGCGAAGTGGGCATGGTGTTCCAGCACTTCAACTTGTTTCCGCACATGACCGTGTTGGAAAACCTGTGCCTGGCGCAAAAAGTCGTGCGCAAGCGCGGCAAACACGAGCGCGAGGCCAAGGCCCTGGCTCTGTTGGAAAAGGTCGGCATTGCGCAAAAGGCCAACGAGTTTCCGTCGCGCCTTTCCGGCGGCCAGCAACAGCGCGTGGCGATTGCCCGCGCGTTGGCCATGGAGCCCAAGGTGATGCTGTTTGACGAGCCCACCTCGGCCCTGGACCCGGAAATGGTCGGCGAAGTGCTGGACGTGATGAAGACCCTGGCCCTGGAAGGCATGACCATGGTCTGCGTCACCCACGAAATGGGTTTTGCCCGCGAAGTGGCCGACCGCGTGTTGTTCTTCGATCACGGCAAACTGCTCGAAGATGCCTCGCCGGCCGAGTTCTTCGACGCTCCCAAAGACCCGCGCGCCCAGGCCTTTCTGCGCCAGGTTCTGTAAGCCTCACCCTGTACGACTGTGGCCTGTGGCCTGTGGCCTGTGACCTGTGGCCTGTGGCCTGTGAGCTTGTTGTGGCGAGCGAGCTTGCTCGCGCTGGGCTGCGAAGCGGCCCTAAAACCTGCCAACGCGTTGTTTCAGGCAAATCGCAGTGAGGCTGTTGGGGCTGCTGCGCAGCCCAGCGCGAGCAAGCTCGCTCGCCACAACCACAACCACAATTCCAGCCACAACAGCCTGGTTTTCCACACGTCCTGTAAGCCTCAGAGTCTGAATTTGCCGACCAGGGCCTGTAAATCCAGACTCAGCTTCGTCAACTGAACGCTGGCCGCCGCGGTTTCTTCACTGGCGGCCGACGTTTGTTCCGACACATCCCGCACGTTCAATACGCTGCGATTAATCTCTTCGGCCACCGCGCTTTGTTCCTCGGCGGCGGCAGCAATCTGTGGGTTCATTTCCTGGATGACCGACACGGTACGGGCTATCGCCGCCAGCGCATTACCGGCATCACGGGTCAAGCCAACGCTGTTGTCGGTGAGGCTGCGGCTGTGGTCCATGATGTCCGCCACGCGCTGAGTGCCGGTGTTCAAACTCAGGATCAGCCCTTCAATTTCCTCGGCGGACTCCTGGGTGCGCTGGGCCAGGCTGCGCACCTCGTCGGCGACGACGGCAAAGCCCCGGCCGGCATCGCCTGCCCGCGCCGCTTCGATGGCGGCGTTGAGTGCCAGCAGGTTGGTCTGCTGGGACACGGATTTGATCACGTCCAGCACGCTGCCGATTTTGTGGCTCTCATGCTGTAGCGCCAGCATGGCCTGACTGGATCGCGCCATCTCATGGGCCAGATGGCCAATCTGCTCAACAGCCTGTGTCACCACCTGCTCACCGGAGCCGGCCTGCCGGTCCGCTTCGTTGGCGGCGACGGAGGCTTGCTCGGCATGGCGCGCCACTTCCTGTGCTGTGGCGAGCATTTCATTCATGGCCGTGGCGACCTGGTCGGTTTCGTCGCGCTGGTTATTGACCCCTTTGCGCGTCCGCTCGGTGACGGCTGACAACTGCGTCGCGGCACGGGCGATTTGCCCGGCGCTGTCGCCGATGCCGCTGATCAAGGCGCGCAGGTTGCGTGTCATTTTTCCGATGCTTTGCTGCAATTGCCCAAGTTCATCCCGACGCTCCACCGGGTTGCTTTCACTCAGATCGCCTTCGGCGATGCGGTTGGCGGCAACCAGTGCGTGGCGTAACGGCAGCGCGATCTGCCGCGCGATCCACCAAGCGGACAGCGCACCGAGCAACAACGCTGCCACTGTCACGGCGATGATCAGCGCGCGAGTGTTCTCGGCCTCGAGATCGCGTTTGAAGGTCTGGCCCTGGCTGACCAGGTCGCTTTGTTCAAGCAATTGGTTGATCTGTTGCTCAAAACGGTTTTGTGCCGTTTCGGTGGTGAGCTGAGCCTCCTTCAGCGTGATCAGCAGGTTGCGATACTGTGTGAGTTCGGTGTTCAGCAAGGCGGAGTCCGCCGGCAAGCGGGTGACGGCGGCTTGAGCCAGGTCGAGGGCATCCAGCGATTTGGCGACGCTCTCGGCGTAGGCGTGCAGTGACTCGGCCGCCCAGGCGGGGCTTTGGGTGCGGACCTCGGCCTGTGCCATGGTCTGGCGCAGGTTTTCGATGGCGTCGAGGGCTCGGCGGTCCTGCTGGTCGGGCAATTCGCTGGCAAGTTGAGCGAGCGTGTCACTGGCCTGCAGCGCGGTTTTGCGCAGTGCCGGGCGGATTGTCTCGCGTTGTTCGATCAACGGCGGCAGCTCCACCAGTGCGGCCTTGAAACGCTTCACCAACTGCCTGGCCTCAAGCAGGTGCTCCAGGTCAACCGGGTCTTTCACATGGGTGGACAGGTAGTCGAGGTACTGGTCGATCTTCTCGATCTGCACGGCCATTTTGTCGAGGCTCGCCGTGTCAGTGAGTGTGCGGTACACGATACGGTCGGCGCGCATCGATTCGGTCACCGCCGTGAGTTGACCGAGGGTGGTGAGGTTGCTGGAGCGGAACAGCGCCGCATTCAAGGCCTGCCAGCCGGTGGCGGCGATGATGAAGCTGAGGATCAGCACCTGGCCGAAGCCCAGGGCGAGCTTGAGACGGACGCTGGTGTTGACCAGCAAGCGGGTCAGCCGGGGAAACATGGTGAAACCTCCAAATCAGAAAAAAGCGCGCTGAAACGCTAAATCGATTTGGAGTTGTCGCGGGCTGATAACAGCGTAGGACGTTTCATAAGTTGCTGTGTGCGGCGGCCTCATTCGGCCGCCGCAAGGGAAGCGATCAGACGCGGAACCGTCCGACCAGCGTCTGCAGATAGATTCCCAGGCGCGCCAGCTCTGCGCTGGACGCAGCGGTTTCCTCGCTGGCTGATGAAGTTTGTTCCGACACGTCGCGCACGTTCAGCACGCTACGGTTGATCTCCTCGGCGACGGCGCTTTGCTGCTCGGCGGCGGTGGCGATCTGCGAGTTCATCGCCTGGATGGTCGAGACCGTGCGAGTGATATTGCCCAGCGCGTTGCCGGCGCGGCGGGTCAGTTCGACGCTGCTGTCGGTGAGGCCACGGCTGTTGTCCATGATGGTTGCGACTTGCTGGGTGCCGCTTTGCAGGCCGACGATCAGTTCTTCGATCTCTTCGGTGGACTTTTGCGTGCGCTGGGCCAGGCTGCGCACCTCGTCGGCGACCACCGCAAAGCCTCGTCCGGCTTCACCGGCGCGCGCCGCTTCAATCGCCGCGTTCAGTGCCAGCAGGTTGGTTTGCTGGGCCACCGACTTGATCACGTCGAGCACGCTGCCGATCTTGTCGCTCTCGCGCTGGAGGTGGCCCATGGCCTCGGTGGAGTTGCCCACCTCGGTCGCCAGGCGCTCGATCTGGGCGATGGCCTCGCCCACCACCTTGTCGCCCTCGCGCGCCTGTTGGTCCGCCGCTACAGCGGCTTCAGAGGCCTCCTCGGCGTTGCGCGCAACTTCCTGCACAGTGGCGGCCATTTCGTTCATGGCGGTGGCCACTTGGTCGGTTTCGACTTTCTGGCTGTTGACCCCGGCACTCGTCTGTTCGGTGACGGCCGACAGTTGCTCGGCGGCGCTGGCGATCTGGGTGACGCCGTCGCTGATGCCGCCAATCAACTCGCGCAGGCCCACGGTCATGCTTTGCATGGCACGTTGCAACTGGCCCAGTTCGTCCTTGCGGCCGGAATTGAGGTTGTGGCTCAGATCGCCGGAGGCCACCCGCTCGGCGACGGTGAGAGTCTGGTTCAGCGGGATGACGATCTGGCGGGTGATGGCCCAGGCGGCGACGATGCCGAAGACCAGCGCCAGCGCGGCCGCCAGCAACAGAAGTTGCTTGGCCTGCGCTGCGTCGTGATCGCGCACCGCGGTCTGCGAGACGGTGAGTTTATCGCTGTGGCCCAGCAGAATATCGCCTTGCTCGACGGTGGTTTTCAGGGCCGCTGCCATTGCCACTTGGGAATCCCGGTATTGGCTGACCGCGGCGCGATAGGCTTGCAGCGAAGTGCCGGCCTCTTGCAGGTTGGCCTGGAAGGGCTCCGGCAGCTGGCTCTGCAGTTCGGTGATTTTCTTCAGAGCATTGTCGATGGCATCCAGCGCCGGTTGTTCGGCGTCCGGCTTGCCGCTGTAGGTGTAGCCGCGCACCTGGAAGCGCGCTTGCTGAATCAGCTTGCTCAGGTCGACCACGCTGTTGAACTGGGTGACGCTGTCACCTTGCAGCAGGGTTTTTTCGATCTCGTTGATCTTGGCCACGGCGTTGTCGGCAGTGTCGCCGAGCTTGCTGCGGGCGCCCTCACGCTTGAGGCCGGCAAAAACCATGGCGCCAAAGGCTTTTTTGTATTGGTTCAAGGCGTCCAGCTGTTGCTCGACCAAGGCCTTGTCGTCGGGTTGTTCGATCAGGTTTTCGGCCGTTTTCAGGCCTGCGTCCAATTGGGTGATCAGGTTGTTGACCGCGTCAGTGCCTTGTTCGCCGCGGCGCATTTCAAAGTCCAGTCGCGCCAGGCGCAGGTCTTTGGTCAGGCTGTTGAGGCTGGAGATAAAACCGAGCTTGTCGCCGCGACTGGTCACATCGCCCAGGCCCGTCCAACCGGTGAAGGTGATCAACAACGTCAGGATCAGCACGAGGCCAAAGCCAATGCCCAGTTTGCGATTGACGCTCACATTCCCCAGTTTTTCGGCTAGCAGACGGTACATACGGCGATCTCCTTTGGAACAAGGCTTGGACTTATTCAGAGGTTATCGGCAGGCATGCAGAAAACTGTAACAACACAAATCCAGTGTGGGAGCTGGCTTGTCGGATCGCCGCACCGCTGCGATGGCATCAACCGGATCTGTCTGAGATACCGAGGTGTCTGCATCGCAGGCAAGCCAGCTCCCACACGAGCCAGCTCAGGCTTTAGGTTTGTTTCAGAACAGGCGGGCGAGCAGGGCGGTGACGGCGGTTTCGACGCGCAGGATGCGTGCGCCAAGCTGCACCGGTTGCAAACCGGCTTTGGTCAGCAAATCCACCTCGTACGGAATCCAGCCACCTTCCGGGCCAATGGCCAGAGTGACAGGTTCATTCAGCCCGCGCGGGCAGGGCGGGTAGTCGCCGGGGTGGCCGATCAGGCCGAGGCTGCCGGCAGTCATGGCCGGCAGGCGGTCTTCGACGAAGGGCTTGAAGCGCTTTTCGATGATGATTTCCGGCAGCACGGTATCGCGGGCTTGTTCCAGGCCGAGGATCAATTGCTCGCGGACCGCCTCGGGCTCCAGGAACGGCGTTTGCCAGAAGCTCTTTTCCACGCGGTAACTCTTGACCAACACCACTGTGGGCACGCCCATCGCGGCCACGGTTTGCAGTACGCGGCGCAGCATTTTCGGGCGAGGCAGCGCGAGTAACAGGGTCAGGGGCAGTTTGGCCGGGGGCGGCTGGTCGAAACTGACCTGTAACTCGGCCTCGCGGGCCTCCAGGCGCAGCAACTGCGCATTGCCCATCAGCCCGCCAATACGGCCCACACGCAGGCTGTCGCCGACGGCAGCGCGGTGGACGTCCTGCATATGCACCAGGCGCCGGTCACGCAGCACCACCCGGTCAGCCGCAATAAAGTCGGCTTCTTCAAGCAGCAGCAGGTTCACGGCTGGGTCGCTGGCGGCTGGTCGTCGTCGGCGGGTTGGTCATCCGGGTGTTCGCCACGCTTGCTGATCAGGCTGCCAAAGAGGATGCCGATCTCGAACAGCATCCACATCGGCACGGCCAGTAACGTCTGCGAGAAGATGTCCGGCGGTGTGAGGATCATGCCGACCACAAAGCAGCCGATGATCACGTACGGGCGGATTTTCTTCAGGTATTTGACGTCGACCACACCGATCCACACCAGCAACACCACCGCCACCGGGATTTCGAAGGCCACGCCAAAGGCGAAGAACAGCGTCATCACGAAGTCGAGGTAGCTGGTGATGTCAGTCATCATTTCCACGCCGGCCGGGGTGGCGGCGGCGAAAAACTTGAAGATCAGCGGGAACACCAGGAAGTAAGCGAACGCCATGCCGGTGTAGAACAGCAGGATGCTCGACACCAGCAACGGCACAGCGATGCGTTTCTCATGCTTGTACAGGCCTGGCGCGATAAAGCCCCAGATCTGATGCAGGATTACCGGGATCGCCAGGAACAGCGAGACCATCATGGTCAGCTTCAACGGCGTGAGAAACGGCGACGACACATCGGTGGCGATCATCGTCGCGCCCGCCGGCAAATAATGACGCAGCGGTGTGGAGACGAAGGTGTAAATCTGCTGGGTAAAGGCAAACAGCCCGGCAAAGATGATGAAGATGGCCGCTACGCAACGCAGCAGGCGGGTACGCAGCTCGGTGAGGTGCGAAACCAGCGGCATGTGCTGGTCGTTTTCCGGTTTATCAGCGCTCATGGGGCTCGCGGCGGCAATGTAGGGTCATGGGGCGCGGGCGACGCCACGGGCGTCGGCGCAGGCTGGGTTGGCGCGGCTGGGGCCGGCGCAACGGGGGTGGCGTCAACGACAGGCGCGGGCGCAATGCTGTTTTCGGCCACGGGCTCGGCCGGTTTGGCCGGCTCCTGCACGGGCGACAGAATCTTCCGCGCTTCCTGCTCCAGCGACAGAATATGTTCGTTGTGCAGTTGCCGGCGGATTTCGTCGGCGCCGATTTCCCGTTCAACTTCCTGTTTGATGGCGTTGAAACTGCGTTTCAGGCGCCCGATCCAAAGGCCGGCCGTGCGTGCGGCACCGGGCAGGCGTTCCGGCCCGAGTACCAGCAAGGCAACAAGGCCGACGAGGAGCAGTTCAGAGAAGCTGATACCAAACATTAGTCAGTGCTCACGAGTCTTTGCGGGTCGGCTCTTCGATTTTTTCAGCCTGCACGTCGAAGGTACGACGCTCGGTGATCGGCTGGGTGGCCTGCGGGTGCACAGGCTGGGCTGGCGGCACTGGGGTGACAACCGGATCAGCCGGTTTCTCATCGTCGTTCATGGCTTTGCGAAAGCCCTTGATCGACTCGCCCACGTCGGTGCCCAGGTTCTTGAGTTTCTTGGTGCCGAACACCAGTACCACCACTACCAGAATGACGATCCAGTGTTTCCAGTCAAAAATGCCCATGCTGCAATTCCTCTGTGAAAGTTATTCAGGCGGACGGGCGCGAGGCCTTTTCGGCATGCCCGGACAGGCCGAAGCGGCGGTCCAGTTCATCCAGCACTGCCTGCGGATGCTGCCCCAGTTGGGCGAGCATGACCAGACTGTGGAACCACAAATCAGCGGTTTCGTAGATGACATCGCTGCAGTCGCCGCTGATTTGTGCGTCCTTGGCTGCAATGATGGTCTCGACGGATTCTTCGCCGAGTTTTTCCAGGATCTTGTTCAAGCCCTTGTGGTACAGGCTGGCGACATAGGAGCTGTCGGCGTCCGCGCCCTTGCGGTCTTCCAGCACCTGGGCCACGCGGTTCAGGGTATCGCTCATGTTCAGTGTCCTGCCGAGTAGATGGCGTGCGGGTCTTTGAGCACCGGCTCGACGGTCTTCCACGCGCCGTCCTCGAACACGCGATAGAAGCAGCTGTGACGGCCTGTGTGGCAGGCGATGTCGCCGATCTGCTCGACCTTGAGGATCACCACGTCGGCGTCGCAGTCAATGCGCATCTCGTGCAACGTCTGCACATGCCCGGACTCTTCGCCCTTGCGCCACAGTTTGCCACGCGAGCGTGACCAGTAGATGGCGCGCTGCTCAGCGGCAGTCAGGCTCAGGGCCTCACGGTTCATCCAGGCCATCATCAGCACGCGCCCGGTCTTGTAGTCCTGGGCAATGGCCGGCACCAGGCCGTCACTGTCCCACTTGATCTCGTCCAGCCAGTCTTTCATGTTCCGCTCCGGCAATTTGCGACAGTGTATAACCGGATTGGCTATCGACGCACGATCAGATAAACACCCACGGCGACCATAATGCCCGCCGGCCAGTGGCCCAGCCCGTTCAGCGGGCCGCCGATGGCGAGCATCACGCCGCCTACCAGGTGCGCGGCGCCCAGCAGGCGCAGGAACCAGTCGTCCTTGCGCTTTTTCCACGGCGGGGCGGGGTCCTTGGCGTGGGGCTGGGACATGCGCTCCAGCAGGTCGCGGGTCATGTTGGCCAAATGCGGCAGTTGTTCCATTTGGCTGTGCAGGTTGCCCAGTACGGTTTTCGGGCTCATGCGCTCGCGCATCCAGCGTTCCAGGAACGGCTGGGCGGTGTTCCACAGGTCCAGGTCCGGGTACAGCTGGCGGCCCAGGCCCTCGATGTTCAGCAAGGTTTTTTGCAGCAACACCAGCTGCGGCTGCACTTCCATATTGAAGCGTCGCGCGGTCTGGAACAGGCGCATCAGCACTTGGCCGAAGGAAATATCTTTTAACGGTTTTTCGAAGATCGGCTCACACACGGTGCGGATTGCCGCTTCGAATTCGTTGAGCTTGGTTTCGGCCGGCACCCAGCCCGAATCGATGTGCAACTGCGCCACGCGGCGGTAGTCGCGCTTGAAGAAGGCGAACAGGTTGCGGGCCAGGTAGTCCTGGTCTTCCGGGGTCAGGCTGCCGACGATGCCGCAATCGATCGCGATGTACTGCGGGCTCCACGGGTTCACGGTGCTGACGAAGATGTTGCCGGGGTGCATGTCGGCGTGGAAGAAGCTGTCGCGGAACACCTGGGTAAAGAAGATCTCCACGCCGCGTTCGGCCAGCATCTTCATGTCGGTGCGCTGGTCGGCGAGGGTGGCCAGGTCGGTGACCTGCACGCCGTAGATGCGCTCCATCACCAGCACTTTCGGGCGGCACCAATCCCAATACACCTGGGGTACGTAGAGCAGGGGCGAACCTTCGAAATTACGCTTGAGCTGACTGGCGTTGGCGGCTTCGCGCAGCAGGTCGAGTTCGTCGTAGATGGTTTTTTCGTAATCGGCGACCACATCCACCGGGTGCAGCAGGCGTGCATCGGCACTGAAACGCTCGGCGGCGCGGGCGAGGATGAACAGCCAGGCCAGGTCCTGGCCGATGATCGGCTTGAGGCCCGGGCGGATCACCTTCACCACCACTTCTTCGCCGGTCTTCAATTGTGCAGCATGAACCTGCGCCACCGAAGCCGAGGCCAGCGGGTCGACGTCGAAGCGGCTGAACACGTCGCTGATTTTCTTGCCCAGCTGTTCTTCGATCAGCTTCATCGACTGTTGCGAGTCGAACGGCGGCACCCGGTCCTGCAGCAACATCAGCTCGTCGGCGATGTCTTCGGGCAGCAGGTCGCGACGGGTCGAAAGAATCTGCCCGAACTTGATGAAGATCGGCCCCAGGTCCTGCAGGGCCAGGCGCAGGCGCGCGCCACGGCTCAGCTCGAGCGGTTTGCGCGGGAACCAGCGCCACGGCAGCACGTAGCGCACGGCGAGCAAAAACCACGGCAGGGGCAGGGCAAACAGCAGGTCATCGAGGCGGTAGCGGATTACGACGCGCTGGATACGAAACAAACGGCGGACGGCGAGCAGCTTCATGCGTTATCGCTTGGATCAAGGGAACGGCTCAGGCGCTCGAAGCGCGCCTCAAGGCGTTCCAGGTCGATTTTGGCCTTGTCGAGTTCACGAAAGCGCGCTTGCGCTTCACGTTCTCCGACCAGGGTGCGCGATTCTTCGCTCAGGTATTCGGCGAGGTTCTGGTTGAGGCTGGCGAACCCTTGCTGGTACCAGCGCGTGCGACTGCGCAGGTGCCCGCTGATCAACTGGGTGGCGACGGGGCCGATCCAGCGTGACAGCTCGTACTCCCAGTCCAGCTCCAGGTCTTGCAGCACGGCGGCGAGGTCCATCAGCACCGCGCTGTCGCCTTCCAGTTCCACTTCGGCGCTGTGCAGGATCGTGGTTTTGCTGCGGCTCACGGCCAGGTGCAGCAGGCTCGACGCCGGCGCACGCAGGGTGCAGTCGGCTTCGGCCGCCCAATCGGTGGCCAGCAGCAAGCCTTCATCGCCGGGCAGGATAAACAGCTGCAAGGCGGGGCTGCGGCAGTCGACGGCAATCACCTTGCCGTTCAAGTGCGCGAGCCGCGCCAAGGCGGTGCTGTCCAGGCGCAGCACACGGTTGAGGCCGTGTTCCACGCTGGCGAGAAGGCCCTTGAGCAGCATCAGGGCTTGATGCCGCGGTGCAGGGCGACGATGCCCGAGGTCATGTTGTGGTAGGTCACGCGGTCGAAACCGGCCTCCACCATCATCGACTTCAGGGTTTCCTGATCAGGGTGCATGCGGATCGATTCGGCCAGGTAGCGGTAGCTGTCCGGGTCGTTGAGCACCAGCTTGCCCACCAGCGGCATGAAGGCGAACGAGTAGGTGTCGTAGACCTTGGACATCACCGCGTTGGTCGGTTTGGAGAACTCCAGCACCAGCAGGCGGCCACCCGGCTTGAGCACGCGCAGCATCGAACGGATCGCGTCTTCCTTGTGGGTGACGTTGCGCAGGCCGAAGGCGATGGTCACGCAGTCGAAATGGTTGTCCGGGAACGGCAGCTTTTCAGCGTCGGCCTGGACGAACTCGATATTGCCCGCCACGCCTTTGTCCAGCAGGCGGTCGCGGCCGACCTTGAGCATCGAGCTGTTGATGTCGGCCAGTACTACTTGGCCGGTAGGGCCCACCAGCTTGGAGAACTTGGCCGCGAGGTCGCCCGTGCCGCCGGCGATGTCCAGCACGCGGTTGCCAGGGCGAACGCCCGACAACTCGATGGTGAAGCGCTTCCACAGGCGGTGCATGCCGCCGGAGAGCACATCGTTCATCAGGTCGTACTTGGCCGCCACCGAGTGGAACACCTCAGCGACTTTTTCCGCTTTCTGGCTTTCCGGAACGTTCTTGAAGCCGAAGTGAGTGGTGGGTTCGGCATCGCTGCCTTTGCGCTGATCAGTCATATCGCTGTCACCAAAAGAGAATGCGGGACATGATAATCCCCACGACCCGCTTTGTCTTGGCAAGGCTGACGGTAAGATAGGTGGTCACCGAGGCCTTTTGCCGCATGGCGGGTGTTCCCAGTCGTTATAAAGAGGAGTCATTGCAATGGCGCGTATTACCGTTGAACGTGCACATACCCTGGGCAAGGAAGGCGCACGGGCGAAAGCCGAGAAGTTGGCGAGCAAACTCAAAGAGCAATATGGCCTGGAGCCGACGTGGTCCGGCGATACCCTGAACCTCAAACGGTCGGGGGTTAAGGGCAGCGTTTTGGTCGCTGAAGATTCGCTGCGCATTGATGTGGAACTGGGCCTGTTGATGTCGGCCATGAGTGGCACCATCAAGTCCGAAATCGAGAAGGCCCTGGATAAGGCGCTGGCGTGATTGGCCTGTTCTTAGGGTGCCGATTCTAATTTTTCTGCCTACTTTGTGCCCAAGCCCTCAACTCCTGCGGGCCGTTCCTCCACCCTAATCTGCGTGAGGTGCACCATGGCCAAAGTTATTTTGAAGAAAAAAACCGACGTTCAGTCCACTGCCCTGAGTGACGTAAAAAGCTATGCCCGCAAGATCTGGCTGGCAGGACTTGGCGCCTATGCCAAGGTCGGCAGCGAAGGCAGCGAGTACTTCAAAGAGCTCGTTAAGAGTGGTCAACATGTTGAAAGTAAAGGCAAAAAAGTTGTGGTTGAACAACTTGATGCCGCCAACAGTCAGATTGACCAAGTAAAGAGTAATGTCTCAAGCGTCAAAGGTTTGGTAGAAGTTCAACTGGATAAAGTTGAAAAAGCTTTTGACACGCGTGTTGCAAGTGCCTTGAATCGGATCGGCATTGCGTCTAAACATGACGTTGAGACACTCTCTGCTAAGCTCGAAGAGCTGACGACATTGCTAGAACGTGTCGCGCGTAAACACTAAGGAGACATCGGGATGGCTGTTAAAAAGACTACTCAGAAAGAAGGCAGCTCGTGGGTCGGGGAAGTTGAAAAATATTCCCGTAAGATCTGGCTTGCTGGTTTAGGCGTGTACTCGAAGGTTAGCAGTGACGGCGGCAAATACTTCGAGACTTTGGTCAAAGACGGCGAGAAGGCCGAGAAGTTGACTAAAAGCACGGTCGGAAAAAAAGTTGAAGCGGCCAAGGCAACTGCCGGTTCCGCCAAGTCGAGCATTTCTGACACCTGGGGCAAGTTGGAAGAAACTTTCGACAAGCGCCTTAACAGTGCCATTTCGCGACTGGGCGTGCCGAGCAAGGCAGAGCTGAAGACGCTGCACAGCAAGGTCGATACCCTGACCAGGCAAATTGAAAAACTCACTGGCGCCAAAGTGGCTGCGGCCAAACCTGCAGCGGCCAAACCGGCTGCCAAGCCTGCCGCTAAAACCGCGGCTGCCAAACCGGCTACCAAAACCGCCGCCAAGCCTCTGGTTAAAGCTGCCGCCAAACCGGCTGCAAAAGCTGCCGCAAAACCTGCTGCCAAGGCACCGGCCAAAGCAGCGGCAAAACCTGCCGCCAAGCCAGCTGCGAAAACGGCCGCCGCGAAACCAGCTGCCAAGCCAGCCGCGAAACCCGTGGCCGCTAAAGCCGCTGCCAAGCCAGCTGCAAAACCCGCCGCAAAAGCTGCAGCCAAGCCAGCCGCAAAACCGGCAGCCAAGCCCGCCGCTAAAACGGCCGCCGCCAAACCGGCTGCCAAGCCTGCTGCTGCGAAACCTGCCGCCAAGCCTGCCGCTGCAAAACCTGCAGCTGCCAAGCCAGCGGCCAAACCAGCTGCCGCGAAGAAGCCTGCAGCAGCCAAAAAGCCGGCCGCTCCAAAGCCAGCTGCTGCGGCCAAGCCCGCAACACCTGCGCCAGCGGCTTCGACAGCCAACTCGGTGTCCGCACCGACTCACGCTGCTACCGCCCCGACTGCAACGCCGGTAACCCCGACGCCCTCCAGTCAGTCCTGATTTTTTCAGGGCACAACAAAATGCCCGGCCTGCGAAGGTCGGGCATTTTTTTGTGGGAGCGGGCTTGCCCGCGATGACGGAGTCTCAGTCACATGGATATTGGCTGATCCACCGCTATCGCGGGCAAGCCCGCTCCCACAGGTTTAATCGATGTCATCCAGATATTTCAGGGCAAACTTCTCGGTTGCCTGCCGTGCCGGCAGCAGCAGATGCGGCGCCACCAGCATCATGATCTGGTAAACCACCACCCGTACCTCACCTTCGCGATCCAGAATCCGCTGATAGTCCAGCGAAAACAGCAGGGTCAGGGTGATCTGTTCCACCAGTTGCCCCAACGCCTGGGTACCGCTGACCAATTGCCCTGCCGCCTTCAATCGCGCGAGCAACGAGGCCAGTGTGCGCTTGAGCGCCGTGAGCAGGTTGCGAACGCCCTTGGCCAGCTTCGGCAAGCGCCCGGCCAGGTTGGACAGGTCCTGAAACAGAAACCGGTAATGGGCCATGCGCTCGACGATCAAGTGCAGGAACAGCCAGTAATCCTCAGGCTCCAGCTGCGCGTCGGAAGGCGGGTCCAACAGCGGCGCCAGCTCGCACTGGAAGCGCTCGAACAGCCCGAGCACCAGCGGCTCCTTGCCATGAAAGTGATAGTAGAGGTTGCCGGGGCTGATCCCCATTTCGTTGGCCACCTCCATGGTCGACACGTTCGGTTCGCCCTTGTGGTTGAACAACTGCAGGGCACATTCAAGGATACGGTCGCGGGTCTTCATCCAGTCTTCTTAATGTGATCGTTGAGTCAGCGCACCCGCACGTAAGTGCCCGGCGCTGCTTCCATCGGTGGGTAATTCTGGTTGCCCAGGGCAGTGAGGGTTTCGCGTTGCACGCCCGAGCGTTGTTGAATCCACTCCAGCCACTGCGGCCACCAACTGCCTTCGACGTGGTTGGCGTCGTAGTACCAGGCGCGCGGGTCGCTGCTCAGCTTGGGATTTTCAACGTAGTTGGCCTTGGGGTTACCGGGCGGGTTGAGGATGCTCTGCACATGCCCGCTGTTCGACAGCACAAAGCGCTTGTCGCCGCCCAGCAATTGGGTGGAGCGATACACCGCGTCCCACGGCGTGATGTGGTCGTTGATGCCGGCCACGCTGAAGCTGTCGACCGTGACCTTCTGCAAGTCGATGGGCGTGCCGCACACCTCCAGCCCGCCCGCGTGGCTCAACGGGTTGTGCTTGAAGAAGTCCAGCAGGTCGCCATGCAGTGCGGCGGGCAGGCGCGTGTTGTCGTTGTTCCAGTACAGGATGTCGAAGGCCGGCGGTTCCTTGCCGAGCAGGTAGTTATTGACCCAGTAATTCCAGATCAGGTCGTTGGGACGCATCCAGGCGAACACCTTGGCCATGTCACGGCCGTCGAGCACGCCTTGTTGATAGGAGCGGCGCTTGGCGGCCTCCAGGGTCTGCTCATCGGCAAACAGCATGGCGGGGCTGTCGATCTGGCTGTCCAGCAGGCTCACCAGGTAGCTGGCGCTGGAGACGCGGCGCAACTGGCGCTTGGCCTGCAAATGGCCTTGCAGCGCGGCGATGGTCAGCCCGCCGGCGCAAGCGCCCATCAGGTTGACCTCGCGCGCACCCGTGATGGCCCGGCATACGTTGAGCGCTTCTTCCAGCGCTGCCACGTAGGTGGACAGGCCCCATTCGCGATGGCGCACATCCGGGTTGCGCCAACTGATCATGAACGTCTGCAGGCCGTTTTTGAGCGCGTACTGCACGAAGCTGTTGGCCGGGCTCAGGTCGAAAATGTAGTACTTGTTGATTTGCGGCGGCACGATCAGCAGCGGCTTGGCGTACTGCTTTTCGCTCATGGGCTTGTACTGGATCAGCTCCAGCAGCTCATTGCGAAACACCACCGAGCCGGGAGTGGTCGCCACCGTCTTGCCGACCTCGAACGCGTGCTTGCTCACCTGGCGTGGCAGGCCATTGTTGTGCAGCAGGTCTTCGAACAGGTTGCTCACGCCGCGCACCACGCTGTTGCCGCCGGAGTTGAGCAGTTCCTTGACGGCCAGCGGGTTGAGCAGGGTGTTGGACGGCGACACCGCGTCATTGAGCAAGGAGAAGGCAAAGTGCGCGCGGGCACGGTCGTCGGCACTCAGCGTGCTGTCGTCGATCCAGTGGCGCGTCTGCTTCTGCCAGGCCAGGTAGGCTTGCAGGCTGCGACGGTACAGCGGGTTGAGTGTCCAGGTCGGGTCAACAAAGCGGCTGTCGCCGGGGTTGGGCTCATGCACGGTTTCCCCCAGCAACACGCGGCCCAACTGGCCGCCGAGTGCCAGGGCGTGCCGGGCAGTGTGCACAGGGTTGCGCAAGCCGTGGGCGGCGACACTGCGCAGGGTCGACAGCAAATCGCGGCCACGCAGGCCGGTGATCGCGTTTTGCGCGTTGATGAACGCGGCAGGGGTGGGCGCCGGGTTCGTCACGGGTCTTTCTCGCATGAGCCAACACTCCTTCGTCAAGCCATCAACAGGCACGCCAGTTCAGAACCATAGTCGGTTTTGCCGGAGTTGCGCGGCAGGTCGTCCTGACCTTGAACCTCTAAATCGCGGGTCGCGGGTGAATCACGGCGCGCAGGCGCTCCTCTTCGAGAAACTTCATGATGATCGGCGCCACGGCCTCGGCCCGGGTGATCAGGAACAGGTGCCCGTCATCGATAATGTGCAACTGCGCGTTGGGAATGCGCCAGGCCAGCATGCGCATGTTGATCAACGGAATCAGCGGGTCGTCGTCGCCAGCCAGTACCAGCGTCGGCTGGCGGATCTTGTGCAGCCAGTGAATGCTGGTCCAGCCCAGCCCGGCGAACAGTTGCCAGTAGTACCCGAGCTTGCCGGCGGAGCGCACTTTGCTGGCGTGTTCGGCGGCGAGTTTCGAGTCGCGGCGGAACGAGCCGCCATAAATCATCGGTGCAATGCGCACCACGTGGGATGGTTGGATATAACGGCGCGGGCTGGCCATCAGCCACAGCACTTTCGGCTTGCCGGGCACCATCACCGCTCCCGCCGCCGTGGCCGCCAGGATCAACTTCTTGCAGCGCTCCGGGTAGTCATAGGCAAACTGCTGCGCCAGCGCACCGCCCCAGGACACACCCACCGCATTCACCTGGCCGTAGTCCAGGTAATCGAGCATGCGCGCGGTGAGCTTGGCCAGGCCGGGAAAGCGATAGGGCACGCTGGGCGTAGATGAACCGCCCACGCCCGGCACGTCGAAGGCGATCACTTCCAGGTCCGGGTCCAGTGCCTGGACGAACGGAAATACCAGCTCAAGGTTGGCGCCGATGCCGTTGAAAATCAGCAGCGGCGTCAAGTGAGGCTTGCCCGGGCGTACCGCCGTGCGGATGGTCTGGCCATCCAGGTCGATGGTACGGAAGATGAACGGTTGCGGCATGCTCAAGCCCTGTCAGGTGGTGCGAAAGTCTTATGGGCGATGCGGTCCCTGTGGGAGCTGGTTTGCCTGCGATGGCATTTTTGCTGCCAGCCCATCAACAGCTGGCCCACCGCTATCGCAGGCAAGCCAGCTCCCACAGGGGCTACATTTCAACCAAACATCTGCTTATCGTTCGTGCACATAAGTACCCGGCGCCGCTTCGGCTGCGGTATAGGTTTTATTACCCAGACTCGTAGGCGCTTTCTTCAACTTGCCCGCCCGATCCGCCTGCCACGCCTGCCAGTGCAGCCACCAGGAGTCAGTGTGCTTGGTGGCGTTTTCCTGCCAGTCCAGCGGCTTTGACGCCAGGCTGTCGCTGGTCTGGTAGCGCGCCTTGGGGTTGCCCGGCGGGTTGAGGATGCTCTGGATATGCCCGCTGCTCGACAGCACAAACTCCACCTTGCCGCCAAACAACTGCGCCGACTTGTAGCAGGACTGCCACGGCGTGATGTGGTCGTTGGTGCCGGCCAGTGAGTAGATGTCGGCGGTGACTTGCTTGAGGTCGATCGGCGTGCCGCACACTTCCAGGGCATTGGCGCGCACCAGCGGGTTGTTCTTGAACAGCTCGATCAGGTCGCCATGGAAGGCAGCCGGCAAACGTGTGGTGTCGTTGTTCCAGAACAGGATGTCGAACACCGGCGGCTCGTTGCCGAGCAGGTAGTTGTTGACCCAGTAGTTCCAGATCAAATCGTTGGGGCGCATCCAGGCGAACACTTTGGCCATGTCACGGCCTTCCAGTACGCCGGCCTGGTAAGAGTGGCGCTTGGCGGCTTCCAGGGTCTGTTCGTCGACGAACAGCGCCACCTGGGTGTCGAGCGTGGTGTCCAGCACGCTCACCAGCAAGGTCAGGGCGTTGACCTTCTTCTCGCCCAGCGCCGCATAGTGGCCCAGCAGCGCGGTGCAGGTGATGCCGCCGGAGCAGGCGCCGAGCATGTTGACGTCCTTGCTGCCGGTGATCGCCGTGACCACATCCACCGCTTCCTTGAGCGCCTCGATGTAGGTCGACAGGCCCCACTCGCGCTGAGCCTTGGTCGGGTTGCGCCAGCTGACGATAAAGGTCTGCTGGCCGTTGCGCAGGCAGAAGCGCGCCAGGCTCTTGTCCGGGCTCAGGTCAAATACATAGAACTTGTTGATCTGCGGCGGCACCACCAACAGCGGGCGCTCGTGCACTTGTTCGGTGATCGGCTTGTACTGGATCAGCTCCAGCACGTCATTGCGAAATACCACCGCGCCTTCGGTGGTGCCCAGGGTCTTGCCGACTTCAAACGCGCCCATGTTCACCTGGCTCGGCATGCCGCCGTTGTGCACCAGGTCTTTGGCCAGATGGGACAAACCGTCGAGCAAGCTTTTGCCGCCGGTTTCAAAGAAACGTTTGACCGCCGCCGGGTTGGCCGTGGTGTTGGTGGGGGCCATGGCCTCGGTCAGCAGGTTGATCACGAAGTGGCCACGGCTGATGTCCTGTTCCGACAGGTTGCTGTCGCCGATCCAGTCGTGCAGTTCCTTGCGCCACGCCAGGTAGGTTTGCAGGTAGCGCCGGTAGAGCGGGTTCTGGCTCCACGCCGGGTCGTTGAAGCGGCGGTCGTCGCTTTCGGGCGCGAGTGCAGATTTGCCGAACATCACGTTTTTGAGTTCGACGCCAAAGTGGGCGACATGCTTGACGCTGTGCAGCGGTTGTTTGATGGCTTGGGTCAGCACCATCTTCGCCGAGGCGAGTAAATCCTTTTTTCGTAACGCGATGATCGGGTTCAGCCCCAGGGTGTTTTCCGAGGCCTGGCGTTTCAAGTCATCGTTGTTCTTGTTACTCATCTACGACGCTCCATTGTCCGAAAGACGAGTACCGGGTACCGCTGTGCACCAGGTTTCGATACACAGCACAAGCCAGGTACGCGACTCGGGTGACCGTTAATACCGCATCGTCAAATGCAGGGAACTTGCCAGTTCCATTGGTTACCCGAGTTTAATTTTTTTCGCAAGCAGGCCAATCGTTGGCCACAAGAGAGGGCATTCAAGCAGATGAAATTAGAAAATGCTCTCTAAAGAGCAAGACCGCCGGGTTAGAGCATCAGCCGCACGACCGACTCGCTCGGGTCGCGGGTTTTTCCAGCCGCTTTGAGTTCGGCCAGGTAGTCGGCCCACAGCGCGTCCTGACGCACGGCCAGTTGGTAGAGGTAGTCCCAGGTGAACAAGCCGCTGTCATGCCCGTCGTCGAAGGTCAATTTCAGTGCGTACTGACCGGCCGGTTCGATTTTGGTCAAGCGCACGTTGAGCTTGCCGAATTGCAGGATGGGTTTGCCGTGGCCCTGGACCTCGGCGGAAGGCGAGTGGGTGCGCAGCAGCTCGGCGGGGAGCTGGTAGACCTCGTCGGGGCCGTAGGTGAGGCCGAGAGTGTTGGAGGTTTTGTGCAGGTTTACGGCAGTGGGAAATTTGGTCATGGCGATAATCCTGAAGAAACCGGCTCAACAATGTGGGAGCTTGCTTGTGTGGAAGCCGGGCTTGCCCGCGATGCAGGCACTGCGGTGTGTCAGTCACACCGCGGTGATGCTATCGCAGGCAAGCCAGCTCCCACACAAGCCCGCTGTCACAGGCAGATGGCTTACAGGATATAACGAGACAGATCTTCGTTCTGCGCCAATTCGCCCAGGTGGCTGTTGACGTAATCGGCGTCGATCTTGATCGCCTCGCCATTCTGCGCACCGGCCATGTCGCCGGCGCTGAAGGACACTTCCTCCAGCAAGCGCTCAAGCAGCGTATGCAGGCGGCGTGCACCGATGTTCTCGGTCTTCTCGTTCACCTGCCAGGCAATTTCCGCCAGGCGCTTGATGCCGTCCGGCTGGAACTCGATGCCCAGACCTTCGGTTTTCAGCAACTCACGGTATTGCTCGGTCAGCGAAGCGTGCGGCTCGCTGAGGATGCGCTCGAAGTCGCCCGGGGTCAGCGCCTTGAGTTCCACGCGAATCGGCAGGCGGCCTTGCAGCTCCGGCACCAGGTCGCTTGGCTTGCTCAGGTGGAACGCACCGGAGGCGATAAACAGGATGTGGTCGGTCTTGACCATGCCGAGCTTGGTGTTCACGGTGCAGCCTTCGATCAGCGGCAGCAGGTCGCGCTGTACGCCTTCGCGGGACACGTCCACGCCACCGGAGTTGCCGCGCTTGGCCACCTTGTCGATTTCGTCGATAAACACGATGCCGTGTTGCTCAACGGCTTCCAGAGCCTTGGCCTTGAGTTCTTCCTCATTGACCAGGCGCCCGGCTTCTTCGTCGCGCACCAGCTTCAGCGCGTCCTTCACCTTGAGCTTGCGACTTTTCTTTTTGCCTTTGCCCATGTTGCTGAACAGGTTCTGCAACTGGCTGGTCATTTCTTCCATGCCAGGCGGTGCAGAAATGTCGACGCTTGCGGCTTCGGCGACTTCGATCTCGATTTCCTTGTCGTCCAGCTGGCCTTCACGCAGGCGCTTGCGGAACAGCTGGCGAGTGTTGGAATCCGAGGCCGGCGCGGCGTCTTCGTTAAACCCCATGCGTGCCGGTGGCAGCAGGGCGTCAAGGATGCGCTCTTCGGCGGCGTCTTCGGCGCGGTGGCTGACTTTGGTCACTTCCTGTTCGCGCAGCATTTTCAGGGCGGCGTCGGCCAGGTCACGGATGATCGATTCGACGTCGCGGCCCACGTAGCCCACTTCGGTGAACTTGGTGGCTTCGACCTTGATGAACGGCGCGTTGGCCAGCTTGGCCAGACGACGGGCGATTTCGGTTTTACCGACGCCGGTCGGGCCGATCATCAGGATGTTCTTGGGCGTCACTTCAACGCGCAGTTCTTCGGGCAGTTGCATCCGGCGCCAGCGGTTACGCAACGCAATGGCTACGGCGCGCTTGGCATCGTCCTGGCCGATGATATGGCGGTTAAGTTCATGGACGATTTCGCGGGGAGTCATGGACATAGTGTTTGGCGGCCTCAAGCGGAATAAGCCTACGGCTTACTCGGCGAGGTCCTGCTCCTCAATGGTCAGGTTGTGGTTGGTGAACACGCAGATATCGCCGGCAATACCCAGGGCGGTTTCGACGATTTCACGGGCCGACAGGTCGGTTTTCTTCAGCAGTGCGCTGGCGGCTGCCTGTGCGTAGCCACCGCCGGATCCCATGGCGATCAAACCGTGTTCCGGCTCAACCACATCGCCGTTGCCGGTGATGATCAGGGACGCGTCTTTGTTGGCCACAGCCAGCATGGCTTCCAGGCGGCTGAGGGAGCGGTCGGTGCGCCATTCTTTGGCGAGTTCGACGGCGGCGCGCACGAGGTGGCCCTGGTGTTTTTCCAGCTGGCCTTCGAAACGCTCGAACAGGGTGAAGGCGTCGGCGGTAGCGCCGGCGAAGCCTGCAAGCACTTGGCCGTGGTACAGGCGACGCACTTTCTTGGCGTTGCCTTTCATCACGGTGTTGCCAAGGGAAACCTGGCCGTCGCCGCCCATGACGACTTTGCCGTGGCGACGTACTGAAACGATGGTGGTCAAGGGGAGAGTCTCCACGCAGCGGGGCGAAAATGCCCTGATGGAAACTCATATGGGGGTGGCGGGGGGGATTTCAACCGTAGGACGGGTGTGCGGACGAGTGGTGTTCACCTGTCTGACACATTTTTGAGAACACCTCAAAACCAAATGTGGGAGCTGGCTTGCTGTGGCGAGGGAGCTTGCTCCCGTTCGACAGCGCAGCTGGAGCCGGCTTTTTGGGGGCGCTTCGCACCCCAGCGCAAGCAAGCTTGCTCGCCACAGCAAGCCAGCTCCCACAGTTGATCTGTGTTGACTGTAAGTCAGCGGCTCTGGCGTTGTTGTAACAACAGGTTGCTAAACCCTGCACCGGCCAATTGCTTCTGCGCCACAGTCAGTTGTTCGCGGTTGCTGAATGGCCCCACCAGCACGCGATACCAGGTGGCATCCTTCACCGTGCCGGACTCAACCGTCACGGCCTGGCCCAGCAGAATGATCTGCGCTCGCACACGGTCCGCATCCGCCTGTTTCGGGAACGAGCCCGCCTGCAGGAAGAACTTGGTCACCGGCGCAGCCTTGGTGGTGGCCACCGGCGGCGGTGGCGGCGGGGTGATCCCGGCCAGCGCGGCTTGCGCCCGCGCCGTGTCGATCTTCGCCGCTTCCGCAGGCGTGACCGGGGTGGTCGGCACTTGTGGCGTCGGCAGGGTTTTCTCCGGCACCGCGTCAGGCGGCACGATCACTTCCGATTCCGGCAGCAGCGTGTAGAAGTCATATTTCGGCTTCACGGGTGCCGTCGGGCTCGGCGCCGTCTTGTTGGCTTCGGCGATTTTGGTGGCCTTCTGCTGCTCCTGCTTGACGCGCTTGACGTCATCGCCCTTGCCCGGCTCCAGCTTCATCAGAATCACGACGAACGCACCGACCGCCAAGCCGATGGCCATCCACAGCCAGCCCGGAATCGGCTTCTTCGCCGGGGCCTGGTAGCGGCTGGCGCCGCGCTTGGGTGCAGGTTTTTTCTTGGCAGCCAACTTACATACGCTCCAGAGTTTCCAGGCCTAACAGTTCCAGGCCTTGCTTGAGGGTCCGTCCAGCCAGTGCGGCGAGGCGCAGGCGACTTTGCTTTTGGGCTTCGTCGTCGGCAGTGAGGATCGGGCAATTCTCGTAGAAGCTGGAGAACAGCCCCGCGACTTCATACAGATAGGTGCACAGGATGTGCGGCGTGCCTTTTTCGCCAACGCTGTTCAGTACTTCGCCGAATTGCGCGAGCTTGGCGGCCAGTTCCTGCTCATGGGGCGCTTCAAGGTTGATTTGGCCTTCGACTTCGCTGAAGTCCTTGCCCAGTTTGCGGAATACGCCGGCCACTCGGGTGTAGGCGTACAGCAGGTACGGCGCGGTGTTGCCTTCGAAGTTGAGCATCAGCTCGAAGTTGAAGCTGTAGTCGCTGGTGCGGTGTTTGGACAGGTCGGCGTATTTCACCGCGCCAATGCCCACTACGCGGGCAATGTTACGCAGGTCGGCCTCGGCCAGCTCCGGGTTCTTTTCCTTCACCAGGTTGTAGGCGCGTTCCTGGGCTTCGGTCAGCAGGTCGATCAGCTTCACGGTGCCGCCGTCGCGGGTCTTGAACGGGCGGCCATCGGCGCCGTTCATGGTGCCGAAGCCCATGTGTTCCATGTGCATCGGGTGGGTGATGAAACCCGCGCGACGCGCCACTTCGAACACTTGCTGGAAGTGCAGGGCCTGGCGCTGGTCAACGAAGTACAGGGCGCGGTCGGCTTTCAGTACGCCGCTGCGGTAGCGCACGGCCGCGAGGTCAGTGGTGGCGTAGAGGTAGCCGCCATCGGCCTTGACGATGATCACCGGCAGCGGCTCGCCGTCGGCGGTCTTGAATTCTTCGAGGAACACGCACTGCGCGCCGTTGCTTTCAACCAGCAGGCCCTTGGCCTTGAGGTCGTTGACCACGTTGATCAGGTCGTCGTTGTAGGCACTTTCGCCCATCACGTCGGCCATGGTCAGCTTGACGTTGAGCAGCTCATAGATTTCCTGGCAGTGGGACAGGGAGATCTCACGGAAGCGGTTCCACAGCGCCAGGCATTCTTCGTCGCCGGCCTGCAACTTGACCACCAGGCCACGGGCGCGATCGGCGAACTCTTCGGATTCGTCGAAGCGCTTCTTCGCGGCGCGGTAGAAGTTTTCCAGGTCCGACAGCTCGTTGCTGGTGATCGGATTTTCCTGCAGGTAGGCCATCAACATGCCGAACTGGGTGCCCCAGTCGCCCACGTGGTTCTGACGGATCACGGTGTCGCCGAGGAATTCCAGCACCCGCGCCACACCGTCGCCGATGATGGTGGAGCGCAGGTGGCCCACGTGCATCTCTTTGGCCAGGTTCGGTGCCGACAGGTCAATGGCTACGCGCTCGAGCGGGCCGGCCTTGCGCACGCCGATTTTGGCGTCTGCCAGGGCCGCGTCCAGGCGCGAGGCCAGAGCCTGCGTGTTCTGGAAAAAGTTGATGAAGCCTGGGCCGGCGATTTCGGCCTTGGTCACGCTGTCGTCGGCCGGCAGCGCGGCGATGATTTTTTCCGCGAGGTCGCGCGGTTTCATGCCCGCAGGCTTGGCCAGCATCATGGCGATGTTGCTGGCGAAGTCGCCGTGGGTTTTATCGCGGGTGTTTTCCACCTGGATCGCCGGCGTCAGGCCTTCAGGCAACACACCTTCGTTGACGAGTTGGGTGATGGCTTGTTGGATCAGCTGGCGAATGGTGTCTTTCATGGTGTTCTCTTTCGACCGCAAGCGGCGGCGCGCGATGCGCAGGTGGAAAAACTGGGCATTATCCGTGGCGAGGGCGGGCTTGCCAACCGTTCAGACCAGATGGCAGACCTGCGGGCCTCATCGCGGGCAAGCCCGCTCCCACATTTTGCTGGGTGAATACTTTTACATGTGGGAGCTGGCTTGCCTGCGATAAGGCAATTTCTATCAATACAAGTCCACCGGGTCCACATCCAGCGACCATCGCACCTGCCGGCCACTGGGCATTTGCTCCAGCGCAAGCAACCAGCTACTTAACAGCCGATGCAGCGGCGCGCGGGAGGTTGCCTGCAAGAGTAGCTGAGCGCGATAACGCCCGGCGCGGCGTTCCATGGGCGCGGGCACCGGTCCGAGCAATTCGATGCCGTTAAGGCCCAGTTCGCCCAGCAAACCCTCGGCGGCGCTGCAGGCCTCATCCAGAAACCCTTCGGCCTGCCCCGGTTTGTGAGCTTCGGCACGCAGCAGGGCCAGGTGCGAGAAGGGTGGCAAACCGGCGGAACGACGTTCGCTCAACGCTTGTTCGGCGAAGGCAAAGTAGCCTTGTTCTGTCAGTTGAATCAGCAGCGGATGGTCGGCCAGGTGCGTCTGGATAATCACTTTGCCCGGCTCTTCGGCACGCCCGGCGCGGCCTGCGACCTGCACGATCAGTTGCGCCATGCGCTCGCTGGCGCGGAAATCACCGGAAAACAGGCCGCCGTCGGCATCCAGAATCGACACCAGCGTCACCCGTGGAAAGTGGTGCCCTTTGGCAAGCATCTGTGTGCCGATGAGGATGCACGGCTGGCCTTTCTGAATCGTGGCGAACAGTTGGTTCATTGCGTCTTTGCGCGAGGTGCTGTCGCGGTCGACCCGCAATACCGGGTAATCCGGGAACAGAATGCCCAGGCGTTCTTCGGCGCGCTCGGTGCCCGCGCCCACGGGGCGCAAGTCGACTTTTCCGCACTGCGGGCAGTGGCGCGGCGTGCGCTCTACATGGCCGCAATGGTGGCAGCGCAACTCGCCATGGCGCTGGTGCACGGTCATGCGCGCGTCGCAGCGTTCGCACTCGGACATCCAGCCGCAGTCGTGGCACAGCAGCGTCGGCGCAAAGCCTCGGCGGTTGAGAAACACCAGGACTTGCTGGCCGGCGGCGAGGGTCTGGCCGATGGCTTGCTGCATGGGGCCGGAAATGCCGCTGTCCAGCGGGCGACTTTTTACGTCCAGGCGCAGGAAGCGCGGCTGCCTGGCGCCGCCGGCACGCTCGTTCAGGCGCAGGAGGCCATACCGGCCGGTGTAGGCGTTGTGCAGGCTTTCCAGGGAGGGCGTGGCCGAGCCCAGCACAATCGGGATGTCTTCCTGGCGTGCGCGTACCAATGCCAGGTCGCGGGCGTGGTACCGCAGGCCTTCCTGCTGTTTATAGGAGCCGTCGTGCTCCTCGTCGATGATGATCAGCCCGGGGTTTTTCATCGGGGTGAACAGTGCCGAACGGGTGCCGATAATAATGTCGGCCTCACCATCGCGCGCCGCCAGCCAGGATTCCAGGCGTTCACGGTCATTGACTGCCGAGTGCACCAGGGCGATGCGTGCATTGAAGCGTTGTTCGAAGCGCGCAAGGGTTTGCGGGCCGAGGTTGATCTCGGGGATCAGCACCAACGCCTGCTTGCCGGCCTGCAGGGTTTCGCGAATCAGTTGCAAATAGACTTCGGTCTTGCCGCTGCCGGTGACGCCGGCCAGCAGGAACGCGTGGAAACTGTCGAAACCGGCGCGAATGGCTTCGTAGGCTGCGCGTTGCTCGGGGTTCAGCGGCAATTCCGGCTGAGCCAGCCAGTGTTCGTGGCGCGGGTCGGGGGCGTGCTTGCGGATCTCCACTTGCACCAGGCCTTTGGCGAGCAGCAGGTCAAGGCTGTCTTTGCTCAGCATCAGCTTGCTTAACAGCTGATGGGCCACGCCGTGAGGGTGCTGGGCCAGGGTTGCCAGGGCCTCACGCTGGCGCGGGGCGCGGGCGATGCGCGGGTCGTCGAGGCGCGCGTCGGGCGCCATCGACCAGAAACGTTCCTGGCGCGCTTCGGCCAGTTCGCCCTGGCGCAACAGCACCGGCAGCGCCCAGCTCAAGGTGTCGCCCAGGCTGTGCTGGTAATACTGGGCGGTCCACAGGCACAGCTTGAACAGGGCGGGCGGCAGCGGCGGTGTGGTGTCGAGAATGGCCAGCGCAGGCTTGAGCTTTTCCGCCGGGACTTCGCTGTGGTCGGCCACTTCCACCAGAATGCCGATCATTTCCCGGCGCCCGAACGGCACGCGCACGCGCATGCCCGGCTGCAACTGGGCCCGCAGCACGCCGGCCGGCGCTCGATAATCGAACAGGCGGCGCAGGGGTGAGGGCAGGGCTAGGCGCAAAATGGCGTCGGGCACGCGGGGGGTCTCATCTATATAGGCAGGCGATGGTGCAGGGGCGGGAGCCTAGCAGACCTGCGGTGGGGGTGTCCCGTGTCGGGTGCAGGAAGGCCCCCACACTGACCATGGTGAATCAGGGGGTTTTTCTGATGAAAGGGGCTTATATGTGTGGATTCGGCTGGCACCGCCGCTTGCGCGATTAAAAAGGTCTGGTAGAATCCGCGGCCTAATTACGTGCGGTATTCGACAATAGTGTCGAGTGGCGGCACGCTAGCCCGAGGAAGACACCATGAAAGCCGATATCCATCCAGCGTACGAAACCATCGAAGTTACCTGCAGCTGCGGCAACAAGTTCGAAACCCGTTCGAACCTGTGCAAGCCACTGGGTACTGACGTATGCAACGAGTGCCACCCGTTCTACACCGGTAAGCAGAAAACTCTGGACACCGGCGGCCGTGTACAGCGCTTTGCTGACCGTTTCGGTGCTTTCGGTGCCAAAAAGGCCTAAGGCCGATCAACCTGGAAAGCTGCGGCTTTCCATGCTGATGAAAAAGGCGTCCCTGATGGACGCCTTTTTTGTACCCGAAATTTGACCATGCACCCAACAAGCCGTCTTTGAAGAAAAAATTGTAGACATTTTTTGAGTTGATTGTGAACAGTTGAGCCCTTGTATCCCGTGGCTCTTGGCCAAAAGTCGTAGCGCAGGGCCCTTGACACCTGTGACTGCCCAGTCTTGTAGGGACTTTACGACACGCGTATCCTCGGCGGTCCGTCGACCAACAGTAAAAGCGGAATGCCGATATGTCTGATTTGAAAACTGCCGCTCTCGAATATCATGCCAATCCTCGTCCAGGAAAGCTGAGTGTAGAGCTCACCAAAGCCACTGCCACTGCCCGCGACCTGTCGCTGGCCTACAGCCCTGGTGTTGCCGAGCCCGTACGTGAAATCGCCCGCGACCCTGAACTGGCGTACAAGTACACCGGCAAAGGCAACCTGGTTGCAGTGATTTCCGATGGCACCGCGATCCTCGGCCTGGGTAACCTCGGCCCATTGGCTTCCAAACCAGTCATGGAAGGTAAAGGCGTGCTGTTCAAGCGCTTTGCCGGCATCGACGTTTTCGACATCGAAGTCGATTCCGAAAGCCCGCAGGCTTTCATCGACACCGTCAAGCGCATCTCCATCACCTTCGGTGGCATCAACCTGGAAGACATCAAGGCACCTGAGTGCTTCGAGATCGAAAAGGCCCTGATCGAGCAGTGCGACATTCCGGTATTCCACGATGACCAGCACGGCACCGCGATTGTCACCGCGGCCGGCATGATCAACGCCCTGGAAATCGCCGGCAAGACCCTGGCTGACGCCAAGATCGTTTGCCTGGGCGCCGGTGCGGCTGCCATCTCCTGCATGAAGTTGCTGGTGAGCATGGGTGCCAAGCTGGAAAACATCTTCATGGTCGACAGCAAGGGCGTTGTTCAGTCCGAGCGTACCGACCTGAACCAGTACAAGGCGATGTTTGCCCACGCCACCGACAAGCGCAGCCTGGCTGATGCTCTCGACGGTGCAGACGTGTTCGTCGGCCTGTCCGGCCCGAACCTGCTGAGCGCCGAAGGCCTGAAGTCCATGGCGGCCAACCCGATCGTGTTCGCGTGCTCCAACCCGGACCCGGAAATCTCGCCAGAGCTGGCTCACGCCACACGCAGCGACGTGATCATGGCCACCGGCCGTTCGGACTACCCGAACCAGGTCAACAACGTGCTGGGCTTCCCGTTCATCTTCCGTGGTGCCCTGGACGTTCGCGCCAAGCGCATCAACGAAGAGATGAAAGTCGCTGCCGCCAACGCCCTGCGTGAACTGGCCAAGCTGCCGGTACCTCAGGAAGTGTGCGACGCCTACGGCGGTATCAAGCTGGAATTCGGCCGTGAGTACATCATTCCGAAACCAATGGATAAGCGCCTGATCACCCTGATCTCCGATGCCGTGGCCAAAGCCGCCATCGAGACCGGCGTGGCCACCCTGCCGTATCCGAAGCACTACCCGCTCAAAAGCGTGGATGATGTGTTCAACGGCTAAGCCGTTGTAGCGCACCAACAAAAAGCCCCGGCTCTTGCGAGTCGGGGCTTTTTTTGTGGCTGGATGACCACGGCCATAGCGCGCCGGATAAACCCTGTGGGAGCCGGGCTTGCCCGCGATGGCGGTGTGTCAGGTAGACCGCTATCGCAGGCCAGCCAGCTCCTACATTGGATCTGCGTTTTCCCGCAGATCGGGTTAGAACAAGTCGATCGGTGCCGCCTCGTCCGCCGGCAACGGGCTGCCGGGTGCTACGCCGTTGCCCAGTTCGTTGACCGACGGCGGCGTGTCTTCGCTCTTGAACAGCTCGAAGTACGCGTTTGGCGTGCTTGGCGAGGCCGCACGGCCGCTTACCGGGTCGATGCGCAGGCTCAGGATGCCTTCCGGTTCAGCCTGGGTATGCAGCGGCTTGTCCTTCAGGGCGGCACCCATGTAGCTCATCCAGATCGGCAGTGCGACGGTGCCACCGAACTCGCGACGGCCCAGGCTTTCCGGCTGGTCGTAGCCGGTCCACACGGTCGTCACGTAATCGCCGTTGTAGCCGGAGAACCAGGCGTCCTTGGAGTCGTTGGTGGTACCGGTCTTGCCCGCGATATCCGCACGGCCCAGCGCCAGTGCGCGACGGCCGGTCCCTTTCTTGATCACGTCTTCCAGAATGCTGTTGAGGATGTAAGTGGTGCGGCCATCCACAACACGTTCAGCGACAGCGGGCGCCTGTGGCTCGGCTGGCGCGGCAGCGTTGGCGGCAGGCGTGGTGCCTGGCGCCGGGTTGATGGTGATGCCGCCGTTGGCTGGTGCCGCAATGCCGTCCGGCGCGGCGATGCCGTTGACCACGTCGCCCGGCACGCGTGGCGGGTTGGCGGTGAACAGGGTCTCGCCGTTGCGGCTCTCAACCTTGTCGATCAGGTAGGGCGCAATTTTGTAACCGCCGTTGGCGAAGGTGCTCCAGCCGGTGGCGATTTCCATCGGCGTGAGCGTTGCGGTACCCAAGGCCAGGGACAGGTTCGGCGGGAGGTCCGACTTGTTAAAGCCAAAGCGCGTCATGTAGTCGATGGTCTTGCCCACACCCATCGCCTGCAGCAAGCGGATCGACACCAGGTTGCGCGACTTGTACAACGCCTCGCGGATGCGGATCGGGCCAAGGAAGGTATTGGTGTCGTTCTTCGGGCGCCAGACCTTGTCCAGGTACTCGTCGACGAACACGATTGGCGCATCGTTGACCAGGCTGGCGGCGGTGTAGCCGTTATCCAGCGCGGCACTGTAAACGAATGGCTTGAAGCTCGAACCCGGCTGGCGCTTGGCCTGGGTGGCGCGGTTGTAGTTGCTCTGCTCGAAGGCGAAACCGCCGACCAGCGCGCGAATGGCGCCGTTCTGCGGGTCGAGGGACACGAGCGCGCCCTGGGCCAATGGCACCTGGCTGAATTTCAGGCTGTCGTCCTTCTGGCGTTGCACGCGGATCAGATCACCCACCTGCGCCACGTCCGACGGCTGCTTGGGCATCGGGCCCATGCTGTTGGTGTTCAGGAACGGACGGGCCCATTTCATGCTGTCCCAGCTCACATGGCCTTCGCCGGAGCGGGTCAGCACCTGCACGCCATCTTTCTTCACCTGGGTGACGATGGCCGGCTCCAGGCCGCTGATCGGGCGTTGTTTGCCCAACTCGGTGGTCCAGGCGCTCATGGTCTTGCCCGGCAGGCGCGATTCCGGACCGCGGTAGCCGTGGCGCTGGTCGTAGGTGATCAAGCCTGAATGTACGGAGTTGTTGGCGATCTCCTGCAAGTCGCTCGGTACCGTCGTGGTCACGCGGTAGCCTTCGGTGTAGGCCTCGCTGCCATAGCGGCCGACCATCTCGGCACGGGCCATTTCGGCGATGTACGGTGCGTTCACTTCCGGCGTCGGTACGTGGTAGCTGGCGTTCAACGGCTCGGCCACGGCGCTCTCGTAAGCGGCCTGATCGATTTTGCCCAGCTTGTACATACGGCCCAGGATCCAGTCGCGACGCTCTTTGCTGCGCGCCGGGTTGGCCAGCGGGTTGAAGCGCGACGGTGCTTTCGGCAGGCCGGCAATCATTGCCATCTGCGCCAGGCTCGCGTCACGAATCGACTTGCCGTAGTAAACCTGCGACGCCGCCTCGATCCCGTAGGCGCGGTTGCCCAGGTAGATTTTGTTCACGTACAGCTCAAGGATTTCGTCCTTGGTCAGCTGACGTTCGATTTGCAGCGCCAGCAAAATCTCGGTGGCTTTGCGCGAAAAGCTGCGCTCGCTGGTGAGGAAAAAGTTCTTCGCCACCTGCATGGTGATGGTGCTGCCGCCGGATTGAATGTGTCCGCTTTTTACCAGTTGGGTCGCTGCGCGCACCAGGCTGCTGGGGTCGACGCCATAGTGGTTGGCGAAATTATCGTCTTCTGCCGACAGCAGGGCATTGATGAAATTGGGCGGAATGTCGGCGAAACGGATCGGTGTGCGGCGCATTTCGCCGAACTCCGCGATCAGTTTTTCATCGCTGCTGTAGACCCGCAAAGGAATCTGCAACTGGATACTTCTGAGCGCCTCTACGGAGGGCAAACCCGGACTAAGGTAGAGGTATGCACCGCTGAGCACGAGCAGCAGCCCGCAAACGATCGCGACAATGGAGTACCCGAAAAACTTCAGCAGACGAATCAAGGCTTTTGGATTTCCAGAGAAAAGAATGAGTTAGGCGTCGGGGCATGCATGGCAAACGATGGATCGACCCGAGCTGCAGATAAAAAGCGGGAAAAAACGCTGGGCATTAAAGCATTTTCGGCCTGAGGCGTCATTCGCAGGGCTCAAACAAGTCGACCGAATGCACCTCGCCCGGCGGCAATCAGGCGGTATGACAGGCAAAGTTTTGGGGAGTTTTATGGGAAAGGGATTTTTCAGGCGAAAAAACGACACCGTTCTGGGCGTCGATATCAATGACACCGGCGTCAAGCTGGTCGAACTGGGGCGTTCAGCCGGCAGGTATACCGTCGAACGCTATGCCACGCAGGCGCTTCCCGCCCACGCAGTGGTTGATGGCACGCTGCTGGATCTGGAAAGCACGGGCCAGGCGCTGCTTCAGGCGTTGTCGCGTTTGCGCACATCGGCCCGGCAGGCGGCAATCGCCGTGGCGGGCCCTTCGGTCATCACGCGGGTGATCGAGATGCAGGCAGGCCTTGGCGACGAAGAGATGGCCTGGATGATCCAGATGGAGGCTGACCAATACATTCCGTATCCACTGGATGATGTCGCCATCGACTTTCAGGTGCGCGGCCCCTCGCCCCAGGATTCGGCGCGCGTTGAGGTCGTGTTCGCGGCATGCCTGAAGGCGCAGGTCGAGTCGCGTCAGGCGGTTTTGGCCCTGGCGGGGCTGGTTGCGAGTGCGGTGGATGTCGAAGGGTTTGCATTGGAGCGCGCATGCAGTCAGGATTTCGCCAGCTTCACGCCGGGTCATCGAGTCGATGGCGCACAGTGGGCCGTGGATGCCCAAGGGATGGGAATTGCTTGCGGGTTGGCCCTGAGGAGTTTCGCTCAATGACACGAATCAATCTTTTGCCCTGGCGCCAGGCCCAGGCGGAAAGACGACGCAAATACTTCCTGATGTTTTTGCTGGCGTTCGGCTGTGTGGCGCTCGCGGCGGTTTGGCTGGCTGATCAGGTGATCGACCGGGCGATCGACCGGCAAGTCACGCGCAACAGCCATGTGGGCAACGGCATCGCCGTCCAGGATTCACGCATCAAGACATTCGACGACATTCAAGAGCAAAGCCAGCAACTGGCCGAGCGTATGAAAGTTGTGCAAGACCTGCATGATGCCCGCTCCGACAGCACCAAAATGTTTGATCAACTGGCGCGCGCGGTTCCGGAAGGTGTCCATTTGCATGAAGTGGTGGCGAAGGGCAATACCATCAGCGTCAGTGGCAGTGCGCAATCGAGCCAGGACATTGCCCAGCTCATGCGCCGTCTGGAAGCCACGCAAGGCACCCATGCCACGCAGCTTCAACATGTGCGGGCAGACGCCGAGCAGGGCGGTAACGAATTTCAATTGATGGTGCGCCAAGGGGAATCTACCGAGGCGCAGCCATGAGCCTGCCCAGGCTCAACTTCTCCACGCTCTCTCACAACGCTGCAAAATGGCCCCTGCCGGGCAAGGCCCTGCTGGGGTGTGCACTGGCGGGCTTCGTGTGGGTCGTGGGCGACAGTGTGCTCTTGAGCCCGTCGCGGGAGCGGTTACACGCGCTGGAGGTGCAGGGCGCGGCGCTGCAACAGCACTTATCGGAAAAAACCAGCTTATCTGCCCGCCTTGAGGCGCGTGTTCGGCAATTCGAGCTGGCTCAGGCAAAGGCTGCACAATTGTCGCTACAGCTGGCGGATGAGGGGCAGGTGCCAGGTTTGCTGGAAGACCTTTCACGTCTGGCGATTGCCAATGGCCTGGCGGTCGCAAGCGTCACCGTGCTGGATGAACGGCCTCAGCCGTTTTTTGTCGAGCAGCCCCTGCAGGTTGCCGTCAGCGGTGCTTTCCATGACATGGCGGCATTCGTGAAGGCATTGGGGCAATTGCCGCGAATGGTCACTGTTCACGATGTCTCGCTTCGAACCGATGGCGCGGCGCTGCGTCTTGAGCTGTTGGCGAAAATTTATCGAAATGCAGCGCAGGGCGCAGACAATGTCGGGCCAGTCGGTCGGCTTGTAGACGCCTCGGCTGTGTTGCGAGACCCGTTTCGTCCGCCCGCGCTGCAGCCCGGCCCAGTGATCGGTCGGCCTGCTTCGGCGCCGGATTTTTCTCGAGAACGAAGCGCCCTTGAAAGCGTGGCAGTCGATCAGTTCGAAATGGTCGGTACCTTGTCCCGTGGTGTGCAGAACTTTGCACTTTTGCGCGCGGCTTCAAGCGTGCATCGCCTTGCGGTCGGTGATTATCTGGGCCCGAACCATGGCCGGATCACGGCCATTCATGACAACCGTGTCGAACTGGCCGAATTGTTTCCCGATGAACAGGGCGCATGGCTGGAGCGCTCACGAACCCTCGTGCTGAACGTCAACTCTTAACGGAATCAAATCAATGAAAAGGACTTTCTCGTCCTTCGGTGTGGCGCTATGGATAGCGTTCACGGCACCGATGGCGTTTGCTGTGCCCAATCGCGTCGACCTGATCCAGCTGCCGCCTCCTGGTAATACCAAGGCGGGCGCGTCTACCGGCGACACACTTACCCTCAACTTCCAGAACGTTGAGCTGCGCACAGTGCTGCAGCAGATTGCCGACGTGGCCGGCCTCAACCTGGTGGCCAGCGACGAGGTGCAGGGTTCGATCACCCTGCGGCTCAAGGATGTGCCTTGGGATCAGGCGCTGGACCTGGTGTTACAGACCAAGGGGCTGGATAAGCGTGTGAAGGCGGGGGTTTTACTGGTGGCGCCGGCTGAAGAGCTGGCGGCCCGCGAGTTGTTGACACTGGAGGCAAACAAGCAGATGGCCGAGCTTGCGCCCTTGCGTCGTGAGCTGTTGCAGGTCAATTACGCCAAAGCCTCTGACCTCGCCAAGTTGTTCCAGTCGGTGACGGGCCTTGAAGGCGTCACCGATGAGCGAGGTTCGGTGGCGGTGGACGACCGGACCAACAACATCATTGCCTACCAGACCGGTGAGCGGCTTGAAGAGCTGCGGCGGATCGTGGCTCAGCTGGACGTCCCGGTGCGCCAGGTGATGATCGAGGCGCGAATTGTGGAAGCGAACGTGGACTATGACAAAAGCCTGGGCGTGCGCTGGGGCGGGCGCCTCAGCCGTGGCAACTGGGGCGCTAGAGGAATTGGCAAACCCTTGGCTGAGGGTGTCGAACCACCGGAAATTCCGTCCGGCTCGCCGTTTGTTGACCTTGGCTCACTCACCGGCACTTCCGGACTGGGCCTCGCCTTTATCACCGACAACCTTTTGCTGGATCTGGAACTGACCGCCATGGAGAAGTCCGGCAACGGCGAAATCGTCTCACAGCCCAAAGTGGTCACGTCCGACAAGGAAACCGCGCGCATTCTCAAGGGCACCGAGATTCCGTATCAGGAATCCACCTCCCAGGGCGCCACGTCGGTATCGTTCAAGGAAGCTTCGCTGTCATTGGAAGTTACGCCGCAAATTACGCCGGATGACCGGGTAATCATGGACGTGCGCGTGACCAAGGACGAACCCGATTACCTGAACAAGCTCAACGATGTGCCGCCGATCAAGAAAAACGAGGTCAACGCCAAGGTATTGGTCAAGGATGGCGAGACCATCGTCATCGGCGGGGTTTTCTCCAACACCCAGAGCAAAGTGGTAGATAAAGTGCCATTTTTGGGCGATGTGCCGTATCTTGGCCGCCTTTTCCGGCGTGATGTGCTGGCGGAGCGAAAATCCGAGCTGCTGGTGTTCCTCACTCCGCGTATTATGAATAACCAGGCGATTGCTGTGAGTCGTTGATTCTGTGCGAAATTTGATTCTTGTAGGACCGATGGGGGCTGGAAAAAGCACCATCGGCCGTTTGCTGGCCAAAGAGCTGCGCCTGCCATTCAAAGATTCCGACAAGGAAATTGAATTGCGCACGGGTGCCAATATCCCATGGATCTTCGATAAGGAAGGCGAGCTGGGCTTTCGCGACCGCGAGCAGGCGATGATTGCCGAGCTGTGCGGCTGCGACGGCGTGGTATTGGCCACCGGCGGCGGTGCGGTGATGCGCGAAGAAAACCGCCGGGCCTTGTACGCCGGCGGGCGTGTGGTGTATCTGCATGCGTCGGTCGAGCAACAAGTGGGGCGCACCGCGCGCGACCGCAACCGCCCGTTGCTGCGCACGGCAGACCCGGCAAAAACCTTGCGGGACTTGCTGACGCTGCGCGACCCGCTGTATCGGGAAATTGCCGATCTGGTGGTGGAAACCGATGAGCGGCCGCCACGAATGGTCGTTCTCGACATTCTTGAACGCTTGCAGCAGTTGCCACCCCGTTAAAGCCCGGCGCGAAATGCGCTATTCTCGGCGGCGCGCCATTACTCTGCCGAGTGTGGCGTAGAGCCATCAGGCGACGTCAGATCCGAGTTGCCGATCGTCAATACATCTTCACGCGGGGACACATGCAGACACTTAAGGTCGATCTAGGCGAGCGCAGCTACCCAATCCATATTGGCGAAGGTCTGCTGGACCAGCCCGATTTGCTCGCGCCGCACATTGCCGGCCGGCAAGTGGCGATCATTTCCAATGAAACGGTCGCGCCGCTGTATCTTGAGCGTCTGAGCCGCAGCCTCGCGGCCTACTCGGTGATTTCGGTGATCCTGCCCGATGGCGAGGCCCACAAGAACTGGGAAACCTTGCAACTGATTTTTGATGGCCTGCTGACCGCTCGCCATGACCGCCGCACCACCGTGATTGCCCTGGGCGGCGGTGTGATCGGCGACATGGCCGGTTTCGCGGCCGCCTGCTACCAGCGTGGCGTGGACTTTATCCAGGTGCCGACCACCCTGTTGTCCCAGGTCGACTCGTCGGTAGGCGGCAAGACCGGTATCAATCACCCGCTGGGCAAGAACATGGTGGGCGCGTTTTATCAGCCTCAAGCCGTGCTGATCGACACCGCGACCCTCAACACCCTGCCGCCGCGTGAGCTGTCGGCAGGGCTGGCGGAAGTCATCAAGTACGGGCTGATCTGCGACGAACCTTTCCTGGCCTGGCTTGAAGAGCATGTGGATGCCTTGCGCAATCTGGACCAGGCAGCGCTCACCGAGGCAATTTCCCGTTCCTGCGCCGCCAAGGCGCTGGTGGTGAACGCCGACGAGCGCGAGTCCGGCGTGCGGGCCACGCTGAACCTGGGCCACACCTTCGGCCATGCGATCGAAACGCACATGGGCTATGGTGTGTGGTTGCACGGGGAAGCCGTGGCGGCTGGCACTGTGATGGCATTGGACATGTCGCAGCGCCTGGGCTGGATCAGCGCCCAAGAGCGGGATCGCGGTATCCGCCTGTTCCAGCGCGCCGGCTTGCCGGTCGTTCCGCCTGCGGAGATGACCGAGGCGGATTTCCTCGAACATATGGCAATAGACAAGAAAGTGATCGACGGTCGCCTGCGACTGGTGCTGCTGCGCCACATCGGCGAAGCGGTAGTGACCGACGATTATCCGAAAGAGATTTTACAGGCCACGCTGGGAGCGGATTACCGCGCCCTGGCCCAGCTTAAAGGTTAATAAGATCCCGATGACTAGTTTGCATGCCGACGAGGCGTTCCTCGGCCATTACCAGTTAAGCCACGACCCGTTTGCGCCTCGGGTGCCCGGCTTCAAATTTTTCCCCGCCCAGCGCAAGCCGGTGCTGGGCCAACTGCACCATTTGGCGCGCTACAGCCAGTTGCTGCTGGTGGTGACCGGCCCGTTGGGCAGCGGCAAGACTTTGCTGCGCCAGGCGCTCGTCGCCAGCACCAACAAGCAGTCGGTGCAGAGCGTGGTGGTGTCGGCTCGTGGCGCCGGTGATGCGGCAGGCGTTTTGCGCCAGGTTGCCCAGGCACTGAACGTGGCCACCGCCGAGCCGAATGCGATCCTCAAGCAAGTGGTACAGCTGGGCTTGACCGGCCAGGAAGTCTACCTGCTGGTGGATGACGCCGAGCAGCTCGACGAATCCGCCCTGGAAGCCCTGCTGGCGCTGGCGGCGGGTACGCCCGAAGGCCGCCCGCACGTGTTCCTGTTTGGTGAGTCTTCGCTGATCGCCGATCTGGAGCAGATCAGCGGGGAGCAGGAGCTGTTTCACGTCATCGAATTGCAGCCGTACGAAGAGGAAGAAACCCGCGAATACCTGGCTCAACGCCTTGAGGGTGCGGGCGCGGGTATCGAACTTTTCACCGCAAATCAGATCTCTGATATTCACGAAAGCGCAGGCGGCTGGCCTGGCACCATCAACCAGGTTGCCCGCGATGCCTTGATCGAAGCCATGATCGCCAGCCGTTCTGCGGTAAAGCGTCCAAAGATGGGGTTCACTATGCCTAAGAAGCACGTATTGGCGATTTCCGCCGTTGTCGTGGTCGCTGTCGCCGCTGCCTGGTTGATCCCGGGCCGCAGCAAGGCACCCGCCACCGCCGGCGCGCCAACCGAACAGGCGCAGTTGCCACTGGGCAAACCCACGCCAAATGTCGAGTTCGCCAACTCCGGCCAGCCGACCAACCTGCCGATGGTCGGCCAGCCTGTGATGCGCGGCCCGCTCGCCGAAGAAGCTGGCGGCATCTCCGAAGGCGACGACGGCGTGCCGGTGGAGGGCTCCAGCGCCACACCGCCGACCGTGACCACCACCGCGCCGCCTGCGGGCGTGCCGGCCGGTCAACCGGCTCCGGTTGCCAAGCCGACCCCGGCGCCGACCGTTGCCACTGCCAAGCCAGCACCTGTCGCCAAGCCAGTTGCGCCTGCTCCAGCCGCCAAACCGGCGCCAGCGGCCAAACCTGCTGAAAAACCTGCCACTGTCGCCAAGGCCGCTGCGCCCGCCGCCGCTGGCAGCAGCTGGTACACCAGCCAGCCGGCTGGCCACTTCGTGGTGCAGATCCTTGGCACCAGCTCCGAAGCCAATGCCCAGGCGTTCGTGAAAGAGCAGGGCGGCGAGTACCGTTATTTCAAGAAAGTGCTCAACGGCAAGCCTCTCTACGTGATCACCTACGGCAACTTCCCAAGCCGTGCAGCAGCTGATTCTGCCATCAAAGCCTTGCCAGCGAAGGTCCAGGCTGGTAAACCTTGGCCTCGCACTGTTGCCAGCGTTCAACAAGAACTCGCAACAACTCGCTGAAGATTCGGCGGCCTTACCCAGGCCGCCTCTCCCGGCACCTCAAAAAAATCCGCAAGTGCGTGCTGCCCCTACAGGCCGCGCGCTTTGTGGTGTCTGCGTCACAGTAGCTTTTGAGTCGTAGCGGTCCGAACTAAAAAAGTTTTGACTAGCACAGCATATCGATTTAAACCTTTCATAAATGCGACATAGATTTGCGACATTTCGTCGCTAAATTTGTGAGCGTCTGTGTCGGTGTGTACAATGACCTCCCTTTTGCCCCCGCTAAGCCGGCGTACGTTCGGCGTGGAAGGTAACCGGTTGAATTGAAAAGAAATTTGCCTCGATATAAGAGGCAGCCTGGTGAGAAAGTGTCTATGAAAGCAGGTCTGTACCAACCCGATGAATTCAAGGATAACTGCGGTTTCGGCCTGATAGCCCATATGCAGGGCGAGCCCAGTCATACCCTTTTGCAAACGGCCATCGAGGCCCTGACCTGCATGACCCACCGCGGTGGGATCAACGCCGACGGCAAGACCGGTGACGGTTGTGGCTTGCTGATTCAAAAGCCCGACCTGTTCCTGCGCGCTGTCGCAAAAGAACAATTTGCAGTCGACCTGCCCAAGCAATACGCCGTGGGCATGGTGTTTTTCAACCAGGACCCGGTCAAGGCCGAAGCCGCTCGCGAGAACATGAACCGCGAAATTCTGGCTGCCGGCCTGCAGCTCGTCGGCTGGCGCAAAGTGCCGATCGACACCAGCGTACTCGGCCGCCTGGCCCTGGAGCGCCTGCCGCAGATCGAACAAGTGTTCATCGCGGGCGACGGCCTGAGCGACCAGGACATGGCGATCAAGCTGTTCACCTCCCGTCGTCGTTCGTCAGTATCCAATGCCGCCGACACCGACCACTACATCTGCAGCTTTTCCCACAAGACCATCATTTATAAGGGCCTGATGATGCCGGCGGACCTCACCGCCTTCTATCCGGACCTGAGCGATGAGCGCCTGCAAACCGCAATCTGCGTGTTCCACCAGCGCTTCTCCACCAACACCCTGCCGAAATGGCCGCTGGCCCAGCCATTCCGCTTCCTCGCCCACAACGGCGAGATCAACACCATCACCGGCAACCGCAACTGGGCCGTGGCCCGTCGCACCAAGTTCGCCAACGATTTGATGGATTTGGAAGAACTCGGCCCGCTCGTCAACCGCGTGGGTTCCGACTCTTCCAGCATGGACAACATGCTCGAGCTGATGGTCACCGGCGGCATCGACCTGTTCCGTGGCGTGCGCATGATCATTCCGCCTGCGTGGCAGAACGTCGAAACCATGGACCCGGACCTGCGTGCGTTCTACGAGTACAACTCGATGCACATGGAGCCGTGGGATGGCCCGGCCGGCGTCGTAATGACAGACGGCCGCTACGCCGTGTGCCTGCTCGACCGTAACGGCCTGCGCCCGGCGCGTTGGGTCACGACCACCAACGGTTTCATCACCCTGGCGTCGGAAATCGGCGTGTGGGACTACAAGCCCGAAGACGTGATCGCCAAAGGCCGCGTAGGCCCTGGCCAGATCCTGGCCGTGGACACCGAAACCGGGCAGATCCTCGACACCGACGCCATCGACAACCGCTTGAAGTCGCGTCATCCGTACAAGCAATGGCTGCGCAAGAACGCCCTGCGCATCCAGGCGACCATGGAAGACAACGACCACGGCTCGGCGTTCTACGATGTCGACCAGCTCAAGCAGTACATGAAGATGTATCAGGTCACGTTCGAAGAGCGTGACCAGGTGCTGCGTCCGCTTGGCGAACAAGGCTACGAGGCCGTCGGTTCCATGGGCGATGACACGCCGATGGCCGTGCTGTCCCAGCGCGTGCGCACGCCGTACGACTACTTCCGCCAGCAGTTCGCCCAGGTGACCAACCCGCCGATCGACCCGCTGCGCGAAGCCATCGTGATGTCCCTGGAAGTGTGCCTCGGTGCCGAGCGCAACATCTTCCAGGAATCGCCTGAGCATGCATCCCGCGTCATCCTCAGCTCGCCTGTGGTTTCCCCGGCCAAGTGGCGCTCGCTGATGACCCTGGACCGCCCGGGCTTCGACCGCCAGATCATCGACCTGAACTACGACGAGAGCCTCGGCCTTGAAGCCGCGGTGCGCAACGTCGCCGACCAGGCCGAAGAAGCCGTGCGCGCCGGTCGTACCCAGATCGTGCTGACCGACCGCCACATCGCGCCCGGAAAGCTGCCGATCCACGCCTCCCTGGCCACCGGCGCGGTGCACCACCGCCTGACCGAAAAAGGCCTGCGCTGCGACTCCAACATCCTCGTCGAAACCGCCACCGCCCGCGACCCGCACCACTTTGCGGTGCTGATCGGTTTCGGCGCCTCGGCGGTGTACCCGTTCCTGGCCTACGAAGTGCTGGGCGACCTGATCCGTACCGGCGAAGTACTGGGCGACCTCTATGAGGTGTTCAAGAACTACCGCAAGGGCATCACCAAGGGCCTGCTGAAGATCCTGTCGAAGATGGGCATCTCCACGGTCACGTCCTACCGTGGCGCGCAATTGTTCGAAGCCATCGGCCTGTCCGAAGAGGTGTGCGACCTGAGCTTCCGTGGTGTGCCAAGCCGCATCAAGGGCGCGCGTTTCGTCGACATCGAAGCCGAGCAGAAAGCCCTGGCAGCCGAAGCCTGGAGCGCGCGCAAGCCGATCCAGCAAGGCGGCCTGCTCAAATTCGTGCACGGTGGCGAATACCACGCGTACAACCCGGATGTGGTCAATACCCTGCAAGCCGCGGTGCAGCAGGGCGACTACGCCAAGTTCAAGGAATACACCTCGCTGGTGGATAACCGCCCGGTGTCGATGATCCGTGACCTGTTCAAGGTGAAGACCCTGGACACCGCGATGGATATCAACGAAGTCGAGCCGCTGGAGTCGATCCTCAAGCGCTTCGACTCTGCCGGTATTTCCCTGGGCGCCTTGTCGCCTGAGGCTCACGAAGCCCTGGCCGAAGCCATGAACCGCCTGGGTGCGCGTTCCAACTCCGGCGAAGGCGGTGAAGACCCGGCGCGCTACGGCACCATCAAGAGCTCGAAAATCAAGCAGGTCGCGACTGGCCGCTTTGGTGTAACCCCGGAATACCTGGTCAACGCCGAAGTGCTGCAGATCAAGGTGGCCCAGGGCGCCAAGCCCGGTGAAGGCGGGCAACTGCCTGGCGGCAAGGTCAACGGTCTGATCGCCAAGCTGCGTTACGCAGTGCCGGGCGTGACCCTGATTTCGCCACCGCCGCACCACGACATCTACTCGATTGAAGACCTTTCGCAGCTGATTTTCGACTTGAAACAAGTCAACCCGCAGGCGCTGGTCTCGGTGAAGCTGGTGGCGGAAGCCGGCGTGGGCACCATCGCCGCCGGTGTGGCCAAAGCCTATGCCGACCTGATCACCATCTCCGGCTACGACGGCGGCACCGGCGCTTCGCCGCTGACCTCCATCAAGTACGCCGGTGCACCGTGGGAACTCGGCCTGGCCGAAACCCACCAGACCCTGCGCGGCAACGACCTGCGCGGCAAGGTGCGGGTGCAAACCGACGGCGGCCTGAAAACCGGCCTCGACGTGATCAAGGCCGCGATCCTCGGCGCCGAAAGCTTCGGTTTCGGTACCGCGCCGATGATCGCCCTGGGCTGCAAATACCTGCGCATCTGCCACCTGAACAACTGCGCCACTGGCGTCGCGACCCAGAACGAGAAGCTGCGCAAGGATCACTACATCGGCACCGTCGACATGGTGGTGAATTTCTTCACCTACGTCGCCGAAGAGACCCGTGAGTGGCTGGCCAAGCTGGGCGTGCGTTCGCTGGAAGAGTTGATCGGCCGTACTGATCTGCTGGAAATCCTCGAAGGCCAGACTGCCAAGCAACACCATTTGGACCTGACCCCGCTGCTCGGCAGCGATCACATCCCGGCTGACAAACCGCAGTTCTGCGGCGTGGACCGCAACCCGCCGTTCGACAAAGGCCTGCTGGCCGAGAAGATGGTCGAAATGGCCGCTTCGTCGATCAACGACGCCAGCGGTGGTGAGTTCGCTTTGGATATCTGCAACTGCGACCGCTCCATTGGCGCACGCATCTCCGGCGAAATCGCGCGCAAGCACGGTAACCAGGGCATGGCGAAAGCGCCGATCACCTTCCGCTTCAAGGGCACTGCGGGCCAGAGCTTTGGCGTGTGGAACGCCGGCGGCCTGAACATGTACCTGGAAGGCGACGCCAACGACTACGTGGGCAAGGGCATGACCGGCGGCAAGCTGGTGATCGTTCCGCCAACCGGCAGCGTTTACAAGACTCAGGACAGTGCCATCATCGGTAACACCTGCCTGTACGGCGCCACCGGCGGCAAGCTGTTTGCCGCAGGCACCGCCGGTGAGCGTTTCGCCGTGCGTAACTCCGGTGCCCACACCGTGGTGGAAGGCACCGGCGATCACTGCTGCGAGTACATGACCGGGGGTTTTGTCGCGGTACTGGGCAAGACCGGTTACAACTTCGGTTCGGGCATGACCGGCGGTTTCGCCTACGTGCTCGACCAGGACAACACTTTCGTCGACAAGGTCAACCACGAGTTGGTCGAGATCCAGCGGATCAGCGGCGAAGCCATGGAATCCTACCGGAACCACTTGCAGCACGTGCTGGACGAGTATGTCGAGGAGACCGGCAGCGAATGGGGTCGCAACCTCGCCGAAAACCTCGATGATTACCTGCGTCGTTTCTGGCTGGTCAAGCCCAAGGCTGCCAACCTGAAATCGTTGCTTTCCAGCATCCGTGCCAACCCGCAGTGATATGCGCCTGAAGAGTTTGATGAGGTTTTAACATGGCTGAACGTCTGAATAACGACTTCCAGTTCATCGATGTCGGGCGCAAAGATCCGAAGAAGAAACTGTTGCGTCAACGCAAGAAAGAGTTCGTGGAAATCTACGAGCCCTTCAAACCCCAGCACTCGGCCGACCAGGCCCATCGCTGCCTGGGTTGCGGTAACCCGTATTGCGAATGGAAGTGCCCGGTGCACAACTTCATTCCCAACTGGCTCAAGCTGGTGGCCGAGGGCAACATCCTCGCCGCCGCCGAGCTGTCGCACCAGACCAACACCCTGCCGGAAGTGTGCGGCCGGGTGTGCCCGCAAGACCGTCTGTGCGAGGGTGCGTGCACCCTGAACGACGGCTTCGGCGCGGTGACCATCGGTTCGGTGGAGAAGTACATCACCGACACCGCGTTCGCCATGGGCTGGCGCCCGGACATGTCCAAGGTCAAGCCGACCGGCAAGCGCGTTGCCATCATCGGCGCCGGCCCTGCTGGCCTGGGCTGTGCCGACGTGCTGGTACGCGGCGGCGTAACCCCGGTGGTGTTCGACAAGAACCCGGAAATCGGCGGCCTGCTGACCTTCGGCATTCCCGAGTTCAAGCTGGAAAAAACCGTGCTGAGCAACCGTCGTGAAGTCTTCACCGGCATGGGTATTGAGTTCCGTCTCAATACCGAAATCGGCAAGGACATCACCATGGAGCAACTGCTCGCCGAATACGATGCCGTGTTCATGGGCATGGGCACCTACACCTACATGAAGGGCGGCTTTGCCGGTGAGGACCTGCCGGGCGTCTACGATGCTCTGGATTTCCTGATCGCCAACGTCAACCGCAACCTGGGCTTTGAAAAGTCGCCGGAAGATTTCGTCGACATGAAGGGTAAAAAGGTCGTGGTCCTCGGCGGTGGTGACACCGCGATGGACTGCAACCGCACTTCGATCCGCCAGGGCGCCAAGTCGGTGACCTGTGCCTATCGCCGTGACGAAGCCAACATGCCCGGTTCGCGCAAAGAGGTGAAGAACGCCAAGGAAGAAGGCGTGAAATTCCTCTACAACCGCCAGCCGATCGCCATTGTCGGTGAAGACCGCGTTGAGGGTGTGAAGGTGGTCGAGACCCGTCTCGGCGAGCCGGACGCCCGTGGCCGTCGCAGCCCCGAGCCGATTCCGGGTTCCGAAGAAATCATCCCGGCCGACGCCGTGGTCATCGCCTTCGGTTTCCGCCCAAGCCCGGCGCCGTGGTTCGAGCAGTTCGACATCCAGACCGACAGCCAGGGCCGCGTCGTCGCCCCGGAGCAAGGTCAGTACAAGCACCAGACCAGCAACCCGAAAATCTTCGCCGGTGGCGACATGGTGCGCGGTTCTGACCTGGTGGTCACCGCGATCTTCGAAGGCCGCAACGCCGCCGAAGGCATCCTGGATTACCTGCAGGTCTGACCCCGATCCCAACTTGAAATGGGATCAAAATGTGGGAGCTGGCTTGCCTGCGATAGCGATGTAACAGTCACCGGATGTATCGACTGAAGCACCGCAATCGCGGGCAAGCCCGCTCCCACATTTGTTTTGCAGCGTTTTTATGTCCGCGACAAATTGACCCGATAGATAAAAGGCACGGCGCATTCCGTGCCTTTTGCGTCGCGCTCTGAGAAAATGCCCGCACTTTTTTTGCGGATGCCGACATGACTGCCCTCAAGAACGACCGTTTCCTTCGTGCCCTGCTCAAGCAACCCGTGGACGTCACCCCTGTGTGGATGATGCGCCAGGCCGGTCGCTACCTGCCGGAATACCGCGCCAGCCGCGCCAACGCCGGCGATTTCATGAGCCTGTGCATGAACCCGGCGTTCGCCTGCGAAGTCACCATGCAGCCGCTGGACCGCTACCCGCAACTGGACGCGGCCATCCTTTTTTCCGACATCCTCACCATCCCTGACGCCATGGGCCAGGGCCTGTACTTCGAAACCGGCGAAGGCCCGCGTTTCAAGAAAGTCGTCAGCACCCTGGCCGACATCGAAGCCTTGCCGATCCCGGATCCGCACAAAGACCTCGGTTACGTGATGGACGCCGTCAGCACCATCCGCCGCGAACTCAACGGCCGCGTGCCGCTGATCGGTTTCTCCGGCAGCCCATGGACCCTGGCCACCTACATGGTCGAAGGCGGCTCGTCGAAAGACTTCCGCAAGACCAAGGCCATGCTCTACGACAACCCGCAAGCCATGCACTTGCTGCTCGACAAGCTGGCGCAGTCGGTCACCAGCTACCTCAATGGCCAGATCATGGCGGGTGCGCAAGCGGTGCAGATCTTCGATACGTGGGGCGGCAACCTGTCGGCGGCGGCGTATCAGGAATTCTCCCTGGCTTACATGCGCAAAATCGTCAGCGGCCTGATCCGCGAGCACGAAGGCCGCAAAGTGCCGGTCATCCTGTTCACCAAGAACGGCGGCCTGTGGCTGGAAAGCATCGCCGACGCCGGTGCCGATGCACTGGGTCTGGACTGGACGTGTGATTTGGGCGAAGCCCGCCAGCGCGTGGGCAACCGCGTGGCGCTGCAAGGCAACATGGACCCGACTGTGCTCTACGCCAAGCCGGAAGCGATCCGCAGCGAAGTCGGGCGCATCCTGGCCAGCTACGGCAAGGGCACCGGGCACGTGTTCAACCTCGGCCACGGCATTACACCGGAAGTGAACCCGGAGCATGCGGGCGCGTTCCTGCGAGCCGTGCACGAACTGTCCGCGCAATACCACGAATAACACGCAAAACAATGTGGGAGCTGGCTTGCCTGCGATGGCGATGGTGAATTCACCATTGCTATCGCAGGCAAGCCAGCTCCCACATTAAAGCAGGGCTGCTTCAGGCCTTCACTTCTCCCAGCGGCGCCAGCTTCGCCAGCTTCAACGCCACCAGTAACGCGCCGATCAGCAGCGCGATAATGAACCCGCCAATCCCGTTCCACCCGGCAAAGTGCCAGAAGAACCCGCCCGCCGTGCCTGCAATGCTCGATCCCACGTAATAGCAGAACAGATACAGCGACGACGCTTGGCCCTTGGCCTTCACCGCGCGCCGGCCGATCCAGCTGCTGGCCACCGAATGGGCGCCGAAGAAACCGAAGGTGAAGATCAGCATGCCCGGCACCACCAGCCACAGCGGCGTGAACAGGGTCAGCGCCATACCGGCAAGCATCAGCACAATGGTGCCCCACAACACGCGACGGCGGCCGAGGCGGTCGGCCAGGGAGCCGATCTTCGCCGAACTGTAGATGCCGGTCAGGTACACCAGCGAGAGCAGGCCGACCACGGCCTGGCTCATCCCGTAGGGTTGCGCCAGCAGGCGATAACCGATGTAGTTGAACATCGTGACAAAGGCGCCCATCAGCAGGAAACCTTCAAGGAACAACCAGGGCAGGCCCGCATCCTTGAAGTGCATGACAAACCCGTTCAGCAGGTTGCGCGGTTTGAGGCTGCTGGTGCGGAAGTTGCGCGATTCGGGGAGGACTTTCCAGAACACTGTCGCCGCGATCAGCGCCAGGGCGCCGATGATCAGCATCGCGGTGTGCCAGCTGACGAAGTCGATCAGCACGCCGATGATCAGGCGCCCGCTCATGCCGCCAATCGCGTTGCCGCCGATATAGAGCCCCATGGCCAGGCCGATATGCTGCGGGTGGATTTCTTCGCTCAAGTAAGTCATCGCCACCGCGGCCAGCCCGCTCAACGACAGGCCCACCAGTGCACGCATCAGCAAAATGCCTTCCCAGGTCGGCATCAAGCCGCTGGCGATGGTGGCCAGCGCTGCGCAGAACAGCGCGGCGACCATCACCGGTTTGCGCCCCAGCCGGTCGGAAATCGGCCCGGTAATCAGCAAACCCAGCGCCAGCATGGCGGTGGCAACCGACAGGATCAGACTGCTCTGCGCCGCATTGATCGAGAATTCATGAGAGAGCGCCGGCATCATCGGCTGCACGCAATACAGCAGGGCAAACGTGGCAAAACCGCCAGAGAACAGCGCCAGCACCGTGCGCATGAACATCGGCGTGCCTTTTTCGATGTACTCGTCATTGAGCTGGGCCACCACCTCATTCAAAGCGGTGGGCGGGACTTCTTGAGTGAATGGCGCGACAGCAGATTTCACGGGGACCTCGGGGAGGAAAAGCCTGCCAGGACTGGCACTGCAAAAAGAATATAGCTGGCTAATGATTCTTTCCAATATATTGTTCGACCTGTTTGATAGGTTTTGCGACCTAATGAGGCTTCAATGGAATTACGTCATTTGCGGTACTTCATCGCGGTCGCCGAAGAACTGCACTTCGGCCGCGCCGCGCAGGTGCTGGGCATTTCCCAGCCGCCCCTGAGCCAGCAGATTCAGGCCCTGGAGCAGGAGGTGGGCGCGCGGTTATTCGAGCGGACCAATCGTCGGGTCGAGTTGAGCGAGGCGGGGCGGCTGTTCCTGCACGAGGCGCGGTTGGTGCTGGCCCAGGTCGACAAGGCCTCCGATGTGGCACGCCGTGCGCAATTGGGTGAGTTGGGGGAACTGAAGATTGGCTTCACGTCGTCAGCGCCGTTCAATGCGAGCATTCCCCAGGCGATTTTTGCCTTTCGCCAGGCCTACCCGGCGGTGCACCTGAATTTGCAGGAAATGAGCAGCACCGAAGTCGCAGAGTCGCTGGTGGATGAGTCGATCCAGGTCGGCTTGATGCGTCCGCTGCCGTTGCCGGATTCGTTGAGTGTCATCGAGCTGATGCGCGAACCGTTGGTGGCCGTATTGAACGCGGGTCACCCGCTGGTCGAAGGCAGCGAGCGTGGCTTGCACCTGGAGCAGTTATCGGAGGAGCCGTTTGTATTCTTTCCGCGCAGCTATGGCAGCGGCCTCTACGCGCAATTGATCAACCTGGCCCGCGACGCCGGCTTCAGCCCGCGCTTCGCCCAGGAAGCCGGGGAAGCGATGACCATCATCGGCTTGGTGGCGGCGGGGCTCGGCGTGTCGGTGCTGCCGGCGTCGTACCAGCGCATTCGTATTGATGGCGTGGTGTACCGCACCTTGCTCGATCAAGAGGCGGTGACGGCGGTGTGGCTGGTGCAACGCAAGGGCGCGCAAATGCCGATGGCAGAGGCGTTTGTGGAGTTATTGACGCGAATCCATGTGGGAGCTGGCTTGCCTGCGATCGCATCACCTCGGTTCACCTGATCCACCGAGGCGCCCGCATCGCAGGCAAGCCAGCTCCCACAGGGGCCGATCAATTCATGCCATTACTGCGCAGTGCCGCCAAAATATCCCGATCCAGCATGCTCACCCAACGGTTGTAGTTGCGATGGATCTTGCCGTCCTTGTAGCCCAGGTCGCGGCTGTCGCGGTAGGTGATGGCGTAGCTGTTGCGGGTGTAGCGGATGTCGATGGCCGCATAGAACTGGCCGCGCACGGTGATTTCGGCCTGCACCAGTTGCGGGCTCAGGCGCTGCACGGACCATTCGCGTTTTTGCAGCGCGGTGACGATCACCTGTTTCATTTTCTCTTCGCTGGCTTGCGGGTTGGCCGCCAGCTCATGCTGGGTGTTGAGCACCGGTTTGCTGGTACAACCGGCGGTGGTCAGCAAGGCCAGGGTGATCAGGGTGGCGCGTAGCAGGGAAGACATTCCGTTTTCTCCAATTGATTAAAAATTCAGGCCCAGCGGCGAAAGATCAGCGAGGTGTTGACGCCGCCGAATGCAAAGTTGTTGTTCATCACGTAGTCGTGGTGCATCTCGCGGAACTCGCCTTGCAGGTAATCCAGCTCGCCGCATTGCGGGTCGACTGAATCGAGGTTGAAGGTATGCACGTACTGGTCGCGGTTCATCATTTCGATGCTGAACCACGACTCCAGCGCGCCGCACGCGCCGAGGGTGTGGCCGAGGAAGCTTTTCTGCGAGCTGATGGGCATGCGGCTGCCGAACAGGCTACTGGTGGCCAGGGTTTCGGCGATGTCGCCTTGGTCGGTGGCGGTGCCGTGGCCGTTCACGTAGCCGATGGCCGACGGCTCAAGCCCGGCATCTTCCAGGGCCAGTTCCATCGCGCGGCGCATGGTTTTCTGCTCCGGGCGGGTGGTGTGCTGGCCGTCGGCGTTGCTGCCAAAGCCGACGATTTCAGCGTGGATATGTGCACCGCGCGCCAGCGCATGTTCCAGCTCTTCCAGCACCAGCATGCCGCCGCCTTCGCCGATCACCAGGCCATCACGGCCGCTGTCGTAGGGGCGCGGGCTGGTTTGCGGTGCATCGTTTTTCAGGCTGGTGGCGTACAGCGCGTCGAACACCATGGCTTCGGTGGGGCACAGTTCTTCGGCGCCACCGGCGAGCATCAACGGCAAGCGCCCGAACTTGATGGCCTCGTAGGCATAACCGATGCCCTGGCTGCCGCTGGTGCAGGCGCTGGACGTGGGAATCAAACGGCCGGTCAGGCCAAAAAAGATGCTGATATTCGCCGCCGTGGTGTGCGGCATCATGCGCACATAGGAGTTGGCATTCAGCCCCTCGGCCACCGAGTTCAGCAGCATGTTGCCGAAGGCCTTGATCTCGTCGGTGCTGCCGGTGGACGAACCGCAGGCCACGCCCATGCGCCCGTCCTTGATCGACTCGTCGCCGAGCAGTCCGGCGTCCTGCAACGCGCGCTCTGCCGCCCACACCGCCAGACGCGAAACCCGGCCCATGCTGCGCAGCTGTTTGCGCGTCCAGTGCGCGGGCACAGCGAAATCGTCGATCGGCCCGGCCAGGCGCGTGTTCAATTCGGTAAAGCGGTCCCACTCATCCATACGCCGGATGCCACTGCGGTTGGCGCGGAAGTTGGCGGCGATGGTCTCCCAATCGCTGCCCAGGGATGTCATGCCGGCCATGCCGGTGACGACAACGCGTTTCATCAGCACAGGCCCCCGTTCACGGCCAGCACCTGGCGGGTGATGTAGCCGGCTTCAGCCGACATCAGGAAATTCACCGCACCTGCGACTTCCTCCGGTGTGCCCATGCGCTGCGCGGGGATCATCTTCATCAGCTCTTCCACCGGTACGTTCTCATCGAGCATGGCTGTGTCGATCAAGCCCGGCGCAACACAGTTGACGGTGATCTTGCGCTTGCCCAGCTCAATGGCCAGCGCCTTGGCGGCGCCGATCAAGCCGGCTTTGGACGCACTGTAATTGACCTGCCCACGGTTGCCGATCAGCCCGGACACCGAGGTGATGCACACGATGCGCCCGGCTGCGCGACGACGAATCATCGGCATCATCACCGGGTGCAGCACGTTGTAGAAACCGTCGAGGTTGGTGCGCATCACCACGTCCCAGTCGTCTTCCGACAAGGCCGGGAAGGCTCCATCGCGAGTCAAACCGGCGTTGAGCACCACGCCGTAATAAGCGCCATGTTGTTCTACGTCGGCTTCCAGAATGTCCTTGCACGCTGCGCGATCCGCCACGTCGAATTGCAGCACCCGCGCCTTGCGGCCCAGGGCTTCGATCTCGACCTGCACCGCGTCGGCTTCAGTGCGACCACTGCGGCAATGCAGCACGATGTCATGCCCGGCCTGGGCCAGGCGCAACGCGATGGCGCGGCCGATGCCACGGCTGGAGCCGGTGACCAGTACGGATTCAGTCATGGCGTTTCGTCCTTCGATTCATCTAAATAATTGGCCGCCTGGGGCGGTCGAAATACGTTCAAGCGCGCGCTGGCCTGGATGCCGTCGCCGGTGAGGTGGCATTCGAACACCCCCATTCCGTTGTCGTCTTCCAGTGAGCGCAGGCCGTGGATGGTCAGTTCGGCGCCTGCCGGAAAGTGCTCCACGTTGCACTCGAACTTGCGTGTGCCCAACAGGAACCCCAGTTCCACCGCTTCGCCTTTCTGGCGCGCGCGGCAACCGGCGTAGGCGGCCACGCTTTGCGCCATCAGCTCGATGCCGACCCAGGCGGGCAGGCTGCCGTCGTCGCGGTTGAACAGGCCGCCGGGTTTGACGGTCAGGCGGGTGTGGACCTGCTCTTCATCGAACGACAGCACCTGGTCGATCAGGATCATGTCGCCCGCGTGGGGCAGCAGTTCGGCGAGTGGCCAAGGGATCATGGGGCCTCTCCAATAATCAGGCTGACGTTGTTGCCGCCGAAGGCAAACGAGTTGCTCATCAGGCAGGTTTTTTTCAAGGTATCGCCGCAGTTGGCCCACTGCAGGGCGGGCAGCGCCGGGTCGGCCTGGCCGTCCCACACATGGGGCGGCAGCACGCCGTGGGTCAGGCTCAGCCAGCAGAACGCGGCTTCCAGTGCGCCTGCAGCGCCGAGGGTGTGGCCGCTCATGGGCTTGGTTGACGAGCACGCCACGCCTTCGGGAAACAGGCTGGCGACGGCCAGGCTTTCCATGGCGTCGTTGTGCTGCGTGGCGGTGCCGTGCAGGTTCAGATAACCGATTTGCTCAGGTGTGAGTTTTGCACTGGCCAAAGCCTTGCGCATCGCCAGCAGCGCACCTTTGCCGGTGGGCTCGGGCGCGGAAATATGGTGCGCATCACAGCTGGCGCCGCTGCCGAGCAAGGCAATCGGCGCAGGCTGTCGCGTCATCAGAAACAGCACGGCGGCTTCGCCGATATTGATGCCGCTGCGGTTGACCGAGAAGGGGTTGCAACGCTCGCCCGACACGGCCTCCAGCGACGTAAAGCCATTGAGGGTCAGCTTGCACAGGCTGTCCACACCGCCGCAGATCACCGCGTCGCACACACCCAGATCCAGCAGGCGCTGGGCACTCATCAACGCGCGGGCACTGGAGGTGCAGGCGGTGGAAATCACATAGGCCGGGCCGCTCAATTGCAGCCAGTCGGCGAGGAAATTCGCCGGGGCGCTGAGCTCCTGCTGTTGGTAGTCGTAATCGCCGGGGAACTGCTGGTCGCGCAGGTAATGCGCGATGCCCCGGCTGGCTTCATCGATGCCCGAGGTACTGGTGCCCAGCACAACGCCGACCCGCGACGCGCCGTAGGCCTGGATCGCCTGGCGCAGTTCACCTTCAATCTGCAGTGCGGCTTCCAGCAACAGCTGGTTGTTGCGGCTGCTTTGCTGGTTCAGCGCCTGAGGAATGGCGGCCAGTTCGCCGTGCACACCGGCCACCGGCAACACGCGCTCCGGCACCCAGCCACTTTCCGCGCGCATGCCCGAGCAGTCACCGGCAAACAGGCTGCGGCTGACGTCTGCCTGGCCGCGGCCGAGCGCGCAAATTACGCCGAGCGCGTTGAGATAAGCAGTCATCGGCCGACTCCCAACGGGGTAATGCGGTAGCTCAAAGGCTGCCCCGCCATATTCACGCTGAACACCTCCGAGGACTGATACACGATCTGCCAATGCCCCGGCAGCGTGCGCGTCAGGTCCATGGCCTGGGCGCTGGGATACAACGCCGGCACGTCATCGGCGGAGGTCAGGGCAAACAGCAGCGCTGCAAACAATTCCCTCGCCTGGGGATTGGGCGGCAACAAACCATCGGCCTGCCACTGGCCATTGACCAGCTTTTGCCGGGCCTGGGGAATGCCCAGCGGGTCCATCATCGACCAACGAATCGCACCGCCTTCGCGCTGGATCACCAGCAGCCAATCCTGGCGCTGGCCATCTGCCCGGCGCTGCACATGCAGTTGCATCGGCAGGGCCAGGTTCGGGGTTTTCTCGGGCAGCGGCGGCTGGCTGGCGCAGGCGCTCAGCAGCAACAGGCAACCCATCAGCAGCAGGCGGATCATGGGGCGGCACTCGTCAAAGGTTTACGGGCCACGCAGTTCACCAGGGTTTCTTCGCGCTGGCCCACCGGCGGCGGGTTGCGCAGGCCCCAGCGCTCCAGCAGGCCGAAATCGCTGGAACGGCTCCACCACAAATACGGGTAAGAAACGTTCTGCGGGTCGAACTCAAAGCCCTGTTCGCGAAGCATCTGCAGGTATTGCTCGGCGCTTTTCTGCACGTGCATCGGGTGGCGGAACAGCCAGCGAATCACCCAGGTGTCGATATAGGCCTCGGTGGACTCGGCAAACAGCAAATAGCCGCCCGGCTTGAGCACGCGGTAAAACTCCTTGAGCGCGCGATGCTGTTCGACCAGATGGTGGAAGGTCTGGTGGCAGAACAGGATATCGACGCTGTCGTCCGGCACATCAAGGGTGGCGCAGTCGCTGCCGATCAGCTCGATGGTCAGGTCCTGACGCGTGGCTTCGGCCTGGCTCAGTGCCAGGCTGTGAGGGTCGGCGTCCAGGCCGATCAGGCGCGCGGGGGCAAATACCTGCTGCAAATACCGGAACGACTTGCCCTGGCCGCAGCCGGCGTCCAGCAAAACGGGCGCCACCGGCAACGGCTCGGTAAACAGGCTGCGCAGGTCGTTGATCGCCACGCGCAATACATGGTGCTGCCAGGTGTGGCTGCGCAGGAACCAGAAGCCGAATCGGGTCTCTTCGACGTAATTTTTACTCAGGTACTGACTGCTCATACTGGCTCACCTGCACAAATTTCCGACAACATCCGCAACCGCCGCTTGGGCTCGCTGACAAACGGGTTGCGCTCGTCCCAGGCATAACCGGCGAGGATCGAGCTGATCATCCGACGAATCTCCGGCGAGCTGCCCGCGTGGAAAATTACCTCCTGAAAGGTACCGGCGTACCAGCCCTCGACATAGCAGCGGAAGGTGTCGACGCCACGTTTAAGCGGCTCGGCGAACTCGGTTTGCCAGTCCACGCTTTCGCCTTTGAGCTGGCGATGCAACACCCCGGCCGCCATGCTTGCCGAGCGCATGGCAATGGTCACGCCGGAAGAAAATACCGGGTCGAGGAATTCCGCCGCGTTGCCCAGCAGCGCAAACCCCGGGCCGTGCAGGGTTTTGACGTTGGCCGCATAGCCACCGATGGCCCGCGCCGGGGTATCCCACACGGCGTTTTGCAGCACGCGGGACAGGCTTGGGGTTTCAGCGATAAAACCGCGCAGGCAGGCGTCGAGGTCTGCGTCGCGGCCGTCGAAATGTTCTTTCGCCGCCACCACGCCCACCGAACAGCGGCCGTTGCTGAAGGGGATGGTCCAGAACCAGATATCGCGCCGGGTCGGGTGGGTGGTGACGAGGATTTTGCTGCGGTCAAAGCCTGGGTGTTCGATGTGATCTTCAACGTGGGTGAACACCGCCTGGCGCACCGGGAAGTTTGACGGCACGTCCAGGTTCAGCAAGCGCGGCAGCACCCGGCCGTAGCCGCTGGCATCGAGCACGAATTTGGTCTTGAGGTGGTATTCGCTGCCATTCTCGCGACGCACGTGCAGGTAGCGGCACTCGCCGCTGAAATCCACGCCGACGACGGTTTCGCCGTAACGAATATTCACGCCCTGCAAGTGGGCCTGGTCGGCCAGCAATTGGTCGAACTCGCCGCGCTGCACCTGGAAGGTGGTGGGCTTGCCGTTGCTGAAGGTGTCGCTGAAATCAAATGCGCTGTAGCGCTCGCCCCAGGCGAACGCGGCGCCGGTTTTCACCTGGAAACCGGCGGCGTTAACCGCGTCGAGCATGCCGGCTTCTTCAATGAAGTCGATGCAGTGCGACAGCAGGCTTTCGCCGACGGAAAAACGCGGAAAATGCTCGCGCTCGATGATCAATACATCATGCCCGTTGCGCTTTAACAGCGCGGCGGCGATGGCGCCGGATGGCCCGGCACCGATCACCACTACCTGGCGACGTTCCATTTCAACTGTGGGCACGAGGGCTCCTTGCCACTTTGGCGATAATCACATTCATGAGGCGTGCCGCTGATGGCCCGCCCAGGGCGCCAGCATAAAGCTGAAAGCCAGGCCCAGGCTGACCGACAGGCCGAAATTGCTCACGGCCGGTGTACTCGACACCGCCAGCAGGCCAAACGACAACCAGGTCGTCAGTGCCGCCAGCAGCGTACCCAACAGGCTGACGGCCGGGCCGCCGATTTGCTCGCGCATCAGGATCGCGTAATCCACGCTGATCGCCGTGACCAGCAACAGGCCGAACAGGCTGAACAGTGTGAGCGGCTGACCCAGCCAGCCAAGGCTCGCCAGGCTGCACAGTGCGGCGAGCAGCGGCAGGGCGACGATGCGCAACGCGCCGCCAAAGCCGAACGGCAAGATCAGCAGCAACACGATCAGCACGCAAGACATCAACTTCAATTCTGCCGCGCTGATCTGTGTGTCGGCGAACACCCGGTTCAAGTCGCCAAGGCGATCCACCAGTTGCACGCCGGGCAAGTCCAGCGCCTGCACCCGCAGCAGCGCCGGGTTGTTCAAGCCTTGCAGGCTGACCATCGCCGCCACGCCGCCGTCCACCGGGCCCAGCCACAGCGTGCGCCAGGGCTCGGCGAGCGGGCCGACCAGTGCCGCGTCGATGTCCTCGGTGGGCAAGGCTTGCAGCTGCGCGACTTCAGCCTGCAAGGCACTGACGGGCACGCCGAGGTCCAGCAGCGGCTGCCAGTGTTGCGGCAATGCATTGAGCGCATCGCGCAGTTGCTGTTGCTCGGCTGGCAGGCTGACCAATTGGTTGAGTGCCAGGTAGCCCTGCAACTTGTTCATGTTCACCAGTTGATCCAGACGCTGGCCCAGCGCGGCCTGACGTTCCAGCAATTGCTGCTGGTTGTCGGCGCGTACCAGAAAGAATTGGCTGGTGGGCTGGAACCCTGTGATACGCGCCACGGCCTGGGCTTCTTGCAGCAGTTGCGGCGGGGCGCCGATCCACTGGCGAATGTCGTTTTTGCTGCTCAAGTGCCACAGGCCACCGGCGCAGAACAGCAGCAGCAACGCCAGCAGCACCGGGCTTGGCACGCGCTTGAGCAATGCAGTGCGTGCCAACCACAGGCACTCGGCGATGCGCAGCGGCCATTGCGCCGGGCGCAGTTCAACGCCCTTGAGCAGTGCGGGCAGCAGGCACACGGCCGACAAGTAAGCGCCAACCAGGCCCGCAGCGGAGAACACCGCGATTTGCGTCAGCGCCGGGAACGGCGTCCATGCCAGCGCCAGGTAGCCGATGCAACTGGTCGCCAGGCTCAGGCTCAGCCCCGGCAGGGTGATGCGCAAGGCCGGCCAGCTGCGCCACGGTTGCAGGCTCCAGCTTTTGGACAGGTAGTGCAGCGGGTAATCCACCGCCACGCCAATCAAGCTCGAACCCAAGACCAGCGTCATCACATGCATGTGGCCGAACAGCGCCACACAGGCTACTGCGCCAAACAGCATGCCCACCAGCACCGGTACAAAGGCCAGCAAGACACGCCAGCGACGGAATGCGAGCAACAGCAATAAAAGAATGCCCAAGGTCGCGCCGCCGCCCACCCAGGTGATTTCCCGCGTGGCCTGCTGCTGACCATTGGCGGCGTACAGCAAGCCGCTGGCGGCGAGCAATTGCGCGCCCTGCCCGGCGGCCTGCTCGCGGCTGGCCTTGAGCAAATCCGCCACTTGCAGCGGCAGTTTCATGTCGAAGGCATTGCCGGTGGTGCGCGCACGCAGCAGCACCCAGCTTTTGCCGTCGGCGTCGGCGATCAACGAGCCGCTACCGATATCCAGCTGCACCGAGCCGTGCTGCGGCTGGCTGTTCTGGATGCGCCCGGTGAGGCCCAGCCAGTCGTCCTGACTGGGCACCAGGCTGAACCCGGTGAAGGGGTCAAACAAGGATTGCACGCGCTGCTGGATGAAGGCGTCGGGGTGGTCGATCAGTTGCTCGCGGTCTTTGGCCGAGAGCATTGCCAGCCGCCCGCGCAGCAGCTGTTCACGCAGTGCGGGCAGGTCGGCCTGCAGGTTCCACTGCACCTTTTCAAACAGCCCGCTGGCCTGCCAGCGCTCGCCCAATTGCTGCGCCAACGCCACGGCTTGCTGGCGGTCGGCATGCCCGACCAGCACCAGCATTTCGCGGTTCAGCGGTTCCTGCATGCGCTGTTCGGCTTGCTGCTCCAGCACATCGGGGGTGTTGCCCGGCACCAGCTCCATCAGGTTCGCCGACAGCGGTGCGCCATGCCGCCACTGCCAGCCGGCCAGGGCCAATACGGCCACCAGCAGGATCAGGAACAGGCGTGGCAACAGGCGCTCACTGGGCAAAATCATGCTGCTCCGATTCGCTCAGCGGCTGGTTGGCGGTGCTGTCCTGCATGCGCAAAACGGTGCTGTCGCCCTGGGTTTCCAGCAGCTCGATTGTTTGCACCAGCTCGCCGCCGTCGATATTGATCCGGGTGAACACCTGCTTGAGCAACAGCGAGCGGGGGACCAACGTGAGTTTCCATTGCTGCGCATCGCCCTGCAGCTGCAATTCGAAGTCACGCTGCAAGCCGCTGCTGTCGCCCTGAAGCACGGCGAGGAACAAACGATTCTGCTCGGCGCCGGCGCTCTTGTTGGGCAGCAATTGCCAGCCACTGGCGTCGCGGCGGGCAATGCCCTGGGCGCTGATGCGGTAGTCCTGTTGCAGCGGGGTCTTCAACAGCCAGAGCAGGCCGTGGTCTTTGGCCAGCACGAAGGTGCCTTTGCTGACCAGGGGCTGGGGCAGGGCGCGCAGGTGTTTTTCCTGGGTGAACTGGCCGTGGATGACGGTGGGTTTGGCGAGTTGATCGCTGAGTTGTTGTAAATCGAAAGCCTGAGCACTGAAACTCAAGAGCAACCCGATCAAGGTGGGAGCGGGCTTGCCCGCGATGAACCTGAGGACGCTGCGGAGTGCCAGGCGGATTGCATTATCGTTGACGACCATCGCGGGCAAGCCCGCTCCCACAGAAGTCAGCATTTCAGGGCTCTCTCTACGGCGTCTGTGAATACTTTAGGGGAGGCCAGTTGCATCTCGCGGCTGGCGATTTCCACGGCGACTTGCACGGTGCTGGCCCGGGTCAGGCGTTCGCCGCTGGCAAGGTCGGTGATCAGGTAGTTCACCTTCAAACGGTTTTCCCACTCCACCAGGCTGGCGCGCACATTGATGGTTTGGCCAAACACGGCGCCGCGCACATAGCGCAGTTGCAGGTCGATCACCGGCCACGCGTAGCCGGATTCAAGCATCGCCGTGTAGTTGTGGCCGAGCTTGTCCAGCAGCGCGCAGCGCGCCACTTCCAGGTACTTCACGTAATGCCCGTGCCACACGACGTTCATGGTGTCGACGTCGAAAAACGGCACGAGGATTTCAGTGTCGCAGTGCAGCACGCCCTGGCTACGCATGCAGCCTCCAGTGTTGCTCGGCGATACGTTTCAGGCACAGGCGCAGTTCGCCTTCCAGGGCGCGGTCTTCGATGACCGGCGGGAAGTCTTTGGCGAGTTCTGCATGCATGGCGGCCAGGGCCGGTGGCAAGGCGCGCGCGTCCTCCGCTTGGGCGCGCAGCCACACGCCTTGGTTGGCGGCGAGCAAGGTGGCGGCGGCAACCTGTTCGGTCAGCTCCAGCACGCGGATCGCATCGCGGGCGGCGATGGTGCCCATGCTCACTTTGTCCTGGTTGTGGCACTCGGTGGAGCGTGAGAACACGCTGGCCGGCATGGTGTTCTTCAGTGCTTCGGCGGTCCAGGCGCTGGTGCCGATCTGCACGGCCTTGAAGCCGTGGTTGATCATGGCGCGATCCGCCGGAGCGCCGGACAGGTTGCTCGGCAAACCATGGTTGTAACGCACGTCCACCAACAGCGCGAGCTGGCGGTCGAGCAGGTCGGCGACGTTGGCCACCAGTGTCTTGAGGCTGTCCATGGCAAAGGCGATGTGCCCGCCGTAGAAGTGCCCGCCGTGCAGCACGCGCTCCTCTTCGGCGTCGATGATCGGGTTGTCATTGGCGCTGTTCAGCTCGATTTCGGTAAACGAACGCAGCCAGTTCAGGCTATCGGCCAACACGCCCAGCACGTGGGGCGCGCAGCGCAGCGAGTAACGGTCCTGCAGGCGATGCAGCGGCGCGGTGGGCGCATCAATCGCCAGGTCTTTACGCAGCCAGGCGGCGACTTGCATCTGGCCGGGGTGTGGTTTGGCGGCGAACAGGCGCTCGTCGAAGTGTTCCGGGTTGCCTTGCAACGCCACCACGTTCAGCGCGGTGATGCGCGTGGCCAGTTGCAGCAGGTAGTCGGCGCGGGCGAAGGCCAGGCAGGCCAGGCCGGTCATCACGGCGGTGCCGTTCATCAGCGCCAGGGCTTCCTTGGGGCGCAGCACCAGTGGGTCCCAGCCCAGTTCACGGTGCACCTCGGCGGCCTGGCGGCGTTCGCCACGGAACATCACTTCGCGCTCGCCGGACAGGGTCGCGGCCACGTAAGACAGCGGCGTCAAATCACCGCTGGCACCCACCGAGCCCTCTTCCGGAATCAGCGGCAGCACGTCGTGTTCGAGGAACGCCTGCAGACGTTCCAGCAGCTCCACGCGCACACCGGACACGCCGTGGCACAGCGACTGCAACCGCGCGGCCAACACCGCGCGGGTGGCCTGCGCGTCGAGCAACTTGCCCAGGCCGCAGCCGTGGAAGGTGTAGAGGTGGCGCGGCAACGCTTCAACGTGCTGCAACGGCACCGCCACCACGCAGGAGTCGCCGTAACCGGTGGTCACGCCGTAGATCACGCCTTCCTTGTCCAGCAGCGAGTCGAGGAACTGCGCGCCTTTGGCAATGCGCTGGCGGTACGCGGCGTCGTTTTGCAACTGCGTGGGCGCCTGACGGTTGGCCAGGGCCAGCACGTCTTCAATGCGCAAAGGGCGTTCGCCAAAGGTTACCGGCTCAAGATGCGTGGTCATCGGTCTTCCAGAAAGGGTAAAAGTTGAACCATTGTTGGGGCGCTGCCAGGCAAAACTGACCCAGGCGCGCGGCATAGCGCGCGGTCCACTGGGCGATCACCTGCTCGCGGGTGCTGCGCTTCCATTCGATCACGTCGGCGAACGGCTCGATGGTCAGGCGATAACGGCCGTTGTGTTTGAGGCACATCAGCAGGTTTACCGGGCATTTCAGCAGGCCCGCCAGCAGCCATGGGCCTTGGGGAAACGCCGCGTCAACGCCGAGAAAATCCACGCGAACCTTGCGCCCGCCGTGCAGCGGCACGCGGTCGCCGGCGATGGCCAGCCACTCGCCTTCGTCCAGGCGCTGGCTGAGCAGCAGCATGGTGGCCGGGTCCAGCTCGCTGACCTGAATGAGGCGCAAATGCGTGGCCCCGGCTTCGCCCAGCAGGCGGTTGAATTGCTCGGCGTGCTTGGTGTGCACCAGCACGTTCATGGTGACCTGTTCGCCCAGCTCGGCGAGGGCGCGGCACACTTCGAGGTTGCCCAGGTGCGCGCCCACCAGCATCTGCCCGCGCTCGCCGCGCAGTTGGCCGCGCAGTTGTGCGGGGTCGTTGATTTCGATCTGTTCGATGCGCAACTTGCCGTTCCATACGTCGAGCTTGTCGAGCAAGGAGTCGGCGAAGGCCATGAACTGGCCAAAGACGCTTTTATGGGTGGGGCGCAATTCATTGCGCCCGCTCCAGACGGCCAGGCGCCGCTGGTATTCCCAAGCGCTCTGGCGGGCGGTGCGGCCGAACAGGAAAAAGTACAGGACGATGCCGTACAGCACCGGGCTCAGCAGGCGACGCCCCAGCACTTTGGCGGCGAAGGCGGTGAGTTTCATCAGCCGGAAACTGCCGCGCTCCTCGCGGTCGGCCCAGTGTTTGCTGCTGTCGTTCATGCCTGCCACCGCCGCCACAGGATCATCGGCGCGCGCACCAACATGCCGAAAAACAGCCGGGTGTGCATGGCCGAAATGCGCACGTTGTCGTGGAACAGGCGAAAGTGCGACAGGCCGTCGGTGGGGTAATGCACCTGGGTCGGCAGCCAGCGCATCGGTTGGTTGCGCCAGGCCAGGCGCACCAGAATGTCGGAGTCGAAATCCATGCGCGTGCCGATGTAGGCCGAGTCCATCAGGGCCAGGGTCGGCACCAGCGGGTACACGCGAAAACCGCACATCGAGTCGCGGATTTGCAGCGACAGGGTGTTGATCCACACCCACACGTGGGTCAGGTAGCGGGCGTAGAGGCGGCCTTTGGGCACGCTGTCGTCGTATTCGGGGTAGCCGCAGATCACCGCCGTGGGGTGTGCGCGGGAGGCGTCGAGGAAGGCGTCGACTTCGCGCAGGTCGTGCTGGCCGTCGGCGTCGACTTGCAGCGCGTGGCTATAGCCCAGGCGCGCGGCTTCGCGAAAGCCCGCCATGACCGCGCCGCCTTTGCCCTGGTTGGAAGGCAAGGTCAGCAGGGTGACGTTTCCCAGGGTGGCCAGTTGTGCGAGTACTGCCGCGCAGGCCGGACTGCTGCCGTCGTCCACCAGCAAGCATGGCAGGCCGCTGTTCAGCAGGCTGCGAACCACAGCGGGCACGGCGGCCTCATGGTTGTAGACCGGAATCAGGGCGCAGGGGTTATGCATGGCGCTGATCTCCTGAGAGACCGAGTTGCCTGCATCGCAGGCAAGCCAGCTCCCACATTTGAGCGTGTTCACAAATCAAAGTGTGGGAGCGGGCTTGCCCGCGATTAAGTGCGCAGCACTCATCTGACCTATGCATGCGCAGTCACCAACTGAATCCGGCCACTGGAGCACGCGGCGACGCCGTTGCGGTAGGCGAAGTACAGCTTGCTGCGTTCAGCGTCGAAGCGCAGATGCAGTTCTATGGTGTCGCCCGGCCGCACCAGTTGCTGAAACTTGAGCACTTCCATTCCGGCAAAGGAGGGCGGAAGGTCGAGCAATTGCTGGCCCAGTTTGAACGCCCACTCCACCTGCACCACGCCCGGCAGTATCGGTGTGGCCGGAAAGTGGCCGCTGAAATAGGCCAGGTCCGGCGGGATGCTCAGTTGCAGGGTCCACTCACCTTCGGTTTCGACCTGTTCCAGTACATGCGGTGATTTTGGCCGTGGGGCCAGCAACAAGGCCTCGACCTCGGCCTGGGCCAGTTTGCCCTGGCTGTTAAACGGCAGTTGCCTCAGGAATCGCCAGCGACGGGGCAGGGCCAGGGCTTCGCAATGTGCGCTCAAGTGTTCGCGCAGGGTTTGCGTGACCACACGGCGGCCCTGATTGCGCAAGGCATGCAGGCCATCGGCACTCAGCACTACCAACGCGCCGAGGGAGGCGCGGTTTTCCTGCACCACGCCCAGTCGGGTCTCCGCGACCCAGGCGTGGCTTACCAGTGCCTGTTCGAGCATGGGCAGGGAGATGCGTTTCTCTTCCAGTTTGACGATACGGTCCAGGCGCCCGAGCAGCTCGAAACGGCCATCGGAGTGGATGCGCGCCGCATCGGCAGTCTGTTCGATATGCCCCTGCGGCAAGTACGGCGATGCGATGCGCAGGGCGCCGTCGGCGTCCTGGCTCAGTTGCACATCGGCAAACGGCTGCCAGGGCTGCGCGCCCTGTCGCCAGGCGATGCCGCCAGTTTCCGAGCTGCCGAGGATTTCCGTCGGCCATTGCTGCAAGCGGTCGTACAGCTCGCCCGCGGCCTCAAGGGGCAGCGCGCCGCCCGACGAAAATACCCGCGACACCCGGCTCAGCGCGGGCCAGTCGAGGTTGTCGCCCATGCGTTTGAGCAGCGCGGGGCTGGCGACCCAGGCAAATTGCGGGTGTTCGCGGCTGGCGCGCTGCAGGTCTTCGGGAAACGCCAGTTGCTTGCGCACAAAGGTGCGACCGGCGCACAGCGGCCACAACACGCGAAACAGCAGGCCATAGATGTGTTGCGTGGCCACGCTGCCGATGATGCAGGCGTCTTTGAGGTCTGCGCCCCACAAGGCTTCCAGCGCTTGAACCTCGTTGGCCAGCTGGCGCAGGGTCTTGTCGATGCGCTTGGGTTCGCCGCTGGAGCCGGAAGTGCACAGGCTGAGCTGGCAGCTGTCCAGATTCAACGCGGCAGGCTCCAGTGGCGTTTGGTACAGCGCCTCAAGATCCGCCGTTTCGACCAGCCAGGCGTCTACCGAGTCGTCCCAACGCTGACGGGTTTGCGGCTGCAGGTCGGCGGGCAGCAACACGCTGACCCCGGCGCGCCAAGCGCCGAGTACGGCGATCGCCAGCAACCCGGCGTCTTCCAGATGCACCGCCAAGCGCTGGATGCCACGCGCACGCAGCCCGGCCGCGAGGCTCAGGGACTGCTCGCACAGTTGCGCGTGGTTCATCGCAGGCTCGGTGGTTACCCAGCGCTGTTGCAGCGGCTCAAGCAGCACGTGCTCAAGTTTCAACCCTTTCATATGCGGCCTCGAACCCTTTGTCGTACCAGCCATTCCACGGCAAACAACAGCCCCATCAGCCCGTAGGCGATCAGGCCGTTGTACAACGTCCACCAGCTCAGTGGCGCCCACAGCGTGAGGGCGGCGGCGAGCAGGCCATTACACAGAAAAAACACGCTCCACACCACGGTGACCTGGCGGGTATACACAATCGCCTTGGGCGGCAGGTCGGGGTCGGTCATGCGCGCCAGGCGCTCGATTATCGGCAGACCGTATTTCAGGCTCGAACCGAACAGCGCGAGCATGAAGGCGTTGACCAGGCTCGGGTACCAGCGCAACAGGTTCGGGTTGTCGAACCAGGCCAGCAACAGGCAGAACACGATGACCGCCCCGGCCATCCCGCGGCTGCCGGGGCGCCGTGCGCCGATGAGTGCACGCAACAGCCACAGGCTGCCCAGCAGCAAACCGAATTGCCACGGTGCAAAGTGCTCGGTGCCGTAATACACCGCAAAGGGGTACAGCAGCCCCGCCAGCAACAGGCCAAGGCCGATCAAGCGGCTCATGCGGCGGGCTGAACCAGACGGTACACCGCCTCAACCACGTCATTCACGGTGCGCACCGCCTTGAACTCTTCGGCGGCGATTTTTTTGCCGGTCTGGCGCTTGATATGGTCGATCAGGTCCACGGCATCGATGCTGTCGATTTCCAGGTCCTGGTACAGGTTGGCGTCGAGGGTGACGCGTTCCGGCGGCAGTTCGAACAGTTCCACCAAGGCATCGCGCAGGGTGTTGAAAATATCGTCACGAGTTTGCATGGTACGGTCTCAAGCTGCCTGTCGGGCCGTGACGAACGCCGCGAGGCTGGCCACGTTAGTGAAGTGATTGCGGGTGTCCTTGGCGTCGGCGTCGATCTTGATGCCGTACTTTTTCTGGATCGCCAGGCCCAGTTCCAGGGCGTCCACCGAGTCCAGGCCCAGGCCTTCGCCGAACAGGGTTTGTTCGCTGCCGATGTCATCAACGCTGATGTCTTCCAGGCCCAGGGCCTCGATGATCAGCGCTTTTATGTCGTGCTCAAGGCTGTGTCTGTCGCTCATCTTCGGCGAGCTCCTTAATGAAATAGTGGTGCAGGTAATCGTTAAGCTTGCGTGAGGCCTGGGGGGCAGGCCCGAGTGCCGCGAACGCCTGTGGCTCTATATCGGCACCCACGCGCAAACTAAAATGAAATCGGCGTTTGGGGATGCGATACCAGGGTTCGGCCTTGGTCAGGGTAGTGGGGCTGACTTTAATCACCACCGGGGTAATGAGCGTGGCACCGCGCAGGGCAATGGCCGCACCGCCGCGATGAAAGGCGGGCGCGGCGCCAGGTGTGGTGCGCGTGCCTTCGGGAAAGATGATCAGGGTTTGGCCTTCGCGCAGGGCGTCGGCCGCGGCGTCGAGCATCTCGGCGCTGCCATCGTTGCTGATATAGCCTGCGTCACGCACCGGCCCGCGCATGAACGGGTTTTGAAACAGGCTCTGCTTGACCACGCAATTGGTCTGGCGCATCAGCCCGATCAGAAACACCACGTCGATCAGCGACGGGTGATTGGCGACGATCATCTGGCCCGGGCGGCCAAGTTTTTCGGCGCCCTCGACGCTGTAGGTCAGCACCCCGGCGCGTTGCATCATGCGGATAAACAGCCAGAACAGCCGGCTGATGGTGTGGCGTACGCGCCGACGGTGCTTTTCAGCGCTGCCGGGCAGGCAACTGAGCAGCGGGAATACCAGCAAGCGCAGGCACAGCCCGCCGACGCCGAACATGAAAAAGCTCGCGGCGGTGGCGAACAGGCGCCAGTAGTAGGCGTCCCGTGGTTTGTCGGTCAGGGCTTGCGTTGCCAGTTCCATACACGGTTCTTCCAGGCATGTTGGCAGGTGGCCTGCTCGGTGAGCAGGGTGCGCAGCAGGTTCAGGGCATGGGGCCACTGGGTTTGACTGAGTTGGACAGCGCCGCTGTTCAGTTCCAATTGCCACTCGTCGCCGGGTGTGAGCAGCAGCCCGAGGGCGTAGGGGAACGGTACGTCGTGGATCCAGCCGGCATAGGCTTCGGGCGGCTGTTCTTCGGTGATCACCAGCAATACGGCCGGGGCGCCCTCGTTGAGCAGCGCGGCGGCTTCGAGCATGCCGTGCTCCAGGCCATCGCCGGCGGCGGCGAGGGCGGTCATTTCGCTGGTTTCGTTACGCAGGATCGACCACAGGCCAATCACCGCGTTGTGCACCGACAGGCTGAATTGGGTGGGCGACAGCGGCTCGTCATTGGCCAGGTCGCTGAGGATGTCGAGGGTGCGCGGGGTTTCGCCGTGGCGTGAAATAAACACCAGCCGCAGATCCTGAAGGCTTTCTGCCAGTGGCCAGCCGACGCTGAAGGCCATGCGCGCCAAGCGGCTGAGGCGCCGGCGTTGCATGGCCGGCAGAAATGACACGTCGGGGGATGCATCGCTGGCTGGCAGCAACACCGGTGCCTGGCACCAGGCGTGCCAGTCGTCCGCGCTCTCCAGGCCGGGAGCCCAGGCGCGCCATTGGGCGATGTTGAAAGTGATCACTGAGAAGTTATCCCGCCCCTGCGGGCTTCCATGTGCGGCCATTGGCCCCGAATACCGGGACAGGGAGCAATCGCCGAGTGGCGCGCATTATCCCGGTGCTGCGGGGTTCTAGCAAACTTTGGTAAAGAATTGTTCACGGCTGATTACAATTTGGTTGGAAAGATTTACAGATTGTCCTTTACCAAGGGGCTGATTGAATTGTCGGCCTTGTCCTGTTCTTGCGTGGGGAACGGATGACAGACAGCGGACAGAAGGCTTGCGATGCAGCCGAGCATGGATAAACGAGGTAGCTAACAGGCGCTTTTGCCCTCTACACTCGGGCATTCATTGATACACGGAGGTTTTTCCATGCGGCGTGTGGTGTTCAATCAGAAAGGCGGCGTTGGCAAGTCCAGCATCGCCTGCAACCTGGCGGCGGTCAGCGCCAGCGAAGGCTATCGAACCCTGTTGGTGGACCTCGATGCACAGGCCAACTCAACCCAGTACCTCACGGGGCTGACCGGCGACGATATCCCTATGGGGATCGCGGATTTTTTCAAACAAACCTTGTCTTCCGGTCCGTTTTCGAAGAAGAACAAGGTGGATATCTATGAAACGCCGTTCGACAACCTGCATGTCATCACGGCCACCCCTGAATTGGCCGACCTGCAGCCCAAGCTCGAGGCCAAGCACAAGATCAACAAGCTGCGAAAGCTGCTGGATGAGCTGAGCGAAGATTACGACCGGATTTACCTGGATACGCCGCCAGCCTTGAATTTCTACGCGGTTTCGGCGCTGATTGCGGCCGATCGCGTGTTGATCCCGTTTGACTGCGACAGCTTCTCGCGCCAGGCGCTGTATGGCTTGCTGGCGGAAATCGAAGAGTTGAAGGAAGACCATAACGAAGGCCTGGAAGTGGAAGGCATCGTGGTCAACCAGTTCCAGGCTCGCGCGAGCTTGCCGCAGCAGATGCTCGATGAGTTGATTGCCGAGGGGTTGCCGGTGCTGCCGGTGTACTTGGCCAGCTCCGTGCGCATGCGTGAGTCGCACCAGGAGAGCAAGCCGCTGATCCACCTCGACCCACGGCACAAGCTGACGCAGCAGTTTGTGGAGTTGCATAACTTGCTGGAAAACGCCTGAGGCACTGATCGTTCCCACGCTCTGCGTGGGAAAGCCGCCTGGGACGCTCCGCGTCCCGCTGGATACCGCACATGTTGAGATTTGTGCATGGGTGACGCGGAGCGTCACGGTATGCATTCCCACGCAGAGCGTAGGAACGATCTGGCAAGCGGGGTTTTGCCTTGTATGGTTGCCTACAGGTAAGCCAGAATCGCCCGGCTTGTGCGTCTGGGTGGGCGTCTCTAAGGTTCTCGGGCCGCTGAATTCTCAGTGGTCGGGTTTAGTAGCCCGAGTGTGATCGCCGAACGTACAAGCGTCGCCTATCGGACCTTCGGGTCTGAGCATGATGGTGGCTGTGCGTAGGGCACCCTCGGGTGCGCCGGTCTTCGGCTTTCCACCGGTCTACTAACCTGCGTACAGCTGCCACCCCTCCGTTTAGTAGCGGTGTGATGGCGGCCAAATTCGGGAAAAGTCGATTATGCCAAACGCTACCAAACTGTTCTGCGTATCACCCAACCTCCCCACCGAAACCCTCGTACTCAACAGCTTCGAAACCTTCTCCTCCGTCCGCACCTTGCTGCTCAACCTGTCCAACGACCTCTCCGGTGAACACCGTGACGTAGCCCTCGCCATCCATCAACTCAGCGAACTCGGCGTAATGCTGGTCGGCCAAATGATGGACCGCGAAGCCCCACTAGCCTGAGGTTTAAACGCGGTCAGGGTGGGAGCTGGCTTGCCTGCGATGCAAGCAACTCGGTCTGCCAGTTACACCGAGGTGATGCCATCGCAGGCAAGCCAGCTCCCACATTTGACCGTGTTAAACGCCTTGGCTTCGCAACCAGCTCATCAACTGCGGCAACGGAAACGCCCCGCTCTGGCGCGCCACTTCACGGCCGTTCCTGAACAGAATCAGACTGGGAATCGAGCGAATCCCCAACTGCGCCGACAACTGCTGATTCGCCTCGCTGTCCAGCTTCGCCAACCTGCACTTGCCCTCCAATTGCCCGGCGGCCTGTTCAAACACCGGCGCAAACGACTTGCACGGCCCGCACCAGTCCGCCCACACATCCACCAGCAATGGTAAATCGCCCTTGATCTGGCTGGCGTAGTCGCCTTGCTTAAGCTCAAACGGCTTATTCAGCAAAACTGGCTGCTTGCAGCGCCCGCATTTCGGCGCATCGCCCAGGCGTTCGCCGGGGATGCGGTTGAGGCCGTTGCAGTGGGGGCAGGGGATTACGAGTGGTTCGGACATGGTGGGCTTCTCTGATAGGGCCAATGGACTCTATTTGGAGCCGAACTCAGGGTTTATCAAGGCGACTCATCCGTTCACAGTTTCGCTCGTGCTGATCTGGGGTCGCGTATCTAGGCTGTCTAAGCCTGCTCTGTTTTGAGCCATTGGTCTGTTTGCGGTTATAGCAAATTGCGATATTCAGAATTCGGGTCTAACCTCCATAGCAAGATGCGATAAGGACGTTGCATGCGAGTGATCAGTGAAAAAAGAATCTGGGAAGCCAAGCAAAAGTGGCCACGTTCAGCCTCAGCGTTGGATCAGTGGTATCGGATCATGAAGCGAAATGATCCCAAGGACTTCGCGGCGATGAAAACCATGTTTCCCGCCACCGATAAAGTTGGGGTGTTTCATGTATTCGATATTGGCGGCAACAAGCTGAGGTTGATTGCGGGCGTGGAGTATCGAGCGCAGCGCGTTTACATCAAGCACCTGCTTGACCACCGCGATTATGAGAAAGACAAATGGAAGGAAAAAATCAGATGAGCGCGCTTATGCGAGTAGCGGCTGAGCACTGGCAATTCGTTTCGCCAGTCATGCGCAAGCCGGAAAACGAGGCGGATTACGACGCGCTGGTGTGCGGTCTGGACGAGTTGTTGAGCCTGATCGGCGAAAATGAAGACAGCCCGCTGATGAGCCTGGTGGATATTCTCAGTGACAGGATCGAAGCTTACGATCATGAGCATCGCCCCATGCCCGTCGCCAGCGGTGTCGACGTGCTGCGCTATATGATGCGCGAACACAACCTCACCCAGAGCGACCTGCCCGGCGTTGGCGCTCAATCGGTCGTCTCTGAGATATTGAGCGGCAAGCGCCACCTCAACGTACGGCAAATTCGTTGGCTGGCGGAGCGTTTTGGGGTTTCAGTGGAAACCTTTATCTAAGTACGGTGCCTGTGAACACATACACGCCGTGTCATCCACCACCCCGGCCTTATCGATCCGGGTATTGGAAAGCACGGCCTCGCGGATGAAACCGCAGCGTTCGGCCACTTTGATGCTGCGTGTGTTGCGCCTGGCGGTGGTGAGTTCGATGTGCTTGGCGTTGAAGTCATCCAGCGCCGTTTGCATGTTGGTGCGGGCGTTTTCCAGGCGGGAGCTGCGTAATAGCCCGGCCGGGATGTCAGAAAGCCTCATGGGTGCGTCTCCTTACGACGAACAGCTGATCTCCAAATGCTTGCCCCAATCCGGCGGCCGCTGTGCGTATTGCTCCATCCCCGGTTGCTCTGCAAACGGTTTGGACAGCACTTCATGCAGCCGCCGCACTTCGCTGTAATCCCCGGATTCGGCGGCGGCGATGGCGTTCTGCGCCAAGTAGTTGCGCAGGATGTACAGCGGGTTCACCGCGTGCATGCGCGTGCGGCGCTGTTCTTCGTTGTCGTCGCCATCCCGTGAAACGCGGGCCTTGTACAGTTCGGCCCAGGCATCAAACCCGGCCAGGTCGACAAAATCATCACGCAGTCGCGCCACCGCCAGCGCTGCCGATTCATCCCCCAGGCGCCGGAAGAACAGGGTGTAATCCACGCTGCTGTTCTGCATCAGTTTGAGCAGCCGCTCGACCAGTTTCTGGTCCTCGTCTTCAGCCGTGGTTAATCCCAACCGGCGGCGCATCAGGTCCAGGTAATGCGCCTGATACAGCGGCAGATACAGCCCCAGCGCTTCTTTCAACGCATCCACGCTGATAAACGGCGTCAACGCCTGCGCCAGCGCGCTGAGGTTCCACTGCCCAATAGGCACCTGATTGCTGAAGGAGTAACGCCCTTCATGATCGGAGTGGTTGCAGATGAAGTGCGCGTCAAAGTCATCGAGAAACGCAAACGGCCCGAAGTCGAACGTGATGCCGAGGATCGACATGTTGTCGGTGTTCATCACACCGTGGCAAAAACCGTACGCCTGCCATTTGGCGATCATCTCGGCATTGCGCTCGACGATTTCGCGGAACATCGCCAGGTAAGGCTCGGGCTGTTCGCGGCACTCTGGGTAGTGCAGGTTCAATACATGCTCGGCCAAAAGCGCCTGCTGCTCGGGTTTTTTGGTGTAGTAGAAGTACTCGAAATGGCCGAAGCGGATGTGGCTGGGCGCCAGGCGCAGGATCATCGCGCCGCGCTCCTGCTTCTCGCGCCACACGGGGGTGTCGGAGCCGATCACGCACAGCGCGCGGCTGCTGGGAATGCCCAGCGCGTGCAAGGCTTCGGAAGCCAGAAACTCACGGATGGAAGAACGCAGCACCGCGCGGCCATCACCCATGCGCGAGTAAGGCGTCATCCCGGCGCCTTTGAGGTGCAGGTCCCAGTGCTCGCCGGCCGCGTTGTACACCTCGCCGAGCAACAAACCCCGGCCATCACCCAGTTGCGGGGTATAGCCGCCGAACTGATGGCCTGAATAAACCATCGCCCGCGGCTCTGCTTCGGCCCACAGTTTGTGCCCGCCGAACAGTTCGGCAAATACCGGCGTTTCGGCCACTGCCGGGTCGAGGTCGAGCAGCGCCATGGCGGCATCGCTTGCCACCACCAGGCGCGGCGCGTCGAGGGGCTCGGGCAACACGTGGGTCGAGAATGCGTCGCCCAGGCGTGCGAAGCGGTTGTCGAAGGTCAGTTCGTCGAGGGCTTTCACCGGCCATCTCCAGCAGAATGTCCGAGCATTCTGCTGGGGATAGGCGCGTTAGTCGAGTTTGCCGGGTGGCGGTTCCTGCACACCGCCGTCGTTGGCGGGCTTGGACGGGGTGTCGACTTCCACCAGTTTGTATTCCTGGCCGTGGAGGTTCTTGAGGTAGACCTCCATCTGGCGGAACGAAATGTTGATGTGCTCTTTCTTGAACTCGCGGTTGATAAAGCGGTTCACTTCGTCGATCACCGGGTTGCGGTCGCCCAGGTCGCGCACGTGCATGCGCAGTTCGTGGTCGAGGGTGCTTTCGCCGAAGTTCAGGAAGTACACGTGAGGTTCCGGCTCCTTGAGCACGCGCGGGTTGTCGCGGGCGGCCTTGAGCAGCAGCTCTTTCACGCGGTCGAGGTCGGAGCCGTAGTCCACACCGAGTTTGAGGGTGACCCGGGTGATGGTGTCGGTCAGCGACCAGTTGATCAACTGCCCGGTAATAAAGGTTTTGTTCGGGACGATGATGTCTTTGCGGTCAAAGTCGGTGATCGTGGTGGCGCGGATGCGAATCTTGCTCACCGTGCCCGACAGGTTGCCGATGGTGATGGTGTCGCCAATGCGCACCGGGCGTTCGAACAAAATCATGATGCCGGAGATGAAGTTCGCGAAGATCTCCTGCATCCCGAAGCCTAACCCCACCGACAGCGCCGCCACCAGCCATTGCAGCTTGTCCCAACTCACGCCGAGGGTGGAAAGCGTCGACACAAAGCCTACGCCCGCAATCACATAAGACAACAAGGTGGTGGTCGCGTAGGCGCTGCCTTGGGCCAGGTCCAGCTTCGACAGCACCAGCACCTCCAACAAACCGGGCAAGTTGCGCGCCAGGGCGAAGGTGATGCCGACGATGATGGAGGCGCCGAGCAAGTCACCGATGCTGATCGGCACCATGCTGACATTGGCGCCGGTGCCGCTGGTGTATTCGTACAGCGTCACGTTGTCGAGGTAGGAGAACACGGTGATCAGGTCTTTCCACACCCAGTACAGCGCGGCAATAAAACCGCCGAGCAAGGCCAGGCGGATCAGGCGCATGGACTGTTCGTTGACCTGTTCGATGTCCAGCGTCGGCTCTTCGATCACCGCTTCGCCATCACCCGCTTCCTTGGCTGCCTGGCGTTTGGCCAAGGCTCGCGCGTAAGCCAGGCGCCGTGCGGCGACGCCCAGGCCGCGCACGAAGGTGGCTTCGATGACCAGCCAGAACATCAGCAGGTACAGGGTGTTGATCAGCCGGTCGCTGAGCTTGAGCGCGGTGTAGTAGTAGCCGAAGCACACGGCGATAAACAGCGCGATGGGCAGGGCGGTAAACACCAGGCCCACGAACTTGCGGAACAGCGAGGCTTTTTCGTGGGTCGGGCTGTTCAGCAGCAGGCGGCCGAGCAGCCAGGCCATCAGCGCGTAGCAGGTCAGCACCACGCCGATGCCCAGCACGTCGTCGGCCAGCGCGGCCGGCTGGTGCTCGGCGATGGCCACCACGGCTACCAGCGCGAGCACCACCAGCCCCAGCTTGCGAATCCAGCCCTGCAGAAACGCCACTTGTGGCCGTTCCCAGCGGAAATGCAGTTCCGCCACGCCACCCGGCGCGAGAATCCGGTAGGCGGTGTAGAACACCAGCCACGCCTGGGCAATCAGCAGCAGCGCAGCGCCGAGGTTGGCGTTCTGCCCGCGGGCGTCGATCTGCAGCGCATAGCCACACAACGCCAGGCCGAGGGACACCGGCATCGCCAGCAGAATGTTGATCAAAATGGCCTGGGGGGTGTGCCACTGGCTGTCGCGCTTGAAGTGGCCGATGTCCAGGTGAACCTTGTTGAGGCGCTGGTATAGCGCTTTGCGCCGCCACAATAACGCGCCGATCAACAGCAGCAATGGCAGGAACAGCAACGGGCGCTGGGTCAGGCCGTCATACAGTTCGCTGACGCTGGAGGCCCAGGGCAGGGTGGTGACTTGTTTGCTCAGGTGGTCCGGTACGGTTTCCAGCCACTCGGTGTCCAGCGGCTTGTTGCTGGGGATCCAGAACATTTGCTCGTCGAGGGTCGCGCGCAGGCTGGTGGCGGTGCTGAGCAGTTGTTTCTGGTTCAGTTGCAGGGTGATGGACTCGTTGAGCAGCGCGCTCAACTCACGGCTCAGGCGCTCAAGCAGGTCGCTGCGGGTGATCGCCAGTTCCAGCAGCGTGCGGCGCAGCTGCGGGGTGACGTCTTCCGGCGGCTGGTTGGCCAGCAGGCTATCTACATAGGTGCTGGGGGTGCTGATCAGTTCGCGTTGCTGGTTGACCTCGAACTGGTACAGGCGAATGTTGGCGATGTCGTCCGCCAGGTTGCGGTCGACGGTCAGGCGCGGCAACGCCTGCTTTTGTTTATAGAGGATCTTGGAGAGCAGCAGGCTGCCCTTGAGCACGTTGATTTGCTCATCCAAAGCCGAGTCGCTTTGGGTGACGGTGTCCAATTGCTGCTTGGTCTGCAGGTTTTTCTGGGTCAGGTCGTTGAGGCGGTCGGTGCTTTTGAGCAGGTAGTCGGACAGCTTCAGGTTGGCCGCGCTTTCCGTGGCGAGCAGGCTGCTGCCGCCGGCTTTCTGGGCTTCGATGGACTGCTGGGTAACGGTCTGTTGGGACTGCGCCAGGCGTTTCTGGTTGATCAGGGTTTGCAGGTCCTGAATTTCTTGCTCCAGGCGCGCGGTTTTTTCCACCACCAAGTCGTGCTGGCTGTTGCCCAGGTCTTGCAACTGGCTGTTGCCGGCCAGTTCCTGGCGCCGCAACGGGATCAAGGCATTCAAGGCCGCAAGTTCGGCGTTCAATTGGTTGCGCTGGTCACCGCTGAGGGCTTTGCCGTTGTCCTTGCCCAGCTTGAGGGTCGCGTTGATCTGCTGGATGCGCGTCTGGCTGCTGCTGATTTCGGTTTGCGCGCGTTCCGGGCGGGTTTGCGCGGCGATGGTCAGGCTGTTGGCGTCGGCCAGTTCTTTTTGCAGGTCACCTTGCTGGGTTGAGCGTTGCACCAGCAGTTGCTCAAGCTGCGGCACCGGCAACGTGGCATAGCGTTGTGCCACGGGGACGACTTTGGTGGCCTTGAGCCGCACCAGCTCGCGCTGGTTGTCGGTGGTCTGGCGCGGGGCGTCTTCCAGCTGGCGCTTGAGGTCGGTGAGGCGCTGTTCGTATTCCTGTTTGTTGCCCAGAGACGTCAGGGTCTGTTGCAGGATGGTTTGCAGCGCCTTCATATCGGCGTCAGGCAGCTTGCGGTCGGGCAGTTTGTCCAGGGTTTGCTGGATGGCATCGGCGCTGGGCGGGTCGGCGGCGTAAACGCTGCCGACACAAAGGGTCAGGCCCAGCAGGGCAGTGGCTAAGAAGGTGCGCAGAGTCGTCATGGATACCGGTCGAGCAAGGTAAAGAGGTGAGGGGCGTGGCGCCATAGCCCCGCAGTTTAGAGGAAGAGCCCGGGGCCCGGACGACTTCCTTCGGGGAATTTGACGCCGACTTTTCCGATCTTGTTCCCGTCCATGACTGCGACGGTCCACAGCGTATTGTTCCATTCCACCTGGTCGCCGACGACCGGCGCGCCGCCGACCTTCTGGGTGATGAAGCGGCTGAGCGGCATGTCCGGGTCGATACCTTCGAGCTTGAGGCCGTACAGCGCGGACACTGCGCCCAGCTGGGCGTCGCCTTCAAGCACGAAGTCGCCGAAGAAACGCAGGTCGAGGCCACGTTGCGGCGCCTGGCTGAACAGCTTGCCCAGGGCCGGCAGGTTGTGTTCATGGCCGATCACGCAGAGCAAGTCGTCGACTTCCAGCACCGTACTACCCGACGGATGGAGCAGTTGCTGGCCGCGAAACAGCGCGGCGATCCGCGTGCCTTCGGGCATTTTCAGCTCGCGCAGGGCGGCGCCGATGCACCATTTCTCGGCGCCGAGGCGGTAGACGAACAGCTCCCACTCGCTGGTGACGTGCACTTCCAGCGCTGCGCGGGAGATGGGCGCCGGGTCCGGCGGTACGGTCACTTTGAGCAGCTTGGCCACCCACGGCAGGCTGGTGCCTTGTACCAGCAACGAGACCAGCACGATAAAGAAAGCGAGGTTGAAGTACAGCTGCGCGTGGGGCAGGCCGGCCATCAGCGGGAACACCGCCAGAATGATCGGCACCGCGCCGCGCAGGCCGACCCAGGCGATAAAGGCTTTTTCGCGGCCGTGGAACGCCTTGAACGGCAACAGGCCGACGATCACCGACAGCGGCCGCGCAAACAGGATCATCCACAGCGCCAGGCCCAGGGCCGGCAGCGCGATCGGCAGCAGATCGTGCGGCGTAACCAGCAGGCCCAGCACCAAAAACATGCCGATTTGTGCCAGCCAGGCCATGCCGTCGAGCATATGCAAAATGCCATGACGGCTGCGCACCGGACGGTTACCGATCACCAGCCCGCACAGGTACACGGCGAGGAAGCCGCTGCCGTGCAAGGCGTTGGTGAGGGCGAAGACAAACAGGCCGCCGGCGATCACCAGAATCGGGTACAGACCGGTGGCCAGGTTGATGCGGTTGACCAGTTGCAGCATCAGCCAGCCGCCGCCCAGGCCGACGATGCCGCCGATGCCGAACTCGCGGATCAGGTGCGTCAACAGGCTCCAGTGCAGGCCGGTCTGGCCGCTGGCGAGCATGTCGATCAGGGTGACGGTGAGAAACACTGCCATCGGGTCGTTGCTGCCGGACTCGATTTCCAGGCTGGCCGTCACCCGTTCGTTCAGGCCCTTGCCGCCGAGCAGCGAGAACACGGCTGCGGCATCGGTGGAGCCAACGATGGCGCCGATCAGCAAGCCTTGAATGATATTGAGGTTGAACAGCCAGGCCGCCGCCATGCCGGTGAGGCCGGTGGTGATCAACACGCCCACCGTGGCCAGCGACAACGCCGGCCAGAGCGCCACGCGAAAACTCGCCACCCGCGTGCGCAGGCCGCCATCGAGCAGGATGACCGCCAGCGCGAGGTTGCCCACCAGGTAGGCGGTCGGGTAGTTATCGAAGATGATGCCGCCGCCATCGACACCGGCGACCATGCCCACAGCCAGGATGATCACCAGAATCGGGATCCCCAGGCGGGACGAAAGAGAACTCACCAGAATGCTCGCACTCACCAGCAACGCGCCGATCAAGAACAGGCTGTTGATGGTCGTCGCATTCAAAGGCAGTACTCCAGAACTGGGTAGACGAGGCGCACACTGACCATGCAGTCTGCGTGCCAGCGATTCTAACCTGTTGAATTGCTGCGCTGTCAAAAGATCGTTCCAATGTGGGCGCTGGCTTGTGTGGGAGCCGGGCTTGCCCGCGATGCAGGCGCCTCGATCTTCAGGTGGATCGAGGTGATGCCATCGCAGGCAAGCCAGCTCCCACAGAGGGAGGCATTGTCAGTCAGAGGCGGAAACGCCCCACCATCCCGTTCAAGTCCACTGCCAGACGTGACAGCTCGCTGCTCGCCGCACTGGTCTGGCTGGCGCCGGTGGCCGATTGCACCGACAGATCGCGGATATTCACCAGGTTACGGTCCACTTCCCGCGCCACTTGCGCCTGTTCTTCCGCTGCGCTGGCGATGACCAGGTTGCGCTCGTTGATTTCCACGATGGCCGAGTTGATCGTATCCAGCGACATCCCTGCACCTTTGGCAATGTTCAGCGTCGATTCCGCGCGTTCGGTGCTGTTGCGCATGGAATCCACCGCGTGCTCGGTGCCGGCCTGGATGCTGCCGATCATGCGTTCAATCTCGCTGGTCGATTGCTGGGTGCGATGGGCCAGCGCCCGCACTTCGTCGGCCACCACCGCAAAACCACGGCCTGCTTCGCCAGCGCGCGCGGCTTCAATCGCGGCGTTCAGGGCCAGCAGGTTGGTCTGGTCGGCCAGGCCGCGAATCACGTCCAGCACCTTGCCGATGTCCCTCGATTCGTTGGCCAGGTCGCCAATCAACGTGGCGGTCGCCTGCACATCGCCGCTCATGCGTTCGATGGCGCTGACGGTTTCCTGCACCAGATCGCGGCCGTCGCCGGCAGAGGTGGTGGCATTGCGCGAGGCTTCGGAGGTACTGACGGCGTTGCGCGCAACTTCTTCGACGGCGCTGGTCATCTCGTTGACCGCCGTGGCGGCTTGTTCGATTTCGTTGTTCTGCTGGGTCAGGCCGCGAGCGCTTTCGTCGGTGACGGCGTTCAGCTCCTCGGCGGCGGAAGCCAGCTGGGTGGCAGAGCCGGCGATGCGTTGCAGGGTGTCGCGCAGCTTGTCCTGCATCTTGGCCATGGCGGCGAGCAGGCGGCCGGCTTCGTCGTTGCCTTCAACCTTGATCGGGCGGGTGAGGTTGCCTTCGGCGACTTCTTCGGCGGCGTCCAGTGCCTGGGAAATCGGCACGGTGATGCTGCGGGTCAGCAGCCAGGCGAACAGCACGGTCAGGGCCGTGGTCAGTACCAGCAGGCCCACCACCAGTTTGAAGGCGGTGTCGTACTGGTCCTTGGCGGCTTGATTGGTGGCCAGCGCCATTTTGCTGTTGATTTCCACCAGGCGGTCCATGGTGGCGTTGATCTTGTCGGAGTTGGCCAACAGTTCGGTATTGAGCAAGGTGCGCAGTTCATCGAGCTGGTTGGCGCCGGACAGCGTCATCATGCGCGCTTCGATCTGACGGTACTGGCTCAACAGCTGCACGTATTCGTTATAGGCGCTGCGCTCTTCAGGGCTTTCGATCAGCTTTTCGTAAACCGCCTGGGCGGCACGAATCTGCTGGTTGCGCGTTTCAAACGATTGCAGGGTCTTTTGCTGGACGTCCGGTTCGCGGTTGGTCAGCAGGCGGTAGGACAAAACACGCAGGCGCAGGGTCAGTTGGGTGAACTCGTCCAGGGCGCGAATGCTTGGCACGCTGCTCAGGGTGATGTCGTCGGTGGCCGCGCGAATCTTGCTCATCTGGTTCAAGGCAAACACACCAAGAAACAGCATCAGTGCGCCAATAAAAGCAAAGCCGAGGAACGCCCGCGGAGCGATATTCATATTTCGTAGGGACATGCTGGGATCCTGAAAGGACCGCGATCCGTGCGGGCTTGAGACGAGGGTGTGTATGGCCTATCGGCCATACGACTAAAGTCTTAAGCGGGTGCGCGCTTTTGTCGCATCGGACGACGGGTTGGTTCGATTCAGGAACCAGATCGGGTAATTGCAGTCACTAAGGCTCGAAAGTGCGGCCCGGCCCTTAAAAATCGGGCTGTGCGCCAGGGATAACCCTGGCATCCGAGGTGAATTTTCTTTATCGTCACCGCCCTTTGAAAATGCCCGAGAAATCAAAATGTTAGAAGCATCCCTCAGTCAACTGGAACAGCTGGTCAGCGACCTCGTACAACAGAATCAAGACCTGCTGGGCAGCAACGAATCCCTCAAGGCCGAACTGGCCCGCGCCAAGGATGAAAACGACAGCCTGCAATTGAACCTGATGGAACAGGAAGAAAAGAACGGCGCCACCGCCGCGCGCATTCAGGCTTTGGTTGAGCGTGTGAGCGCAGGGCCTGTCAGCGCATGAATGAAGGGATAAAGGTCGTTTCGATTCTCGGTGAGGATTACTCGATCAAGGCGCCGCAAGGGGAGGAGCACACCCTGATGCACGCCGTGACCATGCTCAAGGCTTCCCTGGCCACCACCAAGAAAAAGTACCCGACGCTGATCGGTGACAAATTGCTGGTACTGGCCGCGCTGAACCTGTGCGCCGAGCAGATCGAAATGCAAAAGCACCACCAGCAGGACCTCGACCGTTACCAAGAGCAAGTCAGCGCCACGGTCGACGTGATCTCCAAGGCTATCGGACAGCCTTAGGGGTTAGAACCACTCATCCTGCATGCCGAGGCACGTGTCATCGCGTGCCTCAAGAATCGCCAGTTCATGATGGCAGCCCGGCACTTCCCAGGTCAGGAAGTACCGGGCGGCCTGGAGCTTGCCTTTATAGAAGGCCGCATCGGCCGCATTGCCTTTGGCCAAGCCTTCTTCGGCGCGTATCGCTTGCTCCAGCCAGCGCCAGCCAATCACCGTATGCCCGAATACTTTCAGGTACAGCGCCGAGTTTGCGAGGCTGCTGTTGACCTTGCCTTGGGCGAGATCCGTCAGCAGGCCGAGGGTCACCGCTTGCAGGCGGTTGACCAAATGTTCCAGCGGTTCCCTCAGCGCGGTGAGGCTTTGGTGTTCCTGCGCGCGGGCGCCGGTTTCGGCGATCAGGCGGATCAGTTGCTTCAAGCCCGCGCCGCCATTCTGCGCGAGCTTGCGCCCCAGCAAATCCAGGGACTGAATGCCGTGGGTGCCTTCATGAATCGGGTTCAGGCGGTTGTCGCGGTAGTACTGTTCCACCGGGTATTCACGGGTGTAGCCGTGACCGCCGAGAATCTGGATCGCCAGTTCGTTGGCCTTGAGGCAAAACTCCGATGGCCAGGATTTGACGATGGGGGTGAGCAAATCCAGCAATTCGTGGGCCTGTTTGCGCTCGGCTTCGGTTTCCAGGGTGGTGGTGTCGTCGAACAGGCGCGCGGCATACAGGCCCAAGTCGAATGAACCTTCGACGTAAGCTTTCTGGGTCAGCAGCATGCGCTTGATATCGGCGTGCTGGATGATCGAGACCGGCGCGGTGCTCGGGTCTTTGCTGTCGGGCAGTCGGCCTTGCGGGCGTTCGCGGGCGTACTCCAGCGAGTACAGGTAGCCGGCGTAACCGAGCATCACCGCACCCATGCCGACGCCAATGCGCGCCTCGTTCATCATCTGGAACATGCAGCTAAGGCCCTGGTGCGGCTTGCCCACCAGATAGCCGACGCAATTACCGTTATCGCCGAAGTTCAGCGCGGTGGAAGTGGTGCCGCGCCAGCCCATCTTGTGGAACAGCCCGGCCAGCAGCACGTCATTGCGCTCGCCCAGGCTGCCGTCGTCGTTGACGAGGAATTTGGGCACGATAAACAGCGAAATGCCCTTCACGCCGGGCGGCGCGTCCGGCAGCTTGGCCAGCACCATGTGCACGATGTTTTCCGACAGCGGGTGATCGCCGCCGGAAATGAAGATCTTGTTGCCCTTGAGGCGATAAGTGCCGTCAGCCGCTGGCTCTGCGCGTGTACGTATATCTGACAAGGACGAGCCTGCATGCGGCTCGGTCAGCGCCATGGTGCCGAAGAAGCGGCCATCGATCATCGGCTGCAGGAAGCGTTGTTTTTGCGCCTCGGTGCCGAAGCTTTCGATCAGGTTGGCGGCGCCCATGGTCAGGAACGGGTAGGACGTGGAGGCGGCGTTGGCGGCCTGGAAGTGCGCAAAGCAGGCCTGGGACAGCAGGGTCGGCAACTGCATGCCGCCGGCGTCGAAACTGCGCGCGGCGTTGAGGAAGCCGGCTTCCAGGAAGGCGTCTACGGCCGGTTTTACTTCCGGAATCAGGATGGCTTTGCCGTCCTCGAAGCGCGGTTCGTTTTCGTCGTTTTTGCGGTTGTGTGGCGCGAAGTATTTTTCCGCAATGTTACGCGCGGTACTGATCGCGGCATCGAAGGTTTCGCGGTTGTGTTCGGCAAACCGCTCGCGCTGGGTCAGGCCTTCGGCATCGAGGACTTCATACAGCTCGAAAGCCAGATTGCGGGAACTGAGCAGCGTCTCGGACATGGCGGCTTACCTGTGTGGGGATGGGCCTGAGTCTAAGTGCGCGAATAGAGGCTGGATAGCAAGATTGATTTGCGTGATGCAGGTGCAAAACGCGAAGAGGGCGAGATCGTTCCCACGCTCCGCGTGGGAACGCCTCTGGTGACGCTCTGCGTCACGCTTTGGGACGCAGAGCGTCCCGGGCTGCATTCCCACGCAGAGCGTGGGAACGATCAGGCGTAGTTAGCCGATGGTCATCAGGCTGGCGTTGCCGCCTGCCGCCGCGGTGTTCACGCTCAGGGCTCGTTCGATTACCAGGCGCTCCAGCGCAATCGCCGTCTCGCCTTGCGACAAACCATGCACCCCGACAATCGCACCGCTCCGCTGCGCCACTTGCTGGCATACCGCACGCAGTTGGTCGGAATCGCCGTGGTGCAGGACGGCATCGAACACCACTTCATCCTTGGTCCAGTCGGCCACACGTTTGATCCTCGCCTGAATTTCCTTCGGCAAGCGTGGGAACAAGGCCTTGGTCAGGTCAGTTTCCGGCCAAACCGCCGAGCCGCCGACGGCCAATACCGCCGCGAGTTGCGTCAGCAGGTCGCCTTCCACGTCCGCCAGGCACAGCACGTGCTCGCGCGGCAGGATGGCGTAGCTGTTGCGCTCGCCGGTCGGGCCGGCCAGTTGGCGGGTGATACCGCTTTGCGATTGCGCGGCGAACCGGTTGCACAGGGCGCTCAGGTCGCTGAACTGGTTGCTGTCGGCCCAGTTTTTCAAGGCGGTCAGCGGCTGGCTCATGGCGTCACGCAGGCGCACATCCGGCGCTGTCAGCTTGTCGCTGCGTACGAAGGATTGTTCGATCGCATCCGTAGGACGAGTGGACAAAAGGCGGTACAGGTACAGCGGACCACCGGCTTTAGGGCCGGTGCCCGACAAACCTTCGCCGCCGAACGGCTGCACACCGACCACGGCGCCGACGATGTTGCGGTTCACGTAGACGTTACCGGCATTGACGTTGTCGATCACCTTGGCGATGGTCTCGTCGATGCGGGTGTGCACGCCCAGGGTCAGGCCGTAGCCCGATGCATTGATCTGGCCGATCAATTGGTCGATTTCTTTGCGCTTGTAGCGCACCACGTGCAGCACCGGGCCGAAAATCTCCCGTTGCAGTTCGTCGAAGCTTTCCAGCTCGATCAGGGTTGGCATCACGAAGGTGCCGCGCTTGATTTCTTCGCCGTCGGCAATTGCCACTTGGTACACCGTGCGGCCTTTGTCGCGCATGGCCTGGATGTGCTTCTCGATGCCGGCCTTGGCTTCGGCGTCGATCACCGGGCCGATGTCTACCGACAGGCGCTCCGGGTTGCCCAAACGGCATTCCGCCATGGCGCCCTTGAGCATTTCGATGACACGGTCTGCCGAATCTTCCTGCAGGCACAACACACGCAGGGCCGAGCAACGTTGGCCAGCGCTGTCGAATGCCGACGACACCACGTCGATCACCACTTGTTCAGTCAGTGCCGAAGAATCGACGATCATGGCGTTCTGGCCACCGGTCTCGGCGATCAGCGGGATCGGACGACCCTGAGCATCCAGGCGCCCGGCGACGTTGCGTTGCAGCAGGCGCGCCACTTCGGTGGAGCCGGTGAACATCACGCCTTTGACGCGATCATCACCCACCAGGCGCGCACCGACGGTCTCGCCCTGGCCCGGCAGTAATTGCAGCACGCCTTCCGGGATGCCGGCTTCCAGCAGGATGCGCACGGCTTGGGCGGCGACCAGCGGCGTTTGCTCGGCAGGCTTCGCCAGGACCGGGTTGCCGGCGGCCAGTGCAGCAGCAACCTGACCACTGAAAATCGCCAGCGGGAAGTTCCACGGGCTGATGCACACTACCGGGCCCAGTGGGCGGTGGGCGTCGTTGGTGAAATCGTTGCGCGCCTGCACCGCGTAGTAGCGCAGAAAATCCACCGCTTCACGCACTTCGGCGATGGCGTTGGCGAAGGTCTTGCCGGCTTCGCGAGCCAGCAGGCCCATCAGCGGCTGGATCTCGCCTTCCATCAAGTCGGCGGCACGCTCCAGGATCGCAGCGCGCTCGGCGGGCGGGGTGGCTTGCCAGATCGGGCCGGCGCTGATGGCGCATTGAATGGCATTGTCGACGTCGGCAACGGTGGCTTCTTGCACATGGCCAACCACATCACGCAGGTCGGACGGGTTCAGCACCGGTGCGGCCGCTTCATTGCTGGAGGCGCAACCGAGCATCGGCGCGGCTTTCCAGTTGTTATGCGCGGTGGCCAGCAGGGCGCAGGACAGTGACGCCAGACGGTGTTCGTTGGCCAGGTCGATACCGGCCGAGTTGGCGCGGTCGCTGCCGTAGAGGTCGCGCGGCAGTGGAATACGCGGGTGTGGCAGTCCAAAGCCGCCTTCCAGCGTGGCCATTTGCTCGATGCTGGCGACCGGGTCGGCCACCAGTTCCTGGATCGAAATGGATTGGTCGGCGATGCGGTTGACGAACGAGGTATTGGCGCCGTTTTCCAGCAGGCGACGCACCAGGTAGGCCAGTAATGTTTCGTGGGTGCCGACTGGGGCGTACACGCGGCACGGACGGTTCAATTTGCCTTCGGAAACCTTGCCTACAACTTGCTCGTACAGCGGTTCACCCATGCCGTGCAGGCATTGGAATTCGTACTGGCCGGGGTAATAGTTCTGGCCGGCGATATGGTAAATCGCCGACAAGGTGTGGGCGTTGTGCGTGGCGAACTGCGGGTAAATAACTTCCGGTACCGACAGCAGTTTGCGGGCGCAGGCGATGTAGGACACGTCGGTGTACACCTTGCGGGTGTAGACCGGGTAGCCTTCCAGGCCTTCGACCTGGGCGCGCTTGATTTCGCTGTCCCAGTACGCGCCTTTCACCAGGCGGATCATCAGGCGGTGGCGGCTGCGGCGCGCCAGGTCGATGACATAGTCGATCACGTACGGGCAACGCTTCTGGTAAGCCTGGATCACGAAACCGATGCCGTTCCAGCCGGTCAGTTGCGGCTCGAAGCACAGGCGCTCCAGCAGGTCGAGCGACAGCTCCAGGCGGTCGGCTTCTTCGGCGTCGATATTCAGGCCGATGTCGTACTGCTTGGCCAAAAGGGTCAGGGACAGCAGGCGCGGGTACAGCTCATCCATCACACGCTCGTACTGCGCGCGGCTATAACGTGGGTGCAGGGCCGAGAGTTTGATGGAGATGCCCGGGCCTTCATAAATCCCGCGGCCGTGGGAGGCTTTGCCGATGGAGTGAATGGCTTGTTCGTACGACGCCAGGTACTTCTGGGCGTCGTGTTCGGTCAGTGCGGCTTCGCCGAGCATGTCGTAGGAATAGCGGAAGCCCTTGGCTTCGAACTTGCTCGCGTTGGCCAGGGCTTCGGCGATGGTTTCGCCGGTGACGAACTGCTCGCCCATCAGGCGCATGGCCATGTCGACGCCCTTGCGGATCATCGGCTCGCCGCTCTTGCCGATGATGCGGCTCAGGGATGAGGTCAGGCCCGCTTCGTTATGGGTGGCGACCAGTTTGCCGGTCAGCAGCAGACCCCAGGTGGCCGCGTTGACGAACAGCGACGGGCTGTTGCCCAGGTGCGGCTGCCAGTTGCCGGTGCTGATCTTGTCGCGGATCAGCGCGTCACGGGTGCCTTTGTCCGGGATGCGCAGCAGCGCCTCGGCCAGGCACATCAGTGCTACACCTTCCTGGGACGACAGGGAAAATTCCTGCAGCAGGCCCTGAACGATGCCTGCACGGCCGCCAGCACTCTTCTGATTACGCAGTTTTTCCGCAATCGAGGCGGCCAGCTTGTTGGTGGCTTCGGCCATGGGCTGCGGCAGGCGAGCCTGTTCGATCAGCATTGGCACCACTTCCGGCTCCGGGCGGCGGTAAGCGGCGGTGATCGAGGCGCGCAGTACCGATTGCGGCAGGATGCTCTCGGCGAACTCCAGGAAGCACTGGTGGGCGTGGTCCGGCTGGACGTCGCCTGCGTCTTCAGTGTCTTTGGTGCTCAAGCCATTGAGCTCGGTCAGGGTTGCACCCCCCTCCAGTTTCTCCAGGTAATTGAAAATCGCCTGCTTGATCAGCCAGTGCGGCGTGCGATCAATGGAGGTCGCGGCGGCCTTCAGGCGTTCGCGGGTCGGGTCGTCGAGTTTGACCCCAAGGGTGGTCGTTGCCATCTTTTTATCCTCATGGGTGCCACTACCGAGTGGCATCTGCTGGCGGCAAGATTAGCTTTGCGCATGCCGAGGTGCAACCGGGTGCAACCCTTTTTTGCCGATGATTTTTTTGATGGCGATCGAGTGAACTGAACAGGTACGTCGAATCGGCTGCATCAAGGTGCAAATAGTTCTGAGTTTGGCTGCGCTTGCTCCGAAAAGGAGCAAAAACGCGGTGTTTTCCGTAAATCACACCCAGGTGCAACTTATTCTCAAGAAACTGGTTGCACCTTATTTGCTTTGTTGAATAGCATTCGCGCCAAAGGTGCAACCACTTGAGCGGTTCGGTTCATCGGCTGGCGGCTTTCCTGGGGAAACGCCAGTCATAAATGCGCGGCATGCAGCTTCGTCTACCCGGTTAACAACGGGTGGCCGTCTGACAGGCCGTCGCTACATAAAAACAAAGCCAGGGCGTCACTCTTATGAGCGTTAGTAATCCAACCCTGATCACGTTCGTGATCTACATCGCAGCAATGGTGCTGATCGGCTTCATGGCCTATCGCTCCACCAACAACCTTTCCGACTACATCCTCGGCGGTCGCAGCCTCGGTAGCGTGGTAACGGCCCTGTCGGCCGGTGCTTCCGACATGAGCGGCTGGTTGTTGATGGGCTTGCCGGGTGCGATCTACATGTCGGGCCTGTCGGAAAGCTGGATCGCCATCGGCCTGATCGTCGGTGCCTATCTCAACTGGCTGTTCGTTGCCGGTCGCCTGCGGGTACAGACCGAGCACAATGGTGACGCCTTGACCCTGCCGGATTACTTTTCCAGCCGTTTCGAAGATAAGAGCGGCCTGCTGCGGATTATTTCGGCGGTGGTGATCCTGGTGTTCTTCACGATTTATTGCGCGTCCGGCATCGTGGCCGGTGCCCGCCTGTTTGAAAGCACCTTCGGCATGTCCTACGAGACCGCGCTGTGGGCCGGTGCTGCCGCAACTATTGCCTACACCTTTGTCGGCGGTTTTCTGGCCGTGAGCTGGACGGACACCGTACAAGCCACCCTGATGATTTTTGCGCTGATCCTCACGCCGATCATCGTGCTGCTGGCCACCGGTGGCGTCGACACTACCTTCCTGGCCATCGAAGCCAAGAACCCCGACAACTTCAACATGCTCAAAAACACCACTTTCATTGGCATCATCTCGCTGATGGGCTGGGGGCTGGGTTACTTCGGCCAGCCGCACATCCTCGCGCGCTTCATGGCGGCGGATTCGGTGAAGTCGATCGCCAAGGCGCGCCGCATCTCCATGACCTGGATGATCCTGTGCCTGGGCGGCACCGTGGCGGTGGGCTTCTTCGGTATTGCCTACTTCTCGGCGCATCCTGAAGTGGCAGGCCCCGTCACCGAGAACCACGAGCGTGTGTTCATCGAACTGGCCAAGCTGCTGTTCAACCCATGGATTGCCGGTGTGTTGCTGTCGGCCATCCTCGCGGCCGTGATGAGCACCCTGAGCTGCCAGCTGCTGGTGTGCTCCAGCGCCCTGACCGAAGACTTCTATAAAACCTTCCTGCGCAAAAACGCCTCCCAGCTTGAGCTGGTATGGGTCGGCCGCGCGATGGTGCTGGTGGTTGCCCTGATCGCCATCGCCATGGCGGCCAACCCGGACAACCGCGTACTGGGCCTGGTGAGCTACGCGTGGGCCGGTTTCGGCGCGGCGTTCGGCCCTGTGGTGCTGATCTCGGTGATCTGGAAAGGCATGACCCGCAACGGCGCACTGGCCGGGATTCTGGTCGGCGCGATCACTGTGATCGTGTGGAAGCATTTCAGCCTGTTGGGCCTGTACGAAATCATCCCGGGCTTCATCTTCGCGAGCCTTGCGATCTACTTCGTGAGCAAGCTGGGCGCGCCGACTGCAGGTATGGTCGAGCGCTTTGATGCGGCGGAAAAAGACTACAACCTCAACAAGTAACTTCTTCGGGTGCCGAGCACTCGTTGAGTTGAAACAAAGGCCCGCGTCCTACGGATAGCGGGCCTTTTTTTGTGGCTTGATTCAGTCCGAATCCGGCAGGTTAAGAAAGATCAACACACCCACAATCGCCATGTAGAACTTGAACGCGGCATCCTGGCCATTCCACTGATGGGATTGCCACATCAGGAACCATTCGCCGCCCACCACCATGAAGCCGAAAAACCACACCACGAAGCCGAGGACCAGGCCGGTGGTGGCGAAGGCCTTGGCGCGGTTGAAGTCGGCACTGCCGGTATGCCGCGCACGCCACAACTTCAGTGCGCCCAGCACCAGCAGCAGGCCGGTGAGCGCTTCGCCAAAGATGATCAACGCGTAGGCGCCGTGCCACACCCATGGCGCGGTAATGGCACGGTACAGGGCGGCGTTGCCCGGGAAGGTGGTGTCCATGCTCAACACGTGTTTGACGAAGGCGAAGTTGGAGCTGTAGTCCGTGATGTTGTTGAACGCGACCAGACAGGCGAAGGCGGCGAGTGAGAGCGTCAGGGCGATTTTTGCGTAGCGTGTGACCATGCTTTTTCCAGTGATCCGGCGAGGTAGGGGCCCGTACGCTAGCACGGCCGTGAGACGTCTTCGACGCCCGCTACATGAAGAATTCGGCCTCGATTGTGTAGGAGCTTACTGATTTGTGCTGAGGGTGCTCAGGAGGGCAAAAAGCTGGTGCAGAATCGACCGCCCACCCCCTCGCAGAGAAACACCGGATGTTCGCTCCTGCCAATCAAAGTGCGTTTAATCTGACCCTCGATGGGCAGCCCAGTGAGCTCAAGGTGTTCGAGTTCAATGGCACCGAAACCATCAGTCAGCCCTATAGCTTTGACCTTGAACTGGTCAGCGAGCAGCCCGACCTTGACCTGGAAAGCTTGCTGCATCGTCAGGTGTATCTCGGTTTCGATGATCAGGGCCACGGCGTGCATGGTCTGGTTTACCAGGTGGCGCAGGGCGACTCCGGGCGGCGTCTGACGCGCTATCAGATCAGCGTCGTGCCGCAGTTGGCCTATCTGGCACACAGCAGCCATCAGCGGATTTTCCAGAACAAGACGGTGCCGCAAATTGTGGCGCAGGTGCTGGTGGGGCAAGGGATTCAGAGTGACGCTTTCGATTTTCGCCTGAGCGGCACGTATCCCGTTCGCGAGTATTGCGTGCAGTTTGGTGAGACCGATCTGGCGTTCATTCAGCGGCTGTGTGCCGAGCTGGGCATTCACTACCACTTCCAGCATTCACCCAAAGGCCACCTGCTGGTGTTTGGCGATGACCAGACCGTATTTGCCCAGCCTGGCCAGCCCACGCCTTACACGCCTGGCTCCGGGATGGTGGCCGATACGCCTGCCATCAAACGCTTTGCCGTGCAGCTACAGACCCGCACCACGTCGGTGAACCTGCGCGATTACGACTTTCGCAAACCGAGCCTCGAGCTGGAAAGTGCCGCGGCAGGCGAGCAGCTCCCGAAGCTTGAGGCGCAGGATTATCCCGGCCATTTCAGTGATCGGCCCCACGGCAAATACCTCGCACAGCGCGGCTTGGAGCGCCTGCGCAGCGAGTATCGGATTGCCTGTGGCGAAGGCGATGAACCGGCATTGGTCAGTGGCCGGTTCCTCAGGCTCAGCGGGCATTCGCGTGAAGACTGGAATGACTTGTGGCTGGTGACACAAGTCACCCACGCAGGCAAACAGCATCAAGTGTTGGAGGAGGCTGTCACCGAAGTCTCTGGCGGGAATGTTCGCCAGGGTTATAGCAATACGTTTGTCGCCGCTCCGTGGGACGTGATCTTTCGACCGCCGTTGCCGACGCAGCCGCGCCCAACTATCTCGGGCTATCAGAACGCGGTCGTCACCGGCCCTGCCAACAGCGAAATCCATTGCGATGAATACGGCCGGGTCAAAGTGCAGATGGCCTGGGATCGCAACGGCAAGCACGACGACCACTCCAGCTGCTGGCTGCGCGTCGCCAGCGGCTGGGCCCATGACCGCTACGGTTCGGTGCTGATTCCGCGGGTCGGCATGGAAGTACTGGTCGGGTTCGTCAATGGTGACCTGGACATGCCGCTGGTGGTGGGGTGCCTGCCCAACGCGGCCACCCCCGTGCCCCTCGACCTGCCGGCCGACATGACCCGCAGCATTTTCCGCAGCCAAAGCACCCCCGGCGGCGGTGGCTACAACGAACTGCGCATCGAAGACCGCAAGGGTGCCGAAGAAATCTACCTGCGCGCCCAGCGCGACTGGACCCAGCATGTGCTGCATGACCAGCAGGTGCAGGTCGATAACGCGCGACGGGTGAAGGTTGGGGGTGAGTCGCACCACGAGCTGCAAGGCGAAGAGCAGCGCATCACCCATGGCAACCGCCTGACTGAGCTGAAGCAGGATGATCATCTGATGGTCGGTGGCTCGCAGCAGATGCGCGCCGGGCGGACGATTCAGATTGGCGCGGGGCAAAGCGTGGTCATCGATGCAGGCGCCACCGTCACGATTCAGGCGGGCGGGCAGTCGATCACGCTGTCGGCGGGCGGGATTTTCAGCAGTGTGCCGATCCAGATTGGCGGCGCGTCTGCGCCGGCAGCTTCCCCTTTGACGCCGGGAATCAAGGAGAAGCTGCTGACGGTCATTCCCGCACCGCTAAGCCCTGTGCAAGTCGCCAGTTTGAAGCGAAGTGCGCCGTTTTGTGAGGAGTGTGAGCGCTGCCGGAACGGGCAGTGCGACGTCGCTTGATCCCCAAATTAACCACGAGCCTTAAAAGGAATTTGCCCCCATGCCTCAACGCATGACGCCCACTGCGTGGCTGACTGAAACCCCTCTGCGCCCCGGCGAGCAACTCTTCGCAGTGCTGGGTAACGCCAGTGACGCCAAACCGCTTGGAGTGTGGCAACCCTCGGCGGCCGGTGCGTTCCCTCAATCACTCTGGGCCGGCACGGCTTATGCCGAGTGGAACGAAGTGATGCCTTACGTCGGCCTCATCGAGCCCAGCAGCCCCTTCCTCGATTGGATAGCAGCAACCGAGTCGACAGACTGGGGCTGGCTGGCGGTGTCGTCGAGCCCGCTCGAAACAGTAGTGGCGCATCTGCAAAGCCTGACCAAGGTATATTTGCCGGATGACCAGCAGGTGTTTTTGCGCTTTTGGGATGGCGCGCAGTTTTTGCCGATGTTGCAAATGCTGGGCGATGAGGCGGGAAAGGTGTTGCCGGTGTTCCAGCGTTACCTGATCAATGGCCAGGCGCTATCGGTGACGACGGGCGCGGTCACGGCTGCCAAAACCAGCCCATGGTGGCGAGCCCCCACGCCGTTATTGGAACACCTGGCCGAGCAGTCACCGCAAACCCTGATCGACAATCTGCTGCAATGGCTCGAAGAACAGCGCCCCGACTTGTACACAGCCTTCCCGCCAACAACCTTGCAGCACAAGGTCGCTTATTTCGCACGTACCTCGAATGTCAGCCATGAAGCGCTGGCCGATTACCTGGCTGAGGAATTGACCTGAGCCCAAGGGCTGTATCGACGGCATCGGCCCCGCCCGACACGCAGCCCTGCACCTTTGCCCTCGTAGCGGGTAAACTTCGCCCCCTGCGCAGGAGCAACCATGAATTATCGTCACGCCTTTCACGCCGGCAACCATGCCGATGTCTTCAAACACCTGACCTTGACTCGCCTCATCGCCCTGATGTCGCGCAAGGAGCAGCCGTTTGCCTATCTCGACACCCATGCAGGCATCGGCCTGTACGACCTGCAGGGCGACCAGGCCAACCGCACCGGTGAATACCTGGAAGGCATTGCGCGGCTGTGGGGCGAGAGCGACCTGCCGCCACTGACCGCCGATTACATGCGCGTGCTGCACGAGATGAACCCGGATGGCCAGTTGCGTTACTACCCTGGCTCGCCGGAACTGGCGCGCCGCCTGACGCGGCCCCAGGATCGTGTGCTGCTCAATGAAAAGCACCCGGAAGATGGCGTGCTGCTCAAGGACAACATGAAGGGTGATCGCCGGGTAAAAGTGCACCTGGGCGAAGGCTGGCATGTGCCGCGAGCCTTGTTGCCGGTGCCGGAAAAACGCGCGTTGATGTTGATCGACCCGCCGTTTGAAAAGCTTGATGAGATGCAGCGCTGCGCGGCGTCCCTCAAGGAAGCCGTCGGTCGCATGCGTCAGACCGTGGCGGCCATCTGGTACCCAGTGAAAGACCAGCGCATGCTGCGTCGCTTCTATCAGGACCTGGCCGGCACCGGTGCACCGAAGCTGTTGCGCGTGGAGTTGCTGGTGCATCCGCTTGATACGCCAGACACCCTGACTGGCTCGGGCCTGGCGATTGCCAACCCGCCGTGGGGTTTGGAGGAAGAGTTGCGTGAGCTGCTGCCGTGGTTGTCCAAGAAGTTGGGCCAGACCCAGGGTGGGTGGCAGATGGATTGGTTGATTGCCGAGTAAATAGTTGCCTGCCAGAACGCTATCGCGGGCAAGCCCGCTCCCACAGTTGATCGCGTATCAAGGAGGGAGCGGGCTTGCCCGCGAGGCTTTTGGCGTTAGATCGGGCAGGTCACGCCCGTACCGCCAATCCCGCAATAGCCCTGCGGGTTCTTCGCCAGGTACTGCTGGTGATACGCCTCGGCAAAGTACACCGTCGGTGCCTCTTCGATTTCCGTGGTAATCACACCCAAACCGGCCTTGGTCAGTTCGCCCTGATACGCCTCGGCACTCGCCTGCGCTGCCGCGAGTTGTTCCGGCGTGGTGGCGTAGATCACCGAGCGGTACTGGCTGCCGATGTCATTGCCCTGGCGCATGCCCTGGGTTGGGTTGTGCAGTTCCCAAAACATCTTCAACAGGTCTTCGTATTTCACTTTGGCCTGGTCATACACCACCAGCACCACTTCGCTGTGGCCGGTCAGGCCCGAGCAGACTTCTTCGTACGTCGGGTTCGGCGTATAGCCACCGGCGTAACCGACCACGGTGCTGACCACGCCATCGCGCTGCCAGAAGCGGCGCTCGGCGCCCCAGAAGCAGCCGAGGCCGAAAATCGCAAAGCCAACGTCGTCCAGGAACGGGCCCAGCAACGGGTTGCCGTTGACGAAATGCGTCTCCGGCAGATTCATCGGGGTTTCACGGCCAGGCAAAGCTTGTTCTTGAGTGGGCAACACGTTTTTGTTCACCAGAATTTCCGAGCGCAAGACCATGAGCAGTCCTCTCAGTCAGATTGAGTTACGTAATAAGACAGACCGCCAGTGTGCCCGAGTGTTACAGCGCTGTCAGGCGATTGGCCCGCGCGGGTAGCGTTTGAGCTTTTCCAGCAGCTCTGCGCCGGGGATTGGCCGGTCGAACAGGTAGCCCTGGCCCACGTCGCAACGATGGCGGCGCAGGAACGCCAGTTGCTCAGCGGTCTCGACGCCTTCGGCGACCACCTTGAGCTTGAGGTTGTGGGCCATGGCGATCACGGCCGACGTGATTTCCATGTCGTCCTGGTTGTCCGGAATTTCGTGGATAAAGCTGCGATCGATCTTGATGATGTCGATGGGGAATTTCTTCAGGTAGCTCAGCGACGAGTACCCGGTACCGAAGTCGTCCATGGCCAGGGTCAGGCCGAAGCTTTTCAGCTGGTCGAGTTGCTGGCGCGTGTCCTCGGTGGCTTCCAGCAGCAGGCCTTCGGTCAACTCCAGCTCCAGCAGGTTGGCCGGCAGTTGTTCTTCCTTGAGGATGGTGGCAATGGAGGCCACCAGGTCCGGGTCGGAAAACTGTTTGGGTGACAGGTTGATCGCCACCTGCAAATTGCCCATGCCATTGGCGCTCAGTTGCTTGCTCATGCGGCACGCCTGGCGCGCGATCCATTTGCCGATCGGGATGATCAACCCGGTTTCTTCAGCCACGCTGATGAACTGGTCGGGGCGGATCATGCCTTTTTCCGGGTGGTTCCAGCGCAGCAGCGCCTCCATGCCCAGCAAGCGGCCGCTGCGCAGGCACAGCTTGGGCTGGTAGAACACGTCCAGCTCGTTCTGGGTCAGGGCGCGGCGCAGGTTGTTTTCCACAAACAATTTGTAACTGGCTTCGGCGTTCAGCGCTTCGGTGAACACCTGCACCTGATGTTTGCCGTTGGCTTTGGCTTTGTGCAGGGCCAGGCCTGCGTTGCGCATCAGGGTTTGCGGGTCGCGGCCATGCAGCGGCGCGCAGGCCAGGCCTACGGAGCCGGTGACGCTGATCAACTGGTTGTCGACGAACATCGGCTTGTCGAGGGTGGTCAGCAACTGGCTGGCAACTTGCTGGCCCGTCTCAAGGTCCGTGTCATCCAGCAGCACCGCGAACTCGTTACTGGCAAACCGCGCCAGGCTGCCGCCGGCACTCAGGCTGTTGCGCAGGCGCCGCGCGAGGCTGATCAACAGCTTGTCGCCGGTCTGGTGGCCGAGGCTGTCGTTGATACGCTTGAAATTGTCGATGTCCACCAGCAACAGGCTGATCGGGCTGTCGCTGTCGCGGGCGAAGCGTTCATCGAGGTTGCGGATGAACGCCGGGCGGTTGCCCAGGTTGGTCAGGTTGTCGGTGTAGGCCAGGCGCTCGATGCGCTGCTGCGCGAGCTTGGTCTGGGTGATGTCTTCGTAAATGCCGATGTAGTGGGTCAACTCGCGGTTGTCGCCGTACACCTTGGAAATCGACAGCTGGCCCCAGTAGGGTTCGAGGTTCTTGCGTCGGCTCTTGAATTCACCCTGCCAACTGTTGCTTTTGGCCAGTGAGGACGGCGCATCGAACAGCAATTCGCTGAGGTTCTCCAGCGCCGGCAACTGCGCCAGGCGGTGGCCGTGGACTTCCTCGGCGCTGTACTGGGTGATCGCAGTGAAGCTTGGGTTGACGTACTCCACCACGCCATCGCAATTGACCAGCAGGAAGGCGTTGGCGCTTTGCTCGACGGCGCGCTGGAACAGGTGCAGGGCGCTGGTGGCGGTGCGGCGGTTGTGGTTGTTGATGACCTGGGCGAACTGGTCCGCCAGCTCGCCGGCAAAGGCGATTTCGTCGGATTGCCACGCGCGCGAGCTGCCGCTCTGTTCAAGGCACAACACGCCGACGACCTGGCCATCTACGCGGATGCTCGCGTCGAGCATCGCGTGCACATCCTTGGCGCGCAGGCTTTCGGCCATCTCACGGGTGCGCGGGTCGCGCATGGCGTGGGTGGCGTCAATGGCGCGGCTGGATTGCAGGGCTTCCAGGTAGTCGGGGAAACTGCTGGCGTCGATGGATTCCGGCAGGTGGTGCTGCTGGTCGGCGCGGTGGTAGGCCGAGATCGGCACCAGGCGCTGGCCCTCGAGGTTCCAGATGCTGGCGCAATCGATCTGGTAGATATCGCAGGCGCTGCGGGTGATAAGCTCGGCGGCTTCCTGCAGCGAATTGGGTGTGGTGTAGCGCTGGCGCGCCAACAGCAGAATGAGTTCCTGTTGCGCGCGTACCCGTTCCAGATGCTGCAACTGTTCCTGCTGGGCGCGCTGGTTGAGTTCCAGGGCGATCTGCAGGCGGCTGTTCTGGTTCTCCAGGTCGGCAGTCGGGGCGGTGGTGGGGATTTCGCTGAACAGCCCGTCGACCACCATCAGGTAGCCACGCAACAGGTGACGATTGTGTTGTTTGTAGGCCTCGCCCATTTCCAGCAGGCTCAGCGGGCCGTCGTTGGTGTGCAGGGTGTAGCGCACCAGGTAATGCGGGCTCTGGGCCAGTTGCTGCTGGATCGCGTCGTGCAATTGATAGCGCGCCTGGGGCTCCATCAGGCTGGCGTAGGGCGTGCCGAGCAGGGCGCACAGTTCGACCGCCGGCAGGCCGAATTGGCGTTCGCAATTGGGGTCCAGGTACAGCAAGGCCCAGCTTGCCTCATTAAGCCGCTCGAAACGCAGCATACCGAGGCGCGAGGGCACCGGTAATTGCGTCACTACCTCGGCCGCCATACGGGCGACATCGGGTTGGCTTTTCATGGGGGAAACTCGCTTGGGAAGACGCGCACGGCGCCGGGCTCACGCCCTCTTTACTGTCGCCTGCGGCAAGGTTGCATCATGCGGCACGTACTGACAAGAGAGGATGAAGGCTAAGTGCTATATGGGTGTTATCGGCCGCGGGAGGGATTTCTGCAATCGGGCTGATGGGTGGTGCATTGACGCACGCACAGGACTCGCAAATGAGGTGCGCGAGCAAGCCTCTCACCACAAAAAAAAGCCCCGCAAAAGCGGGGTTGAGGTACGAGCGTGGCGCTCGGAAATCGGTGCAGCCAGGCCTCCCCGCACAAGGGGAGGCCCGTTGAGGCTTACAGCAGGATGGTGCGGATGTCGTTCAGCAACTGGCTCAGGCGCTGAGTGAAGCGAGCCGCTGCCGCGCCGTTGATCACGCGGTGATCGTAGGACAGCGACAGTGGCAGCATCAGCTTCGGCTGGAACGCTTTACCGTCCCACACTGGCTGGATGGTTGCCTTGGAAACACCCAGGATCGCCACTTCCGGCGCGTTGACGATTGGCGTGAAGCCGGTACCGCCAATGTGACCGAGGCTGGAGATGGTGAAGCAGGCGCCCTGCATGTCGTCCGGGGTGAGCTTCTTGTCGCGGGCCTTGGCAGCCAGTGCGGCGGCTTCGGCAGCCAGTTGCAGCAGGCTCTTCTGGTCGACGTTCTTGATGACCGGTACCAGCAGGCCATCCGGGGTGTCGACCGCAAAGCCGATGTGCACGTACTTCTTGCGGATGATCGCCTTGCCGCTTGGCGCCAGCGAAGCGTTGAAGTCCGGCAGCTCCTTGAGCAGGTGCGCACACGCCTTGAGCAGCAGCGGCAACACGGTCAGTTTCACGCCGGCCTTTTCGGCCACGGCTTTCTGCGCAACGCGGAAAGCTTCCAGGTCGGTGATGTCGGCCTGGTCGAACTGGGTCACGTGCGGGATGTTCAGCCAGCTGGCGTGCAGGCCGGCTGCGCCGATTTGCATCAGGCGGGTCATCGGCACTTCTTCGACTTCGCCGAAGCGGCTGAAGTCCACGGTGCGGATCGGCGGAATGCCCGAGCCACCGGTAGCGCCGCCAGCAGCCGGCGCTTCCTTGGCTTTCTGCATCATGGCTTTGACGTAAGCCTGCACGTCTTCCTTCAGCACACGGCCGTGAGGACCGCTGGCAGCCACTGCGCTCAGCTCAACGCCGAACTCGCGGGCCAACTGACGTACCGCAGGGCCTGCGTGAACCTTGGCACCGCTTGGCGCTGGCGCGGCAGCAACAGGGGCCGGTGCGGCCTCGGCTTTTGCAGCAGGCGCAGGAGCAGCAGCGGCCGGAGCCGCTTCAGCCTTGGCCGCAGGAGCGGCGGCCGGTGCTGGGGCAGCAGCCGGTGCAGCACCTTGTACTTTGAGCTTGAGGATGAAGTCGCCAGTGCCGACTTCGTCTTCCAGCTTGACCGCGATGCTTTCCACAACGCCGGCAGCCGGCGAAGGGATTTCCATGGAGGCCTTGTCGGACTCCAGGGTGATCAGCGACTGGTCGGCTTCGACGGTGTCGCCGACCTTGACCAGCAGCTCAATGATCTTGGCCTTGCCCGACGAGCCGATGTCCGGGACGTGAATGTCCTGAACAGAGGCTGCGGCCGGAGCGGCAGCCGGGGCCGCAGGGGCCTCGGCAGCTTTTTCGGCAGGCTTTTCAGCCGGCGCAGCAGCGGCAGCAGGTGCCGCCGCTGGCGCCGCATCGGCGGCACCTTCGATTTCCAGCTCAAGCAGTTCGTCGCCTTCTTTCAGGCGGTCGCCCAGCTTCACTTTCAGGCTTTTGACCACACCGGCTTTCGGCGCCGGAATTTCCATGGAGGCCTTGTCGGACTCCAGGGTCAGAATGCTCTGGTCGGCTTCGACAGTGTCGCCGACCTTCACAAACAGCTCGATTACTTCACCTTCACCGCTGCCGATGTCAGGTACGCGAATGAGTTCGCTCACAAAAAGTCTCCTCAGCAGTCCAGTGGGTTGCGTTTTTCCGGGTTGATCCCGAACTTCACGATAGCGTCAGCCACTACCTTAGGCTCGATCTCACCACGGTCAGCCAAGGCTTCCAGGGCTGCCAACACCACGAAGTGACGGTCAACTTCGAAGAAGTGACGCAGCTTCTTGCGGCTGTCACTGCGGCCGAAACCGTCGGTGCCCAGGACTTTGAATTCCTTGGACGGGACCCACTGGCGAATTTGTTCAGCAAACAGTTTCATGTAGTCGGTCGAAGCAATCACCGGGCCTTTGCGGCCGCTCAGGCACTCTTCAACGAAGGTGCGCTGTGGCTTCTGGCCAGGGTGCAGGCGGTTGTGACGCTCTACGGCCAGGCCGTCGCGACGCAGTTCGTTGAAGCTGGTCACGCTCCACACGTCAGCGCCAACGTTGAACTCTTCACGCAGGATCTTCGCCGCTTCACGCACTTCGCGCAGGATGGTGCCGGAGCCCATCAGCTGTACGTGGTGCGCTGCTTCCTTGGTGTCTTCTTCGAGCAGGTACATGCCCTTGATGATGCCTTCTTCCACGCCAGCCGGCATTGCAGGCTGCTGGTAGGACTCGTTCATCACGGTGATGTAGTAGAAAACGTCCTGCTGCTCTTCGGTCATCTTCTTCATGCCGTCCTGGATGATCACCGCCAGCTCATAGCCGTAGGTTGGATCAAAGGTGCGGCAGTTCGGGATGGTGGCAGCCAGGATGTGGCTGTGACCGTCTTCGTGTTGCAGGCCTTCGCCGTTCAGCGTGGTACGGCCGGCGGTGCCGCCGATCAGGAAGCCACGGGTACGGCTGTCGCCTGCTGCCCACGCCAGGTCGCCAATACGCTGGAAGCCGAACATTGAGTAGAAGATGTAGAACGGCAGCATCGGCTGGTTGTGGCTGGAGTACGAAGTACCGGCAGCGATGAAGGAGCTCATGGCGCCCGCTTCGTTGATGCCTTCTTCGAGGATCTGGCCCTTTTTGTCTTCCTTGTAGAACATCACCTGGTCTTTATCGACTGGCTCGTAGAGCTGGCCGACGGAGGAGTAGATGCCCAACTGACGGAACATGCCTTCCATACCGAAGGTACGGGCTTCGTCCGGGATGATCGGAACGATGCGCGGGCCGATGTCCTTGTCCTTGACCAGCTGCGCCAAAATACGCACGAAGGCCATGGTGGTGGAGATTTCACGGTCGCCCGAGCCGTCGAGGATGGCCTTGAGGGTGCTCAGGTCCGGCGTCGGTACGCTGAAGCTGTTGGCGCGACGCTGAGGTACGAAACCACCCAGTGCGGCGCGGCGCTCGGCCAGGTAACGGGCTTCGGCGCTATTCGGCTCCGGCTTGAAGAACGGCAGGTTTTCCAGCTCTTCGTCCTTGACCGGGATGTCGAAGCGGTCGCGGAACAACTTCAGGCTGTCGACGTCGACCTTCTTGGTGTTGTGCGCAGTGTTCTTCGCTTCGCCGGCACCGGTGCCATAACCCTTGATGGTCTTGGCCAGGATGACGGTCGGTTGTTCCTTGTGGTTGACCGCTTCGTGGTACGCCGCGTAGACCTTGTACGGGTCGTGGCCGCCACGGTTGAGTTTCCAGATCTCGTCGTCGGACAGGTCGGCAACCATCGCCTTGAGTTCAGGCGTGTTGAAGAAGTGTTCACGCACGAACGCGCCGTCTTTGGCTTTGTAGTTCTGGTACTCGCCGTCGATGACTTCGTCCATGCGACGTTGCAGGATACCGTCGACGTCCTTGGCCAGCAGTGGGTCCCAGAAACGGCCCCAGATGACTTTGGTCACGTTCCACTGAGCACCACGGAACACGCCTTCGAGTTCCTGGATGATCTTGCCGTTGCCGCGAACCGGGCCGTCGAGGCGCTGCAGGTTGCAGTTGATGACGAAGATCAGGTTGTCCAGCTTCTCGCGGCCGGCCAGGGAGATGGCGCCCAGGGATTCCGGCTCGTCACACTCGCCGTCGCCCAGGAAGCACCAGACTTTCTGCTTGCCTTCAGGGATGAAGCCACGGGCTTCCAGGTACTTCATGAAGCGTGCCTGGTAGATCGCCTGGATCGGGCCCAGGCCCATGGACACAGTCGGGAACTGCCAGAAATCAGGCATCAGCCAAGGGTGCGGGTACGACGACAGGCCGTTACCGTCCACTTCCTGGCGGAAGTTGTTCATGTGTTCTTCGGTGATGCGGCCTTCCATGAACGCACGGGCGTAAACGCCTGGGGAGGTGTGGCCCTGGAAGTAGATCAGGTCGCCGCCGTGTTCGTCGGTCGGGGCCTGGAAGAAGTAGTTGAAGCCGATGTCATACAGGGTAGCGCTGGAAGCGAAGCTGGAGATGTGACCGCCCAGGTCCGAATCCTTCAAGTTCGTGCGCATTACCATCGCCATGGCGTTCCAGCGTACCAGCGAGCGAATGCGGCGTTCCATGAACAGGTCGCCAGGCATGCGTGCTTCGTGGGTAACGGGGATGGTGTTGCGGTATGGCGTAGTGATGGCGTAAGGCAACTGCGAGCCGCTGCGGGTCGCGAGTTCGCCCATACGGGTCATCAGGTAGTGAGCACGGTCTTCGCCTTCTTTGTCGAGAACCGATTCCAGGGCGTCCAGCCATTCCTGGGTTTCGACGGGATCGAGGTCTTGCATGGCTTGCTCCAGGGCGGAAAGGCTACCAGAATCGGTTGCCTGAAGTTTGCGACTGGCCTTGTGGGCAGACGACATAAATTCTTGGATGGCCGAAGGTTGCTTCGGCGTCCTGTAGTTTTACTACAAATCGTCGGCCATTTCAGCCTTTCGAATGTATATACGAGTAGTAAAACTACACAAGACTGAGCGTATGGCTCGGTCTGGCTGGTGAGCATAATCGTTATTGTTGATCTTTTGCGAACAAGAAAAGGTGAAAGTTTGATGCTGGCTGCCAAAATGAAATTAATTTCAGCTATTTCTCACCTTTGTTCGACAGTCCTTCACCAAGCGTGGTTCTTGCCTTCACGGCAACACGCCTTTTACGCGCCGAACAAGGATAGACCATGAGCCTTCCCACGCTGGCCGAACTGCCGGCCGTTCTCTTGCCTTTTGCCCAGCGGGCCGAGCAGTCATTTCGTGACGCAGTGGCCGCGCTGGACGACGATCATGGACTTTCTGCGTGGACGCCGCAACGGTGGGCCGACTTCTCCCGCGTGTGCGCCGCCAGTGATTTCGTCATTGAACAGAGCCTTCGTGACCCTTTGATGTTGCTCGAGCTGGTGGCCTGGGGTGAGCTGGACCGCGGCTTTGCGCCCGGCGAGCTGTGCAGCCAGATCGCCGGCGCCGTGCAACAGGCCGAAACTGAAGATGAGTTGGGCCGCGTGCTGCGCCGCCAGCGCACGCGCCAGCAAGTGCGCATCATCTGGCGCGACCTCACTCGCCAGGCCGACCTGGTGCAAACCTGCCGTGACCTTTCCGACATGGCCGACGCCAGCATCGACCAAGCTTATCAATGGCTGTATCAGCGCCACTGCGTGCAGTTCGGCACGCCCACCGGTCGGCGCAGCGGCGAAGCCCAGCACATGGTCATCCTCGGCATGGGCAAGCTCGGCGCGGTGGAGCTGAACCTGTCGTCCGACATCGACCTGATCTTCGCCTACCCCGAAGGCGGCGAGACGGTGGGCGTCAAACGCGCCCTGGATAACCAGGAGTTTTTCATTCGCCTGGGTCAAAAACTGATCAAGGCCCTCGACCCGATGACCGTCGACGGCTTCGTGTTCCGCGTCGACATGCGCCTGCGCCCCTACGGTTCGGCCGGTGCGCTGGTGCTCAGCTTCAATGCGCTGGAGCAGTACTACCAGGACCAGGGCCGCGACTGGGAACGCTACGCCATGATCAAGGCGCGCGTGGTGGCGGGCGATCAGGTGGCCGGTGCGCAACTGCTGGAGATGCTCCGTCCGTTCGTTTACCGCCGGTACCTGGACTTCTCCGCCATCGAAGCGCTGCGCACCATGAAGCAGCTGATCCAGCAGGAAGTGCGGCGCAAGGGCATGGCCGACAATATCAAGCTGGGTTCCGGCGGTATCCGCGAAGTCGAATTTATCGCCCAGGCGTTCCAGCTGATTCACGGCGGCCGCGACCTCAGCCTGCAACAGCGTCCGCTGCTCAAGGTGCTCGGCACGCTGGAAGGCCAGGGCTATCTGCCGCCGGCAGTGATCAGCGAATTGCGCAATGGCTATGAATTCCTGCGCTACACCGAGCATGCCATTCAGGCCATTGCCGACCGGCAGACCCAAATGCTCCCCGATAGCCCTGAAGATCAGGCCCGCATAGCCTTCATGCTGGGCTTCACTGACTGGGCTGCGTTCCACGAGCGCCTGATGTACTGGCGTGGCCGTGTGGACTGGCATTTCCGCCAAGTGATTGCCGACCCGGATGAAGAAGAGGGTGAAGAAAGCGAGTTGGTTGTCGGCGGCGAGTGGTTGCCATTGTGGGAAGAATCCCAGGACGAAGACGCCGCTTGCCGCCAACTGGCCGAAGGCGGTTTTGCCGACGCGCCCAAGGCCCTCAAGGCGCTGGCCGGTTTGCGCAGCAGCCCGCAATTGCGCGCCATGCAGCGCCTCGGCCGTGAGCGGCTGGATGCGTTTATCCCGCGCCTGCTGGCTCAGGCCGTCGAGCACGCCAACCCGGACCTGGTGCTTGAACGCGTGCTGCCGCTGGTGGAAGCCGTCGCGCGACGTTCCGCTTATCTGGTGCTGCTCACGGAAAATCCTGACGCGCTGCGCCGCCTGTTGACCCTGTGCGCCGCCAGCCCGTGGATCGCCGAACAAATCACACGTTTCCCGCTGTTGCTCGACGAATTGCTCAACGAAGGCCGCCTGTTCAAGCCGCCATTGGCGCCGGAGCTGGCCGCCGAACTGCGCGAGCGCCTCACGCGCATCCCCGAGGATGACCTTGAGCAACAAATGGAAGCCTTGCGCCACTTCAAGCTGGCCCACCGCCTGCGCGTGGCCGCTTCGGAAATTGCCGGCAGCCTGCCGCTGATGAAAGTCAGCGACTACCTGACCTGGCTCGCCGAGGCGATTCTGGAGCAAGTACTGGCCCTGGCCTGGCGCCAGACGGTTGCACGCCATGGCTCGCCGCAACGGGTGGACGGCACACTGTGCGACCCCGGCTTTATCATTGTCGGTTACGGCAAGGTGGGCGGCATCGAACTGGGGCATGGCTCCGACCTGGATCTGGTGTTCATCCACGACGGCGACCCTCAGGCCGAAACCGACGGCGCCAAGCCCATCGATGGCGCGCAGTTCTTCACGCGCCTGGGCCAGCGCATCATTCACCTGCTGACCACTCAGACCAACTCCGGCCAACTCTACGAAGTGGACATGCGCCTGCGGCCTTCGGGGGCGTCCGGTTTGCTGGTGAGTTCGCTCGGCGCGTTTGAGCGCTATCAGCAAAATGAAGCCTGGACCTGGGAACATCAGGCCCTGATCCGCGCGCGGGTGCTGGTGGGCAGCCAGGATGTGGGCCAGGCATTCGAGCAGGTCCGCGCCAACGTGCTGGGGCAGGAGCGCGACCTGGCCAAGCTGCGCCAGGAGGTCAGCGAGATGCGCGCGAAGATGCGTGACAACCTGGGCACCAGGTCCACGGCGGCCGGAACCGGCGCCAATGCCTTCGAGCCCTCGGCGGCGTTCGACCTCAAGCAGGACGCCGGAGGTATCGTCGATATTGAATTTATGGTGCAATACGCGGCTTTGGCGTGGTCTGCGCAACATCCGTCGTTGCTGCGCTACACCGACAATATTCGCATTCTGGAAGGGCTGGAGCAGGTGGGGTTGATGCCCGCCGCCGATGCTCATCTGCTGCGCGAGGTGTATAAGGCCTACCGTTCCGCCGCGCACCGCCAGGCCTTGCAAAACGAGGCCGGTACGGTGGCCGGGGACCAGTTTGCCGACGAACGGCGCCAGGTGATGCGAATCTGGAAAGAACTGGGGTTAAGCTGAAACTCGATTAAATGTGGGCCTGGCTTATGTTGAGGCTGGCTTTTGTGGGAGCCGGGCTTGCCCGCGATGCAGGCGCCTCGGTGTATCAGTTGCACCGAGGTGATGCCATCGCAGGCAAGCCAGCTCCCACAAAAGCCGGCTCCCAGATTAAGTCTGGTCCCACACAAAGCGGTTCCCTGGCCAGCCGCGACCTACAGTCATTATCGAGGCGGGGAGGCATAAGCCTCCCCGCATCGTTTGTGGAAACTACATGAATATTCTGATCGTTGGGCCCAGTTGGGTCGGTGACATGGTGATGGCACAGACACTGTTCCAGTGCCTGCGCATGCGCCATCCAGACTGCCAGATCGACGTGCTCGCCCCCGAGTGGAGCCGGCCGATCCTTGAGCGCATGCCCGAAGTGCGCAAGGCTCTGAGCTTCCCGCTCGGCCACGGCGCGCTGGAACTGGCGACCCGTCGGCGCATCGGCAAATCCCTGGCCGGCCAGTACGACCAGGCAATCCTGCTGCCCAACTCGCTCAAGTCCGCGTTGGTGCCGTATTTCGCCGGCATTCCCAAACGCACCGGCTGGCGTGGCGAGTTCCGTTACATTCTGCTCAACGACGTGCGCACGCTTGACAAAGCACGCTATCCGCTGATGATCGAACGCTTCATGGCCCTGGCCTACGAGCCGGGTGCCGAGCTGCCCACGCCGTACCCGCGCCCCAGTCTGCAAATCGACCCGGTGAGCCGTGACGCCGCCCTGGCCAAGTTTGGCCTGACGCTGGACCGCCCGGTGCTGGCCCTGTGCCCTGGCGCCGAGTTTGGTGAGTCCAAGCGCTGGCCGTCCGAGCATTACGCCAAGGTCGCCGAAGCCAAGATCCGCGAAGGCTGGCAGGTGTGGCTGTTTGGTTCGAAGAAGGACCACCCGGTCGGCGAAGACATCCGGCAGCGCCTGATTCCCGGCTTGCGTGAAGAGTCGGTGAACCTCAGCGGCGATACCTCGCTGGCCGAGGCGATTGACCTGCTGTCCTGCGCCGACTCGGTGGTGTCCAACGACTCCGGCCTGATGCACGTGGCCGCGGCCCTGAACCGCCCGCTGGTGGCGGTATACGGCTCCACGTCTCCCGGTTTCACGCCGCCGTTGGCCGACCAGGTTGAAGTGGTGCGCCTGGGCCTGGAGTGCAGCCCGTGTTTTGAACGCACCTGCCGCTTCGGCCACTACAACTGCATGCGCCAGTTGCTGCCGCAGTCGGTCAATGAAGCCTTGCAGCGGTTGCAGGGTGTTGCGGTCGAGGTCCGATAGTTTGCGCGTACTGCTCATCAAGACCTCATCCCTGGGCGACGTGATCCACGCGTTGCCGGCCCTGACCGACGCCGCGCGGGCCATTCCCGGCATTCGCTTTGACTGGGTGGTGGAAGAAGGCTTTGCCGAAATTCCGACCTGGCACCCGGCGGTGGACAAGGTGATCCCGGTGGCCATCCGCCGCTGGCGCAAAAATATCTGGCAGACCATCAAGAGCGGCGAGTGGCGGCGTTTCAAGCAGCGCATTCAGTCGACCAAATACGATCTGGTGATCGACGCCCAAGGCTTGCTGAAAAGCGCCTGGCTGACCCGCTACGTGCGTGCGCCGGTGGCCGGCTTCGACAAAAACTCGGCCCGCGAGCCCATTGCCGCGCGCTTTTATTCGCGGCGCCTGGCGGTGGCCCGTGGGCAGCATGCGGTGGAGCGTTTGCGCCAGCTGTTCGCCGTGGCCCTGGGCTATGACTTGCCCAAAGCGTTGGGCGACTACGGTTTGAGCGTCGACAAGCTGCTCGGCCTGCCGCCGAAAAAGCCTTTCGTTTTGCTTCTGCACGGCACTACCTGGGATACCAAGCACTGGCCCGAGGCCTACTGGCGCGAGCTGGCCGAGCGCATGGGGCGCCTGGGTGTGGACGTGAAGTTGCCGTGGGGCAATGCCGCCGAAAAAGCCCGCGCCGAGCGCCTGGCCCAGGGCCTGGCCAATGCCGAAGTGCTGCCCAAGTTGAACCTGGCCGGCGTTGCCCGCGTCTTGGCCGGCGCCCGCGCTTGCGTCGCGGTAGACACCGGCCTCGGCCATCTGGCCGCCGCGCTGGATGTGCCGACCATTTCGCTGTTCGGCCCCACCAACCCGGGCCTCACCGGCGCCTACGGCAAGGGCCAGATCCACCTGGCCAGCGATTTTCCCTGCGCGCCGTGCCTGCAAAAAACCTGTACCTACCAACCGACGGCCGACGATCTTCGCCGGTTCGACATCAAGCGCGAATCGCCCCTGTGCTTCACGCGTTTGAACCCTGAGCGTGTGGCCAGCCGACTGAGCACGTTGTTATTGGCTGAGGAGCTGCACTGATGCAACTGGCTTTTGTTCTGTACAAATATTTCCCCTTCGGCGGCCTGCAGCGCGACTTCATGCGCATCGCCCTGGAATGCCAGCAACGCGGCCATCAGATTCGTGTGTACACGCTGATCTGGGAAGGCGATATCCCGCCCGGTTTCGAAGTGCTGGTGGCGCCGGTCAAGGCGTTCTTCAACCATCGGCGCAATGAAAAACTCAGCGCCTGGATGGAAGCTGACCTGGCCAAGCGCCCGGTGGACCGTCTGATTGGCTTCAACAAAATGCCCGGCCTGGACGTGTACTACGCCGCCGACGGCTGCTTTGAAGACAAGGCGCAAAACCTGCGCCATTCGCTATACCGCTACTTTGGCCGCTACAAACACTTTGCCGAGTACGAGCGTGCGGTGTTCGCCAAAGACGCCAAGACCGAAGTGTTGATGATCTCCGAAGTGCAGCAGCCGCTGTTCATCAAGCACTACGACACGCCGCTGGAACGCTTCCACCTGCTGCCGCCGGGCATTGCCCAGGACCGTCGTGCACCGCCGAATGCCGCCGAGATCCGCGAGGGTTTCCGCAAGGAATTCAACCTGGGTGATGACGAGCTGCTGCTCGTGCAAATCGGCTCCGGCTTCAAGACCAAAGGGGTCGACCGCAGCCTCAAAGCCGTGGCCGCGCTGCCGGCCGAGCTGAAAAAACGCACGCGCCTGTTTGTAATTGGCCAGGACGACCCCAAAGTATTCCAACTGCAGAGCGCCACCCTGGGCTTGGGCGATAACGTGCAGTTCCTCAAGGGTCGCAGCGATATCCCGCGTTTCCTGCTGGGCGCCGATGTGTTGATCCACCCGGCGTACAACGAAAACACCGGTACCGTGTTGCTCGAAGCCCTGGTGGCCGGGTTGCCGGTGCTGGTCTCGGCAGTGTGCGGTTACGCGCATTACATCGCCGAAGCCGACAGCGGCCTGGTGCTGGATGAGCCGTTCGAACAAGCGCAGCTCAATCAGTACCTGACCCACATGCTCACCGACACTGCACAGCGCGCGGCCTGGGGCCGCAATGGGTTGGCCTTCGCCGAGACGGCCGACCTCTACAGCATGCCGCAGCACGCTGCGGATGTGATTCTGGCGGAGCCAAAACGATGAAGTTGATTCTTGCCGAACCGTTCAAGACTTTATGGGCCGGGCGTGACGCCTTCGCCGAAGTCGAAAAACTGCAAGGCCAGGTGTTTCGTGAGCTGGCGGCGCGCCGCACCTTGCGCACCGAGGTCGACGGCCGCCCGTATTTCGTGAAAATCCACCGGGGCATCGGCTGGGGCGAAATCTTCAAAAACCTGATCACCGCCAAGTTGCCGGTGCTCGGCGCCGGCCTTGAGTGGGCGGCCATCCACCGCCTGCAGGAACTCGGCGTGCCGACCATGACCGGCGTCGCCTTCGGCGAAAAAGGCAGCAACCCGGCCGACCAGCACTCGTTCATCATCACCGAAGAACTGGCGCCGACCATCAGCCTGGAAGACCTGACCGTCAACTGGGTCGCCGAGCCGCCTTCGCCCGCGTTGCGCCACGCGCTCACAGCCGAGCTGGCGCGCATGGTCGGCGACATGCACCGTGGCGGCGTGAACCACCGCGACTGCTACCTGTGCCACTTCCTGCTGGACACCGCGCAACCGGTCGATGCGAATAACATCAAACTGTCGGTGATCGACCTGCACCGTGCCCAACTGCGCGCCCATCTGCCGCTGCGCTGGCGCGACAAGGACCTGTCGGCGCTGTACTACTCGGCGCTGGAAATCGGCCTGACCCGGCGCGACAAGTTGCGCTTTCTCAAGGGCTATTTCCGTCAGCCGTTGCGCCAGATCCTGGCCGAGCAGTCGGCGTCCCTGAGCCTGTTGCAGCGCAAGGCCGACAAGCTATATGCGCGCAAGCAACGCCTGGGGGATGCGATCTGATGGCGGGTTGGAACCTGGAACCTGCTTACGCCGCCCTCGCGGATGACTTTGGCAGCCTTGAAGCGGTGTTCGCCCTGCAGGGCGAGCAACTGACCCGCGACCCGCTGTCGGAAGTCATCCGGGTGGAGCGTGGCGGGGTCAATTACTACGTCAAACGCTATGTCGGCGCCGGCAAGGGCCTGCGCCGCTACCTGGGCAAGCCGCGGGTGAAGTCCGAGTGGCAGAACCTCAAGCGTTTTGCCAAGTGGGGCATCCCCACGGCGGACGTGGTGGCCTGGGGCCTGGAGCGCAAGGGCCTGGCCTACGACCGTGGCGCGATGATCACCCGCGAGCTGCCGAAAACCGAAGACCTCTCCGTGCTGGCTGACCGCAATGATGCCCGCCTGAAAGACCCCAAGTGGGTCAACGCCATCAGCCGCCAGCTCGCCGAATACACGCGCACGATGCACGAGCATCGCTTCACCCATAACGACTTGAAGTGGCGCAACCTGCTGGTCGACGACCACCAGACCCTGTACCTGATCGATTGCCCCAACGGTGATTTCTGGCGGGGCTTCTGGCTCAAATACCGGATCACCAAGGACCTGGCCTGCCTGGACAAAGTCGCCAAGTATCACTTGTCGGCTACCCAGCGCCTGCGGTTCTACCTGCAATATCGCCAGCGCCCGCATTTGTCGGCGTCGGACAAACAGCGAATTCGCCACGTGGTGAAGTTTTTCGAGGGACGCGAATGAGTGATTTCCTGGCGGCCGAAGACCGCGCTCTGCTTGAGCGCCACGGCCTGGCAACCTTCGATGCCCTCTGGGCCCGGCAACTCGACGCGGTGGACGAACCCAATACCAGCGAAGGCGGCTGGAGCAGCGTATTTCGTCTTGAACTTGAAGGGCAGGGGTATTACCTCAAGCGCCAGAGCAACTACCTGACGCGCACTCTGCACAAACCGTTTGGCGAGCCGACGTTCGCCCGCGAATTCCGCAATATCAGCCGTTACCGCGCGCTCGGTATTCCGGCGTTGCAGGCCGCCTTCTTCGGTGAGCGCAAGGTCAATGGCGAACGCCATGCGATGTTGCTGACCCGCGCCCTCGACGGCTGGAATGACCTGGATTCATTGCTGGAACAGTGGCCGCAACTGACGGACACCCAGCACCGCGCGATCCTGCTGGCCTGCGGCAAACTGGCCCGCCACCTGCACAGCGTGGGGCAGGTGCATGGCTGTTTTTACCCCAAGCATATTTTCCTGCAGGCGCGCGGCGACGCCTACGCCGCGCAGTTGATCGACCTGGAGAAAACCCGCCCGTTGCTGTTCGGCCAGCGTGACCGGGTCAAGGACCTGGAGCCGCTGCTGCGCCGTGCGCCCCAGTGGTCGGATGCGCAAATCCGCCAACTGCTGGCCGCCTATCTCGAGCAGCCCGAGGACAGCTCACTGGTCGATGCCTGGTACCAGCGTCTGACGGCTCGTCGCAGCCACAAGGAGAAACGCTGATGCGTTTGTCCGGGCTCAAAGACGCGGGGCGCTCCCCTGAGTTGCCGCTGACCCTGGAGCTGGCGGACGCCGCCGGCCCGGGCCAATTGCAATTGCTCAGCCTGTTGCGCGTGTTGCCGGGCGAGCGTTACGTAGGCGCTGCCGTCTGGCGCGGGCGCCCGGTGCTGGCCAAGTTGTTGGTGGGTGGCAAGGCTGCGCGGCATTTTCAACGTGAACTCGCCGGTGTGCGCCTGCTCGCCGAGCAAGGCTTGACCACCCCCTTGCTGCTGGCCGACGGCTTGCAGGAAGGCGAAGGCGGCTGGCTGCTGTTCGAGTTTATTGAAGGCGCCGAGAGCCTCGCCGATGCCTGGCAAGCGGTCGAAAACCTGCCGCCGCTGGCTGACGAGCAAACCGCCGTACTCGCCGAGGCGTTGGGCGCGATTGCCCAGATGCACACCAAAGGCTTGTGGCAGGAAGACCTGCACCTGGACAACCTGCTGCGCCAGAACGGCAAGTTGTACCTGATCGACGGCGCCGGCATTCGCGTCGAAGAGGCGGGCAAACCGCTGTCGCGCCAGCGCGTGCTGGAAAATCTCGGGGTGTTTTTCGCCCAGTTACCAAAAAACCTTGAGCCGTTCACCGAAGAGCTACTGGTGTATTACCTGCTGGGCAATGGCGAACACGCCTTGCCGCTGGAAGCGCTGGAAAAACAGGTGCGCAACGTCAGCGCCTGGCGTTTGAAGGACTTTCTGAGCAAGGTTGGCCGCGAGTGCACGCTGTTCAGCGTGGTGCGTGGCGCCTTTGGCTTGCGTGCAATTCGTCGCGAAGAAGAACCCGCCATGTTGCCGGTATTGGCGCAGGCCGACGCCTTGCTGGACCAGGGCCACCTGTACAAGACCGGTGGCGCGGCAACGGTCGCCAAGGTTGAAGCAGCAGGCCGCCCGCTGGTGATCAAGCGCTACAACATCAAGAATTTCGCCCATTGGCTCAAGCGTTTCTGGCGCCCGAGCCGGGCCTGGCATTCATGGCGTGAAGGCAATCGCCTGGCGTTTCTGGGTATTGCTACCCCCAAACCACTGGCGGTGCTGGAGAAGCGGTTTTTGTGGCTGCGCAGCCGGGCCTATCTGGTGACCGAGTACCTGCCGGGGCCGGATATTATCGAGCGGTTTGCACCTTATGTTGAGCAGGGCGACGCGCCGGAAGCCGAGCTGGCGGCGCTGGATCAACTGTTTGCGCAGTTGATTCGCGAGCGGATCAGCCATGGGGATTTCAAGGGCCATAACCTGTTCTGGGCGGGGGACCGGTGGTCGTTGATTGACCTGGATGCCATGTGTCAGCACAGGTCGGATGCGAGTTTTGCGTCGGCGTTTGCCAAAGACCGGGCGCGGTTCATGCGCAATTGGCCGCAGGAGAGTGCGCTGTATCAGGTGATTGATCAGCGGTTGCCGATGGGAGCTGACTAAACCCCTGCCCGCTTTTCTGTGGGAACTGGCTTGCCTGCGATCGCATCAGCCGGATCTGCCTGATCCACCGAGGTGCCCGCATCGCAGGCAAGCCAGCTCCCACACAAAGCCTGCCACACAGGCAAGTGTTGCCTGAGCAACAGCAATCAGGCACTTGGCAGCCGATAGCGACAATTCGCACATTGCTTAAAAAGCTATCCCATTGATTTAGCTGAATAAAATTTCTGGCACGCACGCTGCAATGCCTCTGGCTGAACCCTTTCATCGGTCGCCCAGCGGAGCCCCAGCATGCCTTTTACCCTGTCCTCTATTTCCCGCCTGCTCTGCCTGGGCGCGGCCTTGCTACTCACCCAGGTCGCCCAAGCCGCCAGTGAAGACGACGCCAGCGTCCCGTCTTTGGCCGGCAAGCGCATCGCGGTCAGCATGACCGGCACCAGTCACTACTTCGACATCAAGGCCTTCCAGGCCCAGGTGGATGAAATCAAACGCCTGGGCGGCACCCCTATTACCCTCGACGCCGGGCGTAACGACAAAAACCTCGTCACCCAACTGCAAACCGTCGTCACCCAAAAGCCCGACGCGGTCATCCAGACCCTCGGCACCCTCAGCGTGATCGACCCCTGGCTCAAGCGCATCAGCAAAGCCGGCATCCCGCTGTTTACCATCGACGCGCCGTCGCAATACAGCCTCAACAACACCACGTCCGATAACGTCGCCACCGGCAAGGCGCTGGCCGATCAACTGATCAAAGACGCCGGTGGCAAAGGCAAGATTCTGGTGTTCAACGGCTTCTACGGCGTGCCCGTATGTGCGATTCGTTACGACCAGTTGAAGCTCGCGCTCAAAGACCACCCGCAGCTGGAAATCATCCAGCCCGAACTGCGCGACGTGATCCCCAACACCGTGCAGGACGCCTATTCCCAAGTCTCGGCCCTGCTCAACAAATACCCCAAAGGCAGCGTCTCGGCGATCTGGTCGGCGTGGGACATTCCGCAACTGGGCGCGAGCAAAGCGTTGATCGACGCCAAACGCACCGAGATCAAAACCTATGGCGTCGACGGCACGCCGGAAGTGCTGGCGCTGCTAGGCCAGGCGGATTCGCCGGTGGGCGCGGTGGTGGCGCAGCAACCGGCGCTGATCGGCAAGACCGCCGTGCAGAACGTCGCGCGCTACCTGGCCGGCCAGCGTGATCTGCCCAAGGAAACCCACGTGGCCACGTTGCTGACCACCGCCGCCAACCTGGCGCAGGTTCAGCAACTGCGGGGTGACTGATGGCCGCGTTGCACTTGCAGCACTTGCACAAACGCTTCGGCGCCACCGTGGCGCTGGACGATGCCAGCCTCAAGGTTGAGCGCGGCACCATTCACGGGCTGGTCGGCGAGAACGGCGCGGGCAAGTCGACCCTGATCAAGATCCTCGCCGGTATTCACCGGGCTGATGCGGGGCAGGTGAGTATTGACGGCCAGGCGTACGCCTCGCTATCGCCGCGCCAGGTGGACGGGCTGGGCGTGCAGTTCATCCATCAGGAGCGGTTGCTGCCGGCGAGTTTCACCGTGGGCGAGGCGTTGTTTTTCGGGCATGAATTGCGCCGTGGTCCGTTTGTGGATCGGCGCCGGCAGCAGCGTGAAGCCGAGCGTTTGCTGGCGCACTATTTCGACCTGCAACTGCCGCCCGGTGCACTGGTGAGCGAACTCAACAGCGCCGAGCGCCAGGTGCTGCAAATCACCCGGGCGCTGATCCGCAAGCCCAAAATCCTGGTGTTCGACGAGCCCAGCGTGGCGCTGGTCAAGCGCGAGGTCGACCAATTGCTGCGCATCGTCAAACGCCTGCGCAGCGAAGGTTTGTCGATCCTGTACATCTCCCATTACCTGCAGGAAATCGACAGCCTGTGCGATGAGGTCACGGTGTTGCGCAATGGTCGCGACGTGGCGGTGGTGGAGCCACGGCACACGTCCAGCGCCGAGATTGCGCGGCTGATGGTCAACCGCGAGGTGCAGGACATGTACCCCAAAGCCAGGGTCGAACCGGGCGAACCGCTGCTGCAGGTGCGCGGGCTGAACTTGGCGCGGCGCTACCAGAATATTGATCTGGAGGTGCGGAGCGGCGAAATCGTCGGCCTCACCGGGCTGGTCGGTTCGGGCGCAAAAGAGTTGTTCAAAACGCTGTTTGGTGTCGAGAAAGCCGACAGCGGCAGTGTTCATCTGGAAGGGCGCTTGCTGCGCCTGCGCTCGCCCGGTCAGGCGATTGCGGCGGGCATTGCGTTAGTGCCCGAGGAGCGGCGCACACAAGGCATTTCGCCCGTGCTGTCGGTGCTGGAAAACCTCACGCTGGCGGGGCTCGGGCGGTTCACGCGTTGGGGCCTGTTGAGTCGGCGCCGGGAGCAGGTCCAAAGCCTGCGATTGATTGACGAACTGGCGATCAAGGCGCCGGGGCCACACGCGGCGGTCAGCCAACTCAGCGGGGGTAACCAGCAGAAGGTCGCTCTGGGCAAATGGCTGAGCCGCCGTTGCGCCGTATACCTGCTGGATGAGCCCTGTGTGGGTGTGGACGTGGGCGCCAAGGTGGAAATTTACCGCCTGATCGGACGGCTGGTGGAAGAGGGCGCCGCGGTGCTGGTGCTGTCGTCGGACCTGCCGGAATTGCTGGGGATCAGCGACCGGATTGTGGTGCTGCATCGCGGCAGGGTTGCAGGCGAATTCCAGGCGCGCGAAGCCGACAGCGATCAGCTGCTGGCGTGCGCTACGGGCGCGGTGACCGTTCCGGCGGCCCCCCGTGCGGGAGGTTGAACATGCTTGAAGTGGTAACACCAGGTGTTTCGCAGCGCCTGTGGGTACTGGTAGTGCGCCGAGGTTCAGTGGGCGTATTTCTGGCGATCCTGCTGGGGTTTGCCGTGGCGGCGCCGAACTTTTTGTCGGTGGGCAACCTCGCCAATGTGTTCAGCCAGTCGGCGATTCTCGGCGTGCTGGCCTTCGGGCTGACCTGTGTGATTGTCGGCGGCGGCTCGAATGTGATCGCCGGCGGGCTCGACCTTTCACTGGCCGCCAATCTGGGGCTGTGCGCCGCCGTTTTCAGTCGCCTGAATAACGCGGGGCTGGACCTCTGGCAGACCTTGCTGCTGACCCTGGCGTGCGGCCTGGCGGTCGGTCTGCTCAATGGCTTGGCCGTGGTGGTGCTGCGGTTGCCGCCGCTGCTGGCGACACTGGCGAGCATGAATGTACTGGCCGGGCTTGAGCTGGTGCTGACGGAAAACACCGTGGTATCCACCGACTCGCCACTGCTGGATCTGCTCAGCGGCGGCGCCTGGCTGGGCGTACCGGCGCTGGCCTGGGTATTGCTGGTGACGGCAGGGTTGTTGACGGTGTTGATCCAGCATTCGGCCTACGGCCTGCGCCTGTATGCGGTGGGCGAATATCCCTTGGCTGCCGAAGCGGCGGGTTTGCGCGTGCCGGTTTATGTGCTGTCGAGCTACCTGTTGTCGGGGCTGTGCGCTGCGGTGGCCGCGCTGTGTTCGGCAGCGTTTTTCAGCGGCAGTACCACCGGCTCCGGCGACATGTTGCTGTCAGTGGTGGCCATCGCCTTTCTCGGCGTGGTGTTTTCAAGACGGTTGGTGGCGAGCATCCCTGGCACGTTGCTGGCGGCGTTGCTGATCGGGTTTCTGATCAATGGTTTTCAGTTGCTCAATGTGTCGAGCTTCTGGGTCAACGGCGTGCAAGGGCTGTTGATATTGTTGGTGGTCGCGGCTTCCAGTGCATTGAATAAAGAGGGGACCTCATGACGCTGCGCACATGGTTACCGCTGACGTTGCCTGTGGTATTTGCCGTTATCGTGGTGGTGTTCGCATTACAGGCACCGGGGTTTCTGAGTGGCGGCAACCTCAAAAGCCTGGTGCTGAACAACTTTGTATTGCTGGCGATTGTGGCCATCGGCATGACCTACGCGGTGGCCGCCGGCGGCATCGATTTGTCAGTGGGCACGGCGCTGGATTTCGCCAGCTTCAGCTTTGTGGTGCTGCTCAACGGTGGGCACGGCTGGGCCTTTGCTGCCACCGGCGCACTCGCTGCTGCGCTGCTGGTGGGAGTGGTGAATGCAGGCCTGATTGCCGGGCTGCGCATCAGCCCGTTTCTGGCCACGCTGGGCACCTTGTTTATCGGCACCAGCGCCCAGCAATTGCTCTCCGATGGCGGCCAGCCGATCTATATCGCCCAAGGCTTGAAGCCGGAGCTGACCGGGCTCACACCTTTGTTGATCGTATTGGGCCTGGCCTTGTTTTATGGCCTGTCCTTGGCACGCGGGCGCCTGGGTCGCGAACTGCTGGCCCAGGGCACCCAGCCTTTGCTGGCGTATTACTCGGGGCTGTCGGTGCGGCGCATTGTCACCGTGGTTTCGCTGGCCACAGCCCTGGCGTGCGGTGTGGCGGGGGTGTTGCTCAGTTCGACGGTCAGCGCCTACGTGCCGTTGTCCGGCAACGCTTTTTTGCTCAATGCGATTGGCGCGGTGTTTATCGGCACCACCTTGAGTCGGCAGGGCCGGGCGAATATTCCCGGCACTTTGCTCGGCGTGCTGTTTATCAACGTGATCGCCAACGGCTTGCTGCTGATCGGCTGGAATTTCTACTGGCAGCAGGTGGCGACCGGCGTATTGATTTTTGCGGTGCTGACCTTCAGTTTTGCGTCACGGCGGGTGCTGGAGCGGCATTGATCGTGCCGCCACCCATGGCCAGGAACAGGTTGACTGTTTCCAGGTACTGTTTGCCGCGCGCTTGCACCAGTTGCAGCTCGGCCAATTGCCGGGTGCGCTGGGTTTGCACCACTTGCACCATGCCCGCGCTGCCCACGCGATAGGCCTGCTCGGTCAGGCGCAGCGCGTTATCTGCCGAGTCGAGGGCCTGCTGTTGCGCGCGCACTTCGTCGGCGGCGTTTTGCAGGCCGTGCAGGCTGACGCTGACCTGTTGAAACGCCCGCAGCACCGTCTGTTGATACGCGGCAAGGGAGGCTTGATAGGCATCCTCCGCCGCGCGCTTGCGCGCCGATAAGGTGCCGCCATGAAACACCGGCCCGGCCAGCCCGCCGATCAGGCTCCACGCGGAATTGGCCGGGCCGGAAAACAGCGCTTCGCCACTCAGGCTGGCGCTCAGGGTCAGGTGTGGATACAGGTCGCTGGTGGTCACGCCGACCCAGGCGTTGGCCGCCTTCAACCTGGCTTCAGCCGCGCGGATGTCCGGGCGCAGGCGCACCAGCTCGGACGGGACCACGACCGGCATATTGGCGGGCAACTGCAGTTTGCTCAAATCAAAGTCCGGCGCCGTCCAAAGGGATTCAGTGGCGCCGACCAGTGTGGTCAACGCGCCGCGATTCACCGCCAGCGCCTGGTTCAAAGAAGGCAGGCGCGCGCGGTCGCGGTCGAGCTGGCTTTGCGCCAGGGTCACATCCAGCGGCGCCGCCATGCCTGCGCTGACCGCGCGTTGCACCATCTCAAGGGTGTGTTGGTCGGAGTCGATAACCGAAGTGACCGCCTTGATCTGCCCGCTCACCACGGCCATGCGCAGCGCTGCACTCACCGCATTGCCGCTGACTTCCAGGTGGGCGGCGTTCAGTGCCTGCTGCTCGACCTGCGCGTTGGCCTGCGCCATTTCCACCTGGCGCTGTTCGCCGCCAAACATGTCCAGATCGTAGGTGGCGTTCAAGCCGGCGCCGTAGGCGGAGAACAGAGGGAAGTCTTCGGCCTGCGGCCCGAAGGCGGTAGCGCCGACTTTGGTCCGCCCCGAGCTGGCGCCTGCATCGACCTGCGGCAAGCGCCCGCCTGCGGCCATGGCCACGCCCTCGCGGGCTTTGGCCAGGTTGGCGCGGGCGATCACCAGCGAGCCGTTTTGCGCCAGGGCGCGTTCGACGGTGCGGTTGAGATCGGGCGAATCCAGCAGTGCCCACCAGTCTTCGCGCAGCGCCTGGCCATTGCTCAGTTGCGCCTCTTGCCGTGGGTCTGCGAGGTAGTGCTGTTCTTCGGGTGGTTTGGGTGCCGAGTAGTCTGGGCCAACCGTGCAGCCGGCCATCACGAGGCTCAACAGCAGAGGGGTGAAACAGTTGATTGAAGTGTTCATGTCAGTGCGCCTCACCGGTGTTGCCGGTTCTGGTTTTCTTCAGCAAAAGCACGGCGAGGAAAGCAAGCCCCAGCAGCGCGCTCTGCAAAATGATGGTGTCGCTGAACGCGAGGATCGACGCCTCGCGGCGGATCAGCCGGCCCACGTCGACGATGGCCTGGTGGCGGGCGAACTCAGGGTCGCTGACGCCGCGGGACAGGAACCATTGAGTCAATGGGTCGAGCCGTTGGCGGGTGGCGTCGTTGAGCAGCGAGACCTGCGGGGTGATCACATCGGAATGGTATTTACCGCTGTTGCTCATGAAGGTCTGCAGCACGGCGATGCCAATGGCGCCGCCGAGGTTGCGGGTCATGTTGAACAGTGCGGCGGCGGAGCCTGCGTGCTCGCGCTCGATGCCTGCCACGGCGATAGCCGACAGTGGCGTCATCACCAGCACCTGGCCCAGCGCGCGAATCAGACTGGACGCGATGAACTGCGGGCCGGCAAAACTCATTGAGAGATTCGTCGCCAGCAGGCTGCCGCCGATCAGTATCAGGTACCCCACCGCCACCAGCTTGCGCGGGTCGAACCGCCGCATCAGCGCGGGCACCAGCGGCAACATCAACAGCTGGGGAATGCCGATCCAGATCAGCACATAGCCGACCTGTTCGGAGTTGTAGCCATGGATGCGGGCCAGGTACAGCGGAAGGATGTAGACCCAGGTGTACATCGACAGGCCAAAGAAAAAGTTGGCCAGCGTGCCCAGCCCGAAGTTGCGCCGCGCCAGCAGGCGCAGTTGCAGCAGCGGTTGCTGGCGGCGCAGCTGAACGCATACAAACACGCTCAGGGCCACTGCCGCGATCACACTCAGGCGCACGATAAAGGGCGAACCGAACCAGTCGTCTTTTTCGCCTTCTTCCAGCACGGTTTCCAGGCAACCCAAGCCAATGGCGATGCTGAGAATGCCCCACCAGTCGCCCTTGCGCAGCAGGTGCAGCTGGCGCGGTTCGGCATCGAGGGCAAACCACAGCAGACCGAGCATGATTGAGCCGGGCAGCAGGTTGACGTAAAAAATCGCCTGCCAGCCAAATGTCTGGTTGAAGTATCCACCGATTACCGGACCGATTGACGGCGCAAAGATCGCCGACACCGAATAGATCGACAGTCCGATCGCATGCTTGGACGGCGGCAGACGCGTCATGATGATGGAGAACGCCAAGGGAATCAGCACGCCCCCGGCGAAGCCCTGCATGGCGCGCACCACGATCATCTGCCCCAGGTTTTTGGTAAAAGCGCAGGCCACTGTGAGGATCAGGAACAGCACGGTGTTGGTCAGCAAGTACGTGCGCGTCGAGAACACCCGCGCCAGCCAGCCGCTCATGGGAATCACGATGATTTCCGCGACCAGGTAGGCGGTGGTGATCCAGCCGCCTTCGTCGGAGCCGGCGCCAATGGCGCCCTGGATGTCGCTCAGGGATGAGCTGACGATCTGGATATTCAGGATTGCCAGGAACGCCCCGAGCGCGGCGCCGACCACCGCGACCCAGGTGCGCACACTGACGTGATCATTGTTCATGGTCTGTCGCCCGGGTATCGATGGCGGCATTGACCGACATGCCGGGGCGCAGACGCCCGGCCAATTCGCCGGTGTCGCTGAACACGATCTTCACCGGAATGCGCTGCACGATCTTGGTGAAGTTGCCGGTGGCGTTGTCCGGCGGCAGCAGGCTGAATTCCGCGCCGCTGGCCGGTGCCAGGGTGTCGACGGTGGCCGCCAGGTCGTGGTCGGGAAAGGTGTCGACGCTGACCCGCACAGATTCACCCGGGTGCACATCGCGCAGCTGGGTTTCCTTGAAGTTGGCGAGCACATACACCTGCGTCAGCGGCACCAGCGCCATCAATTGCGTGCCCGGCTGAACGAACTGCCCGACGCGCACGGTGCGCGCGGCGACGGTGCCGTCTGCCGGTGCAACCACTCGGGTGTGGCTCAGGTTGAGCTCGGCCTGATTGCGCATGGCTTGTGCGCTGTCCAGGCGTGCCAATGCAAGTGCGCGGCTGCTGGTCAGCACGTCCACTTGCTGGCGGGCGCTCAGGGCGGCGGCTTGCAGGCGCTGCAGGTTGGCGGTTTGGGCCTTGGTGTCGGTGCTGGCGTTGTCGGCTTGTTCGCTGGAGCCGAAGCCGACCTGGGCCATTTCCCGGCGCCGGGCGTCGTTGCGGTGGGACAGGCTCAACGTGGCGCTGGCAGCCGTTACGCTGGCGTCGGCCTGGCGAATCATGGAGGCCTGCGCGACGAGCCGGGCATCCAGTTGCGCCACGGCCGCCTTGGCCGCCGCCACGCTGGCGGTGGCATCGTCGAAGGCGTTGCGCAGGTCGCGCTCGTCAATCGTCGCCAGCAACTGACCGGCCTTGACCGCCTGGTTGTCGTTGACCAGCAATTGGCTGATGTAGCCACCGATTTTGGGGGCGATGACGGTGGAGTCGGCTTTGACGTATGCGTCGTCGGTGCTTTCGATAAAGCGCCCATCCTTCCAGTAGTGGAAGGCTTGAACCAGCACCAGCACGACGACCACGAGGGCGGCCAGGAACAGAGCCGATCGGACCAGTTGCTTGCGTCCAGCGCAAACAGGTGCACTTTCTGGCGGAGAATTGAGGTTGCTCACGGTGATGCTCGCTGAATTGACGGATTCGGTCTCAAGGCTTGGCCAAGAGCGGGGTTAATGGCAGTCTGATGAGCCTGAAAAGCGTTGTGTAGCCGCAAAAAAGGCAAGGCATCCTTGCGAAAAAAGGAAGGTTGGGTATGGCAGACGAGATCAGTGACCTGCGGTTATTCGTACGGATCGTGGCGGCGGGCAGCCTGTCGGAAGCGGCGCGGCGCCTGCACAGTTCCTTGCCGGCGGTGAGTCGCCGGTTGTCCGGGCTGGAGAGTCGCCTGGGCGTGCGGCTGATCAACCGGGGTTCGCGGCATTTCAACCTGACCGAGGAGGGCGCGCTGTTGCATGAGCGCGGGCTGTTTATTCTCGATGAACTGGATGCGGCAGTGGCCGAGGTGGGCACGCGGCAGGAAGCGCCCCGTGGGCATATCCGCGTGGGTGCGCCGCTGGAGATTGGCCGGCGGCGGATCGCGCCGCTGATCGCCGAGTTCTCGCGGCGCTACCCGCGCATCACGGTGGAACTGCTGCTTTCCGACTCACCGGCAGACGTGGCGGGTGATGATCTGGACGTGGGCCTGCTGACCGAAGAGCCCAGTGATACGGGCATGGTCAGCCGTCGTTTGCTCTCCAGCCGTCGTGTGGTGTGCGCATCGCCGGAGTATTTGGCCCGGCACGGCACGCCGCAGACGCCGCAGGATTTGTTGCATCACGACTGTCTGCGGCTGGTGCGCGGGCGGCGCATTTTTGATCGCTGGACCTTCCAGGAAAACGGGCATGCGCTGGAAGTGCAGATCAAGGGCACGCTGCTGAGCAACAACGCCGAAGTGATCCATGACTGGGCAGTGGAAGGCAGCGGCGTGGTGCTCAAGGCGTTGTGGGATATTCAGGGCGATCTGCGCGACGGCCGCCTGATTGCGCTGCTCGAGCCTTACGCCAATGATTTTTTGTTCCTCAACGCGGTGTTCCCCAGCCGACGGCACTTGCCGCCACGGGTGCGGGTGTTTCTGGATTTTCTTGCCGATGCCTTGCCCGCGCAGGATGGGGCCACGCCCTGAGCTGGAGGGCGAGGCCGCATTCACTGTGGCCAGCGGGCTCGTCCCGCGTTGGGCTGCGAAGCCGCCCCAAAAAAGCGGAAGCGCTGCGCACTCCAGCGCGGGGCAAGCCCGCTCGCCACAGGGGGGATTAGAAGGTGTATTCCGCCCCGGCTCCGGCGTACCACGAGCGGCCCGGCGCGGCTTCGTAATAGCGCGAGTTGCCGTCGCCGACGATCACCGAGCCGACGTATTGGCGGTCGAGCAGGTTGTCCAGGCGCAGGGTCTGGTGGAAGGTCCAGTGTTCCACCTTTTGCTCGAAGCGGGCGCGCCAGTTGAACACGCTGTAGCCGGAGGCGGCGCGTTGGGTGTTGGTGTCTTCGACATAGACCTTGCTGCGGTACATGCCTTCCAGGCCTGTGCTGACCCAGTCGCGGGGCTTCCAGTTGAGTTCGGCGAACAGCGTGGTTTGCGGCACGCCGGGGAGGTCGTTGCCCTTGTCGATGGTTTTCCCGCTGTTGGTGAAGTCGCTGTCGTAGGTGGCTTGCAGGCGGGTGTAGGCCAGGTTGGTGCTCCAGTGTTCGCTGAGCTGGCTTTCCAGGCCCAGTTCAAAGCCACGGCGCAGGGTGCGGCCGGCGTTTTGGTAGGTGGTACGCCCGCCAACGGATTGCTGCACCACCAGTTCGTCGTCGGTGGTGATCTGGAACACCGCGGCGTTCAGGCGCGTGTCCTGGCCGATGCGGGCTTTCAAGCCGATTTCCAGTTGCTTGCTGACCGACGGCTTGAGCGCGAAGTTGAAGCCGTTGGCGGTGCTCGAGTACGCCGACTCGGCCTGGGTCGGGGTTTCGAAGCCTTTGCCCGCGGTCACATAACCGTGCAGGTCCGGGGTGAAGGCGTACATGACGCTGACCGACGGCGAGTTCTGTTGATAAGTCTTGCTGCCGCTGTCGTTGCCGTCGCTGAGGAAGTGGTCATCCACGTCCATCGTCATGGTGCTGTGACGCAGGCCGGCTTGCAGGGTCCACTCGCCCAGCAGCCAATTGGCTTGCACAAACGGGTCGAGGCTGGTGGCGGTGTCGATTTCATCGCGGCCCAGCGCACCTTTTACGCCATGCACGCCGTTGAGGGTGTTGGAGTAGCCCTGGCGGTCGTCCTGGCTGCGGTCGTAGTCGAGGCCGGTGATCAGGGTCAAGTCGCCGGGGGCGCGGGTGATGGGTTGCAGCCAGTGGAGGGAGCCGCCGTAGAATTTACGCTCGAAATCCACAACACCGCCGCGCTTGTCGGCCGGGGTGCCGCCGGGAATCGACAGATACTGAATCACACTCCGGCGCCCCGTGTAAGCGTTCACTTGCAGGGTCGCATCGCCGAAATAACGCTCGTAATTGAGGCCTATTTGCTGATGATCGATGCTTTTGCGCGTGTTGTACGTCAGCGCGGCCGGTGCCACCGAACGCGGGTCAGCCTTGTACGCTTCCCACGTCTGCCCCAGCGGGTCCTGCGTGCCGTTCTGCTCCAGGCTGCTGTAGATCAGTGCCAGCTTGCTGTCGTCGTCCGGCTGGACGTTGAGCTTGGCGAAAGTCTGGTCGCGCCGCGCGCTGCTGTGGTCGCGGTAGCCGTTGGTGTCCATGCGCGAGGCGTCGAGCACAAAGCCTGCGCCATTCGCCGAGCCCTCGGCAGTCAGGTGGTTCTTGTTCAGGCCGTCGCTGCCCACCAGCGTCTCGGCGCCGATGCGCGGCGGGCCTTCGCCGTCGCGGGAAAACATCTGGATCACGCCCCCGGCATTGCTGCCATATAGCGTGGCGGCAGGGCCGCGCAGTACTTCGATGCGCTCGGCGGTGTCGAGGTTGAAGGTGGCCGCCTGGCCCTGGCCATCCGGGGTGCTGGCGGGAATGCCGTCGGCAATCAACTTGATACCGCGCACGCCGAAGGCCGAGCGGGCGCCGAAGCCGCGGGAGGAGATTTGCAGGTCCTGCGCATAGTTCTGGCGGTTCTGTACCACCAGGCCGGGCACGCGGGACAGGGCTTCGGAAGCGTTGATGCCGAGTTGGCCGTCGCTGATCTGTTCATGGCTGACGCTGTCGACCGAGTAGGGCAGGTCGAACGTTGGGCTGGCGCTGCGCGAGCCGGTGACCACGCTGGGGTCGAGGACCAGGGCGTTGTCGTCGGCGCGGGCGGTGTCACACAGGGCGAGCAAGCCGGGCAGCAGCAGGGTGAAGCGGGTGAGGGTGTTCATCAATCAGCCATAATCCGTGGCGTTACTTAAGGTGTTAACGCGCAAAAGGGCGCGAGTTTAGTGGCTCGGGCGATTTTTATCATTTGGGAATGATCCTACGCTGCCAATGGTCTGCCCGCGTGGGGTCTTCAGAGGCTTCGATGTTAGCTTGGTCGGCATTGTTGACGGATCAAAAGGAGAGAGGCATGAAGAATCTGTCGAACATCCTCTGGGGTGTCGTGTGTTTATCGCTGGCAGGCTGCGGCACGATCAATACTGTTTTTCGCCCTGACGCCGTGGCCAGCCAGGATCTCAAGGATTCGCGCAGTCATTGCGAAAATGTGCCACGAATCTACAGTGGCGTTATTTACAACTTTTGTACGCTCAATGGTGAGCCTGCACCCGACAAAAGCCTGAAGGATAAAAGCCTTGGGGATCATGCTGGCATGGCCTTACCGTTCGTCGCTGTCGACGCGGTAGCCTCTGGCGTCCTGGACACCCTGGTTCTGCCCTACACGATTTACCGTCAAAGCAACGACGGCAGCATAGAGATCTATCGCTAGTCCTCGCTGCTAACAGCTTCCCCCTGCTTTTAAGTTATAATCCCGCCCTTTAGCTGTTTCCTGCCCAGGCGGGAAGCACACTTTTTTCAGGCGCGACCCGCCTGCATGCAGACTAAAAGAGGCTAGACCCCTGTGGCATTGACGATTCTTGGCCTGTCCGGCGCCCTTAGCCATGATCCTTCCGCAGCCCTGTATATCGACGGCAAGCTGATTGCGGCCGCCGAAGAAGAGCGCTTCGTACGCGACAAACATGCAAAGAACCGCATGCCCTACGAATCGGCGAAGTTCTGCCTGGAACAGGCCGGTATCAAGCCTTCCGACGTTGACGTAGTGGCGATCCCGTTCGCCCCGATCAGCTTGTTCGGCGAGGCGCGCTGGCACTATGCCAAGCGTTACTGGTACGCCCCGGACCGCGCCCTTGACGCGATCCTGATGGGCAACCGTCGCTACAAGCGCTATCGCAACAAGATCGTCTGGTGCCTGGAGCAACTGGGCTTCGATCCGAAGAAAATCAAGATCGAGCCGGTTGAACACCACCTGGCACACGCCTCCAGCGCCTACCACTGCTCGGGCTTCCAGGAAAAAACCGCAATCCTGGGCATCGACGGCAAGGGCGAGTACGCCACCACCTTCTTCGGCTACGGCGAAAACGGCAAGATTCACAAGATCAAGGAATTCTACGATCCGGACTCCCTCGGCGGCCTGTACGGCGCGATCACCGAGTTCCTCGGTTTCGAGATGCTCGACGGCGAGTTCAAGGTCATGGGCATGGCGCCGTACGGCGATGCCAGCAAATACGATTTCTCGCGTCTGGCGTCCTTTGAAAACGGCGAGTTGGTGATCAACACCGACTACGCCAACGTCATCGGCCTGCGCCGCTATAAAGAGAAGGGCAAAGGTTTCTACTTCTCGCCGAAGCTGATCGAGTGGCTGGGGCCGAAGCGCGAAGGCGATATCGCCGACGAGCCGTACATCCATTACGCCGCCAGCATGCAGGCGCTGTTCGAGAAACTGGCCCTGCAGATGATCGACCATTACCTGGGCGACATCCTCAAGGACACCGGCAAGCTGGCCTTCGCCGGCGGTTGCGCGCTGAACGTGAAGCTGAACCAGAAAATCATCGCCCGTGACGACGTGAAAGAGCTGTTCGTGCAGCCGGCGTCCGGTGATGCCGGTACTGCGGTGGGTGCGGCGGCCTACGTGTCCCACGCCCGTGGCGTGCCGGTGGAGAAGATGGAGCACGTCTACCTCGGCCCGTCCTACAGCAACGAAGACGTGATTGCCGCGTGCGCCAAGCACGAGAGCAAGCCGAACTGGCGCAAGATCGAAAACATGCCGCAGCGCATCGCCAAAATCATGGTCGACGGCAACCCGGTGGCCTGGTTCCAGGGGCGCATGGAGTTTGGTCCGCGTGCCTTGGGCGGTCGTTCGATCATCGGTTGCCCGAGCGCCACCGGCGTGGCCGACCGTATCAACCACCAGATCAAGTTCCGCGAGCGCTGGAGGCCTTTCTGCCCGTCGATGCTCGATACCGTGGCGCCGCAGATGATCAAGGTCGACCACCCGGCGCCGTTCATGACCTTCACCTTTGAAGTGGCCGAAGAGTGGAAAACCCGCGTGCCGGAAGTGGTCCATGAAGATGGCACCTCCCGCGCCCAGGTGCTCAAGCGCGAGTACAACCCGCGCTACTACGACATGATGAAAGAGCTGGAAGTGCTGACTGGCAACGGCGTGTCGCTGAACACCTCGCTCAACCGTCGTGGCGAAGCGATGATCTGCTCGCCGACCGACGCGCTGAACATGTTCTTCGGCTCCGACCTGCAGTACCTGATCATGGAAGACATCCTGGTCGTCAAAGACGGCGTGGACCCTTATGACACGGTCGGCTGAGCGCCACGTCCTGCAGTTCTGCCACGGCTATGACGGGCCGTTTCTGGACTGCGCGCGTCAGTACGCGAGCCTGTTCGCAGGCTCCGGCTACAAGGTGACCACGGTGTTTCTCACCGGAGCCGCCGACCCTGATGTCGCCGCCGGGTGTGCCAGTGACGAAGTGTTGTTCATGGAATACAGCTCCAAGGCCATTCGTGGCCTGAAGCTCGGTGCCATCCGTGAACTTCGCAAGATTGCTGCGTCGCGCAATTTCAGCTTTTGCATCGCGCACCGATTCAAGCCGATCTATATCGCACTGCTGGCCACGCGCCTGTCGGTGATCGGCGTGCATCACGCGTTTGGTGATTACAAGCGCCGGACCCGCACGTTGTTTGCGTCAATTTTCCGCAAGCGCCTGAGCCTGCTCGGCGTGTCGGACGCGGTGCGTGATGAAATGCGCCGTTGCCTGCCGGCCTGGCCGGCGGCACGCATTCAGACCTTGTACAACCGCATCGACGTCGACGCCTTGCAGGCTACGCAGGTTTCGGCGGAGGCTGCGCGTGATGCACTGGGTTTGTCCCCGGATGAGTGGGTAGTCGGTAACGTCGGCCGCCTGCACCCGGACAAGGACCAGGCCACCCTGCTCAAGGGCTTTGCCCTGGCGTTGCCGCATCTGCCGGCTGAAAGTCGTCTGGCGATTCTCGGTACCGGGCGCCTGGAAAAAGACCTCAAGTCCCTGGCCCGCGAGCTGCAGATTGCCGACCGCGTGTCGTTCCTCGGCCAGGTGCCGGACGCGCGGCGTTATTTCCGCGCATTCGATGCGTTTGCCCTGAGCTCCGACCACGAACCCTTCGGCATGGTGCTGCTGGAAGCCATGGCGGCCGGTGTGCCGCTGCTCGCTACCTCCTGTGGCGGCGCCCGCGAAGTGGTCGAAGGCGTAGGCATTCTGTTTCCGTTTGGCGATGCCGAGCACTTGGGTCAAGGGCTACGTCATCTGGCGGCCATGGACCGTCAACAACAACAGCAATGTGCCGAAATGATGCTTGAACGCCTGCACGAGCGTTTCTCGGATGAGGCGGTACGCGCGACCTTCTGGCAGTTGCCCCACGTAATTGAACTGACCGCGAGGGCTTGATGCTCAATCGATTCCAAGGCTGGCGCGAGCGTGGCTGGTCCGTCGTTGATGCGTCTGTCTACAGCGAAGCGTGGCAGCGTTTCGGTGGCAGTGTGGCGACCCATCCGCAGGTGGTCGAGCGACTGGCCGGGCTGGCTGACATCCCCGTTCGCTATCTGGCGTGGGAGCAGGGCGGCGAGCTCAAGGCGAGCATTGCGACCTGGGGCCAGGACCTGGCCCTGTCCAAGGATGTGCTCAAGCGCCATGGCAAAAAAGGCTTGTTCGACTTGGGCAATGCCGAGTTGATCCTGCCCGCCGCCGCCGATGCCCAGGTTCCCTTGCGCCACCGTGGCCGTTACGTGTCGGCCCTCAATGAAGGCCGCTTCGCCGGCCTCAAGCTTCAAACCGAACAACTGGCCATGGCCCGCAGCCCTGAAGAGCTGTCGAAAAAGTTTCGCTACAACCAACGCCGTGAACTGCGCTTGCTGGAAGAGGCGGGCGGCGTAGTGCGTGCGGTCCAGGAATTTTCCAGTACAGAGCTCGCGGCGATCTACTGCGATTTGTTCCTGCGCCGCTGGGGCTTTCCCGCAACGGGCGCCGAACGCATGGCGCAGGTGATCGAGCTGTTGCGCGAATGGTTGATCGGTTCTGTGATTTTCCTCAACGATGCACCCATCGCTATTCAGCTGGTGTATCGCGTTGAAGCGCCCGAGTGGGTCAGCGTCGAGTACATCAACGGGGGTGTAGACCCCGAGACCCGCGCGTTCAGCCCCGGCAGCGTGCTGAGCTTCCTCAATACGCAAAGTGCCTGGGAGCAGGCGCGGGAAGTGGGCAAGCCGCTGCGCTTTTCGTTTGGCCGCGCTGACCGCGAGTACAAGGACCGATGGTGCAACCCTGTGCCGGTATTCAGAACATGAGTGAGTCCATAAGCCGCAAGCAGGCGTTGCTCAAGCGCCATCGCCGCAATAAGCGCATCAGCCTGCTGGTGGGATTGTTGGTGTTGATCGGCGTGGGCGTGCTGGTAGCCTGGTGGTTGCCACTGGTGTTGGCCGTGCTGGCGTGGGTCGCTCACGAGGCGTGGTTTGCCGACCACCTTTTCTACTCGCCCAAGGACGACTATCAGTATCAATTCGCGGCGGATACCGAACAGCCAAAGGTCAGCCTGAAACAGGGCCGGCTGGTGCTGGATCAGCCGGTGACGCTGGCCGGCGATGAAACACTGATTCTGGCGGTGCGCCTCAAAAGCCATTGGTTGGGTCGCTTTATCGACCCTTACGTGACCTTGCCGGAGGGTGACCGCCAGGTGTTTGAGCGCGGCGTGAATGGCCTGCGTTATTTGAACCTTACAGGCCAGGCGCAAGCGCTTCTGGATGGGCAGTTGCTGTTGCGCAGCCGGTTCTGTCGCGTTCAGGGCCAGCCGGTTCTCTCGGTGTTCCGCCAGCCTGACGTCCGTCAGCAGCGCGTGATGGTGATTGCCCCTCATGCCGACGACGCCGAACTGGCAGCTTTTGGCCTGTACAGCCAGGCGACGCAGCCGTGGGTCGTGACGCTCACGGCCGGTGAGATCGAGGCCGAGCAGTATCAACAAATGGGCTTGGGCAGGCCCGACGCTGCGCGTCTCAAGGGCCGCCTGCGTGCCTGGGACAGCATTGCCGTGCCGCGCTGGGCCGGTGTTCCCCAAGAACATTGTGTGCAGTTGGGCTACTTCTGCCTGCAACTGGCGGCAATGAAGGCTGAGCCTGACCGTGCAGTGGCCTCGCGGGAAGCCGGGCTGGAGGATATCCGCCTGTTCCGCCAGTTCAACCCCTTCACCTTGCCCGCCGACGCCGATGGCCGGCCAACCTGGAACAACCTGCTGGCTGACCTTCGCGCCGTGCTGTTGATGGCCCGCCCGGAAGTCATCGTATTGCCTCACGCGGTGCTTGATCCGCATCCGGATCATATCTGCGCCCAGCAGGCCGTTCTGCAAGCCCTGCAGGGTTTGGAATGGCAGCCGACGACGTTGCTCGGTTACGCCAACCACCTGCATGATAACGACCGCTGGCCGATGGGGGATTCGGGCAGTGGTGTCGCTTTGCCACCGTGTTTTGATTCAACGTACACTTTGCAGCCTTATTGCTTGCCGGTGCCTGCGGACCGGCAATGTGACAAGGCCATGTCACTTGGCATGATGCATGATTTGCAGCCACGGATGCCGTTCAAGCGGCGCGTGCGGCGGGTCATTCAGCGTTTGCTGGCTGGAAGGGCCGTCTCGCCCTGGGGTGAGAATGAGTTTTTCCGCAAGGCCGTCCGGCGCCATGAACTCTTTTGGTACATCAACCACAAGTAACGTTACGCAATGTGTGGAGCGTAGAGTGCTCCAGCAACAACGACAGTGAGTCCCCCTGTGATCAACCCGCGCCCCCGCATTCTCTTTCTTATCCCTTACTTCGGCCGCTGGCCGTTCTGGATGCCGTTTTTTCTCGAAAGCTGCCGGCACAATCCGGATATTGACTGGCTGCTGTTCACTGACTGCCCGATGCCCAACAACGTACCGGACAATGTCAGGATTGAAAGCATTACCTTTACCGAATATTGCGCGCTGGTCTCGGAGCGTCTGTACATCAACTTTGCGCCGCAAGCGGCCTATAAGTTGTGCGACATCAAGCCGGCGCTGGGGCATATCCATGCCGATCGCCTGCAAGGGTATGATTTTTGGGCGTTTGGCGACCTGGACCTGGTCTATGGCAACCTGCGCAATTACTTCACCGCCGAGCGGCTGGCCGGCTACGACTTGTTTTCAACCCATGAACGACGGGTCGCCGGGCATTTGTGCCTGATGCGCAATACCGCCAGAAAGCGGCATGCGTTCATGCAGATCAAGGATTGGGAAGCGCGTTTTACCGATCAGGCGCATCATGCGCTGGACGAGGGCGCGTTCAGCCGTATTTTCCTGTGGCGCAAGAACTTCCCGAAACCGCTGTTCGAGTTGGTGGGCAAGTTCAACCCCTGGCGTCGGCGCAGTGAATTCACCGAAGCGTTCAGCACGCCGGGCGGGGTGATCAAGTGGCATGACGGCAGTGATCGCTTCCCTCATCAATGGTTTTGGCACAATGGCCGCCTGACCAACGACCGGGATGGCGACCGGGAATTTCCGTATTTTCATTTTGTCTGTTGGAAGCGTAACCAATGGCCGTTACTGCCAGAGCCGCCTGTCGAACACATCGAGGCGCTGGCTGCCGAGACATCCTGGGTTGTTGATGCCACAGGTTTCCATCGAGGAGAGTTATGAGTCGGCGTTTCAAGGTCCTGCAGCTGCAGCCTGACTACAATGTTAAATCCCATGACTTTGCCGACCTGGCCGAGCAGATCGTCAAGGCATTGCCGGCGGATCGCTATGAAGTCACGGCGGCCTTCCTGCGTGGCCGGCCTGGGACTGGGGAGCCGGTCAGTCGTGCGGGCACCTCGGTCTACTTCGAATTCTCCGACAAGTCCCTCAAGGGCTTGAGGTTGCGGGCCATGTGGCAGCTGTACAAGTTCTGCCGCGCGCACAAGTTCGACGTCGTGGTGTGCAACCGCTTCAAGCCGGTCAACATGATGTTGCAACTGAACCGCTGGTTGAAAATCCCACTGTGTATCGGCATCTCCCACGGTTTTGGCGAGTATGACCGCATGTACCGGCGCAAGCAGGCCCAGCGCTGGATCGACGGTCACTGGCGCTTCGTCGGCGTGTCGCCCGCGGTCAAACAGTATCTGCTGGACTGCAAATGCGGTTTTACCGACGGCAATACCTACGCCATCACCAATGCCATCGACATCGAGCAGGCAGAAGCCTTGCAGCATTCCCGTGAGCGCGCGCGTGAGCTGTTGGGCATAGACCCTTCCGTGCGTTTGATCGGCGCTCTGGGGCGTCTGGTGCCGGTCAAGGGGCACACCTATTTATTGCAGGCGTTTGCCGCGCTTAAAGACAAATACCCTGCGGCTCAACTCGCCATCATTGGGGCGGGGCGCGAAGAATCCAGCCTGGCGGCGCAGATCCAAAGCCTTGGCCTGGACGGGCGCGTGCACCTTTTGGGCTTCAAGGAAAATGCGTTGCAGTACGTGCGTGCTTTCGACATTTGGGCCATGCCGTCGCTGGCGGAAGGCCTGGGCCTGGCCTTGCTCGAGGGCATGAGTGGCCGCCTGCCGGTGATCGCCTCCAGCGTGCCGGCCATGCTTCCCTTGATTGAAGGGGCTGGTGGCCTGGCGGTGGAACCGGCCAACGTGCCCCAATTGACCCAGGCACTGGACACCTACCTGGCGCTGCCCGACGAAGCCTTGGCGCAAAAGGGCGAGCAGGCTTACCGGTATCTGCAGGCGCAACACGACATTGAGGTATTCCGCCAGGAGTACCTGAAGCTGATTGATTCAGGATTGGCGCAAGCAAACAGGAACAACGTATGAATCAGAATCAGCCTTTGGTCACGGTGATCATCGCGTCGTATAACCATGCGCCCTACATCGAGGAAAGCATCCTCAGCGTCCTGAACCAGACTTACACCAACATTGAATTGTTGGTGATCGATGATGGTTCGACCGATGACAGTGTCGAGCGCATCCGCCGTTTGCAGGAGCATCACGCGTTCGATTTCCGCGTTCAGCAGAATCAAGGTTTGACCAACACGCTCAACGGCGCCATTGCCCGGTCCCAGGGGCCGCTGATCGTGCCATTCGGTTCCGATGACATCATGTTGCCGGAGCGCATTGCGACTCAGGTTGCGTATATGGATGGCAAGCCTGAGGTGGGTATCTGTGCGGGCAACATCGAGCTGATCGATTCCAATGGCGAGCTGTTTCCCGAAAAACGTCAGCGTCGGGACGTGCCTTTCCGGCGCTTGGACTTCGATGACATGTTCCTGGAACGCAAGCCATACCCGCCTGCGCCCACGCTGATGATTCGTCGCGAGGCGCTTGAGAAGGTCGGTGGTTTTGATCCGCAGATCCGCCTGGAGGACTTGTTGATCGAGTTGAAGATCACCCGGGCCGGCTATTTCATCGATGGTCTGAGCGTGGTCATGGCGCGTTACCGCAAGCACGCCACCAACTCGTACAAAAACCATCGCTTCATGATCGACAATATTCTGCGTTCATACGCGTTGTTCAGTGACCACCCGCAATACGACGAGGTGCGTTACAAGTTCCTCAGCTCCATGTTCCTCAAGACGTCCAACCGTAATCGCCCCCTGGCGCGCGAGCTGCTGGCGCAGATTCCGTTTCGGAAGTGGAACAAGAAAACCTGGCGGGGCCTGGTGCGCCTGTACTTTTCCCCGCTGGAAAAAGACTGATGCCGCGCCGATGCGCTCCGCTGTGAGCGCATCGGCGGCATTTTTCAGGCAGCCGGGCGCGCCAGCGTCAGCACCTGATCACGGATTTTCAGCGTGGCGCGCGGCGATGCCACCGAGGCATAGCCCTTGGCCAATTGTTCAAAGTGTGTCTCGAACAACCAGCTGCGGTCCTGCGGGTAACGCTGCATGTGCTTGAGGTTGCGCTGGCGCAGCGTGTAGCGCAGTGCGGACGGGTAAACGCGCATGTCGGCCACATCGATCAGGCCAAACTCGCCGTCTTCCAGAAGCAGCACATTGCCCAGATGCAGGGAGCGGAAATACACTCCGCGCTCATGCAGTTGCGCCATGAACCGGCCAAAACGCTCTATCAGCGATTCACGCAGGCTGCTATCCAGACTTTGCAGGGCCTGGCGCAAGGTCAGGCCGGGAAGCGGCTGATAACGCACGGCGGTGCTGCCATCTTTCAAGCTATACAGGTTGTGGATCTGCGGAGAGGTAATGCCTAACTGCAGTAGTTGTTCGCTGTTGCTGGCGAAGCGCTCCGAATAGGGGTTGACCGTGCCGGAGGTATACCAGCGGCGGGCCCTGAACAGCTTGAGAAAGGTGCCGTCCTCCAGGCGCAGGACTTTGGGGCCAAGGCCGTCCTCTTCAATGATGCGGGCGCCCTCGCACAGCGCTTCAAATGCCGCCGGCTCGGGTTTTTCCACCGGCAAACCGAGCAGGCTGTGGCGACGCTGGGCGAGGCTCAGGCCGGCGATCAGCGCCAGGGGAATCCACAGCAGGAACCAATGTTCCTTGGGGCGCGACAGGATGCCGCCGCCTTCTGTGAGACCCGCACCGATACCGTAGGCGAGCAACGAAGAGGCCAGGATAAACAAGGGCTGCGCCCGGCCCTTGAACCCCAAATACAGGCCGCGGCCGAGCATGAAAATCCACGGGATAAAGCCGATGAGGCCAACGTAATACACCACACCCAGTGCAAAACTGTGGGGCTCACGAAGTGTTTCGTGGTTCTCGAGGTTCAAATAGAGTTCTGAGTCGTAGCTGTGGCCGATCCAGGGGTGATCGGCGATCCGGTCAAGGATGATGCGCCAGATTTCCAGGCGAAATGAACTGCCGCGCTCGGTCAGCAGATGTGAATAAAAAAGCAACACCACGATGGCAGTCACTATCAGGCCGCCCACCATCAACGCCGAACGACGATTGCGGCTGAGCAGGCCCATCCACAGCACGGCCAGAACCATCGCAACCAGAGGCGTTCTGGAGCCTGTTGCCATAATCGCCAACGTCATGATCGCCACTGCAGGGATGCTGAGCCATAACGCCTGCAAGCGTTTTGTGGTGACGCAGACGTACAGCCAGTACACACAGAAAAAGCCGAATACATGGGAACTGAGCAGCGGATTGTCGAGTGCGCCCAGGCCGCCGATCATGCGCATGCCGGGCTCAAAAAACCTGAAAAAAGCAATCAGGTTGAGCAGGCATATCACCAGTGAAATGACGGCGGCGCTGAAGAAGATCGGTCGGAACAGGTCATTGCGGTAATGCAGCAGCATGCCGCAGCCGGCGAACAGCATGAATGTTTGCAGCGGTACTTTGAACAGGTTGGAATCGCCGGTAGGTTCCGGGCTCCAGAGTACCGTGGTCAGCGCCCAGGCACAGAAGGCCAAAAAGGCAATCACCAGCGGTTCACGCAGCAATTCCTTGAATTCCCTGGGGCGCAAGCACAGCAGAAGCAAGGTCGGGACGCTAAAAAAAATGGTGTAGAACCGGTGCATTACATTGCGATTGGTGACGTAGAACAGCGAGCTCAGCAGCAGCAACAAGCCAATGGGCAAAATCCATAGGACCAGGAAGTCGAAAACGCGATTTGAGCCATAAAAGAGGCGCTTGGAGTGCATACGGTAAAAGCCATTCCTGAATTGAGTAAGCCGACCATTTTAAAGTAGTGGCTATATAATGTCGCCGGTTGGATCCAACCGGGCCGCGGGTCAAGCCGGGTGCAAGTACAACAGAGAAGCTGTGCTAAAGTCAGCCTCCTTTTTCAAAACGCCGCGTGATATGACCGACTCCAGTCCGAGCGCAAGCCCTTCGAGCTTGAAAATATACTTCCGCCTGCTCAGTTACGTTAAACCCTATATGGGTTTGTTCGCGTTGAGTATTGTCGGATTTCTGATTTTCGCGTCGACCCAGCCTATGCTGGGGTACATTCTCAAGTACTTCGTCGACGGTCTTTCCAATCCGGAAGCCGTGCTGTTTCCCACGGTACCGTTCCTGCGCGACCTGCAATTGTTGCAAGCTGTGCCGTTGCTGATCATTTTGATCGCTGCCTGGCAGGGCCTCGGTTCGTTCCTGGGCAATTACCTGCTGGCCAAGGTGTCCCTGGGCCTGGTCCACGACCTGCGGGTGCAGTTGTTCAACAACCTGCTGACGCTGCCCAACCGCTATTTCGACAACCACAACTCCGGGCACCTGATTTCGCGCATCACCTTTAACGTGACCATGGTCACGGGCGCTGCGACGGATGCCATCAAGGTGGTGATTCGCGAAGGCATGACGGTGATCTTCCTGTTCGCCTCCCTGCTGTTCATGAACTGGCGCCTGACGCTGGTGATGATCGCCATCCTGCCGCTCATTGCCGTGATGGTGCGCACCGCCAGCAAGAAATTCCGCAAGCAAAGCAAGAAAATCCAGGTGGCAATGGGTGACGTGACCCACGTCGCTTCCGAAACCATCCAGGGCTACCGCGTGGTGCGCAGCTTCGGTGGCGAAGTCTACGAGGAAAAACGTTTCCTCAAGGCCAGCCTGAGCAACACCGACAAGCAACTGCGCATGACCCGCACCGGCGCGATCTATACGCCTGCGTTGCAATTGGTGATCTACATCGCCATGGCGGTGCTGATGTTCCTCGTGCTTTACCTTCGCGGCGACGCGTCGGCGGGTGACATGGTGGCTTACATTACGTTGGCGGGCCTGTTGCCCAAGCCGATCCGTCAATTGTCGGAAGTCAGCTCGACCATCCAGAAAGGCGTGGCCGGTGCCGAAAGCATTTTCGAACAACTGGACGAAGAGCAGGAAGTCGACCGCGGCACCATCGAGCGCGACAAGGTCAGCGGCCGTCTGGAAGTGCGCCAGTTGAACTTCACCTACCCAGGCACCGATCGCCATGTGCTCAAGGACATCAGCTTCAGCGTCGAGCCCGGTCAAATGGTGGCGCTGGTGGGGCGCTCCGGCAGCGGCAAGTCGACCCTGGCCAGCCTGATCCCGCGTTTCTACCACCATGAGAGCGGTGAGATTCTGCTCGATGGCGTGGAAGTCGAAGATTACAAACTGCTCAACCTGCGCAAGCACATTGCCCAGGTGACCCAGCACGTGACCCTGTTCAGCGACACCGTGACCAACAACATCGCCTATGGCGACCTGGCCGGCGCGCCACGGGCGGACGTTGAAGCGGCGGCGGCGGATGCCTATGCCAAGGACTTCATCGACCAGTTGCCCAAAGGCTTCGACACCCCGGTCGGCGAAAACGGCGTGCTGTTGTCCGGCGGTCAGCGCCAGCGTCTGGCGATCGCCCGTGCGCTGCTCAAGAATGCGCCGCTGCTGATTCTCGACGAGGCCACCTCGGCGCTCGACACCGAGTCCGAGCGCCACATCCAGGCGGCGCTAGACAAGGTTATGCAGGGCCGCACGACCCTGGTGATTGCGCATCGACTGTCGACCATCGAGAAGGCCGACCTGATCCTGGTGATGGACGATGGCCGAATCGTGGAGCGTGGCACCCACGGCGAACTGTTGGCGCAGAACGGCTATTACGCCCGCCTGCATGCCATGGGCCTCGATGCTCCGGTGTCAGCCGACATCACCTGAAAACACTGTGGGAGCAGGCTTGCTGTGGCGAGGGAGCTTGCTCCCGCTCGATCGCGCAGCGGTCGCCAGCTTTTTGGGGGCGCTTCGCACCCCAGCGCAAGCAAGCTTGCTTGCCACAGCAAGCCCGCTCCCACATTTGTTAAGCGCTGGATTCACAGCAGTGTCCACCATCTTCTGTCACGCCCCCCACAAGCCTCCTGTAACCCTGTGCTAATATCGCGCCCCTGTTCATTTTGTATGTGGGTTGCTCCATGAAGTTGTCCATGCCGCGATTCGATCAAGCCCCTGTCTTGGTGGTCGGCGATGTCATGCTCGACCGTTATTGGCATGGCGGTACCTCACGGATTTCCCCTGAGGCACCGGTACCGGTAGTCAAGGTCGAGCAAATCGAAGACCGTCCAGGTGGCGCTGCCAACGTTGCCCTCAATATTGCCGCGCTCGGCGCCCCGGCCTCCCTGGTGGGGGTGACCGGTGACGACGAAGCTGCCAACAGCCTGGCCAACAGCCTGCGTGGCGCCGGTGTGCGTGCGCTGTTCCAGCGCATCGCCCATCAGCCGACCATCGTCAAGCTGCGGGTCATGAGCCGGCACCAGCAATTGCTGCGTATCGATTTCGAAGAACCCTTCGCCACCGACGCCCTGGCCCTGAGCGGCCAGGTCGACGCGTTGCTCGAAGGCATCAAGGTGCTGGTGTTGTCCGACTACGGCAAAGGCGCCTTGAAGAATCACCAGGAACTGATCCAGGCCGCCAAGGCCAAGGGCATTCCCGTATTGGCCGACCCCAAGGGCAAGGACTTCTCGATTTATCGCGGAGCCAGCCTGATCACGCCAAACCTCAGCGAGTTCGAAGCCATCGTCGGTGGTTGCGCCGACGAGCACGAACTGGTGACCAAGGGCGCCGCGCTGATGGCTGACCTCGACCTGGGAGCCTTGCTGGTGACCCGTGGCGAGCACGGCATGACCTTGTTGCGCCCCGGCCACCCGGCCATGCACCTGCCGGCACGTGCCCGTGAAGTGTTCGACGTGACCGGCGCCGGTGACACGGTGATTTCCACCCTGGCCGCCTCCATTGCAGCCGGTGAAGAACTGCCCCATGCCGTTGCGCTGGCCAATCTGGCGGCGGGCATCGTGGTGGGCAAACTGGGTACCGCGGCCATCAGTGCGCCCGAATTGCGCCGTGCGATCCAGCGCTCCGAAGGCTCGGAGCGTGGCGTGCTGGGTCTTGAGCAACTGCTGCTGGCCATCGATGACGCCCGTGCCCACAACGAAAGCATTGTGTTCACCAATGGCTGCTTCGACATCCTCCACGCCGGGCACGTGACCTACCTGGAGCAGGCGCGCGCCCAAGGCGACCGCCTGATCGTCGCGGTTAACGACGACGCCTCGGTCAGCCGCCTGAAAGGCCCGGGTCGTCCCATCAACAGCGTTGACCGGCGCATGGCCGTACTGGCCGGTTTGGGTGCGGTGGATTGGGTGATCAGCTTCCCGGAAGGCACACCGGAAAACCTGCTGGCCCAGGTCAAGCCCGACGTGCTGGTCAAGGGCGGCGATTATTCCGTCGACCAGGTGGTGGGTGCCGATATCGTCAGTGCCTACGGCGGCAAGGTCAAAGTGCTGGGGCTGGTCGAGAACAGCTCGACCACAGCCATCGTCGAGAAGATTCGCAACAATGAGTAAGGCGCCAGAGTGGGTTCTGATCACAGGGGGTGCCGGCTTTATCGGCTCTCACCTGGTTGATGCCTTGCTCGCCAAGGGCTATGGCGTACGGGTGCTGGATAACCTGTCCACCGGCAAGCGCAGCAATTTGCCGGTGGGCAACCCGAACGTCGAATTGATTGAAGGTGATGTGGCAGATGCCGGGTTGGTGGCGCAAGCCGCCCTCGGTGCGACCGCCGTGGTGCATCTGGCCGCCGTTGCGTCGGTGCAGGCGTCTGTGGATGACCCGGTCAGCACGCACCAGAGCAATTTTGTCGGCACCCTGAACGTTTGCGAGGCCATGCGCAAAGCCGGCGTGAAGCGCGTGGTGTTTGCGTCCAGCGCGGCGGTGTATGGCAACAACGGCGAAGGGGCTTCGATCGATGAAGAGACGGTCAAAGCGCCGCTGACGCCCTATGCCTCGGACAAACTGGCCGGCGAGCAGTACTTCGACTTCTACCGTCGCCAGCATGGCCTGGAGCCGGTGATCTTCCGGTTCTTCAATATCTTCGGGCCCCGCCAGGATCCGTCCTCGCCGTATTCCGGCGTGATCAGCATCTTCAGCGAGCGCGTGCAGCAGGGCGTGCCGATTGCCGTATTTGGTGACGGCGAGCAAACCCGCGATTTCATGTACGTGGGCGACCTGGTGGATTTGCTGGTGCAAGCCATCGAGGTCCAGGACGCGCCGCTGGGCGCCTTTAACGTGGGCTGGAACCGCACCACCACGCTCAAGCAGGTGTTGCAGGCACTGCAAGAGATTGTCGGCAAGTTGCCGCCGGTGACCTACGGGCCGGCGCGCTCGGGTGATATCCGGCATTCGCGGGCGAATAACCAGCGGTTGCTGGCGAACTTCACGTTGCCCGAGCCTACGCCGCTGAAGGTTGGTCTTGAGCGACTCCTTCACGGCTGACTGCGGTCGCCTGTAGGAGCTGGCTTGCCTGCGATAGCATCACCTCGGTACATCGGTTAGACCGAGTTGCCTGAATCGCAGGCAAGCCAGCTCCCACACAAGCCATATTCCACATCAGGTTTGATTTAGCCTTTCGCTTTTTTCTTCGGCACAATCTTGCGCAGCACCCGCTGTGCCAGGCGCTTCAACTTCGACTCTTTCTCCGGTTCCGCCAAGCCCTGTTGGCGCAGCCAGTCCTTCCAGCGAATCCGCTCGTCCCGCACCAGCCAGCCTTCCTGCCGGGCGAAACTTTCCGCCAGGTAAAGGCCGCGTGTGCTGGCCGGGATAAGCTGGTCTTTCTTGACGGTATACAGCTCGGCCAGCGGCTCGCCGTCCTTCAAGGGCATCAGGTACAGGTCCGGGCGCTGGCGGTCGAGGCGCGCCACGAGCTGGTCGCCTTCGAGGCGTTCATCCACATGGAACAGGCTGAGGGACTTGGCTTCCCTGGGCACTTCCAGGCGCAGGTCATAAATCAGCTGCAACGACGCCGTGGGCAGGTGCACGTAGGCGCGGGGGCGCTCAATCAGTTGAGTGGTTGCGCAGCGCACCGGGCGTGCGGCGCCGGACAGCGGGCTCAGGCGAAATGGCAGGGCTTCGCGGTAATGCAGGGCGGCGGAGTAGGGCGCCGGCAGCCAGGTGTCATTGAAGCGCCCGCCGAGCCAGCCTTCGGGCGTCTCCAGCAAACATTCTTCGGCAATTTCCTGAATGGCGGTGTGCAGCGGCAGGTTCAGCTCATGGGCGGGCACGTAGCCGGAGATCAGCTTGAGCACCACGTCGCCACGGTCCTGGCGACGTTGACGCACCAGCACCCAGTAATCCCTGTTTTGCCAATGCAGGGTCAGGCGCACCGACACGCCGAGGTTGGCCAGCTCCAGGGCAAAGCGCTCCGGGTCTGCCACCTCCACCGGTTTGCGCCGTTGCAGGGTCTGGGCGAAGTTGAGCGGCATGCCCACGCTCTGGTAACTCAGGCCTTCGGGTGTGGCTTCGACGTGCAGCGGCAGTGTTTTAAAGTTGCTGGGGTTTTTTCTTATGAGCGTTCGCGGCATGTCGGCTCCTTCTTGCGACGGGGTCGGCCGCGTGGGCGGCATCAGAGTTGACGAATGACCTGGGCAGCGGTCGCCACGTTATGGGCCAGGTGCAGCGGATTAATGGTCCCGACAATAGCACTGGCGACGCCCGTTTGCGCAAACAACAACATGAAACTGGCATGAATTGGATCCATTCCAGGCTCAAGGCACACATGGCCGCTGGCTAGGGCCTTTTTCACCAGAATGCCTTTGCCGTGCGCCGCTGCGTAGTCAATCACGGCTTTCTCGGCCTGTTCGTTCAGATTGTAGGTGACCATCGCGCAATCGCCCCTTTCCAGAGCCTTCACGCCCCCTTCCACGGTCTTGCCGGAGAAGCCGAAGCCACGGATCTTGCCTTCCTTTTTCAGTTCCGCCAGGGTCTCGTAGACGTCACAGTCGTTGAGGATGTGCAGGTCATTGCCGTCGGAATGCACCAGCACCAGGTCGATAAAATCCGTTTCAAGTCTTTTCAAGCTACGCTCGATCGACATCCGCGTATGCGCGGCGCTGAAGTCATGGCGTGATACACCCGCTTCAAACTCTTCACCGACCTTGCTGACAATCACCCAGTCCTTGCGCTGGCCGCGCAGCAACGGGCCGAGACGTTCTTCGCTGCGCCCATAAGCCGGGGCGGTGTCGATCAGGTTGATGCCCAGTTGTTGAGCCTGGCGCAGCAACATCCGCGCTTCGTCATCGTTTGGAATCTGGAAGCCGCTGGGGTATTTCACCCCCTGGTCACGGCCCAGTTTGACGGTGCCCAGGCCCAGCGGCGACACCAGCAGGCCGGTGCTGCCCAGCGGGCGATGGAGGTCGTGCAGGGTTGGCAGGCTCATGGCAACAGGTGCTCCCAGGCAGGTTGGCCGAGGGCCGGTTTCGGCAGGTCGGGCAGGGCGTCGGTGACGGTTGGACGGATGCCGTCGCGTTCCAGGGCGCTGAGCACGCGGTCGGCGAAGTCCGGAGCCAGTGCCAGTTTGGTCGGCCAACCCACCAATAGGCGGCCCTGTTCGGCGAGGAAGGCATTGTCGGGGCGGGTCAGGCCTGACTGCAGCGGCTCGGCGCGGTCAACACGAAGGGTCGCCCAGCGGGTTTGGCTCATGTCGATCCACGGCAGCAGTTGTGCCAACTCTTTTTGCGCGGTGGAAATTTGTTCTTCAGGCGTGCGTGCCACACCATCGGCTTCGGCAATGTCGCCGCCCATGTACCACACCCAGTTGCCATCGGCAGCCGGGTGGGTGGTGACGGTGATGCGCGGCTTGGTGCCGCCGCCCAGGCAATGGGCGTACAGCGGCTTGAGGCCGGGGCCCTTGGCGATGATCATGTGCAGCGGGCGGGTCTGCATGGCCGGCTGGCTGAGGCCCAGGGCGCTCAGCAGATCCGCCGTGCCGCCGCCTGCGCTCAGCACGATGCGCTGGGCGCGGATTTCGCGGCCATCCACCTTCAAGCCCACCAGGGTGTCGCCTTCGCGCAGCGGTTCGATATGCTGCCCGGCGAGCAAACCATCGCCAGCCAGTTGGGCCAGGCGTTCGACCAGGCTTGGCACGTCGATCACCAGTTCTGCCAGGCGATAGACCTTGCCTTTGAAGCGACGGTCCTGCAGGGCCGGGGGCAACTCCTCGCCCTTGACCTGGTCCACGCGCCCGCGCACCGCCTTGCTCGCGAAGAAGCTGGTGAGGTTGCCGGCAATCGTGCCGGGGGACCACAGGTAATGGGCTTCGGACAGCAAACGCACGCCGGACAGGTCCAGTTCGCCGTTGCCCGCCAGCGCTTCACGCCAGCGGCGTGGCATGTCGGCGATGGCTTCCGAGGCGCCAGTGAGGGCGCCGTGCAGGGCGTATTTCGCACCGCCGTGAATGATCCCCTGGGACTTCACGGTTTGCCCGCCACCCAGGGTGGCGTTCTCCACCACCACAGTGGAAAACCCCTGGCTGCGCAGGCGCGCGTTCAGCCAGAGGCCGGCAACCCCGGCGCCGACAATCAGAACGTCGGTGGAAATAACGGATGGCATCGGCGACCTCAGTGCTCAAGACAAGAGGCGCAGTATACAGGCTGTTGAGCAGGGGTCAGTGCCCGGCGGTTTTCGAGAACAGCTGAATCACCACCACGCCCAGCACAATCAGGCCCATGCCCAACATCGCCGGCACGTCCAGCTTCTGCCCGTAGATAAACAGCGCGGCGACGCTGACCATCACAATCCCCAGGCCCGCCCACACCGCGTACGCCACGCCCACCGGCACGGTACGCACCACCAGAGTGAGCATCCAGAACGCCACGCCGTAACCGACGATCATCAGCAGCAGCGGGATGGGTGTGCTCAAGCCTTTGACGGCTTTCATGGAGACGGTCGCGATCACTTCCGAGCAAATGGCAATGGCCAGGTAGACATAGGCGATATTCATGGAGGTGTCCTCGGTGTGGGGCGTGCTGGATAAGGTCGCCATTCTAACGTCTCACAAGATGGGATAAAGTCATTACCTATCCGATTTTAAGATGGGTTGAGCCATGAGCGTGCAGTGGAATCTGGAACAGATGCGCTTGTTTGTCAGCGTCGCCGAACAACGGTCGTTTTCGGCGGTGGCGCGTCATCAGCGCAAGGCGCAGTCGGCGGTGAGCAACGGCATAGCGCTGCTCGAAGCGGACCTGGGCCTGAGCCTGTTCGAGCGCAGCAGTGGCCGTCAGCCGGTTTTGACCGAGGCCGGCAGCGTCTTGCTGGAGGAGGCGCGCGAAGTATTGCGCCAGTGCGAGCGCCTCAATGGCCGCGCGCTGGCACTGACACGCGGCGAAGAAGCCCTGCTGCGCCTGGCCCAGGACGAAGCCATGTTGTTTCAGCCGGTACTCGACAGCCTCGAGGCATTGGCCGCGCAGTACCCGCATCTGGAGGTGCAACTGTCCAGCGCCGCCCAGGGCGATGTGGCGCGCAAACTGGTGGAACGCAAGGCGGATTTGGGCCTGTTGTTCTATCACGACCAGATCCCCGAAGCCCTTGAGCGGCGCGTGGTGGGCAGCGTGGAGATGGTCACGGTGTGCGGTGTGAATCACCCGCTGGCCCAGGAAAAATACGTGACCTGCCAGCGCCTGGCGCAGTTTCGCCAGTTGCTGATGTCGACCCAGACCAGCGTCTACCCCGGCAGTGAAGCGGCGAGCCCGCTGGTGTGGCGTGCCGACAGCTTCTATGTGCTGGCCGAATGGCTGATGAGCGGCCTGGGCTGGGCGTGGTTGCCCCGGCATATCGTGCAGTACCCGACCTATCAGCAACAGATGGTCGAACTGCACAGCGAATGGACCCCGCCGGCGCTGGTGGTCGAGCTGGTGTGGCGCCGCGACGAACACCTTGGCCCCGCTGCACGCTTCCTGGCGCAACGATTTGCCGAGTGCCTGCAGGCGATTGACTGAAAAAGCCGATAAACTCCGCCGCCATGAATAGAACTCTCTACAGCTGTCTGTTTTACCTGGCGCTGCCTTTGGTGGCTTTACGTCTGTGGCTGCGCGCACGCAAGGCGCCGGCCTATGCCAAGCGCGTGGGCGAGCGCTTCTCCTATGGCTTGCCGCAGATGAAACCGGGCGGAATCTGGGTGCACGCCGTGTCGGTGGGCGAGAGCATTGCTGCCGCGCCGATGATTCGCGGGTTGATGGCGCGTCATCCCACGCTGCCGATCACGGTCACCTGCATGACGCCCACCGGTTCCGAGCGCATCCAGGCGCTGTTCGCCCATGAGCCGCGCATCCAGCACTGTTATCTGCCCTATGACTTGCCCTGCGCGGCCAAGCGGTTTCTTGATCGCGTGCAGCCAAAGCTGGCGGTGATCATGGAAACCGAGCTGTGGCCCAACCACATCCACGCCTGCGCCCGGCGCGGTATTCCGGTGGCCTTGGCCAATGCTCGGCTATCGGCGCGCTCGGCCAAAGGTTACGGGCGTTTCGCCAAATTGACCGCGCCGATGCTGGCCGAAATGAGCCTGTTTGCCGTGCAGACACACACCGAAGCCCAACGTTATCTAAGCCTCGGCGCGCGGCCGGAAACGGTCGAAGTCACCGGCTCGATCAAATTCGACCTGACCATCGACCCGCAATTGCCGGTGCGCGCCGCCGCCTTGCGCGAGCAGTGGGGGGCCAGCGAGCGGCCGGTGTGGATCGCTGCCAGCACCCATGAAGGTGAAGACGAAGTGGTACTCGCCGCCCATCGCCAACTGCTCGACAGCTACCCCAACGCCTTGTTGATTCTGGTGCCGCGCCATCAGGAGCGTTTCGGCCCGATGTTCGAGCTGTGCACGCGGCAGGGGTTTGCCACGGTGCGCCGCTCCAGTGGCGAACCGGTGACTGCGCAGACTTCGGTATTGCTCGGCGACACCATGGGCGAGTTGCTGTTCCTGTATGCGCTGGCCGACAGCGCTTTCGTCGGCGGCAGCCTGGTGGCCACCGGCGGCCACAACCCGCTGGAGCCGGCGGCGCTGGGCAAGCCGGTGATCATGGGCCCGCACGTGTTCAACTTCCTCGAGATCACCGCGATGATGCGCGAGGCCGGGGCGTTGCGCGCGGTGGATGACGCCGAAGGGCTGGCCGAAGCCGTGCGGCAGTTGTTTGAACTGCCGCAGGATGCACGCCAGATGGGCGCGGCCGGGCTGAAAGTGATGCAAGCTAACCAGGGCGCGCTCAAGCGTTTGCTCGATGGCCTGGACAGATTATTGAGTTAACGCGGAACAAAATGTGGGAGCTGGCTTGCCTGCGATAGCATCACCCCGGTGTATTTGAAGGACCGAGGTGTCTGCATCGCAGGCAAGCCAGCTCCCACACAAGCCAGCTCCCACACAAGCCAGCTCCCACACAAGCCAGCTCCCACATGGGTTCCAGGTTGAATTCAAGAACCGGGGCGGGCCTTGAGTTGCTCGGCGGCCGCCTTGGCCAAATCCGGTGGCAGGAAGTCTTTGTCCGGGTTGTAGTCAGCCTTGAGGTAGCGCGCCAAATCCTGCAAATCGCCAGGGTTCAAGGTGCCCGCTGCCTGCTTCAAGCGCAGGTTGTCGAGGATGTAGTCGTAACGGCTGTTGTTGTAGTTGCGCACCGACGAGTACAGCTGGCGCTGTGAATCCAGCACGTCGACGATGTTGCGCGTGCCCACCTGATAGCCGATTTCCGTAGCTTCCACCGCGCTCTGGTTGGAGATGATCGACTGGCGGCGCGCCTGTACCTGCTCCACATCGGTGTTCACCGCGCGGTGCAGGTTGCGGGTGTTTTCCACGACCTGACGGCGCAGGCCTTCGCGCTGTTGCTCGCTCTGGTCGAGGCGCGAGTAGGATTCACGCACCTGCGAGCTGGTCAGGCCGCCGCTGTAGAGCGGGATGTTCAGGCGCAGGCCGACGGTGCGCTGGGACACATCGCCACCGTAGGGCACCGGCAACTGGTTCGGGTTGCTGAAGCCCAGCGCGTCGTTGTCACCCTTTTCGTATTGCGCCACGGCGTCCAGCGTCGGCAAGTGGCCGGCCTTGCGCTGGCGCAGGGTTTCTTCGGCGGCGGTCACGGCATAGTTGCTGGCCAGCAGGTTGAGGTTCTGGCGCCCGGCGGTTTCGACCCAGGCCTTGGCATCGTTCGGCGCCGGTGGCAACACCGGCAGCGTGTGCACGATGCCCTGGATCGAATTGTACTGGCGGTTGGTCAGTGTGATCAGCGCTTCGAAGGCGTCGTCCACCTGGCGCTGCGCAACAATGCGGTTGGCGCGCGCGGTGTCGTAGCTGGCCTGAGATTGCAGCACGTCGGTCTTGTCGGAAAGGCCCACGTCGAAGCGTTCATTGGACTGGTCGAGCTGGCGCTTGAAGGCGTTCTCTTCGGCCTTGGTCGAGGCCAGGTTGTCCTGGGCGCGCAGCACGGCGAAGTAGTTTTCGGCGCTTTGCAGGATCAGGTTCTGTTCGGTGGCCGAGAGTTGCAGCGAGGCCTGCTCGTTGACGGCTTCGGCGGCTTGCAGCTGGAACCAGCGATCGGCGCGGAACAGCGGCTGGCTCAAGGTCGCGCGCCAGGAATGGGCGTCACGGTTAACGGTGGCCGCGGGCTGGTGGATCTGGGTGCGCACGTTATTGCTGTCGGCGCCGGCAGAGAGGTTCGGCAGCAAACCGGCGCGGGCCTGAGGCACCACTTCTTTCTGCGCGCCGTACTGGGCGCGGGCAGCGGCCAGGTCGGCGTTGTTGTTCACCGCTTCCTGATAGACGCTGACCAGGTCGGTTTGGGCGGACAAGGGCGCTTCTGCTGCCCAGACCATTCCGTTGGTCGCACAAGACACGGCGAGAGCCAGTGAGAGTTTGCGCAGCATGTGGCGATCCCTAGAGTGAATATGGCGGCGATAATTAAGCGCCCAACGCTCGACGAGCATTGGGCAACGCCCGAGTGTAGTGGCCAGATCACGGCGCAACAATCCCGCAATTACGCCATTCATCATGCTGAATGCACCGCCATTGGCAATTTGCCCACGGCATGGTCTAGACTGGCCGCGTTCTTGTCGGGGTGCCTTGTTGGAAGGCTGAGATCGGTAAATACCGGATCCCGTTGAACCTGATCAGGTTAGCGCCTGCGTAGGGAACAAGATTTCTCGTCACCCGGCGAGTCCTCTTGTGCTTCGTCCGGGATGCTGTTCATTTATTGAACAGTCCTCGTGCACCGAGCACAGCACTGGTTTCAGTGCGTCCATCCGTCCCAGGTTCGCTCCGACAAAAATCCACCGCCTGGATAGTTGGAGAGCCTGTGATGACTACAACACTAAAAAATACCGTGCACCTGAGTGAATCGGCCAAGGTCGACTCCGGCTCCGTGCAGCCGTTTACCCGCTCGCAAAAAATCTACGTACAAGGCACCCGCCCGGACATTCGTGTGCCGATGCGCGAAATCAGCCTGGACGTGACCCCCACCGATTTCGGCGGTGAAATCAACGCCCCCGTCACCGTGTACGACACCTCCGGCCCGTACACCGACCCCAATGTGATCATCGACGTACGCAAAGGCCTGGCCGACGTGCGCTCGCCCTGGATCGAAGTGCGCGGCGACACCGAGCGCCTGCCGGGCCTGAGCTCGCACTTCGGCCAACAGCGCCTGAGCGATGCCGAGCTGACCGCGCTGCGCTTCGCCCACGTGAAAAACCCGCGCCGCGCCAAGGCCGGCGCCAACGTCACGCAGATGCACTACGCGCGCAAAGGCATCATCACTGCCGAGATGGAATACGTCGCCATCCGCGAAAACATGAAGCTGGAAGAAGCCCGTGCCGCCGGCCTGATGGAGCAGCAGCACGCCGGCCACAGCTTCGGCGCCAGTGTGCCGAAAATCATCACGCCGGAATTCGTGCGCGAGGAAATTGCCCGCGGCCGCGCAATCATCCCGGCCAACATCAACCACACCGAACTGGAACCGATGATCATCGGCCGTAACTTCCTGGTGAAGATCAACGGCAACATCGGCAACAGCGCGTTGGGTTCGTCCATCGAAGAAGAAGTGGCGAAGCTGACCTGGGGCATTCGCTGGGGCTCGGACACCGTGATGGACTTGTCCACCGGCAAGCACATCCACGAAACCCGCGAGTGGATCATCCGCAACTCGCCGGTGCCGATCGGTACCGTGCCGATTTATCAGGCATTGGAAAAGGTCGGCGGCGCCGCCGAAGACCTGACCTGGGAGCTGTTCCGCGACACGCTGATCGAACAGGCCGAGCAGGGCGTCGACTACTTCACCATCCACGCGGGCGTGTTGCTGCGCTATGTGCCCCTGACCGCCAAGCGCGTGACCGGCATCGTGTCCCGTGGCGGCTCGATCATGGCCAAGTGGTGCCTGGCGCACCACAAAGAGAACTTCACCTACACGCATTTCGACGAAATCTGCGAAATCATGAAGGCCTATGACGTCAGCTTCTCCCTCGGCGACGGCCTGCGCCCTGGCTCCATCGCCGACGCCAACGACGCCGCGCAATTCGGCGAGCTGGAAACCCTCGGCGAGCTGACCAAGACCGCCTGGAAGCACGACGTGCAAACCATGATCGAAGGCCCCGGCCACGTACCGATGCAGTTGATCAAGGAGAACATGGACAAGCAGCTGGAATGCTGTGACGAAGCGCCGTTCTACACCCTCGGCCCGCTGACCACCGACATTGCGCCGGGTTACGACCACATCACCTCCGGCATCGGCGCGGCGATGATCGGCTGGTTCGGTTGCGCCATGCTCTGCTACGTCACGCCCAAGGAGCACCTGGGCCTGCCGAACAAGGATGACGTGAAAACCGGGATCATCACCTACAAGATCGCGGCGCATGCCGCCGACTTGGCCAAAGGGCACCCGGGCGCGCAGATCCGCGACAACGCTTTGAGCAAGGCGCGTTTCGAATTCCGTTGGGAAGACCAGTTCAACCTCGGCCTGGACCCGGACACCGCGCGCTCGTACCACGACGAAACCCTGCCGAAGGATTCGGCCAAGGTCGCGCACTTCTGCTCGATGTGCGGGCCGAAATTCTGCTCGATGAAGATCACCCAGGAAGTGCGCGAGTACGCGGCCAACCAGCGTATTGAAGCGGTGGATGTGGACGTGGCCAAAGGCTTGGCGGAACAGGCGGAGCGGTTCAAGCAGGAAGGCAGCCAGCTGTACAAAAAGGTCTGATCCGAAGGCGGCGGCGACTCTGCCGCCGCCATCGCGGGCAAGCCCGGCTCCCACACTGGAATGCGATCTTCTGTGGGAGCCGGGCTTGCCCGCGATAGCGATCTAACAAATAACAAATGCCCCTCAGAGATAACACCCTTGAGCATTCAACCCAGTACTTATTCCCCGGACATCGCAGTCCCCGCTGACAAGCGCGTGTTCGGCGCCCGCGACCTGTTCTCCCTGTGGTTCTCCCTCGGCATCGGCCTGATGGTCCTGCAGACCGGCGCACTCCTCGCGCCGGGCCTGGGCTTGTCCGGCTCGTTGCTGGCAATTTTTCTCGGCACGCTGGTGGGCGTGTTGCTGCTCGCCGCCGTCGGCGTGATCGGCAGCGACACCGGCCTGTCGGCCATGGCCGCGCTTAAACTCAGCCTCGGCGCCAAAGGCGCGAGCCTGCCCGCATTGCTGAACCTCCTGCAGCTGATCGGCTGGGGCTCGTTCGAAATCATCGTGATGCGCGATGCCGCCAGCCTGCTCGGCACGCGAGCTTTCAGCGAAGGCAGCCTGCTCGCCAGCCCGTTGCTGTGGACCCTGTTTTTCGGTGGCTTGGCGACCTTGCTGGCGGTCAGCGGCCCGCTGACCTTCGTGCGGCAAATCCTGCGCAAGTGGGGCATCTGGCTGCTGCTGGCCGCCTGCCTGTGGCTGACCTGGAACCTGTTCGCCAAAGCCGACCTGGCCGCCCTCTGGGCCAAATCCGGCGACGGCTCGATGCCGTTTGCCGTGGGTTTTGACATCGCTATCGCCATGCCGCTGTCGTGGCTGCCGCTGATTGCCGATTACTCACGTTTCGGCAAGCGCGCCAAGAGTGTGTTCGGCGGCACCGCGCTGGGCTTCTTTATCGGTAATTTCTGGCTGATGAGCCTGGGCGTGGCTTACACCCTGGCATTTGCGCCCAGCGGTGAAGTGAACGCGCTGTTGCTCGCGCTGGCCGGCGCTGGCCTGGGTATTCCGCTGCTGTTGATTCTGCTGGACGAGTCGGAAAACGCCTTCGCCGACATCCATTCGGCGGCCGTCTCCAGCGGGATGCTGGTGCGTCTGAAAGTCGAGCGCCTGGCCTTGGCCATCGGTGTGATCTGCACCCTGATCGCCTGCCTTGCGCCGCTGGCGCAGTACCAGAACTTCCTGCTGCTGATCGGCTCGGTGTTTGCGCCGCTGTTCGGCGTGGTGCTGGTGGATCACTTCATTCTGCGCCGCCGTCGCCAGGGCCGCATGGCCGGCCTGCATTGGCCAGCGCTGGTGGCATGGCTGGGCGGCATCGCCACCTACCACGTGTTGGCCAACCTGTATCCGGATGTGGGCGCGACCCTGCCGGCGCTGGTGCTGGCAGGGCTGCTGCAATGGGTGCTGAGCCGTGCGGTCAGTGGCGCGCGGGCATCAGTTCAGGTTTGAGCACACCGGTAAGGCGCGCGTAGGGGATGGTCATTTCGATCAGCCCCAACGCGTAAGGGCCGATGGTCGCCACGTTGTACTTGAGCACCACGCCTGCGCTGGTCAGGGCCACGTTCGGGGTTTTCTGGAACGGCCAGTTCTTCACGAACTCGGGGTCGCGGTCCATCTGCGAATTGATCAGCCAGCTGTTGTGGGCGACCTTCGCGGTGTTCCAGAACGCCTGCTCCTGGCCTGGCAACAGCATGTCGGTCAGGCTCAGCTCTTTGTGCTGCAGGCGCGAATAGTTGATGAAACCACGGCCCGGCTCGCCATGGGCGGCGCCGGTATCGAGGTAGCTGGAGACTTCGATGATCACCAGTCCGTCATGCTGTTCGCGTACCTTGGCTTGCAGGTACATGCTGTTGCGGTCCGGCGATTCGCGCAGGAATTTGTCGCGGTAGGCATTCAAGGTCGGCGGCACGCTGGCGCCCGGTGTGGTGCGGGTCATTTGCAGCAGGCGCTGTTCCACGATGCTGTCGAGCTGGGGCTCGCTGGGGAAGTGCACGGTGTCGATGTTCACCAGCGGGCAATCAGGGCTGGTGCAGCCGGGTTTGATTTGTTCCGAGGCGTCCGCTTTAGTGTCCAGCGGCTTCAGGTAGCTGGGCTGGAACAGGCTCTGGCAGGCACCCAGGGTCAAGGCGATACAGGCCACGGAGGCGATTTTCAAAAGCGACATGGGTGTCCTTCACAAATCGATGGAGAGCGAAAAAGAGTAGCGCTTGGACTGCGAACAAAGCAGTCAGTTCGCCACTAAGCTGATTAGAGTGAGTTTGACGTCCGCCGTCTATCCCGGCAACCGGAAAGGGGCTGCACCGAGGGCGTTGGCGCGTTAGGATGGCGCGAATTGCACGGGCACAGCGAAGGTGAATATGACGGACATTGCCAAATCGACGCCGAACACGATCGAAATCGTTCAGCGCGACAATGCCTACAAGGGCTTCTACAGGCTTGATCGCGTGCAACTGCGCCACGAGAAATTCGACGGTGGCATGAGCCGGGTGATCAACCGTGAAGTCTTTGTGCGTCATGACGCCGTATGCGTGCTTCCTTACGACCCGCAGCGTGATGAAGTGGTGTTGATCGAGCAGTTCCGCGTCGGCGCCATGGGCCGTACCGACAACCCGTGGCTGGTGGAGATGGTCGCCGGCCTGATCGACAAGGATGAAGAGCCGGAGGAGGTTGCGCACCGCGAAGCCGAGGAGGAAGCTGGGCTGACGTTCTCCGCGCTGTGGCCCATTACCAAGTATTTTCCTTCGCCGGGCGGCAGTACCGAATTTGTTCACTTGTACCTGGGCCGTTGCGACAGCACAGGCGCCGGTGGCGTCCATGGACTGGAAGAAGAGGCAGAAGATATCCGCGTCACCGCCTGGGCATTCGAAGACGCCCTGCAGGCGGTGCGTGACGGCAAAATTTCCAACGCAGCCAGCATTATCGCCCTGCAATGGCTTGCGCTTAATCGCGCGGAAGTGAGGGGGTTATGGCAGTAAAGGCACGGGAACGTTACCGGGTTGACCTGATCGGGCTGCAAGCCGCCTGCGAGGCCAACTATGCGCGGCTGATGCGTTTGCTCCCCGACATGCGCCACGCCCCCGAGGCGCGGCGCATTGCTGTCACTCACGGCGATCAGATGCTCGGCGTGCTGGCGCTTGAGGTGATCATCAATTGCCCGTACACCACCACCCTGCGTGTGCGCCAGGAACACAGCCTGCCGTGGCTGCCGGTGCCGCAATTGGAAGTGCAGGTCTACCACGACGCGCGGATGGCCGAAGTGGTCAGCGCCGAGCATGCGCGCCGTTTTCGCAGCATCTATCCTTACCCCAACGTGTTCATGCACCAGCCCGATGAGAAAGCACAACTCAATGTGTTCCTCGGCGAGTGGTTGAGCCATTGCCTGGCCCTGGGCCACGAGTTCGAAGTTGTGCGGTAGATGTGAACTGCATCTGCTTCCCCTGGTTTCCTCTTGTGTCCTGCCCCAGCATAATCGCGCCAATGACTATTCCTGTGACTGCCCTGGGAGAGCGCCTTGCCGAGCGTATCCACCGTGAACCCTGATGCACCGGCGTTGCTGGTGCAGTTGTCCGACAGCCACCTGTTTGCCGAGGCCGACGGCGCGCTGCTGGGCATGAACACCCGCGAAAGCCTGCAACGGGTGATCGAGCGGGTGCGCGAGCAGCAACCGCAGATTGACCTGGTGCTGGCCACGGGGGATTTGTCTCAGGACGGCACGCTGGCGTCTTATCAACAGTTTCGTGACCTGACCCGGCAAATCGACGCTCCGGCGCGCTGGATTCCCGGCAACCACGACGAACCGCAAATCATGGCCCACGCCGCCGTGCACAGCGATTTGCTGGAGCCGGTGGTCGATATCGGCAACTGGCGCGTCACCCTGCTGGATTCGGCGGTGCCCGGTTCCGTCCCGGGTTATCTGCAGGATCAACAGCTGCAATTGCTTGCCCAGGCCCTTAGCGAGGCGCCGAACCGGCATCACCTAGTGTGTTTCCACCATCACCCGGTACCGATTGGCTGCGCGTGGATGGAGCCTATCGGCCTGCGCAACCCGGAGGCGTTGTTTGCCGTGCTGGACCGTTTTCCTCAGGTCAGGGCGGTGCTGTGGGGGCATGTGCACCAGGAAATCGACCGCGAACGCAATGGCGTGCGGCTGTTGGCCTCTCCTTCTACGTGCATCCAGTTCGCGCCCGGCAGCGAAGACTTCAAGGTCAGCGAGCAGGCGCCAGGGTATCGGTGGCTTCGTCTGCATGCCGACGGACGGTTGGAGACGGGTGTGGAGCGGGTCCAGAACTTCGCCTTTACCATCGATTACGGCAGCAACGGCTATTAAAAGCTGCAAACACTGATCAAAAATGTGGGAGCTGGCTTGCCTGCGATAGCGGTGTGTCAGTCATACATTTATTGGCAGGCAGACCGCTATCGCAGGCAAGCCAGCTCCCACATGGGACCTTCGGTGTCTTGACGATTGAGGTGCTCACACACCACCCCGATCCCTGTAAACTGCGCTTCTTTGGCACAAGCATGGAGAGCCCGGCATGCCCGCTTCGATCTTGTATATTCACGGTTTCAACAGCGCACCCGCCTCCAACAAGGCCAGCCAGTTGATCACCGTGATGAACAGCCTCGGCCTGGCCGACCAGCTGCGCGTGCCGGCCCTGCATCACCATCCGCGTCAGGCAATTCCTCAATTGGAGGAGGCCATTGCGCAACTCGGACGGCCGCTGCTGGTCGGCAGCTCACTCGGCGGCTACTATGCAACCCATCTTGCTGAACGCCACGGCCTCAAGGCGCTGCTGGTCAACCCGGCCGTCAGCCCCCATCGGATGTTCGACGGCTACCTGGGTACCCAGAAGAACCACTACACCGATGAAACCTGGGAACTGACCCAGGACCACGTCACGGCCCTGGCCGAGCTGGAAGTCCCGGCGCCCCAGGACGCCGCGCGTTATCAGGTGTGGTTGCAGACCGGTGATGAAACACTGGATTATCGCCTCGCCCAGCAGTATTACCGGGCCTGCGCCTTGCGCATCCAGGCCGGCGGCGACCATGGTTACCAGGGGTTCGCCCGGCAGTTGCCGGCGATGTTGAGTTTTGCCGGCATTGGCCCTGATCAGTATCAATCCTTCGATTTTTCGTCATTGTAAGAACCGAAGGTCACTTTTTAATCGAACGACTCACGACGAGACCCCATGGCCACTCCCAGCGCTAGCTCTTATAACGCCGACGCCATCGAAGTCCTCTCGGGCCTCGACCCGGTGCGCAAACGCCCCGGCATGTACACCGACACCAGCCGGCCGAATCACCTCGCCCAGGAAGTCATCGACAACAGTGTCGACGAAGCCCTGGCCGGCCACGCCAAGTCGGTGCATGTCATTCTTCACGCCGACCACTCCCTGGAAGTGTCCGACGACGGTCGCGGCATGCCGGTGGACATTCACCCGGAAGAAGGTGTGCCGGGCGTCGAGCTGATCCTCACCAAGCTCCACGCGGGCGGCAAGTTCTCCAACAAGAACTACCAGTTCTCCGGCGGTTTGCACGGTGTGGGTATTTCGGTGGTCAACGCCCTGTCCACACTGGTGCGGGTGCGGGTCAAGCGCGATGGCAACGAATACGAGATGACCTTCGCCGATGGCTACAAAGCCACCGACCTGGCGGTGATCGGCAGCGTTGGCAAGCGCAACACCGGCACCAGCGTGTACTTTGCGCCGGACCCGAAATACTTCGATTCGCCAAAATTTTCCATCAGCCGCCTCAAGCACGTGCTCAAGGCCAAGGCCGTGTTGTGCCCCGGCCTGCTGGTGACCTTTGAAGACAAAGGCACCGGTGAAAAGGTCGAGTGGCATTACGAAGACGGCCTGCGCTCTTACCTCGAAGACTCCGTCAGTGAGTTCGAGCGCCTGCCCAACGAGCCGTTCTGCGGCAGCCTGGCCGGTAATAAAGAAGCCGTCGACTGGGCGCTGCTGTGGTTGCCCGAAGGCGGCGACAGCGTGCAGGAAAGCTACGTCAACCTCATCCCGACCGCACAGGGCGGCACCCACGTCAACGGGTTGCGCCAGGGCTTGCTGGACGCCATGCGCGAATTCTGCGAATACCGTAGTTTGCTGCCGCGCGGTGTGAAGCTGGCGCCGGAAGACGTGTGGGAGCGCATTGCGTTCGTGCTGTCGATGAAAATGCAGGAGCCGCAATTTTCCGGCCAGACCAAAGAGCGCCTGTCGTCCCGCGAGGCGGCGGCGTTTGTGTCTGGCGTGGTCAAGGACGCGTTCAGCCTGTGGCTCAACGAACACCCTGAACTGGGCCTGGCCCTGGCGGAACTGGCGATCAACAACGCCGGCCGCCGGCTGAAGGCCAGCAAGAAGGTCGAACGCAAGCGGATCACCCAGGGCCCGGCATTGCCCGGCAAGCTGGCTGACTGCGCCGGGCAAGACCCGATGCGCTCCGAGCTGTTCCTGGTGGAAGGGGACTCCGCCGGCGGTTCCGCCAAACAAGCGCGGGACAAGGAGTTCCAGGCGATCCTGCCGTTGCGCGGCAAGATCCTCAACACCTGGGAAGTCGATGGCAGTGAAGTGCTGGCCAGCCAGGAAGTGCACAACATCGCCGTGGCCATTGGCGTAGACCCGGGCGCGGCGGACATGAGCCAGCTGCGCTACGGCAAGATCTGCATCCTCGCCGACGCCGACTCCGACGGCCTGCACATTGCCACCTTGTTGTGCGCGCTGTTCGTGCAGCACTTCCGCGCGCTGGTGGATGCCGGTCACGTTTATGTGGCCATGCCGCCGTTGTACCGCATCGACCTGGGCAAAGAGATTTTCTACGCCCTCGACGAAGCCGAGCGCGATGGCATCCTCGACCGCCTGGTGGCCGAGAAGAAGCGCGGTAAGCCGCAGGTCACGCGATTCAAAGGCCTGGGTGAAATGAACCCGCCGCAACTTCGCGAAACCACCATGGACCCGAACACCCGTCGCCTGGTGCAGTTGACCCTCGACGACTTCGCCGCCACCTCGGAAATGATGGACATGTTGCTGGCGAAGAAACGCGCGCCGGACCGCAAGTCCTGGCTGGAATCCAAAGGCAACCTCGCCGAGGTGCTGGGCTGATGCGCACAGGCTTTGCCCTGGCGATCCTGATGTTGAGCGGGCTGGCGGCCACCGAAGTGGCTGCCGCGCCCGTGGCTGAGCTTACGCTCGTGTCCGAACACCCGGTGGACGGCATGCGCGGCGGCAACCTGTCGGGCCTGGCGTTGTGCGGCAAGGAGTTGTGGACGGTCTCGGACCGTGATGACGACCAGATTTACCGTCTGGATATCAGTGCGCCGACCTGGCAGGCCGAGGCGGTAAAAATCGACGTGCCGCCGGTGCCCGAGTCCGGTCTGCCCTGGGGGTTGCGTTCGCGCACCAAGGCCGCCTCGTTCATTCGCGGTGGCGACCTGGATTTTGAAGGCATCACCTGTGACGGTGCCGGTAACCGCTACGTTGTCAGCGAAGCCCATGCGGCGGTGCTGCAAGTGCCGGTGAATGGCGCGCCCGAGTGGTTGAAAATTGCCCCGGGCATGGTGCGTGAGGCCAGGGCCAGCGGCATGTTGCTGCATTTCAATGCGTTGTTCGAAGGCCTTGCGATTAACCCGCAAGGCAATCAGATATGGCTGGCAGCCGAACGTGAGCGACGTGGGTTGATCTCCATCAAGCGCGGCCAGAGCGTATGGGATTGTGACGGCCCTTGTGTGTTGCTCAGCGAGGCGGGCCAGGAAGTCCAGCCGGCGCAGTTCACCAACGCCAAGGCGGTGTCCAGGGATTTTGCCGACCTGGCGCTGTTCAACGGCAAACTGTTTACTCTGGAGCGCAATGCGTTCCGGATTTGCCGGCGCGATACCGTCACCGCCAAAGTAGAGCTGTGCTGGTCGTTTGCCGACGAGACCCTGACGCCGAACCGGCGTTACGCTCAGCCTTACGGCCTGGCCGAAGCGCTGGTGGTGGATGCCGAGGGCGCCTGGTTGGGCATCGACAACAACTTCGGCCCGCGCGCCGATGGTGAAAAGCGCCCGGTGGTCTATCGTTTCGCCGCCCCGGCGGGTGGTTGGAGTGCCCAGCCATGAATTTGAATGTTCTTGAATTGACCCGACGTCGCGACATTTTCGCTGCGTCTTACCAAATGATGAGGCCCGCATGAGTGACATCCTCGCAGACAGCTTAGACGGCGTAGAACGCCGGTCGCTGGCTGAATTCACCGAAAATGCCTACCTCAACTACTCCATGTACGTGATCATGGACCGTGCTTTGCCGCATATCGGCGACGGCCTGAAACCCGTGCAACGGCGCATCATCTATGCCATGAGTGAGTTGGGCCTGGACGCCGATTCCAAGCACAAGAAGTCCGCGCGTACGGTCGGTGACGTACTTGGCAAGTTCCACCCCCACGGCGATTCGGCGTGCTACGAAGCCATGGTGTTGATGGCGCAGCCGTTCAGCTATCGCTACACGCTGGTCGACGGCCAGGGTAACTGGGGGGCGCCGGACGATCCCAAGTCCTTCGCCGCCATGCGGTACACCGAAGCGCGGCTGTCGCGTTATTCGGAAGTGCTGCTGAGCGAATTGGGGCAGGGCACCGCTGACTGGGGCCCTAACTTCGACGGTACTCTCGACGAACCGCTGGTGTTGCCGGCACGTTTGCCGAATATCCTGCTCAATGGCACCACCGGCATTGCTGTCGGTATGGCCACCGACGTACCGCCGCACAACCTGCGCGAGGTCGCCACGGCCTGCGTGCGTTTGCTTGATGAGCCCAAAGCCACGGTCGAGCAGCTTTGCGAACATATCCAGGGCCCGGATTACCCGACCGAAGCGGAAATCATCACGCCGCGTGCCGACCTGTTGAAGATGTACGAAACCGGCAAGGGCTCGGTGCGCATGCGCGCCGTTTACCACATTGAAGACGGCGACATCATTCTCACCGCGCTGCCGCATCAGGTGTCCGGTGCCAAGGTGCTGGAGCAGATTGCCGCGCTGATGCAGGCCAAACCGTCGAAGTTGCCGCAGGTTGCCGACCTGCGTGACGAATCCGACCACGAAAACCCATGCCGCATCGTGATCATCCCGACCAACAGCCGGGTAGACCACGAAGTGCTGATGCAGCATCTGTTTGCCAGCACCGATCTTGAATCCAGCTACCGGGTCAACGTCAACATCATCGGCCTGGATGGCAAGCCGCAACTGAAAAACCTGCGCAACCTGCTGGTGGAGTGGTTGGAGTTCCGCGTGCAGACCGTGCGTCGCCGCCTGCAATTCCGTCTGGACAAGGTCGAGCGCCGCCTGCACCTGTTGGACGGTTTGTTGATTGCCTATCTCAATCTGGACGAAGTGATCCACATCATCCGTACCGCCGAGCATCCGAAAGCCGAGCTGATTGCGCGTTTCGAGCTGAGCGAGATTCAGGCCGATTACATCCTCGACACCCGCTTGCGCCAGTTGGCGCGGCTGGAAGAAATGAAGCTGCGCGACGAACAGGACGCGCTGCTCAAGGAGCAAGCCAAGCTGCAAGCCCTGCTGGGTAGCGAAGCCAAGCTCAAGAAACTGGTGCGCAGCGAGCTGATCAAGGACGCCGAAACCTATGGCGATGACCGTCGGTCGCCAATCGTTGAGCGTGCTGAGGCGAAAGCCCTGACAGAAACCGAGTTGTTGCCGAACGAGAAAATTACCGTCGTTCTGTCGGAAAAGGGTTGGGTTCGTTCGGCCAAGGGGCATGATATTGACGCCACGGGCCTGTCGTACAAGGCTGGCGACGGCTTCAAGACCGCCGCCGCCGGGCGCTCCAACCAGTTTGCGGTGTTTATCGACTCCACCGGGCGCAGTTATTCTGTGCCGGCCCACACCTTGCCGTCGGCACGGGGTCAGGGCGAGCCGCTGACCGGGCGTTTGACGCCGCCGCCGGGGGCGAACTTCGAATGTGTGCTGCTGCCGGATGACGATTCGCTGTACGTGATCGCCTCCGACGCGGGTTACGGTTTTGTGGTCAAGGGTGAAGACCTGCAGGCCAAGAACAAGGCGGGCAAGGCGTTGTTGAGCCTGCCGAACAACGCCAAGGTGATTTTGCCGCGCACAGTGGAGGACCGCGAGAGCAACTGGCTGGCGTCGGTGACCACTGAAGGACGTTTGCTGGTGTTCAAGATCAGCGACCTGCCGCAATTGGGCAAAGGCAAGGGCAACAAGATCATCGGGATTCCAGGGGAGCGGGTGGCCAGTCGCGAAGAGTATGTGACCGACATCGCGGTGATCCCGGAAGGCTCTACCCTGGTGCTTCAAGCCGGCAAGCGCACGCTGTCGCTGCGTCCTGACGACCTTGAACACTACAAGGGTGAGCGTGGCCGCCGCGGTAACAAGCTGCCGCGAGGCTTCCAGCGAGTGGACGCTTTAGTGGTGGAAACACCCGTTTAAGGCACTTTAGAGCCCCCGATCTACGATTTAACGCGTAGATCGGCACTATGACGCTGGAGTCACGGCGCATATTCACGGATGATATGGCCTTTCCAGCGCCGGCGTGGCCGAGCGTGTTTAGGTTATTTTTAGTATTACATTGTGGTTCGCCTTGTGGCAGCCACCTGGATGGGATGATGACTGCTCCACGCCTTCCTTTATTTTTGATGCTCGCTGGCCTTTTGGGGCTGGCGGGTTGCAGCACGCACCAGCCGGTGTCGCTGTACCAGCTGGACAGCGGAAGTCCGGCTCAACCAGCACAAACCGCGGGCATGGCCGTATTGCTTGGCCCGGTCGTCGTGGCTGACTACCTGCAACGCGAAACCCTGCTGCAACGTCAGAACGACGGCAGCCTGCAAGGTTCCACAGATGGTCGTTGGGCGGGCAGTTTGTCGGCCGATATCAACCAGTTGATGCTGCGCCAGGTGGCCGGTCATCTCGACAGCCAGCGTGTGGTGCTGGCACCTGCGCCTACCGGCTTCACGCCGGATGTGCAGGTGTTGCTGACGATCACCCGTCTCGACTCCGGTGCTTCGCAGCCGGCGATCCTCGATGCGCAGTGGCGTTTGATCGACCGCCGAGGCCAGGTGCGTGACAACCGCATCGTGCACCTGCAGGAAGAACACACCGGCACCACCGCTTCTCAGGTTCAGGCCCAGGGCGTGTTGCTGCAGCACCTGGCGCAGCAGTTGTCGGTGGCGCTCAAGCCATTGGCCAACCAGCCGCCGGTCGCCGAGGCGCCGCGCAAGCAGGCTCCGGCTCAGGCCAAGCCGGCAGCGCCGGAAAAGCCGAAGATGCCAATGGCAACGCCGATTCGTACGGATATGGAAGTGTTCAGGTTTTGATCTGAATCGCGCATAAACAAAAGGCCCGCTGAGTAAGCGGGCCTTTTTGTTGTCTGCGATTTGAGCCGTGCCACACACACCTTGTGGGAGCGGGCTTGCCCGCGATGGCGGTGGTTCAGCCAATGATATGTCGACTGATGTTCCGCTATCGCGGGCAAGCCCGCTCCCACAGGGGTCTATGTCTTGGTACGCGTCTCGTGCATCCGCGCCAACTGGCGTTCCAGCATCGACGGGTAAGGCTCCATCAACCGCTCCACACAGCTCGCGCCCTCGGGGCTGGCGATCGGGCGGATGCGTGCGCGCTGGCGGATCAGCGCATCTTCACTGATCTTGCGTTCCACCAGCAGCAGGTTACGGCTGTGTTGCGACAAAGCCAGCGCGTCCTGGGCGTTTTCGGTGAGCAGCAGGTCGATCTGGCTGATGCCAAACAGGTCGTCACCCACGGTCAGGCCCAGTTGCAGCTGCAAGGTAATGCCGCTGTCAGCCACTTCGATCTGCAGGGCGTGGCCCAGGGCGCGCAACAGCTCGCCGCAGCAGATGGCGTTGGTCAGGTAGTCTTCGCCGCTGTCTTCGCTGTGGAACAGCATCAACGTGCTGCCGTCGTTGAGGGTGTGCAGCTCGCTCTGATACAGCGAGGCCGCCTGGTCGAGGCAGTCGCGATAGCGTTCCAGCAATTCCGTCAGGCGAGCGCGAGGCAAGCGACGCAGTTGGTCCTGGGCACCCAGTTGCACGGCCAGTACCGCGCTGTGCTGGGGTTCGGTGTTCTTCACAGGGGCCGGTGCCGGTTTTGGCGCGGCGGCTGGGGCGGCGGACGATGTGTCTCGCAAGTCAGCGAACGGGTCTTCGTCGTCCAGTTCATCTTCTTCAGCCCTGACCACATGGCGTGGCGCCGGCTTGGCGGGCGCTACCGGCGCTTCTTCGTCAAAGCCCGGCTCGCGCAGGTCGCGCACTTCAAACTCGGGTTCGTCGTTGTAGTCGGTGTCGTCGTACTCAGGCTCGGGTGGAGCTTCGGGAATCACCGGCTCCGGGGCGAAACTGGCGTGCAATTGGCGCGCAAGGTCGCCGATCTCGTCCTGGCGGTCGGTGGCCGGTGTGTGTTCGTCGATGTCGCGCAGCCAAATGCGCAGTTGCATCAGCGGCGTGGAAATATGCCGCCCCAGACGCAAGCTCAAGGCCAGGGCGAGCGCGAGCAGGATCGCGCTCAGGATGCCCATGCTCTGCAGGCTGATGGTCATCGGCTGCTGGAATTGCTGCATGTCCAGGCTGATGCGCAGTTGGCCGGCCTTCACGTCCTGGAACGTAATATTGCTGGAATACAGGCCTTCCGCCTCGCCCAGCAGGCCGTTTTTCGGGCGCTGCCCGGCTTCGGCCATGATCCGGTTGTCCACGCTATAGATGGCGGCGTGGGCCACCAGCGGGTTCTTGGTCAGGTTATTGAGCAGCACGTTAAGGCTAAGGATGTCGTTGGACACCAACAGCTCGGTCGCCGACGTGGCCGTCTGCGTCGTCAGGCTGGCGCCCAGCGCATCGGCTTGCTCATGCATGGCCTGCTTGAACTGCAAACCCATCACGCAGGCGTAGATCACCAGGGCCAGAGCGACCAGGATCACGTTATGGCTGGCGATGCGTAATGCGATCGGTACACGGCGATGGCGCAGTGCCCGGAAGATCAGCAGGAAGAAGTTATCGGTTTTTACTGGCGTGGGCCGGTTCACTTGCGCTCGGCTCTTGGTCCGTGAAGTTGACGCGCAGTATAGCGACAGCCCTAGGACCGGCAAAGCGCTGGCTGTGCCCGATGGTCACTGAAAGTGGGTAGAATGCGGTTTTTTTCCAGCCTGGGGGTGCGCTTTGCGCGAAATTGTCCTGATAAACATCACAGGTGAAGACCGCCCGGGTCTCACCGCCGCCATTACCGGTGTACTGGCCCAGGGTGGTGTGAACATTCTCGACATCGGCCAGGCGGTGATCCACGACACCCTGTCGTTCGGCATCCTGGTGGAAATCCCGAGCACCGAGCAGGCGTCGTCGGTACTCAAGGACATCCTGTTTACGGCGTACAAGCTGGATCAACAGGTGCGTTTCACTCCGGTTTCCGAAGCCGACTACCAGCATTGGGTGGACGGGCAGGGCAAAAAACGTCACATCGTCACGCTGCTGACCCGCAAGGTCACCGCCGAACAATTGCAGCGCGTGAGCTCGATTACCGCGCACTACGGCTTGAATATCGACCATATCGACCGTTTGTCGGGTCGCATGCCGTTGGACACGCCAGCGGACAAAGGCAAGGGCTGCATCGAGTTCTCCGTGCGCGGTGAACCGGCCGATCCGCAAGCCCTGCGCGCCGAATTCCTCAGCGTGGCGCAAGAGCTGAATGTCGACATCGCCTTCCAGGAAGACTCGCTGTTCCGCCGCAACCGCCGCCTGGCGGTGTTTGACATGGACTCGACGCTGATCGAAGCCGAAGTCATCGACGAACTCGCCAAGGCGGCCGGCGTGGGCGAGCAGGTGTCTGAGATCACTGAGCGCGCCATGGCCGGCGAGCTGGATTTCCGTGCCAGCTTCAAGGAGCGCCTGGCGTTGCTCAAAGGTCTGGACGTGAGCGTGCTGGATTCCATCGGTGCTTCGTTGCGCCTGACCGAAGGCGCCGAAACCCTGTTCGCGGAACTCAAGCGCCTGGGCTACAAGACGGCGATTCTGTCGGGCGGCTTCACTTACTTTGCCAAGCAACTGCAGGCCAAGCTGGGCATCGACTATGTGTTCGCAAACGAGCTGGAAGTGGTGGATGGCAAAGTGACCGGCGTGGCGGTCGAGCCGATTGTCGACGCGCAGCGCAAGGCTGATCTGCTGAAGGAATTGGCCCACAAGGAAGGCTTGCGTCTGGAGCAGACCATCGCGGTCGGCGACGGAGCGAATGACTTGCCGATGCTGGCGATTGCCGGGCTGGGTGTGGCATTCCGCGCCAAGCCGCTGGTGAAGCAGTCGGCCAAGCAGGCGATTTCCACGCTGGGTCTGGATGGTGTGCTGTATCTGCTGGGCTTTCGCGACCGCGACGGTCAGCTCTAAACCCATCTGATCGACTGATCGTTCCCACGCTCTGCGTGGGAATGCCGCCTTTGACGCTCTGCGTCAGCTTTAAGAGCGTGACGCGGAGCGTCACCGGATGCATTCCCACGCGGAGCGTGGGAACGATCGAAGGGTCAGGCTTTTGGCAGTGCCATGCCCTGACCCATTTGTACTGGCGTACCCGCTGCCAACTCTTGCGCCCACTTCACCTGGTCCGGCCCGAACAGCACGATCGCGGTCGAACCCAGTTTGAATCGGCCCAATTCCGCACCTTTTTCCAGATGAATCGGCGCACGCGCCGCTTCGTCGTAGCGGAAGGTTTTCAGCTCGCGTTTCGGCGGCGTTACCAGCCCGGCCCACACGGTTTCAATCGACGCCACAATCATCGCACCCACCAGCACCACGGCCATCGGGCCGCGTTCAGTGTCGAAAATGCAGGCAACGCGCTCGTTGCGGGCGAACAGCTCCGGGACGTTTTCGGCCGTAGTCTGGTTCACCGAGAAAATGCGCCCGGGAATGTAGACCATTTCGCGCAGGGTGCCGGCCAATGGCATGTGCACGCGGTGGTAGTCCTTCGGCGACAGGTAAACAGTGGCGAAATCACCGCCCATGAATGGCGCGGACAACGCGGCATCGCCACCCAGCAACTCCAGCACGCTGAAACTGTGGCCTTTGGCCTGGAACACACGACCGTGTTCGATCGGGCCGAGCTGGCTGATCGCACCGTCGGCCGGGCAAAGGACCGCGTCCGGCGTTTGATCCAGCGGGCGGGCGCCGTCTTTCAGGGCGCGGGTGAAGAAGGCGTTGAAATGCTCGTAGGCGGTCAGGTCTTCAACCAGCGCCTGGGACATGTCCACTTGATAGCGTTTGGCGAACCATGCCGTGAACGCGTTCTTGAACCAGCGCACGCGGCATTCGGCGATGCAACCTGCCAGGCGCGACAACAAGTGGTGCGGCAGCAAGTACTGGCTGAGGATAAACAACTGCTTTTTCATTACGTGTCCTTAAACCTTAAATCTCAACGGGGGTGTCGGGGTGGTTGCCCCATTCGCCCCAGGAACCGGCATAACCTTTGACTCGCGGATAACCGAGCGCCTTGGCCACCAGGTAGGTGAAGCCAGAGCGGTGGTGAGTCTGGCAGTGGGTGATGATTTCTTTGTCGCGGGTCAGCCCGAGGTCTTCGAGGATCTGCGGCATGTCGCGGCGGATGCGCAGGTTGCGCGCCTTGTCCATGCCGGCGGTCCATTCGAAGTTCACCGCGCCGGGAATGTGGCCGCCCTTGGCTGCCAGGACTTTCTCGCCGGAATATTCCAGCGGGCCACGTGCGTCCCAGATGCCCAGGTCGGCGGCGCCCAGACGGCTTTGCAGGTATTCGCGGGTGGCGGTCGGGCCGTCGTGCAAGGTCAGGCTGACCGGGCCACCGACAGGCGAAGGCACGTCGGTGCTCACCGGGTATTTTTCTTCCAGCCAGGCCAGCAGGCCGCCGTCGAGGTAGTGGTATTTCTGGTGACCGATCACGTCGAGCATCCAGATAAAACGCCCGGCCCAGCCGCCGCCTTCGTCGTCATAAACCACGTAGGTCGCGTCCGGGGTGTGGCCCAGTTCGCCGAAGAGTTTTTCCAGGTCGGCCTTGTGGGGCAGCAGACCGGGCGCCGGTGGCTGGCCCAGCTGGGTGCGCTTGGGGTCAACAAAATGCGCGCCGGGGATGTGCCCTTCGGCGTAGCGGGCGGCGCTGGTGAGGTCCACCAGAATCAGGTGTTCGGCATCAAGGCGACCTTGCAGGTCGCTGGATTCGATCACCAGCGGCAAGCCAGAGAAGTCAGGCATGTGAGGTCTCCTGGGCACAAATGTTGGCGATAAAAGAGGACGATTGTAGCGCAAGCATCAGGCGCTGCGGTTGGTAAAGCTGTGCAGCGCCTTTTCGATGCATTGAGCGGTTTTACCAAAGGCTTGCACCGTCGTCTCCGAGAACGGCCCGCCGCCCTGGTCGGCGACCATCAGCATCACCACGCGACCATTGCAGCTCAGTGAGCGCAGCAGCAAATGTTCGCCGGTGAACAGCCGGCGCAGGATCGGTGGCAGCAGTGCAGAGAATTGTGCGTGATTGGCCGGGGTGAGGCGCACCTGGGCGGATTTTTCCAGCAGGCGCTGCAGCAGCGTGCTGTTGACCACGTCCAGGCTCAGGTGTGCGGCGTCCCTGGGCAATCCGTCGGCCTGGTGCACGCGCAAGGTGCTCAGGGCGCGGTCCGCCATAAACAGCAACACGCGCTGCATGCCGCTGGCAACCAGAGCTTCCCTGGCGCAGGTGGTCAGGTGCATGGCGTTGGCAAATCGGCTCGGTTCGACGAGCAGCTCGGTGCAGCGTTTGCGCCAGACGGCTAACGATTCGGCAGTGGGCGGTGGCGCCGGCAGCAAACCGCGGTGGACCTTCTGCACATGCCACGGCCAGATCAGCGACAGCGCCGGGTGCCACAGGTCGGGCATCAAGGTGGTGCGGGCGCTGGTGACGGCTTGCTGGTGAACCTGCTGCTGCACGTCGCCCAGCGGCGCTTGCAGGTAAAGCGCGGTGAGGTATTGCCAGCGCTCGGTGTGCGGGCAGGTCCAGGATTCCTGAGCCGACATCGCCAGCCCGTTGGCCAGCAATACGGTGTTGGCGGGCTGGTTCAACCAGCGTCGCAGGTTGGGTTCGGCATCCAGCCGTTGTTGATGGCGCAGGGCGTCATCTTCGCGGGCGATGTGCAGCGCCTTGACCAGCAAACGTTGCTCGGTCAATAGCAGGGTGTAGCCCTGGGATACCCAGATCGGCAGGTGCCAGGCTTCGGTCAGGCCCAGGCACAGGTCCAGCAGACGTACGCCGAACAGTTCATGCTCGACCCGGCGCGCCGACTGGCCTTTGTGGATCACCCGCAGTTCCCATTCTTCCAGCAGTTTGGGAAAGGCCACGGCCATCGGCCACAACGGCGACAGAAACAGCAGGCTGCCCCAATGAATGTCCTGCCACAGCCGCGCAAGTCGGCTGGCGAACAAACCGTTGGCTTGTTGGGAGGCATGCTGGCTGATCAGCAGCAGTTGGCGCAGCGCCACAGGAATTTCTTTCTCGGGTACCGAGGGCAGACGCACCAGCAATGCTTCGGCGCGTTTCAGGCCCAGGCGGTTCAGCGCGATTTCGAGGTTTTCCGCCGGCTCCGACAGGCTGCCATGGGTATGGCTGTTGGCTTCGCGCATCACCGCGAGCACCAGCGCCGGGCTGTTTTGCATCAGCTCGGCAATGTCTCGCAATGAACTGCGGCTGTCGCGAATGGCTTTGCACACGCGCTCGTGGCTGGCTTGCGGGACGGGCAACAACACATCGTCCAGGCGCTTGATCCACGCGGCGAGGGTGGTGGGTTTTGCAGTTGGGACTGTCGTTTCATTGGCCATGATTGGGGCGCGATCATCACTTGCGTTCAACACGCCCGGAACGGGCCGAATTGGCTTTTCGCCTTAACGGGCTATAGTCTGGCGCAGTTTTGCCGATAAGTAGAACAAGAGTTTTTCAGCTACACCCAATATGTCCATGAACCCGACGGCGCAAGTACAAAACCCCTATGGCTAAAATTATCGGCATCATCGTCGTCATCGCAAGCGTGCTGGGTGGATACGTTCTGTCCCACGGTAAAATTGCCGCGCTGATCCAGCCTTTTGAAGTGCTGATTATTGGGGGTGCTGCGTTTGGTGCATTCCTGCAGGCCAACCCCGGATACATGACCATGCATGTGGTCAAGAAATCACTGGGCATGTTCAGCTCGCGCTTCTCCCACACCTTCTACCTGGATGTGCTGGGGCTGATCTACGAGATCCTCAACAAGAGCCGCCGCGAAGGCATGATGGCCATCGAGGGCGACATCGAAGACGCCGCCGCCAGCCCGATTTTCGCCAAGTACCCGGCCGTGCTCAAAGATGAGCGCATGACCGCGTACATCTGTGATTACCTGCGCATCATGTCTTCCGGCAACATGGCTCCCCACGAGCTGGAAGGTCTGTTCGACATGGAGCTGTTCAGCCTGAAGGAAGAGCTGGAGCACCCCTCACACGCGGTGACCGGCATCGCCGACGGCATGCCCGGTTTCGGTATCGTCGCGGCGGTACTGGGTATCGTGGTGACCATGGCGTCCCTGGGCGAAGGTGACCAGAAGGCCATCGGCATGCACGTGGGCGCGGCCCTCGTCGGTACCTTCTTCGGTATTCTCGCGGCCTATGGTTTTTTCGGCCCGCTCGCCACCTCCCTGGCCCACGATGCCAAGGAAGAAGTGAATCTGTACGAAGCGATCAAGGCTTGCCTGGTGGCTTCGGCGTCGGGCATGCCGCCATCGCTGGCGGTGGAGTTCGGGCGCAAGGTGCTGTACCCGAAACACCGCCCAAGTTTTGCCGAGTTGGAACAAGCGGTTCGCGGTCGTTAAGTCATGGAAAACAACCAGCCGATAATCATCAAGCGCGTCAAGCGCTTCGCTGCGGGGCACCATGGCGGCGCCTGGAAAATCGCCTTTGCCGACTTCGCGACGGCGATGATGGCGTTCTTCCTGGTGCTGTGGCTGATGTCCACCGCTACGCCGGAACAGAAGATCGCCATCGCCGGTTATTTCAAGGACCCGATCGGCTTTTCGGAAAGCGGCACGCCGTTTGTGATCGACCTGGGCGGCTCGCCGCAGTTGGCGCCCGAGCGCACCATCAACCCGGAAATCAAGACCGAATCGCCGCAGGAAAATATTCCGATCGAGCGCGAAAAGGTCGAGACCATGGCCGAGCAGGTCGAGAAGGAACGCCTGGAATTGCTGCTGCAGGAGCTGCAGACCAAGGTCGAAGAAAACCCGCAACTGCTCAAATTCAAGGACCAGATTTCCTTCGAGATCACGCCTGAGGGGCTGCGTATCCAGATCACCGATGCCGCCAACCGGCCGATGTTCGACTCCGGCAGCGCGCGCCTGAAACCGTATTTTGAAGACATCCTGCTGGCCATGGCCGATACCATTAAAGCGGTGCCGAACAAGATCAGCATCAGCGGCCACACCGACGCCAAGCCTTACGCGGGGCAGGGCGACTTCGGCAACTGGGAGCTGTCGGCCAACCGTGCCAACGCCGCACGCCGTGCGCTGGTGGCGGGCAGCTACCCGGACCCGCAAGTGGCGCGGGTGGTGGGCTTTGCCTCTTCGCAGTTGTTTGATCAACAGGATCCGTTCAACCCGGTCAACCGCCGGATCGACATCGTGGTGCTGACCAAAAAGGCCCAGCGTGCGATTGAAGGGGATCAAGGTGCCGCGCCCGCTCCGACGCCGGGTGAAGGTGCGCCGGGTGAAGTGCCGGCGGACCCGAATGCCATCCCACCGGGGCAGGAGCCGTTGCCGGCCCATGAACTGCGGCAGAAGCTGAACCTGTTTGATGATGGTGGGGTGAAGGATCCTACGGCGCCTAAGGCGGAATGATCTTTCTGTGGCGAGGGAGCTTGCTCCCGCTGGACCGCGCAGCAGTCCCCAGCTTTTTTAGGGGCGCTGCGCACCCCGGCGGGAGCAAGCTCCCTCGCCACAAAGATTAGTAACTGCTCTCCGGCAAGCTCGCAATGATCGACCGGTAGCTGTTCATCCGCTGCTGCTGAACGCGGCCCTCTTCCAGCGCCTTGAGCAAGGCACACCCCGGCTCGCGGTCGTGTTTGCAGTCGCGGAAGCGGCAGGTGCCGATCAGGTCGTTGAACTCGATGAAGCCCGCTTCCACGTCGCTGCGGCTGACGTGGCCGAGGCCGAATTCGCGGATGCCCGGGGAGTCGATCAGCTCACCGCCGCCCGGGAAGTGGAACAACCGCGCGGTGGTGGTGGTGTGGGTGCCCTGGCCGGACAGTTCCGACAACGGGCCCACGCGGGTTTCGACTTCCGGCAACAGGCTGTTGACCAGCGAGGATTTACCCACGCCCGACTGGCCGACAAACACGCTGATGCGCCCGTCCAACTGCTGTTGCAGCTGTTCCATGCCATTACCGTGATGCGCCGAGACTTCCAGCACCGGGTAACCCAGGGTGCGGTAAACCGCCAGCAACGCGTTAAGCGCCGGAGCGTTCTGCTCGTCGATCAGATCGAATTTGTTCAACAGCAATAGCGGGCGGATGCCGGCGTGCTCGGCGGCGACGAGGTAGCGGTCGATCAGGTTGGCATGGGGCTCGGGCAAGGGCGCGAACACGATCACGATCATGTCGACGTTGGCCGCCACCGGCTTGAGCTGGCCGCGGCTGTCCGGGCGACGCAGCTCGGTGGTGCGCGGCAGTTGGGCGACGATAACGCCGATCCCCTGGTTGCCGGCGCGCCATACCACCTGATCACCGGTCACCAGTGCGGGCAGGTTGGCGCGCAAGTGACAGCGGAACACCTGGCCGGCCAGTTCGCCTTCGAGGGCCTCGACCTCGACCTGCACACCAAAGTGCGCGATCACCAGCCCCGTTTGTTCGGGGCCCAGGTCGCCGCCTTCCAGCGCTTCCACGGCGGAGGATTCACGTTTGGCAGCGCGAGCGGCGCGCTCACCCTGAATCTTTTCGATGCGCCAGTTTTGGCGGCGATTGAGCTGGCGTTTGGCCATTGGTGTTCCGTTTCGATAATGCAAAGGTTGGGTAAAACGGTCGCGAGTCTAGCACGCCCCTGCCTGCTAAACTGCGCAGCTAAGCCAAGGTGCCAAGAGAATAGAGCCATGCAAAACCCACAGAACCTGATTTGGATCGATCTGGAAATGACCGGTCTGAACCCCGACACTGACGTCATCATCGAGATGGCGACCATTGTCACCGACAGCAACCTCAACACCTTGGCCGAAGGTCCGGTGATCGCGATCCACCACAGCGACGCCGTGCTCGCCACCATGGACGAGTGGAATACCCGCACCCACGGCAACTCCGGCCTGACCCAGCGCGTGCGCGACAGCCGTATCAGCATGGCCGAAGCCGAAGCCGAAACCATCGCCTTTCTGGAAAAGTGGGTGCCCAAGGGCAAGTCGCCGATCTGCGGCAACAGTATCTGCCAGGACCGTCGCTTCCTTTATACGCACATGAAAGGGCTGGAAAGTTACTTCCACTACCGCAACCTGGACGTGTCCACCCTCAAAGAGCTGGCCGCGCGCTGGGCGCCGGAAGTCAAGGACAGCTTCCATAAAGGCAGCACCCATTTGGCGCTGGATGATATTCGCGAGTCGATTGCCGAGTTGCAGCATTACCGCAAGCATTTCATCAAGGCTTGAATTTGCAGTGCCTGCCTTGGCCTCATCGCAGGCAAGCCAGCTCCCACACGTTGATTTGTGAACCCATTCAAAATGTGGGAGCTGGCTTGCCTGCGATAGGGCCGACGCGGTCTTTCGCCAGATGCCCCCTTTTGGTGCCACCACCAAATGATTAGACTGCCGGCCTAATCGCAAGGATCGCCATCATGCTGTTGATGCTCTACCTCATCGCCATCACCGCCGAAGCCATGACCGGTGCCTTGTCCGCCGGCCGGCGCGGCATGGACTGGTTTGGTGTGGTGCTGATCGCCTGCGTCACGGCCCTGGGCGGTGGTTCGGTGCGCGATGTGCTGTTGGGGCATTACCCGCTGACGTGGGTCAAGCACCCGGAATACCTGGTGCTGACCTCCATCGCGGCACTGGTGACGATCTTCATCGCGCCGCTGATGCGCCGCCTGCGCTCGTTGTTTCTGGCGCTGGACGCCCTGGGGCTGGTGGCCTTCACGTTGATCGGCTGCATGACCGCCCTGGAAATGGGCCACGGCATGCTGGTGGCCTCGGTCAGTGGCGTGATCACCGGGGTGTTCGGCGGCATCCTGCGCGACATCTTCTGCAACGACATTCCGCTGATCTTCCGACGCGAGCTGTACGCCAGCGTGTCGTTCCTCGCCGCCTGGTTTTACATGCTGTGCCTGTATCTGGAACTGCCCAGCGAGCAGGCGATTCTGCTGACCCTGTTCAGCGGTTTTCTATTGCGCCTGCTGGCGATCCGTTTTCACTGGGAAATGCCCAAGTTTGTCTACAACGACGACGTACACTGACGCGCGGCGTGCTGATTCAGCGCCCACTCGACGTGTTCGCGTACCAATTCTGACGGGTAATCCCGGCGTGCCTTCAACGCTTCGAGCACTGGAATGCTCGACGGTGCATTGCCCAACCCCACCGCCAGGTTGCGCAGCCAGCGCTCATAACCGGCACGACGCAGCGGCGAGCCTTCGGTGCTGCTGAGGAATTTTTCCTCATCCCACATAAACAATTCGGCCAGCTCGGCGTTGTCCAGGTTATGCCGTGGCTTGAAATCGCTTTCGCCGGTGGCGCGGGCGAAACGATTCCACGGGCAAACGATCTGACAGTCATCGCAGCCGAACACCCGGTTGCCGATCAGGGGGCGCAGGTCTTCGGGTATGGCGTTCTTGAGTTCGATGGTCAGGTAGGAAATGCAGCGCCGGGCGTCGAGCACGTAGGGTCCGACGAACGCGTTGGTCGGGCAAATGTCCAGGCAAGCGGTACAGCGGCCGCAGTGCTCGGTGCTGTGGGGCGGGTCGACGGGGAGCGGCAAGTCGACAAACAGCTCGCTCAGGAAGAAATAGCTGCCGGCCTTGCGGTTGAGCACCAGCGTGTTTTTGCCGATCCAGCCGAGGCCGGCCTTTTCGGCGATGGCTTTTTCCAGCACCGGCGCGCTGTCGACAAATGCGCGAAAGCCGAATGGCCCAATCTGCGCCTGGATGCGGTCGGCCAGTTGCTGCACGCGCTTGCGGATCAGCTTGTGATAGTCGCGGCCCAGGGCGTAGCGCGAGATGTAGGCTTTTTCCGGCTTTGCCAGCAACTGCGCCATTTGCGTGTCGCCCGGCAGATAATCCATGCGCAGTGAGACCACGCGCAAGGTGCCCGGCACCAGTTCATCGGGGTGCGAGCGTTTGCTGCCGTGGGCGCCCATGTACTCCATCTCGCCGTGGTAACCCGCGTCGAGCCAGCGTTGCAAGTGTTGTTCATGCTCGGCCAGGTCCAGGCCGCTGATGCCGACTTGTTGAAAGCCCAACTCGCGGCCCCAGTCTTTGATCGATTGGGCGAGGGCGGGCAGATCGGAGGTAATAGCAGGCATGAGACACGGGAAACCACAGGTTAGATGCGTATAATTCTGCCAGACATCGGAGCTTGAAGACGCATGCCGCAGACAAAACACGAAATAACCGACGTGCAGCCCTTGTTGCCCGGCCATTTGCCGCAACTGGCTGCACGCTCCCCGGACGCCCATAAAGGCCTGTTCGGCCACCTGCTGGTCATTGGCGGTGACCGCGGCTTTGGCGGCGCGGCACTGCTGAGCGCCGAAAGCGCGCTGCGCAGCGGGGCCGGCATGGTTTCTTTGGCGACCCGGCCCGAGCACGTGCCTGCCGCGTTGGCGCGCTTGCCGGAAGTCATGACCGTTGGCGTCAGTTCTGCCAACCAACTGATGGGGCTGCTGGAAAAAATCTCCGTCATCGTGATCGGCCCGGGTCTGGGGGACGCTGCCTGGGGTAAAAGCCTGCTGTCCGTCGCCGCCAACGCCGGGCAGCCGCAAGTCTGGGATGCCGACGCCTTGAATCAGCTGGCGAAGGGCGGCGTGAGTTTGCCCGCCAACTCGGTGATCACCCCGCATCCGGGTGAGGCCGCGCGCTTGTTGGGCATCACGACAGCCGAGGTTCAGGCTGACCGCCTTAAGGTGGCGCGCGTTTTAAGTCAGACATTCAATGCAGTGGCTATCCTCAAGGGTGCTGGCAGTTTGATTGCCAGCCCGGACGGACGTGTTTCGCGCTGTGACCAGGGCCATCCGGCGATGGCCACGGCCGGGCTTGGCGATGTGCTGGCGGGTTTGGTGGGGGCTTTGCTTGCCCAGGGCATGCCAGCCTATGAAGCAGGTTGCCTGGCCGTGTGGCTGCACGCCACGGCGGGGGATCGCCAGGGCAGTTTTGGTCGCGGCCTGGCCGCCAGCGACCTGATACCCGCCATTCGACAATTGCTGGAGGAGCAGTCGCCGTGTCTGAAGTAACCCTTTTCCTGGCCGATGAAGGCGCGATGGTCGCGTTCGGTCATCGCATCGCTCAGGTGACGGCTGGCGCCGGGCTGATTTTTCTCGAGGGCGACCTGGGGGCGGGCAAGACCACGCTGTCACGCGGGATTATTCGTGGTCTGGGCCACACCGGGGCAGTCAAAAGCCCTACGTTCACACTGGTTGAACCCTACGAGATTGGGGCAATCCGCGCCTTCCACTTCGACCTCTATCGCCTGGTCGACCCTGAAGAGCTGGAGTACATGGGCATTCGTGATTACTTCGATGAAGACGCACTGTGCCTGATCGAGTGGCCAGATAAAGGCACAGGCTTTTTGCCAAAGCCGGACCTGACCATTACCATTACGCCGCATGAAACAGGACGTCAGCTGAAGTTGTTGCCCCAGAGCGCGCGCGGCCAGTCGTGGTGCGCCGCTTTGGCATTGGAATTCAAATAATTGGTGGGGTTAGGTATGCGCTTTCGCGCGTTGGTTACTGTCGTAGGGGTGTTGCTTGCGGCAATGACGTTCAATGCTCTGGCTGCTTCTCAGGTGAAAAGTGTTCGCCTGTGGCGAGCGCCGGATAACACGCGACTGGTGTTCGACCTGTCTGGCCCGGTCCAGCACAGTGTTTTTACCCTGTCCTCGCCTGATCGTCTGGTGATCGACATCAACGGTGCAACCCTGGCCGCGCCGTTGAAAGTCTCCACCGCCAATACCCCGATTACCGCCATGCGCTCGGCCCAGCGCACGCCGACTGACTTGCGCGTGGTCATCGACCTGAAAAAGGCCGTGACACCGAAAAGCTTTTCTCTGGCGCCCAACGCGCAATACGGCAACCGGCTGGTGGTCGACCTGTTCGACAACGCCGCCGATGCCAACCCGACGCCAGCCCCTGCGCCAAGCGTAGCCACCGTGCCTGCCGTGCCGGTCAACCCGTCGCAACCGCAGGTCAAGCTGCCGCCTCCACCGCCGGCCCCGGCGGGCAAGCGCGACATTATCGTGGTGATCGACGCGGGCCACGGCGGTGAAGACCCGGGGGCTTCCGGCTCGCGCGGCCAGCACGAGAAAGACGTGGTGTTGGCCATCGCCCGGGAATTGCAGCGTCAGGTTAACGCGATGAAAGGCTATCGCGCCGAGCTGACGCGTACCGGCGACTACTTCATCCCATTGCGTGGCCGTACTGAAATTGCGCGCAAGAAAGGCGCTGACCTGTTCGTGTCGATCCACGCCGACGCCGCCCCTTCAGCGGCCGCGTTTGGTGCTTCGGTGTTTGCGTTGTCGGATCGCGGAGCCACGTCCGAGACCGCGCGCTGGCTGGCCGACAGTGAAAACCGTTCCGACCTGATCGGCGGTGCCGGCAACGTGTCCCTCGATGACAAGGACAAAATGCTCGCGGGTGTGCTGCTCGACCTGTCGATGACCGCCTCGCTGACGTCCAGCCTGAACGTCGGCCAGAAAGTTTTGAGCAACATTGGCCGGGTGACCTCGCTGCATAAACAGCGTGTGGAACAGGCCGGGTTCATGGTGTTGAAGTCGCCGGACATTCCGTCGATCCTGGTGGAAACCGGGTTCATCTCCAACTCCAACGAAGCCTCGAAGCTGGCCAGCTCCAGCCACCAGCAGGCGCTGGCGCGTTCGATCAGCGCCGGTATTCGCCAGTTCTTCCAGCAGAACCCGCCGCCGGGTACGTATATCGCCTGGCTGCGTGACTCCGGGAAAATCGCCCAGGGCCCGCGTGACCATCGCGTGCAGCCCGGCGACACGCTGGCCATGCTGGCCGTGCGTTTCCAGGTATCGCCCGCCACACTGCGCAGCGCGAATAACCTGAAAACCGATGAACTGAAAGTCGGCCAGGTGTTGACCATCCCCGGCACTGAATTGGCGGCGCAGTAATGAGCGAATCAGTCTTGAACAGCGGCTCGCGCATCGAATTGCTCAGCCCGCGCCTGGCCAACCAGATTGCTGCGGGTGAGGTGGTTGAGCGCCCGGCGTCGGTGATCAAGGAGCTGCTGGAAAACAGCATCGACTCCGGCGCCAAGCGCATTGATGTGGATGTGGAGCAGGGCGGCGTCAAACTGCTGCGGGTGCGCGACGACGGCAGTGGCATCTCCTCCGACGATTTGCCGCTGGCCCTGGCCCGTCACGCCACCAGCAAGATCCGCGACCTCGAAGACCTTGAGCGGGTGATGAGCCTGGGCTTTCGCGGCGAGGCCCTGGCGTCGATCAGCTCCGTGGCCCGCCTGACTTTGACGTCGCGCACGCGCAGCGCAGAGCAGGCCTGGCAAGTGGAAACCGAGGGCCGCGACATGGCGCCTCGGGTTCAGCCGGCGGCACATCCGGTGGGCACCTCGGTGGAAGTGCGCGACCTGTTTTTCAATACGCCGGCGCGGCGTAAATTCCTCAAGGCCGAGAAAACCGAATTCGATCACCTGCAAGAAGTGATCAAGCGCCTGGCCCTGGCGCGTTTCGACGTGGCCTTCCACCTGCGCCACAACGGCAAGACCATCCTCAGCCTGCATGAGGCCCACGACGACGCCGCGCGCGCTCGGCGTGTGTCGGCGATTTGCGGATCGGGGTTCCTGGAGCAGGCGCTGCCGATTGAAATCGAGCGCAACGGCCTGCGCCTGTGGGGCTGGGTGGGGTTGCCGACCTTTTCCCGCAGCCAGGCGGACTTGCAGTATTTCTTTGTGAATGGCCGTGCGGTGCGCGACAAGCTGGTGGCTCACGCGGTGCGCCAGGCCTATCGGGACGTGCTGTTCAACGGGCGGCACCCGACATTTGTGCTGTTTTTCGAGGTCGACCCGTCGGTGGTCGACGTCAACGTGCACCCGACCAAACACGAAGTACGCTTCCGCGACGGGCGCATGGTGCACGATTTCCTGTATGGCACTCTGCACCGCGCCTTGGGCGATGTGCGCCCGGACGACCAGCTTGCTGCCCCCATCGTGACCGCCGTGGTGCGACCGAGTGGCCCGCAGGCGGGTGAATTTGGTCCTCAGGGCGAAATGAGCCTGGCCGCCAACCTGCTGCAATCGACGCCGCCGCAGCCTGCCTACACCGCGCCGGGCTCAGGCTCGGGGGCGGGTTATCAGTATCAATACACGCCGCGCCCGCAATCGACGGTGCCGGTGGCCGAGGCCCAGGCGGCTTACCGCGAGTTTTTCGCGCCGTTGTCGGGGGCTGAGCAGAATGCGCCTGTGGCGTTGCCGGAGGGTGGCGGGGACATTCCGCCGTTGGGTTACGCGCTGGCGCAGCTCAAGGGCATCTATATTCTTGCGGAAAACGCCCATGGCCTGGTGTTGGTGGACATGCACGCCGCTCACGAGCGGATCATGTATGAACGCCTTAAAATCGCCATGGCCAGTGAGGGCCTCAGCGGGCAGCCATTGTTGGTGCCTGAGTCCCTGGCCGTCAGCCAGCGTGAAGCTGATTGCGCAGAAGAACACCACAGTGTGTTCCAGAAACTCGGCTTCGAACTGCAGCGCCTGGGCCCTGAAACCCTGGCGATCCGCCAGATTCCGGCACTGCTCAAACAGGCCGAGGCCAACCGTCTGGTGGCCGACGTGCTGGCGGACTTGATGGAGTACGGCACCAGTGATCGGATCCAGGCGCACATCAACGAACTGCTCGGCACCATGGCCTGCCACGGCGCAATCCGCGCCAACCGCCGTCTCGCTTTGCCGGAAATGAACGGTCTGCTGCGCGACATGGAAAACACCGAACGCAGCGGGCAGTGCAACCATGGCCGGCCGACCTGGACCCAAATGGGCCTGGACGACCTGGACAAACTGTTCCTGCGCGGTCGCTGATGAGTGCCTTGCCCCCCGCGATTTTCCTGATGGGCCCCACGGCTGCCGGCAAGACCGACCTGGCCATCGAACTGACCAAAGTGCTGCCGTGCGAGCTGATCAGCGTCGACTCTGCCCTGGTTTACCGGGACATGGACATCGGCACGGCCAAGCCTTCGAAAGAATTGTTGGCGCAGTATCCGCACCGGTTGATCGACATCATCGACCCGTCCGAGAGCTATTCGGCGGCGGATTTTCGCACCGACGCTCTCGCTGCCATGGCCGATATCACCGCGCGGGGTAATATCCCACTGCTGGTGGGCGGCACGATGCTCTATTACAAGGCTTTGCAGGAAGGGCTGGCTGACATGCCGCCCGCCGACGCCCAGGTGCGCGCGGAGCTCGAAGAAGAGGCTGCACGCCTTGGCTGGCAAGCCTTGCACGACCAGTTGGCAGCGGTAGACCCGGTATCCGCCGCGCGCATTCATCCCAATGACCCTCAGCGCCTCACCCGCGCCCTGGAAGTCTGGCGTGTCAGCGGGCAGACCATGACTGAACATCGGCTGAAACAAAGTGCGCAAAGTGCTGACGCAGGCGCATCTGGCGCGTCACAATTGCCCTATACTGTGGCGAATCTGGCCATCGCTCCGGCAAATCGCCAGGTCCTGCATGAACGAATTGCACAAAGATTCACAATTATGTTGGAACAGGGGTTTGTGGACGAGGTCGTAGCACTGCGTTCCCGAGGTGACCTGCATTCAGGGTTGCCTTCGATACGTGCTGTTGGCTACCGCCAAGTCTGGGATCATCTGGATGGCAAGCTGACGTCAGCCGAGATGCAGGAGCGCGGCATCATCGCCACGCGCCAATTGGCGAAACGCCAGTTCACCTGGTTGCGCAGCTGGAGCGATTTGCACTGGCTGGACAGCCTGGACAGCGACAATCTGTCACGCGCCTTGAAATACTTGGGAACGGTCTCCATATTGAGCTGAGTCCTTGCAATTGCCGTCTATCCTTGGGGGTGTGACGGCCATAAGCTATCTATTTTCCGATTTTTTATTATTGATCCTTAAAGGAGTGCGGCACATGTCAAAAGGGCATTCGCTACAAGACCCTTACTTGAATACTTTACGTAAAGAGAAAGTTGGGGTTTCCATCTATCTGGTCAACGGCATCAAGCTGCAAGGCACGATCGAGTCGTTCGACCAGTTCGTGATCCTGCTGAAAAACACCGTCAGCCAGATGGTTTACAAGCACGCTATCTCGACAGTCGTTCCAGTCCGTCCAATCCGCCTGCCAAGCGCAGCCGGTGATGATGCAGCTGACGCTGAGCCAGGTAACGCCTGATAGGAGTCTCCTTTGTTCTTTGAGCGCCACGGTGGTGGTGAGCGGGTCATTCTCGTTCACTTGGATGGACAGGACCCTGAGGCGCGCGAAGATCCGCAGGAGTTTCAGGAGTTGGCAAATTCGGCCGGCGCCGAGACCGTTGCGTTTTTTAACGTGCCGCGTCATCGGCCAACCGCCAAATTCCTGATTGGCAGCGGCAAGGTCGAGGAACTGCGCGACCTGGTTCACGCCGAAGAAGCCGATCTGGTGATCTTCAATCACGTCCTCACGCCCAGTCAGGAACGTAACCTCGAACGTGTTTTCGAGTGTCGCGTGATCGACCGTACCGGCCTGATTCTCGATATTTTCGCCCAACGCGCCCGCACCCATGAAGGCAAGCTCCAGGTTGAACTGGCCCAGCTTGACCACATGAGCACGCGGCTGGTTCGCGGCTGGACTCACCTTGAACGTCAGGGTGGCGGTATCGGCATGCGTGGCCCGGGTGAAACCCAGTTGGAAACTGACCGTCGACTGCTGCGGGTCCGCCTGCGCCAGATCAAGGGCCGTCTGGAGAAAGTCCGCAGCCAGCGCGAGCAATCGCGTCGCGGCCGTTCCCGTGCGGATATCCCGACCGTGTCCCTGGTGGGCTATACCAACGCCGGCAAATCCACGCTGTTCAACAACGTGACCAAGTCCGACGTGTATGCGGCCGACCAACTGTTCGCCACCCTCGACCCGACCCTGCGCCGTCTGGATCTTGACGACTTGGGGCCGATTGTCCTGGCTGATACCGTGGGTTTCATTCGTCATCTGCCCCACAAGCTGGTCGAAGCATTTCGGTCTACGCTCGAAGAGTCGAGCAATTCCGACTTGCTGTTGCACGTGATCGATGCGGCCGAACCGGATCGTATGTTGCAGATCGAGCAGGTGATGCTGGTGCTGGGCGAGATCGGTGCCCAGGACTTGCCGATCCTGGAGGTCTATAACAAACTCGATTTGCTTGAAGGCGTCGAGCCGCAAATCCAGCGCAACGAAGACGGCAAGCCCCAGCGGGTCTGGCTGTCGGCGCGGGATGGCAGTGGCCTGGAATTGCTCGAACAAGCCATTGCCGAGTTGTTGGGCAGCGATTTGTTTGTCGGCACCTTGCGCTTGCCGCAGCGTTTTGCTCGACTGCGTGCACAGTTTTTCGAGTTGGGCGCGGTACAGAAAGAAGAATACGACGAAGAAGGTGTCAGCTTGCTGGCCGTTCGATTGCCGCGCTCGGAGCTGAATCGGCTGGTCAGCCGTGAAGGTGTGGTACCGACAGAGTTCATCGAACAACACACTTTGCAATAAAAGCCTCTGAAAGCGGTTGTGCCGCAGTAGCAGGCATTCTGTAGCATTGGTCGGCGCGCCGTGGGTGCGTCTTTGCTTTATCAGATGGAGAGCGCTATGGCTTGGAATGAGCCGGGTGGCAACTCGAATAATCAGGATCCTTGGGGTGGTAAGCGCCGCAATAACGGCGACCGCAAGGGGCCGCCGGATCTCGACGAGGCCTTCCGAAAGCTGCAGGAAAGCCTGAATGGGTTGTTCGGTGGTGGGAAAAAACGTGGTGGTGACGACGGCGGTCGCACAAGCAAGGGCGGTGGCTATGGCCTGCTGGGCCTGGGTCTTGTCGTGCTGGCGGCCGTTTGGCTGTACAGCGCCGTTTATGTAGTCGACGAGCAGGAGCAGGCCGTGGTGCTTCGCTTCGGCAAGTACTACGAGACGGTCGGACCAGGCCTGAACATCTACTTCCCGCCGATCGATAAGAAGTACATGGAGAACGTCACGCGTGAGCGTGCCTACACCAAGCAGGGCCAGATGCTGACCGAAGACGAGAACATCGTCGAAGTGCCGCTGACCGTGCAGTACAAGATCAGCAACCTGCAGGACTTCGTGCTGAACGTCGATCAGCCTGAAATCAGCCTGCAACACGCCACCGAAAGCGCCCTGCGCCACGTCGTCGGTTCTACCGCGATGGACCAGGTGCTGACCGAAGGTCGTGAGTTGATGGCCCGCGAGATCAAGGAGCGCCTGCAACGGTTCCTCGATACCTATCGCACCGGTATTACCGTGACCCAGGTGAACGTACAGAGCGCAGCGGCACCGCGTGAAGTGCAGGAAGCCTTTGACGACGTGATCCGTGCCCGTGAAGACGAGCAGCGTTCGCGCAACCAGGCTGAAACCTATGCCAACGGCGTCGTGCCGGAAGCCCGTGGTCAGGCCCAGCGTATCCTCGAGGATGCCAACGGTTACCGCGACGAAGTGGTCTCCCGCGCCAAGGGTGAGGCGGATCGCTTTACCAAGCTGGTCGCCGAGTACCGCAAGGCACCTGAAGTGACCCGCGAGCGTCTGTACCTGGACACCATGCAGGAAGTCTTCAGCAACACCAGCAAGGTGCTCGTGACCGGCAGCAAAGGTGGGCAGAACAACCTGCTGTACCTGCCGCTGGACAAGATGATCGAAGGTGGTCGCAGCGGTACCAGTACGCCGTCCACCAGTTCGAATGCCGCTGCCAATGAAGCGAGCGCCCGTGCGGCCGCTGACTTGCTGCAACAGCAAACACGTACCAGGGAGAGTCGTTGATGAGCAATAAATCGCTGACAGCCCTGATTGTGGGTGTCGTCGTGGTCATCGCTGCCTGGAACTGCTTCTACATCGTGTCTCAGACCGAGCGCGCGGTGTTGCTGCAATTCGGTCGTGTGGTGCAGGCGGATGTCCAGCCGGGCTTGCATGTGAAGGTCCCCTACGTGAACCAGGTGCGCAAGTTCGACGGCCGCCTGATGACCCTGGACGCACCGACACAGCGTTTCCTGACCCTGGAAAAGAAAGCCGTGATGGTTGACGCCTACGCCAAGTGGCGCGTCAAGGATGCCGAGCGCTTCTACACCGCGACCTCCGGCCTCAAGCAGATTGCTGACGAGCGTCTGTCGCGCCGTCTGGAATCGGGCCTGCGTGACCAGTTTGGTAAGCGCACCCTGCACGAGGTGGTCTCCGGTGAGCGCGACGCGTTGATGGCTGACATCACGCGCTCGCTGAATGGGATGGCGGAGAAAGAGCTGGGCATCGAAGTGATCGATGTTCGGGTCAAGGCCATCGACCTGCCGAAGGAAGTGAACCGCAGCGTGTTCGAGCGTATGAGCACCGAGCGTGAGCGTGAAGCCCGCGAGCACCGCGCCAAGGGTAACGAGTTGGCTGAAGGTATCCGTGCGGATGCCGACCGTCAGCGCCGTGTACTGCTGGCCGAAGCCTACCGCGAGTCTGAAGAGGCGCGAGGTGATGGTGATGCTCAGGCCGCGGCGATCTACGCCAAGGCTTACGGCCAGGACCAGGAGTTCTACGCGTTCTACCGTAGCCTGCGTGCCTACCGTGAAAGCTTCGCGAACAAAACCGACGTCATGGTGCTGGACCCAAGCAGCGATTTCTTTCGCTACCTGGAAAAAGCCAAGTAACAGCCTGTGACTTCAAGGCACACTCCGTCGGGCGGCTAAAACGCCTGGCGGGGTGATCCTTTCAGAAAACGGGTGTATGATGCGGCAGCCGGGAAATTCCCGGCTTTTTTGCGTCTGCATGTTTGATTGTTGTTATACGCCGCAGACGCCACAGATTTTTCGAGGAAAGTGCCCGACGAGGCCGCTGGCAGGCCATTTCGTCACGTCGTTCTTGCGCGTTGTTTATGCAGGGGCCGGGTATTTTCTGCTTCACTCAAGGCTCGGCCGAGGGCTGGCCGCCCGGATCATAGGGGATTGGCGTAATGGCAACGGTAGACCGCTGGCTGCTGCCAGATGGCATCGAAGAAGTACTGCCACCGGAAGCTGCGCGCATTGAAGTCGCGCGCCGTCAGGTGTTGGATCTGTTCCAGAGCTGGGGTTACGAGTTTGTCGTGACTCCCCATATCGAGTACCTGGAATCCCTGCTGACCGGCGCGGGCCAGGACCTGGATCTGCGCACCTTCAAGGTCATCGACCCGCAATCGGGCCGGCAAATGGGCTTTCGTGCCGACATCACGCCGCAAGTGGCGCGTATCGACGCACACACCCTGCGCCGTGAAGGCCCTAGCCGCTTGTGCTACGCCGGCAGTGTGCTGCATGCCCAGCCGCGCGCCTTGTCGTCGTCCCGCAGCCCCATTCAGTTGGGCGCCGAGTTGTACGGCGACGCCAGCCCAAGCAGCGACGTTGAAGTGATCAGCTTGATGCTGGCCATGCTGCAACTGGCTGACGTGCCGGATGTGCACATGGACCTCGGTCATGTCGGCATCTACCGCGGCCTGGCCCGTGCGGCTGGTTTGTCGGGTGAAGTGGAGCAGCAGTTGTTCGATGCCCTGCAACGCAAGGCAATCGACGAGGTCATCGCGCTGACCGCTGGCGTGCCTGCCGATCTGGCCGACATGCTGCGCGCACTGGTGAACCTGTGCGGTGGCCGTGAAGTGCTGGTGGCTGCGCGTGAGCGCCTGGCCAATGCGCCGGCCCCGGTACTGGCTGCACTGGACGATGTGCTGGCGATTGCCGAGCAGTTGTCGGCGCGCTTCCCGGAGCTGCCGCTGTACTTCGACCTGGGTGAATTGCGCGGTTACCACTACCACACCGGTGTGGTGTTCGCGGTGTTTGTACCGGGTGTTGGCCAGGCCATCGCCCAGGGCGGTCGTTATGACGATATCGGCGCCGATTTCGGGCGCGCACGTCCGGCGACCGGCTTTTCCACCGATTTGAAAACCCTGGTGACCCTGGGGCGTGCTGAGGTCGAGCTGCCGTCTGGTGGCATCTGGATGCCCGACAGTACGGACGCGGCACTCTGGCAGCAGGTTTGCCAGTTGCGCAGTGAGGGTCAGCGTGTCGTCCAGGCGTTGCCTGGGCAGCCATTGGCCGCCGCCCGTGAAGCGGACTGCGACCGGCAATTGATTCTGCAGAACGGGCTTTGGCAAGTATCGCCACTGGCTTCTTGAGTTTTCCTGCCGGCCATCGCCGGCACCAAGTTTGCGCGAATGAGGACAAGTGTTATGGGTAAGAATGTCGTAGTCCTGGGCACCCAATGGGGTGATGAGGGCAAAGGCAAGATCGTTGATCTGCTGACCGAACATGCCGCCGCCGTAGTGCGCTACCAAGGTGGCCACAACGCTGGCCACACCCTGGTCATCGATGGCGAAAAAACCGTCTTGCACCTGATCCCGTCGGGCGTGCTGCGCGAAGGCGTGCAGTGCCTGATCGGCAACGGCGTAGTGGTTGCACCTGATGCACTGCTGCGTGAGATCACCAAGCTGGAAGAGAAAGGCGTACCGGTGCGCGAGCGCCTGCGTATCAGCCCGTCCTGCCCGCTGATCCTGTCCTTCCACGTCGCGCTGGACCAGGCCCGTGAAAAGGCCCGTGGCGAGCTGAAGATCGGCACCACCGGTCGTGGCATCGGCCCGGCTTACGAAGACAAGGTTGCCCGTCGTGGCCTGCGTGTGGGCGACCTGCTCAACATGCCGCGCTTTGAAGACAAGCTGCGTGAGCTGGTGGATTACCACAACTTCATGCTGGTCGGTTACTACAAAGAGCCGGCCATCGAGTTTGAAAAGACCCTGGCCGAGTGCAAGGAATACGCCGAGCTGCTCAAGCCGCTGATGCTGGACGTGACTGCCGAGCTGCACGACCTGCGTCGCGCCGGCAAAGACATCATGTTCGAAGGCGCCCAAGGCTCCCTGCTGGACATCGACCACGGCACCTACCCGTACGTGACCAGCTCCAACACCACTGCTGGCGGCGTTGCCACCGGTTCCGGCGTTGGCCCGATGTTTCTGGACTACATCCTGGGCATCACCAAGGCTTACACCACGCGCGTAGGTTCGGGCCCATTCCCGACCGAGCTGTTCGACGAAGTCGGCGCTCACCTGGCCAAGCAAGGTCACGAGTTCGGCGCTACCACCGGCCGTGCGCGTCGTTGCGGCTGGTTCGACGCGGTTATCCTGCGTCGCGCTATCGATGTGAACAGCATCTCGGGCATCTGCCTGACCAAGCTGGACGTGCTCGACGGCCTGGAAACCATCAACATCTGCATCGGCTACAAAGATGCGCAAGGTAAAGATGTGGCCCCGACCGACGCAGACAGCTACGTAGGCCTGCAGCCAGTGTACGAAGAAGTGCCGGGCTGGACCGAATCGACCGTGGGTGCCAAAACCCTGGAAGAGCTGCCAGCCAACGCCCGTGCTTACATCAAGCGTGTGGAAGAGCTGATCGGCGCGCCAATCGACATTATTTCGACGGGCCCTGACCGCAACGAGACCATCGTTCTGCGTCACCCGTTCGCTTAATAAGCTGTTGATGTAGAAAGCAAAGGGCTCCTTCGGGAGCCCTTTTTCGTTTCCGGCTGGCAAACGGCACGACCCTTGCTATGGTTCTTTCTTTCGCGGTGCTAGCAATTTAATGGCACCCGTGGTGGAGGGATTCATAGTGTCTGCCGTTCTCTCATTGTTACAAAGCCGGCTGTTGCGGCCGGTATTCGTTACCCTGGGTATCGCCCTTTTGGTGCAAGTGCTGGTGGCTGTCGCGCTGACGCGGAGCACAGTCACGGCGCTGGAAGCTGATTTGGGTAATCGCCTGGGTATCGACAGCCAGAAATTGTCTGGCGAGCTGGCGCAAGCCGGCAAGGAAGTCACCTCCAGCCTGGACAGCTTGTCTTCCAGCACCCGTCAGCGCCTGACCGGTGGTTTGTCATCGCGCTTGCAGGAAGAGCAGAAGCAACTGCGGGCGACGCTGGAAAAAGACCTGCAGGACTCTGCCAACGACATGGCGCAGCTATTGGCCTCGGTGGCGCCGCGCGCCATGTGGGACAGCGATGTGCCGACGTTGTCGGAGTTTGCCCGGCGTGCCCAGCGCAATCCCAATGTGTTGTTCGTGGTTTACGACGACGCGGCGGGCGAGCACCTGACGCGGTACCTGAACCGGGAAAACCCGATCAATCAGGCCTTGCTGGCGAAAGGGCAGGGAGATCGTGCACTCGACAAAGTGCTCAATGCGGCGAAAAACGACCCGTCGGTGTACTACGTTGAGGCCTCCATCAGCCCTAACGGAGTGGAAATCGGCAAGGTCATCATGGGCGTTTCGACGGCCTCGGTTGAGACTGATCTCGCCGCGCTGGACAAGCGGTTTGCGGCGCTGATTGCCAGCAGCGATCAGTTGGTGGGCGACAGCCTGCAAGGTGCCGCAGCGGACAGCGCGACGGCCATGGGCGCGCGCCTGCAATCGGCACAAGCCACCGCCACTCAGATGACCGCCAACACCAGCAGCGCCGTGCAGGACGCCGCCGGCACGTTGCGCTGGCGCATCGGCCTGGGGCTGGCGATTGTCGGGTTCGGCGTGTTGCTGCTCATCGCTATCGTGCTGGGCCGTCGCGTGGTCAATCGCCTGAAGCTGCTGATCGCCGCCATGGATGACCTGGCGGCGGGGGAGGGAGACCTCACCAAGCGCGTGCAGATCAACAGCAAGGACGAAATCGGCGACATGGCTTCGGCGGTCAATCGCTTTGTGGATAAGTTGCAGCCCATCGTGCGTGAGGCAGGTGATGTGGCTCAGCGTACCGGCGTGGAAATCGGCGCCATGACCTTGCGCAACGCCGGAGCCGATGCGGCGGCAGGTTTGCAGCGTGATGAGGTGGCCGAGAGCTTGCGCGCGCTGTCGCAAATGGCCGATGAGGCCCAGGCGGAAAGCCATGCGATGCAGGCCGCGTTGCAGCAGGTGGTGGATATTCGCCAGGCCACGGATGAGAACTCGCGGACTTCTGCAGAAGTGGGCAGCTTGATTGAGGCACTGGCGGGCCAGGTGCAGGCCGGGTCCAAAGTGATTGAGCGTCTGGCGCAACAAAGTGAGCAGATTGAGGTGGTGCTGACGGTGATTCACGGTATCGCCGAGCAGACCAATTTGCTCGCGCTCAACGCTGCCATTGAAGCCGCGCGGGCGGGTGAAACCGGGCGTGGCTTTGCCGTGGTGGCGGACGAAGTGCGGGCGCTGGCCAGCAAGACTCAAAGCTCCACCGGCGACATTCAGGCGCACATCGTGGCGTTGCAGCAAGGCGCGCGAGAAGCGGTGGAAACTATCAGCAAGGCGGGGCGCCAAGCCAGCGAAGGGTTGCTGGTGTTACGTGACAGTGTGCGCTTGCAGCAGACGGTGCAGGCGTCGGTGGAGCAGGTGCATGCGGCTATCGGCCTGGCGACGCGTGCGGCTGAGCATCAGGCCAAAGGCGCGCATGCGGTGCGTGGCCGGGTCGAGGTGATTCATGCCCAGGCCGAGCGTGCGGCGCAGGCGGTCGTGGAGACCACCGCCAGTGGCAAGGTGCTGGATGGGTTGGCGGCGCAGTTGAAGGCGAGTTTGGGGCAGTTTCGGGCTTAGTGTTGTCTGCTCTGGCCCTATCGCAGGCAAGCCAGCTCCCACATTTTGATAGGTGAACACAGTCAAATGTGGGAGCTGGCTTGCCTGCGATAGCGGTCTCAGCGGCTCAGATACATCCGGGTTGTAAGCAAATAAACCGGCAGCCCCGACACCAGAATCAACAACGCTGCATAAGGCGCGGCCGCTGCAAACTCCACATTCGAGGTATGCGCCCACACCGCTGTCGCGAGTGTGTTCAGCCCGGTCGGACTCAGCAACAACGTCGCCGTCAATTCCTTCATCGCATCCAGAAACACCAGCGCAAATGCGGCCCCCAGTGCCGGGAAGATGATCGGCAGGGTCACCCGACAAAACGCACTGAACGAGGATGCGCCCAGCGTGCGGGCCGCTTCTTCGAGCTGCGGCGCAGCTTTGTTCAGGGCGGTACGAATCGGCGCCTGGGCCAGCGGCAAAAACAGCAGCGCGTAGGCAATCAGCAGCAACGCCGAGGTCTGGTACAGCGCCGGCACATAGTGCAATGCGAAAAACACCAGCGTCAGCGCAATCACTAAGCCGGGCAAAGCGTGCAGCAGGTACGGCAAGCGTTCGGCCCAGATCGCCAGTTGGCCTTTGTAGCGCACCACCAGCAACCCGACCGGCACCGCCAGCACCAGACAAAGCGCGGCGCCGCCGAGGGACAGCGCCAAAGAGGACAGCAACGCTTCACCAATTTCGGCTACCGGGAAAGCGGCGGAAGAACCCACGGCCAACCAATAACCCAACATCCCCAGCGGGATCCCGCTGCCGATGATCGCCAGCACCAGGCAATACACCTGGCCCAATGGCGTCCATTTACCCAGTCGCACCTGTTCGGCGTGCCGTGCAGCACCCTGGCCGATGCGCACATGGCGGCCTTTGCCACGCACGCGCAACTCCAGCCACAGCAGCGTCAAGCACATCACCAGCAATACCGCCGACAGCATTGCGGCGTTGGCATTGCTGAATTCCAGTTCGAACTGCTGGTAGATCGCAGTGGTGAAGGTCTGCAAGCCGATGATCGACAACGCGCCGAATTCCACCAGCATATGCAAGGCGATCAGCAGCGCCCCGGCCAGTATAGAAGGCCACAGCAGTGGCAACGTAATGCGAAAGAACACGCCCCAGCGATTCAGTCCAAGCGTGCGAGCCGATTCTTCAAGAGACGGGTCAAGATTGCGCAGCGTCGCCGCCACCGGCAGAAACACCAGCGGGTATTTGGACAGGCTCATTACCAGAATCGCCCCGCCCAGCCCCTCAAAGTTGGCGCTCAGTGACACCCAGGTAAAGCTGCTGACAAACGCCGGTACCGCAAACGGCAGGCACAAAATCACGCCCCAGATTCGCCGCCCCGGCAGGTTGCTGCGCTCCAGCAGCCAGGCCAGGGACAAGCCGATCACGCCGCAGGCTACGGTGACGCCAACCATCAATGCCAGTGTGTTGCACAGCAGCCCGAACACATAAGGCCGCCACAGCAAATGCACGGCTTCTGACCAGCCGGCCTGCCACGCTTTGGTTGCGACATAGGCCAGCGGCAGCAGGCTCAGGCCGACCAAAAACAGTACGGGCAGCAGCAGCCAGATCGACGGGCGCTTGCGCCTTGAGCTGAAACCCCCGCGCAGGGCGGGGGCGGGTAGCGACGGGTTCATCAGTTCAGGCCAACGTCACGTTCCAGGTCCAGGGCTTCTTCTGCGTTGCCCAGGTCTGCCGGCGTGACTTTCGGCGGTTGCAGCTCGCTGAAAGGCTTGAGGCCACGGCTGGATTCCATGCCTTTGCGCAGCGGGTATTCGGCCGAGGTGTTGGTGATCACGCGCTGGCCTTCTTCGCTGGCCATGAAGGCGAGTAACTGCTGGGCTTCCTTGGGGTGCTTGCTGGATTTGAGCGCCGCCGCCGAAGACACGGTGATCAGGCCGCCAGCGTCGCCGTCGGTGAAGTAATGCAGTTGGGAATCCAGGTTGGTTTTTTCTTTCTTCAGGGCGAACCAGTAGTAGTTGTTCACCAGCACGGTGGCCACTTCGCCTTTTTCCACGGCTTTGAGGGCGACCATATTGTTGCTGTACACCTTGCCGAATGCGCGCAGGCCGGTCAGCCATTCTTCGGCGGCTTCGCGACCGTGCAGCTTGATGATTGCCACGGCTTGTTCCTGGAAAGCGCCGCTGGTGGGCACGAAGCCGACCTTGCCTTGCCACTCGGGCCCGGCGAAATCCAGTACGGACTTGGGCAGGTCTTTTTCGGCGATCAATTTCGGGTTGAAGGCTACGACTCGGGTACGTGCGGTTACGCCCATCCAGTCGCCGTTGGCGCCCACGTAATCCTTGGGCAATACGTCGAGGGTACTGGCATCGATCCTGGCCAGCAGGCCTTGTTCGCCGAGTTTGTTCAGCGGCGGCGATTCTTCGGTGTAAATCACGTCGGCAGGCGAGCGATCGCCTTCTTCCACAACCTGGCTGGCGAGCTGGTTGCTGCTGCCTTTGCGCACGTTGACGTGGATGCCGGTCTTGGCTTCGAAGGCCTTGGCGAGTTCATCGCCCACTTCTTTGTGTTGGCCGTTGTAGAGGGTCAGCGAGACCTTGTCGGCGGAATAGGCGGCGGGCGAGAGCAGGGACAGGCTGAGCAGGGTGAGGGTCAGGCCACGCAGGAGAGATGTCTTGAGATGGGTATTGCGGATCATCATCCGGAAGTTTCCTCGCTTGAATGCAACAAATCATTGCAAGGATAAACGATAAACCTTCTCAAGTGCGGCGAAGGGGGGAAATCAGGTGTGAGGTTTTCAAACCCCGGAAACGAAAAAACCCGCTTTCGCGGGTTTGATCTGAATTTGGTGCCCAGGAGAAGACTCGAACTTCCACGACCGTAAGGTCACCAGCACCTGAAGCTGGCGTGTCTACCAATTTCACCACCTGGGCATTTCTCAGCAGCGCTTGCGCTGTTGATGGAGCGAACTATACGGAGGGCTTTTTGATCTGTAAACCCCTGATTCAAAAAAATAAATCGGGTTTTGCGTTAAAAATCAAAGACCTGAAACGAAAAAACCCGCTTTCGCGGGTTTGATCTGAATTTGGTGCCCAGGAGAAGACTCGAACTTCCACGACCTTGCGATCACCAGCACCTGAAGCTGGCGTGTCTACCAATTTCACCACCTGGGCAGCATCAACCACGTTGCCGTCGTCGATGGCGCGCACTATACGGAGCGATTTTTGAGCTGTAAACCCCCGCCACGAAAAAAGTCTGGAAAATTTCGCCAATGGTCGTGCAAGGTGCCTGCCAGGGGCTGCAAAGGGCTTTTAAACGCTTGTTGATGCCTGAAATTTCCCGTTTCAATACGCGTATGCCAAACTAACCCGCATATAGACAAGGTGAAAACTCTCTAATGGCCGATTGGCAGTCCCTCGATCCCGAGGCCGCTCGTGAAGCGGAAAAATATGAAAACCCTATTCCTAGCCGCGAACTGATCCTGGCGCATCTCGCCGATCGGGGTTCGCCTGCTAGCCGCGAGCAGCTGGTTGAAGAATTCGGTCTGACCACCGAAGACCAACTCGAAGCGCTGCGCCGCCGCCTGCGCGCCATGGAGCGCGACGCACAACTGATCTACACCCGCCGTGGCACTTACGCGCCTGTGGACAAACTCGACCTGATCCTGGGCCGCATCGCCGGCCACCGTGACGGCTTCGGCTTCCTGATCCCGGACGATGGCAGCGATGACCTGTTCATGAGCCCGGCGCAAATGCGCCTGGTGTTCGATGGCGACCGTGCCCTGGCGCGCGTTTCCGGCCTGGACCGTCGTGGTCGCCGTGAAGGCGTGATCGTTGAAGTGGTGTCCCGTGGTCACGAGACCATCGTCGGTCGTTATTTCGAAGAAGGTGGCATCGGTTTTGTCGTGCCGGACAACCCCAAGGTTCAGCAGGAAGTGCTGATCACCCCGGGCCGCAACGCCAATGCCAAGATCGGCCAGTTCGTCGAGGTGAAAATCACCCACTGGCCGACCCCGCGCTTCCAGCCGCAGGGTGATGTGATCGAAGTGGTCGGCAACTACATGGCGCCGGGCATGGAAATCGATGTGGCGCTGCGCACCTACGATATCCCGCACGTTTGGCCTGAAGCTGTCGTCAAAGAAGCACGCAAGCTCAAGCCTGAAGTGGAAGAGAAGGACAAAGAGAAGCGCATCGATCTGCGCCATCTGCCGTTCGTCACCATCGACGGTGAAGACGCCCGCGACTTCGACGACGCCGTTTACTGCGAAGCCAAGCCGGGCAAGCTGCGCCTGTTCTCCGGTGGCTGGAAACTGTACGTGGCGATTGCCGACGTCTCCAGCTACGTGAAGATCGGCTCGGCCCTCGATGCCGAGGCCCAGGTGCGCGGCAACTCGGTGTACTTCCCCGAGCGCGTGATTCCGATGCTGCCGGAAGAACTGTCCAACGGCCTGTGCTCGCTGAACCCGAAAGTCGACCGTTTGGCCATGGTGTGCGAGATGACCATCTCGAAAACCGGCGAAATGACCGATTACCAGTTCTACGAGGCGGTGATCCATTCCCAGGCACGCCTGACCTACAACAAGGTCAGCACCATCCTGGAACAGCCGAAAACCAGCGAAGCCAAGGCCTTGCGTGGTGAATACGCTGGCGTGGTTCCTCACCTCAAACAGCTGTATGCGCTGTACAAAGTGTTGCTGGGCGCTCGTCACACCCGTGGCGCGATCGATTTTGAAACCCAGGAAACCCGAATTGTCTTCGGTTCCGAGCGCAAAATTGCCGCGATCACCCCGACTACCCGAAATGACGCGCACAAGCTGATCGAGGAATGCATGCTGGCGGCCAACGTGGCCACCGCTGAATTCCTGAAAAAGCACGAAATTCCTGCGTTGTACCGCGTGCACGACGGCCCGCCGCCGGAGCGCCTGGAAAAACTGCGCGCGTTCCTTGGCGAGCTCGGCCTGTCCCTGCACAAAGGCAAGGATGGCCCGACGCCGAAGGATTACCAGGCCCTGCTGGCCAGCATCAAGGACCGTCCGGATTACCACGTAATCCAGACCGTGATGCTGCGTTCCTTGAGCCAGGCGGTGTACAGCGCCGACAATCAGGGCCACTTCGGCCTGAATTACGAGGCGTATACCCACTTCACCTCGCCGATTCGCCGTTACCCGGACTTGCTCACGCACCGCGCCATCCGCAGCGTGATCCATTCCAAGCAAAACACCCCGCACGTCAAGCGCGCCGGCGCCATGACCATTCCGAAGGCGCGAATCTATCCGTACGACGAAGCGGCGCTGGAACAACTGGGCGAGCAGTGCTCCATGAGCGAGCGCCGCGCCGACGAAGCCACCCGCGACGTGGTGAACTGGCTCAAGTGCGAGTTCATGAAGGATCGCGTGGGCGAGTCGTTCCCGGGCGTGATCACGGCCGTGACCGGTTTTGGCCTGTTTGTGGAGTTGACTGATATCTACGTGGAAGGCCTGGTGCACGTCACTGCCTTGCCGGGTGACTACTACCACTTCGACCCTGTGCATCACCGCCTGGCGGGCGAGCGCACCGGTCGCAGCTTCCGTTTGGGCGACACCGTGGAAGTGCAGGTCATGCGCGTCGACCTCGACGAGCGCAAGATCGACTTCGGCATGTCCGACAAGCCGGCTGAATCGCCTGGTAACCGTAAAAACCGCGACAGCAAAACCTCGACGCCGGCCGCCAAAGGCAAAGACACTCCTGCGAAAGCAGCCGCCACCGAGCCTGCGCCAGCCAAGCCGGCTCGCCGTTCTTCTGCCAAGGACAAGGCCCCCGAAGCCTACCGCCCAAGCGACGCGGCGGCGAAAAACGCCGAAGTGCGCAAGAGCCGTGAGTTGAAGCAGCAGTTGCTCAACGAAGCCAAAAGCGGTGGTAAAGCGGCGTCTGGGGGAAAGTCTCGCGGGGCGGAAAATCCGTCGAGCAAGCCAAGCAAACATCGTAAAGGCCCGCCAAAAGCGGGTTCGGCTCCCGCGAAAAGCGGCGGGTCGCGCAAACCTAAGGCCAAGTCATGAGTCTGGAAAAAATCTACGGCGTGCACGCTGTAGAAGCATTGCTGCGTCACCACCCGAAACGCGTCAAGCAGGTTTGGCTGGCGGAAGGTCGCAGCGAACCGCGCGTTCAAGCGCTGGTTGAGCTGGCCACGCAGAACAAGGTCGCCCTCGGCCAGGCCGAGCGTCGTGAAATGGATGTGTGGGTTGAAGGCGTTCACCAGGGCGTGGTGGCGGACGTAAGCCCGAGCCAGGTCTGGGGCGAGGCCATGCTCGACGAACTGCTCGACCGCACCGAAGGCGCGCCGCTGTTGTTGGTGCTGGACGGCGTGACCGACCCGCACAACCTTGGCGCCTGCCTGCGTTCGGCGGATGCTGCCGGCGCGCTGGCGGTGATCGTGCCCAAAGACAAGTCGGCCACGCTGACGCCCGTCGTGCGTAAAGTGGCCTGTGGCGCGGCGGAAGTCATTCCACTGGTGGCGGTGACCAACCTGGCGCGTACCCTGGAAAAACTCCAGCAGCGCGGCCTTTGGGTCGTGGGCACGGCGGGCGAGGCCGAGGTCAGCATTTATGACCAGGACCTTACCGGCCCGACCATCCTGATCATGGGCGCCGAAGGCAAAGGCATGCGTCGCCTGACCCGCGAGCATTGTGATTACCTGGTGCACCTGCCGATGGCCGGTAGTGTCAGCAGTTTGAACGTGTCGGTCGCCACCGGCGTGTGCCTGTTTGAAGCGCAGCGCCAGCGTGGCGCGAAGGCCAAGACCAGGAAGTAATCAGGTCTGGCTTGTGTGGGAGCTGGCTTGCCTGCGATGCAGACACCTCGGTCGTTCAGTCATACCGAGGTGATGCTATCGCAGGCAAGCCAGCTCCCACATTTGTTTGTGCCTGGTTGAGAAAGGGTGATTGTTCAAATAATCACCAATCACCTTGCACGCTTTCTCCCCCTTCTCTACAATTGCGCCCCTTGCCTTCCTGGCAGGCACTGATGTGCCTCCCTGCGGCAAGATCCATAAGTGTCATTCACTCCTTGTCTGACCGTTTTTGAGCGGCAGGCTACAACCCGTAAGGAGCATTCATGCGTCATTACGAAATCATCTTTTTGGTCCACCCGGATCAAAGCGAGCAAGTCGGCGGCATGGTTGAGCGTTACACCAAGCTGATCGAAGAAGACGGCGGCAAAATCCACCGTCTGGAAGATTGGGGCCGTCGTCAACTGGCCTACGCAATCAACAATGTTCACAAGGCTCACTACGTGATGCTGAACGTTGAGTGCACTGGCAAGGCCCTGGCCGAGCTGGAAGACAACTTCCGCTACAACGATGCTGTGATCCGTAACCTGGTCATCCGTCGCGAAGAAGCCGTTACCGGCCAATCCGAGATGCTCAAGGCTGAAGAAAACCGCAGTGAGCGCCGTGAGCGTCGCGACCGTCCTGAGCACGAAGGCGCTGATAGCGTTGATAGTGATGACAGCGACAACAGCGATAACGCTGACGAGTAATCCACGGACCTTTTAAGGAGCCTATCAAATGGCACGTTTCTTCCGTCGTCGTAAATTCTGCCGCTTCACCGCTGAAGACGTGAAAGAGATCGATTACAAAGATCTCAACACTCTGAAAGCCTACGTATCCGAGACCGGCAAAATCGTTCCAAGCCGTATCACCGGTACCAAAGCACGTTATCAGCGTCAGCTGGCCACCGCTATCAAGCGCGCCCGCTTCCTGGCCCTGCTGGCCTACACCGACAGCCACGGCCGCTGAGACCGGGCAGTCGACAAGTAGTAAGGGATTGAATGCATGCGCGCCTTAGCTGAGTTCATCATGCGCGGTCGCGTGCAGGCCACTCTGGTAGTGGCTGGATGTGCGGCATTGCCGTTGCTTTATTGGTTGGGTGCTGCCGCCGGTTGCCTTGTGCTGCTGCGGCGCGGTTTGAAGGACGCCCTTGGCGTTCTTGCCCTGGGATTGTTGCCGGCCTTGATCTGGTGGCTGCAATTCGGTGATCCACGGGTACTTCTGGTACTGCTGGGGTCGTCGGGCCTTGCGTTGGTTTTACGCGCAAGTGAGTCCTGGGTCCGCACGCTGCTGGTCAGCGTGGCATTGGGGTTGGTGTACTCAGTGATGCTTGGCGCGGCTTTCCGCCCGCAAATCGAGGCGCTGTCGCAAGAGATCGTCAAGATCCTGCCGATGGCCCTCGGGGATCTCTACCAGCAATTGTCGGTAGATGAGCGAGCGCGGTTTGCGTCACTGATTGCCCCGGTCCTGACCGGCCTGATAGCGGCGTTGTTGCAGGTCGTCAGCGTGCTGAGCCTGATTCTCGGGCGTTATTGGCAGGCGTTGTTGTACAACCCGGGTGGTTTTGGTCGCGAGTTTCGCGAAGTCAGAATCCCTGCGGGGCCGGCGATGTTGCTGCTGGCGTGCATGGTTGTCGGGCCGAACTTCGGTCCACAGATGGCCTTGCTGGCGCCGATTTGCAGCGTACCGCTGGTGTTTGCCGGGCTGGCCCTGATTCACGGGCTGGTTGCGCGAAAGCGCCTGGCCAGGTTCTGGCTGGTGGGGTTGTACGTGACGCTGTTGCTGTTCATGCAGCTGATCTATCCGTTACTCGTGGTTTTGGCCATTGTCGACGGCCTGATTGATTTTCGCGGTCGTCTGGCATCGAAAGATGCCGATAACGCGAACGGTGAAGGTTAAAAGTTAGAGGATTTTCACATGCAACTGATCCTTCTGGAAAAAGTCGCCAACCTGGGCAACCTGGGCGACAAAGTGAACGTTAAGGCCGGTTACGGTCGTAACTACCTGCTGCCATACGGCAAAGCCACCGCTGCAACCGCTGCCAACCTGGCTGCGTTTGAAGAGCGTCGCGCTGAGCTGGAAAAAGCCGCAGCAGACAAAAAAGCGTCGGCCGAAACTCGCGCTGCCCAACTGGCTGAGCTGGAAGTGACTATCACTGCCACCGCCGGTGACGAAGGCAAGCTGTTCGGTTCGATCGGCACCCACGACATCGCTGATGCACTGACCGCCTCCGGCGTTGAAGTGCAGAAGAGCGAAGTTCGTCTGCCGAACGGCACCATCCGCAACGTAGGCGAATTCGACGTAGCCGTGCACCTGCACGCCGAAGTTGAAGCCACCGTACGCGTTGTCGTGGTAGCAGCTTAAGCCGCACCTAACTGACTGGCACCTCGCGTGCCAGGCGGTTAACATCGGGCACGATCCTGTTTACAGGTCGTGCCTTTTGTTTTTCTACAAACCCCAAATTCCAAGTGGCCATGAACGATATTTCAGCTCCCGAGCAATACGATCTGCAAACCGCTGCCCTGAAGGTGCCGCCGCATTCCATCGAGGCCGAACAGGCCGTGCTCGGTGGTTTGATGCTGGACAACAACGCCTGGGAACGTGTGCTGGATCAAGTCTCGGACGGTGATTTCTATCGCCATGACCACCGTCTGATCTTCCGCGCCATCGCCAAGCTGGCCGACCAGAACTCGCCGATCGACGTGGTGACCCTGGCCGAGCAACTGGACAAGGAAGGCCAGACCTCCCAGGTCGGCGGCCTCGGCTACCTGGGTGAACTGGCGAAAAACACGCCGTCCGTCGCCAACATCAAGGCCTATGCCCAGATCGTCCGCCAGCGGGCCACGCTGCGCCAACTGATCGGCATCAGCACCGAGATCGCCGACAGTGCCTTCAACCCCGAGGGCCGCACCGCCGAAGAAATCCTCGACGAAGCCGAGCGCCAGATCTTCCAGATCGCCGAAGCCCGCCCGAAAACCGGCGGCCCGGTGGGTGTCAACGAGCTGTTGACCAAGGCCATCGATCGCATCGACACGCTGTTCAACACCGATGCGGCCATCACCGGTATTTCCACCGGCTACACCGACCTCGACGAGAAAACCAGTGGCCTGCAACCGGCCGACTTGATCATCGTCGCCGGCCGTCCATCCATGGGTAAAACCACGTTTGCGATGAACCTGGTGGAAAACGCCGTGTTGCGCAGCGACAAGGCCGTGTTGGTGTACTCCCTGGAGATGCCAGGTGAATCGCTGATCATGCGGATGCTGTCGTCCCTGGGCCGTATCGACCAGACCAAGGTACGTTCCGGCCAACTGGAAGATGACGACTGGCCGCGCCTGACCTCGGCGGTCAACCTGCTCAACGACCGCAAGCTGTTCATTGATGACACGGCGGGCATCAGCCCTTCCGAGATGCGTGCGCGCACCCGTCGCCTGGTGCGCGAGCATGGGGACATCGCGCTGATCATGATCGACTACCTGCAGTTGATGCAGATCCCGGGCTCCAGTGGCGACAACCGCACCAACGAGATTTCCGAGATTTCCCGGTCCCTCAAGGCCCTGGCCAAGGAATTCAACTGCCCGGTGGTGGCATTGTCCCAGCTCAACCGTTCCCTGGAACAACGTCCCAACAAGCGTCCGGTGAACTCCGACTTGCGGGAATCGGGTGCGATCGAGCAGGACGCCGACGTGATCATGTTTGTGTACCGCGACGAGGTGTATCACCCCGAGACCGAACACAAAGGCATTGCCGAGATCATCATCGGCAAGCAGCGGAACGGCCCGATCGGCTTTATCCGCCTGGCGTTCATCGGCAAGTACACCCGCTTCGAGAACCTCGCGCCGGGCAGCTATAACTTCGACGACGACGAGTAGTGCTCCTGCGCCTGTAAGGGCCTCATCGCGGGCAAGCCCGCTCCCACATTGGATTGCAAATACCAACAAGTGTGGGAGCGGGCTTGCCCGCGATGGCTTCTCCACAATTCCGACTGCTGCCGTCGGAATTGGTCAAAATTTGTGCTATATTCCGCGCCCGCGATTTTTCATCTCAACACCGGTCACCGTCATGCAAACAGCCAAGCCGTTATTTGACTATCCCAAGTACTGGGCCGAATGTTTCGGTCCAGCGCCATTCCTGCCCATGAGCAGGGAGGAGATGGATCAGCTTGGCTGGGATTCCTGCGACATCATCATCGTCACCGGTGATGCCTACGTTGACCATCCATCGTTCGGCATGGCGATCATCGGCCGGCTGCTGGAGTCCCAGGGCTTTCGCGTCGGGATCATCGCCCAGCCGAACTGGCAGTCCAAAGACGATTTCATGAAGCTCGGCGAGCCGAACCTGTTCTTCGGCGTCGCGGCCGGCAACATGGACTCGATGATCAACCGCTACACCGCCGACAAGAAAATCCGTTCCGACGACGCCTACACCCCTGGCGGCATGGCCGGCAAACGCCCGGACCGCGCGAGCCTGGTGTACAGCCAGCGTTGCAAGGAAGCCTACAAGAACGTGCCGATCGTGCTCGGCGGCATCGAAGCCTCCCTGCGCCGTATCGCCCACTATGACTACTGGCAGGACCGTGTGCGCAACTCGATCCTGATCGACGCTACCGCCGACATCCTGTTGTACGGCAACGCCGAGCGCGCGATTGTCGAGGTTGCCCAGCGCCTGTCGTGGGGCCACAAGATCGAAGACATCACCGACGTGCGCGGCACCGCGTTCATTCGCCGTGACACGCCGGTGGGCTGGTACGAAGTGGACTCCACGCGTATCGACCGTCCGGGCAAGATCGACAAGATCATCAACCCGTACGTGAACACCCAGGACACCCAGGCCTGCGCCATCGAGCAGGAAAAGGGTCCGGTTGAAGACCCGGAAGAGCCCAAGGTCGTGCAGATCCTGGCCAGCCCGAAGATGACCCGCGACAAAACCGTGATTCGCCTGCCATCGGTGGAAAAAGTACGCAATGACGCGGTGCTATACGCCCACGCCAACCGCGTGTTGCACCTGGAAACCAACCCCGGCAACGCCCGCGCCCTGGTGCAGAAGCACGGCGAAGTGGACGTGTGGTTCAACCCGCCGCCCATTCCGATGACCACCGAAGAAATGGACTACGTGTTCGGCATGCCTTACGCACGTATTCCGCATCCGGCTTACGGCAAGGAAAAGATTCCGGCCTACGACATGATCCGTTTCTCGGTGAACATCATGCGTGGTTGCTTTGGCGGCTGCACCTTCTGCTCGATCACCGAGCACGAAGGTCGCATCATCCAGAACCGTTCCGAAGAGTCGATCATTCGCGAAATCGAAGAGATCCGCGACAAGGTCCCGGGCTTCACCGGCGTGATCTCCGACCTCGGCGGCCCGACCGCTAACATGTACCGCATCGCCTGCAAGAGCCCGGAAATCGAATCCGCGTGCCGCAAGCCATCGTGCGTGTTCCCCGGCATCTGCCCGAACCTGAACACTGACCACTCGTCGTTGATCCAGCTGTACCGCAGCGCTCGTGCGTTGCCGGGTGTGAAGAAGATTCTGATCGCCTCCGGCCTGCGCTACGACCTCGCCGTGGAGTCGCCGGAGTACGTGAAAGAGCTGGTGACCCATCACGTCGGTGGCTACCTGAAGATCGCTCCGGAACACACCGAAGAAGGTCCGCTCAACCAGATGATGAAACCGGGCATCGGCAGCTATGACAAGTTCAAGCGCATGTTCGAGAAGTACACCAAGGAAGCGGGCAAGGAGCAGTACCTGATCCCGTACTTCATCGCCGCCCACCCCGGCACCACCGATGAAGACATGATGAACCTGGCCCTGTGGCTCAAGCGCAATGACTTCCGCGCCGACCAGGTACAGGCGTTCTACCCGTCGCCGATGGCCACCGCCACCGCGATGTACCACTCGGGCAAGAACCCGCTGCGCAAGGTCACCTACAAGAGCGACGCGGTGACTATCGTCAAGAGCGAAGAGCAGCGCCGCCTGCACAAGGCGTTCCTGCGTTACCACGACCCGAAAGGCTGGCCAATGCTGCGTGAAGCGCTGACCCGCATGGGCCGCGCCGACCTGATCGGGCCGGGCAAGGAGCAGTTGATTCCGCTGCACCAGCCAAGCACCGACAGCTACCAGAGCGCCCGTCGCAAAAACTCGACGCCGGCCGGCAGCCACAAGGTTGCCAAGGAAACCACGCGGATCCTCACCCAGCACACCGGCTTGCCACCGCGCGGCAGTGACGGCAGCAACCCGTGGGACAAGCGTGAGCAAGCCAAGGCCGCGGCCCAGGCCCGCAACAAGCAGGCCGCCAAGGAACGCAGCGATGCGGCCAAGGGCAAGGGCGGCAAGCCTGCGCGCAAGCCGGTGGTGCCGCGTTGATCGCAATCTGAATATGCAAAACGCCAGCCTCGTGCTGGCGTTTTGCTTTCTAGCCGGTGGATAGCCTGTTTGTTAAGGTGGCGCCCATTAGATCGCTATCGCAGGCAAGCCAGCTCCCACATTTGAATGTATTCACAAATCAATGTGGAAGCTGGCTTGCCTGCGATGAGGCCAATGTGGCCACCGCCTATTTCAAGGAAGAACACCCATGAGCAACCCCCTGCTCAACATCGGCATGGACACCAGCCGCTCCCAGTTCATGGCGCGCCAGCGCATCGAAAGCCAGATCAACCTGCCGCGTCTGTTCGCGGCTATCGACGCCGACCCCGCCATCGTCGGCGCGGGCGTGGTGTATATCGACGCCGATTTCAACGTCATCACCCTGCGCGAATTCCAGCCCATCTGCAGCATTGCGCCCAAACGCGTCATCCTGCGCGAGGCCCAGAAATACATCGCCCCGGCGCAGTTTGCACAGCAGGTGCAAGACAACCCCCGCGAATCGCGACTGGTGGGCGAAGCCGTCAATACCACGCTGTCTTGCGCCGGTGCGGTGATTGGTTGGATCGTGGTGCTCAGTGGTTCCGTGGCTGTGCCGTTCACCGCTGGAGCCAGCAGCGTGGTGGCCGCGATCGGCTACACGGCCGCCACGGCGAGCACGCTGCAGTGCGTCGCCAGCGGTTATCGCACAGTCAATGAAGTCAGCAACCCCGCCAAAAACGACGAACTCGACAGCGCCCAGTGGTACCAGTACACCATGGCCGCGCTGGATGCCGCCTCGCTGGTCGGCGTCGGAGCATCGTCATTGACCACACTGAAACTGGTACGCATGAACCAGGCCGCCACCGGCAAAAGTGTGCGGGAAGTGCTCAAGGGCCTGAACCGTCAGGAGCGCGCCAAGCTGACCAAGGAATTGCTCAGCATCAAGGACCCGCGCATGACCTCGAAAATGCTCAAGTTGAAACAGTTGTCCGGCGAGGCCACCAAACGTTTCACCCCGGCCCAGGTCAAGCACGCGACGGTGACCCAGATCAAGGATGCCCTGGGCGCCGCCATCGGTTTAACCGGCAGCGCCGTTTCGGGAAATGTGCGCACCATCGCCGTCGGCCTGTATGAGGAGATCGAGTAATGAATGAGATGCCCGGCATTCGCCATTTTCTCTCGCAGTATTTCCCGGTGTTCATGGGTGCGATCTTTGCGGCAGTGTTTACGCTGGTGCTGGCTGTTCCACTGGTGTTCGACAGTTATTTCCCCCACCTTCCGCTGGCGGACAACGCCAAGTATTCCTTCCTGGGCGGCCTGGCACTGGCCTGGGTCGTGGTGCACTGCAACTTCATGATCGCGCGGGGGCGCCCGCACTGGGTATGGCCGCTGGCAACCCTGTTGGGGCTGTGCGTTCTGGCGGTACTGCCGACTATCGCGTACCGGCCGCATGTTCTGTTGTATGGCTTGAGCCTGTTGTTGCCGCTGCTGGCGCTGTTGCTGCTCAACAGCCGGCGCCACCGCGAAATGCGTCAAAAGCTGCTTGAGGTGCGCCACCTGCGTGAGGCTGCGAAAGCTCGCTGATTGGGTAGATTCACCACCCACCTCTCACACCTTCGCCACAAATATGTGCAAGCCTCGCACCATGGCCCCCGCGTGGGCGCCGTTTTGGTGCTGTACTGCACCGGGTCTTACGATAAAGCGCAATGACGGCCGCTCTGGCATAAGTCTTGCGCGCTTTGTTTCCATGCCCTGGCTTGCAGGAGGCCGCCGTGTCGATTCATGTCGCGTTGCACCACGTTACGCATTACCGCTATGACCGCGCTGTCGAACTCGGCCCACAGATCGTGCGTTTGCGCCCGGCGGCCCACAGCCGCACGCGGATTTTGTCCTACGCCCTCAACGTGCTGCCCGAGCAGCATTTCATCAATTGGCAGCAAGACCCCCAGGGCAATTACCTGGCGCGGTTGGTGTTTCCGGAAAAGACTGACGAGCTGCGCATCGAAGTCGACCTGGTCGCCGAGATGGCGGTATTCAACCCGTTCGATTTCTTCCTGGAGCCCTACGCCGAAAAAATCCCCTTCAGCTACGCCGCCGATGAAAGGCGCGAGCTGGCGCCGTACCTGGAAACCTTGCCGCTGACGCCAAAATTTGCCACCTATTTGGCCGGTATCGACCGTACACCCTTGCCGGCGGTGGATTTTCTGGTCGGCCTCAACCAACGCCTGGCCGCCGATATCGCTTACCTGATCCGCATGGAGCCGGGCGTGCAAACCCCGGAATTCACCCTGGAAAACGCCTCCGGCTCGTGCCGGGATTCGGCGTGGCTGCTGGTGCAACTGCTGCGCAACCTCGGGCTGGCGGCGCGGTTTGTGTCCGGCTACCTGATTCAGTTGACCGCCGATGTCAAAGCCCTCGACGGCCCGTCCGGCACCGACGTGGATTTCACCGACCTGCACGCCTGGTGCGAGGTGTATTTGCCCGGTGCCGGCTGGATCGGGCTGGATGCCACCTCGGGACTGTTCGCCGGTGAAGGGCATATCCCATTGGCGTGTAGTCCCGATCCTTCTTCTGCCGCGCCGATTAGTGGCCTGGTGGAACCCTGCGAGTGTGAATTCACCCACGAAATGTCGGTGGAGCGGATTTGGGAAGCGCCGCGCGTCACCAAACCCTACACCGAGGAACAGTGGCTGGCGATCCAGGCCCTTGGCCGGCAGATCGACGGCGACCTGCTCAAGCACGACGTGCGCCTGACCATGGGCGGTGAACCGACTTTCGTCTCTATCGACGACCCCGACGGCGCGGAGTGGAACACCGCGGCCCTGGGGCCGGACAAACGCCGCCTGTCCGCCGAGCTGTTCCAGCGCATGCGCCAGCACTACGCGCCCCAGGGCCTGGTGCATTTCGGCCAGGGCAAGTGGTACCCCGGCGAACAACTGCCGCGCTGGTCGCTCAACTGCTACTGGCGCCGCGACGGTGTGCCGATCTGGCACAACAGCGCGTTGATCGCCGATGAGCAGCAGGATTACGGCGCCGACGGCGTGCTGGCCGGGCGCTTTCTGGCCAGCGTTGCCGAGCGCCTCAAGTTGCCGGCGCGCTTCGTGTTCCCGGCTTTCGAAGACAACTTCTACTACCTGTGGCGCGAAGGCGCGCTGCCGCAAAACGTGACCGCCAAAGACCCGCGCCTGAGCGACGAGCTTGAGCGCGAGCGCCTGCGCAAAGTGTTCAGCCAGGGCCTGGATAAAGTCATCGGTCAGGTGCTGCCGCTGGCGCGCACCGCCGCCAATAATCGCTGGCAGAGCGGGCGCTGGTACCTGCGTGACAACCATTGCCGCTTGGTGCCGGGTGATTCGCCGCTGGGCTATCGCCTGCCGTTGGCGTCGCAGCCGTGGGTCACGGCGGCGGAGTACCCGTTCGTGCATCCGGTTGATCCCAATCAGGATCAACCCGAGTTGCCGACGGCGGCGCAACTGCATAATCACGCCGACGCCGCGCCGAGCGATGAGCGTGTGCCAAAGGTGGATCAATCCGCTGACTGGCTGACCCGCACGGCCTTGTGTGCCGAAGCGCGGGAAGGGCGGCTGTACCTGTTCATGCCGCCGCTGGAGCGCGTCGAGGATTATCTGGAACTGGTGGCGGCCATCGAAGCCACCGCCGAGGAGCTGCATTGCCCGGTGCTGCTGGAAGGCTATGAGCCGCCGGCGGACACGCGTCTGAGCAACTTTCGCGTCACGCCGGACCCGGGTGTGATCGAGGTTAACGTGCAGCCGTCCGCCACTTGGGATGAGTTGGTGGAGCGCACCGAATTTCTCTATGAAGAGGCGCGGCAAACCCGCCTGACCACTGAAAAGTTCATGATCGACGGCCGCCACACCGGCACCGGCGGCGGTAACCATTTTGTGCTCGGCGGCGCGACGCCCAAGGACTCGCCGTTTCTGCGTCGCCCGGATTTGCTGCGCAGTTTGATCAGCTACTGGCATAACCACCCGTCTTTGTCGTATTTGTTTTCCGGCCTGTTTATCGGCCCGACGTCCCAGGCGCCACGGGTGGACGAGGCGCGCAACGATGCGCTGTACGAGCTGGAAATTGCTTTCGCACAAATGCCCGCCCCCGGCGAAGACTGCCCGCCTTGGTTGGTCGACCGCCTCCTGCGCAACCTGCTGATTGACGTGACGGGCAACACCCACCGCGCCGAATTTTGCATCGACAAACTCTACTCGCCGGATGGCGCCACCGGCCGCCTGGGTCTGCTGGAGCTGCGCGCCTTTGAAATGCCGCCCCATGCGCGCATGAGCCTGACCCAGCAGTTGCTGTTGCGCGCGCTGGTCGCGCGCTTCTGGCGCGAGCCCTATGCGCCGCCGAAACTGGCGCGTTGGGGCACTGAACTGCATGACCGGTTTCTGTTGCCGCATTTTATTGAGCAGGATTTTGCCGATGTGATCGTCGAACTGAACGCCGCCGGCTACCCGTTGCGCGCCGAGTGGTTTGCCGCACACCTGGAATTCCGTTTCCCCAAGGTCGGCGACTACGCCGTCAGCGGTATCGAGCTGGAGCTGCGCCAGGCCCTGGAGCCGTGGCACGTCCTGGGCGAGGAGGGCGCGGCGGGGGGCACGGTGCGCTATGTGGATTCGTCCCTGGAACGGCTGCAAGTCAAGCTCACCGGGCTGGCGCCGCAGCGCTATCTGCTGACCTGCAACGGCATTCCGGTGCCGCTGCACGCCACCGGGCGCGTCGGCGAGTTTGTGGCGGGCGTGCGCTATCGCGCCTGGCAACCGGCCAACTGCCTGCAGCCGACCATCCCGGTGCATGCGCCGCTGGTGTTTGACGTGCTCGATACCTGGATGCAGCGCTCGCTGGGCGGCTGCCAGTACCACGTCGCCCACCCCGGCGGGCGCAATTACGACAGTTTGCCGGTGAATGCCAATGAAGCCGAGAGCCGGCGCATGGCGCGGTTTTTCCGGTTGGGGCATACCCCCGGCAAACTTCCGGTACCTGCTTTGGTGATTAACGATGAGCTGCCCATGACCCTGGATCTGCGGCGTTTCCCCAACAATAAGGAATGAACGCATTCAACTGTGGGAGCTGGCTTGCCTGCGATAGCGGTGTATCAGTCACCAGAAATACCGACTGAACCACCGCTATCGCAGGCAAGCCAGCTCCCACACTGGATTGCAGTGAATTTGATTTAAACTGAGCCCCCTTGCCCCTGCCGAGCGTTCCATGTCCGACTTGCTCGACCGTTACCCGCTGACTGCGGGCACTTATCACGAACTGCTGGATGACAGTGGCGCGGTGCGCGCCCATTGGCAGCGCCTGCTTGATCACCTGCAACGCAGCACCCCGGCGCAATTGGCCCAGCGTCAGGCATTGCTGACGCGGCAGATCCAGGAAAACGGCGTGACTTACAACGTCTACGCCGACCCCAAGGGCGCCGACCGCCCGTGGGAGCTGGATTTGCTGCCTCACGTGCTGGCCGCCGAAGAGTGGCAGCACCTGTCGGCCGGCATTGCCCAACGTGCGCGATTGCTCAATGCGGTGCTGGCTGACCTGTATGGCCCGCAGCGCCTGATCAAGGAAGGCCTGCTGCCCGCCGAGCTGGTGTTCGGGCACAACAATTTCCTGTGGCCATGCCAGGGCATCCAGCCGCCCGACGGTGCGTTTTTGCACCTGTATGCCGTGGACCTGGCGCGCACGCCGGATGGCCGCTGGTGGGTCACTGCCGACCGAACTCAGGCGCCGTCGGGCGCAGGCTATGCGCTGGAAAACCGCACCATCGTGTCCCGCGCATTTCCGGACCTGTACCGCGACTTGCAGGTGCAGCACCTCACCGGTTTTTTCCGCACCTTGCAGGAAACCCTGGCCCGCCAGGCCCCCGGTGATGATCAACCGCCGCTGATCGTGCTGCTCACGCCCGGCCGATTCAACGAAAGCTATTTCGAACACCTCTACCTCGCACGACAGCTCGGTTACCCGCTGGTGGAAGGTGGTGACCTGACGGTACGCGACAGCACCGTGTTCCTGAAAACCCTCAGCGGCCTGCGCCGGGTGCACGCGATCATGCGGCGCCTGGACGACGACTTCTGCGACCCGCTGGAGCTGCGCACCGACTCGGCCCTGGGCGTGCCGGGCCTGCTCGACGCCGTGCGTCAGGGCAACGTGCTGGTGGCGAATGCCTTGGGCAGCGGTGTGCTGGAGTCGCCGGGGTTGCTCGGCTTTCTGCCGAAGATCAACGAGTTTCTGTTTGGCGAAGAACTGATCCTGCCGTCCATCGCCACCTGGTGGTGCGGTGAGGCTCCGGTACTCGCCGAAGCGCTGGAGAAGCTGCCGGAGCTGCTGATCAAACCGGCCTTTCCGTCGCAAAGTTTTACCCCGGTGTTTGGCCGCGATTTGAATGACGAACAGCGCCAGGCCCTGGCTGAACGCATGCGCGCGCGGCCTTACGCCTACGTCGCTCAGGAGTTGGCGCAGTTGTCCCAGGCGCCGGTGTGGCACACCGTGGATGACCACCTGCAGCACCGCGCCATCGGCATGCGCGTGTACGCCGTGGCCAGCGATGAAGGCTATCGTGTCTTGCCTGGCGGGCTGACTCGGGTCGCCGCAGAGGCCGATGCCGAAGTGGTGTCGATGCAGCGCGGTGGCGCGAGCAAGGACACCTGGGTACTCGGCGAGCGTGCCATTGGCGGCGAACATTGGCGTGCCCAGCGTGCCATTGGCGCTCACGATCTGGTGCGCCGCGACCCTTATCTGCCTTCCCGTGTGGTGGAAAACCTGTTCTGGTTCGGGCGTTATTGCGAGCGTTGCGATGACAGTGCGCGCTGGCTTCGCATCGTGCTGGCGCGTTATGTGGACGGTGACGATCCGCAGGCCTTGCAGGCGGCAGTGGAATTGGGCGAGAACCTGCGGCTGCTGCCGGAGGAGGGCGAGCTGCCTGAGCGCCTGCTCGCCGCCTTGCTCGGTGACGACTGGCCGTCGAGCCTGCGCGCCAACCTGCAGCGCTTGCAGTGGGCGGCGTCTCAGGTGCGCGGCAAGCTGTCCCGGGAAAACTGGCAGGCGCTGGTTGAGCTGCAGCGTGAAGCGTTGGAGCTGGAAAGCGAGGCACCGGATTTTGGCGAACTGCTGGATTTCCTCAACCGTTTGGTGATGTCGCTGGCGGCGCTGTCCGGTTTTGCGCTGGACGACATGACCCGCGATGAAGGCTGGCGCTTCTTGATGATGGGCCGACGCATCGAGCGTCTGCAGTTTCTCAGCAGCAGCCTGGCGGCTTTCCTGCGTGGCGTGGCCGTGTTCGATCAGGCGGGGCTCGAGTGGCTGCTGGAGCTGGGCAACAGCAGCATTACCTACCGCTCGCGCTACCTGGCGGTGCCGCAGTTGATTCCGGTGCTCGACCTGTTGCTGCTGGACGAGCAGAACCCTCACGCGGTGTTGTTCCAGTTGAAATTGGTGAGCCGCACGCTGCGCCGTCTCAACGACGATTTTGGCGTGCCTCGCGAAACCGGCCTGGCGCCTTTGGTGGAGCGCCTCTCGCGTTTTGATTTGGGTTGCCTGGAGAACCCGCTGTTTGGCGAGTCCAGCGTGCGTGCCGCGCTGGATGGCCTGGCCGACCTGCTGCAAGCGGTGGCCGATGAGAGTGGGCAAGTGTCGGACCGCCTCGCGTTGCGCCACTTTGCCCATGTGGATGATGTCAGCCAGCAAACGGTGTCGGTGTGATGAGTGCGCGCTACCAGATTTTCCACGATACCCACTACCACTACGACAGCCCGGTGTCCCTGGCCCAGCAACTGGCGCATTTGTGGCCACGGCCGTGCGCCTGGCAACGTTGCAGTTCGCAACAGTTGGATATCAGCCCCGAGCCGACCTCGCGCCGCGATGAGCTGGACGTGTTTGGCAACCCCATCACGCGGCTGGCGTTCGAGCGTCCTCACGATGAATTATTGGTGAATGCCGGCTTGACCGTGGAAGTGCTGGCGCGGCCTGTGCCGGACTTCAACCAGTCGCCGCCCTGGGATCAGACCGGCGCCAGCCTGAGCTACAGCAGCCAGGCGTTGTCGCCTGAAATGCTGGAGGCCTGCCGTTATCGTTTCGAATCGCCCTACGTGCACCTGAAGAACACCTTCGTGGAATTTTCCGAAAGTTGCTTTCCTCCCGGCGAGCCGTTGCTGCTGGGCGTGCAGGCCTTGATGGAAAAGATCTTCACCGAATTCACCTTCGATGCCGAAGCCACCCAGGTCGCTACGCCGCTGGTGGAAGTGCTGGAGCGCCGGCGTGGCGTGTGCCAGGACTTCGCCCACCTGATGCTCGCCTGCCTGCGCTCACGCGGGCTGGCCGCGCGCTACATCAGCGGCTACCTGCTGACCCAGCCACCGCCCGGCCAGCCACGGCTGATCGGCGCCGATGCGTCCCATGCGTGGGTGTCGGTGTATTGCCCGGTGTCAGGCTGGGTGGATTTCGATCCGACGAACAATGTGCAGCCGGCCCTGGAGCACATCACCCTGGCCTGGGGCCGGGATTTCTCGGATGTGTCGCCATTGCGCGGGGTGATTCTGGGGGGAGGAAGCCACGACCCGGAGGTGCGGGTGACGGTGATGCCGCTGGAGTAGAGGCTTGCGGGTTGGCTTGTGTGGGAGCTGGCTTGCCTGCGATGGCCGCTTGCTCGATTTGACTGATACACCGAGTCGCCTGCATCGCGGGCGAGCCCGGCTCCCACATGATCGATCGGCTATTCAGCAGGATCTTTTGGTGTTTCGGTCTCGTCGTTCGTTTCTTCAGCATCGACATCGGCGTTCAGCCCATTGGCCTCTTCTTCTGCAGCGGCTTTCTTGCGTTGCAGTTTTTCCTCTTTCTTCTGCTCCTTGGCCAAGTCTCTCTGACGTTTGGCGAAGGAGTAATTAGGTTTGGCCATGGGCGATCCTCTAGGGTCGAAGGTGAGGGTGGCGGCGCGCAGCTGCCTTGGGCTGCCATGGTAGCAGCTTAGCAGCGCGCTTGGCCTTCACTTACCGCAGGCGTAAGCGGCCAGAAGGCCGTTGAACAATTGGTTGAGGTGCATGGTGCAAGCTCCGGTGGTTGATGGACCGATCATAGGCGGGCGCCGCAGGTTTGGCTGGTAGATTGTGTTGATCACGCTGATAGCCTAAAGTTGTATACAATCTGTTGATTCAGATCATAAGAATGTCTGCCCGATTGAGGCACCCTAGTCGCAATCCGCGTTTTTTAAACCCTGCCTTGGAGATTCACATGTTTGCCAAACTCGTTGCTGTTTCCCTGCTGACTCTGGCGAGCGGCCAGTTGCTTGCCGCAGAGTGCAAGGTCACCGTCGACTCCACTGACCAGATGTCCTTCAACACCAAGGCCATCGAAATCGACAAAAGCTGCAAAACCTTCACTGTGGAATTGACCCACTCCGGCAGCTTGCCGAAAAACGTGATGGGCCATAACTGGGTACTGAGCTCCGCCGCCGACATGCCGGGCATCGCCAGCGACGGCATGGCTGCCGGTATCGACAAGAACTACCTGAAAGATGGCGACACCCGCATCATCGCTCACACCAAGATCATTGGTGCCGGCGAGAAGGATTCGGTGACGTTTGATGTGTCGAAGCTGGCAGCCGGGACTGATTACGCGTTCTTCTGCTCGTTCCCGGGCCACATTTCGATGATGAAAGGCACTGTGGTCGTCAAGTAAGGCCGCGTTATCGTTCATCGCAGGCAAGCCAGCTCCCACACTTGAATGTATTCACAAATCAAAATGTGGGAGCGGGCTTGCCCGCGATAGCGGTCTACCTCACGGCGCGAATGGCATGACCCGCTTATGCTCAGTCTTGCGGTAGGTATCGCAGATAATCTTGAACGCTTCCTCACGCACTGGCTCACCGTGCAGGAACGCATCAATCTCGGCGTAGGTCACGCCATGTGACGCTTCGTCCGGCTTGCCCGGCGACAGGTCTTCAAGATCGGCGGTCGGCACTTTCTCCACCAGCGATTCCGGCGCACCAAAATGCCGGGCAATCGCACGCACCTGGTTTTTCACCAACCCGCTCAACGGCGCCAGGTCGCACGCGCCATCACCGAACTTGGTGAAAAAGCCCATCACCGCTTCCGCCGCATGGTCGGTACCAATCACCAACCCACCGGCCGCGCCGGCGATGGTGTATTGCGCAACCATGCGCATGCGCGCCTTGGTGTTGCCCAGCACGAAATCGCGGGACACCGCCGCCTTGCCTTCAAAGGCCGCCACTTCATTGGCCAGGGCTTTCACCGCCGGTCCGATGTTCACGGTGTGGCGTTCGTCCGGCTCGATAAAGTCCACCGAGGCCGTGGCATCGATTTCGTCGAACTGGGTTTCGTAGGGCAGGCGCACGGCGATAAAGCGGTAAGCCTGGTCGCCGGTGCTTTCGCGCAGTTCTTTCATTGCGCGCTGGGCCAGCAGGCCTGCGGTCAGGGAGTCGACGCCGCCGCTGATGCCGAGCACCAATGTCTTGAGCCCGGAATTGCGCAGGCAATCCTGGATAAACGCCACGCGGCGGGCAACTTCGGCTTCAAGGGCGGCCTGGTCGTTGAACGGCGCCTGGACCTTGAGCTGCTGCGCAATCTCACGCTGTACGGCTTGCATGATTCACTCCTTGCTGGATAGGGCAGGTACTTTGAAAACATGACGCAAATAGGCGACAAAATTCGGGTCGGTGCAGTGGGTCTTGCCCGCTTCATCGGAAATCTTCGCGACGGGCTGGCCATTGCAGGCGGTCATTTTAAGCACGATGCTCATCGGCTCAACACCCGGGATGTCGCAGGTCAGGTTGGTGCCGATGCCGAAGCTCACATTAATGCGACCACGCAACGCGCGGAAAATCTCCAGCGCCTTGGGCAGCGTCAGGCTGTCGGAGAACACCAGGGTCTTGCTCATCGGCTCAATGCCGAGCTTGTGGTAATGAGCGATGGCTTTTTCGGCCCACTGCACCGGGTCGCCGGAGTCGTGGCGCAGGCCGTCGAACAGCTTGGCGAAGTACAAGTCGAAATCGCCGAGGAATGCGTCGGTGGTGATGCAATCGGTCAGGGCAATACCCAGCAGGCCGCGGTATTCGCGGACCCAGCAATCGAGGGCGGCGATCTGGCTGTCGATCAGGCGCGGCCCGAGTTGCTGGTGGGCCATGATCCATTCGTGGGCCATGGTGCCGAGCGGCTTCATGCCGAATTCGCGGGCCAGGTGCACGTTGCTGGTGCCGACGAAACGGCCGGGGAAGTCGTGTTTGAGTACGCTGACCACTTCTTCCTGCACGCGGTACGAGAAGCGCCGACGCGTGCCGAAATCCGCCACTTGCAGCTCGGACAATTCGTCGCTGCCGGCATTGGCCGTCAGCCAGTCGAACTTGCGGTACAGCTGCTCACGGGCCTGTTCGAGAATCACGGTCTGGTAGCGGTAGCGGTTACGCACTTCGCTGACGATGGCCAGCATTGGCACTTCAAACAGAATCACATGCAACCACGGGCCGCGCAGGCGGATGAATAACTCACCGTTTTCGATGCCGGTCTGCACGTAGCGCAGGTTGAAGCGGAACAGGCCCAGGAAACGCAGGAAATCCGGCTTCATGAAGCTGATGCGCTCAAGGAAACCCAGCTGGTCAGGGCTCAGGCTCAGCTCGGCGAGGCGCTCGATCTGGTAGCGGATTTCCGCCAGGTACGGGCGCAGGTCTTCGCTGTTGCGGCAACGAAACTCCCATTCAACTTCCACGTTCGGGTAGTTGTGCAGCACCGCCTGCATCATGGTCAGCTTGTAGAAGTCGGTGTCGAGCAAGTTCTGCACGATGCGATCGGCAAACACACTCTCGCTCATAACGGGAATCTCCAGACGGGTCGGCGATGGGCGCCGGCCTTTACGCACAATTAAGGAATGGCGCTAGTGGCGCATAGGCGAGGGGTGGTTTGCCAGTGATTTTTTCAGTGCAGCCACCGGCCTCATCGCAGGCAAGCCAGCTCCCACAGGTGAAATGCATGCCAAAGGTGGGAGCTGGCTTGCCTGCGATGGCGGTATTCCAGGCGCTAAATCACCTGTTCCATCATCCATTTCACAAACTCCTTCACCTTCGGCACCTCCGCCGAATGCTCGGGGTAAGCCAGGTAATAAGCATCCTGGCTCGGCATTGCATGCTGCCAGGGGATCACCAATTTGCCGTCCGCCAATTCTTCTTCCACCAAAAAGCGCGGTAACAGCGCCACCCCACAGCCCACCTGCGCCGCACGAATGCACATATAAAAGGTGTCGAAGCGCGGCCCGTGGTAGCTGTGCTCGGTCTGGTAACCCTGACTGGCGAACCAGTCGTGCCAGCCCTGTGGGCGCGAGGCGTTTTGCAGCAGCACCAGGTTGCTCAGTTGCGTGGGGTCGGCGAACGGCTTGGCGGGCAGGCTTTCGGGCGCGCACACCGGCACCAGCTCTTCGCTGAACAGCTTCAGACTCTCGGTGCCGGGCCGTGAGCCCTGGCCGAAGTAGAAGGCCATGTCGGCTTTGCCTTGCAGCAGTTCGTCCGGCTCCTGTTCGTTGCACAGGTCCAGGTGGATCTGCGGGTGACGCAGCCGCCAGCCCTTGAGGCGCGGCACCAGCCAGCGCGCGCCGAAGGTGTAGGGCGTGGAGACGCGCAGTACTTCGGTCTCGCCGCCGTAGGAACGCAGGTAATGGGTGGACATCTCCACTTGGGTGAGGATTTTTCGCACTTCCACCAAGTACAAATCCCCGGCCGGTGTCATCTGCAAGCGGCGGCGCACCCGGCGAAACAACAGGTGTTGCAGCAGTTCTTCAAGCTGCGCCACTTGCTTGCTCACTGCACTCTGCGTGAGGTTCAGCTCCTCGGCAGCGCGGGTGAAGCTCAGGTGGCGGGTAGCGGCTTCGAAACACTGCAGGGCGGTGATCGAGGGCAAATGTCTTTTGTTCAGCACGGCGTGCCTCTTTTTAGGCTTTGCATGAATAAACGGAATGATATCTCGCCTAAACGTCGTTTGTTGGCAAGTCTTGGGCCAGCTACAAATAAGGTCTGGATCGCCGTGCCTGTGGCGGCGCGAATTTTGTGTTTGAGATTGAAGGAGTGACCCATGGTTGCCGCATTGCTTGATCGTCTCGGGGTAAACCCGGCGCTGTACCAGTCGGGTAAACAACCTGTGCATTCGCCGATTGATGGCAGCCGTATCGGCAGCGTGCACTGGGAAGGCGCCGCCGAGGTGGAGCAACAGGTCAGTCGCGCCGAGCATGCATTCGAGGCCTGGCGCAAAGTGCCGGCGCCGCGCCGTGGCGAGCTGGTGCGCCAGTTCGGCGACGTGCTGCGCGAATACAAGGCCGATCTCGGCGAGCTGGTGTCGTGGGAAGCCGGCAAGATCACCCAGGAAGGCCTCGGTGAAGTGCAGGAAATGATCGACATCTGCGATTTTGCCGTCGGCCTGTCACGTCAGCTGTACGGCTTGACGATCGCCTCCGAGCGCCCAGGCCACCACATGCGTGAAACCTGGCACCCGCTGGGTGTGGTCGGCGTGATCAGCGCGTTCAACTTCCCGGTGGCCGTATGGGCGTGGAATACCGCGCTGGCGCTGGTGTGCGGCAACGCGGTGATCTGGAAGCCTTCGGAAAAAACGCCGCTGACGGCGCTGGCGTGCCAGGCGCTGTTCGAGCGTGTACTGAAAAAATTCGACGGCGCCCCGCAGTACCTCAGCCAAGTGATCATCGGCGGCCGCGACGCCGGCGCTGCGCTGGTGGACGACCCGCGCGTCGCGTTGATCAGCGCCACCGGCAGCACCCGCATGGGCCGTGAAGTGGCGCCGAAAGTCGCCGCGCGTTTCGCCCGCAGCATCCTTGAGCTGGGCGGTAACAACGCGATGATCCTCGGCCCAAGCGCCGACCTGGACATGGCCGTGCGTGCCATCCTGTTCAGCGCCGTCGGCACCGCCGGGCAGCGCTGCACCACCTTGCGCCGCCTGATTGCCCATGAGTCGGTGAAGGAAGAGATCGTCACCCGCCTCAAGGCCGCCTATTCCAAAGTGCGCATCGGCCACCCGCTGGAAGGCAACCTGATCGGCCCGCTGATCGACAAGCACGGCTTCGACAACATGCAGGACGCGCTGGAACAGGCCCTGAGCGAAGGCGGCAAGGTGTTCGGCGGCAAGCGCCAGCTGGAAGACAAATTCCCGAATGCCTATTACGTGTCGCCCGCGATTGTAGAAATGCCTGAGCAAAGCGACGTGGTGTGCACCGAAACCTTCGCGCCGATCCTGTACGTGATCGGCTACAGCGACTTCAACGAAGCCCTGCGCCTGAACAACGCCGTGCCGCAAGGCTTGTCGTCGTGCATCTTCACCACGGACGTGCGCGAGGCCGAGCAGTTCATGTCGGCGGTGGGCAGCGACTGCGGCATCGCCAACGTCAACATCGGCCCGAGCGGCGCGGAAATCGGCGGCGCGTTTGGTGGCGAGAAAGAAACCGGCGGCGGGCGCGAATCGGGTTCGGACGCGTGGCGCGGGTACATGCGTCGCCAGACCAACACCGTGAACTACTCGCTGGAGTTGCCGCTGGCGCAGGGCATTACCTTCGACTAAACCACTGACGAAACGCGGTTGAAAATGTGGGAGCTGGCTTGCCTGCGATAGCGGTGGTGCAGTTGATACCGCTATCGCAGGCAAGCCAGCTCCCACAGTTGATTGGGTTTGCAATTCAGAATAATGGTTGTTTGTTAGGTCTCATCGGAGTCTGGCAATGGCATTACGCGAAGCATGTTTATGGGAACAACTCACCCCCGGCCGGCCCGATCGTGCCGCGCTCAAGGGCGAGGTCAAAGTGGATGTGTGCGTGATCGGCGCCGGCATTACCGGTTTGTCGGCCGCTATCCATTTGCTGGAGCAAGGTAAAACTGTCGCCGTGCTGGAGGCTCATCGCACCGGCCATGGCGGTTCGGGGCGCAACGTCGGGTTGGTCAACGCCGGCATGTGGATCCCGCCGGACGAGATCGAAGCCGGTTTCGGCGAGGCGGTGGGCAGCCAGCTCAACCGCATGCTGGGCGCGGCGCCGTCACTGGTGTTCAGCCTTATCGACAAATACAACATCGATTGCCAGTTGCGCCGCGAAGGCACCCTGCACATGGCGCACAACGCCCGGGGCGAGGCGGATTTGCGCAGCCGTGAAGAACAATGGAAACGCCGGGGGGCGCCGGTCGAGCTGCTCACCGGCCAGGCGTGCGAGCACGCCACGGGCACTAAAAAGATTGCCGCCGCCTTGCTCGACCGGCGTGCCGGTACGCTCAACCCCATGGCTTACACCACGGGTTTGGCCAATGCGGCCGCCGGGCTGGGCGGGCAGTTGTTCGACCATTCCCCGGTCACCCAACTTGAGCGCCAGGGCTCGAACTGGTCGGTGCAGACCGCCCAGGGCGCGGTGCAGGCGGCGCAGGTGGTGATCGCCTCCAACGCCTACACCGAGGGCGAGTGGACCGAGCTGCGCCGCAATTTCTTTCCCGGTTACTACTATCAGGTCGCGTCGGCGCCACTGACAGACGAGGCCGCCCAGCAGATCCTGCCCGGCGGCCAGGGCTCGTGGGATACGCGCCAGGTGCTGAGCAGCATCCGCCGCGATGCCGATGGCCGCCTGTTGCTCGGCAGCCTGGGCAACGGCAACCAGAAACCCGCGTGGTTCCTCAAGGCATGGGCCGATCGGGTGCAGCAGCATTACTTCCCGTACCTCAAATCGGTGCAGTGGGAGTGCACCTGGACCGGCTGCATCGCCTTCACCCCCGACCACCTCATGCGCCTGTTCGAACCGGCGCCGGGCCTCGTGGCAGTAACGGGCTATAACGGGCGCGGCGTGACCACCGGCAGCGTGGTCGGCAAGGCGTTTGCCGACTATTTGTGTCACCAGAATCCCCAGGCATTGCCGATTCCGTTCGCGCCGATGCAGCCGTTGGCCGGAGTGGGCCTGCGCAGTTGCCTGTATGAAGCCGGATTCTCGCTGTATCACGCCGGGCAATGTCTGCGGATCGTGATCTGATCAGCGAAATACCCTTCAAAAGCCTGCATTTTCTTAGCAGGCTACTAATCTGTATTGGTGCAAGTCGTAGCAGTCGCGCACTGTAAATGTGCAGTTCCGTTACGCACATTGTTACAGGTGCCGGAACTGTCGTTTATCTATCTGGTTGCAGGTGCGACCTGCCATGGTTGTACTTTTTTGTGGTGTGGGTTGCACCTTCTGATGCCAGACGGTTGCACGTCCTTGCCGAAGGAGTCGAAACGCCCGCAACTACAATGACACCGTGTCTTTTTGAAGAATAAAAAAGTAATGGCACGCCGCTTGCTCAGGGCTTTCAGTGGAAAGTTTGAATGCAAGTTGTCGTGCCAAAAATCAAAAATATCGGAGCACCACTCATGTCCCAGACGTTTTACAAGAAAGGTTTTCTGGCCCTCGCCGTTGCAGCGGCGCTGGGTGTTTCTGCGTTTGTTCAAGCTGATGTGAAGATTGGCGTGGCAGGCCCGATGACGGGTGCCAACGCAGCTTTCGGTGAGCAGTACATGAAGGGTGCCCAAGCGGCAGCCGATGTGATCAACAAGGCCGGTGGCATCAACGGTGAGCAGATCAAGCTGGTGGCCGGTGACGACGCCTGCGAACCCAAGCAGGCCGTGGCCGTGGCCAACCGCCTGGCCGACCAGGACAAAGTGATCGGCGTGGTCGGGCACTTCTGCTCCTCCAACACCATCCCGGCGTCCGAGGTGTACGACGAAGCGGGCATCATCATGATCACCCCGGGCTCCACCAACCCGCAGGTGACCGAGCGTGGCCTGGGCGCGGTGTTCCGCATGTGCGGGCGTGACGACCAGCAAGGCATCGTGGCCGGTGACTACATCGTCGACGTGCTCAAAGGCAAAAAAGTCGCCGTCATCAACGACAAGGACACCTACGGCAAAGGCCTGGCTGATGCCACCGCTGCCCAGTTGACCAAGCGCGGCGTGAAGCCTGTGCTGGAAGAAGGCCTGACCCGTGGCGAGAAAGACTTCAGCGCCCTGGTGACCAAAATCCGCTCTACCGGCGCCGACGTCGTGTATTTCGGCGGCCTGCACCCGGAAGCCGGTCCGCTGGTTCGCCAGATCCGTGAAGCTGGCCTCAAAGACGTCAAGTTCATGTCCGATGACGGCGTTGTGACCGACGAACTGGTGGCCACCGCCGGCGGCGCGCAATACGTAGACGGCGTGTACATGACCTTCGGCGCCGACCCGCGCCTGCTGCCAGACAGCAAGGCGGTTGTGGAGCAATTCCGCAAGGCTGGCGTAGAACCTGAAGGCTACACCCTGTACGCCTACGCCTCGATCCAGGCCCTGGCGGCCGGCTTCAACGGCTCCAAGTCCAACAAGGGCGAAGACGCGGCCAAGTGGCTGAAAGCTCACCCGGTGAAAACCGTGATGGGCGAAAAAGCCTGGGATACCAAGGGTGACCTGAAAATCTCCGACTACGTGGTTTACCAGTGGGATGCCAACGGCAAATACCACCAGCTGGAAAAACAGAAGTAATCAACGCGACAGCTTGAACGCCACCCATCCTTGTGGGAGCTGGCTTGCCTGCGATTGCATCACCGCAGTACATCTGAAGCACCGCGGTGTCTGCATCGCAGGCAAGCCAGCTCCCACATGGATTGTGGTTGTTCGAGCCTTGCCGCCAGGCAACAAATCTGTCTTTTCCTCCAGAAGCGCCGCACACCCACCGGTGTGCAGGTGCTCACCGCGTGAGATTGCGTTATGGATGGTATTTTCCTGCAGCAACTGGTCAACGGCCTGACCCTCGGGTCGGTCTATGGCCTGATCGCCATCGGCTACACAATGGTCTATGGCATCATTGGCATGATCAACTTCGCCCATGGCGAGGTTTATATGATTTCCGCTTACCTCGCGGCGATCAGTCTGGCACTGCTGGCTTACTTCGGCATCGAATCCTTCCCGCTGCTCATTCTCGGCACCTTGATCTTCACCGTGGTCGTCACCGGCGTGTACGGTTGGGTCATCGAGCGTGTCGCCTATAAACCCCTGCGCAACTCCACCCGGTTGGCACCGCTGATCAGCGCCATCGGGATCTCGCTGATCCTGCAGAACTACGCCCAGATCGCACAGGGCGCCAAGCAACAAGGTATTCCTACCCTGCTGGCCGGTGCCTGGCGTGTCGACTTCGGCACCGGCTTCGTTCAGTTGACGTACACCAAGGTCTTCATCCTGGTCGCGGCCTTCGCGGGCATGGCCTTGCTGACCTACATCATCAAATACACCAAGCTGGGCCGCATGTGCCGTGCGACGCAGCAAGACCGCAAGATGGCGTCGATCCTCGGCATCAACACCGACCGCGTGATTTCCTACGTGTTTGTCATCGGTGCCGCCATGGCCGCGCTGGCAGGCGTGCTGATCACCCTCAACTACGGCACGTTCGACTTCTATGCCGGTTTCATCATCGGCATCAAGGCGTTCACCGCGGCGGTACTCGGCGGCATCGGTTCCCTGCCGGGGGCCATGCTCGGCGGCATCATCCTGGGCATCTCCGAGTCGCTGTTCTCGGGGCTGATCAATTCCGACTACAAAGACGTGTTCAGTTTCTCCCTGCTGGTGGTGATTCTGATCTTCCGTCCCCAGGGCCTGCTGGGTCGCCCACTCGTGGCTAAGGTGTAAACATGTCTGCTGCCAAACCCATCGATATCAAGAAAAGTGTGGTCGATACGGTCCTCGCCGGGCTGATTTCCCTGATCGTGTTCGGTCCGATCGTCGGCGTGGTCCTCGACGGCTACAGCTTCAACCTGGAACCGGCCCGTGTGGCCACCCTGGTCGCCATCGTGATGGCGGGCCGCTTCGCCCTGAGCCTGTTTCTGCAAACCCCCAAGGGCCTGAAGGTCCTGCAGGGCTTCGAAAGCAGTGGCTCCGGTGTGCACGTGCTGCCGCCAGACTACAAGTCGCGGCTGCGCTGGATCATCCCGGCGCTGATCGTGATTGCCATCGTGTTCCCGATCTTCGCCAACAAGTACCTGCTGACCGTGGTGATCCTCGGCCTGATCTACGTGCTGCTCGGGCTCGGCCTGAACATCGTGGTCGGCCTGGCCGGCCTGCTCGACCTGGGTTACGTGGCGTTCTACGCCATCGGCGCCTACGGCCTGGCGCTGGGTTATCAATACCTCGGCCTGGGCTTCTGGACGGTGCTGCCGCTGGCGGCCATTTGTGCGGCGCTGGCGGGATGCATACTCGGCTTCCCGGTCTTGCGCATGCACGGTGACTACCTGGCGATCGTGACCCTGGGCTTCGGTGAAATCATCCGCCTGGTGCTCAACAACTGGCTGTCGTTTACCGGCGGCCCGAATGGCATGCCGGTGCCTTCGCCGACCTTCCTGGGCCTGGAGTTCGGGCGCAAGGCCAAGGACGGCGGGATTCCGTTCCACGAGTTCTTCGGCATCGATTACAACCCCAACATCAAGTTCATGTTCATCTACATCGTGCTGTTCCTGGTGGTGCTGGCCGTGCTGTACATCAAGCACCGCCTGACCCGCATGCCGGTGGGCCGCGCCTGGGAAGCCTTGCGCGAAGATGAAATCGCCTGCCGTTCCATGGGCCTGAACCACGTACTGGTCAAGCTCTCGGCGTTCACCATCGGTGCGTCTACCGCCGGTTTGGCGGGGGTGTTCTTTGCCAGTTATCAAGGCTTCGTCAACCCGTCGTCGTTTACCTTCTTCGAGTCGGCGCTGATCCTGGCCATCGTGGTATTGGGCGGCATGGGCTCGACGGTCGGCGTGGTGATCGCGGCGTTCGTGTTGACCGTTGCCCCTGAATTGCTGCGCAGCTTCTCCGAATACCGCGTGCTGCTGTTCGGCGTGTTGATGGTGGTGATGATGATCTGGCGCCCTCGCGGCTTGATCCGCATCAGCCGAACCGGTGTGACACCGCGCAAAGGAGTGGCGCCATGAGCAAGGAAATCGTCCTCAGCGTGGAACATTTGATGATGCACTTCGGTGGCATCAAGGCCTTGAGCGATGTGAGCCTCAAGGTCGAACGCAACTCGATCTTCGCCCTGATCGGTCCCAACGGCGCCGGCAAAACCACGGTGTTCAACTGCCTTACCGGCTTTTACAAAGCCAGCGGCGGCAAGATCGAACTCAACCTTCGCGGCAAGCAGACAAACGTGATCCAGTTGCTCGGCGAGCGCTTCAAAGCCGTCGATTTCGTGTCGCCGAAAAGCTTCCTGAGCCGTGTGTACTACAAGATGTTCGGCGGCACCCACCTGGTAAACCGCGCGGGTTTGGCGCGGACCTTTCAGAACATTCGCCTGTTCAAGGAAATGTCGGTGCTGGAAAACCTGCTGGTGGCCCAGCACATGTGGGTCAACCGCAACATGCTCGCGGGCATCCTCAACACCAAGGGCTACCGCAAGGCTGAAAGCGACGCCCTCGACCACGCTTTTTACTGGCTGGAAGTGGTGGACCTGGTGGACTGCGCCAACCGCCTGGCCGGTGAGCTTTCCTACGGCCAGCAGCGCCGCCTGGAAATCGCCCGCGCCATGTGCACCCGGCCGCAGGTCATCTGCCTGGACGAACCGGCAGCGGGCCTCAACCCGCAGGAAACCGAAGCCCTCAGCGCGATGATTCGCCTGTTGCGCGACGAACACGACCTCACGGTGGTGCTGATCGAACACGACATGGGCATGGTGATGAGTATTTCCGACCACATCGTGGTGCTCGACCACGGCAACGTGATCGCCGAAGGCGGGCCGGACGCGATCCGCAACGACCCGAAAGTGATTGCCGCCTACCTGGGCGCAGACGAAGAGGAGCTTGTATGAACGGGCCTATCCTCGAAATGAAGGACCTGGACGTGTATTACGGCCCGATCCAGGCCCTGAAAAAAGTCTCGCTGCACATCAACGAAGGCGAAACGGTCAGCCTGATCGGCTCCAACGGCGCGGGCAAGTCCACGCTGCTGATGTCGATTTTCGGCCAGCCGCGCGCCGAGTCGGGGCAGATTCTGTACAACGGCGTCGACATTACCCACAAGTCGTCCCACTACATCGCCTCCAACGGCATTGCGCAGTCGCCGGAAGGGCGGCGGGTGTTCCCCGACATGACGGTTGAGGAAAACCTGCTGATGGGCACCATTCCGATTGGTGACAAGTTCGCTCAGGAAGACATGCAGCGCATGTTCGAGCTGTTCCCGCGGCTCAAGGAACGGCGTACCCAGCGGGCCATGACCATGTCCGGTGGCGAGCAGCAAATGCTCGCCATCGCCCGCGCGCTGATGAGCCGGCCCAAGCTGCTGTTGCTGGACGAACCGAGCCTGGGCCTGGCACCGATTGTGGTGAAGCAGATTTTCGCCACCCTGCGCGAGCTGGCGGCCACAGGCATGACCATCTTTCTGGTGGAACAGAACGCCAACCATGCGTTGCGCCTGTCGGACCGGGCCTATGTGATGGTCAACGGCGAGATTCGCCTGACGGGTACCGGCAAGGAATTGCTGGTGAACGAGGAAGTGCGCAACGCCTACCTCGGCGGGCATTGATCTAAAGTTTGACGCTGGCTCTGTGGGAGCTGGCTTGCCTGCGATGCAGACACCTCGGTCCATCTGGTGAACCGAGTTGCTGCTATCGCAGGCAAGCCAGCTCCCACACAAAGCGGCTCCTGCATTCTTTTTTGTGCTATCCACAGACCTTTCCGGAAATTGTGGAAAACAAATCCAGCCACCCTCCAAAGCGCGACATATAGCCGCCGCAAATCCCTGTTTTGTCACAGTTTTGACTTGTCCCCACCGGCTGTGGAACCGGCTGTGGGTAACGTGGTAGTACTTGGCTGAAAGCCTTTAAAGCCGTGGCTTGCAGCGTGGTGGTCGTTTATTGATCAGCGGTTTTTTCGGCGCCCTCCGAGGGTTTTGTCAACCTGTTTAAAGACACAGGTATATGACCGAAATATGTCCCTTCAGCCTGTGGATAAGTCTGTGATTAAACTCTGGAAAGACGGCCGCAGGGGCCGGAATGACTGGCCTGGAGCCATCGTTCGGATTTTTCCGCTTCACAGGGGCCTACATACGGCCTGGCTCAGGTCAAGCAATAAACTTTCTAAAATCGCCTGCAGGCCTTGTGTACAGCGGGCTGACGCGGTTTGCACTTGCCCCCAAAGACTGTGGGCGCAGTTGTGGATAACCTGCGCGCATGTGGCTGCAGGCCACGGTTTATAAGGCGTTGCTTGAAGTGATTAAATAATGATCAGTTGTAGATGAAGTCTTGCGCGTGGCGGTTGCCGCAACGGCGGCGTACGGGCATTCTGCTGGCTGTTTTTTTCCCCGATGCCCGCAAGGAGAACACCATGTCCGACACGCTGTTTATCACTGGCGCCACTTCCGGTTTTGGCGAAGCCTGCGCCCGTCGTTTTGCCGAAGCCGGCTGGAAACTGGTGCTCACTGGTCGTCGTGCCGACCGCTTGAATGCATTGGTTGAAGAGCTGTCCAAACAGACCGAAGTGCACGGCCTGGTGGTAGACGTGCGTGACCGCAAAGGCATGGAGGAGGCGATTGCCAACCTGCCGCCTTCCTTCGCCAAATTGCGCGGGCTGATCAACAATGCCGGCCTGGCCCTGGGTGCCGACCCTGCGCCCAAGTGCAGCCTCGATGATTGGGAGACCATGGTCGACACCAACATCAAGGGCCTGCTGACCACCACTCACCTGCTGTTGCCGCGCTTGATCGCCCATGGCCGTGGCGCCGGCATCATCAACCTGGGTTCCATCGCCGGCAGCTACCCGTACCCGGGCAGCCACGTGTATGGCGGCTCCAAGGCATTCGTCAAACAGTTCTCCCTGAGCCTGCGTTGCGACCTGCAGGGCACGGGCGTGCGCGTGACCAACATCGAGCCGGGCCTGTGCGAAAGCGAGTTCTCGCTAGTGCGCTTCGGCGGTGATCAGGCGCGCTATGACGCCACTTATGCTGGTGCCGAGCCGATCCAGCCGCAGGACATTGCCGATACCATCTTCTGGGTGCTGAACACCCCGGCGCACGTGAACATCAACCGTCTGGAACTGATGCCGGTGAGCCAGAGCTGGGCAGGTTTTGCTATCGAGCGTGGCGCCAAAGGCTGATTTCTTTTGTGGCGAGGGAGCAAGCTCCCTCGCCACAATCGGTCAAAAACAGGCCATAAGGTACACTCCCCCCGGTAAATCCCCTCCGCACTGTGCGGATTTAAGGTTTTGACGGGAGGAAATGTGAGTAACCGAGGTGAGCAGGCACTGCTCAAACAATCGACCATCCTGATGTTCGCCGTCGCGATCGCCGGGATTGTCACGGGTGTGATATCCGGCGCCCAATCCATTCTGTTCGACGGCTTTTTCTCGCTGATCGCCACCGCCATCAAGGTGTTGATGCTGATCACGGCCAAGCTGATTGCCAAGAAAAGCAACGAGCGCTTTCAGTTCGGCTACTGGCACCTGGAGCCCATGGTGCTGCTGATCGAAGGCAGTTTTCTGTTGCTGATCGCCATCTATGCATTCCTCAACGGTGTGTTCGGCATTATCAATGGCGGGCGCGAGATCGAGCTGGGGCTGGTGATCATTTATGCAGCGGTGTTCACCGTTGTTGAATTCGCCTACTTCTTCTACGTGCGCTATCGCAATCGCACGCTCAAGTCCTCGCTGATCCAGTTCGACAACATCAGTTGGCTGGTGGACGCGATGCTGTCGGTGGGCTTGCTGATCAGCTTCCTGGCGGCACTGCTGCTCAAGTCTCAGGGCTACGGCGAGTGGGCGGTGTATGTCGACCCGTTGATTCTGATCCTGCTGGCCCTGAGCATGCTGGCGCCGGCGCTGAAGATCCTGCGCCCGGCGTTGCGCGAGGTGCTCGGCATTGCCCCGGACCAGTTGGACGACAAGGTGCGCGAGGTGATGGACGCGGCCCAGGCCAAGCATGGTTTCGACGACTACGTGTCCTACGTGCAAAAGCACGGGCGGGCGCGGTTTATCGAGATTCATGTGGTGCTGCCGGCGGATTACCCGGTGGATAACGTGGCGACGCTCGATGGGTTGCGCGAGGAGATATCCACAGGACTCGGCAAGCCGGATGCGGCGCGCTGGTTGACGATCAGTTTTACCGGGGATCGCAAGTGGGTTGCGTGACCGTCAGGTAGACCGCTATCGCAGGCAAGCCCGCTCCCACATATACATTCGAATGTGGGAGCTGGCTCGCCTGCGATGAGGCCCTGAAAGTCAGCCCAAATGCTGGATCAAACCCTGATAGCAAGTCGCCAAATGATAAGGCGTAGTCGACGGCATATCCCGCCGGCTCACGGCACCCTTGGCGTCCAGGCATTCATTCCAGCCCTTCTCATGCAAAAAGTGCTGCTGCAGCGCCAGCAATTGGCGTTGCAGCACCGCGTCGCTGTTCGGCCGCAAGGTCAGCGCCCGCAGGTATTCGGCCTGGGCCCAGATGCGCTGCGTACCGTCGCGTACGCTGCCGTCAAGGGCAAGCATGCCGCTGACGGCCCCCGTCACGTTATCCACACCCTTCTGTTCAGCGTAGGCAAACGCGCGGGTCAAAGACCCATGCAACGGCGTACCGCGCAATACTGCCGACGACTCCAGCAAAAAGAACCATTCGAACTGGTGCCCCGGCTCAAACCAGTTATCCACAGCGCCCAGCGGTTTCTCCATCATCACGCCGGTCTGGCGGTCGATGAAGCGCTTCTGCATGGCGGTCGCCAGGTCCAGCAGCGCGTCCTGTGTAATGGCATCCTCACGCACGGCCAGGGTGGCGAGGAAACCTTCGGCCAAGTGCATCAACGGGTTTTGCAGCGGCCCGGAGTTGAGCGATGACCAGTTGCGCTCCAGCACCGCTTCGTACAGGCCGTCGCCCGTGGCGAAACGTTCGGCCACCACATCCAGCGCGGCATTGAGCACCGATTCCACCAACGGCTCGCGCACTTTGGCCCAGTAATGGGCGCAGGCGAAGATGATGAAGGCATGGGTGTAGAGGTCTTTGCGCTTGTCCAGCGGCTGGCCGGCGGGGTCGATGCTGTAGAACCAGCCGCCATGTTCGGCGTCGTGGAAGTGCCGTTGCAGCGAGCGGAACAGTGCGGCGGCGCGTTCCTGAGCGAACGTTGCGCCAGGCTCGCCGATCAGGCTGGCGAACAGGTACAACTGACGGGCGCACGCCATGGCGCGGTAGCGTTGCGGCGGCAATGGCCGGTGGTCGGCGTCCAGGGCTTCATAGGGCAGGGCCAGCTCGGCATTCCAGCCCGGGCCTTGCCAGAGCGGCACGATCAGGCTGTGGAAGTGCGTGAGCACGGTGTTCAGGGAGGGTTGGGAAGCGCTGGGCATTGGCTGGCGTCGTCACGGCAGGGGTGTAGGCGCGCATGGTAGCAGGCTGATCGTTCCCACGCTCTGCGTGGGAATGCATTTTGTGACGCTCTGCGTCGCGCTTTGGGACGCGGAGCGTCCCGGGCTGCATTCCCACGCGGAGCGTGGGAACGATCGCTCAGCCAGCCAGTAACCAGGCCCCAGTCGCCGCCGAAGCCGCCCCGGCTACACGCACCAACGGCGCCGCTGCCGCGGGCAGGAAACGAACGACTGCATAGCCGGCCGCGTGCAATACCGCCGTCGCGCCGACGAAACCCGCCGCATACGCCCAGGGGCTGGACATGTCCGGCAGCTCCAGGCCATGGGCCACACCATGAAACAGCGCAAACAGTGCCGTCGCACCCACCGCCACAAACAGCGGCGGCCGCACGGCCAGCGCCACGGCCAGGCCCAGCGCCAGCACCGAGGCGGCAATTCCGCTTTCCAGCGCCGGCAACTCCAGGCCTTCAAAGCCGAGCAGGCCGCCCATCAGCATGGTGCCGACAAACGCACACGGCAGTGCCCAGCGCGCGTTGCCTTTTTGCTGCGCGGCCCACAGGCCGACGGCGACCATGGCTAATAAATGATCAATGCCGCCCAGCGGGTGGCTGATACCGGCCACCAGCCCATTGTCGCCATGCCCGGGGTGAGCGAAGGCGAGGGCGGGAGCCAGCAGCAGGGCGGCGGTTGCGAGAAGTTTGTTGAGACCCATGAACAGGCTCCTTTTGGGGGTTGAATCAGGCCGCAGTCAGCAAGCCCTGACGTTCGATAAAGGCAACGATGTCATCCAGGCCGACGCCGGTTTTCTGGTTGCTGAACACAAAGGGTTTGCCGTTGCGCATGCGTGTGGTGTCGCTGTTCATCAGCTCCAGCGAGGCGCCGACCAGGGGGGCCAGGTCGATTTTGTTGATCACCAGCAAATCGGATTTGCAAATCCCGGGCCCGCCTTTGCGCGGCAGCTTGTCGCCGGCGGATACATCGATCACGTAGATGGTCAGGTCCGACAGCTCGGGGCTGAAGGTGGCCGACAGGTTGTCGCCGCCGGATTCCACCAGAATCAGGTCCAGGCCGGGGAAGCGTCGGTTGAGCTGGTCTACGGCTTCGAGGTTGATCGAGGCGTCTTCGCGAATCGCCGTGTGCGGGCAGCCGCCGGTTTCCACACCAATGATACGCTCGGGCGCCAGCGCCTGGTTACGCACCAGAAAGTCGGCATCCTCGCGGGTGTAGATGTCGTTGGTGACCACCGCCAGGTTGTAGCGGTCGCGCAGCGCCAGGCACAGCGCCAGGGTCAGGGCCGTCTTGCCGGAGCCCACCGGGCCGCCGATGCCGACGCGCAGGGGTTGTGTGTTCATGTGTGTGTCTCCTAGGAACGGAACAGGCGGCTGTACTGGCGCTCATGCGCCATGCAGGCCAGGGCGAGGCCAAAAGCGGCGCTGCCCAAAGGGTTGGGGTCGATGCGGGCGGCGTCCTGCTGGGCTTGTTGCAACAAGGGCAGCAGTTCACTGGTCAGGCGTTGTGCGGCTTGCTGGCCCAGGGGCAGGGTTTTCATCAGCACGGCCAATTGGTTTTCCAGCCAGCTCCACAGCCAGGCGGCGAGGGCATCGTCCGGGCTGATGGCCCATGCACGGGCCGCCAACGCCCAGCCGAGGGCCAGGTGGGGCTCGGTTTGTCCTTCAAGAAAGCTGCGCGCCGCGTCGTCAAGTTCAGGCAAACCGTTGAGCAGTTGCTGCAGGGAGTACCCCATCTGCCGGCTTTCCTGGTACAGCTCGCGGGTCTCGCGGCTGGCGCGATGTTCTTCGCACAGCTGCGTCAGGCGCGGCCAGTTCTCGTCGGCTGCAGCGCGGCAATGAGCGAGCAGCAGCGGCGCTTCGAAGCGGGCGAGGTTGAGCAATAACTGATCACTGATCCAGCGTCGGGCGCTCGCGGCGTCGTTGACCCGGCTATTTTCCACGGCCATTTCCAGGCCTTGGGAATAGCTGTAGCCGCCAATCGGCAATTGCGGACTGGCCAGACGCAACAGCGCCCAGGCTGGGTTCATAGACGTACGCCGAACTGGTGCAGCTTGGGCGGGTAGTTGAAATCTTCGTCGCCATGGCGCGAGTGGTGGTGGCCACCGCCGTAGGCACCGTGTTCCGGCTGGAACGGCGCTTCGATGGTTTCGGTGCTGGCGCCCAGTTGTTCGAGCATGGCCTTGAGCACGTAATCGTCGAGCAGGCGCAGCCAGCCATCCCCCACTTGCAGGGCAACGTGGCGGTTACCCAGGTGGTAGGCGGCGCGGGTCAGTTCGAAGGCGCTGCTGCAGGTGACGTGCAGCAGTTGTTCAGGGCGGGCGCAGACGCGTACGACGCGTCCGTCTTCGGCCTGCAGGAATTCGCCATCGTGCAGCGGCGGCTGGCCGCGCTCCAGAAACAGGCCGACGTCTTCACCGTCGGCACTGAAACAGCGCAGGCGGCTCTTGCTGCGGGCTTCGAAGTTCAGCAGCAATTCTGCGGCCCAGAGGGCTTGGGGGGCGATTCGGCGGTGGATCACCAGCATCAGGAAGCTTCCAGCTATGAGCGATAAGAGACGCAGAGCAAGGGGCTTGCCAACCCCGAGTGCGTGTGGGAAATCCCTGTAGGCAGGCACAGTCATGCCACCGAATAGGGCGTCAGCGCTTTCCGGCAGTGTTTCAATTTGGTGCGTGATGGGTTTTATAGCACTGGATGTGGGCGTTTTGCGTTGAGATCCGTTGCAGGCTGCATGAAATTTCTTTCATCTACTTCGCTGCTGACGTTTTTTTGGGAGTTTTCCTACGAGGCATCAGGATTCGGCCTTCCAAAAGTTACGCGCTGTTTCATTAGGCTGTGCGCCGTGTTTAATCCACAGCGACGTCCATCATGTTCAAGTCATTTTTGTGTGTAGTCATCGTCAGTCTGATGTGTACCGTTCCATCGGCTTCGGCCAACCTTCAGCACCGCTCCACATCCATCGACAACGTGATCGACCGCGCCCATGAACTGCTGGGCACGCCTTACAAGGCTGGTGGTTCCTCCACCGAGCGCGGTTTCGATTGCAGCAGTTTCCTGGTCTATCTGTTCAAGACCGAGGCCAATATCCAGCTGCCCCGCACGACTTCCGGCATGCACCGTTCAACGGCAAAAACCGTCAAGCGCGACGCGCTCAAACCCGGCGATGCGGTGTTTTTTTCGGGTAACGGGAGTGGCCGCGTCAGCCATGTTGGCCTGTATATCGGCCAGGGCAAGTTCATCCATTCGCCGAGTACCGGCAAGCGTGTGCGCATTGATTCGCTGAGTAACAGCTACTGGAAGAAGAACTACACCACCGCCAAGCGCTTTCACGCGGCGGGCTGAGCGCTTTACTCGGTGCTGCCCAGCCCTTGCCAGTGCTTGAGGCCGATGAAGATAAAGCGCAGTTGCTGGGTGATCTTCGCCTGAGGCGTGAGGTGCTCGGGCAAGGCGTGGGCCGGCGGGTCGATGATGTCAGGCAGGGTGGCGAACACGCTTTTGACGATCAGGTCGGCCATCACATGCAAGCCTTCGGCATCCAGGTGCTGCAACTTGGGCATCAGCGTCAGGTCGGCCGCCAGGTCGCGGGTGATGTCTTCGCGCAAGGCGCCGATGGCCTGGCGCACGGCCAGGCAGCCGCCGTATTGCTCGCGGGCCAGGAACAGGAACTGTGAGCGGTTGGCCGACACCACATCCAGAAAGATCCGCACGGAGGCATCAATAATGCCGCCCATCACGAATTCGTTATGGCGCACCAGGCGGATCGTGGCGCGAAAGGTCTGGCCGACTTCACTCACCAGCACCAGGCCCAGTTGGTCCATGTCATCGAAATGGCGATAGAACCCGGTCGGCACGATGCCCGCGGTTTTGGCCACTTCGCGCAGGCTCAGGCTGCCAAACCCGCGGCCACACTCCATCAGATGGCGGGCTGCGTCCATCAAGGCAAGGCGGGTCTGTTGCTTTTGTTCGGCGCGGGGCAGCATCGGCGGGTGGGCTTTGTCGGCGAGTACAGCGACGCACTCTAGCAAAACCGCTTTGCCGGCGTCGAACTTGGCGGGGGCGAGGCGTGACGTGGTCTATGAAAAAGCAAAAGCCCGATCGGCGGATCGGGCTTTTTTATGGGCCACCACGGGGTTAGCTCTGTGCTTGATGCAGTTCTTGCAGGCGGTCGGAACCACCTTCGGCAACGCCATCGGTGTAAGCGCGTTTGTTGGCTTGTTCAGCACCGCCTTCTACCAGACCTTTCTGTTCCAGGCGATCACGGCCACCTTCAGCCACACCTTCGGTGTAGGCGCGTTTGTTGGCGTGTTCCGAACCATTTTCAGCGACGGCACCTTTGGCGTAGTCACGGTTTTCTTCTTCCTGCGAACCGCTGCGGGCCAGGGTCTGGCTGGATTCAACGGCTTGGGCTTTGTTCTGTGGGGTCGCCTGTTCGGCAGCTGGCAGGGCAAAGGCACTGGAAGCGAGGACGGAAAGCAGGGCGACTGCGAGTACTTGGCGTTTCATGAGAGTTGCTCCTTGGGAGGGCGATAAAGTGGGTACAGGGCTAATGCTACTCTCGATAAGTCGATATAAAAGTTCATAAACACAATGGTAATAATCAACAGAATTGATTGTTCCCCTCGAAGGCTCTAAATCGCACCTCTCAAGCCCGCGGTTTTGCACCGTGCTGGGTATTTTCGACACGGAGGTGGGTAACATTGGTGCGCCGTCGATGATTAAAACTGTCCGGTCGATCAGGAAAATGGCTTTTTGCGACTAATTCACCGATCGGGTTAAACCCCCGCGCCGTTTGCCAGTCGTAGCCTTATGAGCTGTAGTTCAGCTATTCGTGTTGAGGAGTCCTGTGCAATGACGCGCACTCGTAAAATCGTCGCCTGGAGCTGCGCCAGCTTCGTTGTATTAATCGCTGTGGTGGTATTGGTTCTGGTGTTTTTTGACTGGAACCGCATCAAGCCGCCGCTCAATGCCAAGGTCTCTGAAGAACTGCACCGCCCCTTCGCCATCAATGGCAACCTGGCCGTGGTGTGGGCGCGAGAGCCCGACGAAGGCGGCTGGCGCGCCTGGGTGCCGTGGCCCCACGTGATTGCCGAGGACCTGACCCTGGGCAACCCCGATTGGTCGAAAAAGCCGCAGATGGTCACGCTCAAGAAGGTCGAGTTGCGTATTTCGCCCCTGGCCTTGCTGGTACAGCGCGTAGTGATCCCGCGCATCGACCTCACTGAACCGAGCGCCGATTTGCAGCGCCTGGCCGACGGCCGTGCCAACTGGACCTTCACATTCGACCCCAAAGACCCGAACGCCGAACCCTCCAGCTGGGTGGTGGACATCGGCGCCATCGGCTTTGACAAGGGCCACGTAACCCTTGACGACCAAACCCTCAAGACTCAACTGGATGTAATCATCGACCCGCTGGGCAAGCCGATTCCCTTCGGCGAGATCGTCGGTGACGCAGATGCCAAAAAGGCCCTGGAAAAAGGCTCGGCGCCCCAGGACTATGCTTTCGGCCTCAAGGTCAAAGGCCAATACCACGGCCAGAAGCTCGACGGCACCGGCAAAATCGGTGGCCTGCTGGCCTTGCAGGACGCGGCCAAGCCGTTTCCGCTGCAAGCCCAGGCAAGGATTGCCGACACCAGCATCGCCCTCGCCGGCACCCTTACCGACCCGCTGAACCTCGGCGCCCTGGACCTGCGCCTGAAACTCTCCGGCAGCAGCCTGGGCAACCTCTACCCGCTGACCGGCGTGACTCTGCCGGATTCGCCGGCCTATTCCACCGACGGCCACTTGATCGCCAAGCTGCACGAAGCCGGCGGCGCGTCGTTCACCTACGAGAACTTCAACGGCAAGATCGGCAACAGCGATATCCATGGCAACCTGGGCTACGTCGCCAGCCAGCCACGGCCCAAGCTCACCGGCGCACTGGTCTCCAACCAGTTGCTGATGGCCGACCTCGCGCCCCTGATCGGCGCGGACTCCAATGCCAAGCAAAAAGCCCGTGGCGGCGAAAGCAAGCAACCGGCGACCAAAGTGCTGCCGGTGGAAGAGTTCCGCACCGAACGCTGGCGCGATATGGATGCCGACGTGGAGTTCACCGGCAAGCGCATCGTGCACAGTGCCGAGCTGCCTTTCACCGACCTTTACACTCACGTCGTCCTGAATGATGGCCAACTGAGCCTGGAGCCTCTGCGCTTTGGCGTGGCCGGCGGCAAACTCGACGCGCAGATTCGCTTGAATGGCCGCATCACGCCGATGGAGGGCCGCGCCAAACTGACGGCACGCAACTTCAAGCTCAAGCAGTTGTTCCCGACCTTCGAGCCGATGAAAACCAGCTTTGGTGAACTGAACGGCGACGCGGATATTTCCGGGCGCGGCAACTCCGTGGCGGCGTTGCTGGGCACGTCCAACGGTGACCTGAAAATGCTCATCAACGATGGCGCGATCAGCCGCAGCCTGATGGAGATCGCCGGGCTCAACGTGGGCAACTACGTGGTCGGCCGCCTGTTCGGCGACAAGGAAGTGAAGATCAACTGCGCAGCGGCCGACTTCGGCATCAAGACCGGCCTGGCGACGACGCGACTGTTTGTGTTCGATACCGAGAACGCCATCATCTACATCGATGGCACGGCGAACATGGCCAGCGAGCAACTGGACCTGACCATCACGCCTGAATCCAAGGGCTTTCGCCTGTTTTCCCTGCGCTCGCCGTTGTACGTCAACGGGTCGTTCATCAAGCCTAACGCGGGTGTGAAAGCCATTCCGCTGGCCCTGCGCGGTGCGGGCATGGTGGCGCTGGGCGTGATCGCCGGACCGGCTGCCGGGTTGCTCGCGCTGGTAGCGCCGAGCGGGGATGAGCCGAACCAGTGTGCGCCGCTGTTGCAGCAGATGAAGGAAGGCAAGGCGCCGAAGACCGTCAAAGGCTGACTGACAAAACCGCAGGCAAAAATGTGGGAGCTGGCTTGCCCACGATGCAGATACCTCGGTGTGTCAGTCACACCGCAGTGATGCTATCGCAGGCAAGCCAGCTCCCACACAAGTCCAACTTCCACATGGGGTTCAGCGGTGTAGCGGGTTACAGGTCCTGCAGAATATCCGCCATGTCGTCGGCGTGTTCTTCTTCCTGGGCCAGGATGTCTTCGAAGATACGGCGGGTGGTTGGGTCCTTGTCGCCGATGTACTGGATGATTTCGCGGTAGCTGTCCACCGCGATGCGCTCGGCCACCAGGTCTTCGTAGACCATTTCCTTCAAGTTCTTGCCCGCAACGTATTGTGCGTGGGAGTTCTTCGACAGCAGGTCGGGGTTGAACTCCGGCTCACCGCCCAATTGCACGATGCGCTCGGCCAGTTTGTCGGCGTGCTCGGCTTCCTGGGTGGCGTGTTCGAGAAACTCATCGGCGGCAACGCTGGCCTTCAGGCCGGTGGCCATGAAGTAGTGGCGCTTGTAGCGCAACACGCAGACCAGTTCGGTGGCCAGCGATTCGTTGAGCAGGCGGATGATTTCTTTGCGGTCGGCGTCGTAGCCTTCGGTGACGGCGCCGTTTTCGACGTTCTGGCGGGCGCGGCTGCGCAGGGTCGCAACGTCAGTCAAGTGTGCTTCAGTCATCTCATTCTCCTGGTGCTAATCCGGTTTTGCGCCACGCTCTGCCGGCGTGATCGCTCCAGGTTGTGAGTGTTGGCCGACGCAAAAAGTTTTATCGGATTTCAAAGTGCGTGGCCGGAGAGCTTCGCTTCTTCCTGTACCCACTGGAAAAACGCGCGCACCGGCGGATGACGCTCGCGGCCCGGCACGCACAGCGCGCTGTAACCGGCGCCATCCACGCGCACCTGAGGGCGGTACGGCACCAGCAGGCCCGACGCCACGCTTTCCGACACCAGAATATTGCTCGCCAGCACCAAACCCTGGCCGGCAATCGCCGCTTGCAGCGCGTAGTGCTCTTCGTCGTATTCGCGCAACAGTGAGGTGTGGGCCAGCCAGGTTTCGCCGGCTTTTTCGCACCAGGCCTTCCAGCCCAACGCGTACAGGTCGGAGTTGTGCCAGCGCACGCTGATCAGCGTCGGTACATGACTGGCCGCCCGTGCCACCTGTTCGGGTGAGCCGTACAACGCAAAGGACTCGTCAAACAGGCATTGGCCATACAACTGCGGGTAGTCGCCGAGGCTGTAGCGAATCACCAGGTCGACGCTGGCGTCCTGCTGCAGGTCGACCACCGCGCAGCGGGTGTCCAGGCGCAGGCTGATATCCGGGTGAGCGGCATAGAATCGCCCCAGCCTGGGTACCAGCCACAGCGCGGCAAACGCCGGCGTGGTGGACACCGTGAGCTGCCCGGCACTGCGTTGCGGACGCAGTGTGTCGAGGCTGTGCGCCACGTCGAGCAAGGCGCCGTGCAGGCTTTGAAATAGCCGCTCGCCGCCTTCGGTGAGGCGGACCTGACGCGGCAGGCGTTCGAAGAGGGCAATGCCCAGCCAGGTTTCCAGGCTGCGGATCTGATGGGACACCGCCGTGGGCGTCACCGACAGCTCTTCGGCGGCGGCTTTGAAGCTCAGCAGGCGTGACGCCGATTCAAACGTGCGCAAGGCCGTCAGGGGCAGTGTGGCAAACATGTCAGCTCCACAGGTGAAATGAGTTCATCCGGACTAACTATTGATCATTTGTCCGTCTGGGCGCTCGGCTCTAGATTGGCGAGCACGAACGGCGGCCATTCAAACCGTCGGAGTTTAACTTGCCAAGGTTATACACATGAAAAAAATGCTAGTGATTCACGCCAGCCCGCGCGGCGAGCGTTCTCATTCCCGGCGCCTGGCCGAGTCGTTTCTTGAGGTGTGGCAAGCGGCAAACCCCGGCGCGCAGGTGACTCGCCGCGAAGTCGGGCGAGCCTTTATTCCCCACGTCACCGAGGCCTTTGTGGCCGCCAACTTTTACCCGGAGCCGCAGTCGCTGCCGAAGGTGATGAAGGCCGACCTGCAACTGAGCGATGAACTGGTTGGCGAACTCATCGAGCATGAGCTGTTGGTGATCGCCATGCCGCTTTACAACTTCGGCGTGCCCAGCGGCCTCAAGGCGTGGATCGACCAGATTGTGCGCATGGGCCTGACCTTCGATATCACCCAGGACAGCAACGGTATCGCGCAGTATCAGGCGCTGCTGAAGGGCAAAAAAGCCTTGATCATCACCAGCCGCGGCGGCAGCGGGTTCGGCCCGGGCGGTGAATTTGAATGGATGAACCACGCGGACCCGCACCTGCGCACAGTGTTGGGTTACATCGGCATCGATGATGTGAGTGTGATCGCCGCAGAGGGGGAGGAGTCGGACAAAAGCGTGTTCCTGCGCGCCTGTGCAGAGGCTGAGCGTCAATTGCACGCGTTTGCCGAGGGCTTTTAAGGTGTCATGAGCCTGTCATGGGGCGGTCATGTCGATTTATGAAACACTGGTCTAGGATGGATCCATCCCTGACCTGAGCCGCTGCCCCATGCCGCACTCCCTGGCCACACGTTATCCCCTGGTGCTGGTCCCTGGCATGCTGGGGTTCGTGCGCGTGGGGTTGTTTCCCTATTGGTACGGCATTGTCCCGGCGTTGCGGGCCGGCGGGGCGCAAGTATTTCCCGTGCAGGTGGCGCCGCTGGATTCCAGCGAAGTGCGCGGTGAACAGCTGTTGGTGCAGATCGAACGGATCCGCCGCGAAACCGGCGCCGACAAGGTCAACCTGATCGGCCACAGCCAGGGCGCTCTCACCGCGCGTTACGCCGCGGCCAGGCGCCCTGAATGGGTGGCGTCGGTAACATCGGTGGCGGGGCCCAATCAGGGGTCGGAGCTGGCCGACCATATTCACGCGAATTACCCGGCCAAGAGCGTGAAAGGCCGCCTCATGAGCGCCGCATTTCATTGGGTTGCGTGGGTAATGTGGCTGCTGGAAACCGGCTATCGCGGGCCGCGCTTCAAGGCTGACCTGCAGGCGTCGCACCATTCGCTGACGAGTGCCGGCGTGGCGTTGTTCAATCAACAATATCCCCAAGGCCTGCCACTCACGTGGGGCGGGCAGGGCGCCGAGGAGGTCAACGGTGTGCGTTATTACTCGTGGTCCGGCACCTTGCAGCCGGGCATCACCGACCGTGGACGCAACCTGTTCGATGGCACGAACCGCAGCTGCCGCCTGTTTGCCCGCAGTTTTGTGCGCGAGAAAGGCCAGTGCGACGGCATGGTGGGGCGTTACAGTTCACACCTGGGGTGGGTGATCGGCGACGACTACGCGCTGGATCATTTCGACATCGTCAACCAGTCGCTGGGGCTGGTGGGCAAAGGGGCGGAGCCGATCCGGTTGTTTGTTGAGCATGCGCGGCGGTTGAAGGCGGCGGGGGTTTAGCGGGGACCGAGTTATCGTTCATCGCAGGCAAGCGAGCTCCCACAGTTGCCTGCGTTCCAAAGGTAGAACTCGGTCAAATGTGGGAGCTGGCTTGCCTGCGATGACAATGGATCAGGCAACGCCGACCTCACGGCGCACCGGCGTCGTCCAGCGCTCCGACAAAATCACCCCGCCCAGGGTCAACAACCCCCCGACCAAGTGATACATCGCCAACTGCTCCTTCAACACCACCGCCGCAATCAGCGCGGTGATCAGCGGCAGCAAGTTGAAAAACAACGTGGTGCGGCTCGGCCCGAGGGTTTTCACCGAGTGCATCCAGGCCAGCGGCGCCAGCATCGAAGCCAGCAAGCACGCGTACAGAATCAACGGGACATTCGCCCAGCCAAGACCCGCTTTCGCCGAAAACAGGAACAGCGGAAACAGCACCACCACCGCCACCAGAATCTGCAAGTACAACAACACCAGCGGCGGCAGGCGCAGATGCCATTTTTTCAACAGGGTGCTGTAGACCGCGTAGGCGAGGGTGGCGACCAGCATCATGCCGTCGCCCAGGTTGACGCCGTGTTGCAGCAAGGCGCCGAGGCTGCCGGCTGAAACCACTACCACCACGCCGGCAAACGACAGCACTGCGCCGGTCAGCGCGCCGAAGGTCAGGCGCTGGCCAAGGCTAATGATCGCGGCGGTCAATGCCATCAACGGCATCAGCGAGAGGATGATGCCCATGTTGGTCGCCGTGGTGACCGTTGCGGCGTAGTAGGCCAGGCTTTGGTAAACCGCCATTCCCAGCACGCCGAGAATGAAGATTTTGCCCAGGTTCGGGCGGATCAGCGCCCAGTTGGCAATCACCGACTTGAGCATGAACGGCGTGAACAGTAGCGCCGCCAGCAGCCAGCGGTAAAAGCCGATTTCAGCGGGGAAGATCGAACCTACGGCGAGTTTGTTGACCACGGTGTTGCCGGCCCAAATGAAGATGGCCAGCAAGGGATAAGCGTATTGCATCGAAAAAAACCAGATTGGGTGAAGTGGCGTGATTATCCCTTGTCTGGATAGAAGCCTATACTGCGATCCAGACAAACGGCCTCTAGAACCAGACAACATGCCCAGATACACCGTCCGCCTTGCGGACTTCCCCAGCCTGCCGAGCCCTGTGTACTTTCGCTACTCGGATTTCGCCCCCGACACCGAGTGCACTCAGCATCGGCACACCTGGGGGTGCCTGGATTATTCCGCCAATGGCGTGATGCGCATGGAAGTCGCCGGCAGCCGTTTTATGTCGCCGCCGCAGTACGCGGTCTGGATCCCGCCGAATACCGAGCACGGTTCCTACAATGCCCAGGCGGCGTCCTACCGCTCGGTAGGGCTGGTGCCGGCGCTGTGCGAGCAATTGCCGCAACAGCCGTGCACGCTGGCGATCAGCGAAATTCTTAAAGCCATCCTCGGTGACTTTGCGCGGCGGGACGTCAACATTCCGCAGACCGAGGCCGATATCCGCCTGGCCCAGGTGCTGGTGGACCAGCTCAGGCAAGCGCCGATACACGATTGCTTCCTGCCCTACGCCCGCCACCCCGGTTTGCTCGGCGTGCTCGAAGGCATGCAGGCTGACCCCGCCGACAACCGGCCATTGGCGCATTGGGCTGAACAGATTCACGTGAGTGAGCGGACCCTGGCCCGTCAATTCGTACGGGAAGTGGGCATGAGCTTCGGCGAGTGGCGCCAGCGCCTGCGTTACCTGGCCGCCATTGAGGCGCTGGACAGCGAGCGCAGTGTGCAACACGTGGCGTTCGACCTGGGTTACAGCACCGCCTCGGCCTTCATCGCCATGTTCCAGCGCCACGCGGGCTGCACCCCGGAGCAGTACCGCCGGTCGAATATTCGTGGTCGGTAGAGATGTAACAGGCTTTGACTACACTGCCGTGTAGGCCGCGCACTTTCGACGCGGCAACAGGGAGAAAACTCCATGAAGATGCTGCGTATTCCGCTGTTGATGATGGGTCTGCTGCTGTGCTCACAAGGCTTTGCCGCCACCGCTCAGCAAAACAAGATGACCACCTGCAACGCCGAGGCGACCACCAAGACGCTCAAGGGCGATGACCGTAAAGCCTTTATGAAGACCTGCCTGTCGGCCCCTGCGGCCAACGACGCCAAGACCCTGACCCCGCAGCAACAGAAGATGAAAGACTGCAACGCCTCGGCGAAAACCAAGGCGCTGACCGGCGATGCGCGCAAGACCTTTATGAGCACGTGCCTCAAAGGTAGCTAAGTTCGCGAATCCCCTTGTGGGGGCTGGGCTTGTGTGGGAGCTGGCTTGCCTGCGATGGCATCACCTCAATCAAGCTGAAGACCGAGGTGCCTGCATCGCAGGCAAGCCAGCTCCTACACAAGCCCGCCTCCACATTGACAGTGTTCGCAATTGACACCCCTCGCTTGATTCCCTCAAGGCTGGCAGACTGCCAATCCTTTAACGCCGTTCGTTTTGAGGCTGTATGCCAACGTTTTCTCAGCGTCACGTGTTGTTGCTGGTCAGTTGCATCATCATTTTCGGTGGGTTACTGCTCGTCCTGCCGCTCAAGCTGCTGCCCAGCCTGCTGGCTGGCCTGCTGGTGTATGAGCTGGTCAATATGCTCACCCCGCAGTTGCAGCGACTGATCGAAGGGCGGCGCGCGCGCTGGCTGGCGGTGGCGTTGCTGGGGACGTTGATCGTCAGCGTGCTGACACTGATCTTTGCCGGCGCCATCAGCTTTCTGCTTCACGAAGCGGAAAACCCCGGCGCTTCACTCGACAAATTCATGGGCGTGGTCGACCGCGCACGCGGCCAGTTGCCGCCGTTCGTCGATGCCTACCTGCCGGCCAGCGCTGCCGAGTTTCGCGTGGCCATCGGCGATTGGCTGAGCAAGCACCTGAGCGAGCTGCAACTGGTCGGCAAAGACGCCGCCCACATGTTTGTCACCCTGCTGATCGGTATGGTGCTCGGCGCCATCATCGCCCTGCAACGCGTGCCCGACCTGACCAAACGCAAGCCGCTGGCTGCCGCGCTGTTCGATCGCCTGCACCTGCTGGTGCAAGCCTTTCGCAATATCGTTTTCGCCCAGATCAAAATCGCTGCGCTCAACACCGCGTTCACCGCCGTATTCCTCGCCGTGGTGCTGCCGCTGTGCGGGATTCACCTGCCGCTGACCAAAACCCTGATCGTGCTGACCTTTCTGGTAGGCCTGTTGCCGGTGATTGGCAACCTGATCTCCAATACCCTGATCACCATCGTCGCGTTGTCATTGTCGATCTGGGTGGCGGTGGCGGCGCTGGGCTATCTGATCGTTATCCACAAGGTCGAGTATTTCCTCAACGCGCGCATTGTCGGCGGGCAGATCAGTGCCAAATCGTGGGAGTTGCTGCTGGCGATGCTGGTGTTCGAGGCCGCATTCGGGCTGCCGGGGGTGGTGGCGGGGCCGATTTATTATGCGTATCTCAAGAGTGAGCTGAAGCTGGGCGGGTTGGTTTAAGCCTTGTATTGCCTGAGCTGAGGCCATCGCGGGCAAGCCCGCTCCCACATCTGAAATGCATTCCAGGTGTGGGAGCGGGCTTGCCCGCGATAGAGGTGCCTCGGTCTTCCAGCTAAAACTCAGTAGCCGTACCGCTTGCTGGCCTCAATCGCCAGACCACTGCCGATACTGCCAAAGATATTGCCTTCCACATGCCGCGCATTCGGCAACATCGCCGAGATGCTGTGGCGCAGCGCCGGGATTCCGCTGGAGCCGCCGGTAAAGAACACCGTGTCCACCTGCGCCACGCTCACCGAAGCGTCATTGAGCAATTGCGTCACGCTGCCGCGCACGCGCTCCAGCAGGCCGTCGATGGACGATTCGAACAGCGCCCGGCTCAAGTCCACGCTCAAGCCCGCTTCGATACGGTCGAGCGGCACATGGCGACTGTCTTCATGGGTCAGCTGGATCTTGGTCTCTTCCACTTCCATCGCCAGCCAGTGCCCGGCACGCTGTTCAATCAGCTTGAACAGGCGGTCGATGCCGCCGGTGTCTTCGATGTCGTAGCGCATGCTGCCCAGGGCCAGCTGGGATTTCTGCGAGTACACCGAGTTGATGGTGTGCCAGGTGGCCAGGTTCATGTGGTGGCTGGTGGGCATGTAGGCGCCGCTCTTCATGCGGCTGCCGTAGCCGAACAACGGCATCATGCCGTTGAGCGAGAGCTGCTTGTCGAAGTCGGTCCCGCCGATGTGCACACCGCCGGTGGCGAGGATGTCGCTCTGGCGGTTGTCGTTATGGCGACGGTCCGGGCTCAGGCGCACCAGGGAGAAGTCGGAAGTACCGCCGCCGATGTCGACGATCAGTACCAGCTCTTCTTTCTCGATGGTGGACTCGTAGTCGAATGCCGCGGCAATCGGCTCGTACTGGAACGATATGTCCTTGAAGCCGATCTTGCGGGCTACATCGACCAGGGTGTTTTCGGCTTCCTGGTCGGCCAGCGGGTCGTCATCGACGAAAAACACTGGGCGGCCCAGCACCACTTCTTCGAACTCACGGCCGGCGGTGGCTTCGGCGCGGCTCTTGAGCTGGCCGATAAACAGCGCCAGCAGGTCGGTGAACGGCATTGCGGTGCCGAGCACGCTGGTGTCGTGCTTGATCAGCTTGGAACCCAGCAGGCTCTTGAGCGAGCGCATCAGGCGGCCTTCGTAGTTTTCCAGGTACTCGTGCAGCGCCAGGCGACCGTACACCGGACGGCGCTCCTCGAAGTTGAAGAACACCACCGACGGCAAGGTGATCTTGTCGTCCTCCAGCGCAAGCAGCGTTTCCATGCCGGGACGAATCCAGCCGACGGTGGAGTTGGACGTGCCGAAGTCGATACCGCAGGCACGGGCTGGGGATGGGTTTTCCATGACAATCAGGTTCCGGTTGAAAAACGGCCGCGCAGTGTATGCCAGTCGCGGGCGGATGCGTAGGCCGGCTATCTGTAAATACGCCTTGAAAGCCGGGAATTTGCCCCCACATCTGCTGCATACGGCAAGCGCCGATAACACTTTGACGCACCCCCGGGCCACATCACTCAACAAGTGCAAACCAGCGCACGTTGTGCCCCGGGCTGTGCGATCTCGATTAAGGATGGTGAACCGCCGATGGATTTCAAAGATTACTACAAGATATTGGGCGTAGAGCCGACGGCTGACGACAAGGAAATCAAGGCCGCGTATCGCAAGCTCGCGCGTAAATATCACCCGGATGTGAGCAAGGAAAAAGACGCTGAAGCCAAGTTCAAGGACGCGTCCGAAGCCTACGAAGCGCTCAAGAGCGCCGACAAGCGCGCCGAGTACGACGAGCTGCGCAAATACGGCCAGCATGGGCAACCGTTCCAGGGGCCACCGGGCTGGCAGAGCCGTGGCGGCTTTGGCGGGGGCGGCGGTGAGGACTTCTCGGACTTCTTCAGTTCGATCTTCGGCTCCCGTGGCGATGCCTTCGGTGGCGGCCAGCGCCGTCCAGCCGGGCGCAAGGGCCAGGACGTGGAGATGCAACTGACGGTGTCGCTTGAAGAGACCCTGTCGGCCGAATCCAAGCAGATCAGCTTCCAGGTGCCGCAGTACGACGCCTCGGGCCGGCATGTGACCAACACCACCAAGAGCCTGAATGTGAAAATTCCGGCCGGTGTGGCCGACGGCGAGCGCATCCGCCTAAAGGCGCAGGGCGCACCGGGTATCGGTGGCGGGGCCAATGGCGACCTTTACCTGATCATCAAGTTTGCGCCCCATTCGAAGTTCGAAGTCGAAGGCGAAAACCTGGTGATCACGCTGCCGCTGGCGCCATGGGAACTGGCGTTGGGCGCAGAAGTGGCGGTGCCGACGCTGACCGGCAAGATCAACCTCAAGGTGCCCGCCGGCAGCCAGAATGGCCAGCGTATGCGCGCCAAGGGCCATGGCTTGCTGAACAAGGCCGGCGAGCGGGGTTTCCTGTACATCCAGCTCAAGGCCGTGATGCCCAAGCAGGCCGACGACGAAACCATCGCCCTGTGGCAGGAACTGGCGAAAAAGGCCGCGTTCAACCCACGGGAACACTTCTGAAAAAAGCGGCCCGGCGCTAACTATCTAGCGCGGTTGTCTGGCTCGGCCATGGTGTGCTGATGCTCCCTTTAACTGGAGCGACATCATGGCCGATCTTCCTGCCGCACCCCCTGCGGCAACCCTGAGCATTCACCGCGACTACCTTGAACAAGCCAGCCCCGCGTGGCTGACCGATGCCACGCCGTCACGGCGCGCCCAGCTCAAGCAGGCAGCGGCGCCGGTGCCGGACTGGTACCGCAACGCTACCCCCGCCCAGCTCCAGACCCTGCACGACAAGACCCGCGCCAGCTTCACCGCACAAACCGCCCTCGACAAGGCCATGGCCCCCGTGCAAGACATCGACGCCTTTGCCGAGCCCTTGCTGGTCAAGGCCTTGAGTGAGCAGTTCAAGGTCGATCTGGATGTGCATAAAACCCTGCTGGTCCTGAGAAAACCCCTGGAGGTGACACTCTTCGACATCCGTGTGGGCCACTTCGAAGTGCTGCGCATCCCGCTGTTGCAGGCCGCGTTGCACAATTTCGAAGAGGGCGAATGCACGGACGACGCCTTTGATCGAACGTCCGGGTTTTTCACCCTCACGGCGGCGGGCGGCAACATCGAACCGGTCACTACCCCGTTGACGGTGGTGCAGTTCACCCGTCTGTGCCGTTCCCTGGATATCGGCGCGCAGTATCAGCGTCATCTCAAGAGCTACCTCAAGCCCACGGACCCGGTGGCGGAGCGGACGCTGCGAGAAACCTTCATCAGCGCGCGCAAAGCCGACCTGGCAGCTGCGGCCGAGGCCGCCTTGTTGAGCAAGGACATCGAGCCTGCAGACCACGCGATGATCCTGTCGATGATCAACGGTGAGCGGCATCCCTGGATGGGGGATAAGCAGGTGTGGCTGCGCGACCTGGGCTTGATGAAAAAACGCATGATCGGCTGCGTGGCCTTCGTGATCGTGAAGAAATATCGCTATGGCGACGAGGTGATTCTCTACATCCCCAACGATCCGTTTCATCCCCTGAAGCGCTATAACTGGGCGCAGTTCGCCGCCATGTTCAAACAACGCTTCAACGCCCGCGACCAGCCAGACCCCGGCGATGGCACGCCCACTGCCTACCAGCAGTTTTTCAGCCAGTTCGTGGCCTATGCCGACCTTCCCGACTATTTCGCCGGGCTGACCGAAGAAGCCCCCGCCGCCAATTTCGGCGCAGCCTTGGCGCCTTATGCGCCGTTGCTCAATACGCTGAACAAAGGCATCAATCCGTTCGCTGCGCTAACCGGCATCAAGGAGTTGCCCCCCATTGCGCCCCGGGCCAGACTGCCCAACCCGGACCCCTACCTCAATCCCGGTTCCATTCTGATCAAAGGCCGTGGGCTGTGGGAAGAAAACCCCGACCTCTGGGACCACCTCTACACCCGTCACCGCGACAAAATCCTCAACGACGCCGCCGCCCATGCGGTGCCAACGGCGGATGTGGACGCCCGTGTGCGTTCGGCCAAGATCGCCGCCTTGCTCAATGCCGGTCTGATGGTGCTCAACACCGTGTCGATGTTCGTGCCCGTACTGGGCGAAGTGATGATGACGGTGATGGCGGGTCAGTTGTTGTACGAAACCTTCGAAGGCAGCCTGGAATGGGCCGAAGGCGACCGCCGCGCCGCCAAGGCGCATTTGGTGGACGTCGCCGAGAACCTGGCGACCCTGGCAGTGATGGCGGGTGTCGGCAAAGTCGTTTCCAGCATCGCGGCGGCCAGGCCCGAACCGCTGATCGAAGCCCTCGACCCAGTGACTCTGCCCAATGGGCAGGTGCGTTTGGGCAAGTCAGACCTCAAAGGTTATGCCAGCCCCGACACTCTGCCGGCCGACATTACCCCCAATGCCCGGGGTCAATACCTGCATGCCGGCAAAACCTATATCCGCCCGGGCGACGGGTTTTATGAAAAAACCTACGACGCTGCCCTCGGCCGCTGGCGGATTCGCCACCCCACGAATCCGGATGCCTATCAGCCAGTCTTGAGGGATAACGGCTTCGGGGCCTGGCGGCACACCCTGGAGCGCCCGCAGACCTGGGACCGGCAGACCTTGATGCGCCGCCTCGGCCCGGTCACGGACGGGTTCGACGATGAGCAATTGTTGAGCATCGCCGATATCAGCGCCACGTCCGATGGCGCCTTGCGCCAGATGTATCTGGATGAGACGCCGCTTCCGGCGGCATTGGCCGACACCTTGCGCCTGTTCAAGGCCGACCGTGACGTTGCGCAGGTTATCGAGCAAATCAGCACCGGCAAGGCCGTGGACGACCGCTACCTTTACGTCCTGCCGTTGCTCACCGACATGCCGCGCTGGCCCGTGGGCCGGGTGCTGGAGGTATTCGAGGGGGCGGATCTTGCCGGTCCCGTCCAGCGTTACGGCACCGAGCGCCTGTATCACGGGGTCGTACGCAAAGCGCCGATTCGCATCAGCCGCGCTGATGTGCTCGGCAGCCAAATGCCGGCCCGCATCCTGGCGGCGCTCGATGAGTCGGAAATTGTCGGCATGCTCGGTGGCGAGCCTGCGCGGGTGCCTGAGAACCGACCTCTGGAGCTGCGCAAACAATTGGCCGATTTCGCCCGCAGCCGCCAGCCGGCGCTGTTCGACAGCCTCTATAAAGGCACCGAGCTGCCCGACCCCTTTGTCGCCAAACTGCAACGCCTGTACCCCGGCCTGAGCGAGCACGCCGCGCAACAGGTGCTGGCCGACGCCGATGCCGAGCAAATCGCCCGGCTGCGCGCCACCGGCCGCGTGCCCCTGGCCATGCAGGAACATGCCCGCTGGCAGGTCAGCCAGGGCCGCCTGGGGCGCGCCTACACCGGCTTGCACATGCAAAACCTCGTCTCGGCCGACAGCAAGCGCCTGGCCCTGCACACCTTGAGCAAGCTGCCGGGTTGGTCGGATCAACTGCGCATTGAGGTGCGCGAGGGCAGTATCAGTGGCACGCTGCTCGATGGCATCGGCAGCGAGGCGGCAAGCCAGCGCAAGTATCTGGTCAAGCGCGGGCCGCAATACCAGGCGTTCAACGAGCGTGGCGAGACCCTCAACAGCCTGGGGCGCGATGGCGACAACTTCTACGCCTCGTTGATGCATGCCATGCCCGACGAGGCGCGTCAGGCCATTGGCCTGCCCCATGTAGGCCAGAGCCTTGAGCTGCGCCGCGCCATCATCGACTACGCCACCGCGCACCGGTTGGAGTCGGCGCGCCTGATCAAGCAACAGTCGTCGCCTCGCCCGACCTTCAAGCCACCCCAGCGCATCGGCGCCAAAGGGCTGGGCTATCCGGCCAGCGGCCGAGGCCAGGGCACGTCACCGTCATTGGTCAGTCGTGTGCAGGACGTGTACCCGCAGATGACCGAAGACCAGGCCAACGGTTTTATCCTCAGGCAAATGCTCGCCGACAAGAGCGACGCGCAGATCTTCACCCTGCTCAACAATCGCCTGAGCGAATGGCGGCAGTTGGAGTCGACCCTCGACACCTGGATGCTCACCGAATCCACTGACCTGTTTATCCGCCGCTACCCGCAAATGGACTCGCGCCCCGGCATCGTGCGAGCGCTCAAGGCCTGCTGGCGCAACGCCCCTCTGGCCGAGCTTCCCGGGCACGCTGAGTTGCAGTTGGTCGGCGAGTTCCCCCTGCCGCCCCTGAGTGCAGATTTTTCCCATGTGCGCACCTTGAACGTCGGTGGGCGGGGCATGATCGATGGGAATATCGACCAGCTCCTGGGCTACTTTCCCAATGTGCAGGAGCTGACATTGGCCGGCGCCGATACGCCGCCGTTCAGCGTGCCCCAGGCCCTGGAGGGAATGGGACAATTGCGGCAGCTCAAGATCTTCTCCGGTACCGGATTGTCGACCGAGGAATTGAACCGGCTGCAAGGCCTTACCGGCCTGGAACAGTTGGACCTGCACTCAACCCTCGGCTCACTCCAGCCGCTGGATGTCAGCCGGTTGCGGCGCCTGCGCAGCCTGAGGCTGTCGGGGGGCGGGCAAAAGCAGTTCCCGCTGGGCGCACTCGAACTGTCGCAATTGCAGCGCCTGGATCTGAAGGCATCGTCCATTGATCAGCTGCCGGATCAACTGTTTGCGCCTGGCCAAGAGAGCCAGTGGGCCAAGCTGTCGATGAACTGGGCGAGTTTCAATCGCGAGCGGTTCAGGGCCGCCTATGAATTTGTGCGCAACCATCCGGAGCACTTGATCGACCAGGACGAGATGGTCCGTGAGTACTGTGGCGGGCTGCTGGATGAGGGCCTTGGCCGCAAAATCGGCTTTAACACACCTTTGAGCGGACCACTCAAGGCCTTGTTCTTCGAGCGCTGGACCAGTTCGCAGGCGCAGTTCGACGCCATAGAGGCACTGAGCGGCGAATACGCCGAGCTGTCCCGCAGCCTCGACAATTGGTTAACGCAGGATGCTCAGAACCTGCAACGGTTTGCCCGCACGGGGCTTGCCGAAAGCCTGCGCAAGGCCTGGAACGACGGTCTGTTGCAACGCTTCGGGCGGCTCGACCCCGTCACGTTGACGGTGCCGGGCCTGGTCGTCAGTGACATGCCCCACTTGCCTGCCGGCCTATTCGATGCAGTAGCCACCCTGCAGATGCCGAATGCCATAGTCCCCTCGGCACAACTGAGCCGCTTTCTGCGCGGCTTCGGCGGGTTGCGCAGCCTGGATGTCTCTGGCGCGAGTCTGACCGAACTGACGGTGGCGCCGGGCGAGTGGCCGGCGCTGGAACACCTGAACCTGGCCAACAACCCGTTGCAGACGCTGGATGTGAGCGGGCTGAATCAATTGACAGCCCTCAACCTGCGCGCCAGCCACTTGAGTCAATGGCCCACCGGCGCCGAGCACCTGCCGCAGCTCACCTGGCTGGACCTGCGCGATACCCGGATTACCCAACTGCCGGCCACGGCGCTGGCCGAAGACCGCCTGTTGCTCGACAGCCAGTTTTCCGGCTTGCCCCTGACCCCCAAGGCCCGGGCGGAACTGGGTGTGGCGCGCCAGCGGGTCGAGCGCAACCTGGGGCTGGAAGACGCCACCTTGAGCCGCTTTGAACAACAGCCGATGGGCGAGGTTTTCCCGCCCCGCGAGAGCGGCAGCGCCATTGCCCGGCAGTTGTTGCCAATGCCTGTAACCGATGCGATCGAGGCCGGGTTGACCCGGTGTCTGAACAGTTGGCTGTTCACCCGTGAGTTCTCGCGAAGTAGCACTTTGAAGGTGACTGCCGGCGCCCGGCGAGTGGCCGCGCAACGCATCCTCGACTGCTGGCGCGCGAGCCAGTCCAGGCCGGTGGGAGAGGCGGCCGTCGAGCTCAACTTCCACGGTCTGACCCTTGGCGAGCTGCCCGCGTTGCCCGTTACCTTGCACCCTGTCGAGCGCCTGAACCTTAACGGTGTGCAGCTTACCGGGCCTGGGTCCGACGCTTTCCTGCGGGCCTTCCCCGAGGTCAAAACCCTCACTCTCAGCGGTAATCAACTGGTGTCACTGCCGCCGGCTCTGGAAGGCATGGCCTTACTGGAGAGGCTGGACCTGTCGGGGGTTGGCATCAGCGATCCCGAACGGCTCTATCCCACGCTGGAGCAAATCGAAAACCTGCGCTGGCTGGATGTCAGTTACTGTGATCTGGAAACCTTTAGCCTCGACACTCTGGACGGCCTGGAATCCCTGAACCTGAGCAACAATGAGCTGGCCCATTGGCCTGACGGCGTGCTGCGGGCCACGCAGCTGCGTACCCTGGACCTGAGCAGCAACCCGCTCGAAGCGATTCCGCCCGGCGCGCTTGAGGGCGAACACGACGCGTTGATGGCCGGCACCGACCTGTCCGAAAACTTCAATTTTGACCTCGAAGACCTGCGCCGCTTGCAGGCCTATGCCCGGCGCGTCGGCAGCGACACTGCCTTGGGCATGAGCAGTGCCGATGTGCAGCAGCAAATCAGCGAGCTGGAGCATCCCACCTCCAGTGATACGGAAAGCGAGCCGGATGAGGCCGAAGAGTTTCCGGTATTGCCTGATGAAGTCCTGAGGGAAGCGCCTGTCACCGCTGCCGATCGTGAAACCTGGCTGCACAACCTGCCGGCCGATGAGCAGGCACGACTGGGCGAGCTGTGGGACCAACTGGCGCACGAGCCTGACAATGCCGCGTTCTTCAACTTGCTGTCGCTGCTGCCTCAGACCAAGGACTTCGACCTGGCCCGAGCCTCACTCACTGCGCGGGTGTGGCGGGTGATAGAAGCGGCGGGCAGCAATGCCGAACTGCGTGAAACCCTGTTCGGCATGTCCAACACCCACGGCACCTGCAGCGACGGGCGGATCCTGACCTTCAGTGCCCTGGAGATCAAGGTGCTGGAGTTCGACATCTTGCGCGACCTCGACCCCACCGATCTTGCTCGCAAAGGCTCGGCGCTGCTGAGCTTGTCGCGCAACCTGTTTCGCCTGGAGCAGGTCGAGCAACTGGCGGCCAGGCATATCCGCCCCAACTCCGACGCGGCCGAAGTGCGCCTGCAATACCTGATCGGCCTGCGTCGGCGCCTGGACCTTCAAGGCGTGCCGGAAAAAATGCGCTACGCCACCCCCATCGGCGGCGCGACCATGGAAGGTCACGCGCGTGCCATCGAGGCCCTGGAACACTCCGACGCGTTCCACGAAAACCTGATCAGCCGCGACTATTGGGTGGCGTACCTCAAGGAGCGCTACCCCGAGGACATCGCCGCGCTGGAGCAGCGCAACGCACAAAAACGCGACGCGCTGGAGGACGCGTTTGCCAGTGTCAATGACGTGGGCTACGTCAGGGGCCTGGAGACCCTCAACGTGCAATTGCTGGCGGATGAAACACAAACCCTGATGGCCCTCTCGCGCAGGGCGGAGGAGGCGTTGAACCCGTCTGCGCACGACCCCAGCCAGCCAGGCACGTCCGCAGGCCTGAGACGCTAACTACCTACCGCAGCGAGGGCTGCCGGGCATGGTCTGCTGATGGTTTCCTGAGCATCAGTGAGGAGTCACCATGCCCGTTGATACATCCAGCCTCGAACCGCAAACCGCCGCTTACGAGGTGATCAAACAAACAGTGCCCGCCTGGCTGACCCAGGCGTCGGCCAGCACCCGCGAGGCCCTCAAGGCCGCGCCCACCCATGAAGTCGATTGGCTCGACCACCTCAACGGCAGCGAACGCCGCCAGTTGCAGCAGTACACCAGTGCCTGCGCGCACTCGCAAAATGCCCTCGACCAGGCCATGGCCGGCCTGCCCGGCGCCGAAGCGTTCGCCAAGCCGTTGCTGGCGGCGGCACTCAAGGCGCAGTTCGGTATTGAGCCGGACCTGGACAGCACTTATCTGGACCTGCGCAAACCCGTCGAACTGGGCGCGTTTGGCATCCGCATCGGCAGTTTTTCGGTATTGACCCTGAGCCTGCTGCAAGCGGCGCTGCACAACTTCGAAGAAGATGAATGCGCGTCAGGTGCCTTTGCCCCCACGTCACGTTTCAAGCGCGGGCCGGCTGAACACGACGCCAGTGTGACCCTGGGCATGAGCATCGAAGCCTTCCTGAGCCTGTGCCGTCGCCTCGACATCGGTGCGCAGTATCAGGCGCGGCTGACGGCGTTTTTCCACAACGCCAGCGGCCTGCGCGACCTGGTGATCCAGGCCCAGAAAGACGCCCTTCAAGCGGCCGCCTACACCGCATTGCTCAAGCACGACATCGGGCCCGGTGACTACGCCGTAATGGGTGCGGTGATCGCAGGGGAGCGAGAGATCCGCGACAACGGCAAGCCGGTCTGGTTCAACGACCTGAGCCTGATGGGCCTGCGCCTGTCGGGCTGCACCGCGTTCGTGGCCGTCGACAAATACCAGCACGCCCAAGAGGTGCTGGTGTACATTCCCCATGACCCGCAACACCCGCTGAAAAAGTATCCCAACCTTCAAGCCTTGCAGGCAGAGCTGACCCGCCAATTGATGGCTGACGCCAAGCGGGGCACGGGGCTCACTGCCTATCAAGGGTTTCTCAAGAACTCCATTGCCTACACCGACCAGCCGACCTACCTGCGCCGCCTCACCGAGGACGCGTCCGACGCGCCCGGTGATCCCTACGGCACCCTGCGCATCGGTCAATACATCTTGCCGTTCGTCTCGGCGACCGTCTCGCTGCTGATCGGCCCCAAACAATTGCCCCCCGCGCCCACCGCTCGCGAGCCGATCAAGGATCCGAACTTTTACATCCAGGTCATCGCCAAGCGCGAGCCGTGGCAAGCCAATGTCGAACTCTGGGGGGACAACTTCGATAAGCTGCGCGACAAGCTGATTGCCGACGCCCGTGGCCATGCCGTGCCCACGGCGGATGTGGACGCGGCGGTGCGTGCCAGAAAGGTTGCCGCCCTGGAAAGTGCCGGGCTGCTGGCGCTGAACCTGGTCTCAATGTTTGTGCCGGGGCTTGGGGAAGTGATGATGGCGGTCATGGCCGCGCAACTGCTCTACGAGACCTTCGAAGGCGTGGTGGAGTGGCATGAAGGCGACCGCGAGGCGGCGTTGGGGCACCTGGCTGATGTGGCCGAAAACCTGGTGTTTATCGGCGTGATGGCGGCTGGCGGCAGGGTCGTGCACAAGGCGCTCAGCACCCCGGCGGTGGTTGAGTCACTCAAGCCTGTGAGGCTGCCCAATGGCCAGCAAAAACTGTGGAAGGCCGATCTGACGCCCTACAGGGTGTCGGTGCAGCTGGCGCCCGATGCCAAGCCGGATGTACTGGGGCTGTATGCCCATCAAGGGCAAAGCGTGTTGCCATTGGAGGGCGACCACTTTGCCGTGGCCTACGACGCGCAAAGCGCCGAATACCGCATCCAGCATCCGACCCGTCCTCAGGCCTACGCGCCGCGCCTGGCGCATAACCATGAGGGTGCCTGGCAGCATGAGCTTGAACACCCGTTGACCTGGGATGCTCCGACGACCCAGCGCCGCCTGGGGCAGCCTGCGCAAGGCCTGAGTGCCGAGCGCCTGCGCCAGGCCTGTGAGGCCAGCGGCATCGACGCCGATGCCTTGCGCGCCGGGCATCTGGACCAGGAACCGGTGCCCCTGGCGCTCGCCGATACGTTGCAGCGCTTCAAGGGTGCGGAGGAGGTGGCGGACTTTATTGCGCAGATGAAGTCGGAGAGTGCCTTGGTGTACGCCAAGGCCGACCCGGTGCTGCAAATGGACCTGTTGCGCCGCCGGGGCATGCTGCCGGGTGAGTCCTACGTGGTGCTTGAGCGCGATGGCACACACGTCTGGAGTGATCCGGTGCTGCCCGGTCAGTCTCGCCAGGCGATAGTGCTTGCCGAGGGTGCACAAGCGCGTGGTGAGTTGTTGCAAGAGGTGCTGGGTTACTTTCAAGCGGATGATCCGGCGCTAAGCGAGTTTCCCAGCCAGGCGAGTGAGTCGTTGCCCGAGCGCGCACGCCAACTGCGTCACTACCTCGGCGCCGAGGCCCAATCCTTTGAAAGCGCGCTGGTGGAGGAGCGCTACAAGGCGCGCAATTTCAGCGCCAACCCCGATGTCACGCGGCTCCAGGGGCAGTTCCCCAGCCTGCCGAGCGCGATGGCCGAGCACATGCTCAAAACCCTCGATGACGACGCATTGCAGCGTTTTCGCAGCGCCGGCCAGTTGCCGCCCAACGTGCTGGAGCAGGCCCAATGGCAGGTCCAGGAGTTGCGCCTGACCCGCGCCTGGGAAGGGCTGTTCGCGGACTCGTTGGCCAATGCCGACACCCAGCGCCTGCAAGCCCTGGGTACCGATTCACGCGCGAACCTGCGCACGGCGTTGCTCGAGCAACCGCTGCTCAAGCCGGCCTACGACCCTTCGATGCGTTTGCTCGGCGGCGGTCGTGGCGTACGGCAGCTGATGGACACGGCCGCCAACGCCCTGCGCTCACCGGCCGAGCGCGTGCGCCGGCTGTTCCCGGACTTTACCGAGGACCAGACCCAGGCCTTGCTGCACTCACTCGGCTCCGAGGTGCGCAGCGGGTTGTCGCGCCTTGAGGACGAATACACCACCCTCAAGCGCGACCTCAAGCGCTGGGTGCGGGACAACGCCCCGCCGGTGAGCACTACGGCCTTCGATCGCCAGGGCGGGTTCGTCAAGACATTCGCCGATGCCATCAAGCGTTGCTGGCGTCGCCAGACCAACACCCTCAGCATCGTCCCTGGCCACCCGCTCAACCTGCCCGCGCTCACGGCGGATTTCAGCCATGTCGAAGCGCTGGAACTGGCCAACACGCCGTGGAACAGCGATGCCCGGACCTTCCTGAATAACTTCAGGCAGCTCAAGCGCCTGAGTATCCGCGAAGCAGCCCTCAGCGAGCTGCCCGAAGGCCTGGAGCAGATGAGTCAACTGACTCAGTTGCAGTTGCGCAAGAACCGGATTCGCCTGACGCCTCAGGCTGTGGAACAACTGGGGCGCCTCAATCGGATGGAATGGCTGGACCTGTCGCAGAACCCTCTCGGCCTGGCCCCGGATTTGAGCAACATGCCGCACTTGAGGTACGTGTTCCTCAGGAGTACCGAACTGGAGCACTGGCCCACCGGGTTGCGGGATCAGAGTGGTCTGCGCGAACTCAACCTGGAGGACAACCACCTGCGCACGATCCCGCCCGAGCACCTGGAGCCGCCGGCCGAGTACGCTGAGCAAATGATCAAGATCAACCAGGTAACGTCGATCAGGGGCAATCATTTATCCGCCCAGGCGGAACAGGCGCTGGACGATTATTGGCGGCGGTTGTCCCACACCCATCCTGAGCTGCTGCTCAACGGTCGCGGAGACCGTTTCTCGGTGGAGTCTCCCGCCATCGCCCAAGTGCGGCAGATGAACCCCAATTACGATATTGGCCGATGCCGACAGTACATCTGGAACCTGGGGGAGGACGCCGAGGGGCAGTTGTCTCGCCAGTTCCAGGAATACAGCGACCTCAAGGCGCAACTGGACGGTTGGGTGTTTTCCGGCGGCGGCGCGCGCCAGCGCTACGTGCGCATGAACCAGGTCCTGGAAAACCTGGCGCAACGTGACGACCGCGTCATGGCCCGTACCCGCATCCTGGCATGCTGGCGCCAGGAAACCCCGATGAAATTTGCCGCTGACGGCACGCCTATCGGGCTGGAGCTGGACCTCAGCGGCCTGGCGCTGCCGAGCTTGCCCGACCTGGAGGCGGACTTCAGCCATGTCGCTTCCCTCAAGCTCACGGGCATGAACCTGAGCACCTCGCCGGAGGGGTTTCTCTCCGGTTTTCAAGGCGTGCGCTGGCTTGATCTGTCGAACAACCAATTGCGCGAACTGCCGCCTGCGGTGGGGCAGATGCACGGTTTGACACGGCTGTTTCTGGACGACAACCAGATCCGCTTGACCGCCGGCAGCGCCCGGGTCCTGGCCGAGCGCACCACGTTGCGGGCACTGTGGATGAGCCGCAATCCGCTGGGCATGGTCCCGGACTTCAGCCGGATTCCGGATATCCGTTCGGTGCGCTTGAGCGGTACCGACATTCCGCGCTGGCCCGCTGGGCTGGAATCACAGACGTTGCTCGACGAAATCGACCTCAGCCATAACCAACTGACCACGCTGCCCGAAGGCCTTATTGCACCCACCGAGCAGCAACTGGAGCGCTCCGTACGCCTGAGTACCATCACCAACGTCGGCAACAACCCGTTGACCGAAGCCACCCTGCAGCAGGTGCGGGCGTATGCCGAACGCCTGGAAGAGGGCGGCCAGTTGCAGGGTGGCCGCCCCTTGAGGCTGATCAGCACGGCATTGGGCTTGCGCTCACCTGTGGTGGTGAGGCCTTTGGGCGCCCCCTTCGAGCGCTGGGCGCGGGGCTTTGATGCGCAGGAGTTGGCCGGCCGTGGAGCCCAATGGTCCACCCTGCGGGATGACCCCGGCAGCCAGGGGTTTTTCGAGGTGCTTGCTGATATGGAAGCGCCCGCGGCCGGCCGTGAAGACCTGCAACGGCGGGTGTGGGAGGTGATCGACAGTATCACCGAACCCAGCGCCGAGTCGGCGGCGCTGCGCGAAGACATGTTCACCTGGGCCGGGCGGGCCGCGTGCTGTGACCGCGCCGCCTTGTCGTTCAGTAACCTGGAAGTGATGCAGTTGGTTTACCGCGCCAAGGCGGCGGCAGGTGATGCGGCGCAAGGGCCGGCCCTGCTGAAGCTGGCCCGCGGCCTGTTTCGTCTGGACGAGGTGGAAAAGACGGCGCTGCAACGGATCGCCGAGCGCACCGAGCAGATCCGGAACGACCCGCAGTTGTCAGACCAGGCCAAACGCCGAGCAATCGGTCGCCTTGATGAGGTCGAGGTTCGCCTGGCCTATCGCTATGGGTTGAAGGACGATCTGGAGCTACCGGGCCAGCCCGGCCAGGCGCGGTTCATTGCCATGGGTAACGTCACCCCGCAAGACCTGACGAACGCCCGCGAACGCATCCTGGCCTTGAACAACTCCCCGCAGGAACGCCAGGCCCTGCTATCCCGGGACTTCTGGAAAGACTACGTCACCAGCAAGCACCGCGTGCAATTCGACGCGCTGAGCAAGCCTTTCCACGAGCAGCTTGCACAGCGGTTGGAACAGGTCGAAGCCGGCACCCTGTCCCGTACCGACTACGACACCCAGGCGCGGGGCTTGCAGGATCAACTGGGCATTGCCGAGGCCGACTTGATCGAGCGTTTGACCACTACCGAGCTGGAGGAATATCCCCAGCCCGGTCCTCCCGAGGCCTGATGCAATATCTATCTAGGCTTTAGCGGCGCAGCCATTGGTTAGGCTCGTGGGCTTTGAATCCTGACGGATGTGATGCGATGCCTACCCTGATCAATGGTGCCCCGCTTGGCACTCACTACGACTTTATCAAGGCGAAAGTCCCGGACTGGTTTACCCAGGCCAACGCCCGGCGCCGCGAGGAGCTGGGCAGCCATACCCTGCAATTGCCGCACTGGTTCGGGGAGGCCACGCCGGCCACGAGAGCCACATTGGGCCTGGGCCATGCCCGTTATCGCGAAAGCTTGAATGCCGTCGACCAGAGTCTGGGCCGTATCGAAGACATTGCGGCATTCGCCGAACCGCTGCTCAAGGCAGCGATCCGGCAACAGTTCAACCTGGACCTGGATGTGCGCAGTGTGTACTTCGCGCGCAAATACGCACCCCAAGACCGCAGTGGCGTGTCAGCTTTCCTGGACATTGACGCCACCCGCGACGCCTCACTGCAGGCTCGCTACCTGGGAACCTCATTGCTGGAAACGGCCCTGGCCAATTTTGAACCCAGTGAAGAACGCGCTCTGCCATGCGCCGATTGCCAGATCATAACCACCTGGGGCTCCTACACCGATGAGGCCATTCCCTCGTTCTCGGTGCTGCAGGATCACGCCATTGCCATCCCCGCCCATGAGTTTGCGCGTCTGTGCCGCCAGCTCGACCTGGGGGCGCAGTACCAGGCGCATATCCAGGCACAGCTGCTACCTGATGACCGCGTCCGGCGTACCGCCCTGGAACAATCCCTTGAACAGCATCACCGCGAGCAACTGACGCTAAGCCTGCAAATCGCCGCGATGCAGCAGACGGTGAGCGCCAGTGCTCGCCGCATGCTTGAGCAATTGCTGGTTGATCCTGCAACCGCCACGCTCGATGGCCGGCCCGTCACGCTTTCTGCATTGGTGGTTTTCGACTCGGTACTGGTGGGGCCTTTGCTCATTGGGGCGGCACGTAAAGGCAGTGGCAGGACCGAGCGTCTGGTGGTCTACCTGCCCGATGACCCGCTACACCCCCTCAAGGAATACGCGAGCAGCGGTGCGTTCATGGCCGACCTGCGAGCACGCTTGCACAGCGCGTCTTATCGCGAGTATTTCAGCCGCTTTATCCCCCTGCGCGAGCAAGGCACCTTCTTTCATCGCTTCAAGACGTTGTATCGACTCGACGGCTTGAATGGCGATTACCCATTGCAGGCCCACCCACCCAGGTTGCCCATGGGCGAACAGGCAATCGGTGCAACCCCCTGGATCCAACTGCGCCAGGCCCGGACCCGCAAGATTTTCGCCGATGCGCGGGCAGTGGCCGTACCCACCGGCGATGAGGATCGCGTAGCACGTCTGGCCCGGCTGTTGGGTTTTTACGATGCGGTGGTGGATGTGTTTAACCTGGCCGCATTCGTGGTGCCCGGCGTGGGGCCGCTTATGTTGCTGGTGGGGGCCGCACAACTATGCGGCGAAGTGTTCGACGGCATCGAAGCGTTCGAGCACGGTGAGGTGCAGGAAATGTGGGCGCACCTGGCCAGCATCGCGTTGAATGTCGCGGCGGCCGGCACTGCGGCCAAGGTGTTGCCGCAGGTCCGGCTGTCGAGTCTGGTGGACGGTTTGCAGCCGGTGACCCTGGCCGACGGCAAGCAGAAGCTGTGGCGAGGCGACCTTGAGGCCTATCGAGTACCCATTGCGCTGCCGGTTGATGCCCTTCCCGATGCGCTCGGGTTGTACACCGACAATGGGCACGCATTGCTCGGCATTGAAGACGGGATGTATCGGGTGGTCCGGGACCCGGCCAAAGGTGAGTACCGCATACGTCACCCATCCCGCGAAGGTGCTTACGAGCCCAGGCTTTCCCACAATGGTCAGGGAGCCTGGAGCCACGAACTGGAGCAGCCCCAGACATGGCAAGGCGCGCGCCTGATGCGGCGGTTGGGGCCGGTGGTGCGCGGTTTCAGTGATGCCGAGCTGGAGCAGATCCGCCATGTCAGCGGAGTCGATGAAGACGCGTTGCGCCGGTTGCATGCAGAGCACACACCCGTGCCCGCGATTCTGCTCGATACCGTACGCCAGTTCCGCGCCTATGCCAGCGCGGTTCAGGTTGCCGCGGGCATTGGCGCCGGGGGCCTGCCGGACGTTTTGTGCGGTTACGCGGCGAGCGTGGCCGTCGAGCTGCCGGGCTGGCCGGCTGGTTATGCGATCGAGGCGTTTGCGGGCGCTGACCTCGGCGGGCCGTCGGTGAAATACGGTGACGTCGACGCGCTTGCCGGGCGAACCTTGAAAATCCATCGGGCAGAATTGATGGGCGGGAAGTTGCCGGAACGGATCACGGATTTTTTCGACGAGCAGCAAATGGATCGGCTGGTGGGGCGCTATACCGCGCGTGACCGCACGGCACGTATCGACGCGATGAAAAGCCGCCTGCAAGACCAGGCAAGCCGAATGCGCGCACGCCTGATGCGCAGCCTCTATGCCGACCAGCAACCTGCGACCGACGCGGCAGAAGCGCTGGTGCAGCGTGACTTCAAACACCTGCCCACGCTGATGGTACGGGAGATGCTGGACAGGTTGCCGCCCGCACAGCGAACGGCCCTGGACCATGCCACCCGCCTGCCGTTGGACGTTGCCCAGCGTGCGCGCCAGCTGCAACAGCAGGCGCGATTGGCCCATGCCTACGAAGGACTGTACCTGGACGCACTGGTCAATCAGGACACCGAGGCGCTGGTGCTCAATACGCTTCACCGGCTGCCGGGCTGGAGCGACAGTCTTCGCCTGGAGGTACGCGAGGGTGACCTGCAGGGCGCGCTGCGTGCCAGCTATGGCAACCCCGACGCCGCTGAACGCAAGGTGCTGGTGCGCGTGGGTGACGGCCGTTACGAGGCGCGTGATGAGCGCGATCAGCACCTGCATGGTGTCGACGACCTGTACGCCTCCCTCCAGCACGCCTTGCCCGACCGGCACCGCCGCGCCCTGGGGTTACCCCATGTCGGGCAGGGGGCCCAGCTCAAGCAAAAAATCATCGCCAATGCCCTGTCCCGCGAGTCGCTGCGGGCGGTGTTGAATATGCAGACGCCGACGCGCTCGTTTTTCCACACACCAGTGCGGGTTGCCGGCAAGTTGGGTTACCCGTTGACCGGGCGTGGCGTAGGCACCAGCCCAGTCACCATAGAAAGTCGGGTGCGTGAGTTGTTTCCGGCGATGAGCGATGCGGCGCTGGTTGACTACCTGCAAGGAAAAGACCTGGAAAACACCGCGTGGCTATTTGCATTGGAAGTGGATTACAAACGACTCGGTGATGTACTGACGGAATGGCGTTGGGCCAACCGAGATAACGCTTCCTTGCGCACGCGACGCCGGATTTCCAGTGCGATCAAGGCGGCGTGGCGTAACAGCAGCCCGCACTGGGATTACGATGTCAGGGGGGCTTATCGCGGGCAATGTATTGAACTCTCCGGTGAAGAGTTTGGCCCTGAGCTGGCGACACTGCCGGTGCTGCCGGGCAATTTCAATCATGTCACGAGCATACGGCTTATTGACTGCGCATTGACTGAGGCCGGTACGGAGTTTTTATCGACCTTCCGCAAGCTGCGTGCGCTGGATCTCTCGAACAACGCGCTTACGCGTTTGCCGCCGGTCGTGGACGAGCTGCCGTTCCTCGAACACTTGGCCCTGGAGGACAATGAGATTGTGCTGACCACCGAATCGGTCGCCAGCCTGCGCACTAAGCGGGCGATGGAAATGCTGTCTCTGGACGGTAACCCACTTGGCATGCCGCTCGATATCAGCCGCATGGGGCGCTTGAAATTTTTGATGTTAGCCAGTTGCGAACTGAGCCAGTGGCCCACGGGCCTGTTTGCCATGCATCGGTCGCGGGAGTTCGTACTCGACCTGTCGTACAACCCGCTCAGTCAGATTCCAGAGGTGGCGCCGGGTTCCGAGCGGGCCGAGACACTTGCCAGGACGGCGGTCAGCCATGATCAGGTATCGCCCGAGGTGTCTGCAAAACTCAAGCTGTATATGGAGTCTATCGGGCTGGATCCCGGGCGTGTCTTCCCGCCGCGTCGGTTACAGGGCAGTGGGCATTGGATGGCGGGTCTGACGCCGGAGCAGTGGCTGGAAAAACTGCCTGTCTGGAATGCGGTTGAAGAGGCCGAAGGCGCCGAGCCCTTTTTTAACGAACTGCAAAAACTGAGCACGTCCTCCGATACCCTGGAGCCGAACTACAAGGAGCAACTGACGGCCAAGGTGTGGCGAATGCTGGAGGCGATGGCGGCCGACACGGATTTGCGCGAGCACCTGTTCCTGATGGCGCTGGCGCCCACCACCTGCGTGGATGCTGGGGCGCAGTTGTTCAATGCGATGGGGGTCGAGGTGCTGGTGCAAGAAGCTCGCGGCATTCTTGATGAACCGTTGCGCACGCAAACATTGCTTGGCTTGGCAATCGGCAAGTCGCGCCTGGATGAGTTGGGCAAAATTGCGAAGGCCAGGATGCGTGAGCTCAAGGACGCGGGTATGCCGTATCCGATCTACGATGAGCAGGGCCTGATAATCACTCAATATGACGCGGCCGGTGAGCCACTGGCGACCATTGATGAGGTGGAGATCGACCTTGCCTATCACACTGGGCTGGCGACCGCGCTGGACCTGCCTTGGCAGTCCCGAACCATGATGTTTGTCGAGCCTAATGTCACGCCGGTGCAGCTTGAAAACGCCTACAGGCACATCGAAGCCCTCGAACAGGGGGATTTGTTGAGCGTGCAAGTCGCGCAGCAGCCGTTTTGGGAGAGCTATATCCGAGACGCCTATGCCGAACGTTTTCGCGACGCTGAACGCAGAATTGGTGCGCTGACCGACTTGATCGTCGCGCAAGAGGAATGGCAGGCTGGCAGCGTGCTGTCCGCGCCGCACCGGCAGGCGTTGCGCGACACCATTCTTTCGGCGGGCCAGGTGTTGGGCAAAACGTCGGAACAACTGGCGCAAGGGCAGGTGATGAGCCAGGAGCAGTACACCGCCGAATTGGCAACCCTGAGTGAGGTGTACAACCAGTTGCTGGTGACGTTGACGGGTACGATAATCCGCCGGTTCCCCAGCAGAGCCTTGGCGCCGTGGGCGCCAGGGCTACTGCCTTAAAACAGGAAATACCGCTGGGCCATCGGCAGCACATCCGCCGGCTCGCACCACAGCAACTTTCCGTCGGCCTTGACCTGGTAAGTCTGTGGGTCGACCTCGATGTCTGGCAGGTAGTCGTTGTGGATCAAGTCGGTTTTCTGCACTTCGCGGCAGCCCTTGACGACCGCGATCTGCTTCTTCAAGCCCAGGGCCTCGGGCAATCCGGCGTCCTGGGCGGCCTGGCTGATAAAGGTCAGGCTGGTGGCGTGCAGCGAGCTGCCGAAGCTGGCGAACATCGGGCGGTAGTGCACCGGTTGCGGCGTGGGGATGGAGCCGTTGATGTCGCCCATCAGGCTTGAAGCAATCGCGCCACCCTTGAGAATCAGGGTCGGCTTGATGCCGAAGAACGCCGGGCGCCACAGCACCAGGTCAGCCCATTTGCCCACTTCGATGGACCCTACGATATGGCTCACACCGTGGGTAATTGCCGGGTTGATGGTGTACTTGGCGATATAGCGCTTGGCGCGGAAGTTGTCGTTGCCGGGGCCATCACCCGGCAGCGGGCCGCGCTGTTTTTTCATTTTGTCTGCGGTCTGCCAGGTGCGCGTGATCACCTCGCCGACGCGGCCCATGGCCTGGCTGTCGGAGCTGATCATCGAGAACGCGCCGAGGTCGTGCAGGATGTCTTCGGCGGCGATGGTTTCGCGGCGGATGCGGCTTTCGGCGAAGGCCACGTCCTCGGCGATGCTCGGGTCGAGGTGGTGGCAGACCATGAGCATGTCCAGGTGTTCGTCGATGGTGTTGCGGGTGAACGGCCGCGTCGGGTTGGTGGAGCTGGGCAGCACATTCGGGAAGCCGCACGCCTTGATGATGTCCGGCGCGTGGCCGCCACCGGCACCTTCGGTGTGATAGGTGTGAATGGTGCGGCCCTTGAGGGCGGCGAGGGTGGCCTCAACGAAGCCGGACTCGTTGAGGGTGTCGCTGTGGATGGCGACCTGCACGTCGTATTCATCGGCGACGCTCAGGCAGTTGTCGATGCTGGCGGGCGTGGTGCCCCAGTCTTCATGCAGCTTCAAACCGATGGCGCCGGCTTTCACCTGCTCGATCAACGGCTCCGGCAAGCTGGCGTTGCCTTTGCCGGTAAAACCGATGTTCATCGGGAATGAGTCGCTGGCCTGGAGCATGCGCGCCATGTGCCATGGACCGGAAGTGCAGGTGGTGGCGTTGGTGCCGGTCGCCGGGCCAGTGCCGCCGCCGATCATGGTGGTGACGCCACTGGTCAGCGCCTCTTCGATCTGCTGCGGGCAGATGAAATGCACATGGGTGTCGATGCCGCCGGCGGTGAGGATCATGCCCTCGCCGGCAATCACTTCGGTGCTGGCGCCGATGGCCATGGTTACCCCGGGCTGCACGTCCGGGTTGCCGGCTTTGCCGATGGCGTGGATGCGTCCGTTTTTAAGGCCCACGTCAGCTTTGACGATGCCCCAGTGGTCGATGATCAACGCGTTGGTGATCAGGGTGTCGACCACTTCATGGGCGAGCAACTGGCTCTGGCCCTGGCCATCGCGAATGACCTTGCCGCCGCCGAATTTCACTTCTTCGCCGTAGATCGTGAAGTCCTGTTCGACTTCGACGAACAGCTCGGTGTCGGCCAGGCGAACCTTGTCACCGACGGTGGGGCCGTACATGTCGGCGTAGGCTTGTTTGGAAATTTTCATCGCACGTTATCCTTGATCGTTCCCACGCTCTGCGTGGAAATGCATCGGGTGACGCTCTGCGTCACGACGTTAAGAGGGGACGCGGAGCGTCCAGGGTGGCATTCCCACGCGGAGCGTGGGAACGATCAGTCGAGGTCGCCCATAATCCGGCCGGCAAACCCAAATACTCGCCTGCCCCCGCTCAAATCCACCAACTCCACCTCCCGACTCTGCCCCGGCTCAAACCGCACCGCCGTGCCCGCCGGAATATTCAGGCGCATGCCCCGGCTCGCCGCGCGGTCAAACGTCAGCGCGTCATTGGTCTCGAAAAAATGATAATGCGAACCCACCTGAATCGGCCGGTCGCCACGGTTGGCCACGCTCAGGGTGACGGTGCGGCGCCCGGCGTTTAGCTCGATGTCGCCAGGCTGGATCTGATATTCACCAGGAATCATGCAGGTTGCCCCAGGGTCTTGAAGTAGATGGCGGTCGGGCTGTAGCGCCCGTCCGGGCTTTGGCAATAGTCGGGCAGCTCACCGATTTTGATGTAGCGCAGCGACTGGTAGAAGGCTTCGGCACCTGAACCCGCTTCGGTGTCCAGGTACAGCAGGCCGCGCTTGTGCTGGCGCGCGGCGAGTTCCAGGGTGTTCATCAATTGCTGGCCAAGGCCGTGACGCCGCGCGCTGCTGTGCACCAGCAGCTTTTGCACCTCGGCACGGTTGCGGCCGTTGGCTTTCTGGCACAGCGCCAATTGCACGCTGGCGATCACTTGCTCGTCACGCACTACCACCCACAACAACAGGCTGGCGTCTTCGACACTGGCTTGCACGCCGCCCAGGTAATCACGCGCCTGGGTTTCATCGAAGTCGGCCATGAAGCCAACCGAAGCACCATGCTTTACCGCGTCCAGCAACAGCTCAATCAAGCCCAGGCGGTAGTGGGCAAAACTTTCAGCATTGACTCGACGCAGTTGCGCGGCGCTCATCGATCTCACTCCTTGGGCGGTTCGGCGCCCGGGTTCAAGGTCAGTTGCATGAAGGTCAGGTCCAGCCAGCGGCCGAATTTAATGCCCACCTGCGGCATCTGCCCGGTGGTGATAAAACCCTGGCGCTCATGCAGGCGAATCGAAGCCAGGTTGCCGCTTTCGATGGCGGCGACCATCACATGCTTGCCGCACCCGCGCGCGCGTTCGATCAGGGCTTCCATCAGGCGCGGGCCGAGGCCCTTGCCGCGCTGGTCGTTACGCACGTACACCGAGTGCTCGACGCTGTAGCGGAACCCTTCGAACGGGCGCCAGTCGCCAAACGAGGCGTAACCGGTGACTTCAGCGTTTTCCACCGACACCAGAATCGGATAGCCCTGGGCATGGCGCGCGCTGAACCAGGCCTGACGGTTGCCCAAATCCACAGGCTGTTCGTTCCAGATTGCCGTGGTGTTCAGCACCGCGTCGTTGTAAATGTCGCGGATCGCCGGCAGGTCGCTTTGGGTTGCATCACGAATCATGGCCGGGCCTCACGCGATCGGCTGGTGAACGGTGACCAGCTTGGTGCCGTCGGGGAAAGTGGCTTCCACCTGGATGTCCGGGATCATTTCCGGAATGCCTTCCATCACCTGCTCACGGCTGAGCAGGGTGGTGCCGAAGTGCATCAGGTCGGCCACGGTGCGGCCATCGCGGGCGCCTTCCATCAGCGCGGCGGAGATGTAGGCGATGGTTTCCGGGTAATTGAGCTTCACACCCCGCGCCAGGCGTCGCTCGGCGACCAGGCCAGCGGTGAAGATCAGCAGTTTGTCTTTTTCCCGTGGGGTCAAATCCATGGTTCAAGGTCTCTCATAGACAGCATTCTTAAAAACAACAGAGATCCAATGTGACAGCCGCTTTGTGTGGGAGCTGGCTTGCCTGCGATGCAGGCGGCTCGGTGTCTCTGGTTGACCGAGGTGATGCCATCGCAGGCAAGCCAGCTCCCACAGGAAGCAGATTCCACTTTTGGATCTTCATGTGCTCCAGATACGGGGTGGAACGGCTTCTCGGCCCAGTACGGCCGGGCGTAAGAGGCGCCATAAATCAATCAGCCATGCCCGAGCATGCAACGCTTCACTGGCCAGGCAGCGGGCCACCAGCAAACCCGGTAATTGGCTCAGGTCGCCGCGCACCGCGTGGGGCAGGGCGCGGCAGTGTTCAAGCAATTCAGGGGCGATGTCAGCCGTCAGCAGCAAGGTGGCGAATACCGGCTGGCCGTCCAGGCCGATCGGCGAGTCGAGCAAACCGTCGGCGCCTACAATGCGCTGGCGCTCGTGCCAGAGCAACTGGCCGTCGCGGCGAATATCCAGATGCGATTGAAAGTGGCCGAGGTCGAAACGCTCGCCGCTGGCCGGGCGACCAAGGGCGACCACGTCCCAGTAGAACAGCCGCGCGTCGCCTTGCAACTCAATGCGCGTGGTCAGCTCGGCCTGGGCGGCGCTGAACACAATGGTTTCCTGGGGCAGCCATTCCAGCGTGGCGCCGGCTTCCACCGTCAGCTCGACGTGCTGATAGGCCGGACCCTTGGCGCGATACCATTTGGCCGCGCCGGGGCTGGTCAACTGGGCCCAGGCGCCCGCGCCGAGGTGGGCGCTGATGTCCAGGCGATCGCCGCCGGCAATGCCGCCCGGCGGGTGCACGATGATGTGCTGGCACACCTCGGGGCCTTCGGCGTACAGGTGTTTTTGCACCCGCAGCGGGCCGAGGTGACGGCGCATCACCGGGCGTGTGGTGTCGCCAAAACGCGCGTAGCCGAGTTCCAGCTCGGCGTGCCAGCTGGGGGTAAACAGGGCAGGAGGAACGGGCAGGGTCATGGTGATTGCTTATGATCGGGACGCCACAGATTAAATCGTAACGAGCCCGCGCACACCCTCACTTTCCATATTTTCACCTCGGCCCTGCTGCACGATTTCCCCGCGGGACATCACCAGGTACTGGTCGGCCAGCTCGGCGGCAAAATCGTAGAACTGTTCCACCAGCAAAATCGCCATATCGCCGCGTGCGGCGAGTTTTTTGATCACCGCACCGATTTCCTTGATCACCGACGGTTGGATCCCTTCGGTGGGCTCATCCAGAATCAACAGGCGCGGGCGGCTGGCCAGGGCACGGCCGATGGCGAGCTGTTGCTGCTGGCCGCCGGACAGGTCGCCGCCGCGCCGATGTTTCATCTGCAGCAGCACCGGGAACAGCTCGTAGATGAACGCGGGCACTTCTTTGGCTTCGGCGCCGGGGAAGCGCGAGAGGCCCATCAGCAGGTTTTCCTCCACGGTCAACCGCCCGAAAATCTCCCGGCCCTGTGGCACGTAAGCAATGCCCGCGTGCACGCGCTGGTGCGGCTTGAACCCGGTGATGGCCTTGCCTTCCCAGTTCACCGCGCCTTCTTTGGCCGGCAGCAAACCCATCAGGCACTTGAGCAGAGTGGTCTTGCCCACGCCGTTACGGCCGAGCAGGCAGGTGACCTCGCCAATCTTCACGTCAAAGCTCAGCCCGCGCAGGATGTGGCTACCGCCGTAGTACTGGTGCAGCTTGTCGACTTGCAGCATGTTCAAATTCTCCTGGATAGATCGTTCCCACGCTCTGCGTGGGAATGCCTCTTGTGACGCTCTGCGTCACGCTTTGGGACGCGGAGCGTCCCGGGCTGCATTCCCACGCGGAGCGTGGGAACGATCATTCAGCGACCGAGGTACACCTCGATCACGCGCTCGTTTTCCTGCACTTGCTCCAGCGACCCTTCGGCCAGCACGCTGCCCTGGTGCAACACGGTCACGTGGTCGGCAATCGAGCCGACAAAGCCCATGTCGTGCTCCACCACCATCAGCGAATGCTTGCCCGCCAGGCGCTTGAACAGCTCGGCGGTGAATTCGGTTTCGGCGTCGGTCATGCCGGCCACCGGCTCGTCCAGCAACAACAGTTGCGGGTCTTGCATCAACAGCATGCCGATTTCCAGAAACTGCTTCTGGCCGTGGGACAGCAAACCGGCCGGGCGTTGCGCCGAGGTGCTCAGGCGAATGGTGTCGAGGACTTCAGCGATGCGGTCTTTCTGCTCGCCGCTCAAGCGTGCGCGCAGGCTGGCCCACACCGATTTGTCGGTTTTCTGCGCCAGCTCCAGGTTTTCAAACACGCTCAAGGCTTCGAACACCGTGGGCTTCTGGAACTTGCGACCGATGCCGGCCTGGGCGATCTGCACTTCGCTCATGCCGGTCAGGTCCAGGGTTTCGCCGAACCAGGCGTTGCCGTGGCTGGGGCGGGTCTTGCCGGTGATCACGTCCATCAACGTGGTCTTGCCTGCGCCGTTGGGGCCAATGATGCAGCGCAGCTCGCCAACGCCAATGTAGAGGTTCAGGTCGTTGAGCGCCTTGAAACCATCGAAGCTGACGCTGATGTCTTCCAGGGTCAGGATGGTGCCGTGGCGCGTGTTCAGGCCCTTGCCGGCCGCCTGACCAATGCCGATGGCGTCGCGGCCGCTGCCCGCGTCGAGAATAGGTTCGAGCATGACGTTCCTCATTTCTTCAGCAGGCCGATGATGCCCTTGGGCAGGTACAGGGTGACGATGATGAACAGCGCCCCGAGGAAGAACAGCCAGTATTCCGGGAAGGCCACGGTGAACCAGCTCTTCATGCCATTGACCACGCCGGCGCCAAGCAGCGGGCCGATCAAGGTGCCGCGCCCGCCCAGGGCCACCCACACGGCGGCTTCAATCGAGTTGGTCGGCGACATTTCGCTGGGGTTGATGATGCCCACCTGCGGCACGTACAACGCGCCTGCCAAACCGCACAGCACTGCGCTCAACACCCACACGAACAGCTTGAAACCGCGCGGGTCGTAGCCGCAGAACATCAGGCGGTTTTCCGCATCGCGAAGGGCCGTCAGTACCCGGCCAAACTTGCTCTGCGCCAGGCGCCAGCCGGTGTACAGGCTGGCGACCAGCAACAGCACGGTGACAAAAAACAGCACGGCCCGGGTGCCCGGCTCCGTAATGCCGAAGCCCAGGATGCTGCGAAAGTTGGTGAAACCGTTATTGCCGCCAAACCCGGTCTCGTTGCGAAAGAACAGCAACATGCCGGCAAAGGTCAGGGCCTGGGTCATGATCGAGAAATACACGCCCTTGATCCGCGAGCGGAAGGCGAAGAAGCCGAACACCAGCGCCAGCAAGCCCGGTGCCAACACCACCAGGCACATGGCCCAGAGGAAGTGGTCGGTGCCTGCCCAGTACCAGGGCAATTCGGTCCACGACAGAAAGGTCATGAACGCCGGCAATTCGTCGCCGGAGGCCTGGCGCATCAGGTACATGCCCATCGCATAGCCGCCCAGGGCAAAGAACAAACCGTGGCCCAGCGACAACATGCCGGCATAGCCCCACACCAGGTCCAGCGCGAGGGCGACAATGGCGTAGCACAGAATCTTGCCCACCAGCGTCAAGGTGTAGGCCGAGACATGCAAGGCGTTGTCCGCCGGCAACAGTGACAGCAGCGGCAGGGCGAGCAGCAGCGCGAGGATCACCGCGCCCACTGCAATTGTCACTTTCGGGCCGGCCTTTTGCGTGGCCGTCAGCATCAATGGTTGGTTCATCAGTCGATCACCCGTCCTTTCAGTGCGAAGAGTCCTTGCGGGCGTTTCTGGATAAACAGAATGATCAGCGCGAGGATCAGGATCTTGCCGAGTACGGCACCGATCTGGGGTTCGAGAATCTTGTTGGCGATGCCCAGCCCGAAGGCCGCCGTCACGCTGCCGGCCAACTGGCCGACACCGCCGAGCACCACCACCAGGAACGAGTCGATGATGTAGCTCTGGCCCAGGTCCGGACCGACGTTGCCGATCTGGCTCAGCGCCACGCCACCCAGACCTGCGATGCCGGAACCCAGGCCAAAGGCGAGCATGTCCACGCGCCCGGTGGGCACGCCGCAGCAGGCGGCCATGTTGCGGTTCTGGGTCACTGCGCGCACGTTGAGGCCCAGGCGGGTTTTGTTCAGCAACAGCCAGGTCAGCACCACCACGCACAGCGCAAAGGCGATGATCACAATGCGGTTGTACGGCAACACCAGATTCGGCAGCACCTGAATGCCGCCGGACAGCCATTCGGGGTTGGACACTTCGACGTTCTGCGCACCGAACACCAGGCGCACCAGCTGGATCAGCATCAGGCTGATGCCCCAGGTGGCGAGCAGGGTTTCCAGCGGGCGGCCGTAGAGGTGGCGAATCACCGTACGCTCCAGCGCCATACCGATGGCTGCCGTGACGAAAAACGCCACGGGCAGCGCGATCAACGGGTAGAACTCGATGGCTGCCGGCACGTAGCGCTGCATCAGCAATTGCACCACGTAGGTGGAGTAAGCGCCGAGCATCAACATCTCGCCGTGGGCCATATTGATCACGCCGAGCAGGCCGAACGTAATGGCCAGGCCAAGGGCCGCCAGCAGCAGGATTGAACCCAGCGACATGCCGCTGAAGGCCTGCCCGAGGATTTCGCCGAACATCAATTTGCGTTTGACTTGGGCCAGGCTGGTTTCGGCGGCAGTGTGCACAGCGGCATCGGTTTCAACGCCGGGGGCCAGCAGTGCTTCAAGGCGCGTGCGGGCCAGCGGGTCTCCGGTGCCGCCGAGCAAACGCACGGCAGCCAGGCGTACCACGGGGTCGGGGTCGACCAGTTGCAAATTGGCCAGCGCCAGACCGAGGGCGGTGTGCACGTCCTCGTTGGTTTCGGCCGCGAGCTGCTGGTCGAGGAATTTCAACTGCGCCGGTTGTGCGCTTTTTTGCAGGGTCACCGCCGCCGCCAGCCGGACTTTGGGGTCGGCGGCGAGCAGTTGCTGGCTGGCTTGCACGTTGTCGATCAAGCCGCGCAACCGGTTGTTCAGGCGCACGGTTTTGCTTTCACCGTTAACCGTGAGCTGGCCTTGTTGCAGGGCGTCCACCAATTCGATGCGCGCCGGATCAGGCTGGGCAGCCCAGTCCTGCAGCAGTTTGGCTTGTTGCATCGGGTTGGCGGCAAGGAAGTCTTCGGCGTCGCTGGCGTGTGCGGCCAAAGGCAGCAACAGCAGGGCCGTGAGGATGAAGCGGTACAGGGCAGTGGGCATAGTTTTGGGCCTTGCTCAAACTAATGTGGGAGCTGGCTTGCCTGCGATGGCGGTGTATCAGCTACACCGGGTCGTCTGCATCGCAGGCAAGCCAGCTCCCACAGGGCTTAGTTGCTCTTGACGGCGTAATCCGGCTTCTTGTCATTGCCCGGAATGTAAGGGCTCCACGGTTGGGCGCGGATCGGTTTTTCGGTCTGCCATACCACCGAGAACTGCCCGTCAGACTGGATCTCGCCGATCATCACCGGCTTGTGCAAGTGGTGGTTGGTCTTGTCCATTTCCAGGGTGAAGCCCGACGGCGCGGCGAAGGTCTGGCCGGCCATGGCTTCGCGCACTTTGTCGACATCGGTGGACTTGGCTTTTTCAACTGCCTGCGCCCACATGTGGATGCCCACGTAGGTGGCTTCCATCGGGTCGTTGGTCACGGCTTTATCCGCACCCGGCAGGTTGTGGGCCTTGGCGTAGGCTTTCCAGTCCGCGACGAATTTCTTGTTCACCGGGTTCTCCACCGACTGGAAGTAGTTCCAGGCGGCGAGGTTGCCCACCAACGGCTTGGTGTCGATGCCGCGCAGTTCTTCTTCACCCACGGAGAACGCCACCACTGGGACGTCGGTGGCTTTCAGGCCCTGGTTGGCCAGCTCTTTGTAGAACGGCACGTTGGAGTCGCCATTCACGGTGGAGATCACCGCAGTTTTGCCGCCGGCCGAGAATTTTTTGATGTTGGCCACGATGGTCTGGTAATCGCTGTGGCCGAACGGGGTGTAGACCTCTTCGATGTCTTTGTCCGCCACACCTTTGGCGTGCAGGAACGAACGCAGAATCTTGTTGGTGGTGCGCGGGTACACGTAGTCGGTGCCCAGCAGGAAGAAGCGCTTGGCGCCGCCGCCTTCTTCGCTCATCAGGTATTCCACCGCAGGGATGGCTTGCTGGTTCGGCGCGGCGCCGGTGTAGAACACGTTTGGCGACATTTCTTCACCTTCGTACTGCACCGGGTAGAACAGCAGGCCGTTGAGTTCTTCGAACACCGGCAGCACGGATTTGCGCGACACCGAGGTCCAGCAACCGAACACCACGGCGACCTTGTCCTGGGTCAGCAACTGGCGGCCTTTTTCAGCGAACAGCGGCCAGTTGGACGCGGGGTCGACGACCACCGGTTCGAGCATCTTGCCGTTCACCCCGCCCTTGGCGTTGATCTCGTCGATGGTCATCAGCGCCATGTCTTTAAGCGACGTTTCGGAGATGGCCATGGTGCCGGACAGCGAGTGCAGGATGCCGACCTTGATGGTCTCGGCGGCCTGCACGGTCCAGGTCAGGCCCATGGCGGCAATGGATGCCGAAAGAGTGAAAGCCTTGATCAAGCTGCGACGCTTCATGGTGCGATCTCCGATACCGATGTTTTGTTATGGGTGGCAGATGAGGGACGTTGCAGAGGTGATAGCAAGGGGTGTGCCGAACTTATCCAACCCTGATTGCCAAGGGCTCGATAAACCTGTGTGCCGATTTACTGCACCAATGTGGCGCCCGATTTCGGCGGCGGGGCACGACGATGTGCAGTTGTGGTGCTGCGGGGCGACCATTATTTATCTACCGGTCGGGCGTGGCTCTTCACTCCGAGAATGAAAGAACCGGGCGCCGTGCCCAGGCTTTTTTTTTCAGGAGTTTTCATGGCTATCAGATTGTCACGTGAAGAGCGGGCTGCCAGTTCAAACCGGGGAGCTGCCCAACTGCCGCCTTTAAGCCCTGGGTTTGTGCATGAGGTGGATGCCGCGAACTGGGCCCATCAGGAAATAGGTCAACGACGAGCCGTGGAATACGGCGGGGTTATTGTGCGAGACCCCGCAGGCCTGTATTTCGCTACCCAGCCGGTGGCGGGCGAGGGTATGCAGTTTGATTTACGCACGGTTGTGGGGATCGGTGCCGATGGTCGTTATCTCCAGCCGCCAGGGTACACGTGCGTTGCGACCTACCATTCGCACCCTGCACAGCACGCGCTGATTCTTCAGAAGAACCGCAGTTTTGATGAGCGCATGGCCAAGGCATTTCTGGGGTTTCTGTCCGGTGCGGACTTTTATCGGGATGTGCATGATCGAGATTTCTTCCCTTCCTCCTACCTGTCCGGGCCAGATGGTTCACTGATCCGACACACGCCCACGGGCTCGCCTGCGGAATTCAGTTTTGCCCTGTGGGTGCAGGCCGGAAAACCAGCGAATAACCCTGTGGGGGTGTATGGCGGCTTTGATGAGTTCATCAAGAAAATTTCAACGTTCGGCTCACTGAGTCTGATTGTGCCCACAGCTCTCTGGGGCGGCTCTAGAGGTCGAATACCCGCTGACTGGAAGGTTTTTGAACCCTTTTCGTCGACTGCGGTGACTGAGCAGCCCTTGTTCACAGCCGTCTTTGACCAGGCGCCATTGGCAGTGACGGCCGCGCTGACCTCGCCAACCACCTTCGCATCGGAACCGCGAATCGGCATGGTGCTCAAGCACCTCAGTCAAGAACGTTACATAGCAACGGTTGCCTCGCCCAAACAGGAACCGTTGTTTTCGCTTGATGCGATGTTTCCGGCCGGGCCGGATGGGCAGCCGCGCTTGCCCGTCGGGTACCGCCTGGATGCTCTCTATTTCAGCGATTGGTATGAGGCAGGCGAAGTTGCCGCGAGAGAAAACTGGTTGGCCAGTGCGTTCTTCTCTCCTGCCCAGATAGTGGCCGCTGTCCTTCAGGGGCAACGAACTTCAGGGCTGCAGAATCCTGGTCGTGGCCTGGACCTCTACATGAAAGCTTCTGACCAATCGTTGCTCAAACTCAAAGTGCCTTCAGCCACGCTTGCCACTTCGTTGTTCAAGTTCGACAGTGAGGGGGTGATCAGCGATAACGGGGCGCAGGCGGCGCTTGCAGACGGCACCCTGACACCGCGCAACTTTGTGCGCAGGGTGATCAATGACACCGCGTTGTGGGTGGTTCAGGCGGGCGAGTTGTGGCGTGATGTCGGGCAAGTACACCGGCAATCTGCGCTCCTGGCGCTGACGCCTTCCATTGCCTTGAGCGGCGCATTTGTGTCCTCCCGCGACGCGGCGCTGCATGCCCATGAACAAATCGGCAACCGGCGCGCCCTCTATTACGGCGGGTATGTACTCAAGAAAGCCGACGGCTTTTTTGTGATAACGCAGCCACTGCAGACCCTTGATCATCCATTTGCGTCCACGTTGTTTTTTCCAGTGGGCGGGCAAGGACCGTTGATTCCACCGGAGTCCTATGAGCTGCATGCGCGCTATGGTTCCCACACGGCGCTGTCGATGGTTGATCCAGCATGGGTGCGGCGACGAAATTGGACCCAGGATGAAGCACTGATCAATCTGCAGGTTTTCTCTGATGAAGAGATCCATTCGATCATCCTGGACAAACGCGTAGCGTACCTGTCCGGGGCCGAAGACTGCTTGCTGGAGTACACGCCGAATCAGTCGCCGCAGGAGCAATTGCTGCTGGCGAACATCAGTGCCGCGGTCGAGAGTCGGCGACTTGGCCGTGGATCCGGGCATGGGGGCATCAAACCGGCCGATTGGGTCGTCCGACTGGCCGGCGCCGGAGACTTCAAGATTATCCAGGGCAACGCTTTATGGGGACCTCGTGGCGTCGTCTACAGCGACTGGACGCCCAACTTTGAATATGCACCCAGACTCTCCCCGCCCGACTATGTGTGCTATGGCGCTGTATTTGACAGTGCTGATGAGGCCGCCCGTGACTTGCACCAGCGCGTGCATGGCCGCAATCTTCCTGCGCAGGCTTACTTTGCATTCATCTTCAAGCGCCAAGAGAAGTACGTTGCCACTGAAGCGGTTGGCGTGTTTTTTTCAAATGATTTATTCAAGCTTGGAAGCTTGTTTTCCCGAAAAACCGGCGGCGGGTTCCTGGTACCTGAGGGTTACGAGTTACATGCTCTGTTCAGGTCACAGCAGTGGTCGCCACAGGGGTTGAGCGCAGCGAACAAGTGGCTGACGTTGTATTTCCTCGTGCCTGAGGTGATGTACATAACGCTGTATGAAGCGCGGCGTGATCGGGCGCTCAGCCTGCCGGTTTATTTGTCCATGCTTGATGGTGCGTTGTTGCGGTACGTGCCCTACACAATTGACGTGAAAGCCGGTGGTGAGGCGGACACGTCGTTGATAAACGCGAGGTCGCAGCTGGATTCCGGTGTAACGATGCCTGTGGACTTTGTCAGAGCGTGGGCGCTGAAGGGGGAGTTGCGGGTGCTGCGTACGAGCCTGTGCTGGGACATGGCCGGAGATGTTGGCGGGGCGTGGGCCGGTTTTCAGACGATCAGTCCTCGGAGCTTGAGCCCCGCATTTGCCTCGCCCGATGACGCGGCTCGCCATGCCATGGTTTCTGTAGGCAGGGCATTCAAACGCGCTTATGGGGGCGTCATTCTTAAATTGGTCAATGGCTTGTACGTCGCGACCGAACCCCTGGTCATGCCCCCTCGTGGAATTACGCTGGACTGGATCTATCCTGATCCGACTGTTTCAGCGGGGCTCTACCCGGGTGGCAGCACTATCGTTGCGCGCTACCGGTCTTTGGCGGTTCAGGAAGTCCAACTGTTGCTTTCGACGACTCAAAAGGCTGTGTACCAAAGCATGGTGCCCAGCGATGTACTGGCAAACCTGTTACGCCGAGAAGCGCACATTAAATGTGAATACGTATTGGGGCCGAGCGGCTCGATTCTCAGCTACCAGTTGTCGAACTCTGCGCAAGAGACGTTATTGAAGGGCCAGCTTGCACCCCTGAACCCCGTTAAAGGTGATTTGGCCGACAACGCGATCGAACAACACATTCGCTCAGGCACGCTGTCGCCTCAGGATTTTGTCAATGTGGTGGCCAAGGCTGGCGCCTTGCGGGTAGTGGAGGGCGACACGCTGTGGGGAATCCCCAGGACGTTAAAACCCAATTTTGCTTTGAATCAATACCGAGCGGATCCTCTGGCTATCGTTGCGGTAGCTGCCGACTCTGCGTGCAGCCCTCTATTCACGCGTGCTTTGGACGCCGTAAGGCATGTGCAGCGTAGCTGGCAACCTCAGGATCACGTTGCGGTCGGTTACGTACTCAAGGCAATGGGCAGGGAACTCTACATGGCGACGCTGCCGCTTGTCAGAGAGGCCTACGGCAATTTGCGTTCGGTTTTTACGGACGGAAAATTACCTCAGGGCTATATGCTGGACGGTTTTTACCTGTGTGGATCGACTAAGACAATTGCCCCGGCCGACGATGACATGGCGCGAAGCTTTTTTGCTCCCATGGCTGTTACCAAGGCGCTGGTATTCATCACTTCCCTGCGCAATGGAGGCGTTTTACCGCTGTACCTGCTTTGCGCAGACGGTGCATTGCTGCGGTATACCGTGCCGAAGACCGCACCCGTTACTGATTGGGCGGCTCAAGTGGGCCATGACTCCTTGCAACTGCGCAATGGCTCACTCAGCGTACGGGACTATGTGCGCAGGATGGCGACGATGGGGGCGTTGGAAATTCGGGTGACCAGTGAAGTCTGGAGCCGCAAGCAGCGTGTCGACGCGCAATGGTGGCCGAAAAGGCCGCCGCATGCTTTCCGTGACGATCCCTACTTTCATTCGTTTTGCGGGCCTCTGTACTTCTATGCAGATGACGCTGCGCGCTATGCACAACGGCTGATCGGGCCATTTGCGGGTAAACAGTATCTGGGCGCGATATTGGTACCGCCGCGTTTGTCAGCGTATGTCGCGATTGATCCTGTGGAAAATCGGCCCGGGTTCGGCGACAGCACGCTTGAGCTGTTGTTCTGGGTCGACCATGCCGGGTTTGATGTGCCGCAGAACAACGTATTGCGCAATTACACCATTGCAGCCGTGCATGCCTTTTACAATTCAATACCGTCCACCACCAGCGCGAACACGATCGATACCCGGCTGCTGCCCAATTTTGCTTCCAGTGAGGATTTGAGAAGCTACCTGTCGGTGGTGTCGAGCAATTCGCCAAATGCCGACGCTGTTTATTTGTCCTGTCGGGGTGGGAGCTTGCTCAAGTATGTGCCGGCGCTATCGGCCGCAGAGACGACATTGCTCAACGCCCAGCCTGCGGCCTCTCCGAGTGCGCTGGTCAGCCAATTGAGGCGCCTGGGCAGTCTGTTTGTGCTGGTCAGCGATAACTTCTGGAAAAAACGCGGGCGCCTGGATGACTCCTGGAGCGCCGAGGACCCGGATGCCGGGGAGCCTTGGTATGGCCGCGCCAAAGACGAGCTTTGACGTTAACGCTTGCGCATCAACCCGATAAAAAACAACCCGCCGATTGCCGCCGTGGCCACGCCAATCGGCAAATCCTCGGGGGCGATCAGGGTGCGTGCGGCCACGTCCACCCACACCAGGAACAGGCTGCCGAGCAGCGCGCACACCGGCAATAAGCGCCGATGCTCGGCGCCAACAAGACGCCGGGCAATGTGCGGCACCATCAGCCCGACAAAGCCGATGGAGCCGCTGATGGACACCAGCACGCCGGTCATCAACGAGGCGACCAGGAATACTTTCAAGCGCACAGTGCGGGCGTTCAGGCCGAGGGTCACGGCAGTCTGCTCGCCGGCCATCAAGGCGTTCAACGGCCGGGCCATGCCGGTCAGTACTGCAAGGCCCAATACGACCGTGGCGGCGGGAATCGCCAGCAGCTCCCAGCGCGCCAGGCCGAGGCCGCCGAGCATCCAGAACATCACCGCCGAGGCTGCGCGATGGTCGCCCATGAACAACAACAAATTGGCTGCCGCCATCATCACAAACGACACCGCCACGCCGCACAGCAAGAGGCGATCACTCTCCAGCCGCCCATTGCGGCTGGCCACTGCCAGCACCACCAGCATGCTCAGCAGCGCGCCAATGAAGGCGGCGATGGGCAAAGTCAGCAGGCCCGCAATCTCACCCACATGCAGCACCACGATGACTGCGCCGAGGGTGGCGCCGGAGGTCACGCCGAGCAAGTGCGGGTCGGCCAGCGGGTTGCGCGTGACCGCCTGCAACACGGCGCCGATCAACGCCAACCCGGCACCCACCAGCGCACCCAGCAGCATGCGCGGTACGCGGATCAACCAGACGATATGTTCCTGCCCGGCCGACCAGCTCACGTCACCCAGGCCAAAGGCTTTGAACAGCACGATGCGCCACACCACGTCCACCGGCACCCGCGCCGGGCCAAAGCCCAGGGAGATCACGCAGGAGACCAGCAAGACTGCCGCGAGGGCGGCGAGCAACAAGGCGTAGCGACGGGTGATCATTCGCCGTGGAACCCCTTGGCCAGCGTCTCGACGGCCAGCACGTTATCGATGCCCGGCGTGGCCTGCACGTAGGGGATCACGATGAACCGCTGGTTTCTGATCGCGTCCACCGCTTGCAGCGCCGGGTTGTTGAGCAGGAATTGTTCCTTTTGCTCGGCGGTGATTTCGCTGTAGTCGACGATCACGATCACCTGCGGGTTGCGCTCCACCACGGTTTCCCAATTGACCCGGGTCCAGCTGGCGTCGATGTCGTCGAGAATATTGCGTCCAACCGCCGCCTCGATCAGCGCCTGAGGCATGCCCAAACGGCCGGAGGTCATGGCGCGGTCTTCTCCACTGTCGTACAGGAATACGCGCGGTTTATCAGCGGGCAAATCTTTTTGTATGTCGGCCACCTGCGCCTGCATTTGCGCGATCAGCGCGTTGGCGCGGTCTTGCACGTCGAAGATCTTGCCGAGGTTGCGCAGGTCGTTATAGGTGTCTTCCAGCGTCGCGGCCGGGCGCTTCATCACGAACGCGCAGGACTCGGTCAGCTCATACACATTGATGCCCAGCGGTTGCAGGGTGGCCGGCGTGAGGTCGCCGCCCACGCGCATGCCGTAATCCCAGCCGGCAAAGAAGAAATCCACGTTGGCGTTGAGCAGGGTTTCCACCGACGGGTACTTGCTGGCCAACTCCGGCAGGCCGTCGAGGATCTCGGCCATTTCCGGCGTCACGGATTTCCAGCCGGTCACGCCGCTGTAACCGGCCATGTGCGGTTTGAGGCCCAATGCGAGCATCATCTGGGTCATGTTGATGTCGTGGCTGACCGCGTGCTTCGGCGCTTCCTGAAAAGTCACGTCGCGGTTGCAGCTTTTGACGGTCACCGGGTAATGGGTGGCTGCGGCGAACGCTTGGGAGGTGCCGAGCAACAGGGCAAGGGCGAGAAGGGCGCGAGGGATCATGGTTGGGTTATCCAGGTGATTCGGGGGTAGCCGGACAAGGGATGAGTGTCGATCAGTGCCTCGACGCCGAAAACGTCGCGCAGCAGTTCAGCGGTCAATACTTCATGGGGCGTGCCGCTGGCGATGATGCGCCCGTGGTTGATCACGTACAGACGGTCGCAGAACGCGGCGGCCAGGTTGAGGTCGTGGATGCTCGCCAGGGTGCCGATATTCAGGCGTTTGACCAGCCTGAGCAGTTCCAGCTGGTAGCGCGGGTCAAGGTAGTTGGTCGGTTCGTCGAGGATCAACAACTGCGGTTGCTGGGCCAGGGCCCGCGCCAGGATCACGCGTTGTTTTTCGCCGCCGGAAAGGGTGGCGAACGCATGGTCTTCGAAGCCCTGCATGCCGACGGATTCCAGCGCCTGGCGGATCAGTTGTTGATCGTGTGGCGTGTCGCTGTCGAACAAGCCTTTGTGCGGCGTGCGGCCCATGGCGACCACCTCGTCCACTCGCAGGCCGAAGGCATCGGGGAACTCCTGTAGCACCACCGCGACGCGTTGCGCGCACCATTTGGCGCTTTGTCTCCACACGTTCTGGTGGGCGAGCAATACGTCGCCCTGATCGGGCTGGGTGAACCGGTAGGCACAGCGCAACAGGCTGGTCTTGCCGCTGCCATTGGGCCCGATCAGCCCCACAAACTCCCCCGCGCCGACCTGCAGGCTGGCGTCACACAGGTGGAACTGGTGGCGGCAGTGGCCGTGAACCTGAGGCGTCCAGGTGAGGCGGGTGAGGGTGAGTGAGGTCATTAAAGCTCTCTGATTTAACGCTGTTCAAAATGCGGGAGCTGGCTTGCCTGCGATAGCAGTGAGTCAGGCGATACACCTTGGCCGGATAGACCGCTATCGCAGGCAAGCCAGCTCCCACATTGGGTTTGTGTGTTCAGTTAGAAGGTGTAATCCGCCGTGACGAAGAACGAGCGCGGCTCGCCGAGGATCCACTGCTGCCCGTCGTTGTACTGGCTCACGGCATAGGTGCGGTCAAACAGGTTGTTCAGTTGCAGGCCCAACGTGGTGTTGCGCATGGCTTTCCACGACACGGTGGCGTCAACCACGGTGTAGCTCGGTACTTCGCGGGTGTTGGCCATGTCGGCGTAGCGCGAATCGACGTAACGCACGCCTGCGCCGGCGCGGATGTCATCGGTCACGGCTTTGCTCAGCCACAGGTTCGCAGTGCGGCGCGGCACGTCCACGGGGCGATTGCCATCACGGGACACTTGCACGCCGCCTACGTCTTGCTTGAAGTCGTCATACTGCGCATGAACGATGGCGGCGTTGGCTTGCAACTGCCAGGCGTGCGGCAGTTGCAGGTCGAGGCTGGCCTCCAGGCCACGGGAAGATTGTTGCCCGACTTGCTGCTTGAGGTCCGGGTCTCCCGGTACATCGGTAAGCAGTTTCTTTTTGACGATGTGGTAGGCGGCCAGGGTCCATTCGCCGCGCTGGTCCCAGAAGGCTTGCTTGATGCCGACTTCGGTTTGCTTGGCGGTGGACAGGTCGAATTGTTGCTGGCTCGGGCTCAGGGAAATCAGGCCACCGACGCCGTCGGTGCTGGTGGAGTATTGGCCGTAGACCGAGGTATCCGGTGTGATTGCGTAGACCAGACCGGCTTTCCAATTATTGCCGGTGAGGGTTTTTTCAGTCTGGCTACCGTTGCGCAAGTCATCGCGGTCGACATGGGCGTAGTCGCGGCGGATACCGGTGACCAGCGACAACTGGTCGGTGAGTTGCAGGCGGTTCTCGGCGAAGCCGGCGACGGTTTTGGTGGTGGTGGCGAACAGCGGTTTGAACGGGTCCTGGCTGGTAAACGGCGTGGCGGCCGGGTAGTTGATGTCGATGGGTTGGCCGCCGCTGAGTACATCATCAAACGGCGAGTTACTCGCCAGGCGGAAGCGTATCCGGTTGTATTCCACGCCGGCCACGGTCTGGCTGTCGAGGCCGAACAGGGTGTGTTTGAAGGTGAACGTCTGGCGGTCGCCCACCTGTTCCTGGTTGTGCTTGATGCCGAAGTTGCCGCTGCGGGTCAGCTGGCCGCCGGTGAAATTATAGTTTTCGGCGTTCTGCCAGCGGCGCTGGTTCTTCAGGTAGAACAGCTCATTGGTGGCGCTGACGCTGTCGTTGATCTGCCACTCACTGGTCAGGCGCGTCCACTGGTCGTTGTAATGCTGGGTGTCGTTGCTGACGTTGTAGTTCTTGTCGCGCAGGCTGTTGTACAAATGGCCGTTGATCAGCGGGGTGCCAAAGTAATTTTGCGGGCGCTGGTCGCCATAGTCACTGGCCAGGGTAAAGCTCAGGTTGTCCGCCGCCTGCCAACGCAGGGCGCCACTGACGAAGTCGCTGGCCGAGTCGCCACGGTCAATGAAGCCGTTGCTGCGCAAGCGGTTGAGGTTCAGGCGGTAGCTCAGGGTGTCGGTCAGCGAACCGCCGCTGTCGAGGGCTTGCTGCTGGCGGTCGTAAGAGCCATAGCCCAGGCGGATGTGGTTTTCGATCTCGCCGGTAAAGGGTTTTTTCGGCACGGTGTTGATCACTGCACCGGTGGCACCTTCGCCGTACAACACTGACGCCGGGCCACGCAGTACGTCCACGCGCTCCACCGACCAGGTGTCCACCGGGAAGGTCGAGGTGCCCATGCCCATGTACATGCGGTTGCCGTCGTACAGCTGCATCACCGAACCCTGGCCGGTAAACCCGCGCGCCTGCAACGAGGTGCCACCGTCGCCCGGGGTGCCGGTGCGGCTGATGCCGGTGGCGCGGGAGATGGCGTCCTGCACGCTGGCATCGCCGCGTTCGCGGATTTTTTCGCCGGTCTGGCTTTCGACACTGCCCGGGGTTTGCCGGGCCGTCAGCTTCAGGCGTGAGCCGGCAGTGGTCGGCGTGTCCAGGTCGATACGTTCTTCGTCCACCGCCGGGGCGGTGACGGGGCTGGCGGGCAGGGTCAGGGCGTGGGCGCTGTTATGCAGGGCGAGCAGGCACAGGCCAGACGCGAGGTACTTGTTCATCGGTCGATCAGTCTTCTTGGAGGGATGCTCGCCGCAGTGTGCGGCGAGCAACGATAACGCAGAAAGTGTTATAAGTTAACACTTATTGGCTGCGCGACGAAAGTCGCGCAAGGCTACAGAAGGCCTCTGCCACGGGCATCTCGCCTGATTCATGCGGAACCTGAGGCAGATTCATGTTGGCCAAACAGGCGCGACAGCACCAGGCGGTCCAGCGCCCACACCACAATCAACGACGCGCCCACCAGAGGAAAAACAATCGCCAGCCCGAGCATGATGACCATCGCGGTTTTCCATTTCGGCAGGTCATGGCGCAGCGGCGGAACACCCAGCCCGCCCGCCGGGCGACGCTTCCACCAGATCACCACGCCGCTGACGGCGCTGAGCAGGATCATCAGGCAAATCAGCAGCACGATCAGTTGGTTGACCCAGCCGAACATCTTGCCTTCATGCAGCATCACGCCGGTCTCGGTGGCGCGTGCGACCATGTTGTAGTGTTCCCAGCGCACGTCGGCGAGGACCTTGCCGGTGTATTGGTCCACATGCAGCGTGGCGTCATTGCGTGGGTCGTTGGCGAACACCGAAACAGTGAATACACCGGTAGCGGTGGTCGGGAAAGTGATGCTGTAGCCGGGCTCGACCTTGCGTGCACCTGCCAGGTCCACCACCTGCTGCAAGCTCACCGTCGGCGCGGCCGGACCTGCATGCGTGGCGCCGTGGTTCATGTGTTCGGCATGCTCGCCGGACATCGGCATCGGGGTGTTTTCCATGGCCCAGGGCACGGTCTGCTGGCTCGCGGTGTTGAGGCTGCGTGCCTGCTGGTCCGACTGCGGCACGTTGTTCCACATCGCTGCCGGGAAGGTGTTCCACAGGTCGGCGTATTGCTTGCCCCAGAAGCCGGTCCAGGTCATGCCGCTGAGCAGCATCACCAGCAAAAAGGCTGCGCCCCAGAAGCCGGCGACGGCGTGCAGATCGCGCCAGAACACGCGGCCACGGGTGTTGAAACGCGGCCACAGCACGCCCGCCGAAGACCTGCCGCGCGGCCACCACAGGTACACGCCCGACACCACCAGCATCACGCCCCAACCGGCGGCGAGTTCCACCAGACGGTCGCCGACGGTGCCGATCATCAGCTCACCGTGCAGCGCGCGGGCGATGGCTTGCAGGTTGTATTTGGAGTCCTGCTCGCCGAGGACCGTGCCGCGATACGGGTCGACGAAGACGGTCACCTCACGGCCGCCGTTGTGCATCACGAATTGTGCGCTGCTGGTGGCGTCGGCGGGCGGCAGGTATTTGCTGATCGTGCCTTGAGGGTAAGCGGCTTTGGCGCGTTGCAGTTGCTCGTCGGCGCTCAATGCGTGTTCGGCGGTTTGGACCTTCAGCAGGTGGCCGTACATCAATGGATCGAGCTGGGGTTTGAACAGGTAGATGATGCCGGTCAGGGCCAGCAGCACCATGAATGGGGCGACGAAGAGCCCGGCGTAGAAGTGCCAGCGCCAGGCGAGGTTGTAGAAGGAAACTTTTTGGGTGGTCATCAGGGTGCTCCGCAAGGCTTTAAAAGTTTTTTGTCAGTTATGCCGCCATCGCGGGCAACCCCGCTCCCACCTTTGAATGTATTCACAAATCAAATGTGGGAGCGGGCTTGCCCGCGATGCTCTTAGAAGCTCATATCCACCTTGGTCCAGAGCGTACGCCCCGGCTCCTTGATGGCTTGCGGGTCATTGGCCGGGTAGCCGAACCCGGCATTGCCGGCCAGGTTCAAGTGCTCGGCGTATGCCTTGCCGAACAGGTTGTCTACGCCGGTACTGACCTTGAAGTGTTTGTTGATGCGGTACGCCGCGTTCAGCGAGAACACGCCAAAGCCGCCACTCTTGTCGAAGTCCTTGCCGACCACGTTGCCCTTGTTCTGATCAATGCGATTCTGCGCCGCAACCACACGCCACAAGGCACCGGCGCTCCAGTCGTCTTCGCTGTAGGTGAGGCCGAAGCGCGCATCCAATGGCGGCATTTGCGGCAGGGCCTTGCCGTCGCTGGTGTTCTTGCCCCAGGCGTAGGCGAGGGTGGCGTCGGCTTTCCATTGGTGCGTCAGCTTGTACGCCGCGCCCAATTCGCCGCCCATGATGCGCGCGTCGACGTTGCGGGCCTGGGAGGTGGTGCCCATCATGCCGGGCGTGTAGTCGAACAGGATGAAGTCCTGCACGCGGCCGATGTAACCCGAGGTCCAGGCTTCGAGGTCGGCGGTTTTGTATTGCGCGCCGAAGTCGAACTGGGTGGTTTTCTCCGGCTTCACGCCATCGAAGGCGTTCACCGAGCCTGCGGCGCCGGTGTTCGGCGAGAACAGCTCCCAGTAGTCCGGGAAACGTTCGGAATGGCCCAGGCCTGCGTAGACGGTGGTCGGGCTGTCGGCCAGGTCGTGTTCAAAGCGTACGAAGCCCGATGGCAGCGTATCGGCGCGGGTGTCGTTGGCGGTCGGGTTGGGGCGGCTCATCATTCCCGAGCCGGTGGTCTGGCGAAAATCCCTGGCCGAGGCGCGATCCACGCGTGCGCCGGTGATCAGGCGGTCGCGGTCGGCGGCGTACCAGGTCAGCTCGCCGAACACGCCGTAGTTGTGAAAGTTGGCGTCCTTTTCCCGGGGCAAGTCTTTATAAGTGTCGATGCCCATGCTGCTGCGCTGGCGGTGTTCATTGGTTTGCGCATCCAGGCCGCCGATCAGTTGCACGTCGGCCCAGCGCCAGGTGGCCTTGATGCGTGCGCCCAAGGTGCGACGGTCGACGTTGGCCGCCATGGGCCCGGCCATCATGCCGGTGCCGGACGGCGTGCGCAGGGTGTAGTTGTCCATCACGTGGTCGGCGTAGTTGTAGTAAACCTGGGCTTCGACCTTGTCCAGCACCTCGCCGATGTTGGACTTTTCAAAGCGCAGCCCCAGGCTTTCGCGCAGGAACTGCGAGCCGTCCATGCCGCGCCCGGCGTAGCGCGCTTCACCATCGCCACGGCCGGCGGTGAGTTCGAGCAGCGTGTCGGCGTCGGGGGTGAAACCCACGGCCACGTCGCCGTTCCATTTGTCGTAGCGTGAGGCCACGGTGTCGTTGTTGCCGTCCTTGTAATCATCGGCGTGGGCCTGGTTGCCGATCACCCGCACGTAGCCCAAAGGCCCGCCCGCAGCGGCATCGACCACTTTGTCAAAACGCCCGTTGGAGCCGGCCAAAACGCTGGCATTCAGGCGTGTGCCCAATTCGCCGAACTGCTCGGGCTCACGTTCGAACAGGATGGTGCCGGCGGAGGCGCCCGGGCCCCAGAGCACGGTTTGCGGGCCCTTGATCACGGTGAGCTTGTCGTAGGTTTCCGGGGAAATGTACGAGGTGGGTGCATCCATGCGGCCCGGGCAGGCGCCGAGCATCATGCTGCCGTTGGTGAGGATATTCAGGCGCGAGCCGAACATGCCGCGCAACACCGGGTCGCCGTTGGTGCCACCGTTACGCACCAAGGCGAAGCCGGGGATGGTCTTGAGGTAGTCGCCGCCGTCGCTGGCGGGCACCGGCTGGCGTGGGTCTTTCGGGTTGGTGACTACGGTCAGCGGCGAGCTGGGGGCGATCGCGGTGATGACTGTGGGGCTCAGTTCGTGCTCGTCGGCGTGGGCGAGTGGAACCAAGAGGGCGCCGCACAGAACGGCGACCACGCGAGTGCTTCCCAAACGGGTGTCAGCAGAAAACCTGGACATGACAAATTCCATCAATCAATCGTAAACAACACGGCCAGCAGCCTGCGGCTGTCTGTCTAAAGTCGGCCGGGGTGAAGTAACGCGGTGAAGGGCTTACGCGTTGACGGGCGGTGCGCGGCTGCGGGCGCCGGGGAAGATGCTTTGCCGCGCGTGGCCCAGGCGGGTGGCGGCGGTAAGGGCGTTAGCGGGTGGCAGTGTGCCGAGGGTGAAGGTTGAAATGCCACCGGGCAGGGCCGGGCAGCTATAGAGCAGGTCGCAATAGCCGCACTTGGACCAGAGGGCGTGGTGTTCGTCGGGGGCTTTGGGGTGATGGGAATCGCCGTGGTCCATCGGCATGTCCATGGACATGCTCATCGACATACCGGCGTGATGGTTCATCGGCATCGCTTGGGAAATCAGCGGACCGATAAAGATCATCAGCATGGCGAACAGGCTGATCCAACGGCCGCGTCTTACGCGGGCGTGTGGAGAAAACCTGGCGCGAGGGGCGCCCATCGAGGTTGGCTTACCTGGCGTGCTTATGCTCGTGGGTGGCCATGGGGGGCGCCTTCTGCACCGAGACTTCTACTTCCACCTTGCCGGCCTTTTCGAAGGTCAGGGTCAGCGGAAATTGCTTGCCGTCCGCCAACAGGCTGCGGTCTCTGAGGCCCAGCAGCATCACGTGATAGGCCATGGGCGCGAATGTCAGATCACCCTTGGCCGGTACGGCGACACTGGGCACCTGCTGCATTTTCATCAGGTCGCCTTGCATGACGTGCTCATGCAACTCGGCCTTGTCCGCCACCGGTGTTTCAACGCTGAGCAGGCGGTCCGGCGTTTCGCCCGTGTTGTGAATCACAAAATACGCCGCCACCGTCGGCGCGTTGGGCGGCAACTCCTGGGACCAGGGGTCGCTGACCAACAGGTCGCCGGCCTTGTAGTCATCGGCATTGGCAGCACTGAACACCGGCAACAGTAACGCAGCCAGAAGCAGGGAAGATTTGAGCATGGCAGTTCTCCAGAACGGTTCTAAACGCAGTTCACTTGCGAAGAAATCAGGCCGTTGGAGAGGCGCGCGGGTTGAGACTCGGCCATTGCTGGCGCGGGGTAGGGGTTTGCAGGGCGGGCTGGGTCAGGCCCAGCACTGCATCAAAACGGGTGATATACAACTGCGGCGCATGCCCCGGCAACGCCACCACCGGCGCCGAGCCCGAGCAGCACCAGCAATGCTGCATGGCCGAATGGTCTTCCTGTGCCGGCGCCGGAATCTCCAGCTTGCCCAGGGCAATAGTCTTCAGGCTGGCGCCATTGGACGAGCAGAAACTGCCCCACAACAGCTGTTTGACCGGGTCGTCCGACTGCTGCATCGCACTGGCCATCGGCATGGCAAAGGCGTTGAACAGCACTGCAAAGCAGGCGATCCACACAATTGCAAAGCGTTGACGGGCCATGGCGGACAATCCGTAGGGTTAAACGATCAGGGGGGTATTTAGCCTGATCGGGGTGGATAAGTAAAAAGGGGCGGTGTGGTTTGGTGTCGCAGTGACAGGTTTCAGGATAGACGGGAAACGCGGATTGCCAATTTTGCACTCCACACTGTGGGTTGGCTTGAGGCTGTCGGTTGCTGGTGGAATGTGTGCAAGCAGCAACCAGAAATTTCCGACATGGATTTAAGGGCGTCCCTAGGACACTCGATCTCTAGTCTCCGGACACCGCTGCACACTCAGCGGTCGGGCGTCGCGGCCCGGACAGATCAAGCATTGCCTCCTTTCAGTTGACGCTTTTTTATCGTCTACTGTGCGGCTCTATGGTGGCTGTGCGCGGGATACCTTCGGGTATGCCGGCTTCCTTGATCTCCGGTCCGCGAACCTGCGCACAGCTGCCACCCCCAATCGCATCGCGGCGATCTGTGGCAGCTCCACTTAGATCAAGGAGCTTCACAATGATCAAACCCACACCAAATCCCCCCATTCGGCTATTCACCGTGGCCGACGGCATCACCACCGAAGACCTGCTGGTCAACCTTAACGAAACCCTCGCCTCGGCGAATGCGCTGAGCTGCGATCTTGCATTTGATCTGGACGGCTCCAAGCGAGAGGCGTTGTTGGGTGTTGTGCAGTTGATGGAGTTGGCGCAGTTGCTGGCTGATCGTGTGCAGGAAGGCACTGGGCAGGCCTAGCTATACAAACCCAATGTGGGAGCGGGCTTGCCCGCGATGGCGGTGGGTCAGTCAGCACCTCTGGCGACTGACAGTCTGCTATCGCGGGCAAGCCCGCTCCCACAGGGGAAGACAGTGATTGCCTGCAGCACCGCTGCCACGGCGGTGAACTCTCGGTCGACAGCCGCCAGCACGGGCCGCTTCAACACCAGCACTGGCACACCGCGCTCCCGTGCCACTTCCAGCTTCGGTTCGGTTGCCGTGCTGCCGCTGTTCTTGCTGATCAGCACATCGATGCCACGCCGTTCGAACAGCGCGCGTTCATCCTCGATCAAAAACGGCCCACGCGCGCCGATCACTTCACACCGCTCATTCCCCGGATACACGTCCAGCGCGCGCAGCGTCCAGAACTGCTCCGGCGGGATTTCATTCAGATGCTGCAACGGCTCACGCCCCAGCGTGAACAGCGGGCGCTTGAAGGGTTTGAGCGCTTCAATCAACTCGGCCCAATCACCGACTTCCCGCCAATCATCTCCCGCCTGTGGCTGCCACGCCGGACGCCGCAGCGCCCAGCACGGCACGCCACAAACACGCGCAGCCTCGGCGGCATTGCGGCTGATCTGCGCCGCATAGGGATGGGTCGCATCGAGAACCAGGCCAATCCCTTCGTCCCGAACAAACTGCGCCAGCCCCTCAGCCCCGCCATAACCGCCGACGCGCACCTGGCAGTTCAGGTCAGTCGGCACCCGCCCGACGCCCGCCAGGCTGTAGATATGTTCCGGGCCGAGCGTGCGAGCAATCGCCAGCGCCTCGGTCACACCGCCCAGCAACAGAATGCGCGTCATAACGGCTTGACCACGTCCAGCAAGGTGATCGGCAATGCCTGGCGCCAGGTGTCGAATTCGCCCAACGGCTGGGCCTGGGCGACATGGATGCGCGTCAGTTCGCCGCCATGCCGGGCGCGCCAGTTCATCAAGGTCATCTCGCTTTGCAGGGTCACGGCATTGGCGACCAAGCGGCCACCGGGCCGCAGCTGTTGCCAGCACTTATCGAGCACGCCTTCGCGCGTTACGCCGCCGCCGATGAAGATCGCGTCCGGGGCTTCCAGGCCGTCCAGCGCCTGAGGCGCCTTGCCGCGGATCAGTTGCAGGCCGGGTACACCCAGGGCATCGCGGTTATGTTCGATCAACCCTTGGCGGCCTTCATCGGCTTCAATCGCCAACGCGCGACAACTCGGATGGGTGCGCATCCACTCAATCCCGATGGAACCGCTGCCCGCGCCCACATCCCAGAGCAACTCACCGGGCACAGGCGCGAGGCGGGCGAGGGTCATGGCGCGTACGTCGCGTTTGGTCAATTGGCCGTCGTGTTTGAAGGCTGAATCCGGCAGGCCTGCCAGGCGCGACAGGCGCGGTGTTTCGCTGGAGGCCACGCAATCGATGGCGACCAGATTCAAATCGGCGACGCAAGCCTGTTGCCAATCACTCGCCACACCCTCGATGCGCCGCTCATCTGTGCCGCCCAAGTGCTCAAACACACTCAGCCGGCTCGGCCCGAAACCGGATTCAGTCAGTAAAGCGGCAATCAACGCCGGGCTGCCGCCGTCATTGCTCAACACCAACAACCGCACGCCGCTGGCCAGATGCGCATTCAGCGCCGCCATTGGCCGAGCCACCACAGACAAGGTCACCACGTCCTGCAACGGCCAACCCAGCCGCGCCGCCGCCAGCGACACGGACGACGGCGCCGGCAAAATCAGCAACTCATCCGCCGTCACTTGCCGCGCCAGGCTGGCGCCCACGCCATAGAACATTGGATCGCCGCTGGCCAGTACGCACACCGGTTCGCCACGCCTGGCCAGCACCGGATCCAGCGAAAACGGGCTCGGCCACAGCTGGCGTTCGCCGCGAATACACACCGGCAGCAGGTCCAACTGGCGCTGAGCACCTATAATCCGCGTGGCGCGCAACAGGGCATGCCGGGCATTCCTGCCCAGCCCCTTGAAGCCGTCTTCACCGATGCCTACAACCGTCAGCCAGGGCGACATAAGAATTCCTTGAACGACATCCGACGGGCAGGCTTTTCATGCCGTCGGACAAAGCAGGCATAATACCGCGCCTTTACCCGTCAACCGGTAGCCCCGTGAACCGAACGCCCGCCCCGAACACCTTGCGCCCCTCGGCTTGCCCGGGGTTGCTGCGTATTGTCCAGGCGCTGGATGGCGGCATTTGCCGGATCAAATTGGCCGGCGGTTCCATCACCGCAAAGCAGGCTCACGCGGTGGCCGACGCAGCCCGAGCCCATGCGGGCGGGGTGATCGAGGCGACCAACCGCGCCAACCTGCAGATTCGCGGCATCGGCGCTGAACAGGACGCCCTGATCGCGACGCTCCTGGCTGCGGACCTCGGCCCCAGCCATGCGGCTGGCGACGACGTGCGCAACCTGATGCTCAGCCCCGGCGCCGGCATCGACCCGCAGATGCTGTTCGACACCCGCCCGCTGGCGGCCCAAATCCTCGCGACCCTGCAAAATCACCCGCGTTTCCATGAGCTGTCGGCCAAGTTCGCCGTGCAACTCGATGGCGGCGAGGCCCTGGCGATGTTGGAGCATCACCATGACCTGTGGTTGTCGGCGTTTGAGCGCAAGGGCGAAACCTTGCTGGCGTTCGGCCTGGCCGGTTGCCCGGGGCTGGATGCGCCGCTGGCCGCCGTGCCGCTGGAACAGGGGCATGCGCTGGTGGTGGCTGTGCTGGAAGCGTTTCTCGACCTCGCCACCCCCGAGCAAATCCGCATGCGCCATCTGGCTGTGGATAAGTTATTGAGCCATCTGCGCCTGCCGTTGCTGCCGGCAGATGGCTTCAAACGCCCGGCCAGTGGCGCCCTGTTGCACCTCGGCACTTATCCACAGCTGCAAAAAAAACAATTCTACGTTGCCGCGGTCGCGCCCTTGGGCCGTCTGGATTCGAGCATGCTCAACGGCGTTGCACAGTTGGCCAGCGAGTTCGGCGACGGCACCCTGCGTTTCACGCCCTGGCAGGGCGTGTTGCTGCCTGGCGTTAAACATCCTGAAGCCGTCACTCAAGGCTTGGAGACGCTGGGCTTTCTCTGCTCGATCGACCAACCCCTGGCGCGCATGGTCGCCTGTACCGGCTCCAGCGGTTGCGCCAAAGGCCTGGCCGACACCAAGGCCGACGCCATACGGCTGGCCGCGTTGCAACCGCAGCACGATGTGCACCTGTCCGGCTGCCCACGCTCCTGCGCCGCTGCGCACACCGCGCCGGTCACCTTGCTGGCCGTCAGCCCCGGCCACTACGACCTCTATTTTCGCGATGCAGCCCACCCGGGTTTCGGCCGGCTGCACGCGCGCACCCTTTCCATTGAAGCGGCGGGCGCCCTGTTGCGCGCCCACCCACGGAGCAACACCGATGATTGATTACATCCGCGACGGTCAGGAGATCTATCGCAACTCCTTCGCCATTATTCGCGCGGAAGCCAAACTCGACCGCATCCCGGCCGACCTGGAAAAACTCGCGGTGCGCGTGATTCATGCCTGCGGCATGGTCGAGGCCATCGACGGCCTGCAGTTTTCCGAAGGCGCGGGCAAGGCCGGGCGCGACGCGCTGGCCGCCGGCGCGCCGATTCTATGTGATGCGCGGATGGTCTCCGAAGGCGTGACCCGCGCGCGCCTGCCGGCCAACAATGCAGTGATCTGCACCCTGCGCGACGACAGCGTGCCGGAGCTGGCGCGCGAATTGGGCAACACCCGCTCCGCCGCCGCACTGGAGCTGTGGCGCCCGCACCTGGAAGGCAGCGTGGTGGTGATCGGCAACGCGCCGACCGCCTTGTTCTACCTGCTGGAAATGCTCGATGCAGGCGCGCCCAAACCGGCGTTGATCCTCGGCTTCCCGGTGGGCTTCGTCGGCGCCGCCGAGTCCAAGGCGATGCTGGCGGCGGACAGCCGTGGCGTGCCGTTTGTGATCATGCAAGGGCGCCTGGGCGGCAGTGCCATGGCCGCCGCAGCCGTCAACGCCTTGGCCACGGAGGTCGAATAATGCAGGCACGCGGACGTTTGATCGGCCTGGGCGTCGGCCCCGGCGACCCGGAACTGATCACCCTCAAGGCGCTGCGCCTGCTGCGTGAGTCGCCGGTGGTGGCGTACTTCGTGGCCAAGGGCAAGAAAGGCAACGCCTTCGGCATCATCGAAGATCATTTGGTGCCACAGCAAACCTTGATGCCGCTGGTGTACCCGGTGACCACCGAAGTGCTGCCGGCACCGATGTCCTACGAACAGGTAATCAGTGATTTCTACGATGCCGCCAGCCTGGAAGTGGCCGCGCATCTGGATGCCGGGCGCGATGTGGCGGTGATCTGCGAGGGCGACCCGTTTTTCTACGGCTCCTACATGTACCTGCATGATCGCCTGGCCGAGCGCTACGAAGCGCAAGTGATTCCCGGCGTGTGCTCGATGTTGGGCGGCGCCTCGGTACTCGGCGCGCCTTTGGTGTATCGCAATCAGAGCTTGTCGGTACTCTCCGGTGTGCTGCCCCATGACGACCTCAAGCGCCGCCTGGCGGACGCCGATGCGGCGGTGATCATGAAGCTCGGTCGCAATTTCCCGAAAGTGCGCCAGGTGCTGGAAGAACTCGGCCTGGCCGGGCGTGCGTTGTATGTGGAGCGCGCGACCATGGCCAACCAGAAGATCGTGCCGCTGGATCAGGTGGACCCGGCTTCGTCGCCGTACTTCTCGCTGATCATCGTGCCCGGCGAACGGTGGCAGGGGTGATGAAGCCAGCGATCGTTATTCTGGGCCAGGGCAGCCTGGCCACTGCGCGCAAGATCCAGCAGGTCTACCCGGGCTCCCTGATTCACGGCTTGGCCGGGCGGGTTGATGGTGCCGACCAGTCCTACAGCGAATTCGGAGCGACCCTGCGCGAGCTGTATCAACAAGGCACGCCGCTGATTGCGCTGTGCGCGGCGGGCATCGTGATCCGCACGCTGGCGCCGTTGCTGCTGGAGAAGGGCGAGGAGCCCGCCGTGCTGGCCGTTGCCGAAGACGGCAGCGCGGTGGTGCCGTTGCTCGGTGGGCTGGGTGGCGTGAATGTGATGGCGCGCGAGATTGCCACCGCGCTGGATGTGGCTGCAGCGATCACCACCAGTGGCGAGCTGCGTTTCGGCACCTGCCTGCTCAACCCGCCCAAGGGCTATGCGCTGGCGGACCTGGAACTGGGCAAGCGTTTTGTCTCGGACCTGCTGGCCGGTGAAAGCGTGCGTATCGAAGGCGCCGCGCCGTGGCTGGACCAGGCCAATCTGCCGCAGGACCAGCAAGCGCGCCTGGCGATTCATATCGGCAGTGACGCCCGGGAACCGGCCGCCAATGAACTGCTGATTTACCCGAAGAACGTGTGCGTCACCTGCAAGCCGGGTGAGCAACTGGCCGAGCGTGTGCGAGCGGCGTTGCAGCAAGCGGGCATCGCCCTGCAATCCCTGGCGTGCCTGCTGGCCAGCGATGGGCAGATGGCCGAGGCGTCGCTGCACGCCGCGGCACTGGAGCTGGGTGTGCCGCTGCGCTTTGCACAGGTGGCGCAGGATGCGGATATCGTAATCAGCGTCGCCGAGCAACCGCTGGACCTGGCGCAAGTCGGCCGTATTCGCGGCCGCCTTGCCGTGATCGGCCTGGGCCCCGGCGCTGCCGAGTTGATGGTGCCGGCGGTGAAGGCGGAACTGGCGCGCTGCACCGATGTGCTTGGCTACGAGACCTATGTGCGTATGGCCGGGCCGTTCCGTGACGACCAGGTTCAACACTGCACCGATAACCGTGAAGAAATGCAGCGCGCCCGGCACGCCTTCGAACTGGCTGCGCAAGGTCGCTCGGTGGTGGTGGTGTCGTCCGGTGATCCGGGGGTGTTCGCCATGGCCGCGGCGGTGATCGAGGCGTTGCATGAGTCGGGCGACCCGGCCTGGCATCAGGTCGACCTGGAAATTTTGCCGGGTGTGTCGGCTTCGCTGGCCACGGCGGCACAGGCGGGGGCGCCGTTGGGCCATGACTTCTGCGTGATGTCGCTGTCGGACAACCTCAAGCCCTGGTCGATCATCGAAAAGCGTCTGGACCTGGCTTCACAGGCTGATCTGGCGCTGGCGTTCTACAACCCGATCTCGCGTTCACGGCCCTGGCAATTGGGGCGTGCACTGGAAATTGTCGCGTTGCATCGCACCGCTGATACGCCGGTGGTATTGGGCCGTGACATCGGCCGCCCCGGCCAGACCCTGCGCGTCACGACACTGGGGCAACTGACTCCGGAACAGGTGGACATGCGCACCATGGTGCTGATCGGCTCGTCCACCACCTGCACATTCCCGCGTGCCGGTGGGGGTGAGTGGGTGTATACACCGCGCTGGTATGGCGAAAAGCCCGTCTCCTGAAAACGGCCTGTCAGGCGAAAGAAAGCTCCGAGTGATGCCGGGTGAAAACCGGTCATGACTCGGGGCTTTTTCTTTTTTTGCCGATGAATCGTGGAAAGCGGCTGCGCGAGTCCCGGCCTGGCTGGGCAGCGCTTTTTCGACGCTGTGACCAAGCGATGTTTGTCGTCTGGAAAGCGCTTCTTTGCCTGGACTAGTGTGAGCACAAGCCCCGTGTCGGGGTGTTTGTGGAGAACAGAAAATGGAGCGACATCACCGCAGGATCAACAGCGTGAAACGACGCAAGCTGATCGCCGCCTATAAGCTGCCAGGGGCGCCGGGGTTGCCTGCCACGGTGCCACTGGACGGCGAAGATGACAGCAACGCAGCCGTGGTGAACAACGGCGTGATTTCGTTTGTGGAGGGCATGTCGGCGTTGAACCGCGAGTACATCCGCAAAAGCTATCTGCTGGCCAGCAGTTATGTGAGCGATGTGCTGAAGGTCAGCCGGGGCACGGAGCGTTGGTACGACGAATTTATCCAGGTCATGATCAGCCTGGGCTGGCTGCCGGTGCGCAGCAGTTTCGAGCGGGTTTCAAGCGCCGGCAAGGGGCTGACGGTGCAGTTGGCGGCGCTGAACATGATTGCGGCAATGCTGGCGACCAGCTCGCTGGCCGGACCGCTGCTTGCCGTGCTGCCGAAACTGGCCGCCGATGCGCTGGAGGCGTTGAAGCGGCAACCGGCGTCTTTCGAGTTGTTCAAACGCAACAGTACGGTGCATCAGGGCGGCGATTTTGGCCTGGCGTCCTGCGCCGAAACCGATGGCGAGGTCATGATGGTGCTGGTGACGTACAGCAGCCATGGCGTGAACAAACAGGCGGGGTTGCCGTTTCTGGAGTGGGACAGCTCCTCGTTCGAGGCCTTCAGCGGGCAGACCTGCCTGGCGCTGAATACCTCGGTGGTCAACGAAAAAACCATCCGCCTGATGCGCGAAAGCGCGGGTGACAAGGTGCAACTGGCGATTGCCAAATACCGGATCTAGGGCACCAGGTAGCCGCGAACCCCGGTAAAGATAATTTGCGCGGCCAGGGCGCACACGAACAACCCCATCAACCGGCTGACAATCTGCAAGCCCTGGTCGCCGAGGATGCGCTCGATACGGTTGGACAGGTACAGCACCACGCCCACCGTGAGGCTGGCCAGGGCGATGCTGAGAATCGCCATGATCTTGTCGTCCCAATGCGGCTGGCTGACGCCCATCACCAGCAGGGCGCCGATGGTGCCGGGGCCGACCGTGAGCGGGATGGTCAGCGGTACGATGGTGACATCCTGCTGCACGTTGTCGGTCTGCACCGCTGATTTGCCCTGGGCCATGCCCAGGGCGGAGATGAACAGCACGCTGCCGGCGCCGATGCGGAAGGCGTCTACGGTGATGCCGAACACACTGAAAATCACCCGGCCGAACAGGTAGAGCAACACGCTGGACACGAGCGTGGCCAACGCGACTTTCCAGGCCAGGCGCCGGCGTTCCTTGCTGGAGTAGCCGCGAGTCAGGCTGATGAAGCAGGACAGCACGAAGAACGGGCTGTAGAGCACCAGCATTTTCAGGTAGACGCTGAATAACACGTGGAGCATGGAGGCGGCTCGCGGGCTGGGGAGGTCGTGGGGGAGTCTAACAGTCTCGGATGATCGTTCCCACGCTCAGCGTGGGAATGCCGCTTTGGACGCTCCGCGTCCCGCTCCGAAAGTGACGCAGAGCGTCACGGGATGCATTCCCACGCAGAGCGTGGGAACGATCATCAGGATGGCGCGTGTTCCGGGCGTTGCTGACGCTGCGCCACCCAGAATTCCACCAGCTCACGCAACTGGGACAGCTCCACCGGCTTGGCCATGTGCCCGTCCATCCCGGCCTGGCGTGCGCGTTCTTTGTGTTCGGAAAGAATATGCGCCGTCAACGCCACCACCGGCGTACGAATGCGCTGGTGGCTGACTTCCCACGCGCGCAATTGCTGGGTGGCGGAGAACCCGTCGAGGATCGGCATTTCGCAGTCCATCAACACTAGGTCGTAACGCTGGGCCTTCATGGCTTCCAGCGCTTCTTCGCCGTTGCTGGCGGTGTCCGGGTTGAGGTTGAGCTTGCCGAGCATGCCGCGGATCACTTTGGTCGAGATGCTGTTGTCTTCGGCCACCAGGATGCGGAAATCGCTGGGTACCGCAACGGCCGCCGGCGCGCTGATGACCGGGCGCGGCTGCATCACACCCTTGCTGCGCTGAGTCAGTTCGTCGGCCAGGGTGGTTTTGAGTGTGTAGCCGGCCACCGGTTTGGCGAGGATGCGTTTGATCCCGCAGTTGCGCGCGATGATCTTGCTCGGCGCGTTGCTGATGCCGGTGAGCATGATCAGCAGGATGTCGTGGTTCAGGCTCGGGTCTTCCTTGATCTTCGCCGCCAGTTGCATGCCGGTCATGCCGGGCATGTTCTGGTCGAGCAGCACCACGTCGAAGTAGTCACGCAGGTGCGCCTTGGTGCGCAGTAACGCCAGGGCTTCCTTGCCCGACGGCACGGCGCTGACGTTCAGGCCCCAGGCGGAGCATTGCTGCACCAGCACTTTGCGGCAGGTGTCGTTGTCGTCCACCACCAGTACCCGCGCGTCTTTGAGCGGGCCGTCGAGGTCGGAGGTCGGGTGTTCCAGGCGTTCCGGGTCCAGCGGCAGGGTCAGCCACAGGGTGCTGCCCTGGTGGCTGCCACTTTTGATGCCGAATTCGCCGTTCATCAACAGGATCAACTGGCGGGCAATCACCAGGCCGAGGTGGCCGCTCAGGCGGGTGGCCGAGAGGAAATTCTTGCTGTGCAGTTCGCTGTGCAGCAGTGCGTCGCGCTCGGCGGCTTCCATCGGCAGGCCGCTGTCCTGCACGGCAATGCGCAGGCGCGGTTTGGTGCTGCGCTCGTCGAGGGCGACGACGATCAGCACTTCACCTTCATCGGTTTTTTGCAGGGCATTTTCCAGCAGGCTCAACATCGCCTGGCGCAGGCGCGTTGGGTCACCGCTGATCACGCGCGGCACCTGCGGCTGGATAAAGCTGATCAGCTCGATATTCTGCTGCTCGGCCTTGGCGCGGAAGATGCTCAGGCAATCTTCAATCAAGGCATTGAGGTCGAATTGCACGTCATCCAGTTCGATCTGCCCGGATTCGAGCTTGGAAATGTCGAGAATTTCGTTGATCAGCGTCAGCAGTTCGTTGCCGGCGCTGTGGATGGTCTGCACGTAATCACGCTGTTTCACCGACAGCGGTGTGCCCAGCAGCAGTTCGGTCATGCCCAGCACGCCGTTCATGGGGGTGCGGATTTCATGGCTGATCTTCGCCAGGAACTCGGCCTTGGCGGCGATTTCGGCGTTGCTGGCGGCCAGGTCGCGGCTGAGGCTGAAGCGCGCTTCGACAATGGCGCGTTGGCGCTCGCCCAGGGCCAGGCTCATCAGCAGGCCGCTGAGGCAGATAAAGCCGAGCAGGGTGACGATCAGACCTTGCGGCGCCACCAGCGTCAGGCCCAGCAGGGCCGGCAAGATGATCAGGGTGCCAATGTTGAACACCACCATCGCGGCCACGAACAGGCGCGCCGGGCGATAGCCTTTTTGCCAGTGATAGGCCGAGACAAACAACATGCTCAACCCGGCCAGGGCCACCAGCGCGTAGGTAATGATGTTCAGTGGCAAAGTGTTGACGAACAACAGCAGCAGGCCGCACAGCACGATAAACAGGATGTCGGCCATCAGCAGTTTGTTCAGCGGGTGCGGGCCCAGTGGCATGAAGAAGCGGTAGGCAAACATCAACCCGCACGGTGCCGTCAGCAGCAGGGCCAGGTAGGCCCCGGGCGTTTGCACGGCGTGCCAGTTGGGCAGCCACGGGCCCACCAGGTTGAGCAACAGCGCCAGGCTGAGCATCAGCAGCACTTCGCAGGCGGCCAGCCACAGGCTGCTGCGTGAGCGGTGGTAGGCGAAGCGTGTGAGGTTGTGCAGGATCAGCATCAACAGCACGCCGAACAACAGGCCATAGATCAGCGTCTGGTTCTGGTCCGCGGCGGCCAATACGGCCGGTTCGAGGGTGATGTAGGGGCGCAGTTCGTGTTCCGAGACCAGGCGCAGATAGACCTCGAGGGGCTTCTGGCTTTGGGGCATTGGCAACATGAAGTCGCTGCTGGGCAGCGGGCGTTCCGCCTGGGGTTGGCGGGTGCCGGTGGTTTGTTGCTCGATCAGGGTATCGCCATCGAGCACGTAAAGGCTCAAGTGGGACAGGTCCGGGGCGAATACCCGCAGCAATTGTTCGTGTTTGCCGGGTTGCAGTTTGAAGCGTACCCACAGCGCACCGTCCGGTTCCGCAGCGGTAATCCGGTCGAGTTCGATGGGGCTGAATTGGTTGGTGTAGCGGGCGGAACGGATGTCGCTCAGTTGCAGGTCGGCCTGTTCATCAAGCAATACCGCCCAACCACTGCCTTGCGCGGCGGCCTGGGCCGGGAACAAGCAGAGCAGGGTCAGCAGGCTGACTGTGAAACCTATGGCGATCCTGAGCCAGCGCACGGCGAAATCCCTTCGTAGGTTGATGCACGGGTTAACTATGCGCGGGGCGACATATAGTCGGCAAGGGCCAGAGGCCCTCACCTAACCGAACGGATAGCTACTCAGTGGCTCTCGCCGCGTTCACGGGCAATGGCGCGATAGCCAATGTCTGTGCGGTAGAAGCAGCCTTTCCAGTCGATTTTTGCAGCCAGCTTGTACGCCTGTTGCTGTGCGGCGTCGACACTGGCACCCATTGCGGTGGCGCACAACACGCGGCCACCGGCGGTTACAACGTTGCCGTCCTTGAGCGCGGTGCCTGCATGGAACACCTTGCCTTCCAGCGTAGCAGCCGCGTCCAGACCTTCAATTACATCGCCTTTGGCGTAGTCGGCAGGGTAACCGCCGGCAGCCAGCACAATGCCAACGCTTGGGCGTGGATCCCATTGCGCTTCAACCTTGTCCAGCGCCTGGGCCAGCGCAGCTTCTACCAACAGTACCAGGCTCGATTGCAGACGCAGCATCACCGGTTGGGTTTCCGGGTCGCCGAAGCGGCAGTTGAACTCGATGACTTTCGGGTTGCCGGCCTTGTCGATCATCAGGCCTGCGTACAGGAAACCGGTGTACACGTTGCCTTCGTCAGCCATGCCGCGCACGGTTGGCCAGATCACCAGGTCCATGACGCGCTGGTGCACTTCGCTGGTGACCACCGGGGCAGGGGAGTAAGCACCCATGCCACCCGTGTTCGGGCCGCTGTCGCCGTTGCCGACGCGTTTGTGGTCCTGGCTGGTGGCCATCGGCAATACGTTCTTGCCGTCGACCATCACGATGAAGCTGGCTTCTTCGCCGTCGAGGAATTCCTCGATGACCACGCGCGAACCGGCGTCGCCGAAAGCGTTACCGGCGAGCATGTCGCGCACGGCGTCTTCGGCTTCCTGCAGGGTCATCGCAACGATCACGCCTTTGCCGGCAGCCAGGCCGTCGGCCTTGATCACGATCGGCGCACCTTTCTCACGCAGGTAAGCCAGGGCCGGCTCGATCTCGGTGAAGTTCTGGTAGTCGGCGGTCGGGATCTTGTGGCGGGCCAGGAAATCCTTGGTGAATGCCTTGGAGCCTTCCAGCTGCGCAGCGCCGGCAGTCGGGCCGAAGCAGTCCAGGCCACGGCTGCGGAACAGGTCCACGACGCCGGCAACCAGCGGCACTTCCGGACCGACGATGGTCAGGGACACATTCTTTTCAGCAAAATCCGCCAGTTGCTCAAGGGCCAGCACGTCAATGGCGACGTTTTCGCACTTGGCTTCAATGGCGGTACCGGCGTTGCCGGGTGCGACGAAGACTTTCTGGACGCGCGGGTCCTGGGCAACTTTCCAGGCCAGGGCGTGTTCACGGCCACCGCTGCCGATGATCAAAACATTCATTTCAAAAACCTCGGATGACGCAAATTCTGGGGTACACCGTGGGCTGCTTTTCTGTGGGAGTTGGCTTGCCTGCGATACGGGCGACTCGGTGTATCAGATGCACCGAGTCGATACCATCGCAGGCAAGCCAGCTCCCACACAAGCCAGGGCCCACCGGCTGTGTTGGATCAGTGGCGGAAGTGACGCATGCCGGTAAACACCATGGCGATGCCGGCTTCGTCGGCAGCCGCAATCACTTCAGCATCACGCATCGAGCCACCCGGCTGGATTACGGCGGTCACACCCGCCTTGGCGGCGTTGTCCAGGCCGTCGCGGAACGGGAAGAACGCATCGGAGGCCATCACCGAACCCGCCACCTGCAAACCGGCGTGTTCAGCCTTGATCGCGGCGATACGTGCCGAGTTCACGCGGCTCATCTGGCCGGCGCCGACACCGATGGTCTGGCGATTCTTGGCGTAGACGATGGCGTTGGATTTAACGTACTTGGCCACTTTCCAGGCGAAGATCAGGTCGTTGATCTCTTGCTCGGTCGGCGCGCGCTGGGTCACCACTTTAAGGTCCTGGCTGCCGATCATGCCGATGTCGCGGCTTTGTACCAGCAGGCCACCGTTGACGCGCTTGTAGTCCCAGGCAGCGGCACGCTCGGCCGACCACTCGCCGCAGGCCAGCAGGCGCACGTTGGCCTTGGCGGCCACGATGGCGCGAGCCTCTTCACTGACGCTTGGGGCGATGATCACTTCAACGAACTGACGCTCGACGATCGCCTTGGCAGTCTCGGCATCCAGTTCACGGTTGAAGGCGATGATGCCGCCGAACGCCGATTCGGTGTCGGTGGCGTAGGCCAGTTCGTAGGCCTGACGGATACCGCCTTCGGCGTCCGGGCTGACGGCCACGCCGCACGGGTTGGCGTGCTTGACGATCACACAGGCCGGCTTGACGAAGCTCTTCACGCATTCCAGCGCGGCGTCGGTGTCGGCCACGTTGTTGTACGACAGCTCTTTGCCTTGCAGTTGGGTCGCGGTGGCGATGCCGACTTCGGCTGGCTTGGCTTCCACGTAGAACGCCGCGCTCTGATGCGGGTTCTCGCCGTAACGCATTTCCTGGGCCTTGATGAACTGGCTGTTGAAGGTGCGCGGGAACTGGCTGCGACCTTCTGTGCTCAGGGTTTCGGCGGCCTGGTTCACGGTGCCCATGTAGTTGGCGATCATGCCGTCATAGGCGGCGGTGTGTTCGAACGCCTTGAGCATCAGGTCGAAACGCTGGGCGTAGGTCAGGCCGCCGGCTTTGAGGCTTTCCAGCACGCTGGCGTAGTCGCTGGCGTTGACCACGATGGCCACGTCTTTGTGGTTCTTGGCTGCCGAGCGCACCATGGTCGGGCCGCCGATATCGATGTTTTCGATGGCGGTCGGCAGGTCGCAGCCTGGCTTGTTGATGGTGGCTTCGAACGGGTAGAGGTTGACGGCGACCAGGTCGATCGGCTTGATGCCGTGCTCGGCCATGATGGCGTCGTCGGTGCCGCGACGGCCGAGGATGCCGCCGTGGATTTTCGGGTGCAGGGTCTTGACCCGACCGTCCATCATTTCTGCAAAACCGGTGTAGTCCGCCACTTCCACTGCGGCCACGCCGTTGTCCTGCAGCAGTTTGAAGGTCCCGCCTGTGGAGAGGATTTCCACGCCCAGGGCTTCCAGCTCCCGGGCAAATTCGAGGATGCCGGTCTTGTCGGAAACGCTGATCAAGGCGCGGCGGATCGGCAGGCGGGTAGTCTGGTCGGTCATTTCAATTTCCATCAAAAGCAAAGGAGTCAGCAAAAAAGGCGACCGTTTTTTACGCGGGCGCCTTTCTGGTTTGATTGAATGCTTACAGCAAATCGTACTGCTTGAGCTTTTTGCGCAAGGTCCCACGGTTCAGGCCCAGCAGCTCACTGGCTTTGGTCTGGTTGCCCTTGACGTAGTTCATCACGCTTTCGAGCAGCGGCGCCTCGACTTCGGAGAGCACCAGGTTGTACACGTCCGTGACGGAAGCGCCCTCAAGGTGGGCGAAATAATTGTGCAGCGCCTTCTCGACACTCCCGCGAAGGGTCTGGCCTTCTTCGCTCGGCGTGTTGAGGTGCTGTTTCAAATTGACGTTGTCGCTCACGGGTGTTGTTCCACTCACTAAAGTCTCGGTCATCATCGTCATGCGGCCACCCCCTCTCCGTCCCCTGTCCCCAGGCTCTTGTAACGTTCGCTGAAAAACTCACGAACGTTGGCGCACTGTGCTTCCGTATCATCCAAACGATTGAAGTGGGCGCGAAATTCCCTGGCGCCCGGCAAGGTTGCGAGATACCAGCCGACATGCTTGCGAGCAATGCGTACTCCCATCACGTCTCCATAAAAGGCGTGCAGGGCGGCCAGATGCTCTAGCAGAATACGTTCCACCTCGATCAGCTCCGGTGCCGGCAACACGTCGCCGGTACGCAGAAAATGCTCGATCTCACGAAAAATCCACGGCCGCCCCTGGGCGGCACGGCCAATCAACAGGCCATCGGCGCCGGTGGCGTGCAGCACGCGCCGGGCTTTCTCGGCTGAATCGATGTCGCCATTGGCAAAGACCGGCATCGACACCGCCTGCTTGATCGCGGCGATGGTGTCGTACTCGGCTTCACCGGTGTAAAGGTCGGCGCGGGTGCGGCCATGCACCGCCAGCGCTGTAATGCCTGCCTGTTCGGCGATCTTCGCCACCGTCAGGCCGTTCTTGTTGTCCCGGTCCCAGCCGGTACGGATCTTCAGGGTAACCGGCACATCCACTGCGGCGACAACGGCCTGCAGGATCTCGGCTACCAATTGCTCATCTTTCAACAGCGCGGAACCGGCGGCCTTGTTGCAGACCTTCTTGGCCGGGCAGCCCATATTGATGTCGATGATCTGCGCGCCCAGCTCCACATTGGCCCGGGCCGCCTCCGCCAGCATCTGTGCATCTCCACCGGCGATCTGTACCGAGCGGGGCTCGGGATCACCTTCGTGGATCATGCGCATCCGCGATTTGCGGGTGTTCCACAAACTCATGTCGCTGGTGACCATTTCCGAGACTACAAGACCTGCGCCCAAACGCTTGCACAGCTGACGAAAGGGCTGGTCGGTGACACCCGCCATCGGGGCGAGGATCAAGCCGTTCTGCAATGTGTATGGGCCGATGCGTACCGCCGACATAGGACTTCCCTGTTGTGGGGCCGGATCATTAGAGTTCGAAAAAGGGTTGGCATGATACCCGCTCTCGATGACTGGATAAAGGCTGAATTGGATAAAATCTGAGCAGTTATTTCTTTATCGCCAGCGGTTTGGTCGCGCCGGGCTCAGTCAAGAATCCGCCGTCAAACCTCTGGACGTGAAGCGATTCACTCGGGCGAGTGGAAACTCAGGCTGTAATTCACCGCTTTGCTGCCCGGATCGAGGATGTCCAGGGAGATGTGAATGGGGGTCTGAGAGGGCATTTCGCTCACTCCGGCCAGCTCACCGCTCAGGTATTCGGCAGGTTTGAAGCGACGACTGGCAATCAGGCCGCCATTCAAATCGGCGAAACGCAGTTCCAGCAGCGGGAACGGCTGGGAGAACGTCGCGCGGTTATAGATGATCGCGTCCACCACCAGCGCCCCGGCAAATTCCGGGTTGCTGCGCACCACCAGGTTGCTGCTTTTTATATGGGCGATGTCGACGCGCGATGGCACGGTGCAACCCAGGCTCGGGCACAGCTGCTGGAACCACGGGCGGTAGGCGTCCTGGCGGGCCAGGTCGTCGAACTGATAGGCGATGTATTGGCCGGCGAGGCCTGCGGCGGCCAGCAATACCAACACGATCCAGAACAGGCGGCGCGCCCAGCTGGAAGGGCGCTTGTGTGCATACAGGTGCAGCGGGTCGTCTTCCAGGTCCTGCAGGACGTCGTCGTGAACACTGGCGTCGGGGCGTGGGCGCTTGCGGCGAGGCTGCGGACGGTCCTCGGGTTCCGGTTCGTCCAGCTCGTCGGTGACCGCGCTGAAGGGTGGGTCCAGGTCGTCATCGTCGGAGGTTGAGCGCAGCGTCGGTTCGTCATCGACCTCATCAACATGAAAGGACATCGACGGTTCGGTGCGCGGCCTGGCGGCAGCTGCCTTGACGGGTTCAGGTTCGTCTTCGGGGGCGTGTGCACGCTCCTCGGGCGGTTCGCTGAACAGGCTGGCCGCCCACTTTTCTTCTTCGGCCTTGACCGTGTCACGGCTGGCGCTGAGGGGCTCTTCTTTTTGCCTGCGGTCGGCGCCGGCCTGGCGGCGTTCGGCACTCACGGGTTGAGTGTGCTGAATTTCGCGGCGTTCCAGTTTGGCCAGTTCTTCGTCCAGGTCCAGGTTGTCCAGGTCCAGCTCTTCGGCTGTCCACTGTTTCTGGCTGATGGCCCGTGGTGGCTCGGGCGTCGGCTCAACCGTGGCGGGCTGTTCAGGTTCTGGCGCCTGGCCACGTTGTTCCAGCAACTGACGGGCGGCGTTGAACACTTGCAGGCACAAGCCGCAGCGAACCACGCCACGGGCCACGCTCAATTGGGCGTGGCTGACGCGAAAGCGGGCTTGGCAATGCGGGCACTGGGTGACGAAACTGTCGGTCATGCGGCCATCCGATTCAGGCAAGCACTCATTCTAGCGCCGACGACCACTGATGCGTACCCAGCCATCGCGGTTTGCGATCGGGTCCAGATCAAAATCCTGCGCGTAGGCGGCGGCCACGTCTTCGCCTTGCTCGGCGAGGATGCCCGACAACGCCAGGCGGCCACCCGGCTTGACCAGGCTCGACAGTTGCGGCGCCAGCGAAACCAGCGGCCCGGCGAGAATATTTGCCACGAGTACGTCGGCCTGCACCTGGGGCAATTGCTCCGGCAGATACAGCGGGAATTTGCCTTCGGGAATGTTGTTGCGCCCGGCGTTATCGCGCGAGGCTTCCAGCGCCTGCACGTCGATGTCGGTGCCGACGGCTTCCTTGGCGCCCAACAGCAGCGCGGCAATGGCCAGAATCCCCGAGCCGCAGCCGAAATCCAGCACATTGCAGTCGCTCAGATCCTGGCCGTCGAGCCATTCCAGGCACAGCGCAGTGGTGGGATGGGTGCCGGTGCCGAACGCCAGGCCCGGGTCCAGCAACAGGTTCACGGCGTTTGGCTCAGGTGCGGCGTGCCAGCTGGGCACGATCCACAGGCGCTGGCCGAAACGCATCGGCTGAAAGTTGTCCATCCAGCTGCGTTCCCAATCCTGGTCTTCGATGACTTCGCTGTGGTGCTCGGGCAGCGGGCTCCCGGTGAGCAGTTCCATATGGGCCAGCACGGCGGCGGCATCGGTGCCGTCTTCGAACAGGGCCAGCAAATGGGTGTGGGACCACAGTGGGGTGGTGTTGAGCTCGGGCTCGAAGATCGGCTGGTCTTCGGCGTCCATGAACGTGACCGAGACAGCGCCGACTTCGAGGAAAGCGTCTTCATAGGTTTCGGCTTGTTCTGGGCTGATGGCGAGACGGACTTGCAGCCAAGGCATGGCGGGCACCTTTGAAAATAATGAGTGTGCAGCGGGGTGGGGCTGCGAAAGGGCGCAAGTTTACGCGAGCGGCGGGAGGGGTGTACACATAACAAGTGTGGGAGCGGGCTTGCCCGCGATGCAGGCACCTGGGTTTATCAGTCAAACCGAGTCGATGCTATCGCAGGCAAGCCAGCTCCCACAGAAGTCAGCTCTCACAGGGTTTGCTGGTGTCTTTTATATCCCTGAAACAACAAAACCGCCCGGAGGCGGCTTTGTTGTTTCAGAGCACTTACTGGTTGGCCAGCTTGTGTTCCAGGTAGTGAATGTTCACACCACCTTCGCAAAAGCCTTCATCACGCACCAGGTCCCGGTGCAGCGGGACGTTGGTCTTGATGCCGTCCACCACGATTTCGTCCAGGGCATTGCGCATACGGGCCATGGCCTCGTCGCGGGTGGCGCCCCAGGTGATCAGCTTGCCGATCAGCGAGTCGTAGTTGGACGGAACCTTGTAGCCGCTGTACAGGTGCGAATCGACGCGAACGCCGTTGCCGCCTGGCGCATGGAAATGCTTGACCAGGCCTGGACTCGGGATAAAGGTTTTCGGGTCTTCGGCGTTGATCCGGCACTCCAGGGAGTGGCCGTGGATCTTCACGTCGTCCTGGGTGAAGGACAGCACGTTGCCGGCGGCGATGCTCAGCATCTCCTTGACGATGTCGATACCGGTGACCATCTCCGATACCGGGTGCTCTACCTGCACGCGAGTGTTCATCTCGATGAAGTAGAAACGGCCGTTCTCGTAGAGGAACTCGAAGGTGCCGGCGCCACGGTAGTTGATGTCGATGCACGCCTTGACGCAGCGAGCCAGTACTTCCTGGCGAGCCTTTTCGTCCAGGCCCGGTGCCGGGGCTTCTTCCAGCACCTTCTGGTGACGGCGTTGCAGCGAGCAATCGCGGTCGCCCAGGTGGATGGCGTGGCCTTGGCCGTCGGACAGTACCTGCACTTCCACGTGACGCGGGTTGGTCAGGTACTTCTCCAGATAAACCATCGAGTTGCCGAACCAGGCGCCCGCTTCGGAACGGGTCTGCTTGGCAGCTTCGATCAGGTCTTCTTCCTTGTGCACCACGCGCATGCCGCGACCACCACCGCCACCGGCGGCCTTGATGATCACCGGGTAACCGACTTCGCGACCGATGCGCAGAGCGGTTTCTTCGTCTTCAGGCAGCGGGCCGTCGGAGCCGGGAACGGTTGGCACGCCGGCTGCGATCATGGCTTCCTTGGCTGAAACCTTGTCGCCCATCAGGCGAATGGTTTCGGCTTTCGGGCCGATGAAGGCAAACCCGGATTTCTCCACCTGTTCGGCGAAGTCGGCGTTTTCCGCGAGGAAGCCGTAGCCCGGGTGGATGCCATCAGCGCCGGTCACTTCCGCAGCGGCAATGATGTTCGAGACTTTCAGGTACGAGTTCGTGGCCAGTGGCGGGCCGATGCAGATGCTTTCGTCCGCCAGCTTCACGTGCATCAATTCGGTGTCGGCCGTCGAGTAAACAGCGACGGTCTTGATGCCCTCTTCCTTACAGGCGCGCAGGATACGCAGCGCGATCTCGCCGCGGTTGGCGATCAGGACTTTTTGCAGTTTCTTCGCAGGTTTCAACATCGAAGGCGCTCCGCGGTTCAAACGATGGTGAACAGCGGCTGGTCGTACTCAACCGGCTGACCGTTTTCTACCAGGATGGATTCGATGACGCCGGCTTTTTCAGCGGTGATGTGGTTCATCATCTTCATCGCTTCAACGATGCAGATGGTGTCGCCCACTTTCACGGTCTTGCCGACTTCAACGAAGGCTGGCGAGGTCGGTGCCGGGGTGCGGTAGAAAGTACCGACCATCGGCGACTTGACCACAAAGCCGTTCAGCGCAGGCGCGGCCGGGGCGGCAGGAGCAGCGGCGGCGGCAGCAGGCGCGGCGGCCGGGGCAGCAGCGGCTGGAGCCGGAGCCTGCATTTGTGGTGCGTAGAACTGTTGGGCCGGGGTCTTACTGTGACGGCTGATCCGTACGGATTCTTCGCCTTCCTTGATTTCCAGCTCGTCGATACCGGATTCTTCCAGCAGTTCGATCAGTTTCTTGACTTTACGGATATCCATGAATCATCAACTCCCAAGGGTCGGTCAGGGGCGCTTGGCCGGTTGTTCAATGTGTTCCAGGGCGGCCTCCAGGGCCAGTCGGTAACCGCTGGCGCCAAGGCCGCAGATCACACCTACCGCTACGTCGGAGAAGTAGGAGTGATGGCGGAAAGCTTCGCGTTTGTGCACGTTCGACAAATGCACTTCGATGAATGGGATGCTCACCGCCAGCAGCGCGTCACGTAATGCAACACTTGTGTGCGTAAAAGCGGCGGGGTTGATCAGAATAAAGTCCACGCCTTCGCCGCGCGCGGCATGGATGCGATCAATCAATTCGTACTCGGCATTGCTTTGCAGGTAGAGCAGATGGTGGCCGGCTTCACGTGCCCTGCGCTCAAGATCGAGGTTGATCTGGTCCAGGGTCACTGCCCCGTAGACGCCCGGTTCACGGGTGCCGAGCAGGTTCAGGTTGGGTCCGTGAAGAACCAGTAAGGTCGCCATCGGCTGTTCCTTGTTATTGATGTGGGTACGGCAGAACCCGGCGACTATGCCGCAAAGCCTTTGTGACTGTCCAGTTCTATGCAGTAGGCGGCACGATTAGCGAGGATTGCGCAAAATTTGTGACTGTGAGGCTGAATTTGGTCAGTGTGGGAGCTGGCTTGCCTGCGATAGCGGTGTGTCAGTTGACAATAAGGTGCTGACCCACCCCTATCGCAGGCAAGCCAGCTCCCACATTTTGATCTTCACTTGGCAATGGATTGGGTCACACGCGAAACGCCTGCACGGCAGTATTGAGCTGCCCGCCCAGCACCAGCAAATGCTCACCCTGGCTGCGCCCTTGTCCAATACGCAGCAAATTGTCCTCGCCCAGCTGGTGAATCCGCTCACTGTTGTCGCGAATCTCACTGACGGCGCCACTTTGCTGCGCGGTCACATCGGCGATGCGCACGGCGGTTTCGGAGATGGTACGGATCGCCCCGACAATCTCATCCAGCGCGCCGTCCGCCGCCTGGGCTTGCCGGGCGGTGGACTCGGCATGCTCGACCTGGGCGCGCATACCTTCAACCGATTGATGCGCGGCGGTTTGCAGGCCGGCGATCAAGCCCTGGATTTCGGCGGTGGCGCCTGCGGTACGCTGCGCCAGCGAGCGAACTTCGTCGGCGACCACGGCAAACCCGCGACCGGCTTCACCTGCCCGCGCGGCCTCGATGGCGGCGTTGAGCGCCAGCAAGTTGGTTTGGTCGGCAATTGAGCGAATCACTGTCAGCACGCCGCCGATGGTGGCGGACTCTTCGGCAAGTTTTTCGATCATTTGCGCATTTTGCTGCACTTCACCGACCAACGCGTGCAAGCCCGTCAGGCTCAAACCAATCACCCGCTGGCCTTGCTCCACCGCCTGGCCCGCGCTGCGGCTGGCGCTGGCTGCCTGGCTGGCGTCGCCGGCCACTTGCTGGATCGTCGCTTCGAGTTCGCCCAGAGAATCACGGATTTGCCCGGTGTCACCGGCCTGGCGCTCTGCGCCGTCATGCAACCCGCTGCTCAACTCGGCGAGGGCCCGGCTGCTGCCGGCCACTTCCTCGGCATTGCCGCGGATGGTGCCCACCAGGTCCACCAGATACGCGCGCAGGCGGTTCAGCGACGCTTCGATGTCGTGCAGCTCGCGGTTGGTCTTGCCGAGGGCAATCGACTGGCTGAAATCACCTTCGGCCCACGTCGACAGGGCCGGTGCCAGGTTGGTCAGCACCCGCGCCAGACGGCGTTGCAGGGTGTCGATCAGCAGTGCGATCAACAAAATCAGGCCGATCATCACGCCCTGCATAAGGCGCACCTCGCCCTGGATCTTGCCGTGTTGCGCGCGCACCACCGGCTCCAGACCGGCGATGGCTTGCTGCACGGCGGCGATTTTCAGGTGGGTGCCGGTGGCGAGGTCGGCGCGCCGCTGGATCTGCTCGCGGGTGCGTTTGAGTTCGGCGGGGTAGCGGGTCAGCAGGCTGTTGAGCTCGCGCTTGAGGTCGACGCCGGTGTCTTGCACTTCGGTCTTTTCGCTGTTTTCCAGGCCCATCATTGCGGAAAAATCATCGGCACTGGATTCATTGCTGGCCTTCACGCCCAGCAAGGGCAGTTGCGCCAGCAGGTCGGCCTGGCTGCGGATGCTGGCGATTTCGCGCTCTACATCATCGGCCAATTCTGCGCGGCCGCTACTTACCAATTTGTCGCGCGCCAGGGACAGTTTGCCGAGGTGTTGGGACGCCGCCAGCAATGGCGGCAGATAGCGGGCGGCATCCGGCGAATTCACGCCCATGGCGTACTGGCTCAGTTGCTCCAGATTTGCCCCCAGCTCACGTTCGGCTTGCAGCAGCAAGGCTTGTGGGTCGCCGGCCAGTTTGCCGGCGGCCAACAGGTCGGTTTTGCTGAACGTGTCCAGTTCGGTCAGGCTCGGGCGCAGGTTTTGCGCGAGGTCGGCGGGCAATTCATCCAGATGCTGCAACAGGCTTTCCAGGCTTTGGCTGGCACTGCTCAAGCGCAGGGCGTCGCCGCTGCCCAGGTAGTCGTCGATATTGCGCGCGGCCTGATTCTGGAAGGTCTGTGACAGCCCGAGGTAGCGCTCCATCAGCAGGTAAGGCCGCTCCAATGCACGTTGCGACCACCACAGCGTCGCCCCAAGTGCCAGGCACACGGCCACCAACAGGAGGGTATTGAGATTGGTCAGCAGCTTCAGGCGCATGCGTGGTTTCAACCGACAGCAAAAGATAAGTGCCTGAAGTTATTGCGTTTCCATTACAGAGTTATGACGGAATCGCTGGATTCCGGTGAAAAGATGGCACTTTGCTTTGACGTGCGCGCAGCCTGTACGCGGTTGCGCCCGGCATCCTTGGCACGGTACAGCGCCTCATCGGCCTGGGCCGCCATCATCAGGCTGTCGGAACCTTCGCACAGCTCCACCAGCCCGGCGCTGAAGGTGCACCACAAATCCTGCGGTTGGGCAGGGTAGTGGATTTCGGCAAAGCGCCCGCGAATTTCGTCCAGCACCTTGCAGGCCGATTCCAGGTCGGTGTCGGGCATCACGATGGCGAACTCTTCGCCGCCGTAGCGCCCGATAAAGTCGGTCTTGCGCAAACGCTGCTTGAGAAACAGCGCCAGGCTCTTGATCACGCGGTCGCCCATTGGGTGGCCGTGGCTGTCGTTGACCCGCTTGAAGTGGTCGATGTCGAGCATGGCAAAGCTCAGCGGCTTGTTCTCGCGGCGCGCGCGGAAGCTGCAGTCTTCGAGCAATTGCAAGATATGGGTGTGGTTGTACAGGCCGGTCAGGCTGTCGCGGACCATGCGCGCTTTCAAATTGCGCGCGCGCGCGGCGCGGTTGCGCACGGTGGTGATCAGGTGGCGCGGTTTGATCGGCTTGGTGAGGAAGTCGTCGCCGCCTTCGCTCATGGCGTCCAGCTGTTTGTCCAGGTCGTCTTCGGCCGACAGGTAGATGATCGGCACGCTGACATAACGGTCGTTGTGGCGAATGACCTTGGCCAGTTCGGTACCGGTACAGGCTGGCATGTACATGTCGAGAATGATCAGGTCCGGCTGGAAATCCGCCAGCTCGGCCATGGCCTGGATCGGCTCGATCAAGGTGCGGGTGACGATGCCGGCGCTGTTGAGCAGGCGCTCGGTGTGCAGCGCCTGGGCGCGCGAGTCGTCGATGATCAGCACTTTATAAGGTTCGTACTGGGCGACGCAGGTCAGCACTTCGATTTTTTCCAGCAGGCTGGAGGCTTCCAGGGTGCCGGTGAGGAATTCCTGTCCACCGGCGCGCACGGCGGCGAGGCGGGTGGGGGTGTCGGTTTCGTGCAGGCTGAAAAACAGCAGCGGCAGCTTTTGCTCCAGGCCTTCCTGGGCTTCGGCGGCGAGCTTGAGGCCAAGGCCGGCGCCGCAGAAATCCACGTCCATCACGATGGCCGACGGCAGGCGCTCGGCCATCGACGCGCGAAACGCCGCCACGCTGTCCAGGGACTGGGCGCTCAAACCAAAGAATTCCAGCTGCTTGGCCAGGCGCTCGGCGCGGTCGTGGTCGGCCAGCATCACGTAGATCGGCTTGCGCATGGGCGGCAGGAAGGTTTGTTCCAGCTGGTCGCCCTGGCGCAGGCCGGTGCGGGACAGGCGCTGCATCAGGCGGTTGAGTTCGGTGATCAGTTGGCTGCTCAGGCGGCCGCGATTGTCGTCCACGGCCTTGAGGGATTCGCCGATATGCCGCGCCAATTGGCCGTGCTCCGGCTGTTCGAAGCGCTCGGCAAAACGCAGCAGGCGCAGGTTGGCCTCGCTGAGTTCGGAGAAATCGGCGTTCGACCATTCGCTGCGTTGCAGGCGCTGCCAGATCTCAAGAATTTGACGTGCCTGATGAATTACCCGCTGGGCAAAATGGTGCTTGAGACGCTCACGGCTGGGGTCTTCTGGCTCGGTCATATCCTGACTACTAGTTAGGGCGCATGCTGAGGTCGACTGATGGCTCTATGCTAGCACCTCTTTTCCATTACATGAGTGTCATACGTCAATTAAGTACAGGTCTTGAGCATTCAGTTACCGACCTGTTGGTCGCGCAGCGTAAAAAACGTGCATCCTTTATAGTTGAACCTCGCGCACCTGCCACTTTCGGTTAAAAGCCCCGCATCCACGGGCACGATGGGGTAGGGTTGTGGTCGGAGTGTTTGAACGCACCCGGACCATTGACGTGCATGAACTCAAGTGATTGAAAGGATATCGCCATGCTGGACTGGAAAAACCGTGCAGGCAGCGCCAAAGGCCCTGCCCCTGAGCCCAAGTCGGCCAACCGCGGCTACTTTCGCAACCTGCTGATGAGCCGCGCCGTGCTCAGCGTGCTGGGCTTGTACCTGTTGGTCACCGGCGCCCTCGGCTGGTACTGGAGCGAAGAGCCGGCACTGTTCCCGGTCCAGCAAAATGCCCAGCTTGCCGCAGAAAAGGACGGCAAGCAGATGGTGGTGGGCTTCACCACCGTCGAAACCCTCAAAACAGTGGTCGGCACGCTGCTGAACAAGCCAGGCGGTTACATTTCCAATGACCGTTTCCCGCCAGGCCTGTGGATGGACAACATGCCGAGCTGGGAATACGGCGTGCTGGTACAGGTGCGCGACCTCACCCGCGCCCTGCGCAAGGACTTTGCGCGCTCCCAGTCGCAGTCGGCTGAAGACGCGGACCTGGCCAAGGCCGAGCCGCGTTTCAACTTCGACAACAAGAGCTGGGTGCTGCCGTCCAGTGAGTCGGAATATCAGGAAGGCATCAATTCCCTGAGCCGCTACGAAGCCCGCCTGTCCGACCCAAACCAGAAGGGCGCGCTGTTCTACGCGCGTGCCGACAACCTCAACAACTGGCTGGGCGACGTGGCCACCCGTTTGGGTTCGCTGTCGCAACGCCTGTCGGCCAGCGTCGGCCGGGTCAAGCTGAACACCGCTTTGAAAACCGAGGCGCTGGCGCCGGGCGAAGTGCCGCAGGTTGACGAAGAGGTGGTGGAAACCCCGTGGATGCAGATCGACAACGTATTCTACGAAGCCCGTGGTCAGGCGTGGGCCTTGTCCCATCTGCTGCGCGCCATCGAAGTCGACTTCGCCGACGTGCTGGCCAAGAAAAACGCCACCGTCAGCGTGCGCCAGATCATTCGTGAGCTGGAGGCCTCGCAGGAACCGGTTTGGAGCCCCATGATTCTTAACGGCAGCGGTTTTGGCATTCTCGCCAACCACTCACTGGTCATGGCCAATTATATTTCCCGGGCAAACGCTGCAGTGATCGACTTGCGTCAGCTCCTCAACCAGGGTTGATGATGGATGCTACCCAAAAGGAGGCCGCCCACCGCGCGGCCTCCGATGCCGAGCTGATCTGTTGGGTCGACGAGCGCGACAACCTGCTCGGCGCCCTGGTCAGGTCCGACCTGCGCCAACGCGGCCTGATCGGCCGTTGCACCTTTATCTTCCTGTTCAACTCCGCCGGTGAACTCTGCGTGCACCGGCGCACCCTGAGCAAAGCCATGTACCCGGGGTTCTGGGACACGGCGGCAGGCGGCATGGTGGCGGCGGGCGAAACTTACGCCTTGTCGGCCGCCCGCGAGCTGGAAGAGGAGCTGGGGGTCAGCGGCGTGGAGTTGGTCGAACACGACCATTTCTATTTTGAAGACGGCGGCAGCAGGCTCTGGTGCAAATCCTACTCGGCCGTGTGGGACGGGCCCCTGCAACTGCAGCCCGAAGAAGTCATGGAAGCGCGCTTTCTACCTCTCGACGTTGTGTTGCAGGAAGCTGAGCAAAAGCCGTACTGCCCGGACGCACAAGAGGGCTTGCGCCGCTATCTGGCCTCACGTCGCTAAAGTTGCAGAAATTGGCGCGATTTGGCTCTTAGCAAGTCGGCTTTTTGCCGTTACACTGCGCGACTTTTCACCCGAACCACCCTGCTGTTAGGAGCACCGCGGTTCGGTAGCGCTGCCCCTGCCTGAGTGGGGCTTCGCGGTCGGCAACCTATTTGCAGGTGCCGATCAGTCTTTGTCCTCCCAAGAGGATTGCCGGTGGCCAAAAAAGCCGCATCCTTCGCCGCCCTTGGTGGCCTGGTATTTTCCACCGACGCAGGTCGACACTGCCCGGACTGTCGTCAGCCCGTGGATTCGTGTACCTGCAAACAGACCCTGATCCCCGAAGGCGACGGCATTGCCCGCGTGCGACGCGAGAGCAAAGGCCGTGGCGGCAAGACGGTGACCACCATCACCGGCGTGCCTCTGGCCGAAGAACCCCTGAAGGCACTCGCCACCTCGCTTAAAAAACGTTGTGGCACCGGTGGCGCGTTGAAAGACGGCGTCATCGAGATCCAGGGCGATCACGTCGAGTTGCTGTTGGCCGAGCTGATCAAGCTGGGTTACAAGGCGAAGAAATCCGGCGGCTAGCAGCCTCTGTGAAACCCACCCCGATCGCCGGTTTGCTGAACGCACACTGTCGTCTCCATGGTTTTCACAGAGCCTGTTCCTGACCGGTGTCTAAACTCTGTCCTGCGAGCGGGGTCTACCTCTCTTACAGGCAAATCGTCATTTTCATTCTTTAGACTGCGCCAGCCTTTACGAGGGGCGGCGCCTTCGACTTCATTTATAGGGGACTTCGATGTCCGTACGACGCACACGCAAAGACGATGGCAGCCAATGGACAGTTGCGGACAGCCGCAGTGTTTACGGGATTCGCCATTGGGGGGCCGGGTATTTCGCGATCAATGATGCCGGTCGCGTTGAAGTCCGTCCGAACGGCCCGAACAGCACGCCGGTTGATCTGTACGAACAAGTCGACGAGTTGCGCAAAAGCGGCCTGTCCTTGCCCTTGCTGGTGCGTTTCCCCGACATCCTGCAAGACCGCGTGCGCCAGCTGACCGGCGCCTTCGACGCCAACATCGAGCGCCTGGAATACCAGAGCAAGTACACCGCGCTGTACCCGATCAAGGTGAACCAGCAGGAAGCGGTGATCGAAAACATCATCGCCACCCAGAACGTGTCCATCGGCCTGGAAGCCGGTTCCAAGCCCGAGCTGCTGGCGGTGCTGGCCCTGGCGCCGAAGGGCGGCACCATCGTGTGCAACGGCTACAAGGACCGTGAGTTCATCCGCCTGGCGCTGATGGGCCAGAAACTCGGTCACAACGTGTTTATCGTGATCGAGAAAGAATCCGAAGTCGGCCTGGTGATCGAAGAGGCCGCCAGCCTCAAGGTCAAACCGCAGGTTGGCTTGCGCGTGCGCTTGTCTTCCCTGGCGTCGAGCAAGTGGGCGGACACCGGTGGCGAGAAATCCAAGTTCGGCTTGTCGGCGGCGCAGTTGCTGTCGGTGGTCGAGCGCTTCCGCGCGGCGGGCCTGGACCAGGGCATCCGCCTGCTGCACTTCCACATGGGCTCGCAGATCGCCAACCTGGCGGACTACCAGCACGGTTTCAAGGAAGCCATTCGTTACTACGGCGAACTGCGCAACCTCGGCCTGCCGGTGGATCACATCGACGTCGGCGGCGGCCTGGGCGTGGACTACGACGGTACCCACTCGCGTAACGCCAGCTCGATCAACTACGACATGGATGACTACGCCGGTGTGGTCGTGGGCATGCTCAAGGAGTTCTGTGACGCGCAGAGCTTGCCGCACCCGAACATTTTCTCCGAAAGCGGCCGTTCCCTGACCGCTCACCACGCCATGCTGGTGGTGCAGGTGACTGACGTCGAGAAACACAACGACGAAATCCCGACCATCGAAAACAAGGAAAGCCTGCCGGAAACCGTGCAATGGCTGGTGGACCTGCTGGGCCCGACCGACATTGAAATGGTCACCGAAACCTACTGGCGCGCCACCCACTACATGAGTGACGTGGCCGCCCAATACGCCGACGGCAAGATCACCCTGGCCGAAAAAGCCCTGGCTGAGCAATGCTACTTCGCCGTATGCCGCCGGCTGCACGACTCGCTCAAAGCCCGTCAGCGTTCGCACCGTCAGGTGCTGGACGAGTTGAATGACAAGCTGGCTGACAAGTACATCTGCAACTTCTCGGTGTTCCAGAGCCTGCCGGACACCTGGGCCATCGGCCAGGTCCTGCCGATCCTGCCGCTGCACCGCCTCGACGAAGAGCCGCTGCGCCGTGCGGTATTGCAGGATTTGACCTGTGACTCCGACGGCAAGATCAAGCAGTACGTCGACGAGCAGTCCATCGAAACCAGCCTGCCGGTGCACGCGCTGAACGAAGGCGAAGACTACTTGCTGGGCATTTTCCTGGTGGGCGCCTACCAGGAAATTCTCGGCGACATGCACAACCTGTTCGGTGACACCGACTCGGTGAACATCTACCAGCGTGAAGACGGTTCGGTGTACAGCGCCGGTATCGAGACCCACGACACCATCGAAGACATGCTGCGTTACGTGCACCTGTCGCCGGAGGAGTTGATGACCCACTACCGCGACAAGTGCGCGAGCGCGAAGATCAGCGCCAGTGAGCGCACCCAGTTCCTCGACGCGCTGCGCCTGGGCCTGACCCGTTCGTCTTACCTGTCCTCGTAAGTCGGGCTAGTACAAATCCCATGTGGGAGCGGGCTTGCCCGCGATGGCGGTGTATCAGTGCAGAGTTTTTTGCCTGACACACCGCCATCGCAGGCAAGCCAGCTCCCACAGCTGGATCTTCGTTTGGCAGTAGCTTCTGTGTGAGGGCTGGGCGATGTCGAGCAAACTGTTGCAAGCGTTCACCCTGGCATTCGCCGCACTCCTCGTGGCCTGCTCCCCCATCAAAGTGCTCAACGCATTCACCCCTTCCAGTACCTTCACCAAAACATCATCCATCGCCTACGGTGATGACCCTCGGCAAAAACTCGATCTCTACCGCCCGTTTCCGGCCGTGTCCAACGCCCCGGTGGTGGTGTTTTTCTACGGCGGCAGCTGGAACAGCGGTTCCAAAGATGACTACGGTTTCGTCGGTGAGGCCCTCGCTTCGCGCGGCATGGTGGTGGTGATCGCCGATTATCGGCTTTACCCCCAAGTGCGTTACCCCGCTTTTCTCCAGGACGGTGCCAAAGCCGTGGCCTGGGCACATGAACACAGCGCCGACTACGGCGCCGACCCCAAGCGGATGTATGTGATGGGTCACAGCTCCGGCGCCTATAACGCATCGATGCTGGCGCTGGATCCGCGCTGGTTGAACGAGGTGGGTTTGTCGCCTTCGATCTTCAAGGGCTGGATCGGCCTGGCCGGGCCGTATGATTTCCTGCCGATTGAAAATCGCGACGTGCAGCCAGTGTTTTTCTTTCCCGACTCGCCACCGGATTCCCAGCCGATCAACCACGTCAGCGCCAGTGCGCCGCCCAGCCTGTTGATCGCTTCGACAGACGACAACCTGGTCAACCCCACACGCAATACCGGTGGGCTGGCGAACAGGTTGCGGGCTGCGGGCGTGCCGGTCGAAACGTTCTACTTCAGCAAAACCAGCCACGCGACATTGGTGGCATCGCTCGCCAAACCGCTGCGCTGGCTCGCGCCGGTGTTAGATCGAGTAACTGCCTTTATTCTTCCCTCCAGCCCTGCCCGGTAACCTGGGGGCTCGGCTTATTCAGGACTTTTGTTAGCCCTGATGATCAGACGCTCAGGTGTGTCGCCACTCTCTACTGACACGCCGTGGGGCGCGTCGCCCGGGTTCTCGGGAGTGGCGGTCAGTGGAAAACGGCTATCCATGTGCACCCGGTCTTGAGCGGACAGCGTCGTTTGCAGTTCTTGTTGAGTCACCACCACCGGGAAACGTGTCTGGTTCCAGACCTCCACCATTGCGCCATTGTTTGGCTCCGGCAGGCTCGTGGAAGGGCCGGGAGTGAAAGGCGAGGTGACAATGCCCGGTGTGATTTGCGGCGTCTCGGCGGGTGGCGGGGCGACCGGTTCGCTGGCTGGCGCGGGCTTTTTAGACTTGGACTTGCGGCTCAACGCCACGGCTATCAGGGCGACCACAATCAATACGCCGATGATGATGTAGGTGCTGTTGCTCATGTTGGCTCGTCCCTGAATTGAAAGAAGGTCGCAGCCTGAAACTGAGGGGGCTCCAGTCGCGACCTCTATTCAACGCCGCAAATGCGGCTATGTAACCTGTCAACATTAACAGGTCACATCATCTCAGCCATTGGTTATCCCTGTTCAAGCGCCAGGCGATTGCCCACAGCGTCAGGCTGCGCAAGGCCATGAACAACAGGAAGGTCAGCCACAGCCCGTGGTTGCCCAGCCCTTGCAACGCCCAGGCGACCGGCAGCGTCAGCAGCACGGTGAGCAGCATGCCATTGCGCATTTCCGTGGCGCGGGTGGCGCCGATGAACAGGCCGTCGAGCAGGTAGCTCCAGACGGCAATCAACGGCAGTACCGCCAGATAGGGCAGGTAGAGGTCGGCGGTTTCGCGCACGCTCGAAATGTCGGTTTGCATCGCGATAAATAAATGCCCGACAACCGTGAACAGCAGGGCGAAGCCAATGCTGGCGATCAACGACCAGCCGCCGGCCACCACCAAAGAGCGGCGCAGCGCCTGGCGGTCATGGGCGCCGATGGCGTGGCCGCACAGGGCTTCGACGGCGTGGGCCAGGCCGTCCAGCGCGTGGGCGGTCAACAGCAGCCCGTTGAGCAGCAGGGCGTTGGCCGCGACAGTCGCATCGCCCAAGCGTGCGCCTTGCACCGTGATCATGAAAAACACCGATTGCAGGGCGAGGCTGCGGATAAAGATGTCGCGGTTGACCGCCAGCAGCGGACGCCAGCTTTCCCACCGTTTCAAGGCTGCCCAGGCGATGTGCCCGGGGTAGGCGCGCAGGGCTTTTTGCGTGAGCGCCAGGCCGAGCAGGGCGCCGGTCCATTCCGCCACCACGGAGGCACGGGCCGAACCGGCGACGCCCCAGTCCAGTCCGAGGACGAACCACAGGTTAAGGGCGATATTGACCAGGTTCGTCGTCAGTAAAATTGCCAGCGGCGCCCGCGCGTTTTGTGTGCCGAGGAACCAGCCGACCAAGGCATAGCTGGCGAGCGCGGCGGGCAGGCCAAGCAATCGTGTGTGGAAAAATTCCTGGGTCAGCTGGTTCAGCTCGGGTGACGGCTGCATCCATTCCAGGGCCAAGTGGCTTAGCGGAATACCCACCGTGCCGAGCAGCGCCGCCAGGCCCACGGCGAGCAGCAAGCCCTGCAACAGGATTTGCCGCAACGCCGCACCATCATTGCGCCCGGCAGCCTGGGCGGCGAAACCGGTGGAGCCCATGCGCAGAAAACCCATGGCCCAGGCGAGGAAGGTATACAGGCTGGCGCCGACAGCCACAGCACCCAACTGGTGGGCGTGAGGCAAGTGGCCGATGACCATGCTGTCGACCAGCGCCACCAGCGGCACCGAAATGTTCGACAGGATCATCGGCGCGGCCAGCGCCCAAACGCGGCGGTGGGTGGGGCGGTGGCGCCAGTCGGTGAGCAGGGAATTCATGGAGGCTCCTTGGAGGAGCGGCATTGTAACCATCCCTCTATGCCACTGCAGGACCAATGTGGGAGCCGGGCCTGCCCGCGATGGCGGTGTAACAGTGCAAACGTTGTTGCCTGGCACACCGCAATCGCAGGCAAGCCAGCTCCCACAGGGTTCTTCAGTGTGTGTGGGATTTGGCCTGGCCTTACGTCTTGTAAAGAACCAGACCACCCTCCGTCGGTCAATGTGACCAGCACCACATCCGCCCTACCCGGGCTGTTATATAGTTCACCCCTCGGACCCCTCTCAATAAGAGTGCCTCATGCTTAACAAAGGACTGTTCCTGGCCTGCGCGCTGGCCCTGCTGAGCGCCTGCGATTCCTCCGACAAACCGGCTGCCCCGACGGCCTCCGCGTCCGCAGCGGCAACGGCTGCGCCCCAGCCTGCGAAAGCGGCGGTGGACGTGGCCGCGCTGAAACAGCGTTATGCCGGGCGTGAGTTGAGTGTGGTGGATGTGTCCGAAGTGCAACTCGACGGCGCCAGCACGCTTTCCGTGAGTTTTTCCATTCCGCTGGACCCCGAGCAGAAATTCGCCGACAAACTGCACCTGGTCGACAGCAAGTCCGGCAAGGTCGATGGCGCCTGGGAAATCTCCGACAACCTGATGGAATTGCGCCTGCGCCATCTGGAACCACAGCGCAAGCTGGTGCTGACGGTCGATGCCGGCGTGAAAGCGTTGAACGACAACAAGCTCGCTGCCGAGTACAGCGCCCGCCTGGAAACCCGTGACCTGCAAGCCACCGTCGGCTTCGCCAGCCGTGGCACTTTGCTGCCGACCCGCCTGGCCGAGGGGTTACCGGTGATCGCGCTGAACGTCGACAAAGTCGATGTTGAATTCTTCCGCATCAAACCTGAATCCCTGCCGTCGTTCCTGGCCCAATGGGGCCGCAATACCAGCCTGCAAAGCTACGAGTCCCGCGAGCTGCTGCCCATGGCCGACCTGGTCTACGGCGGCCGTTTCGACCTGAACCCGGCGCGCAACACCCGTGAAACCCTGTTGCTGCCGATTGCCGGCCTCAAGCAATTGCAGCAACCGGGCGTGTACCTGGCGGTGATGCGGGCTTCGGGCACCTACAACTATTCGCAACCGGCCACGCTGTTTACCTTGAGTGATATCGGCCTGTCGGTGCACCGCTACGCCAATCGCCTGGACGTGTTCACCCAGGCGCTGGAAGGCGGCAAGGCACTGGACGGCGTCGACCTCGAAGTGCTCGATGCTGAAGGCCGTGTGCTCGGCCAGGGCAAAACCGAGAAGGGCGGTCACGCCGAGTTGCCGCTGCCGAAAAAAGCCCAGGTGCTGCTGGCCAAACAGGGCGAGCAAACCAGCCTGCTGCGCCTCGACAGCGCCGCACTGGACCTGGCCGAGTTCGACATCGGCGGCCAGCCGTCCCACCCGTTGCAGTTCTTTGTGTTTGGCCCGCGCGACTTGTATCGCCCCGGCGAAACCGTACTGCTCAACGCTCTGCTGCGCGACAAAGACGGCAATGCCGTCAAGCCGCAGCCGGTGAGCGTCGAAGTCCGCCGCCCGGATGAGCAGGTCAGCCGCAAGTTTGTGTGGGACGCCGATGCGTCCGGCCTCTATCAATACTCACTGCAACTGGCCGCTGAAGCGCCGACCGGGCGCTGGCAGTTGGTGTTCGACCTGGGCGATGGCAAACCGCAGCTGTATGAATTCCTGGTTGAAGACTTCCTGCCTGAACGCCTGGCGCTGGAACTCAAAGGCAGTGATACGGCCTTGAGCCCGGCGGACAACCCGGTGATTCAGGTTAACGGTCGCTACCTGTATGGCGCGCCGGCCTCGGGCAACCGGGTCAGCGGGCAAGTCTATGTGCGGCCACTGCGCGAGGCGGTCAAGTCGCTGCCCGGTTACCAGTTCGGCTCCGTCACCGAAGAAGAACTGAGCCAGGATTTTGAACTGGACGAGAGTGTGCTCGACGCCAAGGGCCAGGAAGCGCTGACCCTGGAAAGCAAATGGGCCGACGCCAAGTCGCCCCTGCAATTGATCGTGCAGGCCAGCCTGCAGGAGTCGGGCGGGCGGCCCATCACACGGCGGTTGGTGCAGCCGATCTGGCCGGCCGAGCAATTGCCGGGCCTGCGTGGCTTGTTTGACGGCAAGGAAACCGATGGCGACGGCCCGGCGGAATTCGAAGTGCTGGTGGCCAACCAGGACGGACAAAAGCTCGCCGCGCAGAACCTCAAGGTGCGCCTGGTGCGTGAGCGCCGCGACTACTACTGGAACTACTCCGAGAGCGATGGCTGGAGTTACCACTTCAACGAGAAATTCCTCAACCTCGACGAGCAAACCCTGAACATCAAGGCCGGCGACACGGCCAAGGTCAGCTTCCAGGTAGAGTGGGGCCCGTACCGCGTCGAAGTCGAAGACCCGCAAACCGGTTTGATCAGCAGCCTGCGTTTCTGGGCGGGCTACCAGGCCCAGGACAATACCGAAGGCGGTGCTGTGCGCCCGGATCAGGTCAAGCTGGCGCTGGATAAACCGGCGTATGGCGACGGTGACACCGCCAACGTCACCGTGACGCCTCCGGCTGCGGGCAAGGGCTACCTGCTGGTGGAGTCCGCCGAAGGCCCCCTGTGGTGGCAGGAAATCGACGTGCCGGCCGAGGGCAAAAGCTTCGCCGTGAAGCTCGATCCCAAATGGGCGCGTCATGACCTTTACGTCAGCGCCCTGGTGATTCGCCCCGGCGAACGCAAAGCCAACATCACTCCCAAGCGCGCGGTCGGCCTGTTGCACCTGCCGCTGGACCGCACCCAGCGCAAACTGGGCGTGACCCTCACCGCGCCGGAAAAAATGCGCCCCAAACAACCACTGACGGTGAAAATTGCCGCGAAAAATGCCGACGGCAGTGTGCCCAAACAGGTGCATGTGTTGGTGGCGGCAGTGGACGTGGGCATCCTGAATATCACCGAATACCCGACGCCCGATCCGTACTCCAGCCTGTTCGGGCGCAAAGCCTACGGCGTGGATCAGTTCGACATTTACGGCCAGTTGATCGAAGCCGGACAGGGCCGCCTGGCCAGCCTGGCTTTTGGCGGCGACGCTGCACTGGCCAAGGGCGGCAAGCGCCCGGACACCAGCGTGACCATCGTTGCGCTGCAAAGCGCACCCGTCACGTTGAATGAACAGGGCGAGGGCGAAGTCAGCGTCAATATTCCCGACTTTAACGGCGAGCTGCGCCTGATGGCCCAGGCCTGGAGCGATGACCGCTACGGCATGGCCGAAGCCAAAACAGTGATCGCCGCGCCGTTGATTGCCGAACTGTCGGCGCCACGCTTCCTCGCCGGTGGCGACCAGACTACCCTGGCGCTCGACCTCTCAAATCTGTCGGGCAAGGCACAGAAACTCGACGTGCAATTGACTGCCGAAGGGCAACTGGAGCTGGCCAACACCAGCGGACAAACTGTTGAACTCAAGCAAGGCCAGCGCACCACGCTGCGTATCCCGGTGAAAGCCTGGGGCGGGCTGGGGCAGGGCAAGGTCAAGGTGACGGTGAACGGCCTCGACCTGCCGGGTGAAAACCTGCCGCCGTTCAGCCGCGAGTGGACCTTGGGCGTGCGCCCGGCGTACCCGGCGCTGCTCAAGCATTACCGCGCGGTGCTCAAGGATCAGCCGTGGAGCCTGCCTGCCGGCGCACTGGATCAATTCGATGCGTCGGGGCGCGAAGCACTGTTGAGCCTGTCGAGCCGACCGCCACTGAACCTCGGCGCGCAGATCAGTGCGCTCAAGGCCTACCCCTACGGCTGCCTGGAACAGACGGCGAGCGGTTTGTACCCGTCGCTGTATGCCGACGATGCCTTGCTCAAACGCCTGGGCGTCAAGGGCGAGCCGGATGCGGCGCGCAAACGCAAGATCGAGCTGGGTATCGAACGCCTGCTGGGCATGCAGCGCTACAACGGCAGTTTTGGTTTGTGGGGCGCCGACGGTGAAGAGGAGTACTGGCTGACCGCTTACGTCACCGACTTTCTGCTGCGCGCCCGTGATCAAGGCTTTGCCGTGCCACCCGAAGCCTTGAAGAAAGCCAGCGAGCGCCTGCTGCGGTATGTGCAGGAACGCAACCTGATAGACGTGGATTACAGCGACAACGCCGACCATACCCGCTTCGCCGTACAGGCCTACGCCGGCATGGTGCTGGCGCGCAGTCAGCAGGCGCCGCTGGGCGCGCTTCGCAGTATCTTCGAGCGTCGCAGCGATGCGCGTTCCGGGTTGCCGCTGGTGCAACTGTCCATCGCCCTGCAGAAAATGGGCGACCAGCCGCGTGCTGATCAAGCCTTGCTCGCCGGTCTGGCGGCGCAGCGCAATGCCAATGAATGGTTGGCCGATTACGGCAGCCCGCTGCGGGATCAGGCGATGATCCTGGCGTTGCTGGAGGAAAACGACCTGGCCAAAGGCAAGCGCGAGGAGCGTTTGTTTACGCTGTCGGATCAGTTGGCGGCCAGCCCTTACCTGTCGACTCAGGAGCGCAATTCGCTGTTCCTCGCCGGGCGCCTGGGGTTCTCGCAGCCCGAGACGAACTGGCAGGTGTCGCTGACCGGCAGTGGCGGGGTGCAGGCATTGAACAATCAGCACTCGACGCTGGAACTCGAAGGCAAGTTGTTGTCCAGCGACCTGACCTTGAGCAATCAGGGCGAGCCACCGGTGTATCAGCAACTGACGATTTCAGGTTATCCACAGGTGCCACCGGCGCCGGGTGGCGACAACCTGAGCATTCGCCGCGAATACCTGGGCATGAACGGCCAGCCGCTGAACCTGCGTAACCTCAACAGTGGCGATCTGGTGCTGGTGCACCTGGCGGTGAGCGCCAAACAGCGCGTGCCGGATGCCCTGGTGGTGGACCTGTTGCCCGCCGGCCTGGAACTGGAAAACCAGAACCTGGCGCAAAGCGCGGCCAGCCTGGAAAACGCCAGCAGCCAGGTGAAGGAATGGCGTGAGTCGATGCAGAACGCGTCCCTCAAGCATCAGGAGTTTCGCGATGACCGTTATGTGGCGGCGATGAACCTGGACGGCTCTGGCACCACGCACCTGCTGTACCTGGCGCGGGCTGTGACGCCGGGCACTTATCGAGTGCCGCCGCCGCAGGTGGAGTCGATGTACCGGCCGAACTGGCAGGCGGTGGGCGAAACCCCGGCGGATCTGGTGATTAAAGGCCGCTGAAATCTCAACTTGAAACAGGGCCTGAATGTGGGAGCAGGCTTGCTCCCACAGAGGATATGAGTTGTTACTGGAATTAGTGCACGACCCAGCTCAGCAACCATAGCCCCAGCATCAACCAGATAATCCCGAAGATGATCGACGCTCGCATAAACGCCCGCACTGCCGAATACAGAAACAGCAAGCCAACGATCAGCGTGAGGATGCTGATAATCGAGGTGTCCATGCCCAGAGTGCGCGACAAACCTTCGACGAAGTTGCCGCCGGCGTGGGTCAGGGCACCGAACAACCCGCTGAGCCCGTCGACGATAAAGCGGATGACGGAACCGAGCGCCTGGCCCAACCATTCGAAGAAGCTTTCTACCTGCATGTGTGTGTCCTGATGAGAAGGTGGGCGTGTGTTTGCCTTTGGTTGTGATTGCGCAAGGCTAGTTCCCTATAAGCATAGAGGTTTGCAGGTTAAATAATGGGTTTGCTTGGTAACGGATACACACACTCCCATGTGGGAGCCGGCTTTCCGGCGATCGCGGTGGGTCTGTGAAAAACATGCTGACTGATCCACCACTATCGCCGGCAAGCCAGCTCCCACAGTTATTGCGTTGGAGCCTGGAGTTTGTGGTGTTGCTGTTGGCGCTGTTGTGGTTGGCTGATCGGCTCTGGCCACTGCCGTTGCCCAAGGATGATCTGGCACGCGTCGTCCTCGCCGAAGACGGCACACCCCTCTGGCGCTTTGCCGATGCCAACGGCGTGTGGCGCTACCCAATTCAAACGAATGACGTCTCGCCGTATTACCTCGACGCGCTGCTCACCTACGAAGACCGCTGGTTTTATCAGCACCCTGGGGTGAACCCCCTGGCGCTGGTGCGGGCGACATGGCAGAACCTCACGGGCGCGCGGGTGGTGTCGGGTGGCAGCACCTTGTCGATGCAGGTAGCGCGTTTGCTGGATCCACATTCGCGCACCTTCCACGGCAAATTGCGCCAGTTGTGGCGCACCGCGCAGCTGGAGTGGCACCTGTCCAAGGAGGAAATCCTCAACCTGTACCTGAACCGCGCGCCATTCGGCGGCACGTTGCAAGGCGTGGCGGCAGCCAGCTGGGCGTACCTGGGCAAATCCCCGGCGCAATTGACCCATGCCGAAGCGGCCTTGCTCGCGGTATTGCCCCAGGCGCCGAGCCGCTTGCGCCCGGACCGCCACCCGCAGCGTGCCCAGGAAGCCCGCGACAAGGTGCTGCACCGCCTCGCCGAGTTCCAGATGTGGCCGCAATCGGCCGTCGATGAAGCCCTCGAAGAACCGCTGCTGCTCGCGCCGCGTCTGGAACCGAGCCTGGCGCCGTTGCTGGCACGGCGCCTGAACCGCCCCGACAGCCCGCCACTGATCCGCACCACGCTGGACGCGACCCTGCAACGGCGTCTCGAAGACTTGCTGCTCGGCTGGCGCGCACGCCTGCCGGAACACACGTCTGCCGCGATTCTGGTGGTGGAAGAAGAAAGCATGGCCGTGCGCGCCTACCTCGGCTCGGTGGATATCAATGACGCCAAGCGCTTTGGCCATGTGGACATGGTCAGCGCGTTGCGTTCACCGGGTTCTACCTTGAAACCTTTCCTCTACGGCATGGCCCTCGATGACGGGTTGATCCATTCCGAATCCCTGTTGCAGGACGTGCCCCGGCGCTATGGCGATTACCGCCCGGGCAACTTCTCCATGGGCTTTACCGGCGCGGTGCCGGCGAGTACGGCGCTGTCCAGTTCACTCAACTTGCCCGCCGTGCAATTGCTCGAGGCTTACGGGCCGAAGCGGTTTGCTGCGCAGATGCGCATCGGCGGCGTGCCTCTGGCCTTGCCGGCGTTGGCCGAACCCAACCTGGCACTGATTCTGGGCGGCGCTGGCAGCCGCCTGGAGGACCTGGTCAGCGGCTACAGTGCCTTCGCCCGCGATGGCCGCAGCGCCACTATTCGACTGCAACCGGATGACGTACTCAGAGAGCGACCCTTGCTGTCGCCAGGCGCCGCCTGGATTGTGCGCCGCATCCTCAGTGGTCAGGCGCGGCCGGACCGCGACCCGCGTGCCGAGCTGGTGCAGCGCCCGGTACTGGCCTGGAAAACCGGCACCAGCTACGGCTTTCGCGATGCCTGGGCGATCGGCGTGGGGCCGCGGTACTTGATCGGCGTGTGGATCGGCCGCCCCGACGGCACGCCGGTCCCGGGCCAGTTCGGCCTGGCGTCAGCGGCGCCGCTGATGCTGCAAGTGCACGACGTGCTGACCAACCGCGACAGCCAGCGCGGCATCAGCGCGCCGGTCAAACCGGTGCCGGCCAATGTCGGCGTGGCGGCGATCTGTTGGCCGCTGGGCCAGCCCATGAGTCGCGTGGATCCCAATTGTCGCCGCCAGCGTTTTGCCTGGACGCTGGACAACACCACGCCGCCGACCTTGCAGGCATTGGATCAACCCTTGAGCGTCGGTTTGATGGAAAGCGTGTGGGTCAATGCCGAGGGCTTGCGGGTTGATGCCCACTGCCCGGGCGCGGTCGCCAAACATATCGCGCTGTGGCCCGCGCCGCTGGAGCCGTGGCTGCCGCGAGTGGAGCGCCGTGAGGCGCGGATCCCGCCGGCGGACCCGGACTGCCCGCCACCGGCGTTGGCGGCGGCGTCGCCGTTATCGATTGTCGGCGTACGCGAGGGTGATCAGTTGCGCCTGCCGGCGGGCAGCCAACAGGCGTTGCGCCTCAAACTCTCCGCGCTGGGCGGCAGTGGCCGGCGTTGGTGGTTTCTCAATGGTGCGCCGTTGGGTGACAGTGCCAATCAGGATTTCATTAATGCCAGCTTTGAGCGGCTGGGTCGCTATGAGTTGAGTGTCTTGGATGAGGCGGGTCAAACGGCACGGCTGGAGTTCAGCGTCGTCGATTAGACCGTTATCGCGGGCAAGCCCGCTCCCACATTTTCAGGTAGTCACGCATCAACGTGTGGGAGCGGGCTTGCCCGCGATAGCGGCCTAAAGGTTCACTTGCCTTCAAGGCTGATCCCCCCGAAGCTATACACCTTCAGGAGCCCCCGCATGAACCTTGAACACCTCACCGAACGCCTGCACCGCATCCGCGATACCAATGACTGGAAGCAGTTCCACAGCCCGAAAAACCTGGCCATGGCCGCCAGTGTGGAAATGGCCGAACTGGTGGAAATTTTCCAGTGGCTGACCGAAGACCAGTCGCGCCAGTTGCCCGCCGACACACTCGCCCATGCCGGGCAGGAAGTCGGTGATATCGTGTTGTACCTGCTGTTGCTGTGCAGTGAGTTGGGGCTGGACATGAACGAAGTTGTGCGCGCCAAGCTGGCCGACAGCGAACGGCGGTTCGCCCATGAGTGATCGTCATTTCGACCAGTTGGCCACGCGTTTTGCAGAGAAAATCTACGGTGGCGCCAAGGGCGCGATTCGCCTGGCGGTGCTGCAGGCCGACCTGACCGAAGCGCTGCCGCAACGCCCTTTGCGCGTGCTGGATATCGGCGCGGGCCTGGGCCATATGTCGTTGTGGCTGGCCGAGCAAGGCCATCAGGTGACCCTCGCCGAGCCCGCCGAGCCGATGCTCGAGGGCGCCCGCCAGCGCTTTGCCGACGCCGGCCAGACCGCCACCTTCATTCATGCGCCGTGGCAGGACCTGCCCGGCCAGCTCACCGAACCTTACGACCTGGTGCTGTGCCACGCCGTGCTGGAATGGCTGGCCGAACCCCATGCGATCCTGCCGGTGCTGCACCCGCTCACGGTGCCCGGCGGCCTGTTGTCGCTGGCGTTTTACAACCGCGACGCACTGATTTACCGCAACCTGCTCAAAGGCCACTTCCGCAAAATGCGCAAGAACGACATGGCCGGCGAAAAACAGAGCCTCACGCCGCAACAACCGCTCGACCCACGTGAGCTGGCGGCGCAACTAGAGGGGCTTTGGCAGGTCGAAAGCCAAAGTGGCGTGCGGGTGTTCCACGACTATATGCCGGTGGAATTCCAGGCCCGCGCCGATTTACAGGACCTGTTGGAGATGGAACTCGCTCACCGTCGTCACCCAAGCTTTGCCGGACTTGGGCGTTATTTGCACTGGATTTGCCGTCCGGTTTAAGCGGCCCAGTCTGCGGAGGTCGAAATGCGCCGTCTCTGTTTGATCCTGTTGTCCCTCGGCTTGGGTGCGTGCTCCACGCCCAATCCTTACGTGGCCGCTTCGGCCCCGATGCCGCCGGCTCCGGCCCGGGCGGCGAACACCTTTGATGCCAGCGCCTATCCCGCGCCGGTGCGTGACTACGGCGCCTATCGCAGTTGGGGCTGGCTCAACGGCCAGCTACCGGCAGGTTCGGCCTGGGCCGATTCGGCGCAGATTGCCGAGGCGGTCAGTGGCGCGCTGGACCAGCGTGGCTTGCGCCCGTTGCATGACAACCGTGCCCCCGACCTGCTGGTCAGCGCCGATGTGCGCCTGGAAAAACGCCTGCGCCAGGTCCAGGACGACTATGGCTACGGCTATGGCGGCTATAACCGCTATGGCAACGGCTACGGCATGTACAACACGGTGCCGGTGGTACGCACCTATGAAGTGACGGTCGCCGTGGCGCGCATCAGCCTGTTCGATGGCCGTACCCGCCAGCCGGTCTGGAGCACCAGCGCCGAGACCGCCAGCCAGGGCAGCCTGAGCGAAAAGGCCGATGCCTTGCGCGAGGCGATGCAGAAAGCCATGACGGCCTACCCGCCCAGTTAACAGCTATTCTCATCTGAAGAACGGTTCGTCCTTTTTGGAGAAACACCATGCTTCGTCGCATTGCTGCACTTGCTGTTGTTGTATTGCTGGGCGGCTGCCAGACCAGTCAGGTCAACCACGACTTTGACGCCAGCCGCGATTTTGGCGCCTATCGCAACTGGGCCTGGAAAGACCCGGCGCTGCAATACCGCCCGGATGATCCGCGCATCAAGAGTGACCTCACCGAGCAGCGCATTCGCCAGGCAGTGGGTGAGCAACTCGACCAACGCGGCCTGCGCCCGGCCGCGCCGGGGGCCAAGGCTGACCTGAATGTGCAGGCCTACCTGATCGTCGAAGACCGCCAGCAACAAGTGACGACCAACTACGGCGGCGCCTGGGGCGGCCCGTGGAATGGCTATTGGGGCGCGCCGATGTACAACGAAACGCGCAACATCACCTACAAAGTGGCGACCATCCAGATCGACCTGCTCGACGGCAAGGACGGCAAACTGGTGTGGCGCGGCAGTGATGAGCAAATGATGGCCAGCTCGCCGAACCCTCAGGACCGTGACACCGCCATTCGCACCACCGTGACCAAGATCCTCAGCAACTACCCGCCCCGCTAAAACACACCATAGAACCCCTGTGGGAGCGGGCTTGCCCGCGATAGCGGTCTGACAGTCGCTGATTTATTGACTGATTCACCCCCATCGCGGGCAAGCCCGCTCCCACATTATTTGATCTTCGACATCATCAGCGCTTGTCTACACTCTTCAATACCCAAGGAGAGTAAGCGCTCGGCAACTGGCCGGCACAGGAGTGCTCGATGTCTCCCCACTTTTTTCACCAGCAACGCGGCGCCATTGGCTTGATGGCCGTTGGCGTGCTGGCGTTTGTCCTGATGTGCACGCTGCTGGTGGTCGACAGCGGCCGCTTGTACCTGGAAAAACGCAAGCTGCAAGGCGTGGCGGACACGGCCGCGCTGGAGGCTGTCAGCCGCAATGGCACCTGCCTGGCCGGGCTGACGGCGGCCGCTTATGCCGGGCAAAGCGTGGCGCGTAACAGTTTTGTGGTGGGTAACGGCAATACGTTGGTAACCACCTGCGGCGCGGTCACCACGGCGGCTTCGGGGCGTCGGGTGTTCACGGCGAACCCGGCGGTGTCGTCGGCAATTCAGGTAGTGGTTAACAAAACCGTGACCACCAGCTTTGCCGGTGGGGTGTGGGCGCTGGTGTCCGGCGGCAAGGTCAGTTTAAACACGGTATTGAGCGCGACGGCGGTGGCGGCGATGCCCACGCCCACCTTGGCTCAGCTGACCATCAACAGCACCCTGGCCAGCGTCGACAGCGCCAGCGCCAGCCTGCTCGGCCCGGTGTTCTCCGCGTTTCTAGGCGGCAATGTCAACCTTACGCTCGCGGGCTGGAACGGCTTGATCAACACCAATATCAACTTGCTCAGTTACCTCAACCAGCTCGCGATTGACCTGAATGTAACGGCCGGTAACTACACCCAGTTACTGGCGACCAACGTCACCGCCTCGCAGCTGATTCAGGCCGCGATCACGGTGCTTTCCAACAACGGCGCGACGGCGGATGTGCTGACCGCTCTGGGCAGCCTGAAAGTTGCCGCGATCAACAATACTCCCCTGACAGTCGGCAAAATCCTGCAATTGCAGACGGGGACGACCGCGGCGGCGCTCAATGCCAATCTTCAGGTGTTTCAGCTGATTCAGGGGGTGGTGCAACTGGCCGGTAACCAAGCCGCTGCAGCGGCAACGTTGCCGATAAGCCTGTTGGGCCTTGCGAACATTACGACGCAGGTGAAGATTATCGAACCGCCGCAATTGTCGGCCATCGGCAACCCGGTGCTGGCGGTGGCCAACCCGTTGGGGCCGAACAAAATCTACGTGCGTACCGCCCAGGTGCGCACCGAGGTCACCATCAGTCTGCCGGTGTTGAGCAGCCTGTCGGGGTTGAGCACGGCCGTGAACAACCTGGTCGGGCCGCTGACACCCGTGCTCGGCAGCCTGTTGAGCCTGAACCTAGTCGACACCATCAACTCGGCATTCTGCCTGCTGGGCGCGGGCTGCCAGCAACTGGACCTGCTGGTGCTGCCGGGCAACCTGCCGCTCAATATCGTGCTGGATGCCGGCGGCGCCAGCAGTTATGTCACCGCGTTCAGTTGCCCCACAGGCGGAGCAGGGACCAAAAGCCTGACGGCGTTTACCACCACTTCATTGGCTTCGCTGAATGTGGGCAAAATCACCAATGCGTTTTCCACCACGCAACCGATGACGGTGGCGCCTCTGCCTCTGATTGACCTCGGTATCAAGACCTGTCACAAAATTCTGGGCATCGGCTCGTGTGATCCTCGCGTGCCGTTTGGCGCTGGCGGTATTGCAATCCAGGTGCAAAGCACTATCGCGGGAAGCAACAGCACGCAGAACCTGGTGTTTTCCAGCTCCACACCATTTGCAACGCCGCCCAACGTAGGGCTTGCGCCGACCTACCAACCCGCGGCGCCGGCCACCAACCTGATCAGCGGGCTCTCCACGGCACTGAACGGCGTGAGCATCACGGCTTATCAACCGGTGGGCAATAACCCATTGGGCATATTGGCGCCGACCGTTGCAGCGCTGATCGGCGGCGTCAGCAACATCGTCACCCCTGTGGTGGACAATCTGCTCGGCCCGTTGCTCAACCCGATCCTCAACAACCTGCTGAACATGCTGGGCATCAGCCTGGCGAATGTGAACGTCGGCGCCAACCTGACGTGCGGCCAGACCGGCGAAGCCTACCTGGTGATTTAAGCGTCGGTGGCCCTGGGCAGCTCCACGCAGAACCGTGCGCCATGCTCGCCGTTGCTGACGCTCAGACGCCCACCCATGTTTTCCACAATGCCGTAGCTCACCGACAGGCCCAGCCCGGTGCCCACGCCAATCGGCTTGGTGGTGAAGAACGGCTCGAAAATCCGCTCCAGCAAGCGTGGGTCAATACCGCCGCCGTTGTCTTCGACCCAGATCCGTACATGGCGGCTGTCATGTTCGGTGTGCACGGCAATCCACGGGCGCAGCTCCGGGTTTTTCTCGCGCTGGCTCAGCAAGGCGTCGCGGGCATTGACCATCAGGTTGATCAGCACTTGCTCCAGCTGGTCGACATAGCCTTTGACCTGCACCGGAATCTCTTCCTGGGTCAGGCGCACCTCCACACCTTTGCCGCGCAAGCCTTCGCTGAGCAAAGACAGCGTGCCCTCGACCGCCTGCGCCGGGTCGAAGGGTTGTTGTTCGACTTCCGAGCGGCGGCCGAACACGCGCATATGGTCCACCACCCGCGCGGCGCGCTGCACCTGGGCGTCGATGCGCTGGAGCTTTTCGGTGAGGTAGTCGATTTGTACAGTGCCGCTGTCCAGGCGTTTAAGCACGTTGACGATGGCCATGCGCATCACGTTCAGCGGCTGGTTGATCTCGTGGGCCAGGCCCGTGGCCATTTCGCCGAGGGTGGCCATTTTCGCGCTTTGGGTCAGTTGTTGCTGGGAGCGGCGCACTTCCGTGTTGTCGCGGCCCACGGCCTGCACTTCCACCAACGCACCTTGCTCATCGAACACCCCGCGGTCCGACCACACCCACCAGGCATGTTCGCGGCCGGGCAACTGCAGGCTGATTTCGGCAGTGCTCACCGGAAACTCCGGCGTCAGTTGCCGGATGCGCTGCACAAACGCCTCGCGCTGTTCGGCCGACAACCAATCCCCAAGGTTTACCCCGCGCAATTGGCCCGGCAGGCATTCCAGGTAATTGGCCAGCGGCGTGTTACCGAAGGTCAGGGTCAGGTCCGGCCGGTAGCGGCAGATCATCGCCGGGGAGTCTTCCACCAGAATGCGGTAGCGCTCTTCGCTGTCCTTGATTTGCTGCGCGGCCAGGGTTGCGTCGGTGACGTCCAGCCACAGGCCGACGGCTTCTACCGGCACGCCAAGGTCATCGCGCAGCAACTTGGCTTCATCGAGCAACCAGTGGTAATCGCCGTGTGTGTCCTGCACGCGATACCGGCTGCGGGTGCTGCCTTCGCGCAGCAGTTGGCGGGTACGCTGGAAATACAAATCACGGTCATCGGGGTGTACCCATTGCACCAGGCTGTCGTGGGTGCATTCGGCGAGGGTGCGGCCGAGCAGGGGCAACAAACTGTCGCTGAAAAACACCGGCTGCAAGGCGCCGTTCACATAGCGCTGCACGTAGATCACCGCCGGTGAGCTGGCGATCACATTGTCCAGACGCGCGTGGGCGGCGGCGGCTTCCAGTTGCTGGTTTTTGATGTCGCTGATGTCGAGCATGAAACCGATGCAGCGCCGTTGTTCACCCGCGCCGAGCACCTGGCCCTGCACGCGGTACCAGATCGGCGCCTGATGGGGGTCGCCGCGGTTGAGGCGCACGCTGGCCAGCAGGGGCTTGCCGAGGGTTTGCAGGTCACGCAGGCGGCTGTGCAGCTCCTGGCGATCGGCGGGGTGGATCAGGTTCAGCCAGGTGTCGAGCGCCTGGCGAGTCGGGCCGTCCTCGGGGTCGAGGTTGCGCAGCAATTGGGGCGCGAGCTGGATTTCCCCGCTGGCGGGCAGCAGTTCCCACCAACCGGTGCCGAGCAGGCCCTGCAGGGCTTCCAGGCGTTCGAGTTGCTGGTGGTGGCGATGCTCGCGCAGGCGACTGAGCAACGGCGCGGCAAGGGCGGCGGTGAGGTTCAGCCAGTCGCGGTCGCGGGTATGGGGTTGGCCGCTGTAGGCGCCGCACAGCAACCATGCGGCCACGCCCTGGCCGTCGCGATAGGGCACGAGGAAGCCATCGGCGTTGCCGAATACGCTGTGCAAGCGCGGGTGGTCACCGCGCCCGTACGGTGCTTTCAGGCTCAGCGGGGTGGTGCCGTCGAGGCTGTCCAGGCAGGTGCCGAGGCGCTGCCCGGTGTGCCAGAACAGCGGGGCGTCGTGGTTGGCGTACTGGCTGTAGATCGACCAGCTCTGGTCTTCCTGATCCAGCAAGGCAAGGGCCACGCACGGAATGCGCCAGCGCTGCGCCACGCTGCTGAGTTGTTCGTTGAACACGTCGGGCAACCGGCTGAGGCTGCACACGCGCAATTGCTCGCTGACCAGGCTCGCCAGCTGTTGGTTCTGTTCGCGTTGCTCGGCCAATTGCCGGCCGCCGAGCAGGTCGCCGATGTCCACGGCGTGCAGCAGCCAGCCGTTATCGTGGGGTTCCAGGGTGCCGCGGGTGTGCAGGGTTTGCCCGGCGATGCCCTGGAAGTCGAGGTCGAGGCTGTGGCGCTGCCAGTCGGCAGGCACGCCTTCAACCGCCACCACGCTGTGGGCACAGAGCAATTCATGCAATTGAGGTGACGGCGCGTGCTTGGCCAGTTGCGAAAGCAGCGTGCCGCTGACCTCAAGTACGCGGCCCTGGGCATCCATAAGCACGTGCAGGCCCGCGACAGGTGGCGCGGCGGGCTCGATAGCCAACGCGCTGCTGCGGCCGAGCAGGCGCCCGAGGAGTTTGTCGCCGGAGGTCAAAATTGCAGGCTCGACTGGGCCTGCAGCGTCACCGGCAACTGCGGCACGGTGCCGATCCCGGGCAACACGATGAACGGCATTACCGACTGAAGGTTGGCCGAGGGGTAACTGATTTTTACCGAGAGCAGGCCGGCAGGAGTGAAAGTGGTGGTGACCTGGGTAGCCGCGTCGAACTTATAGAGCGCGGGGATCCACCCCAACCGTTGAGCCACCGCCGTTTTCGCGGTGTTTTGCACAGCGGCGTTGTACCCCGGCATGCTCGGGTCAAGCCCCACGCTCTGGCGCACGGCTTCGGCGGTTGCCTGGGTGAACGACTGCATTAACAGCAACGGCAGGCTATAGCTGACCATCCCGTAGAACACGGCGAAAAAAATCACGAACACGCCAATGAACTCGATCGCTGCCGTGCCTTTTTGTTTTCCGGGGAGGCCTGTTTTCATCACCGCGTCTACCCTGACGGCTACTACTTGATATCAGCATAGAATCAATCGGCGAAAAGGGATGTTTTTTAGTGATCCACGGTGCAGTTGTTTTGGTGTGGTTGGTGGCGTGTGCGGTGCAGGACGTGCGGCAGCGGTTGCTCGCCAATCGCCTGACGCTCGGCGTAGCCCTGTTGGCGTTGATTTATCTGCTGTGGACGGGCACCACCTGGCTCGGCGCCACGGCCGGGGAGGGGCTTTGGGCCTTTTGTCTTTCATTATTGCTGACGTTGCCCGGCTACGCCCTGGGCCGCCTGGGCGCGGGGGATGTAAAGCTGCTGGCCGCCTTCGCACTGGTTTCGGATTCACATCACTTGCTGGGGGCATTTATTGGCGCTGCGGCCGCCAATGTGCTGTGGGTTTTGCTCGCGCCAAAACTATGGCCGCTTATGAGTCAACGACTTAAAAAAGCTATGGGTTTCTTGGCGCCTGATCCGTCAAGAAAACTACCGTTCGCCCCGTTTTTATTGGTGGGATTCGTGGTTATCCGGTTTTGGATCCATTAATCGTCCGAGGTGATTAACGCTATGTACATAGTCGGAAAGTAGGTCTACGTTTAATAAGAAGTTGTACAGGAATATTCGTCGTAGGGAATGGGTCAATCTTTTGGCTTTCCAGGGCATGGAGTTGCATGTGAACAAGCTTACCTCAGCAGTAAAGGTGATCGTCGTCGATGACCAGCCCCTCATCGTGGAAGAGCTCTGTGAGTTTCTTGAAAGCAGTGGCTTCCGCTGTGTCCCGTGTGAGTCCAGCCAGCAGGCGTTGAAGCGTTTCACTGAAGACGCCGAGATCGGCCTGGTGCTGTGTGATCTGCATATGCCGGACATGGACGGTATCGAGCTGGTCCAGGCACTGCAGAAAGTGGCCGGCAAACAACGCGCTTTCGAAGCCATCATGCTGACCGGCCGCGCTGACAAGCAGGACGTGATCAAGGCCCTGCGCGCCGGGATTGCGGACTATTACCAGAAGCCGATCAACCTGGAAGAACTGCTCGAGGGCCTGCAGCGTCAGGAAGCTGCCCTGGAAGAGCGCAAAAAAGACCTGCAACTGGGCAATCTGAACCAGAAATTGCAGTTCCTTTCCGAGTCGATCAACGACCTGTACCAGGACCTCGACAAGGTACGCCGCAGCCCGCCCGTGCAGGACAGTGAAGAGGCGACGGCCGAGGACGCGGGGCCGCTGGAAATTCCGGCGATCTTCAACCAGCTGTCACCTCGCCAATTGGACGTCGCGCGGCTGGTGGGCAAGGGCCAGACCAATTATCAGATCGCCTGCGAATTGGGCATCACTGAAAACACGGTGAAGCTGTATGTGTCGCAGGTGTTGCGCCTGACCCACATGCATAACCGCACGCAGTTGGCGCTGGCGTTGTCGCCGAATAATTCGGCGTTGCGTCAGCGGGTGACCGCGCATTGATGGCGGCCAAACCTGTGGGAGCTGGCCTGCCTGCGATGGCATCCACCGCAGGCTCCTGAAAGACCGAGGTGTCTGCATCGCAGGCAAGCCAGCTCCCACATTAATTTCTCAGTTGCTGCCCTGGGTTTTCCCGCCGACCTTCTGGTCAAAATACTCCGGAATCGGGTGCTTGAAGCTTTCCAGCCAGCGCTGGTTGGCTTGATCGCGCTCGGCCGCGGCGGCTTTCTGTTGGGTGGTTGACGAGGCCTTGCCGCTCGGTTGCAGCGTCAGCCAGCTCTCGGTGACGGCCTGTTGCGGCGACGACGGGCCAGGCTCGATGGCCATGACACTCAAAGGCAGTGCCAGCACTGCCAGGCTTGCGAGATACGCTGCTTTCATCATCAATTCCTCGGAGTGCCGGGTACGTCGCTGACCGTGGCTATCTGGTCTTTGGCCTTGGTGGCCGGAGTGACGGAACCCTTGAGTTTTTCGGCGCGTGCCTGGGCTTCAGTGACTTGCTCGGGGGTGAGGCCGATCTGGCTGACCACCTGGGCCGCCTGTTTCCAGTTATCTTGATAAATCAGCAAGGTCACCAGGTTGATCGCCGCCAGCGGGTCGCTTTGTTTGAGCTCCATGGCGGTCATGAATTCGAAACGGGCGTCTTCCATGCGCAACTGGTTGAGGTACACCACGCCCAAGTCATTGCGGATCTTTTCATCGGTCGGCGCCAGGCGTGCCGCGCGTTGCAGGTGAGCCATGGCCAGGCCGTTGTCACCTTTGGCCGAGGCCAGTTGCCCCAGCCCGTGTTCGCCTTCGGCCGCCATGCAGCTGCCGATCAGGCTGCGGTACAACGGCTCCGCCTCGCTGCGCCCGAGCAGTCGATAGGCCTTGGCCTGGCGCAGGCGCACTTGCGGCAAATTCGTCGGCAGGCTTTGCAGGTTGGCGAGGCTGGCGTGCAGCTTGCCGTCGTTGGCCATTTCATCGGCCAGGTTCAGTGCCAGTTCCTGGTCGGAGCCGGGTTTGGGGCAGCTGCCGCCGGCGGTGAGGGCGCCCCACGGGGTCTGGCCATTGGTGGCGCACCCCCCGAGCAGCAACAGGCTCAAACCGGCTATCAAGGCTTTCATCGGGCATTCCTCACAGGTTACTCAGGGCGCGGGTGATACCGATAAATGCCGGCCCCCCGAGCACGATCAAAAGGGCAGGAAACAAAAACACCATCATCACCACCGACATCTTCGCCGACATCTTGGAGACGAACTCCTGGATGCGCGTCAGGCGCCGGTCATCCAGCAATTGCTTGAGCGACAGCAGCGATTTCATCGCGCCGCCGCCTTGCTGAACCAGTTGCTGCAGGATGATGCAGGTGTCGGTGAATTCGTCCACCGCCAGCAGTGTGGAGGTCTTGCCCAGCTCTTCGCTCAGCTCCAGGCCCGAATCGACCCGCGCCAGGATCAGGCGCAGTTCATGGGTGAGGGCCGGCAGCAGGCGCTGCGCTTCAATGCTCATCACGCGCAGGGCCTGTTCGACGGCCATGCCCGACTCGAACAGGATGCGCAGCAGCGGAATGAAGGTCGATACCTCGCGGGAGATCTGCTGCTGGCGCGCCTTGGCGGCCCTGGCCAGGATGCGTTTGGGCAACAGGTAGCCGATGCCCAGCCCGATCAAGGGCATCAGCCATGGTGCGCCGGTATTGGGAAACAGCACTTGCTGGGTGAGCAGTACCACCGCGCCGAGTACCAGCGGCGTGCCGATCTGGAAGGCGGCGAACATGGAACGTTGGCTGGATTTGCGCCAGCCGACCCGGTTGAGCAGCAGTTGGGTTTCGTTGTCCAGGCTGACCGAGCGCTGCGCGATCGGGCTGTTGCCCAATTGCCGCATCACCGTGCCGAACGTGTTCTCGCGGCCCATCTGGCCTTGCAGGCGCTGGGCAACCAGGCGCTGGCCACGCCGATGCTTGAGCAGGTTGGCGACCACCAGGCCCAGGGCGGCAAGGAACAACACAGCGCTGATCAGCAGGGCGATACCCATCTCATACGCTCCGAAACATGCGCCACAGGGTGAAGCAGCCCATTAGCTGCATGGCCAGCGCTACGAACAACAGAATGCGGCCGGTGCCGTCGTTCCACATGGTCCCCAAGTATTGGGGGTTCACGGCCAGGAAGTAGCCGACCATTGAGATCGGCAGGGCGGTCAGAACATAGGCGGTCACCCGGGTTTCCCCGGTCAGGGCGCGCAGTTGGCGGGCCGCCTGTTCACGCTCGCGGATCATTTTGATCAGGTTTTCCAGTAGTTCGCTGGCGTTGCCGCCGTAGCGATGGTTGACCTTCAAACCCAAGGCGAACAGGCGAAACTCGTCGCGCTCATAGAACTCGGCAAAGTCGTGGGCGGACTCCGGCAGGCTGACGCCCAACTGTACGTTGCGTTGCACACGCCCCATGGCTTGCTTGAGCGGGTCTTCGACCACGTCGATGCCACCCAGCACGGCGTCGGCGAGGGTGCGTCCGGCCTTGAGGCTGCGCACGGTGTGGTCGAGCAGTTGCGGCAGTTGTTCGATCATGCGCCGGATGCGCCGCTGATAGCGCCAGGCAATGTACAGGCGCAGCAGTAAAGGCGGCAGCGCCAGCATCACCAGCAAACCGACCCAGCCGGCCACCAGCAGTCCAAGCACGGCGCCCAGTGCCCACATGGCCAGCCACAGGCCTAGGTTGTCGCTCGGTTTGCCCAGGCCTGCGCGCAGGAACATGCGCTCCACGCCGCTCCATTGGCTGGCTTCTTCGGTGAGCTGGGGCTGGCCTTCGGCGAGGCGGCCCAGCACGCGCTCGGTCTGGGCGCGACGCAAGCCGTTCTGAAAGGAGCGGATCGACAGGCCGATCAGGATCAGACAAATCAGTAACAGAATGGCCCCGGTCATGGTCGCGTTCCTTTCAAGGCTAGGCCGGTTCGCGGCGCAGTTTCTCGCCGGCAGGGTTGACCGCTTCACGCAGGAAGCCGAACCCGGTGCGCCGGTCGTGGCGGAACAGGGTGTTGGTCACGTACACGTCTTCGCGTATGCCCACCACTTCGACCACTTCGCTGACGCAACGGCGGCCGTCGGGCAGGCGGGTCAACTGGATCACCACGTCGAGGGCCGCGCAGATCATCTGGCGCAGGGTTTTTTCCGCCACCACGCGGCCGGTCAGGCCCACCAGGGTCTCCAGGCGCAGCAGGGCGTCGGCGGCGTTGTTGGCGTGCACGGTACTCATGGAGCCGTCGTGGCCGGTGTTCATGGCGGTGAGTACATCGAGCACTTCCACGCCGCGGATCTCGCCGAGAATGATGCGGTCGGGGCGCATCCGCAGAGCGTTGCGGATCAGGTCGCTGGCCTTTACCTCACCATGGCCCTCGGCATTCGGCGGGCGGGTTTCCAGGCGTACCACGTGGGGGTGGCCCAGCTGCAATTCGGCCACGTCTTCGATGGTCACCAAGCGCTCGTGGGGGTTGATCAACTGGCTGAGAATGTTCAGCAGCGTGGTTTTGCCGGTGCCGGTACCGCCGCTGATGAGGATGTTGCAGCGCTTGCCCACGGCTTCCTGGAAGAAGTCGAAAATGTTCTGGTCGATGGTCTGCATCGCCACCAGGTCACTGCTCTTGAGCATGTCCTTGCGAAACTTTCGAATCGACAGGCATGGCCCATCCAGCGCAATGGGCGGGATGATCGCGTTGACTCGGCTGCCATCGGGCAGGCGTGCATCCACCATCGGCGACGACTCGTCCAAGCGCCTGCCCAGCGGCGCGAGGATGCGTTGCATCACGCGCTCCACGTGGTGAGAGTCGATAAATCGCAGGTCACTCTGGTGCAGCAAACCGTCGCGCTCGATAAACACCCGGTGCGGGCCGTTGACCAGGATTTCCGTCACGGAAGGGTCTCGCAGCAGCACTTCCAGCGGGCCGAAACCGGTCAGTTCGTCGACGATTTCTTCAGCCAGGCGCTCCATTTCATAACGGGAAATCGCCAGGTGCATGCGGTTGATGTATTCGGCGACTTTGTCGATGACAAACTGCGCCAGCAGTTGGCGTGAACCTTCCAGCAGGTTCTTTCCCGACTCTTCGATGGCATCGATGATGTAGCGATGCAGCACCAGTTTCAGCCCGTCGTGGTCGGTGTTGCCACCGAGCCCGCGGGCGGGTGCGCCGAAGAGTTTTTCGCCGTTCATTTGCTGGTCCCCAGCAGGCGTTCAAGCCAGTTGTAGGAGGGTTTTGTCATGCCTTCCGAACGTTTTGCCAGGCGCTCGCCGAGGGTCTTCAACCCTTGGGTGAGGTTTTCACGCGGGGCCAGGGAGAACAGGGTTTGCCCCTGGTTTTTCGCGTTCAGGCGCACTTCCGGGCTGAGCGGCAATACGGCGACCACTTCCAGGCCAAAGCTTTTGCTCAGGGCCTCGGCATCGGGGGCGCAGCCTTTGATAAAACGGTCGACCAACAGCTTGGCGTGTTCGAGTTTCATGCCCTTTTCGCGCCACTGGTTCAGCACGGCGAGGTTGCGACGGCAGTCCAGCACGCTCTGGTCGGTGCACCACAACAACTTGTCACAGTGGCTGACAAAGGTGCGCAGGGCTTCGCTGTCCGGCTGGCCGGCGAGGTTCACCACAATGTGCTGGAAGTGATGGCGCAGAGCGCTGAGCAACATGTACAGCTCGGCGGCACTGGTGCGTTCCAGCGGTTCGTCACCGGGGGCGTAGGCGAGAATGCGCAGGCCGTCTTCAGCCGAAGTGAACGCGCTGTTGATCAACGTGCTGTCCAGCCGCCGCAGGTGGCGCAGGGCATCGCCGAAATTGAACGAGCTTTCCAGGCCCAGCAACGCCAGGCTGTCGCCACGGGGCAGGCCCAGGTCCAGCAGCAGGGTTTGCTGGCCGCTCTTCTGTACCACCAATGCCAGATGGCTGGTCAGCAGTGCGCCGTCGGCATTGCCTTGTGTGCCGTACAGCACCGTCAGGCCGCCCAGTTGGGTGCTGGTGGTGACGGGCGGCAGGCGTTTGCTCAGGCGTCGCACCAGCCCGGCCACTTCGCTGGAGCGTGAGCCATAGGCGACGAAATCCCGCGCCCCGGCACGCATGGCGTTCAGCACCAACTGGTTGTCCATGCCGTCGCCGAGGGCGACGATCGCCAGCATCGGTTTGGCCTCCAGCGCGCCTTCGATCAGCGCGCTTTGAGCCACCACGTGCTCGCGGTCCAGGCCGACAAATACCAGGTTGGCGAAGGTCACATCCACCAGCGCCAGCAGCTCGTCAAGGGTGCCGCTGCCGGCGCTGACCACTTGGCCAAGGGGGGCCAGCGCGCCCTGGAGCCACTCCAGGTCGGTCGTGTTGCGGGTAATTGCCAGGAAGGTCTGGCTCAGACTATCGCTCATTGTGACAACCCGTTGAGTCGGTCGAAATTGCCGTTTTCGAGGAAGTACAGGCGGTACCAGTTCGGGTCATAGTTGCGATAGTTTTCGCCCGGCAGCGTCGGCAACTGGGCGTTGGCCGCCAGCGGCTGCACCAGGTGCGGCGTGACGATCATCAGCAGTTCCTTGTCCTGGCGGTTGACCGAGGAATCACGGAAGAACGCGCCCAGAATCGGAATGTCACCCAGGCCCGGAAACTTGCTGATATTGGTGGTGTTGTTGCTGCTGATCAGGCCGCTGATCACGAAGCTTTCGCCATCGGCCAGCGACACACTGGTGTCGGTGCGGCGGATGGTCAGGGCGGGCACCTTGATGCTTTCGATGACCAGCGCGTTGGTGTAATCCAGCTCGCTGACCTCCGGCGCTACCTTGAGGGAAATGCGGTTGCGGTCGATCACCGTCGGCGTGAGCGTCAGGCGAATCCCGAATTCCTTGTATTCGATGGAGATGGTGTTGCTGCCGCTGCTGGGCACCGGGATGGGAATTTCGCCACCCGCCAGGAAGGTCGCACTTTGCCCACTCATGGCCACCAGGCTCGGGCGCGCCAGGGTGTAGGCAAAGCCGCTGCTTTCCAGGGCGTTGATCATCGCCGCAACCCGGCCGCCGCCGAAGCCGATGTTGAAGTTGTCGGAGCTCACCGGCAGCTTGAAGGTGGTGGGGGTGGGGAACACCAGGTTGGGGCTGCCGACGAAAAAGTTTTTACCCATGCCCAGAATCTTGGTACTGGCTTCCTTGAGCTTGGTGCGGCTGACCTCCACAAAGCGGATGTCGGTCTGCACCTGGCTTGGCAGCGAAGGGTCGTCCGCCGGGGCCAGCGACAGGCTGGTCAGCGCCGAGGTGGCCTTGCCCTTGACGAACACCATGCTCTGGCGCGGTGTGGTCGAGCACGAGGTCCACACCATCAGGGTGGTGGTGCCGGAGGCGATGCCGGTCAACAGGAAGCCACGGTCACCGTTGAGGTGCACATCGGCCACTTTGGGGTCACCAATCGCCAGGCGCGTGATGGCCACCGGCGACTGCAGTTCCTGTTGCAGGCCTTCGCCCACCGAAAGGGCGGCGGGCAGTTGGCCCAGGCTGGCGCAATTGCCTGTGGCGGCCAACGCCAGGCCCACAGACAGGTTTGAGAGCAGCAGGGCGCAGGCGATTTTCAGCGTGAACACCGGTACGAAACGTCGGCTCATGCACAGCATCCTTGTTCAGTCGGGCGTTTGTTGAGTTGCTTGATTGCCGCGTATCACCTCGACACCCGTGCGGCGCGGGCTGCCCTGGGCGATTTTTTTCGGGGCTGGGGCGAAGGCGAGTTGAGTGAACTGGTAGAGGTCGCGGTTGGCGCTTTGCACTTTGGCCGGCGCGTCGCTTTCACCGGCCCAATAGTGGCTGAGCAGGCGTTCGTCGCTGCTGCGCACGGCCAGGCGCAAGGTGCCGGCCTGGGTGGCCAGCATCAGGCGGCTGAGCAGCGGCTCGGGCACGGCAAGCACCACGGTGCGAGACGGGGCGCGACGCTGGGCTTTTTCTTCGGCGGTCATCGCCGGCGGGGAGGCGGGCGAGCCGTCGTTGGTCAGGCCCATTTGGTCGCCGACACTGAGCAGGCGCAGGGCGGGAATCACCACTTGGGCCGATTGTTCGAGGTTGGCGGTGTCCTGGCGCAGGTACAGCAGCACGTCGACGTAATCGCCGGGGCTCAATTGCCCGGCAGCGCCGATCACTTCATCGACGGCGACGGCCAGGGCGCGCTCGTCCGGACGGATCATTCGCGCCAGTGGACCACCCGGGGTGAAACTTTCTTCATTTAACCAACTGCCTGCACTCAGGGCGCGCCACGGCGTGCGGCCGATGGCCTGGTCGACGCTGGTCATGCTGCCGGCGGGGACGGTGCGCAGTTTTTCCACAGTGAGGTCGGCGGCGGTCAGGGCGACAAAGGGCGGGACATCATGCGCCAGCACGACCACCGGTTGGCGGGTCTGGTCTTCCACCGCGGCGACGGCTTTTTCGACAGGAGCAGCCTGTGGCGGCGGCGGTGGCGCCGGTGCGGGGTCGCGGCTGAGCACTAACCCCCAATAACCGGCAAACAGCGCGCCGACCAATAACACTGCGGCCAATACCATGCTGAGACGCGTGTTCATGACGGCTCTCCCTTTCCTGTTGCACCAATACCCATCTATCCGAACAGGCTAAATTCGCAACCTGGCTGCTATGAACATTTCACTAACTATTTCGCTATTTGAAGGTAGTTCAGCTAGGACAAAATGCCATTACTGACAGAAAGATTTCTTTCCTATATAGGCAGCGACCTTTGAAATCACGGATTTACGGCGTCAGCAAAGCACCCACTACTTTGTGATTAATCCGTTCTTACAGTTGTGAGGGCAGGGTTTGTTGACAATGCTCAGATGGCACATCGCAATTATTGTGCGACACCGGGAACAGGGCGCCGTGGCGTCTGAGGAGAAGTACGATGATTCTTGATTTCTTGATAAAACTTCACGTTCAACTGCAGTTGCTTTTTCATCGCAAAGAAGGCGCGACGGCGATTGAGTACCTCATTCTTGTGGCCATTGTAGCGTTGGTGATACTTGCCGCCGGGACGACCCTGAAGCCTCAGATCACCGCCTTTTTCACCAAAATCACCACTGCCATTACCCCGACGTGAGTGTGTGACGGTATCTACCTGAATAGCCGGGCGCCGAGTCGCCGAGGAGCAGTACCATGATCCTTGATCTCTTGATGAAACTTCATGTTCAACTCCAGTTGCTCTTTCGGCGTAAAGACGGCGCAACGGCGATTGAATACCTCATTCTGGTTGCGATTGTAGCGCTGGTGATACTGGCTGCCGGGACTACACTGTCGCCACAGATCAGTGCGTTGTTTACCAAAATAACCACCGCCATTACCCCAACTTGACCATCAATCGGCACTCTGTGAGTACTCTCGTTATTGATCGGCACCACCAGGTAGTACCCATGAATGCTGCTGCATCCCCTTACCGCCAACAAATCCTGTTGGTGGATGACGAAGAAGATGCCCTCGTTGAACTGGCGGAGTCGCTGGAGAACGAGGGCTTCGTTTGTTTTACCGCTTCCTCTGTGACCTTCGCGTTGCAGGAACTCACCCTCAACCCCGACATTGCCCTGGTCATCACCGACCTGCGCATGCCCGAGGAGAGTGGTATCTCTTTGATCAAACGCCTGCGCGAACACACCGACCGCCAACACCTGCCGGTGATCGTGATGTCGGGCCATGCCGAGATGGATGATGTGAGCGACATGCTGCGCTTGCAGGTGCTGGATCTGTTTCGCAAGCCCATCTACCTGGTGCGGTTGATCGATACCCTCAACAGCCTGTTTCCCCTGCGTAAAACCCCTCTGTAGTACGCGTAGCCCGGGTCAAGAACAGGGCCCAAATGTGGGAGCTGGCTTGCCTGCGATAGCTGACTCACAGCCAATACAGATGTTGTCTGCCATACCGCTATCGCAGGCAAGCCAGCTCCCACATTCGGTTGCTGACCTATTCACAACTGATAACTGAAACTCAGCGTATACCGTGGCCGCCGGTTGAAACTGTCCAGGGCGATGTCCGACATCGGCTTGGCCGCTTCCAGTGCAATGTTGTAGTACTTGTTGTCGCCAAAGCGCAGGCCCACGGCGGCCGATGACATGTCATTGCCCTTGACCGGCAGCTCGTTGAACCACGTCTTGGCGCGGTCGAGCACCACGTAAGGCTGCAGCACCTTCACCCAGTCGCCGGCGCGATTGAAGCTGTAGTTGACCTCATACGCCACGCCCCAACCCTTGTCGCCCGAGCCCTGGTCGTCCGGGTAGCCGCGTCCGAAGTTCTGCCCGCCGAAGGTGGCGCGTTCGCTGTCGGGCAGGGTGTTGTTGCTCCAGTAAAACGCGCCTGACAACACGCCCTGCCAATTGTCGAAGAACTTGTCGCTCTGCACGCCGGAGAGGCGCAGACGGAAGAAGTCCAGGTCAGGCTCTGCGGTGCCGAGGTCGCTGTGGGTTCTGGCGCCCAGGCCGTTGATGCCCTGGTACAGGCCGGCACTGAGAATGCGCAATTGACGGGCGTCGGATTTGCGCCAGTCGCCTTCGAAGGCGAGCGCGCGCAGATTGGTTTCGATGTCGAAGCGTGGCTGATAGCCGACCAGTTGATAACGGGTGGTCTGGTCCACCGCATACAGGCGCGTGCCCAGGGTCAGCGACTCATTGGGTGAGGCAATCAAGGGGTGGCTGAGGCCGAGGGTGTAGCGGTCGATGGACTGGTGCGGTTTGAGCTCGAAGCCGCCGTCGAGCTGGATGTTGCTTCTGGGGTCGGCGCGATAACGCTCGGCACCGAGCACCAGCTGGGTGCCTTCGGCATTGATGAACTGGCTGTAGCCTACGCGGTAGTAATGCTCTTTGTCGTCGCCCGGCGGAAACAGGCCACTGACGTTGATCTGTTCACCCACGGACGTCTGGGAATTGCTGGTGGCCGTGAGCAAGGCCTGCAGGCCGCCACGGTTTTCGTCGACCAGGCTCATGCTGGTGGTGAACGGTTTGCGGCTGGCCTGGATGACCATGTGCGTGGCGCCGTCGGTGGTGCCGGGTGGCGGCACTTGCGCTTGCAGGGTCACGCCCGGAATGCGCCCCATCAAGGTGGTGTAGCGCTCGAACGTCTTGCGTGTGAGCGGGCGTTCACCGAGCAATTTGTTCGCCAGTTTGTCGACGTAGGCGGAGACCGATCCGATGTCGCCGTTCTGTTGGTAATCCTTGATGTAACCCTCTACCAGTACCACGCGCACCAGGCCGTTTTCGAAGTTCTGCTGTGGCAAAAACGCGTAGGACAACAGGTAGCCGTCTTCCTGGTAGCGGCGGGTGATGCTGCGGGTTGCCTCGATCAGCTGCGCAAGGTTGGTCTCATGCCCAATCAGCGGCGCGAATGCCTTGGCGGTCTCATCCAGCGGGTAGACGGTGCCGCCCTCGATCTGCAATTTGCGGATGGTGACTTTGGTGTCCATCAACAGGGGTTGGCCTTGTGTGGGCGAGGTTTCCGGCACCTGGGTCTGGGGCGTGACAGGGCGGTACGCGTCCGCCGGCAGGTTGGGCACCGGCAGGGTGCGGATGGTGTCGTTGCTGTTGAGGAAGCTGGGAAGGGTCTCGGCCTGGACGTAGGCACTGAGGGTGAGCAATAACAACGGCGTCAACACGCGCATAGGACACTCCATGGTCAAACTGCAGCAGCGTTTCGGGCCCGCCGGGTTCTGGGACGCGGTTCGGGAGAGCCAGGCCTTGTTGATACAGGCCCGCCCATAAAAAAGACGAGAGACTTATTAAGGGTCTCTCGTCTCAACCAAGCGTAGGCGCTGTAGGGGAGGCCGTCTAATCGGCCAGGTGCAATTCTATTTTTTGCCGGTCAGGCCGTTGAGCAAACCTCCCAGACCGCCGCTTGTGCCAGTGCTGGCACTGCCGTTTGCCGAGGCGCTGGCACCTGCGCCTACCGTCAAGCCACCGAGCAAGCCGCCACCGCCTGTGGTGCCGCCGGTCACCAGGCCACCCACCGAGCCTACGGTATTGCCCACCGTGGTGACGGTGGTGCCGACGGCGTTGGTGATCGGGTTGGCGTTAGCCGCAGTCAGGTTGGTACCCAGGCCGGCGACGGCGCCACCGACTTGAGTCACCAGGCCATTGACGGGGGCGCCGAGCCCGGTGGTGGTGCCTATGTTTTGGGTCAATGTGGCCACGCCGGTGGTCACAGGGTTAAGGGCTGCGCCGACGTTGGTGGCCAGGCCTGCTACCGGGGCAGTCGCCGCGGTGTTGGCCACGCCGGTGCCGCCGATCACGGTGCCCAGGGACGCAACCGTATTGCCCAGTGCGCCACCTGTAACACCGGCTGCGCTGACCGTGCCGTTGGTGTTGCCGGCGTTCAGGCCGTTGCCCACGTTAGCGACCAGACCCCCTACCAACTCAGGCAGGCCAGGCGCAGAAGCGCCACCGGCAGGTGCGACGTAGCCGCCGGATTTGTCGAGCACGCCGCCGACTCCGGTCAGCGCACCCCCGACCACGGTGGTCACTGGGTTGCCGCTGCCGCCGGCACTGGCGACTTGACCGCCAAGGCCTTTCACGGTGGAGCCGACTTGATCCAGCAGGCCATTGACCGGGTTGCCCAGGCCGGTAGCCTTGCCCAGGTTGCCGGTGGTGTTTTCAACCAGCGACACCACAGGTACCAGGACTTTGCCGCCAACCGTGTTGGTCAGCGAACCCAGCGGGCCGGTGGTGCTGGCGGTGCTGAGTGTATCGCCGAGCATGGTTACGGTTTGGCCGACTTTATCCACCAGGCCGCCCGCTGCGCCGCCAACACCGCCGGTCAAGCCGCCGACTACCGGGATGCCGCCCAGGGTAGTGCCCAGGGATTTCCCGGTGTTCGATACGCCGGTGCCCAGGTCCGAGACGCCATCGCCTACACCGGCCACCGTGATGCCCAGGGAGTTGCTGTTGGTTCCCAGCGAGCCCAGGCCGTTGGTGACGCCGCTGCCAATGCTGGTGACCGCGTTGCCGGTGGAGGTGACCAGGCCGCCAGCGGTCGTCCCGACCACTGGAACTCCGTTCAAGGCCGAGCCCAGATCACCGACAGCCGCACCTACGTTGCCGACGGTAGTGCCCAGAGTGCCGGCGATTTGGCCGGTGACCAGTGGTGTAGTGGTCGACCCGGTGCCACCGCCAGTGCCACCGCCGGTTCCGCCGCCTGTGCCACCGCCAGTGCCACCGCCGGTTCCGCCGCCTGTGCCACCGCCAGTACCACCGCCGGTTCCGCCACCAGTGCCACCGCCGGTTCCGCCACCTGTGCCGCCGCCAGTGCCACCACCGGTTCCGCCGCCAGTGCCGCCACCTGTGCCGCCGCCAGTACCACCATCGGTTCCGCCACCTGTGCCGCCACCGGTGCCACCGCCAGTACCGCCACCCGCGCCTGCATCAGGGGATGAAGCCGCCACGCTGCTGTGATGTCCGCCGCCACCGCTGCTGCAGCCACCGAGGCTCATCGCCATGATCAGGGCCAGTGCGGTACTTGCCTTCCAAAGCACTACTTGAGTTTGAGTTTTCATGATTGAGTTCCCTTGCACCTGTACAACGTCTGTTGTTTTCAAACGCTCGTTATTTCTAGGGATAGCGATACGTTTGTCCGTGTTGTCATCACAGACCCGGGTGCTCTTTCTCACAATGCTCAACTTGGTATTAACGATTTATATACTGGAGGGGTATCACTGCTTAGCGACTAATACCAAGGGAGGGAGGAGAAGGTGTATCAAGAAATATATGTTAGAAAAATCATGTGGTTAAACAAGATAGCGGGCTAATTAACGCCCGCTATAACTTAAGTTGTATATATACAATTTATCAGTGTATTCAGGCAATCGGCTGCCACTTGCCGACCATGTTTTCAATGTCGCCCGTGCCTTTTAACTGCAACTCGCCGCTGGAGCCGGCAGCGCTGGTTAACAGGATCACTTCACCGGGCAGGCGAACCGGCTTCTTGAACTCCACCACGATCTCGATATTGGCGGCCGGCAGGTGTTCGCCCAGGGCGGCGAGGGTATGCGCCTTGTTCCACAGACCGTGGGCGATGGCCTGGGGGAAGCCGAACAGCTTGGCGGTCAGCGCGCTCAAGTGGATCGGGTTGTAATCGCCCGACACCCGCGCGTAACGGCGGCCGATGTCGGCGGGGGCTTTCCAGCGGGTCAGTTCGCTGACCTGGGTGGGGCCGGGCATTGCCTCATCCACCGGCTCGCCTTCGAGTTTCACGCCCCGGCAGAGCATCCGGCTTTCGGCTTCCCAGAGCAGGCCGAGAGAATCCTCGACGGTGGTCACCAAATCAAAGGTTGCACCCTTGGCGTGGGGCTTGAGGTTGTGTGTGTGCACCGCCACGCTCAGGTCGCTGACTGCACCCATTGGCCGGTGGATGCGGATACGGTTGCTCAGGTGAATCAACCCCAACAGCGGAAACGGGAAACGCTTTGCGGTCAGCAACTGCATCTGCAACCCGAACGCCAGGATATGCGGATAAGTCGCCGGCAGCATCGGGCTCTCGGCAAAACCACACACCTTCCGATAGGCCGCCACCTCCTTGGGGTTAACTCGGACCCGGCAGCGCAACCCCTGTTCGGGCAAGGTGCTACCGGTGATCTTGCGCTTGAGCGCCGCGCGCCAGTACAACGGCGGCAAAAACGGCGCGTTGCCTAAGGTTGTCCATTCCATGTTTACGCTCCCAGCAGGCTTTGCCCGCACACGCGCAGCGCCTGGCCGCTGACCGCGCCGGTGCCGGGTTGGCCGAGCCACGCCACGGCTTCGGCGACGTCTTGCGGCAGGCCACCCTGGCCCAGCGAACTCATGCGCCGCCCGGCTTCACGCAGGGCAAAGGGAATATGCGCGGTCATTTGGGTTTCGATAAACCCCGGCGCCACGGCATTGATGCTGATGCCACGCGCCTTGAGCAGCGGCGCCCAGGCTTGCGCGAGGCCGATCAACCCGGCCTTGCTCGCGGCGTAATTGGTTTGCCCACGGTTGCCGGCGATACCACTGATGGACGCCAGCAACACCACGCGGGCGTTGTCGTGCAGGGTGCCGCTGTCGAGCAGGGCCTTGGTCAGCACTTGCGGCGCATTGAGGTTCACCGCCAGCACCGCGTCCCAGTATTCCGGGGTCATGTTGGCCAGGGTTTTGTCGCGGGTGATACCGGCGTTGTGCACCAGAATGTCGAGGCCGCCCGGCAGGTTTTCGATCAACTGCGTGGCCGCGTCTTCGGCGCAGATATCCAGCACCACGGTACGCGCACCCAGGCGCGCGGCGAGGGCTTCAAGGTCGGCCTTGGCCTGGGGCACGTCGAGCAGGATCACCTCGGCGCCGTCGCGGGCGAGGGTTTCGGCGATGGACGCGCCAATGCCGCGGGCGGCCCCGGTGACCAGCGCCTTGCGCCCGGCGAGCGGGCGCGTCCAATCCTCGACCGGCGTGTCGCAGGCTTCAAGACGAATGACCTGGCCGGAGATATAGGCGCTTTTGGGCGACAGGAAAAACCGCAGCGCGCCCTCCAACTGGTCTTCAGCGCCGTCGCCGACGTAGAGCAGTTGCAGCACGCCGCCATTGCGCAATTCTTTGGCGAGGGAGCGGCTGAAACCTTCAAGTGCACGTTGCGCACTGGCGGCAAACGGGTCCGTAAGGCTTTCCGGTGCGCGGCCCAGAATCACCAGGTGCGCGCTGTTATCCAGGTTTTTCAGCAGCGGCTGAAAGAACTCGCGCAGTTGCTTGAGCTGGTCGGTGTGCTGCAACTCACTGGCATCGAACACCACCGCCTTGAGCTTGGGGCCGTGGCCGGGAATCCATGTCGAGTTTTCGGTGCCGTAACTGTAAGTCGCGTCGGTGAGTTTGTGGGCAAAGGCCTGCACGTTGGCGGTGAGCGCGCCGCCGCCGAGCAGCAGCGCCCCTTCGACCGGGCGCAGGCGCCCGGCTTGCCAGCGTTCCAGGCGTACCGGTGACGGCAGGCCAATGGCGGCGACCAGGCGATGGCCGAGGCTTGAGTTGGCGAAGTCGATATAACGGTCAGACATGGAACGCTCTCCGAAGGCTGGGGTTCAAAAGGTTGACCACCCCGGGGCGGTAGTCGTTCGATCAGCCTAGGCTAGGCTGAGAGATCCAGCCCACATCTGACAGGGAGCTTTCCATGACTCAATTGCGCCGTGTAGCGATCATTGGCGGTAACCGCATTCCTTTCGCCCGCTCCAATGGCCCTTACGCCACGGCGAGCAACCAGGCCATGCTCACCGCAGCCCTGGAAGGCTTGATCGAACGCTACAACCTGCACGGCCTGCGCCTGGGCGAAGTGGCCGCCGGCGCAGTGCTCAAGCACTCGCGCGACTTCAACCTCACCCGCGAATGCGTGCTCGGCTCGCGCCTGTCGCCGCAAACCCCGGCCTACGATATCCAGCAAGCCTGTGGCACCGGCCTTGAGGCCGCGCTGCTGGTGGCCAACAAGATAGCCATGGGCCAGATTGAATGCGGGGTTGCCGGCGGCGTGGACACCACGTCCGACGCGCCAATCGGTGTGAACGAGGGCCTGCGCAAAATCTTGCTGCAGGCCAACCGCAGCAAATCCATGGCGGATAAATTAAAAGTCCTGTTACAACTTCGTCCTCATCACCTCAAGCCCGAGCTGCCGCGCAACGGCGAGCCACGCACCGGGTTATCCATGGGTCAGCATTGCGAGCTGATGGCGCAAACCTGGCAGATTCCCCGTGCCGAGCAGGATCAACTCGCCCTGGAAAGCCATCAGAAAATGGCCGCGTCCTACGCCGAAGGCTGGCACAACGATTTGCTCACGCCGTTCCTTGGCCTGACCCGCGACAACAACCTGCGCCCCGACCTGACCCTGGAAAAACTTGCCAGCCTCAAACCGGTATTCGAGCGCAGCGAAAAGGGCACCCTGACCGCCGGCAACTCCACGCCGCTTACCGACGGTGCGTCATTGGTGCTGCTGGGCAGTGAAGCCTGGGCCAAGGAGCGCGGCTTGCCGATCCTGGCATATTTGCGCGATGGCGAGGCGGCGGCTGTAGATTTCGTCAACGGTGCCGAAGAACTGTTGATGGCGCCGGTGTATGCCGTGCCGCGCTTGCTGGCCAGAAATGGCCTGACGCTGCAGGATTTTGACTACTACGAGATCCACGAAGCCTTCGCTGCCCAAGTGTTGTGCACGCTCAAGGCCTGGGAAGACGCCGACTATTGCAAGACGCGTCTGGGGCTGGACGCACCGTTGGGTTCCATCGACCGCAGCCGGTTGAATGTCAAAGGCAGCTCGCTGGCGGCGGGCCACCCGTTTGCCGCCACCGGCGGGCGCATCGTGGCCAATCTGGCGAAATTGCTGGATGCGGCGGGCAAGGGCCGGGGGCTGATTTCGATCTGCGCCGCTGGCGGGCAAGGCGTTACAGCGATTGTCGAGCGGTGAAACTGGCATATTGGATGCATTCTTAAGTGATCAGCGGTCGGCAGCCCCTCCCACCGGCGAGCCGATTGCCGTATAACGAGTGCCACACGCGTGTTTGGTAATACAGGACCCACAATAAAAGCTGATGAAGACTCCTAAACGCATTGAACCCCTGATCGAAGATGGTCTGGTCGACGAAGTGCTGCGCCCACTGATGAGTGGTAAAGAAGCAGCTGTTTATGTGGTGCGCTGCGGCAATGAATTGCGTTGCGCCAAGGTTTACAAGGAGGCAAATAAACGAAGTTTTCGTCAGGCGTCCGAGTACCAGGAAGGCCGTAAGGTCCGTAACAGCCGCCAGGCCCGCGCCATGGCCAAGGGCTCCAAGTTCGGCAAGAAAGAAACCGAAGATGCCTGGCAGAACGCCGAAGTGGCGGCGTTGTTCCGCCTGGCCGGTGCAGGTGTACGCGTGCCGCAGCCGTACGATTTCCTTGAGGGCGTGCTGCTGATGGAGTTGGTGGCCGACGAGTACGGCGATGCGGCGCCGCGTTTGAACGACGTGGTGCTGGAGCCGGATCAGGCGCGCGAATACCACGCCTTCCTGATTTCCCAGATCGTGCTGATGCTGTGTACCGGCCTGGTGCACGGTGACTTGTCCGAGTTCAACGTACTGTTGACCCCGACCGGCCCGGTGATTATCGACCTGCCCCAGGCGGTGGATGCGGCGGGTAACAACCACGCGTTCAACATGCTGGAGCGCGACGTGGGCAACATGGCTTCCTACTTCGGGCGCTTTGCCCCGGAGTTGAAGAAAACCAAGTACGCCAAGGAAATGTGGGCGCTTTACGAAGCCGGCACCTTGCACCCGGCCAGTGTATTGACCGGCGAGTTCGACGAGCCGGAAGAACTAGCGGACGTGGGCGGCGTGATGCGCGAAATCGAAGCGGCGCGGCTGGATGAAGAGCGTCGTCAGGCAATTCGTGCGGCGGATGAAGCGCCACAGAGCAAAGTACCGGACGAGCCACCACCGCCGCCCTGGATGCAGTAACCCTGTGGGAGCTGGCCAGCTCCCACAGTGGTTCAGGCGCAACAGCTACCGGCAGCCAACTCCTTGAGAATCGGGCAGTCCGGCCGGTGATCACCTTGGCAATGCTCCACCAGGTCCTGCAACGTATCGCGCAACTGCCCCAGCTCCAGAATCTTCTGGTTCAGTTCCTCGATATGCTGGCGCGCCAGGGCTTTCACGTCGGCGCTGGCCCGTTGCCGGTCCTGCCACAGAGTCAGCAGCTTGCCGACTTCCTCCAATGAAAACCCCAGGTCCCGCGAGCGCTTGATAAACGCCAGCGTGTGCAAATCGTCACTGCCATACACGCGATAGCCGCTGTCGGTGCGGTGCGCAGCTTTGAGCAAACCGATGGATTCGTAATAGCGAATCATCTTGGCGCTCAGCCCGCTCTGGCGGGCGGCCTGACCGATGTTCATGGGCGTTGATCCTCCAAATCCTCGGGTTTCCAGGTTTTCAGCAACAAGGCGTTGCTCACCACACTGACGCTGGACAGCGCCATCGCCGCGCCCGCCAGTACCGGGTTGAGCAAGCCGAAAGCTGCCAGTGGAATGCCGATCAAGTTATACACAAAGGCCCAGAACAGATTCTGGCGAATTTTCGCGTAAGTCTTGCGGCTGATCTCCAGCGCCGCCGGCACCAGCCGCGGGTCGCCGCGCATCAGGGTGATACCGGCCGCGTGCATCGCCACGTCGGTGCCGCCGCCCATGGCGATGCCGATGTCTGCTGCGGCCAGCGCCGGCGCGTCGTTGATGCCGTCGCCGACCATGGCCACCACGCCGGTTTTCTTAAGCTCGGCGACGGTAGCGGCTTTGTCGGCGGGCAGCACTTCGGCATGCACGTCGTCGATACCCAGCGCTTGAGCCACCACGCGGGCGCTGCCGCGATTGTCACCGGTCAGCAAGTGGCTGCTGATGTGCTGTGCCTTGAGCTGCTCCACGGCCTGCAATGCGCCGGGCTTGAGGGTGTCGCCAAAGGCGAACAATCCCAGCACGCGCGGCTGCGAGCCGCTCTCGATCAGCCAGGACAGCGTGCGGCCTTCGGCTTCCCAAGCCGTGGCCAAGTCTGCGAGGTCGCCCGCATTCAGGCCGCTTTCTTCCAGCATGCGCCGGTTGCCCAGGGCCAGTTGCCGACCGTCCAGCGTGCCCGCGATGCCGCGCCCGGTCAGGGATTGGCTGGCGCTCACCTGCGCGACGGTCAACCCGCGTTCGCTACATGTATCAAGCACGGCCCTGGCCAACGGGTGCTCGCTGCCACGTTGCAACGCGCCGGCTTGTTGCAGCAGCAGGGCTTCATTGCCGTCCACTGCCGCCAAGTGCGCAATTTTTGGCGCGCCGGAGGTGAGGGTGCCGGTCTTGTCGAACACCACGGCACTCACTTCATGGGCGCGCTCGAGGGCTTCAGCGTCCTTGATCAGAATGCCGTAGCGCGCGGCGACGCCGGTACCGGCCATGATCGCGGTGGGTGTGGCCAGCCCCAGTGCGCACGGGCAGGCAATCACCAGCACGGCGACGGCGTTGATGATCGCGGTTTCCAGCGGTGCGCCATACACCCACCAACCCACCAGTGTGATCAATGCCAGCACCAGCACCGCCGGCACGAAGACCTGGCTGACCTTATCCACCAGTTTCTGGATCGGCGCCTTGGCGGCCTGGGCGTCTTCGACCAGGCGGATGATCCGCGCCAGCACGCTTTCAGCACCGAGGGCCTGGGTGCGCAGCAGCAAACGGCCTTCGCCATTGATGGCACCGCCGGTGACCTTGTCGCCGGGCTGTTTGGGCACCGGCAGGCTTTCGCCGCTGATCAGGGCTTCGTCGGCGTGGCTTTGGCCGTCCACCACTTCACCGTCGACCGGGAAGCGCTCGCCGGGTTTGACCAGCACCAGATCATCAAGCTTCAAGGCGGCGATGGCGACGTCTTCTTCACGGCCCTCAACCACCCGAATCGCCCGCTCCGGGCGCAGTGCTTCAAGGGCGCGAATGGCGCTGGCGGTCTGGCGTTTGGCGCGGCTTTCCAGGTATTTGCCGAGCAACACCAGCGCAATTACCACCGCCGACGCTTCGAAATACAGATGCGGCATGCTGCCCACCGGCGCGGTCAGCCATTCATAGATACTCAAGCCGTAGCCAGCGCTGGTGCCGATGGCGACCAGCAAATCCATATTGCCCGCACCGGCCCGTACGGCTTTCCAGGCGGCTATGTAGAAACGCGCGCCGAAGATGAATTGCACGGGCGTGGCCAGGGCGAACTGCACCCAGGCAGGCAGCATCCAGTGCAGGCCGAAAGGCTCCACCAGCATCGGCAGCACCAGCGGCAACGCCAAGGCGATTGCCAGCAGCAACGCCCAGCGCTCGCGGTGCAGGCGCTCGGTCTGGTTGGCGGCAGTGGTGGTTTCGCTTTGCGGCAGGGTGGCGGTGTAACCGGCTTTGTCGACGGCGGCGATCAGCACGCCGGGGTCCATCTGGCCCTGTACTTCGACATGGGCGCGCTCGTTGGCCAGGTTGACGCTGACGCTTTGCACCCCCGGCACCTTGCCCAGCGCACGCTCGACGCGGCCGGCACAGCTGGCGCAGGTCATGCCGCTGATGGGCAGGTCAAAGGTGGTGGATCCGTTCATGGGGCAGTCCTCCAGGAGAAGTTGCCCCTAGGATCAACCTTGACCTGTGGGTAAGGTCAAGCGCCTTTACGGGTACCCCAGCGCGGCCGGTTTCAGATAGATGCCGTCCTGCCCGAGAGCGATTCGATATTTGTTCACACTGCTTGCCCTCAACTTGATGTTCTGGGCCGGTGGCGCGAGCATTCCCGGTTGGCAGCCAGGGGATTGACCCGGCAGAAGTTTGAGGCGTACCGACACATTGCCCGGTGGCAGGTTGAAGGAGACGGACTGTTCCTGGAACACCCGGTCGGCCAACTGGTCATTCAGGTACACGCCAATCTCGCAGGTGGTGGGCACCTCCAGGCGCTCACGGGAGATGATCAGCACCGCGTAGTCTTCGGCGGCACTGGCCTGGGGCGCAACGGCAGACAAGCTCATCAGGCCGACAAGGCCAAAAAACGACCAGCGCATGGCGAATGCTCCGTGGTTCAAAAATCGAGGTGGATGAAGCTTGGCCGAGGCGGCGGCCGAATACCAGCCCGGCCGATGTTTTCAGAACTTGACCTTGCCATGATGGCAAGGTCGACACTGGCCTCAACCTCATCAACAGGAGTCATGACATGCAAGTATTCAGCGTTGAAGGAATGACCTGCGGCCATTGCGTCCGCGCGGTGACCCAAGCAGTGCAGAGCCAGGACCCGGCGGCCAGCGTGAAGGTCGACCTGGCGGCCAAGGAAGTCGGTGTGCAAAGCCGCCTGTCGGCCGAGCAGGTCATCAGCCTGATCACCGAAGAAGGCTACAGCGCCCGTCTCGCGTGACATTTCCGATAGTTAGCGAGCTATCGTAATGTTCATGGCACCCAAGCGCGGCTAGACTGTCGGGCTGCCGTCTCACTTGGGTGTCTGATGAACCTCCGCATAATCCTGATTCTGGGCGCCTTGAGCGCCTTCGCGCCGTTGGCGATCGACTTTTACCTGCCAGGCTTTCCGGCCATGGCCACGGCGTTTGCCACCGACGAAAAACATATCCAGCTAACCCTGGCCGTGTACTTTGCAGGCCTGGCCATCGGCCAATTGATCTATGGCCCGCTGGCGGACCGCTTCGGTCGGCGCGGGCCGCTGCTCAGCGGGGTGACCCTGTTTACCCTGGCTTCCTTCGCTTGCGCCTACGCGCCGTCCCTTGAATGGCTGATCGGCGCGCGCTTTGTGCAGGCCCTGGGCGGTTGCGCAGGCATGGTGATTTCCCGCGCGGTGGTCAGCGACAAATGTGATGCCGTGGGCTCGGCCAAGGTGTATTCGCAATTGATGCTGGTGACCGGCCTGGCGCCGATCCTCGCGCCGTTGGCGGGTGGGGTGATGGTGGGCGTGTGGGGGTGGCAGTCGATCTTCCTCGCGCTGTCGGCATTCAGCGTGATGGCGGCCATCGCGGTGGCGCTGTGGTTGCCGGAAACCTTCCCGGTCGACAAGCCGCGCCAACCGTTGTCCGGTTCAGTGCGCCGGTACGGCAGTTTGTTGTCGGATCGTGTCTACCTCGGCTACGCCCTGACGGGCGGCATCTCGATAGCCGGGATGTTTGCCTACATCGCCGGTTCACCGTTCGTCTTTATCAAACTCTATGGTGTGGCGCCGGAGCATTACGGCTGGCTGTTCGGCTCCAACGCGGCGGGCTTCATTCTGGTGGCGCAGCTCAATGCGCGGTTGCTGTCCAAGCGCGGCCCGGCATTCCTGCTGTCGCGCACTGTGTGGGTTTATGTGCTGGCGGCGCTGACGCTGTTGGGCATTACCGCCTTGCATACGGATGCGCTGTGGCCGCTGCTGGTGCCGCTGTTTATTTGCATCGCCAGCCTGGGCTGCATTTTGCCCAACACCTCGGCCTGCGCCATGGCCGGGCAGGGCGCCCGCGCGGGCAGTGCGTCGGCGCTGCTCGGCTGCATTCAGTTCGGCGTGGCGGCAGGGGCGGCCTCGTTGGTCGGCGTGCTGCACGACGGCACGGCAATGCCGATGGCCATGGTCATCAGCTTGTGCGGTGTTTTGGCGGTGACGGTGGCGGTGTCGACCCAACGCCTGCAACGAGCAAGGGCCGCGCAGGCGCAGGTCTGAAAGGCGGATCAGCCGGCGGCGGAGCGTTGCTGGCTGAGCGGAAAACGGTGCGGTGCCTGGATGCGGGCTTGCAGGGTATCGGCGAAGGCGCGGGCCTCGGCTTCACTGCGAAACGTGAAGGCGTCGCCGTCGAGGCTGACCTGCCATTTGTGGCCTGGAGATTTTGCTAACGCTTTTATCAGGATCTTCATTGCTGACTTCCTCATGTAAAAGAATCGTGGCAAAGGCGGCCAATATAAACCCGAATACGCTTATAAATATGACAAAGATCAATTGTCGGACTAATGGCACTCGGGGGTGTAAAGCAGTATCTGTGGCGAGCGGGCTTGCCCCGCGTTGGGCTGCGCAGCAGCCCCAATAAAAACGCCGCATTCTTTCTGAAAGAACGCGGCGTCTGGTTTTAGGGCCGCTGCGCAGCCCAACGCGGGGCAAGCCCGCTCGCCACAGGGGACGTGGCGGTTCCTGGTCTGTCAGAACCCTTCGAGCACGATCTTGCCCTTGGCCTTGCCGCTTTCCAGCAGGGTGTGGGCGCGGCGCAGGTTCTCGGCGTTTATCACGCCAAAGTGTTCGCCCACGGTGGTTTTCAAGGTGCCCGCGTCGATCAGTTCGGCCACGCGGTTGAGCAGGTTGTGCTGCTCGATCATGTCCGGCGTCTCGAACATCGAGCGGGTGTACATGAACTCCCAGTGCAGCGACAGGCTCTTGCGCTTGAGTTTGCTCACGTCCAGTGCCTTGGGGTCGTCGATCAACGCCAGCTTGCCTTGAGGCTGCAGGGCTTCGACCAATTGGTCCAGATGATGGTCGGTCTGGGTCAGGCTGGCGACGTGGGTCACCTGGCCGTGGCCGGCGGCTTTCAGTGCTTCGCTCAACGGCTGGCTGTGGTCGATCACCAGGTCGGCGCCCAGCGCCTTGGCCCATGCCTGTGTTTCCGGGCGTGAAGCGGTGCCGATGACTTTCAGCGCGGTGAGCCGGCTCGCCAGTTGGGTCAGGATCGAACCCACACCACCCGCAGCGCCGACGATCAGCAGGCTCTGGCCTTCCTCTTCCTGGCCTTCACGCACTTGCAGGCGCTCGAACAGCAGTTCCCACGCGGTGATCGCCGTCAGCGGCAACGCGGCAGCTTCGGCGAAGCTCAGGCTTTTGGGCATATGGCCGACGATGCGTTCGTCCACGGTGTGCAACTCGCTGTTGCCGCCCGGGCGCACGAGAGAGCCGGCGTAGAACACATTGTCACCGGCCTTGAACAGGGTCACGTCGCTGCCAACCGCCTTGACCACACCGGCCACGTCCCAGCCCAGCACTTTGGCGGCGCCGTTTTCCGGGGCGACGTTCTGGCGCACCTTGGTGTCCACCGGGTTGACCGAGATGGCTTTGACTTCCACCAGCAAGTCGCGCGGGCCGGCGACCGGTGCCGGCAGCTCGATGTCCTGCAGGGATTTTGGATCGTTGATCGGCAGTGAGGCGTAGTAGGCAATGGCTTTCATGGTAACTCCGGAAAAAGGACGTTGATCAGGCGAGAAACTTCAGGCGCTTGAGTTCGAAGTGTTCGAGTACGTCAGCGGCCTTGGCGCGGAAACTCTGGATGTGCGCGCTTGCGTCGTGGTCGGCCAGGGCCGCGTTGTCGCTCCAGCGTTCGAGCATGTAGAAGGTTTCGGGGTGTTGCAGGTCCTGGTGCAGGTCGTATTGCTCGCAACCGGCTTCGAGGCGGGTGGGTTCCAGCAGGCCGCGCAGCAGGGTTTCCAGGGTGGCCTGTTGGCCAGGTTTGGCGATCAGCGTGGCGATGACGTTAAAGGCAGTGGACATATTCAACTCCTGACACGTGATGAACGGGATGGGCAGATGATTGGCTATTTCCCGCGAAGATAAAACCGGCTAAAACAGAGGTCTGTTTCAATAAAATTTTGATAATGGGTGTTCAACGTGCTGCGTTTTGACGATTTACAGCTGTTTGTACGCGCGGCCGACCTGGGCAGTTTGTCGGCAGCCGCGCGGGTGATGGACCTGTCGCCGGCTGTGGCCAGTGCGGCGCTCAAGCGCATCGAACAACAGCTGGGCACGCGTTTGCTGGCGCGTTCCACCCGCAGCCTGCGTTTGACCGCCGAAGGCGATGGCTTTCTGGAATACGCCCGCGCCGCGTTGAGTTCGCTGGATGAAGGGCGGCGCCTGTTGGCCAGTGGTCAGGACCATGTCAGCGGTGTGTTGCAGCTCTCGGCGCCGTCGGATTTCGGGCGTAACCAACTGCTGCCCTGGCTGGATGAGTTCCAGCATGAACACCCGCAGTTGAGCGTGCGCCTGCTGCTGGGCGACCGGATCGCCGACTTGTTCCGCCAGCCCGTGGACATCGCCCTGCGCTACGGCGAGCCGGAGGATTCCAGCCTGATCGCCCTGCCCATTGCCCCGGACAATCTGCGCGTGTTGTGCGCCGCTCCCGATTATCTCGCCCGACACGGCGAGCCGCGCCATCTGGAGCAACTGGCCCAGCACAACTGCCTGCTGTACATGCTCGGCAGCCGGGTGCATGACCATTGGAGCTTTCACGACGGCAAACGCGAGGTCAGCCTCACGGTCACGGGCGACCGTTTCAGTGACGACGCCGACGTGGTGCGGCGCTGGGCGGTGGCCGGTGTGGGCATCGCCTACAAGTCCTGGCTGGATGTGAGTGCCGACGTGCTGGCGGGCCGCCTGCAGGTGATCCTGCCGGAACTGCGCGGTGAGCGCACACCGCTCAATTTGCTCTGCGCGCACCGTGCGCAGCTGAGTAAACCCGTCAACCTGCTGCGGGAAATGCTCGTGTCCCGTTGTGCGACGTTGACCGCGCTTTGGCCGGAGCGAATGCCCACGCCGCAATAACTTCCATAAAAGCCGGAAATTTCACTCAGGTCCTGTCCCTGTTCTCGCTGTCAGACGCCGCGGAACCGGCCGTTTGCGCCCCTATACTTTGGTGCACACCGCATCAGACAAATGATCAACAGGGAGTGAATACATGGAAGCAGCACCTTGCATCAGCCAGATCGCCAACTTGCTCGCCGAACCCAAACGCACCGCCATGCTCTGGGCCTTGATGGACGGGTCGGCGAAGTCCTGCGAAGAGCTGGCCACGCTGACGGGGCTGTCGTCGGCCTCGGCCAATGCGCATTTGGCGCGGCTGACCGGCGGCGGTTTGTTGCGCACCGAAGCGCGGCGCGGCAAGCGGTTGTTCCGTGTGGCGGCGACTGACGTCAGTGCCGCCATCGATGCGCTGGCTGTCACCACCGTGGCCAGTGCGGTGCGTTGCTCGCCGGATGTTTCACCGCCCGCGCTGGCAGCGCCGCAGCCGTTACGTTGCGCCCGGTTGTGCCACGGTCACCTGGGCGGTGAGCTGGCGGCCGGGTTGTACCAGCGCATGGTCGGCTGCGGTTGGCTCGAGCGTGGCGAGCAGCGTACCGATATCACGCTCAGCGGTGCGCGGCACCTGGCGCGCCTGGGGATTTTTACCCAGGCGCTGGCGTCGCCGCTGGTATGCGATTGTTTCGACTGGAGCCAGCAACAGCCGCACCTGGGCGGTGCGTTGGGCGCGGGGTTGCTGCAACTGTTTTTGCAATCGGGCTGGATCAGCGTGATCAATGAGTCGCGTGCGCTGCAGGTGACCGAGGCGGGGCTGGCGGAAATCAACCGGCTGGCCGCGCCGGCGCAGGCTTAGCCAGGACAGCGTCGTTCACGGTTTCAGTCAGGTCGCATCCAGCAATAACCGCGCAAAACGATGCCGCACACTCGCTCTGGGGAAAATTCACACAGGGGGTGCGGCATGGGTATGCAAGGCTATAGCGCAGCGGAACGGCTGGAACGGTTGCCCATCAGCGGTTACCACCGGATCATTTTCATCATCATTGCCCTGGCGTTTTTCTTCGACTCCATGGACCTGGCGATGATGACTTTCCTGTTGGGTTCGATCAAAGCCGAGTTCGGGTTGAGCACGGCCCAGGCCGGGTTGCTCGCCAGTTCGAGTTTTTTCGGCATGGTGGTGGGGGCTTCGTTGTCGGGGATGTTGGCCGATCGCTTTGGCCGCAAGCCGGTATTTCAGTGGAGCATCGTGTTGTGGGGCCTCGCCAGCTACCTGTGTTCCACGGCGCAGACCGTGGAGACGCTGACGCTGTTTCGCATCCTGCTGGGCATTGGCATGGGCATGGAGTTTCCCATTGCACAGTCGATGCTCTCGGAACTGATCCCGGCCAAGGGGCGCGGGCGCTACATCGCTTTGATGGATGGCTTCTGGCCGCTGGGGTTTGTGGCGGCGGGAGTGCTGTCGTACTTCCTGCTGCCGGTGATCGGCTGGCGCGACATCTTCCTGGTGTTGGCGGTGCCGGCGGTGTTTGTGCTGGCGATTCGGTTTTTTATCCCCGAGTCACCGCGCTGGCTGGAACAGGCCGGGCGGCATGAAGCGGCAGACAAGATATTGCAGGGGATTGAACAGAAAGTCCGCGCCTCGCTGGGGCGTGCCGATTTGCCGGAGCCGATTGCGCTGCCACGGCTTGAAAGCGCGCCGGGGACGTTTTTCTCGGCGTTCCGGCAGTTGTGGTCGGCGCAGTACCGCCAGCGCACGATGATGATCTGGAGCGTATGGTTCTTTGCGCTGCTCGGCTTCTACGGGCTGACCTCGTGGCTGAGCGCGCTGTTGCAGCAGTCGGGTTTTGCCGTGACCCAGTCGGTGTATTACACGGTGATCATTTCTCTGGGCGGGATTCCCGGTTTCCTGATGGCGGCATGGCTGGTGGAGCGCTGGGGCCGCAAGCCGGTGTGCGTGGTGACCTTGCTCGGAGGCGGGGTGATGGCGTTTCTGTACGGGCAAAGCGCGGTGTTTGGCGGCAACGTGGGGCTGCTGATTACTTCGGGCTTGCTGATGCAGTTTTTTCTGTTTGGCATGTGGGCGGTGCTGTACACCTACACGCCGGAGCTGTATCCCACTTCGGCGCGGGCGACAGGGTCCGGGTTTGCCTCGGCGATTGGCCGGGTCGGTTCGCTGCTCGGGCCATTGGTGACCGGGTTGGTGTTCCCGGTGACGGGGCAGGGCGGGGTATTTGCCCTGGGGGCGCTGTGTTTTGCCGTGGCGGCGCTGGTGGTGTGGGTGTTCGGGATGGAGACAAAGGGCAAAACCCTGGAAGAGCTCACACAGGCTTGAATTCAATGAGGTCAGTGTGGGAGCCGGGCTTGCCCGCGATGGCGGTGTGTCAGCCACCTTAAGTGTTGACTGTCAGATCGCTATCGCAGGCAAGCCAGCTCCCACATTTAGACCGTATTCATTCAGCCAGTTATGGCTTTACCAGCCGCGCATCCAGGCTGTTCTGCGCCAGACGTTTGGCCTGGTCCTGAGTCATGCCCAGCGACGTGTGCAACGCGTGGAAGTTCTCGGTCACATAACCGCCGAAGTAGGCCGGGTCATCCGAGTTCACCGTCACCTTCACGCCACGCTCCAGCATGTCGAGGATGTTGTGCTGGGCCATGTCGTCGAACACGCACAGCTTGGTGTTGGACAGCGGGCATACGGTCAGCGGGATTTGTTCGTCGATGATGCGTTGCATCAAGCGTTCGTCTTCAATGGCGCGCACGCCATGGTCGATGCGCTGGATTTTCAGCAGGTCGATGGCTTCCCAGATGTACTCCGGCGGGCCTTCTTCGCCGGCGTGAGCCACGGTGAGGAAACCCTCGTGGCGGGCACGGTCGAACACACGCTGGAACTTGCTCGGCGGGTGACCCATTTCCGAGCTGTCCAGGCCTACGGCCACAAACGCGTCGCGGAACGGCAGCGCCTGGTCGAGGGTTTTCTGCGCTTCGTCTTCGCTCAAATGGCGCAGGAAGCTCAGGATCAAACCGCTGGTGATACCCAGTTGCTGTTCGCCGTCTTTCAGTGCGGCGGCGATGCCGTTGAGCACCACTTCGAATGGAATGCCGCGGTCGGTGTGGGTTTGCGGGTCGAAGAAGGGTTCGGTGTGAATTACGTTCTGTTCTTTGCAGCGCAGCAGGTAGGCCCAGGTCAGGTCGTAGAAATCCTGGGAGGTGCGCAGCACGTCGGCGCCCTTGTAGTACAGGTCGAGAAACTCTTGCAGGTTGTTGAAGGCGTAGGCCTTGCGCAGGGTGTCGACGTCGTTCCACGGCAGTGCGATTTTGTTGCGTTCGGCCAGGGCGAACAGCAGCTCAGGCTCCAGCGAGCCTTCCAGGTGCAGGTGCAATTCGGCCTTGGGCAGGGCGTTGAGCCAATCGTACATTTCTAAATTCTCATCAGGTGCAATGGCGGCATTCTACAGGCCATGGCTGAAATAATCGGCAAAACCTGACCAGCAGGAGAGGATTGGTTTTATTCGCGCAAGGGCTGCGTGAACTAAGGTGTAACGAAACGTTAGCGACGCGGTGCAGTCTGTACCCCATCAATGACTGATTTGCTGCACCAAAAGGCCCGGAATGCTCACATCCCTCAAGCAAGAAAAATTCATGCTGTTGGCGCTGATTGCCGCCATCGCCGCCTACTCATTGGAGCATTGGATGCTCAACAGCGGGCAGTTGGTGGCGCTGCTCGGCGGCGTGGTGCTGATCGCTTTTATTGTGGTGGCCTCGATGCGCGTGGCGCACCACGCCGAGCAGCTTGCCGAAAAAGTCGGCGACCCCTACGGCACCATGATCCTGACCCTCGCCGCGGTGCTGGTGGAGGTGGTGATCCTGGCGATCATGATGAGCAACGAGCCCTCGCCGACGCTGGTGCGCGACACGATTTACTCGGCGGTTATGCTCGATATCAACGGCATCCTCGGCCTGGCCGCGCTGATGGGCGGCATCAAGCATGGCGAACAGTCCTACAACGATGACTCCGCACGCAGCTACAGCGTGATGATCCTGACTGCCATGGGCGTGTCCATGGTGGTGCCGGAATTTATCCCCGAGGCCGACTGGAAAATTTACTCAGCCTTCACTATCGGCGCGATGGTGTTGCTCTACACCTTGTTCCTGCGCATGCAGGTGGGGCCGCACAGTTATTTCTTCAGCTACAGCTACCCGGAAAAACGCCGCAAGAAACAGCCGGAAGAAGAGGAGGCGCCGCCGATCAACCTGGCGTTCTCCATCGCCACCCTGGTGTTTGGGGTGATTGTGATTGGCGCATTGGCCGAGGTGATGTCCAAAACCCTGGACCTGGGCCTGGAGGGCACAGGTGCGCCGCCGGTGATCACGGCGATCGTGGTGGCAGCCATTTCGGCAGCGCCGGAGATTTTGACCGCGTTGCGCGCCGCCTTGGCCAACCGCATGCAGTCGGTGGTCAACATCGCGTTGGGTGCTTCGTTGTCGACGGTGATTCTGACGGTGCCGGTGATGGAAGCCATGGCCCTCTACACCGGCCAGCCGTTCCAGATGGCGATGACGCCGGTGCAAACCGTGATGGTGTTTATCACGCTGATTGTGAGCGCGATCAACCTCAATGATGGCGAAACCAATGCCATTGAGGGGATGACGCATTTTGTGTTGTTTGCGACGTTTATTATGTTGTCGCTGTTGGGCCTGTAACCCGGTTTCTCCAATCAACACAGAGCCCAATGTGGGAGCTGGCTTGCCTGCGATGGCATCACCTCGGTTTTTCAGTTGCACCGAAGTGATGCCATCGCAGGCAAGCCAGCTCCCACAGGGGCCCGCACTCACAATTTGATCAGGTTCCGGCGATCAGCTGGCGCGCCGCCTGGCTGTGATCGGCAATCAAGCCTTTGAGATCCAGCCCTTCGACCTGGCCATCAATCACTCGCCATTTACCGCCCACCATCACCCGGTCGGCCCGGTCGGCGCCACACAGCAGTAACGCCGAAATCGGATCGTGGCTGCCGGAGAAGCGCAGTTCATCAAGTTTGAAAAGTGCCAGGTCAGCCTGTTTGCCTACGGCCAGTTCACCAATATCCGTACGTCCCAGCAACTGCGCCGAGCCTTTGGTCGCCCAGCCCAGCACACCTTCGGGGGTGATTTTTTCCGCACCGTACCGCAGACGCTGGATGTACAACGCCTGGCGAGCTTCCAGAATCATGTTCGAGGCATCGTTGGAGGCGGAGCCGTCCACGCCCAGACCGATTGGCGCACCGGCGGCGAGCAGGTCGAGGGTCGGGCAAATGCCGGATGCCAGCCGCATATTGGAACTTGGGCAATGGCAAATACCCGTGCCCGCCGCGCCGAGGCGTGCAATTTCGTCCGGGTTGAAGTGAATGCCATGGGCCAGCCAGGTGCGCGGGCCCAGCCAGCCCACGCTGTCCAGATAATCCACAGTGCGCAGGCCAAAACGTTGCAGGCAGAAGTCTTCTTCATCGAGGGTTTCCGCCAGGTGCGTGTGCAGGCGCACGTCGAGACGGTTGGCCAGTTCGGCGCTGGCTTCCATGATTTCCGGGGTCACCGAAAACGGCGAGCAGGGCGCCAGGGCTATCTGGATTTGCGCGCCGTCGTCACGTTCGTGGTACTCGCGGATCAAGCGCTGGCTGTCCTCCAGAATCACCTGGCCCTGTTGCACGGTTTGCTGCGGTGGCAGGCCGCCGTCGGCTTCACCCAGGCTCATCGAACCACGGGTCAACATGGCGCGCATGCCCAGCTCGCGCACGCTTTGCACCTGTACGTCGATGGCGTTTTCCAGACCATCAGGGAACAAGTAGTGATGATCAGCCGCCGTGGTGCAGCCCGAGAGCAGCAATTCGGCGAGGGCAACTTTGGATGCCAGCGCGAGTTTTTCCGGGGTCAGCCGTGCCCAGACCGGGTACAGGGTTTTCAACCATGGAAACAGCGGCTGGTTGACCACCGGCGCCCAGGCGCGGGTCAGGGTTTGGTAGAAGTGATGATGGGTGTTGATCAGGCCGGGCAGGATCACGTGCTCGTGTGCGTCAAACACCTGTGTACAGGGCAGTGCGGGCTCTTTGCCCAGCGCCAGCACTTCGGTGATCACACCGTCTTGCAGCACCAGGCCGCCACGGGCATCGAGGCCATTGGCAGTGAAAATCGCGAGGGGGTTTTTTAACCAGATACGGGTCGCAGGCATTGGCCGGCTCCTCTGAATGATGGGTTCAGGTTTGCCAGCTCAGTGTTGCCCTGTCTGCTGATCCAGGGTCGCCGGTGAAGGCGAGGGGGGTAGATTACGTGGAGTTCGGGGCCTCGTCCATCTGCAGGAAAGTGGGGGCGGTCAATGTGGGAGGGGGCTTGCCCCCGATAGCAGTGTGTCAGCCATACATTTATTGACTGAGCCCCCGCCATCGGGGGCAAGCCCCCTCCCACATTTTTATCTCTGGATTTACCAGGCGATGGTCTCGCCTTTGTAATCAATGAAGTGGTGGCCGCCCCTGCCGGTGTAGGCATTCACCTGATCGACCAGGCCGCGCACGCTGGTCTCGACGTCAATTTGCGCGTTTTCCCCGCCCATGTCGGTCTTCACCCAGCCCGGGTGCAGCGACAACACGGTTGGCTTGTGGTCGCCGAGCTGGGTGATGAAGCTGTTGGTCATGGAGTTGAGCGCCGCCTTGCTCGCCTTGTACAGCGCCAGGTCGGAACCGTCGGGCAGGGTCACGCTGCCCAACACCGAACTCATGAACGCCAGCACGCCGCTGTCTTTGCGGATTTGCCCGACGAAGCGCTGGGCCAAGTTGATCGGCGCCACGGCGTTGGTGAAAAACAGCTGGCCGACTTCCGCCAGGGTGGCGTGGCCGGGTTCCTGGTTGGCCGGGCCCTTGACGCCGGCGTTGACGAACAACAGATCGAAGGTGCGTTCCTTGAGGCGCTGGCTCAGGGCGATCACGGCTTGCTGATCGTCCATGTCCAGCTTTTCGATCTGCACCGGGCCCACGGCTTTCAGGGCGTCGGCGTTGTTCGGGTCACGCACGGTGGCGGTCACGTCCCAGCCGTCCTGGAGCAATTGCTTGACCAGGCCAAGGCCCAGCCCGCGCGAGGCGCCGATGATCAGTGCGGTTTTTGGCGTAGACATGAAAAGCTTCCTTTAGCGTCGCGGTTCAGGGAGTTCAACGTTGTAGCAGGATACGCCCACGGCTGAGGTCGGCGAGTTGAATTTGCAAGGTGTCGATGTGCGCTTCGCCCAGGGCCAGCTGCAACTCGACGCCGTTGGCGGTGAAGGTTTCCTCCACCACCAGCCCGCCCAGCTCGGCCACACGCAGTTTCACCAGGTTCAGCTCGGCAAAACTGCAGGCACAACTCAAGGGCACGCGGCTGATCAGTTCGATGCGGTCGGCGGTTTGCAGGCATTTATTTGCGCCGCCGCCGTAGGCTCGGGCCAGACCGCCGGTCCCCAATTGAATGCCGCCGTACCAGCGAATCACCAGCACCGCGACCTGATCAAAGCCTTGGGCTTCAATCGCCGCAAGAATCGGCCGCCCGGCGGTGCCGCCGGGTTCGCCATCGTCATTGCTGCGGTACTGGTCGGCGAGCTTCCAGGCCCAGCAGTTGTGCGTGGCATTCAGGTCGCTGTGTTGCTCGAAAAACGCCTGGGCGTCTTGCGGGCTGGTGATCGGTGCGGCGAGGGTGATGAAGCGGCTTTTGCGTATTTCTTCACGAAATTCGCAAAGGCCGGTAAGCGTGAAAGGCATAAGTCGCTTCGGTTAGAGGGCCGGCTTGATGCCGCAGCCCTTGAGAATGATGTGAATCAGGTTGTTGCCGGCGTCTTCCATGTCCTGCTTGGTCAGCTTGGTGCGGCCGGTGACGCGGCAGATCTGGGTAGCGAAGTCGGCGTAGTGCTGGGTGCTGCCCCACAGCAGGAAGATCAGGTGTACCGGGTCGACCGGGTCCATCTTGCCGGCTTCGATCCAGGCCTGGAACACCGCCGCCCGGCCACTGAACCACGCGCGGTAGTCCTGGCTGAAATATTCGGTCAGGCATTCGCCGCCGCTGATGATCTCCATGGCGAAGATCCGCGAGGCCTGCGGGTGGCGCCGCGAGAATTCCATCTTGGTACGGATGTAGCGGGTGAGGGCAACCGCCGGGTCGTCCTCGGCGGTCAGCGCGTTGAAGGTGCTGTCCCACAGTTCGAGGATGTTGCTGAGCACCGCGATGTACAGGCCCAGCTTATTGGTGAAGTAGTAATGCAAATTGGCCTTGGGCAGCCCGGCACTCGACGCAATGGTGTTCATGCTGGTGCCTTTGTAGCCGTGGCGTGCGAACTCATCTTCAGCAGCCTGCAGAATCGCTTGTTCGTTCTTTTGCCGAATGCGGCTGGCGGGTTTACCGGCGTGGTTGCTGTGGGCAGGAACTTCGAGGCTCATGGAGGTTTCCGTGCTGATCGATTAAGACGACGTGTGCACAGATAACCCACCCTCAAGCCTCAGACAAGTCCTGATGCAATAAAACCGTCAAAGCGGTTCCAGTGTGTCGCTTTTTGGCGCGTGGTTTGCGGCATCGTGCGTCGTTCTGGCTTCAGGCAATAGCAGGCACAACACGATGGCGGTCAGCCCGCCGCTGGTGATGGCCGAGTCGAACAGGTTTTGCACCAGGCTCGGCATCAGGTGCAGCAAGTCGGGTTGAGCAGCAATCCCGAGGCCCACGCCGAACGAGGTGGCGATGATCAACATGCTGCGTCGGTCCAGTGGCGCCTGGGCAAGAATGCGCACGCCGGCGGCGGCCACGCTGCCGAACATCACCAGGGTTGCACCGCCCAGCACCGGCTTGGGGATTTGCTGCAGCACGGCGCCAATCAGCGGAAACAAGCCGAGGCAAAACAGCAGCACGCCAATGTATAAGCCGACGTAACGGCTGGCCACGCCGGTGAGCTGGATCACGCCGTTGTTCTGCGCAAAGGTGGTGTTGGGAAAGGCACTGAAGGTGGCGGCGACCATGCAGCTCACGCCATCGCCCAGCACGCCGCCCTTGAGCCGGCTTATATAAGAAGGGCCGCTGATGGGCTGGCGGGCGATCATGCAGTTGGCGGTGAGGTCGCCTACGGTTTCGATGCTGCTGATCAGATAAATCAGCGCGATCGGCAGGAAAGCGCTCCAGTCAAAGTTGAAACCGAAGCGAAACGGTATCGGCACGCTGATCAGCGGCAAGTCGGGCAAGGCTTGGGGCACCAGCTTGCCGCTGAACCATGCCGCGAGGCTGCCGACGGCCAGGCCGATGATGATCGCCGAGAGGCGCACCCACGGAGTGTTAGAGCGGTTGAGCAGGATGATGGTCAGCACCACGAACACGCCCAACGCCAGGTTGATCGGCGCGCCGAAGTCCGGGGCATTGAAACCACCGCCCAGGTCAGTGATGCCGACCTTGATCAGGCTGATGCCGATCAGGGTGATCACGATGCCGGTGACTAGCGGCGTGATCACTCGGCGCAGTTGCCCGATAAACCGGCTCAGCACAATCTGCACCGCCGCGCCGAAAAAGCACACGCCGAAGATCATCGCCATGATGTCTTCCGGGTTGCCGCCGCGTTGTTTCACCAGAAAGCCCGCCGACAAAACCGCGCCGAGGAACGCAAAGCTGGTGCCTTGCAGGCAGATCATTCCGGCGCCGATGCCAAACGGCCTGCGCGCCTGGATGAAAGTGCCCACGCCGGAAACCATCAACGCCATGCTGATCAGGTAGGGCAGGTGGGCGGTCAGGCCCAGGGTGGAGCCGATGATCAGGGGCGGCGTGATGATGCCGACGAAGGCTGCCAGCACATGTTGCAGGGCGGCCAACAAGGCGGGAATGGGTTTTGGGCGATCGTTGAGGCCGTAAATCAGGTCACTGGAGCGAGTCGATTCTGGTGGCATGGTGGGCAAACTCGGGGCGGACAGTTCAAGGTGGGTGTTTCCTTGCAAAAAGCTGTCCACCTGCTCAAGTTTTGTGTGAGGCCCGAGTTAGCGCGTTGCGGCCAGACTTTCCAGGAAACTCTCCAGCACCAAATGAGGGCGACGGCCCTTTCGCGTGACCGAAGCGAGGCTCAAATCGTAAAAACGTGTAGCCGGTTTTAGCGCGCGCAGTCGGCCTTGTTGCACCCACAGGCTGGCGTAGTGGTCGGGCAAATAGCCGATGTAGCGGCCGGTGAGAATCAGGAAGGCCATGCCTTCACGGTCCGAGGCGCTGGCGGTGCAGTTGAGCGCCTGGTAATGGGCCTGGATCTCGGCGGGCAGGCGGAAGGTGGGGGCGATGGCATCCTGGCTGTCGACGCGGGTGTCATCGAGTTGCTTGTCGTCGGCGTAAAACAGCGGGTGGCCGACGGCGCAATAAAGCAGTGAGCGTTCGCTGTAGAGCGGTTGGTATTCCAGCCCTGACAAGGCGCTGGCTTGCGGCACTACACCGACGTGCAGGCGGCCGTCGAGCACGCCCTGTTCGACTTCGTTGGGCGCGATCATGCGGATCTGGATCTGTACGTCCGGCCCGCGTTCCTTCAATTGGGCCAGGGCGTGGGTGATACGCATGTGGGGCAGGGTGACCAGGTTATCCGTGAGGCCTATGATCAATTCGCCGCGCAAATGCTGATGCAGGCCGTTGACCTCGGTGCGAAAGCTTTCCAGTGCACTTAATAGTTGCAGCGCCGACTGGTAAACCTCGCGGCCTTCTTCGGTCAACGAGAACCCGGCGCGCCCGCGTTGGCAGAGGCGCAACCCCAGGCGCTGTTCCAGGTCGCTCATCTGCTGACTGATGGCCGAGCGGCCAATGCCCAGCACGGTTTCCGCTGCCGAAAAGCCACCGCATTCCACCACGCTGCGAAAGATGCGCAGCAGGCGAATATCAAAGTCGCTGACTTGGGCCAGCGGGTCGGGTCGGCGGCTGCTCATAGTTTAGTAAAGGCCTGACTGAAGGTTAGAAGAGTTGAATTTCACCGACTTTATCGCCGTGGCAATTTAGCTGCAACAACGCTTTTCAATCCCGACGCTGCGTTAAGCCCTGCGAGGTTTTGCTGATGAACATGCCTGAAAACGCCCCATCGTCCCTGGCCAGCCAACTGAAGCTGGACGCGCACTGGATGCCCTACACCGCCAACCGTAACTTCCAGCGTGACCCGCGCCTGATCGTGGGTGCCGAAGGCAGTTGGTTGATCGATGACAAGGGGCGCAAGGTTTACGATTCGTTGTCGGGCCTGTGGACCTGCGGCGCCGGGCACACGCGTAAGGAAATCCAGGAAGCCGTCGCCAAGCAACTGGGTACTTTGGACTACTCCCCAGGCTTCCAATACGGTCATCCCCTGTCCTTCCAACTGGCGGAAAAGATCACCGACCTGACCCCTGGCAACCTGAACCACGTGTTCTTCACCGACTCCGGCTCCGAGTGCGCCGACACCGCCGTGAAAATGGTACGTGCCTACTGGCGCCTGAAAGGCCAGGCGACCAAGACCAAGATGATTGGCCGTGCCCGTGGTTACCACGGCGTTAACATTGCCGGCACCAGCCTCGGCGGCGTTAATGGCAACCGCAAGATTTTCGGTCAGGGTTTGATGGATGTTGACCATCTGCCGCACACCTTGCTGGCGAGCAATGCGTTTTCCCGCGGCATGCCGGAGCAGGGCGGTATCGCGTTGGCCGATGAGTTGCTCAAGCTGATCGAACTGCACGATGCGTCAAACATCGCGGCGGTCTTCGTTGAGCCGATGGCTGGCTCCGCGGGTGTGCTGGTGCCGCCGCAGGGTTACCTCAAGCGTCTGCGTGAAATCTGCGACCAGCACAACATCCTGCTGGTATTCGATGAAGTGATTACCGGGTTTGGCCGTACCGGTTCCATGTTCGGTGCCGACAGCTTTGGTGTGACCCCGGACTTGATGTGCATCGCCAAACAGGTCACCAACGGCGCGATCCCGATGGGCGCGGTGATTGCCAGCAGCGAGATCTATCAAACGTTCATGAACCAGGCCACGCCTGAGTACGCCGTGGAATTCCCTCATGGCTACACCTATTCGGCGCACCCGGTGGCCTGCGCGGCTGGCCTGGCGGCACTGGACCTTTTGCAGAAGGAAAACCTGGTGCAGAGCGTGGCCGAAGTCGCGCCGCACTTTGAGAATGCGCTGCACGGTTTGAAGGGCAGCAAGAACGTGATCGACATCCGTAACTACGGCCTCGCCGGTGCGATCCAGATTGCCCCGCGCGACGGCGATGCGATCGTGCGTCCGTTCGAGGCCGGCATGGCCTTGTGGAAGGCCGGGTTCTACGTGCGCTTTGGCGGTGACACCCTGCAGTTTGGGCCAACCTTCAACAGCAAGCCGCAAGACCTGGATCGCCTGTTCGACGCGGTCGGCGAAGTGCTGAACAAGATCGACTGATTTCTCCTTCTATATAGAACAACTTTTCAGGAGCCCCGCATGAGCCTTATCCAGCATTTGATCAACGGTGAGTTGGTCAATGACAGCGGCCGTAGCGCCGACGTGTACAACCCGTCTACCGGCCAGGTGATTCACCAGGTGCCGTTGGCCAGCCGTGAAACCATTCAACAGGCGATCGACTCGGCCAAGGCGGCATTCCCCGCCTGGCGTAATACGCCGGCGGCCAAGCGTGCCCAGGTAATGTTTCGTTTCAAGCAATTGCTGGAGCAGAACGAAGCACGCATCTCGCAGTTGATCAGCGAGGAACATGGCAAGACGCTGGAAGACGCGGCCGGTGAGTTGAAGCGCGGGATCGAAAACGTGGAGTACGCGTGCTCGGCGCCGGAGATTCTGAAGGGCGAGTACAGCCGTAACGTGGGGCCGAACATTGATGCCTGGTCGGACTTTCAACCGCTGGGCGTGGTGGCTGGTATTACACCGTTCAACTTCCCGGCGATGGTGCCTTTGTGGATGTACCCGCTGGCGATCGTCTGCGGTAACTGTTTCATCCTCAAGCCTTCCGAACGTGACCCGAGCTCGACGTTGCTGATTGCGCAATTGTTGCAGGAGGCGGGTCTGCCTAAAGGCGTGTTGAGCGTGGTGCATGGCGACAAGGGCGCCGTAGATGCGTTGATCGAAGCGCCGGAAGTGAAAGCGCTGAGCTTTGTAGGCTCGACGCCGATTGCCGAGTACATCTATTCCGAAGCGACCAAACGCGGGAAGCGCGTGCAGGCGCTGGGCGGCGCGAAGAACCATGCAGTGCTGATGCCGGATGCCGACCTGGACAATGCGGTCAGTGCCTTGATGGGCGCGGCGTATGGTTCGTGCGGTGAGCGTTGCATGGCGATTTCGGTCGCGGTGTGCGTGGGGGATCAGGTGGCGGATGCGTTGATCGCCAAGCTGGTACCGCAGGTCAAGGCGTTAAAGATTGGTGCGGGCACATCGTGTGGCCTGGATATGGGGCCGTTGGTGACCGGGCAGGCGCGTGACAAGGTCAGCGGCTATATAGAAGACGGTGTTTCTTCGGGCGCGAAGCTGGTGGTGGATGGTCGCGGGCTGAGTGTGGCGGGCCATGAAGAGGGCTTCTTCCTGGGTGGCAGCCTGTTTGATCATGTGACGCCTGAAATGCGTATCTATAAAGAAGAAATCTTCGGGCCGGTGTTGTGCGTGGTTCGGGTAAATAGCCTGGAAGCGGCGATGCAACTGATCAACGATCACGAGTATGGCAACGGTACCTGCATCTTTACCCGTGATGGTGAGGCGGCGCGTCTGTTCTGTGACGAGATTGAAGTGGGCATGGTCGGTGTGAACGTGCCTCTGCCGGTGCCGGTGGCGTATCACAGCTTTGGCGGCTGGAAGCGTTCGCTGTTTGGTGACTTGCATGCCTATGGGCCGGACGGGGTGCGTTTCTATACCCGTCGCAAGGCGATTACCCAGCGTTGGCCGCAACGGGCCAGCCATGAGGCATCGCAGTTCGCCTTCCCTAGCTTGTAAGATGGAACGGAAAGCCGGCCTCGTTGGGCCGGCTTTCGCGTTTTTGGGGGCTTTTTGACCGATATGACAGAAATATGAAAAAAGGTGTTGACGGCAGATTTTGGAAGTCTATAATTCGCCCCACTTCCGGCGCAGTCGAAACGGAAAACTCCTTGAGTTTCAATGAGTTAAGTAGGTTTCGATAGCGAGTTGCTTCAGTTCACCGAAGCCCAGAAGGAGTTGATAGAGCGGCGTTGTTTGGCTCTGTTAACGTTTCGATCCTCTCGGTCGAAAGCGGAGAAAAAGAGGTGTTGACAGCAGCGTGTAACGCTGTAGAATTCGCCTCCCGCTAACGAGAGATCGGAAGCGCAAGTGGTTGAAGTTGTTGAAGAAATCTTCGAAAACTTCTGAAAATAATCACTTGACAGCAAATGAGGCTGCTGTAGAATGCGCGCCTCGGTTGAGACGAAAGATCTTAACCAACCGCTCTTTAACAACTGAATCAAGCAATTCGTGTGGGTGCTTGTGGAGTCAGACTGATAGTCAACAAGATTATCAGCATCACAAGTTACTCCGCGAGAAATCAAAGATGTAACCAACGATTGCTGAGCCAAGTTTAGGGTTTCTTAAAAACCCAAAGATGTTTGAACTGAAGAGTTTGATCATGGCTCAGATTGAACGCTGGCGGCAGGCCTAACACATGCAAGTCGAGCGGTAGAGAGAAGCTTGCTTCTCTTGAGAGCGGCGGACGGGTGAGTAATGCCTAGGAATCTGCCTGGTAGTGGGGGATAACGTCCGGAAACGGACGCTAATACCGCATACGTCCTACGGGAGAAAGCAGGGGACCTTCGGGCCTTGCGCTATCAGATGAGCCTAGGTCGGATTAGCTAGTTGGTGAGGTAATGGCTCACCAAGGCGACGATCCGTAACTGGTCTGAGAGGATGATCAGTCACACTGGAACTGAGACACGGTCCAGACTCCTACGGGAGGCAGCAGTGGGGAATATTGGACAATGGGCGAAAGCCTGATCCAGCCATGCCGCGTGTGTGAAGAAGGTCTTCGGATTGTAAAGCACTTTAAGTTGGGAGGAAGGGCAGTTGCCTAATACGTAACTGTTTTGACGTTACCGACAGAATAAGCACCGGCTAACTCTGTGCCAGCAGCCGCGGTAATACAGAGGGTGCAAGCGTTAATCGGAATTACTGGGCGTAAAGCGCGCGTAGGTGGTTTGTTAAGTTGGATGTGAAATCCCCGGGCTCAACCTGGGAACTGCATTCAAAACTGACTGACTAGAGTATGGTAGAGGGTGGTGGAATTTCCTGTGTAGCGGTGAAATGCGTAGATATAGGAAGGAACACCAGTGGCGAAGGCGACCACCTGGACTAATACTGACACTGAGGTGCGAAAGCGTGGGGAGCAAACAGGATTAGATACCCTGGTAGTCCACGCCGTAAACGATGTCAACTAGCCGTTGGAAGCCTTGAGCTTTTAGTGGCGCAGCTAACGCATTAAGTTGACCGCCTGGGGAGTACGGCCGCAAGGTTAAAACTCAAATGAATTGACGGGGGCCCGCACAAGCGGTGGAGCATGTGGTTTAATTCGAAGCAACGCGAAGAACCTTACCAGGCCTTGACATCCAATGAACTTTCCAGAGATGGATTGGTGCCTTCGGGAACATTGAGACAGGTGCTGCATGGCTGTCGTCAGCTCGTGTCGTGAGATGTTGGGTTAAGTCCCGTAACGAGCGCAACCCTTGTCCTTAGTTACCAGCACGTTATGGTGGGCACTCTAAGGAGACTGCCGGTGACAAACCGGAGGAAGGTGGGGATGACGTCAAGTCATCATGGCCCTTACGGCCTGGGCTACACACGTGCTACAATGGTCGGTACAGAGGGTTGCCAAGCCGCGAGGTGGAGCTAATCCCATAAAACCGATCGTAGTCCGGATCGCAGTCTGCAACTCGACTGCGTGAAGTCGGAATCGCTAGTAATCGCGAATCAGAATGTCGCGGTGAATACGTTCCCGGGCCTTGTACACACCGCCCGTCACACCATGGGAGTGGGTTGCACCAGAAGTAGCTAGTCTAACCTTCGGGAGGACGGTTACCACGGTGTGATTCATGACTGGGGTGAAGTCGTAACAAGGTAGCCGTAGGGGAACCTGCGGCTGGATCACCTCCTTAATCGACGACATCAGCTGCTCCATAAGTTCCCACACGAATTGCTTGATTCATTGAAGAAGACGATAAGAAGCAGCCCGAAATTGGGTCTGTAGCTCAGTTGGTTAGAGCGCACCCCTGATAAGGGTGAGGTCGGCAGTTCGAATCTGCCCAGACCCACCAATTTTGTGTGGGAAACGCCTGTAGAAATACGGGGCCATAGCTCAGCTGGGAGAGCGCCTGCCTTGCACGCAGGAGGTCAGCGGTTCGATCCCGCTTGGCTCCACCACTACTGCTTCTGAAGTTTTAAAGCTTAGAAATGAGCATTCCATCAGTGTGATGGTGAATGTTGATTTCTAGTCTTTGATTAGATCGTTCTTTAAAAATTTGGGTATGTGATAGAAAGATAGACTGAACGTTACTTTCACTGGTAACGGATCAGGCTAAGGTAAAATTTGTGAGTTCTCTTAGTTGAGAAATTCGAATTTTCGGCGAATGTCGTCTTCACAGTATAACCAGATTGCTTGGGGTTATATGGTCAAGTGAAGAAGCGCATACGGTGGATGCCTTGGCAGTCAGAGGCGATGAAAGACGTGGTAGCCTGCGAAAAGCTTCGGGGAGTCGGCAAACAGACTTTGATCCGGAGATGTCTGAATGGGGGAACCCAACCATCATAAGATGGTTATCTTGTACTGAATACATAGGTGCAAGAAGCGAACCAGGGGAACTGAAACATCTAAGTACCCTGAGGAAAAGAAATCAACCGAGATTCCCTTAGTAGTGGCGAGCGAACGGGGACTAGCCCTTAAGTGGCTTTGAGATTAGCGGAACGCTCTGGAAAGTGCGGCCATAGTGGGTGATAGCCCTGTACGCGAAAATCTCTTAGTCATGAAATCGAGTAGGACGGAGCACGAGAAACTTTGTCTGAATATGGGGGGACCATCCTCCAAGGCTAAATACTACTGACTGACCGATAGTGAACTAGTACCGTGAGGGAAAGGCGAAAAGAACCCCGGAGAGGGGAGTGAAATAGATCCTGAAACCGTATGCGTACAAGCAGTGGGAGCAGACTTTGTTCTGTGACTGCGTACCTTTTGTATAATGGGTCAGCGACTTATTTTCAGTGGCGAGCTTAACCGAATAGGGGAGGCGTAGCGAAAGCGAGTCTTAATAGGGCGTCTAGTCGCTGGGAATAGACCCGAAACCGGGCGATCTATCCATGGGCAGGTTGAAGGTTGGGTAACACTAACTGGAGGACCGAACCGACTACCGTTGAAAAGTTAGCGGATGACCTGTGGATCGGAGTGAAAGGCTAATCAAGCTCGGAGATAGCTGGTTCTCCTCGAAAGCTATTTAGGTAGCGCCTCATGTATCACTGTAGGGGGTAGAGCACTGTTTCGGCTAGGGGGTCATCCCGACTTACCAAACCGATGCAAACTCCGAATACCTACAAGTGCCGAGCATGGGAGACACACGGCGGGTGCTAACGTCCGTCGTGAAAAGGGAAACAACCCAGACCGTCAGCTAAGGTCCCAAAGTTATGGTTAAGTGGGAAACGATGTGGGAAGGCTTAGACAGCTAGGAGGTTGGCTTAGAAGCAGCCACCCTTTAAAGAAAGCGTAATAGCTCACTAGTCGAGTCGGCCTGCGCGGAAGATGTAACGGGGCTCAAACCATACACCGAAGCTACGGGTATCACGTAAGTGATGCGGTAGAGGAGCGTTCTGTAAGCCTGTGAAGGTGAGTTGAGAAGCTTGCTGGAGGTATCAGAAGTGCGAATGCTGACATGAGTAACGACAATGGGTGTGAAAAACACCCACGCCGAAAGACCAAGGTTTCCTGCGCAACGTTAATCGACGCAGGGTTAGTCGGTCCCTAAGGCGAGGCTGAAAAGCGTAGTCGATGGAAAACAGGTTAATATTCCTGTACTTCTGGTTATTGCGATGGAGGGACGGAGAAGGCTAGGCCAGCTTGGCGTTGGTTGTCCAAGTTTAAGGTGGTAGGCTGAGATCTTAGGTAAATCCGGGATCTTAAGGCCGAGAGCTGATGACGAGCTAACTTTTAGTTAGCGAAGTGGTTGATGCCATGCTTCCAAGAAAAGCTTCTAAGCTTCAGGTAACCAGGAACCGTACCCCAAACCGACACAGGTGGTTGGGTAGAGAATACCAAGGCGCTTGAGAGAACTCGGGTGAAGGAACTAGGCAAAATGGCACCGTAACTTCGGGAGAAGGTGCGCCGGTGAGGGTGAAGGACTTGCTCCGTAAGCTCATGCCGGTCGAAGATACCAGGCCGCTGCGACTGTTTATTAAAAACACAGCACTCTGCAAACACGAAAGTGGACGTATAGGGTGTGACGCCTGCCCGGTGCCGGAAGGTTAATTGATGGGGTTAGCTAACGCGAAGCTCTTGATCGAAGCCCCGGTAAACGGCGGCCGTAACTATAACGGTCCTAAGGTAGCGAAATTCCTTGTCGGGTAAGTTCCGACCTGCACGAATGGCGTAACGATGGCGGCGCTGTCTCCACCCGAGACTCAGTGAAATTGAAATCGCTGTGAAGATGCAGTGTATCCGCGGCTAGACGGAAAGACCCCGTGAACCTTTACTATAGCTTTGCACTGGACTTTGAATTTGCTTGTGTAGGATAGGTGGGAGGCTTTGAAGCGTGGACGCCAGTCTGCGTGGAGCCATCCTTGAAATACCACCCTGGCAACTTTGAGGTTCTAACTCAGGTCCGTTATCCGGATCGAGGACAGTGTATGGTGGGTAGTTTGACTGGGGCGGTCTCCTCCTAAAGAGTAACGGAGGAGTACGAAGGTGCGCTCAGACCGGTCGGAAATCGGTCGTAGAGTATAAAGGCAAAAGCGCGCTTGACTGCGAGACAGACACGTCGAGCAGGTACGAAAGTAGGTCTTAGTGATCCGGTGGTTCTGTATGGAAGGGCCATCGCTCAACGGATAAAAGGTACTCCGGGGATAACAGGCTGATACCGCCCAAGAGTTCATATCGACGGCGGTGTTTGGCACCTCGATGTCGGCTCATCACATCCTGGGGCTGAAGCCGGTCCCAAGGGTATGGCTGTTCGCCATTTAAAGTGGTACGCGAGCTGGGTTTAGAACGTCGTGAGACAGTTCGGTCCCTATCTGCCGTGGACGTTTGAGATTTGAGAGGGGCTGCTCCTAGTACGAGAGGACCGGAGTGGACGAACCTCTGGTGTTCCGGTTGTCACGCCAGTGGCATTGCCGGGTAGCTATGTTCGGAATAGATAACCGCTGAAAGCATCTAAGCGGGAAACTAGCCTCAAGATGAGATCTCACTGGAACCTTGAGTTCCCTGAAGGGCCGTCGAAGACTACGACGTTGATAGGTTGGGTGTGTAAGCGCTGTGAGGCGTTGAGCTAACCAATACTAATTGCCCGTGAGGCTTGACCATATAACACCCAAGCAATTTGACTACTCTAAGGAGCATCAGATTGCGGTGTGTGAAGACGAAATGAACCGAAAGTTCGACGCTCACAAAGCACCGAAAGCTGTCACATACCCAATTTGCTGAAGCGAGGCATACGCCACGATTCAGTACCCGAATTTCTTGACGACCATAGAGCATTGGAACCACCTGATCCCATCCCGAACTCAGTAGTGAAACGATGCATCGCCGATGGTAGTGTGGGGTTTCCCCATGTGAGAGTAGGTCATCGTCAAGATTAAATTCCAAAACCCCAATTGCGAGAGCAGTTGGGGTTTTGTTTTGGGCGGTCGGAAAATATCGCCAAGGTTCGCCGACAAATTTGCACAGTTATTTCTGAACCAGACCACTAGAATAGGCACCTAACCTTTTTTAGAGTCCGAGCCCTATCTATGCCCGATCCGGTTGATACCCTTGAGGTGTCTGATTTACCACTGGACGACCTGGTAGCCTGTCATGAGTGCGACTTGCTGATGCGCAAGCCCTCGCTCGGTTTAGGCGAAAAGGCCCAATGCCCGCGCTGCGGTTATGAGCTTTATGCTCACCGCCATAATGTCGTGGAGCGCAGCCTCGCGTTGGTCATTGCAGCGCTGTTGCTCTATATCCCGGCGAACTTTTTACCCATCATGCAGCTCAATCTACTCGGGCAGTCTTCAGAAGACACCGTATGGAGTGGCGTCGTCGGTCTGTTCGACACGGGCATGCAAGGCGTCGCTGCCGTTGTGTTCCTGTGCAGCATGGGCATTCCTCTGCTCAAGTTGCTTTGCCAGTTGGCCGTGCTGCTCAGCATCCGCTGGAAAATCGGGCGTAGCTACGGCTTGCTGTTCTATCGCATTTACCATCACCTCAAAGATTGGGGGATGCTGGAGGTCTACCTGATGGGCGTGCTTGTCGCGATCGTAAAGCTCGCGGACATGGCTTCCATCACAGTCGGTCTGGGCCTGGTCTGTTTCGTCAGTTTATTAATGGTGCAGGTGCTGCTGGAGGTGGTGATGTCGCCCCACCAGATCTGGCAGGCATTATCAGGAGAGAATGATCATGCGGGCGATTGATGCGGGCATTCTGATATGTACCGAATGTCATGAACTCAACAAGCAGGAGCCAGGCACCGAGGAGCAACTCTGCACTCGCTGTGGTGCATTGATCCATGCTCGCCGCCCCAACAGCCTTACGCGCACCTGGGCTTTGCTGATCACGGCCGCCATTCTGTATATCCCGGCCAACCTATTACCAATTATGACCATTAATTCCCTGGGCCAGGGTGACCCCAGTACCATCATGGCCGGCGTTATCCAGTTGGTGCAGCACGGAATGATCCCCATCGCGGCAGTGGTGTTCATTGCCAGTATCCTGGTGCCGACCTTCAAGCTGGTTGGCATCGGCCTGCTACTGTTTTCGGTGCAACGTCACCAACCGTTGTCCGCGCAACAACGCATTGTGATGTACCGCTTCATTGAGTTTATTGGTCGCTGGTCCATGTTGGACATCTTCGTAATCGCCATTCTCGTGGCGGTTGTAAATTTCGGGCGGCTTGCCAGCGTCGAGGCCAATCTCGGCGCTGCAGCGTTCGCCAGTGTGGTGATCTTGACGATGCTTGCCGCAGTAACTTTTGATCCCCGACTGATTTGGGATAACACGGAGTCGGACGACGACCATGAGTGATTTGCCTAAAGCTAAAACCCGCCCAGCCTCCAACTGGTCGGCCATTTGGGTATTGCCCCTGATTGCCCTGATTATCGGTGGTTGGCTGGGGTGGCGTGCCTATTCCCAGCAAGGCATCGAGATTCAGGTGCGCTTTGAAAGTGGCGAGGGCATTCAGGTCAACAAGACTGAGGTGGTCTATAAAGGCATGCCCGTGGGTAAGGTCAAAGCCTTGGCTCTGGATGACGAGGGCAACAATCGCGGGGTGATTGCCACCATCGAGATGAACAAGGACGTCGAACAGTACCTCAAGACCAACACGCGCTTCTGGCTGGTCAAGCCCAGCGTCAGTCTTGCCGGCATCACCGGCCTGGAAACGCTGGTTTCCGGTAACTACATTGCCGCAAGCCCAGGCGACGGCGAGCCCTCGCGCAAATTCAAGGCGCTCTCCGAAGAGCCTCCCTTGTCTGACGCCAAGCCCGGCCTGCACCTGACGCTCAAGGCTGACCGTCTTGGTTCACTGAACCGCGGCAGCCCGGTGTTCTATAAGCAGATTCAAGTTGGTCAGGTCAAAAGCTACCTGTTGTCCGAAGATCAGAGCACCGTCGAGATCAAGGTCTATATCGAGCCGACTTACGCCAATCTTGTGCGTAAACACACACGTTTCTGGAACGCCAGCGGCATCAGTATCGACGCCAACCTCTCCGGCGTTAAGGTGCGCAGCGAATCCCTCTCCAGCATCGTCGCCGGCGGCATCGCATTCGCCACGCCGGAGAACCGCAAAGACAGCCCGCCGACCGACCCGAGCCTGCCTTTCCGTCTTTACGAAGACTTCGACGCCGCCGCAGCCGGCATCAAGGTCAAGGTCAAGCTCACCGATTTCGAAGGTCTGCAGGCTGGTCGCACGCCGGTCATGTACAAGGGCATTCAGGTCGGCAGCCTGAAAACCCTGAAAATCGATCCCGACCTCTCCAGTGCCAACGCCGAGCTGACCCTCGACCCACTGGCTGAAGACTACCTGGTACAAGACACTCAATTCTGGGTAGTCAAACCGTCGATCTCACTGGCTGGCATCACCGGCCTGGAAGCCTTGGTCAAAGGCAACTACATCGCCATCCGCCCCGGCGACAAAGGCACCGCGCCGCAGCGCGAGTTCGTCGCGCGTGCCAAGGCGCCACCGCTGGACCTGCGCTCCCCAGGCCTGCACATGGTGTTGTTCACCGACAACCTGGGCTCTCTGGATGTCGGCAGCCCGATCCTCTACAAACAGGTCAAAGTCGGCTCGGTGCAGAGCTACCAGTTCTCGCGCAAAAACAAGCAACTGGTGATCGGCGTCCACATCGAGAAAGAATACGAAAACCTGGTCAACGGTTCGACCCGCTTCTGGAATGCCAGCGGCGTCACCCTGACCGGCGGCCTCACCGGCGGTATTCAGGTGAAAAGTGAGTCCCTGGCCAGTCTGATGGCCGGTGGCATCGCTTTCGAAACGCCGGAACCGAATGTACCGTTGAAAAAACGCATCCCGCGTTTCCGCCTGTTCGCTGATCGAGAAGCCGCCAACCAGCACGGCACCCTGGTGACCATCAAGGTCGACCGCGCTGACGGCTTGCGTCCCGGTACGCCGGTGCGTTTCAAAGGCCTGGACGTGGGCAAGATCGAAAGCGTCGACCTCAGTGCCGACATGCAATCGGTTCTGCTCAGTGCGCGCATTACCCAGGTTGCCGATCGGATCGCTCGCACCGGCAGCCAGTTCTGGGTGGTCAAGCCTGAGCTGGGCCTGATGAAAACCTCGAACCTGGAAACCTTGGTCACCGGCCAATATGTCGAGGTACAGCCCGCCGCGAAAAATATGGGGCCACAAAAGAGCTTCGTTGCCCTCAGCGAGCCGCCATCGGCCGTTCGCCAGGAAGAAGGTTTGAGCCTGGTACTCAGCGCCGCCCGTCGTGGTTCGTTGAAAGAAGGCGTACCGGTGACCTACCGCGAGGTGACCGTCGGCAAAGTGACCGGCTACGAGCTGGGCCAGACCGCCGATCGCGTGCTGATCCACATTCTGATCGAGCCCAAATATGCGCCACTGGTGCGCAGTGGCAGCCGCTTCTGGAACACCAGCGGTTTTGGCCTCGACTTCGGATTGTTCAAAGGCGCGACGGTGCGCACCGAATCTCTGGAAACCCTGGTCGCCGGCGGAATCGCCTTCGCTACCCCGGACGGCGAGCGCATGGGTAACGCGGCGCGGCCGCAGCAAACCTTCCCGCTGTTCGACAAGTTTGAAGATGAGTGGCTGACCTGGGCGCCTAAAATCTCGCTCGGCAAATAACCTGAGGTGCGGCCATCGCGGGCAAGCCCGGCTCCCACATTGGAATGCGATCAACATGTGGGAGCGGGCTTGCCCGCGAAGAGGTAATACAAAAAAGGCCCCTGGACGAAAATCCAGGGGCCTTTTGCATTTCAGCGAAACAAATCAGACCTCATCCAGCTCCGGTTCGTCCGCCTGCACATTCATCGTCGCCTTCACCACATCGTGGCGACGGATGTACTTCCAGTCCGCCTCATCGATGTAAATCCCGTTCGGCCCGCTGCCGCCTTCCAGGTCGATTGCCACCTGGGCCGACACCTGCGGCTTCACACTCGCCAAAATCGGCACGAAGCCCAATTGCAAGCTGGTTTCCAGCAACGCGGCCTGGTTCTTCTCGTCGATGTCCGCGGCCTCGTCGAGGTAGTACGGCAAGCGCACGCGCCCGGCCTGGTCGCGGTCCATCAAGTGCAGCAACAAATACATGTTGGTCAGCGCCTTGATAGTCATGGTGGTGCCGTTGGACGCCGCGCCATCGATGTCGGTGTGGATCACCGGCTGGCCATGCACCTTGGTGATCTCGAACGCTAGTTCGAACAAGTCTTTTAGGCCCAACTGGTTATGGTTGGCTGCCACGAGGCGCGCCAGGTATTCCTTGGCCTCTTCGTTCTTGTTGTCTTGCTCGGCGCTCTGGCTGAGGTCGAACACCGAGAGGGTTTCGCCTTCTTCATATTGACCGGCGCTGTGGATGATCTGGTCGATATGCTTGAGGGCTTCCTTGTTCGGTGCCAGCACGATCCGGAAGCTTTGCAGGTTGGACACCTGACGCTTGTTGATCTCGCGGTTGAACAGCGCCAGTTGATGCTCAAGGCTGTCGTAGTCGCTACGGATGTTGCGCAGGGTGCGTGCAATATCGGTAACGGCTGCACGACGCGCCTTGCCGAGGGTCAGCGCCTCGTCGGTGCGGTGTGCGTATGCGTTGATCAGCAGTTGCAGACGACGCTCGACGTCATCCTCACTGTCGAACTTGGCCACGCCCTTCAGGCGTACCTGGGCATACAGCGCTTCAATCTGGCCATCAGCGCGCAGCAAACCCTGCCAGCTGTCCTGATAGTCATTGAGCAGCGGCAGCAGGTTGTCCATGGAGTCGTCGACCGGGTCCATGAACGGCGTGCCGAACGGCAAGTCCGCCGGCAGCAATTGACGACGGCGCAAGGCGTCATCCAGCGTGCGTTGCTTGGCTTCCATATCGCCGATCTGGCGGCCCACCAGTTGCAGCTTGGCCGACAGCTGCTGGACGCGTTCGGTAAACGCATCACTGGAGCGCTTCAACTCATCCTGCGCGGCTTCCATCTGCGCCAGGTTTTCCAGCTTCTCGCCTTCTTCGGCGCTCAGGGTTTGCGCGCGGCGGAAATCTTCCAGCGCCTTCTGCGCGTCCAGCACCTGCTGGTAGAGCGCCTCGGTCTGGGTTTTGCTCGCCGCGCGGTCCGCCGCCACCGCTTGTTGGGTTTTCAGCTGCTTGAGTTCTTTTTCCAGGCGCTCCTTCTGGTCACGCAACGCTGCGCGGTCAGCCAGGGCCTGCAAGGCTGGCGGCTCGATGTGCGAGATGTCGATGGACAACCCTGGTACTTCAAAACGCTCGCCCTTGAAGCCATCGAGGATCTGTTCCAGGGATTTGACCCACTGGCCATCCTCATCCAGCGTGATGCCGTGCTCGCCCAATGGCAGGCTGAACAACGAACTGTTGAACAGGCGCATCAGACGCTCGACATCCTGCTGTGAGAATTCTTCCCGCAGCTTGGCGTAGCTGTTGTTGTCGGCGTGATCGAGCTGCTGCTTGACCGACTTCAGGCGTTTTTCCAGGTCGCGCAAACGCTCGTCCAGGTCCTCGGCGCTGAACTGCCGTGACTGCGCCAGGGCGCCCGCCAGTTCATCGTGCGCATCCTTGGCCGCCAGCAACTGCTGCTCCAGCACCTTCACATCATCGACCAGCGCAAAGCGATGCTTGAGCACCGACAGCTCGCCCAGCCAACGCTGGATGCCACTGATCTCCCGCTCCAGGCGCATCAGCTCCTGGGTGCCGCCGCGCTGGTCGTTTTGCAGCGCGTCCTGCTCGTTGCGGTAGTGCTCGGCCTGGATGGTCAGCTCTTCCTTGCGCGCACTGGCGTAGTCAGACCAGGTGCCCAGCAACGAATCCAGCAGCGGTGACAAACGATGCAACTTGCCGCGCAACACGTCGCGCTGACGAACGCCATTGGACAAGGCCTCAACCAGCGGCCCGGCGGCCACCAGCGAGTTGTAGTCCTGTTCCATGCGTCGTACGTCACGGAAGGCTTCTTCGCACGCGGCGATGTAATCCACGCTGCCGGAACGCAAGCTGTGTTCAAAGGCGTCGAGGAACAGCTGCTTGAGTTTGGCGGCAGTAATTTCGCGCATGTGCAGCAGGTTGATAAACAGCGCGCGGAAGGTCTTGAGGCTCTGTTCGCTGGTGGAACGCAGCGGAATCAAGGTCAGGTCGAGCGGAACCGACGTGTGGCCGCCCACCAACAACCGGCGCAGTTCATCAGGCTTGAGTTCGTAGGCTTTCAGGCCCTCGCGCTCAAGGTTGGTGAACAGCTCTTTCTGGCGCAGGCAGGTGTCGTTTTTCTGGTAATGCGCGAGGTCCAGCTTGCCCGCATAGGCAAAGAACTGGTGACCGAAACCGCCGCCCGGGCCGCGCCCGACCACGCCGATGACGTGCGGGCCGTGGGGCAGGGAGACTTCCACGAGGATGTAGCTGGTGTCGGTGGCAAAGTAGAAGCGGCGCGACTGCTCCAGCGTGTACTTGCCGAAACTCATGTCCGACATGCGCGCCAGAATCGGGAACTGCAACGCGTTGATCGACGCGGATTTACCCAGGTTGTTTGCGCCATACACCGACAACGGCTCTTCCAGCGGGAACAAACCCAGGCTGTAACCGGCGGTGTTCAATAGGGCGAAGCGGCGGATGCCGTAGCGTTCCTTACTCATGCGTCGGTCTCCTGTTCTTCGGCGATGGCACGGGCCAGAGCGTCTTCTTCGCTTTCTTCTTCAAAGTCACTCAGGTCCAGCGGGTCATCGGTTTTCAGCAGTTTTTCGTCGCTGTCTTCGTCGATGATCACCGGCGCCGGCAATGGCAGCACGCTGTGCACGCTGGCGGCGAGGTCGCGGTCCTGCTGCACCGACAGGCACACGTCGAGGAAGCGGTGCATCGGCGGCAGGAAGCGGTACACGCCGTTGTCTTCACTGGCAAAACCCAGTTGGGTCATGCGGCGCATGATTTTTTCTTCGAGTTCTTCCTGGGTCTGCACTTCGGCCTGGATAAACAGGTCGCGGTATTTTTCCAGCAGCGACGGCAATTCGTCGCGACCCAGGCTGCCACCGTCGAGCACGGCGATCGGGTCACGGCCCTGGTCGGCCAAATGCTCGACGAGGATGAAGGTAAACAGCGCCAAACGCTGGGCGGTCTTGTTCACCTGCGCGGCGGCCACGGCAGTGTCCGGCACGAAGTAGTAGAAGCCGCGGGTGTCGCACACCAGCTCAAAACCCAGGGCCTTGAACAGCGTGCGGTACTGGTCCTGGAAGTTCGACAGTTGAGCGTACAGCTCCGGGTCGCGGCGGCTGACGTGGTAACCCTTGAACAGCTCGCGAAAGATCGGCGCCAGCTGGGACAGTTCGGATAGATCAAGATGCATGAGGTGTACTCGCAGAGTGCTCGGCCGCGTCAGGCGTGGCCGGGAGCAGGGCGAATGAGCGCAGGCTGACCTGGTGCTCGTGTGTGTGGTAGTCGCGGCGTTCCAGGCGTTCGCGCTTGAAGCGTTTTTCGCGGGACAGGCGTGAGAACCAGTACAGCAATTCGTCGGTGGCGCCGTCCGGTTCCTGCTCCAGCAGCCAGGTCATCAGGTCCGGCATCGGCAGCGCGTCTTCGCAGCGCTCGAGCATTTCCTTGACCGTGCGCGGAGCACGCTGGGCCTCGCCCTTGTAGGACTTGTGGGCTTTTGGAAACTTCGCCGGTTTCGGCTCGAAGTTCGCCAGGGCGTACACATAAGCTTCGACCTGGCTGGCGCTGCCAAGGAAAGTACTTTGCGGGCGTGTGAACATCGGCATCGCCGCTTGTGGCACCGCGTCCAGGCCTTTACGGCGGATGGCCGACAGGGCCAGCGCCGCGCCACGGGTCACGGCGTTATGGCGGCGTGCTTCTTCACGCAGCGGCAGCAGCAGTTCGCGGGCATGACGCAACGTCAGTTGGGCGCTGGTCTGCATTTCGAGGATGCGCGCATGGGTGCGCAGCAACATGTCGTCGTCCACCAGGTGGCCGAGGCGTTGTTGCTCGGTGAGCATGCGCAGCAGCACGTTCTCCACTTTGCGCACGCCTTGCTCGAAAGCACCGTCGGCGTTTACCAGTTGGATCATCGGTTCGACGTATTCGTCCCACGTCGCCAGAACTTCGGCATAACGCTGGCGCAGCGGAATCTGCCGGTCGCTGGTCTTGGCGCGGTCGGCCACGGCGGCGAGGGCCTGTTCGTCGTTGGCGAGTTTTTTCAGCACGTCCCGCACGCGCATGTCGAGCAAGCGCAGTTGGCGGGCGAGGTCGTGGCCATCACGGATGTCAAAGGCGTCCTGGATATAACCCGCCAGGCGCTCAAGGTGGCGCAGGTAGGCTTCGATTTCCAGGCACAGGCCAAGCCGGTGCTCCTTGCGAAGATAGGCCAGGAAGTCATGGATCTGCGCGTTGAGCTCGAAACGGTTCGGGCTTTTGGCGACAGGCACCAGGATATCCAGGCGAATCCACACGTCCAGCAGGCTGGTGATGTCCTGCGGCGTGCTGTCCAGTTGTTGGGCCGCCAGTTGCGCGCGCAACTCGCCCAGGCTCAGAGTGCCTTGGTCGAAGTGTTCGCACAGTGGCTCAAGCAGGGCCCAGTGTTCGGCGAGGGCGCGCAAGACGCGCTTGGGTTCGATCATCGGAATGGCCGGCTGGTTGGCGATTAAAAGTCGCGATTGTACTGCATCAGGCGCGGGATTTATCCACAGCCGGTCAGTGCGCAGTGGGCGATTGTTACCGAACAGCGGTAGAATCCCCGCTCTTTAGTTATCCACAAGTGGCCGAGCTGTGCTTATCGAGTCCCGACGTCGCGCTTACTTGACCGCCATGCAGGTGGTCAACTGGCTGCCCCGCACCGAACTGCCGTTTGCCGCGCCGTCGCGGCCCGAGTTGTTGCAGGCGCTTGAGCCCTATGAGGCGTTCGAGCCGTCGGGCGAGGAGGCTGCGGCGCCGGTGGCGGTGGTCAAGCCAGCGCCGCAAACGCGCCCGGTTGTCGAGCGCGCCAAGATTGAAGTGCCGCGCCCGTCGCCGGTGGCCAAGGCTGCCGTGGTGGCGGAAGAGGCGGCGCCGGTGGTCAAGGCGCCGGTCGTGCCGCCGCCGCGCTTCGCCCTGCAATTGCTGCGCGCCGGGCGGTGCCTGTTGCTGGTGGAGCTGCCCACGGGCGAGCGTTTTCAAACCCGCGACCCGGCCTACATGCTGCTCAAAGACATGCTGCGTGCCGCCGGCCTGCCCGACAGCCCACAGATCGTTGGCGACCCGGTGCGCTGGCCGCTGCTGGTGCGCGGCAACATGGACCAGGGCCCGGAAGCTGCACGGGATTTTGTGCAAGGTTTTGTATCGGCACGCCTGGAAGACGAACCCTGCGTGTGCCTGTGGCTGATCGGCCTGCCCGCCGTGCGGTTTGCCGGCGAAGCCAACGCCGAAGCCTGGTACCGCGAGCTGCAGGTCGAAGGCCTGGGCTCGGTATGGGCCCTGCCGGGCCTGGAATTATTAATGGAAGAGCCACAGCGTAAGGCTGATGTCTGGCAAGCCATGCGCCGGCTGATGGCGCGCTGGAAAACAACCGATGAGTGAGGCTTTATCCTTCCGCCCGATGACCGAGGCCGACCTCGACGCCGTGCTGAAAATCGAATACGCGGCGTTCAGCCACCCCTGGACCCGCGGGATTTTTCTCGACGGGCTGGGCAAATATCAAATCTGGCTGATGTTTGAAGGCGAGCAGCAGGTGGGGCATGGCGTGGTGCAAATCATCCTCGATGAGGCGCATTTGCTGAATATCACCGTCAAACCGGAGAACCAGGGCCGTGGCTTGGGCCTGGCGCTGCTGGAGCATTTGATGTCCCGCGCGTATGAAGCCAGTGCGCGGGAGTGTTTTCTGGAAGTGCGCGACAGCAACACCGGGGCTTTCCGCCTTTATGAGCGCTACGGCTTCAACGAAATCGGGCGGCGCCGGGACTACTACCCCGCCGTGGGGGGCCGTGAAGATGCGGTCGTGATGGCCTGTACCCTCGTCGATTAAACACAAACACCGGCCCCTGTGGGAGCCGGGCTTGCCCGCGATGGCGGTGTGTTATTCACCACCGCTATCGCAGGCAAGCCAGCTCCCACAGGGGCGCGGGTTTGCAATGAATCTCAGCGATTACCGTCAACCGGATCAACATCCGCCAGCTCGGCTTCGTCCAGGCCGTTCCCGCCGCCAATTTCATCTTCATCCACAATGCTGAGGTCATAATCCGCCGGATTATCCTCGCCTTCCTCTCTTGCATCCCGCGCGCCATCCTCATGGATCAGCGTTTCCGGGCTCATATCGTCGTCGGTCGGCTCATGATCATCCGTCGATGCGCCGGTCAAGCCCGCCTCGCGTACCCGTTCGTCGGGCATCAGGTGCTCACGCTCGCGCCTCGGGATTTCGTCGCCGATTTCCGCCGTGGGCTCTTCCTCATCGAAATCCAGCTCGCGCATGGAGCCCATGCGGTCCTCGTTATCGTCAATCGGTTCGGGCTGGGTAGCGCCGAAAGGGCGTCGTGAATCAGTCATGGCCATTCCTCATACTGTGGGGCTTATAGTGTGTGGACAGGCACGACGTTCCAAAGATTCAAGCTAATTCGCGCCCGGCGTGACCCGGACGGGCGGTTGTCTGTCACACAACTGCGCATCATTCCTGAGGCTTTCCTGATGAACGAACTACAAGACCTGCTTGATAACAACGAACGCTGGGCGGACGCGATCAAACAGGAAGATCCCGAATTCTTCGCCAAGCTGGCCCGCCAGCAAACCCCGGAATACCTGTGGATCGGCTGCTCCGACGCCCGCGTACCGGCCAACGAGATCGTCGGCATGCTGCCGGGTGATCTGTTCGTGCACCGCAACGTGGCCAATGTGGTGCTGCACACCGACCTCAATTGCCTGTCGGTCATCCAGTACGCGGTGGATGTGCTGAAGGTCAAACACATTCTCGTGACCGGCCACTACGGCTGCGGCGGCGTACGCGCCTCGATGCAGGACCGCCAGTTCGGCCTGATCGACGGCTGGCTGCGCACCATTCGAGACCTCTACTACGAAAACCGCGATGTGTTGGCCCAGTTGCCGACCGAAGAAGAACGCGTGGACCGCATGTGCGAGCTGAATGTGATTCAGCAAGTGGCCAACGTCGGCCACACCAGCATTGTGCAAAACGCCTGGCACCGCGGGCAGAGCCTGTCGATTCACGGTTGCATCTACGGCATCAAGGATGGCCGCTGGAAAAGCCTGAACACCACCATCAGCGGTTTCGAACAGTTACCGCCGCAATATCGCCTGCGCCCGCTGGGCGAAGCTTAAGGCCGGCAGGCGAGGTCCAGCTGCTGGAGGAACAAATAGCCTTCCGGGCTGAGTTGTTCCTCCCGGCCCTTGATCCAGCCCCGACAGTTCGGCCCGCCACATTGGCAGGCGAACTGATGGGGCAGCACGTCGCCGGTCTTGGCGTAATCGATGGTCAGCCAGGTGTTGGCGGCAATGGCCACGACTGACCACAACTCCAGATACGCCGTGTCGAAATACAGGTTCGGCTCACAGGAATGGTGCAGCTGGCCGCAGAACCACGGGTCATACAACCGTATGCGTGTGGAGATCTGGAACGTGTGCGGACGGCAGTCATTCAAGGCGTAGCCGAACACTTTGGCGATCAGGGTGCGGCTGTCGAAATCAACGCGGGATTTGATACCGACGATTTCACCGTTTTGATCACGCACCACTTCAAACTGACGGGTCGAGGGGTAACCGGACTCGGCCAGCGCGGTCGCAAAGGGATACAAACTGTCATTGTCACCGTCGGTAGCCTTATCCATGGCTTGAGTGTTCATAACTCTCCCTGTCTGGGCTGCATGGACTTGCGAGTGATGGCTGACTTCCAGTCTTGCAGCGAATGGGCACCGTTCAAGACTCGCCGAACGAAAAGCCGATGGCTACTGTCATTATTGACAGTAGCCATCGGCTTTTTTTTGTGCGGCTTACAGTGCCGGTGCGGTCAGGGCAGGCGTCGGGGCAGCGTCCTTCAGCTGCTTGAGCTGCGCCTTGGTGACGGGGGTGGCGCATTTGGCGTTAGCCTGGTCCGGCGTGAGGTTGCGCACGGAGGTGTAGAACAGCTCGCAGGTCTGTTCCTTGCGCGTGACCTGCCAGGTGTTCATGCAGGCCTTGAGCAAAACATTCGGGTCGCTGGCCGGTTTTTGCCCCATCCCGGCTTGCCAGCACGCTGCGCTCAAATCCTGGCCCATCACCTTCAACCCGGCTTCGTCGGCTTTCTGCTCGTTACCGTCGTAGGTGGCCGGGTCTGCCGCGTACCAGATGTAACTCGGGTGGTTGGCGCCCAGCACCGATACGGTTTTACCGGCCGCCGGGCTGATTTGCGCCAGGCTCAACACGTTCACCGTCTGGCCATACTGTTGCTTGATCCAGCTGCGCACGGGGGCGCCGAATGCGACCATCGGCAATGAACCCCCGGCGTGCAGGCTCAATTCCTTGACCATGCGCGTCTGGTAGTCGGTGAAGTAGCTGTAGACGCTCTCCAGGTCCTTGCCCGCATTGGACGGCGCGGCAATCGGCGCGATATCGATGATGGTCTGGTACGCGGCGGTTTCGGTGGCGGGAATGCCATTGTCAGTGAGCAAGGCGGCCCAGCGGTCGGTGGTGGCCGATTCCAGGTAATCCTGGGCCTGGGTCAGCGAGTAATCCGGCGGAAAGTGCAGCAACTCGACGCTTTTACGGTTTTCCAGCGCCATGCCCAGCGGCAGGAACAGGTACCAGTTGTAAGCCCATTTGCCGTCGCTGTTGAGCTTGCTGGCGCCCTGGTAGGCGAGGTCTGCGGTATTGAGCAACGCGGTCAGGGGCTGGCCGTAGCCATCCGGTACACCGGTAAACGTCGCTGAAACCTGCCCGTCATGGGTTTTCACGCTCACCTTGGCGCGGCTGTAACCGTCGCGCTGCAGACTCTGGTTCAAATAATGCTCGGCGGTCTGTTCCAGCGTCCAGGGCCGGAAGCAGATCACGTTGCAGTTATTGGGAAACGCGAACAACTGGGTAACACGTTGCGTGCTGCCCAGCGGCACTTCGACGTCGGCCTGTACGACCGCACTGGCCAGCAGTGCGGCCAGGGTGAAGGACAACCTGGTCGGTTTAAACATTGTCGGTTCCTTGTCAGCGAAAGCCCGTCTGCGCGGGGTGAAAGCCCACCTGCACACAGTAGCGGCTGACCAGGAAAACCGCGTGCTAAATCGGTGGGCATGTCGCTATTGGATAAGAAAACCTACAGGCTGAACTGCAACGCGTTACTCAAGTCGCCCATAGGCTTCTGGCCGCGAGCCGTCATCGCGTCATCGCGCTGCTTGAGGCCATCGAGTGTCTCCAGTTGGAACACGCGGGTGATCAGGCGCAGGATAGACGCGGTGTCGTAAACCGTATGGTCCACCGTGCCTTTGCGCGCGAAGGGCGAGACCACCAGCGCCGGAATACGTGTGCCGGGGCCCCAGCGGTCGCCTTTTGGCGGTGCGACATGGTCCCACCAGCCGCCGTTTTCATCGACTGTGACGACGACCACCATGTTTTTCCACTGCGGACTTTCCTGCAACACTTTCAAGGCGCGGGCGATATGGCGGTCGCCCGAGGCCACATCGGCGTAACCGGCGTGCATGTTCAGGTTGCCCTGGGGTTTGTAGAAGGTCACAGCAGGCAACTTGCCAGCCTGGGCATCGGCGAAGAATTTGTTGGTGCTCGACTCATCGCCCAAACCACCGTCACGCAGGCGCTTGTCACGCTCGGCGCGGTTTTCCGGACCTTGCTGCTTGAAGTAGTTGAATGGCTGATGGTGGTACTGGAAGTTCGGGATCTTCGGAATGCCGCCCGAGTCCTTGAACTGATCCAGCGTCGCTTGCCAGGCCCCGGCGTACCAGGCCCAATCGATGTTCTTTTTCGACAGCTTATCGCCAATGTGCTCGTGGGTTTGCGGCACGAGCACGTTGGGCAGGTCGGGCTTGGAGTAGTCCGGGTTTTCCGGGTCGCGAATCCAGGTCGGCCAGTAAGGCGGGGCCAGGGTGTTTACGCCGTAGCCGTCTGGCGTCAAGGCGCTCGGGCCGAATTGTGGCGGGCCGGTCATGGCGCTGGCCGGGGATTTATCCAGGGGTTTGAGACGCGGGTCGGTCGGGTCATCGCTTTGCAGCGTGGCGATCTGCGCCTTGGCCACCGATTGCGCAGCATTCGGATAAAACGGCGCGGTGGCGCTGATCAGGTATTGGTGGTTGAGGAACGAACCGCCAAAGGCGCCCTGGAAGAAGTTGTCGCAGAGCACAAATTCCTTGGCCACGTCCCACAAGCGCAGGGCGTAACGGCTCTGGGCGTAATAACCCATCACCAGACCGCCGGAGTCGGCCCAGGCGACAAAGTTGTCGTTCTTGCCGCCGTTGATCTGCATCTGGTTCTGATAAAACACGTGCCACAAATCGCGGGTGACCAGGCTCAGCGGCAGGTCTTCAGCGTTCGGCCCCTTGAGGGCGAACGGCGCGTTGGGCAGGTTTTCCTGATATTGCACTTCGCTGGGGTAGGTCACCCCGTCCACGCTTTGCGGGCCGACTTGCAGCACGCCGCCCCAGGCCGGGGGCAGGGTGGTCAGCACGCTGCCATCGCGGTCACGTTGCTGGACGTCAGCCGCCGTGAGTGCCGACAGCGGTTTTTCCACGCCCGGGAAGTCGGCAAACAGGTTGTTGAAGCTGCGGTTCTCGGCGTAGATCACCACCACGGTTTTCACCTGGTCGTGCAGCGCCTTGTCGAGCTCCTGCGGGGTCAGAGGCCGCGTCACCGGTTTGCCCGGCGCCTCGGTAGTATTGCCGCAGGCACTCAGCGTGGCACCCACCCCCAGCACGGCCGCGCCCCCCAGGAAGCGTCGGCGGCTGGTGTCGACCGGCGCTTGGGCTGCGGAATCGGCGGAAGGGCGGTCTTCGTGCTCATCACTCATGCTGTGAGTCCCTGCGGGGTGGTTGTTTCAAGATATTTCGCAGGACGGTAGCAATGGAATGTGACGCAAATAAGACAGCGGCGTGATCATCGCGCACGTGCCGAGCTCCGCCCGGCGCTGCTAGACTCACCCGATACTGGATGTCACCGAGGTGAGCCGTGAAACCTTCAACCGCCCTTGATCTGCAAAGAGCTGCCGTCAGAGAAGTCGTAGGCCGTTTTCGTATTTCAAATCCAAGAGTGTTTGGGTCTGTTCTGGCAGGCACAGATCAGGAGGGCAGCGACCTGGATCTTTTGGTCGATGCCCCACCGGGAACCACACTGTTTGATCTGGGTGGCCTTCAGGTGGAGCTTGAGCATCTGCTCGGGGTTAATGTGGATTTACTGACACCTGCGGATCTGCCTTTGAAGTTTCGTGCAAAAGTGCTGGCAGAGGCGCGGCCAGTATGACAATCAGTCGTCTTGGCGATTATCTGGAGCACATCAGGAAAGCCACCACTGACGCGGTCAGCTTCGTTGAAGGCTTGAGCAAAGAAGAGTTTCTGGAAGACAGGCGCACCCAACAAGCGGTGGTGATGAGTTTGATCATCATCGGCGAGGCATCCACCAAGATCATGGATCAGTATCCGGATTTCGCTACCCGTCATGCGCAGATACCTTGGCGCAGCATGCGTGGCATGCGTAACCGGATTGCCCATGGTTACTTTGATATCAACCTTGACGTCGTATGGGACACGATCCGAAGCGCATTGCCTGATTTGCTGGAGCGCCTTCCTGGCCCTCCAGCCTGAGCATCTGCTCTTATGGCATTACCGGCGGCAGATATTTCAACGTGGTCCCCAACGCCCACAACAGAAACAACACCAGCGGCGTATGCACCAACAACTGCACGAATGAAAATCCGATCAAATCCCGCGCCTTCAACCCCAATACCCCCAGCAACGGCAGCATATAGAACGGGTTGATCAGATTCGGCAGCGCCTCGGCCGCGTTGTAGATCTGCACCGCCCAGCCCAGGTGATATTGCAGGTCATTGGCCACTTGCATCACGTAAGGCGCTTCGATGATCCATTTGCCGCCGCCCGACGGAATAAAGAAGCCGAGCACCGCCGAGTACACGCCCATCAACAGTGCATAAGTGTCGTGGGAGGCTATCGAGGTAAAAAACAGCGAGATGTGGTGCGCCAGGGTCTGGCCGTCGCCGCCCTTGACCACGGTCATCAGCGCGGCGATCGAGCCATACAGCGGGAACTGGATCAGCACGCCGGTGGTGGTCGGCACCGCGCGGGCCACGGCGTCGAGGAAGCTGCGCGGGCGCCAGTGCAGCAGGGCGCCGACCATGATAAACAGGAAGTTATAGGTGTTTAGCCCCGAAATGGCGCTGATCGCCGGCTTGGTCGAGAACTCATGGAATAACCAACCGGCGGCCAGCAGGGCCAGCAGAATCGTCAGCAACGGGCTGTGTTCCAGCCATTCGCCGGGGCGTGTGGGGGCTTGCACTTTGGGCAGGTTGAACGCCGGGTCCACGCCACAGGCCTTGGCGTCCCGCGCGCTGTTAGGGCCGGGCGCGGTGGCGTAGGCGATGATCAGCGACACCACGATCAGCGCCAGCAACAGCACGCCGGATTGCCACAGGAAAATGGTTTCGGTGAACGGAATCATGCCGGTGATCGACAGAATCGACGGCGGCAAGCTGGCCGGGTTGGCCTGCAATTGCGCGGCCGACGACGACAACCCCAACGCCCACACCGCGCCAAGCCCCAGGTAGGCCGCAGCCCCGGCTGCGCGGTAGTCCATGCGCAAATCCGTACGGCGGGCCAGCGCGCGCACCAGCAAACCGCCAAACACCAGGGACAAACCCCAGTTGAGCAGGGACGCAACCATGGAAATCAACGCGACCCAGGCCACGGCCGAGCGGCCGTTTTTCGGGATGCGTGCCAGTCGGTCAATCAGTTTTACGGCGGGCGGCGAGCTGGCCACTACATAGCCGCCGATCACCACGAAGGCCATCTGCATGGTGAACGGGATCAGGCTCCAAAAGCCGTCGCCGAACGCCTTGGCGGCTTCAGACGGCGCGGCGCCCATGCCCAGAGTCGCCACGGCGACAATGATCACGGCGAGGGCGGCGAACACCCAGGAGTCGGGAAACCAGCGTTCGGCAAAATTGGAACAGCGCAGGGCAAAGCGGGCATAGCGGCTTTCTTCGATAGCATCGGCCACGGGTTCTACCTCTTGTATTTATTAGGGGGTTGGCAGTTTTCCGGCATGTTCCGCTACGGCCATTGATATGGGAATGCAGTTATCTTCATCGATCCATGAGGAAAACAAATATATCTGCCGCGATTGCCATCATCTGGCTCAGCTCATAACCTGCACGCCATTTTGTTTGTCTGCCGAGCCCTCCCATGACTGCCACCTTTTCCCCACAGGCGCAGCGTTTTTCCCGCTCCGACTACAAAACCCTGGGCCTGGCCGCCTTGGGCGGTGCCCTGGAAATCTACGACTTCATCATCTTCGTGTTCTTCGCGCTGACCTTGAGCCAACTGTTCTTCCCTCCGGAAATGCCCGAGTGGCTGCGCCTGCTGCAAAGCTTTGGCATCTTTGTCACCGGCTACCTGGCGCGCCCGCTGGGCGGCATCCTGATGGCGCACTTTGCCGATCATCTGGGGCGCAAGCGCGTGTTCAGCCTGAGCATCCTGATGATGGCGCTGCCTTGCCTGCTGATCGGGGTCATGCCGACCTACGCGCAAATCGGCTATTTCGCACCGCTGATCCTGCTGGCGTTGCGTGTGCTGCAAGGCGCGGCGGTGGGCGGTGAAGTGCCCAGCGCCTGGACCTTCGTTGCCGAACACGCGCCGAGAAACCATCGCGGCTACGCTTTGGGCTTCCTGCAAGCCGGCCTGACCTTCGGCTACCTGCTCGGCGCACTCACCGCGACTTTGCTCGCGCAAGTCTTCACGCCGGCTGAAATCCTCGACTACGCCTGGCGCTTTCCCTTTCTGCTCGGTGGCGTATTTGGCGTGATCGGTGTGTGGCTGCGCCGCTGGCTCAGCGAAACCCCGGTGTTCCTCGAAATGCAGGCCCGCCGCCAGGCTGCCGCCGAACTGCCGCTGCGCACTGTGCTGCGCGACCATCGCGCCGTGCTGCTGCCGGCGATGATTCTCACCTGTGTGCTCACCTCCGCCGTGGTGGTGCTGGTGGTCATCACCCCGACCATGATGCAAAAAACCTTCGGCATGAGCCCCAGCCACACCTTCGCCTTGAGTGCGTTGGGCATCGTCTTTCTGAATATCGGCTGCGTGCTGGCTGGCCTGCTGGTGGACCGCATCGGCGCCTGGCGCGCGGTGCTGGTCTATAGCCTGTTGCTGCCGGTGGGGATTGCAGTGTTGTATGCCAGCCTGATCGCCGGTGGCGTATGGCTGGGCACGGCGTATGCCGTGGCGGGCTTGAGTTGCGGGGTGGTGGGTGCGGTGCCGTCGGTGATGGTCGGCCTGTTCCCGGCGCAGGTGCGGGTGTCCGGGATTTCCTTCACCTACAACATTGCCTACGCGCTGTGGGCGAGTACTACGCCGTTATTGCTGATCGCGCTGATGCCGACCAGCCCGTGGATTTGCGTGGGCTACAGCGTGGTGATGGGCGCGGTGGGGGTGGGGAGTGTGGCGCTGTTTGGCAAGCGCCACACCTTGGCTGCCTGAGGGTTACGTCAAAAAATGCCAAAGCAGCAACGTACCGATCAAGCCGACGACTGAAACGATGGTCTGCAACACCGACCACACCCAGATCGTCTGCTTCAGTTGCAAGCCGAAGTACTCGCGCACCATCCAGAAGCCGGCGTCGTTAACGTGGCAGAAGAACACCGAGCCTGCACCAATCGCCAGGGCCACCAGCGAGCTTTGCGTTGCCGCCAGCCCGGCCATCATCGGCGCGAGAATCCCGGCCGTGGTGGTCGTAGCCACGGTGGCCGAACCGGTGGCCTGGCGCAGTGCCACGGCGATCAACCAGGCCAGCAGCAGGTACGGCATGTGCGCACCTTCGGCGACCTTGCTGATGGTTTGGCTCACGCCGGCATCCAGCAGGGTTTGCTTGAGGCCGCCACCGGCGCCGATGGTCAGCAGCAGCACGGCGATTGGCGCGAGGGCTTTGCGCAGCGTATTGCCGACTTCGGCACGCGGCATGCCGGCGGCCCAGCCCAGGCAGATCACGGCGGAGATCACGGCCAGGCCGAGGGCGATCAGCGGTTCGCCGAGGAACTTCAAGGTCAGGCCGACGGTACTTTCAGCAGGCAGCGCCACTTTGGCCAGAGTGCTGCCGAGCATCAGAATCACCGGCAGCAGAATGATCAGCAACGACACGCCAAAGCTCGGCTGGCGCGGCGCCTTGGGCGGTGCGCTGAACAGTGCGCCGATGTCGGCAGGCTCATCCACCTGCAATCGCTTGGACAGCCAGTTGCCGTAGATCGGGCCCGCGAGAATCACCGCCGGCACCGCTAGGCAGAAGCCCAGTAACATGGTCAGGCCGAGGTCGGCGTGCAAGGCGCTCACGGCGATCAGCGGCCCTGGATGCGGCGGCATCAGGGCGTGCAGGGTGGTCATGCCCGCGAGCGCCGGGATGGCGATTTTCAGCAGCTGCTGGTTCGAACGTTTGGCCATGACGAAGATGATCGGCACCATCATCACCAGCCCCACTTCGAAGAACAGCGGCAAACCGATCACCATCGCCACCAGCGCCATTACCCAAGGCAATGACTTGCCCTTGCCCAGCCCGAGCAGGGTGGTGGCGATGCGGTCCGCCGCGCCGGACTCAGCCATCAGCGCACCGAGCATCGAGCCCAGGGCAATGATGATGCCGGCTTCGCCGAGAATCGCACCGGCGCCTTTGCTGAAGGCCTTGGCGACTTCTTCCGGTGGCAACCCGGCACCCACACCGGCGATGAAGGTGCCGATCAGGATCGACAGGAACGGTGGCAGCTTGGTCGCGCTGATCAGCACGATGATGCTGGCGATGGCCAGTAGTACGCAAAACATGAGGCGGGTGTCGTGAACCATCCACGCGGCAGTCGATAACTCCAAAACGGGACTCCTTATCGAACAGGTTGGCTAATTTGTTTCTTTTTGTTTCCTGCCCGAAAAGCATACCTGATAGAACCGGTGCAGCGCGCCCTTGTGCGATTTTGGTGCGCTCAAAATAACCGTCTGCTGGCAGGCGGATGACAAATCTGCAACCCATGCCCGGGTATTTGGCCTATAGCTCTATGATCCACGTACTCCACACCACGAGGACTTTTCATGAGCGCAGGACACAGCCACGCCCAAGTACGCGCCGGCCACGAACGCAAGTTATGGATGGCCCTGGGATTGACCGGCAGTTTCATGATTGCCGAAGTGATTGGCGCCTTTGTCACCGGCAGCCTGGCCCTGCTGTCGGATGCGGCCCACATGATGACCGATGCATTGGCCCTGGCGATTTCCCTGGTCGCCATCCAGGTCGCCAAACGCCCGGCCGACCGCAAGCGCACCTTCGGCTATGCGCGGTTCGAGATTCTGGCAGCGGCCTTCAATGCGCTGCTGCTGTTCGCCGTAGCGTTTTACATCCTGTACGAGGCCTGGCAACGGTTGCAGGCGCCCGCCGAGATTCAGTCCACCGGCATGTTGGTGATTGCCGTGCTGGGGCTGATCGTCAACCTGATCTCCATGCGCCTGCTCAGCGCCGCCAGTGGCGAAAGCTTGAACGTGAAGGGCGCCTACCTCGAAGTCTGGAGTGACATGCTCGGCTCCATCGGCGTGATTATCGCGGCGGTGGTGATCATGTTTACGGGGTGGGGGTGGGTGGACTCCGTGGTGGCGGCCGCCATCGGCTTCTGGGTGCTGCCGCGCACCTGGACGCTGCTCAAGGAAAGCATGAACGTGCTGCTGCAAGGCGTGCCGGACGGCATAGACATCGACCAGGTCGAGCAGGCGATTCGCGGCGTACCTGGGGTCAAGGACGTGCATGACCTGCACATCTGGGCCCTGACCAGTGGCAAGAATGTGCTGAGCGCGCATCTGATTGCAGATTCGTCCCAAGGCACCGAGCCTAAAATCCTTACTCGAGTGACGGAATTGCTGCACGAACAATTCGATATTTCCCACGCGACGTTGCAGGTTGAGGGCGAAGGTTTCCAACACGATGAGCATGATGAGGTGCATGCCTGACGGATTTGTAATCTTCCCTCCACCGCCGCGATAAGTGCCGAAAGTTACATTGCCCCCGCTGGGAAACCTCAGCGACTTCATGGGCGTGGAACTCTCGTTATGGCACTTTCCGTAAGAACATTGTTGGGGGCGACGGCCTTGTGGGCGGTCGCAAGCGCCGCCCAGGCACAAAACCTCACCCTCGATTCAGCCCTGCAAACCGCCATCGCCAATAACCCGGACCTGGCGGCCGCGCAATGGGACATCGACATCGCCAAGGGTGGGCGCCAACAGGCGGGGTTGATCCCCAACCCGGTGGCCTCCGTAGATGTCGAAGACACTCGCCGCGACAGCCGCACCACCAGCATCAAGCTCAGCCAGGCGCTGGAGCTGGGTGGCAAGCGGGGTGCGCGGATTGAAGTGGCCGAGCGTGCCCAGGATGCCGCGGCACTGACGCTGGAACAGCGCCGGAATGCGTTGCGAGCCGATGTGATTGCCGGCTTTTACGGTGCCCTGCGTGCCCAGGAACGCCTGGAGCTGGCGCAGCGCTCTCTGGCACTGGCCGAGCGCGGGTTGGTGGTCGCCAAGGGGCGCGTCACCGCCGGCAAGGCTTCGCCTGTGGAAGCCACGCGCGCGCAGGTGCAGTTGTCGGAAATTCGCCTGGAGTTCAATCGCGCGCAAATTGGCCTGAGCGACGCCTACCGCAGCCTGGCCGCGAGCACCGGCAGCGCGGCACCCGACTTCCAATCCGTGGCCGCACAACGCCAATCGTCGCCGCCCTTGCTGGCCACGGCGCAGCTATTGGCGCGCCTTGAACAGACCCCCGAGCTGCGCCTGGCCGAGCTGCAAATCCAGCAAAGTGAAGCCAGTGTGGGCCTGGAAAAAGCCCAGCGTATTCCCGACCTCGACGTGTCCATTGGCAGTCAGTACGACGCCGGCGTGCGCGAGCGCGTGAACCTGGTCGGGGTGTCGATGCCGATCCCGCTGTTCAACCGCAACCAGGGCAACGTACTGGCCGCCAGCCGCCGCGCCGATCAGGCCCGCGACCTGCGCAACGCCACCGAACTGCGCCTGCGCACCGAAACTCGCCAGGCCCTGGACCTGTGGCAAACCGCGAACACTGAGGTGCAAGCCTTCAATCAGCAAATCCTGCCCGCCGCGCAAAGCGCAGTGGACAGCGCCACCCGTGGCTTCGAAATGGGCAAGTTCAACTTCCTCGATGTGCTCGACGCCCAGCGCACCTTGATCGCGGCGCGCACCCAATACCTCGCGGCAACTGCCCAGGCCACCGATGCCTGGGTGCGTATCGAACGGATCTACGGCGACCTCGCCCGGTTTTGACTTTTCCAGGAGTTTTCCATGAACAACACACATGGCGTGGCGCTGGCCGTCGCCCTGAGCCTGATGCTGTCCGGTTTTGTAAAGGCGGACGAGGAAGAGGGCGTGCTCGAACTCACCGAGCAGCAGATCCAGGCCGCTGGTATTCAACTCGCCAAGGCCCAGCCTCGCGCGATCAGCACGATGCTGACGTTGCCCGGTGAAGTGCGCTTCGACGAAGACCGCACCTCGCACCTTCTGCCGCGTGTGGCGGGCGTGGTGGAGTCGGTGAAGGTCAACCTTGGCCAGTCGGTGAAAAAAGGCGACGTGCTGGCGGTGATCGCCAGCCAGCAGATTTCCGATCAACGCAGTGAACTGGCTGCCAGCGTGCGCCGGGTTGAACTGGCACGTACCACCTTTGAGCGCGAGCGCCAGTTGTGGAAGGACGAAATCTCCGCCGAACAGGATTACCTGCTGGCGCGCCAAACCTTGCAAGAGGCTGAAATCGCGCTGAACAACGCTCGGCAAAAGATGACTGCCCTGAGCGGCACGGCCGTGGCGGTCGGTGGCAACCGCTATGAATTACGCGCGCCGTTCGCCGGCACCGTGGTGGAGAAACACCTTGGCGTCGGCGAAGTGGTCAGCGAAACCACCAACGCCTTTACCCTCTCGGATTTGTCCCAGGTGTGGGTCACGTTCGGCGTTTTCCCGAAGGACTTGAATAAGGTTCGTGTGGGCAAGCCGGTGAATGTCAGCTCCACCGAAATGGGCACCGATGTGCAGGGCACTGTGGCTTATGTCGGCAGTTTGCTCGGCGAGCAGACGCGCACCGCAACGGTTCGTGTGAGCGTACCCAACCCCGAAGACGCCTGGCGCCCGGGCCTGTTTGTGACGGTGCAAGTCGCCACCGATACCTATCAGGCCAAGGTCACCGTTCCCCAGGCCGCGATCCAGACCGTCGAGGACAAACCTTCGGTGTTTGTGCGCACACCGGAGGGTTTCATGACGCGTCATCTCGAACTCGGCGTGAGTGAAAACGGCTACGTCGAGGTACGCAAAGGGCTCGAAGCTGGCGTGCAGGTGGCCACCGACGGCAGCTTCATCCTCAAGTCCGAACTGGGCAAAGGCTCGGCCGAACACGCCCATTGATCCTGCGAGTGATTCCTCATGTTTGAGCGCCTTATCCAATTCGCCATCGAGCAGCGCATCATTGTGCTGCTGGCGGTGCTGCTGATGGCCGGTGTCGGCATCGCCAGCTATCAGAAATTGCCCATCGACGCGGTGCCCGACATCACCAACGTGCAGGTGCAGATCAACTCGGCGGCGGCCGGGTTTTCGCCGCTGGAAACCGAGCAGCGTATTACTTTTCCCATCGAAACTGCCATGGCCGGGCTGCCGGGTTTGCAGCAGACACGCTCGTTGTCGCGCTCCGGTTTGTCGCAGGTGACGGTGATCTTCAAGGACGGCACCGACCTGTTTTTCGCCCGTCAGTTGGTCAACGAGCGTCTGCAAACCGCCCGCGAGCAATTGCCCGTGGGTATCGAAACGGCCATGGGGCCGATCTCTACCGGGTTGGGGGAAATTTTCCTGTGGACGGTGGAAGCCGAAGACGGCGCGCTCAAGGATGACGGCACGCCCTATACGCCTACGGATTTGCGCGTGATCCAGGACTGGATCATCAAGCCGCAACTGCGCAACGTGCCGGGCGTGGCCGAGATCAACACCATCGGTGGTTTCGCCAAGGAATATCAGATTGCGCCGGACCCCAAGCGCCTGGCGGCCTACAACCTGACGTTGGGTGATCTGGTCACGGCGCTGGAGCGCAACAACGCCAACGTCGGCGCCGGGTATATCGAGCGCAGCGGCGAGCAGTTGTTGATCCGCGCGCCAGGCCAAGTGGCGTCGATTGATGACATTGCCAACATCGTGATCACCACCTCGGACGGCACGCCGATTCGGGTGCGCAATGTGGCGCAGGTCGAAATCGGCCGTGAGTTGCGCACCGGCGCTGCCACCGAAAATGGCCGTGAAGTGGTGCTGGGCACGGTGTTCATGCTGATCGGGGAAAACAGCCGCACGGTGTCCCAGGCCGTGGCGAAAAAGCTTGAAGAGATCAACCGCTCGCTGCCTGAGGGGGTGGTGGCCGTTACCGTTTATGACCGCACCAACCTCGTCGAAAAAGCCATTGCCACAGTGAAGAAGAACCTGTTTGAAGGTGCGCTGCTGGTAGTGGCGGTGCTGTTTCTGTTTCTCGGCAATATCCGTGCGGCGCTGATCACGGCGATGGTGATTCCGCTCGCCATGTTGTTCACCTTTACCGGCATGTTCACCAACAAAGTCAGCGCCAACCTGATGAGCCTGGGCGCGCTGGATTTCGGCATCATCGTCGACGGCGCGGTGGTGATTGTCGAGAACGCGATCCGCCGGCTGGCTCATGCGCAGCATCGCCACGGGCGGCTGTTGACCCGCAGCGAGCGCTTGCATGAGGTATTCGCTGCAGCCAGGGAGGCGCGACGCGCGCTGATCTTCGGGCAGTTGATCATCATGGTCGTGTACCTGCCGATCTTCGCCCTGACCGGGGTGGCCGGCAAAATGTTCCATCCGATGGCGTTCACTGTGGTCATCGCCCTGTTGGGCGCAATGATTTTGTCGGTGACCTTTGTGCCCGCCGCGATTGCGTTGTTCGTGACCGGCAAGGTCAAGGAAGAGGAAAACCTGGTGATGCGTACCGCGCGCCGGGCCTATGCGCCGGTACTGGATTGGGTGATGGGGCGCCGTGCGCTGGTGTTTGGTTTGGCCGTGCTGACCATCGTTGCCTCCGGCTTGGTTGCCAGCCGTATGGGCAGCGAATTTATCCCCAGCTTGAGTGAGGGCGACTTTGCCCAACAGGCGCTGCGCGTGCCGGGCACCAGCCTCACGCAGTCAGTGCAGATGCAGCAACACCTGGAAAAAACCTTGATGGCCCAGGTGCCGGAAATCGAACGGGTGTTCGCGCGTACCGGTACTGCGGAAATCGCCTCCGACCCGATGCCGCCGAATATTTCCGACAGCTATGTGATGCTCAAGCCGAAGGATCAATGGCCTGACCCGAAGAAGTCCCGCGAAACACTGATCGCCGATATCCAGCGCGCCAGTGCGATTGTGCCGGGCAGTGCGTATGAACTGTCGCAACCGATTCAATTGCGTTTCAACGAATTGATTTCAGGGGTGCGCAGCGATGTAGCAGTGAAGGTGTTTGGTGATGACATGGCGGTGCTGAACAAGACCGCTGGAGAAATCGCCGAGACCTTGCAGACGCTTAATGGCGCCTCGGAGGTGAAAGTAGAGCAAACCTCGGGCCTGCCGGTGTTGACCATCAATATCGACCGCGACAAGGCCGCGCGTTTTGGCCTGAACGTGGGCGATGTGCAGGACACCATTGCTGTCGCGGTGGGTGGGCGTCAGGCCGGGACGCTCTACGAGGGCGACCGGCGTTTTGACATGGTGGTGCGTTTGTCCGACGCGTTGCGCACGGACATCGACGGACTGTCGCGCTTGTTAATACCGGTGCCGGCGATGGCCAGCAGTGCGTCCGGGCAGTTGGGCTTTATCGCGTTGTCACAGGTGGCCAGTCTGGACCTGGTGCTGGGCCCGAACCAGATCAGCCGGGAGAACGGCAAGCGTTTGGTGATTGTCAGCGCCAACGTGCGTGGGCGTGATATTGGCTCGTTTGTGGAGGAAGCTGAATCGGCGATCACCACCGGCGTGAAGGTGCCGGCGGGTTACTGGACCACGTGGGGCGGCCAGTTCGAACAGTTGAAGGAGGCCTCGGACCGTTTGCGGATCGTGGTGCCGGTGGCGTTGCTGTTGGTGTTCGGGCTGTTGTTCATGATGTTCAACAACCTCAAGGATGGCTTGCTGGTGTTTACCGGGATTCCGTTCGCGCTGACCGGCGGGATCATGGCGCTGTGGCTGCGGGATATTCCGTTGTCGATCTCGGCGGGGGTGGGGTTTATTGCGCTGTCCGGCGTGGCGGTGCTGAACGGTCTGGTGATGATCGCGTTTATCCGCAACCTGCGTGAGGAAGGGCGCTTGCTGTCGGCGGCGGTCAATGAAGGCGCCCTGACCCGCTTGCGGCCGGTGCTGATGACAGCGCTGGTGGCCTCCCTCGGGTTTATCCCCATGGCCCTGGCCACCGGCACCGGCGCCGAAGTGCAACGCCCGCTGGCGACCGTGGTGATCGGCGGGATTATTTCTTCCACCTTGCTGACCCTGCTCGTGCTGCCGGCGTTGTATCAATGGGCACATCGCAGGGAAGAGTGACCCATGGCGACCATGCTGAAAGCAGCTGAGTCGAGTGTGGGAGTTGTCGAGCTTTAGCGAGGCTACGAAGGCGGTGGGTCAGGCGGCCTGTTTCTTGGCCTTGCCGCCGTCTTCGCCGGCAAGCCAGCTTCCACATTGCACTGCGCACTTTCAGTCATGGGGTATGAGGGGAAACACCAGGCGGAACACGGTGAACCCTCCAGGCAGGCTGCGCACGTCAGCCTGGCCCAGGTGCAGCGTCATGATCGAACGCACGATGGCCAGCCCCAGCCCGGTGCCGCCTTCGGTGCGAGCGCGGCTGCTGTCAACACGGTAGAAACGTTCGAACAGGTGGGACAGGTGTTGTGCTTCGATGCCGGGGCCGGGGTTGCTCACCGACACCGACACTTCGCTGCCGTACGTTTCCACCAGCAGCGAAACATTGGAACCGGCCGGGGTGTGGCGAATGGCGTTGGAGAGCAAATTGGAGAGCGCGCGCTGAATCATCAGGCGATCACCTTTGACTTGGGCGTCGCCGCTCAGCGTCAGGGTCAGTTGCTTGTCTTCGGCACTCAGGGCAAACAGTTCCATCACCCGCCGGGCTTCATCCGCCAGTGAAATCGTTGCAAAAGATGCCCGCGCCGCCGGGTGGCTGACCTGGGCGAGAAACAGCATGTCGGACACGATACGTCCCAGACGCTCGAGCTCTTCGGTGTTGGATTCCAGCGCGGCTTTGTATTCTTCCGCAGGTCGCTGGCGCGAGAGTGTCACCTGCACCTTGCCCATCAAGTTGGTCAGAGGCGCGCGCAGCTCATGGGCCAGGTCGTCGGAGAATTGCGACAACTGTTGCACTCCCGCATCGAGGCGATCAAGCATCACGTTGAAGCCCTGGGCCAACTCGCCCAGCTCCTTAGGCAGGTTGTCGACGGACAAACGATGAGTGAGGTCTTGAGTGGTGACTTTGGCCGTGACCTGGCTGAACTGCTTCAACGGCGCGAGCCCGCGTTGCACCAGCCACCAGGCACCCATGCCGATGAGGATCAACAGCAAGGGAAGGGCGATAACCGTGGCGCGCAGATAGGCGCTGAGCAGTGCCTGATCATCCATGCGGTCCAGGGACAGCACCACGCGCACACGTTCACCGTTGCCCAGACGCATCAGGCTGGAGGCGCTGAGAATTTGATTGCCAAAGTTGTCGGTCCAGTTGAGGTAGCCGAGGGTTTCCCGCGGTGCGAAGTCTGTCAGCAGGGGTTCCTGAGTCTTGGCGCCGACGCTGAGCAACACGCTGTTATCCGGGGCGGTGCCGACGATGGTCAGGTAGAAATTGTCATGGCCAATCACCAGGTCCATCAGCGAGTGTGGGCGGGAGCGGATGCGATTGGCGTCCAGCCCCAGCGCCAGGCTGTGCTGAATCTGCTCCATCTTGCTTTCCAGGCCTTTGCGCGCGAGTTTTTCCAGTTCATGGGTGAGGGCAAGGTAAGCCAGAGTCGCCAGCAGCAGCACCAGGCCGGCGCCCATCAGACTGACCGTCAAGCCCAGTCGCATCGACAAACTGCTGGTTTTCATTGTCGCGCCTCCAGCACATAACCCACGCCGCGAATCGTGTGGATCAGTTTGACCTCGCTCTGGTCATCCACCTTGGCGCGCAGGCGGCTGATGGAGACTTCCACCACGTTGGTGTCGCAGTCGAAGTTCATGTCCCACACCAATGAAATGATTTGCGTGCGGGTCAGCACTTCGCCGGACTGGCGCATCAGCACTTGCAGGAGGGCGAACTCCTTGGTGGTCAGGTCGATACGCCGGTTGCCGCGATAGGCGCGATGGCGGCGGGGGTCCAGTTCCAGGTCGCACACACGGAATACATCCGGTTGCGGGATGTGCTCGCTGCGCCGCAACAGGGTGCGCACCCGTGCCAGCAGCTCGGGAAATTCGAAGGGCTTGACCAGGTAGTCGTCGGCGCCCATGTCCAGCCCCTTGATCTTGTCGGCCAGCCGGCCACGTGCGGTCAGCATCATCACGCGCTGGGTGCTGCTGCGGCGCAATTGCTCCAGCACTTCCCAGCCGTCTTTTCCTGGAAGGTTGACGTCGAGAATCACCAGTTCGTACGCATGTTGGCCAGCCAAGTGCAAGCCATCGACGCCATTGGATGCGCAGTCGACTACGTAACCACTTTCGCTCAGGCCTTGCTGCAGGTAGTCGGCGGTTTTTTGCTCGTCCTCAACCACAAGGATACGCATGGGGATTTACCTTTACAGATAGGAGAAGGGGTCCATTTCCCTATGGAATGAGGTCCTTTGTGAGTAGGAAAAGTCTGAACCGTGAAGTTACTTCAGGGTCAACTGCGACCATCGGTCGCTGCTGAACACGCGCAAAAAAAACGCCCCAGTGGGGCGTTAAAAAATCATCTCTTTCCAAAGGAGCTACAAAAAAGCTTCAGAGATGAATGTTGCTCGGTACAAATCAAGTTGATGCGAGTATAAGAAGTTCAACTTAACGGGAAGCTGGTCCCAATGTTACAGTTTTGATAACTGATCATTTGTGAACAGATGTTAGTTAACGGCGAACGAATGTAATCACTCACAATGCCGCCAGTGGGTATTCGACAATCACGCGAACTTCTTCCAGGTCAGACTCGAAAGCACTGGAGCGCACGGTGGCCTGACGCAGACGCAGCGACAGATCCTTGAAGTTGCCACTCTGTACGACGTACCTGGCTTCGATATCCCGCTCCCAACGGCGTTGATCGGTCAACGGATTACCTGCTGCATCACGGCGCATATACACCGCGTTGGCATTGCTGTAGTCGGCGCCGGTGCCTTTGCCGTAGCGGGTCATGAATGACAGGCCGGGAATGCCGAACGTGTGCATGTCCAGGTCGTAGCGCACCATCCACGACCGCTCCTTGGGCGAGTTGAAGTCGCTGTACTGGATGGAGTTATTGAGGAAGATCGAATCCGATTGGCGCAGGTAGTCAAAATCGTCATTGCCGTTATTGCGCTGGTGCGACAGTGCCAGGGTGTGGGCGCCGGCCTGTACCCCGACCTTGGCGCTCCAGATGTTGTTATTGAACTCACCCAATAGCTTTTTGCCTTCGTCCACCGCTTTGTAGTAATTGAAGTCGCCGAACAAAGACACATCGTTGCTCAGCGGGTATTTGGCGGCAGTGCCGAAATAGTACTGGTCCCAGGCGTCTTTCAAACGGCTGCTGTACAGGCTCACGCTCAGGTGTTTGTTGAGTTGGTAATCGCCGCCGACGTAGCCGATCCAGGGCGAATCGACCTTGCCTGCATAAAAGGTGGCAAAGCCTTTGTTCATACCGCTTTGAGTGGGTTGGCTCATGCTGCTCAGGCGCCCGCCCTGCAGGGTCAGGCCTTCAAGGCTGGTATTTTGCGCGGTCACGCCACGAAAGCTTTCGGGGAGCAGGCGCGAGTCACCGGCGGCAACCACGGGTGTGTTGGGAAACACGTCGCCGGCTTTGATCACGGTGTCGAGGAAACGCAGTTTTGCCGCGCCGCCGAATTTGCTGTAGTCGCTTTCAGGCTGGTTTTCACTGTCTACCGGCAGCACGCCGAATGAGCCTTTGCCGCCGCTGCGGCCCGTGCCTGAGTCGAGCCGCAGGCCGTACATGGCAAACGCGTCCAGGCCAAACCCCACGGTGCCCTGGGTAAAACCGGATTCGAACTTGCCGATCAAACCTTGTGCCCAGGCCTCGGAATAACCGTTGCCGGTGGGGCTGGACTGGCCCTTGCGGTCATCACGGTTGAAGTAAAAATTGCGTGCAAGCACGTTGACGCTGCTGCCTTCGATAAACCCCTCCGGCTTTTCGTCTGCCGCTCCGGCTGCCATGGGCATTACCGCGAGCAGGGAAAGGGGGAGGGCGTAATGGCGCACATTAATGTTTCGCTCCTGGATACTGGCAGTTTCAGCTTCTTATAGATGAGGGCGTTGTTATTGCTCTGGCCCGGGCTGATAGTTGCAAACGGCGAATAACAGTGAAGTTGCGCCAACATTACAATTCTGGAAACTCATGGCCACCTAACAGATAAGTAATGTTTTAGTGAACATTGCGTCAGGGTTCGCTCGTTAGTCTCGGCACTGAACTTTTCAACCGAGGAACTTGATATGAACTTTTACAAAATGGCGGTGGGCGTATTCATTGCGGTGTTGTCCTTTGGCGCACTGGCCGAAGGCGGTGGGGATCGCACCTTTGCCCTGATGATGGAGCGCAATGAGAAAGCCATGGCGGCCTATGCCGAGAAAAAGGGCAAGCCGGCCCCCGAAATAAAGGCGTATCGCTACGGCATGAAGCTGGACATTGCCAAAGTGGTCAACGTGACGCCGCCGATTCGTTCGTGCGAGGCCGTGCCGTCGCGCATGACCTACGAGGACTCCACCGGCAAGCTCAACACCCTTCAATATCAAGTGATGGGCGTGTGCCGAAACAACGGTGGCTAATGGATCCAAAAAAAGAATTGGGCCCAGCCTCAAAGTGCTCTTAAGAAAATGCCGGCAGCGCCGATGCAGGTCAGATCCTTCTCCCTTTATGACCATCGGTGCCCCATGTTCAACACCCGTTTGAAGCAGGAGCTGTCGGCTCTTCGCGAAGAGTTGTCCAGCTTGCAGCAGGTCAAGGAGAGCCTGGAAAGCGAAATGCTGTGCCTGACGCTGGACGCCGATGGCCGGGTGGAATGGGCCAATGCCAACTTTCTGCAGGAGTTGGTCTACCAGGCCTCAAACATTGTGGGGCGCCCCATTGAAGAGCTGGTTCCGTCTCATCTGCGTCAGGATGAGTTCCAGCTACGCTTCAAAAATGCCTTGGTGCGCGGTGAACATTTCGCCGGCACCGTGCGCTTGGTGCGCAGCAATGGCAAGGAAGCGTGGTTGCGTTCGATTCTGCAGCCAGTGCGCGGCTCGGATGGGCGCATTAAACACTTTTCGATATACGCAAGTGACCTCACCCGCACCATTGAGGCCTCGCGTGAGCATGAAAACCTGATCACCGCGCTGGTGCGTTCCACAGCGGTCATCGAGTTCGACCTCGGCGGCCATGTACTGACCGCGAATGATCGTTTCCTCAGCGGTATGGGCTACAGCCTGGCGCAGATCCAGGGCAAACATCACCGCATGTTCTGCGAGCCGGTGGAGGCCAACAGCGCCGAGTACCAACAGTTCTGGAAGCGCTTGAACGCGGGGGAATTTGTTGCCGCACGCTTCAAGCGCGTCGACAGCCATGGTCGCGTGGTGTGGCTGGAGGCCACTTACAACCCGGTGCTCGACGCTTCGGACCGGCTGTACAAAGTGGTCAAGTTCGCCACGGTGATTACCGATCAGGTCAACCAGGAACAGGCCGTGGCCGACGCGGCGAATATCGCTTACAGCACGTCGCTGCAAACCGACAGCAGTGCCCAGCGCGGCACCACGGTGGTGACCCAGGCGGTGGACGTGATGCGTGACCTGGCCAAGCACATGCAGCAGGCCGGCGAAGGCATCGAGGCGCTGAACGAACAGTCCCAAGTGATCGGCACCATCGTCAAAACCATCAGCGGCATCGCCGAACAGACCAACCTGCTGGCGCTCAACGCCGCCATCGAGGCGGCCCGTGCCGGTGAGCAGGGACGTGGTTTTGCGGTGGTGGCCGATGAAGTTCGCCAGTTGGCCTCGCGTACCAGCAAGGCCACCGAGGAGATTGTCGGCGTGGTGCGGCAGAACCAGGACATGGCCCGCGACGCGGTGACCCTGATGACCGATGGCCGCCTGCAAGCCGAGCAGGGCCTGGCGCTGGCGGCCGAGGCGGGCGCGGTGATCGTCGAGATTCAGGACGGTGCGCAAAAGGTGGTCAGCGCTGTCGGCCAATTCGCCAATCAGCTGTCCAGCTGACCCGCAGGGCTCAGGCTTGAGGTATCGTAGGTTTTTTCTCGCTTGAAGAGCCTACCCTCCATGAGCCCTACCCATCGTCGCCCCGTTCCGCTGTCCAAGGCCTACCGTTTGCTCAACCACGGGCCAACCGTATTGGTCAGCGCGGCGCACAATGGCCAGCGCAATATCATGGCTGCAGCCTGGGCCATGCCGCTGGACTTTGAGCCGCCGAAAGTCGCCGTGGTGCTGGACAAGTCCACCTGGACTCGCCAACTGCTGGAGGGCGCCGGCACCTTCGTGCTCCAGGTGCCCTGCGTGGCCCAGGCTGATCTTGTGCAGACGGTCGGCAACACCACCGGCTCCGAAACGGATAAATTCGCTGCGTATGGCCTGCAAACCTTTACCGGCGAGCACACCGAAGCGCCCCTGCTGGAAGGTTGTGTGGCGTGGCTTGAGTGCCGCCTGTTGCCCGAACCCCACAACCAGCAGACCTATGACCTGTTTCTCGGCGAAGTGGTCGCGGCCTACGCCGACGAGCGTGTCTTCAGCGAAGGGCACTGGCATTTCGAAAACCATGCTGAACTGCGCACGTTGCACCATGTGGCGGGCGGCAATTTCCTGACCATTGGTGAGCCGGTCGTCGGTCGTCAGCTGTAAGCCTCAGCCGCGCTGGACGCGGCCCGACATCTTCACCCAGCGCGACGGCGGCATGCCATAGGTGCTGCGAAATTGCCGGGTCATGTGGCTCTGGTCGGTGAAACCTGCGGTCATCGCGGCGTCCACCAGCGATTGGCCCTGGGCCAGCAGGCTGCGCACCATATCCAGGCGGCGCATGGTCAGGTAGCGGTAGGGGCTGGTGCCGAACAGCAAACGAAAGTCCCGCGATAGCGCCCAGCGGTCGCGGCCGCAATGGTCGGCCATTTCATCCAGCGTAATGCTGCGGCCCAACGCGCTGTGGATAAATTCCCGGGCGCGCTCGGCGGCCACGTAATCGAAGGATTTGCGGCTGATGATTTCCCCGGAAGTGGTGCTCAGTGCCTGGGCCAGGTCGAACATCGCGTCTTGCTCTTGCAAGGGGTCGATCGGGCAATCCAGGCTTTGCAGCAGCACTTCGCTGGCACGGAATAACCTGGGGTCCGTGGACAAACCCTTGGGGATAAACGGTAACGGCTTGCCGCCGAGAATCTGCTGGATCAGCGCCGGCTCCACATAGATCATCCGGTATTTGAAACCCTCCACGCTGCTGGCGCGACCGTCATGGGTTTCGTCGGGATGAATCACCATGGTCGTGCCCGGCAGGCTGTGGGTCATGCAGCCGCGATAATGAAAACTCTGCACCCCGAACAGCGTGCGCCCGATGGCGTAGGTGTCATGGCGGTGCGGGTCGAATGCGAAGCCGGCGAAGTACGCCTCGATACGGTCCAGGCCACTGGCGTGCGGGGCGCGGTGCAGCCAGTCGAGGGTGGAAGTCGGATTGCCCATGGTGGCTTGTCACATGTAGAGATGGAAACACGTTAACCCAGTCTGCGCGGGTTGTCTGGTGGGGTCTTGTACGATTGTGCAGCGTTTCGTCCGAATAAATTCTTTGGTCTGTAGGAAAACATTATTTATCGATAAAAAATTATTGTTTTACGATAATTTGTGAGCTACTTTGCCTCCACATTCAACTCACGAGGCCTTCCATGAATACACAAAGTCTTGCCCTGCTCAGCCAACGCATGTCAGTGGTCACGCTGGTGCTGATTATCAGCATGCTCGCCCTTAACGCTGCCGGGTGGCTGTTCCCGGTGTTCGGTTCTTCACCTCAGGGGCTTGGTTTGAACTTCGCCTTGAGCGATCGCTTGATTCAGGGGCGCATTGATAAAGTGGCCTTGTTCCCGATGTGGCAAATCTTCGGAGCTATCCTGCTGTCCAGCGTGCCGTTGCTGGCGCTTACATCCGGCTTGAACCACCTGCGCAAACTGTTTCAGAGCTATGCTCGCGGTGAGTACTTTTCCAGCAAGGCTGCGTTTCATCTGGGCAAGGTGGGCAAGGCTGTCGCCGTTTGGGTGCTGCTGGATTTTTTATGTGAGCCATTGTTGAGTGCCTGGGTGACAATGAATGAGCCGGTCGGTCAGCGGCTGATCACGCTGAGTGTGACTACGCCCAGTTTTGTGGCGCTCTTCCTGGCGGCTTGCATCGCAGTGATTGCGCGTATCCTGTGGCAGGCCAGTGAAGTGGATTCTGAAAACCGCACCTTTGTTTGAGATTGAAATGCCCATTGTGATTGAGTTGGACGTTATGCTTGCCCGGCGCAAGGTCAAATCCAAGGACCTGGCTGCGGCTATCGGGATTACCGAACAGAACCTGTCTTTGCTCAAGCAAGGCAAGGTGAAGGGGATACGGCTCGGCACGCTGGATGCCATTTGTGCCTACCTGGAATGCCAACCGGGTGACTTGCTGGTGCACAAACCTGAGCCAGACACTGAGCAATAACGACTTATCAGCCTTACGAGAGGACACCCGCCATGACGCTTCCACACTGGGCATACGCAGCACCTTTGGTGTCGTTGGGGCTGCTCTGGATTGTCGCCGTGGTGACCCCCGGCCCTAACTTCTTCAACATTGCCCAACTGGCTGCCAACGGTTCGCGCCGTCATGGCGTGGCGGCGTCGGCGGGTGTCGCGTCGGGGACCATTTTGTGGGGCCTGGCGGGAGGCCTGGGTATCAAGTCGTTGTTCACGGCTGCACCCATGTTGTACGTGGCATTCAAGATTATCGGCGGCTGCTATTTGATTTACCTGGGGCTCAAGCTGTTTAAGCGTTCGACGCCTGCTGCCGGGCAGCAGATGCTGCCGGATGAACCCCGACGTTCGATGTTCTCGGCCTGGCGTCTGGGGTTGCTTGGTAACCTGTCCAACCCCAAGTCGGCGCTGTTTGTCGCCACCATTTTCGCGTCGACCATGCCGCCTTCGCCTTCTCCCATGCTGTTGACCCTGGCGGTGATCGTGATGGCCACTTTGTCGTTCAGTTGGTATACCGCTGTGGCGCTGGTGTTTTCCAGCGAGCGGATGGCGAGTGTCTACAGCCGTTCGCGCAAGTGGCTCGACCGCTTTGCCGGCGGTTGCTACTTGTTGTTCGGCGCACATCTGGTAGCGAATCGCTGATCGCCCATGGTATGAAGCCTTACTTTCAACAGTGAGGCCGGGTCATGAGCAAGGTGCGGGTAGGTATTATTTTTGGTGGCCGTTCGGCCGAGCACGAAGTCTCGTTGCAATCGGCGCGCAATATCGTCGATGCGCTGGACCGCTCGCGCTTCGAGCCGGTGCTGATCGGCATCGACAAGGCCGGCCACTGGCACCTCAACGATACGTCGAACTTCCTGATCAACCAGGAAAACCCGGCCCTTATCGCGCTCAACCAATCCAACCGCGAACTGGCGGTGGTGCCGGGCAAGGCCAGCCAGCAAGTGGTTGAAACCTCCGGCCAGGGCCTGCTGCAACACATCGACGTGATCTTCCCTATCGTGCACGGTACCCTCGGCGAAGACGGCTGCCTGCAAGGTTTGTTGCGCATGGCGGATTTGCCTTTCGTCGGCTCCGACGTACTGGGTTCGGCCGTGTGCATGGACAAGGACATCAGTAAGCGCCTGCTGCGCGATGCCGGCATTGCGGTGACTCCGTTTATCACCCTGACCCGCCGCAACGCCTCGCGCACTTCCTTTGAAACCGCAGTGAACAAGCTCGGGTTGCCCCTGTTTGTGAAACCGGCGAACCAGGGCTCTTCAGTGGGCGTGAGCAAAGTCGCCGATGAAGCCGGGTATCACGCTGCTGTTGAACTGGCCCTGGGTTTTGATGAAAAAGTGCTGGTGGAATCCGCTGTCAAAGGCCGTGAAATCGAATGCGCGGTGCTGGGCAATGAAAACCCGATCGCCAGTGGCTGTGGCGAGATTGTGGTGAGCAACGGCTTCTATTCCTACGACAGCAAATACATCGACGACCAGGCCGCCCAAGTGGTGGTGCCGGCGGCTATCAGCCACGAGGCGAGCGAGCGCATCCGGCGTCTGGCGGTGGACGCCTTCGAAGTGTTGGGTTGTGCCGGGCTGGCGCGGGTGGATGTGTTCCTCACCGAAGACGGTGAAGTGCTGATCAACGAAATCAACTCACTGCCCGGCTTCACCCGCATCAGCATGTACCCCAAGCTGTGGCAGGCGGCAGGCATGAGCTACAGCGAGTTGGTAAGCCGCTTGATTGAGCTGGCACAGGAACGGCATGCGGGGCGCAAGGGGTTGAAGATCAGCCGTTAGTTGATCGTCAGCAATCAGTAACGCTATCAGGCGTTACTGAGTACTTCACGAAACACATCGGGTCTTATAGTCGCAATGTGCAGCAGAGAACGTGCCGCACCGGAAGGCGAGCGGCGGCCTTGTTCCCATTCTTGAAGGGTTCTTACCGAAACCCCCAAGAGCTCGGCAAACCTGGGTTGTGACAAGCCTGTCTTGCTTCTTGCTTGCGCCGCCGGGGTCATTTCAATGTGGTTCGTCGAGCCATAGCGTCCTGCTTTGACATCTTTGACAGCGGCCAGTAATTCTTCGCCGATATTGCGTTTGGAGTCGCGCTCCTTCAGCTGTTTTTCAGTGAGCGGCATGGTTCATTTCCTTCGCTATTTTGTACAGGGTATGTGCCGGGATATTCTCGGTTGCGCCCTTTCCGTAAATCAGGAGTGCCACCAGGGCACCGCAAGTCAGCTGTGTGGTGTAGATGACTCTCACCGCTCCACTCTTGCCACGACCTTCCAGGCTCCAGCGTACCTTGCGGCAGCCACCCGACCCGGGAACCACAGTGCCGGCTTCAGGGTGATTGGCCAGAAAAGCCATAAAAATACCCCTTTCCTCCTCGGTCCAGTAATCGGGCCATAGTCTGCTGAACAGCGGAGATTCTATAATCGTTAACACGCAAAATACTACGTCTTTGACGTAGCCTCTGGCAAGAAGGGCAAGCCAGAAAATCTCAGGAGAAAAAGCTCTTCTCAAGGAGCTTTTTATCGCAAAACAAGACAGGATTTTTTATGCGCGGGGCAACGGGTAAGAAACGGGAAGTTAGTCTGTAGGCGTGTTCTCACCCGAGCGTACGAGCAACCCACGAATAAATCAGCGTCTTCGCCTCTTCAGGGTTGTGCGTCCTCCTGCGGTAGCTGGCAAAGCTGGGCGACGTGCAATAAGTGCACACCTGGCTGACTTCAATTTGCTCGCGCTTGAGCCCCGCCTCCAGCAACAACATCACCCCATACCCGCTCAAATCAAACCACGCGCTGCCGGCTTGCCGGGCATGGGGCGGTGGGATTTGCGGCGGTAATAACGGCGCGGGTTGAGTGGGCTGCCACAGGTGTTCCTGAGTCGCCGGAAATTGCGCGATAAAGCTGTCACTGACTTCATAACAGCACGCCTTGATCGACGGCCCGATGGCCACCTGTAACTGGTCGGCAGGAATCCCGTCCTCGGCAAAACGCTGGATGGCGTTGGCGACAATCCCGCCTTGCAGCCCCTTCCAGCCGCCATGCACGGCCGCTACCCGCTGAGCGTTTTTGGCGGCGATCAAAATGGGCAGGCAATCGGCGGTAATCACCGCAACCGGCTGATGCCGATGGGTGAACACACCGTCGGCTTCGAGGGTATTGGCCACTTGGTCGGGCTGCCAGTCAATCACTGACGCGCTGTGCACCTGCTTGCAGAAAAACACGTCAGCTGGTCGCGACGGATCGTTGATCGTACAAAAGCCATGGTCGATGCCGGGGATGGCGCCGAGGTTGTCTGCCTGTTGCAAGGTGCACTCTCCGTTGATTAAACGCTCAGTCGCCTACCGCCGCGCCTTCGCGCCGAGGGTCAGCGCCGCCACTGAGCGACGCTTTGCCCTGGGCATCTCGCGTGCGCACGATGGCCTGGATGCCGCTGGTCATATCGATTTCACTCAGCGCGTGGCCTTTGTCCCTGAGCGCCTGCTTCAGCGCCGGGCTGAACAAGCCCGCTTCCAGTTCGGTAGCGCCATTGCGGCTGCCGAAGTTGGGCAGGTTGATGGCGGCTTGCGGGTCGAGTTTCCAGTCGAGCATCGCCACCAGGGATTTGCTCACGTATTCGATAATCTGCGAGCCGCCTGGCGAACCGACGGTCGCCAGCAGCTCGCCGCTTTTACGGTCGAACACCAGGGTTGGCGCCATGGCCGAACGCGGGCGTTTGCCCGGCTCAACGCGATTGGCCACAGGCTGGCCGTTTTCTTCGGGGATGAACGAAAAGTCGGTCATCTGGTTGTTCAGCAAAAAACCCTGAACCATGAGGTGGGAGCCAAACGCTGCCTCGACCGTGGTGGTCATCGACACGGCGCCACCCAGGTCATCCACCGCGACCACTTGCGAGGTGGAGATACGCAACGGCGAGCGGTCCGGCGCATAGGCCACCTGAATGCCTGCAGGCGTACCCGGCTTGGCAATGCCCATGCTGCGCTCGCCGATCAGTGCGGCGCGCCTGGCCAGGTAGTCCGGGGCGACGAGGCCTGCGACCGGTACGGGTACGAAGTCCGCGTCGGCCACGTACAGGCCCCGGTCGGCGAACGCCAGTCGCCCGGCCTCGGCGAGCAGGTGCACGGCTTCGGGCGTGGGTTCAAGTCCGGCAGGTGACGGGCTGTTCACCGGCAGCATCGGTGCAATGGCCAGCGCCGGATCGCGCGTTTCCAGCGCCTGCAATGTGCCGAGGATCTGCGCAACGGCAATCCCGCCCGACGACGGCGGCGGCATGCCACACACCTTCCATTGTTTGTAGTCGGTGCACAGCGGCGTGCGCTCCTTGGCGGTGTAGCCCTTGAGGTCGGCCTGGGACAGGCTGCCCGCATTGCGATGGTCCTGCACCTTGCGCGCGATCTCATCGGCAATCGGCCCGTGGTACAGCGCGTCGGGGCCCTCCTTGGCGATGCGCTTGAACACCGCCGCCAGCGCCGGATTTTTCAGCAGTGTGCCGGTGGCTTTTGGCGAGCCGTCGGCCTTCAGGAAATAGGCGGCCATGTCCGGCGATTGGGGAATGAAGCGGTCAGCTGCGATCAGGGCATGCAAGCGCGGGGAAATAGCGAAGCCTTGTTCTGCCAGGCGAATGGCCGGCTCGAACAGCTTGGCCCACTGCAGGTGCCCGGTTTGCTTGTGCGCCATTTCCAGCGCGCGCAAAACCCCCGGCGTGCCGACCGAGCGCCCGCCGATCTGCGCCTCGGGAAACGCCATCGGGGTGCCGTTGGCTTTCAGGAACAAGCGCTCGGTGGCACCGGCAGGCGCGGTTTCGCGGCCGTCGTAGGCGTGCACGGTTTTCCCGTCCCACAGCATGATGAACGCGCCGCCACCAATGCCGGAAGACTGCGGCTCCACCAGGGTCAACACGGCCTGCATGGCAATGGCGGCGTCAATGGCCGAGCCGCCCTGACGCAACATCTCGCGCCCGGCTTCGGCCGCCAGCGGGTTAGCGGCAGCGGCCATGTGGCGCTCGGCGTGCCGGGTGGTGAGGTCAGTGCGATAACCCGAGCCCGGTTCCGGCGCCGGAGGCTGTTCGTTGACGGGGGGGTGACAGCCAGCCAGGGCGAGGGCTGCGGCAATCATCGACAGTTGACGGCGGGAAATCGAAAACACGCGCTGAACTCCGTTCATTGTGAAAATGATCTGTTGTCCTTGGGGTCGTACGTTTTACAGGTAAATCGTGCCTTGCAGGTAAAGTACCGCGGTGCCCGAAATGATCACGCGGTCGCCCTTGAGCTCGCAACGCAGTTGCCCGCGGCGCTTGCCGCCTTGCTCGGCGGTGAGCTGCAACTTGCCCAGGCGTTCGGCCCAAAAGGGCGCCAGCGAGGTGTGGGCCGAGCCCGTGACCGGGTCTTCGTTGACGCCCACGTTCGGTCCGAACCACCGGGTGACAAAATCAAAACGTGTGCTTCTGGCCGTCACCGCGATTCCGCGCTTCGGCAGGCCTTTGAGGCGGGCGAAGTCCGGCGTCAAGGCGGCGATTTGAGCTTCATCCTCGACCCATACAATGTAATCGTCGGTGGCATACACCTCGGCGTGTTCGATGCCCAGTGCACTCAGCATTCCGGCCGGCGGCTCGCAACGTTCAGGGTGTTTGGCCGGGAAATCCATCGCCAGTTCATCACCGTTGCGCGTCACCCGAAGCTCGCCGCTGCGCGTGGCAAAGCGCAACACTTGCGGCGCACCCGGCAGCTTGTGAATCAGCACCCATGCCGCCGCCAGCGTGGCGTGGCCGCACAGGTCGACTTCGACTTCCGGAGTAAACCAGCGCAGCTCGTAAACATCGCCACGGGGTACAAAGTAAGCGGTTTCCGAGAGGTTGTTTTCCGCGGCGATATTTTGCAGCTGCTCATCGGTCAGCCATTCGGTGAGCGGGCATACCGCGGCCGGGTTGCCGCCGAAGGCATGACTGCTGAACGCGTCGACTTGGTAGATATCCAGTTTCACCGTGGGGCACTCGGTGTGGGGGAGGCTGGACACTAACAGTGGGTTCAGTCGAGCGTCAAAGTACAGATGGCGGCTTTTTTTGAGCGCCGTTGTGAGGGTCGGTTCAGCCTAGGCGCAACAACATCGCCCCGGCGGCAATGATGCAGGCGGCGACGATTCGTACGAGGGTCAGATGTTCTTTGAGAACAAACGCCGAGATCACCACGCCGAACAGGATTGAGGTTTCCCTGAGTGCGGAAACCGTGGCGATGGGCGCAGACGTCATCGCCCATAGTGCCAGCCCGTAGGACGCGATGGTGCCAAACCCTCCGATGATTCCGGCCCGCCAGTGGTGCTCCAGGTAACGGCAGAACTCGCGTCGTCGAGTGGCCAGGGCCCAGGCGGCAAGCGGGAGGCCGGTCAGCAGGAAAATCCACAGCGTATAGGCCACCGGCGCGCCGGATTTACGCACGCCCAAGCCATCAATCAGGGTGTAGCCTGCGATCACGCAGGCATTGATCAGCGCCAGCATCAGTCCGTTTTTGCGCCCGACCGAAGGTGCGACGGCCATGCTCAGGATGCCGAGTGATATCACGGCAATGCCGAGCCAGGCGAACGCCGATAACGTTTCGGATAACAGCAGCACACTGACCATTGCCACCAGCAGCGGGGCGGTGCCGCGCATGATCGGGTAGGTCTGGCTCATATCGGCGATGCGGTAGGTCGAGGCCACCAGCACGAAATACAGCACCTGAAACACCACCGACGCGCCGATGAACGGCCAGCTTTGCGGCGCTGGCCGCTCAAGAAATGGAATAACTGCCAGCGCGATCAGGGCGGCGACAGAGGTGATCATGCAAGTGGTCAGCAACTTGTCGCCGCCGCCCTTGACCACTGCATTCCAGGTGGCGTGGAGCAGTGCGCCCAGCAGGATGATTGCGAAGATGTCGAGGCTCATGCATCGAGTTCCAGGTCGCTGTCTTCACGCCAAGGCGCCCAGGGCCGGAAGTCAGCGCGGTCAGCCTGTAACGGCAGCTGTTCCAGGGTGACGCCGGGGTTGGAGAAGTCGGGGTTCACGTCTCGCCTCCTGATGATTGGGGGCGAGTATGCCTCAGCACTTTTCTTGACGCATAAAAAAACGGCTTACCTTTCGGTAAGCCGTTTTTAGTACTTGGTGGCTACACAGGGACTTGAACCCCGGACCCCAGCATTATGAATGCTATGCTCTAACCAACTGAGCTATGTAGCCAAGTGGCGCGCATTATTCGCGCAGAACGGGAATGCGTCAAGCACTTTTATTGAAAATTTTTCTACGCTTTCAACTGTTTAACCAAAGTCGGCTGAGACGGCGACGAGTGGTACATCGGGCGTGGGGTGTAGGTGGGGGCGATCTGATGGCGGTGTGTGCAGCGTCCGGCGTCTTTGAAACCGGGGAATTCGGTTGGGCAGATATCCCTGCCGCCCAACGTTGCCTTTCGGCGGGCTTACGGTTGTGAGGCGTTGTGCGTGACGCGTTTGAGCTGTTCACGTGCGCGCGACAGGCGTGAACGGACAGTGCCGATAGGAATGTCCAAAACGTCGGCAGTATCCTGATAACTGCCGTCGGTCTCCAGCGAGGCGTACAACGTCTTGCGCATCTCTGCCGGAAGATGGTCGATGGCGCTCAGGGTTTTCTCGAGTCGACGGTTGACTTCGAACTCCCAGTCCAGGTTTTTGGTGTCTTCCTGACCATGCCACAGTGATTCGTCGAATTCGCAATGCACCGGCTTGGCGTACATGCGCCGGAAATGGTTGCGGATCAGGTTCTGTGCGATGCCACACATCCACGTGCTGAGGGTGGCCTGACCGCCGAAGCGTTCGCGGTTGCGCCAGGCTTCCAGGTAGGTCAGTTGCAGGATGTCATCGGCGTCTTCGGGGTTGAGCACGCGTTTATGAATAAAACGTCGAAGTTTCTTTTGCTGGTCGTCCGTCAGTTGGAGCATGAATTGAGGCGAGCTGCCAACGAGGTGCGCTAAAGCTTCAATAGGGATATTCACGATATTTTCCTCAGGGTAGACGCTGCCGAAATGTTTTCGGTGAGAACCCCTTTAGCACTGGCTGTGCCAAGCGAATAAATCGCGTAATACACTGATTTATATAAATAAATATCCTGAAATGAGAGTGTTTTGCGCAGTTTTTTGCAAAAGTGGCGTGTTGTTTTTGCCGGTCTTTTCAATAAGCCTTATGTATCGTTTTTCGATGGAACCGTATGGCGCATGCCTGCCACACAGGGACACAAACTTCCTGCCCCGGCACGCCCATGAAAGTCGAATCCAGCCCCGATCTGCACAAAATCCAGCGCCTGGAGCAGCCTGCCCCCGAGAAAGTCGTTCAGGCTCGCGCGCAAGCTGCTACGGGCCTGGATGAGCTTGCCAACGCGTTCAGTCGAGAAGTGGCGCTGATCAGCAAAACCCTGAATCAGCGCTCGATGGGCGTTCTGATGACGCCCACCGAGCAGCTCGCGCAACTCTATGACCAGTTGGGCCATCCGGCCCAGACGAGCCTGGCGTCCATCACCCAGCAAGCCAGGCAGGCGCTGAAGAAACAGCCCAGTGTCGAGGACCTGCTGAAGCTCACGGGTGGCGACCCGGCGCGTACCTATGTGGTGTTGCGCCAGATCACTGCGCAGGCGGAAGCCGAAGTGCGCAAGACGGAAGCCGCGCTGGCACGTGATGCGTTGGCCAGGCTGGAAATGCGCCACAAGCGGGAGATCCAGGCGGGCCTGAACATCGCCATGACCTTGCAGGCGGCCAGCGGTGATCCTCAGGAGCGCCAGGCGGTACGCACCCTGTATTACACCAATGTGGTGGTGCGCCAATCGTTGGCGAACATGATGCAGGCGTTGCTCGGCATGTACGGTGGCGAACGGTTTGCCGACGGGCTCAACATCATGCGACGGGCCCTGGCAGATGACGTGGCGGCCCTTGCGTCGTCCATTCCGACGGCCAAGTTGCGCACTTTGTTGCTGGGGTTGCAAAGCTGCGGGCAACTGGGCGGGGTTTTGTCCAGTTGTCGCGGGCTGATCGAACGCCTGCAGGTCGAGCACGACGCGGTCATCCTGTTGCAGCGTTTGTTGGGTTACGCCGGCAACGGCATCGGGTCTTCCGAAGTCCAGCGGTTGGCGAGTGAACTGGCGAGCGATGCAGAGACGGCCAGTCAGCTGACCTCGCTGAATGCCGTTTACCCTGTGGTGAAAAGTTTGCCGATGGCCCTGTGGCGCGATACCCGTGGGCGCCAGGAGGGGCTGCACACCTTTTTGTTGGTGATGGATGAGTTCACGCGCCTGGAGAAAGGCCCGTCCCGGTTTGGCAGTGAGCCGAGGACGCTGGCGTGAACATTCTGGCAACCGTCAACCGCTGGCTGTTGAAAGCTGCGCAGCGTGCCGAGGTACTGGGCGCGGTGGTGGTGTTGGCTATCGTGTTCATCTTTATCGTGCCGCTGCCCACCTGGTTGGTGGACATTCTGATTGCGCTCAATATTTGTATTTCCTGCCTGTTGATTGTGTTGGCGCTTTACCTGCCGGGGCCTCTGGCGTTTTCCTCGTTCCCCTCGATCTTGCTGCTGACCACGATGTTTCGCCTGGCGCTGTCGATCGCCACCACGCGCCTGATCCTGCTGGAGCAAGACGCCGGCGACATCGTCGAGGCGTTCGGCAATTTTGTGGTGGGCGGCAATCTGGCGGTCGGGCTGGTGATCTTCATGATCCTGACCCTGGTTAACTTCCTGGTGATCACCAAGGGCTCCGAACGCGTTGCCGAAGTGGCGGCCCGCTTCAGTCTGGACGCGATGCCGGGCAAACAGATGTCCATCGACAGCGACCTGCGCGCCGGGCTGATCGACGGCATCCAGGCGCGTGACAAGCGCGATCAGCTGTCGCGCGAGAGCCAACTGTTCGGCGCCATGGACGGCGCCATGAAATTCGTCAAGGGCGACGCGATTGCGGGCCTGGTGATCGTGTTGATTAACTTGCTGGGCGGTTTTTCCACCGGCATGTTCCAGCATGGCATGAGCGCCGCCGATTCCATGGCGTTGTACTCGGTGCTGACCATCGGCGATGGCCTGATCGCGCAGATTCCCGCGCTGCTGATCTCCCTGACCGCCGGCATGATCATCACCCGCGTGGCGCCGGACGGGCGCAAAGGCGTGAGCAACATGGGCGCCGAAATTGCCCGGCAGATGACCAGCGAGCCCAAGAGCTGGATGATCGCGTCGGTCGGAATGCTGGCCTTCGCGACGTTGCCGGGCATGCCCACGCTGGTGTTTATTCTGATCGCGTTGGTCACCGGCTGCCTGGGGTTTTACCTGATGCGTCAGCGCCGGGAAAAAGCCGAAGCGGGCAACACGGTCGAAATCGCACCGGAGGAAAACGGCGCCGAGGACCTGCGCGGGTTCGACCCTTCGCGGCCTTACCTTTTACAGTTTCCTCCCGAGCTGCGAGGCACCGAGCGGGTGACGGAAATCGTGCATGAGGTTCGCAAAGCGCGTAACGGCATCGTTGCGCGGATCGGTTTGACGTTGCCGCCGTTTGAAGTGGAGTTCAACCCGGCCCTTGCCAGCGATGAAATGCGTTTTTGCGTGCATGAAGTACCGATGGTCAAAGCCACTCAGGGCGACGCAGTGGCCGTGGCCCGCACGTCCCTGGCGCAGGAGCCGGAACAGGGGGTGCCAGGCTTGCCCGAGCGAGATGAACAGGACTGGGTATGGTTACCGGCCGATGCCCCGCTGCTGGCTGACCCGGACCTTGAGCGCTTCAGCGCCCTGAGTTTGATCGTTGAGCGCATGACCCATTCGATGATGCTCAGCGGGCCGCAATTTCTCGGCATTCAGGAGAGCAAGTCAATCCTCGGTTGGCTTGAGCACAACCAGTCGGAGCTGGTCCAGGAGCTTCAGCGCATCATGCCGCTCTCGCGCTTCTCCGCCGTGCTGCAGCGCCTGGCAAGCGAGGGCGTGCCCTTGCGCGCCGTGCGCCTGATCGTCGAATCGCTGATCGAATACGGCCAGCATGAGCGTGAGCCCGATGCCTTGGCCGACTATGCGCGCATCGCCCTCAAGTCGCAGATCTTCCACCAGTACAGCGAAGCCGATGGCCTGCATGCCTGGCTGCTGGCGCCGCAGACTGAAAACATTCTGCGTGAAGCGTTGCGCCAGACTCAGACCGGGGTGTTCTTCGCGCTCGATAACGATAACAGCGCAGCGTTGATCAACCTGCTCAACCAAGCCTTTACGCTGCGCCCCAAGACCAAAAGCGTGATGTTGGTTGCACAGGACCTGCGCAGCCCTTTGCGCACCTTGTTGCTGGAAGAATTCAACCATGTGCCGGTGCTGTCGTTTGCCGAGCTGGGCAGCACTTCCAAGGTCAAGGTACTGGGCCGTTTCGACCTGAACCAGGACGAGCTGATGCGCGGAGCCGCGGCATGACCCTGTCACTCCGGTCGACGGCAGAAGGCGCTCGATGATGTACGAGCTTCGGGTATTGAGTGGTTTGCATCAGGGCGCCGCGCTGCCGTTGTTCGGCGAGCAGTGGAGTATCGGCGCACATGCCGACGCAGACCTTTTGCTCAACGACACCGGCATTGCCGAGCATCATGCGCGGCTGCGACTCATCAATGGCGGCTGGTCGGTCCAGGCCGAGGCCGGGCTCATCCAAGGGGCGGACGGGCTGGTTCTGGCGCAAATCAGCGACCTGCCACCCAACACACCTTTTTCGATTGGCGTGGTGCGCCTGTGCGTCACGCTGGCCGACCAGCCCTGGCCGCAGGCGCCAGCCCCCCAGCCGTTAACGACGGCCGTCGAGAGCAAGGCGCCATTAACGCTGACGTTGTCGTCCATTTCGCCCGCACGGCACAAGCATTTGATCAGCCTGTTACTGGTGTGTGCGGTGATTCTCGTTGCCGTGGGTATGGCGTCCACCGGGGATCGCGAAGCGCAGGCATCGTTGATGCCGACGGCAGACCGCAAGCAAGCGTTGGCTTCGCCTTTCGAAGTGCGCCAACAGTTGCTGAAAATGTTGGGTGAGCGCGAGTTGGGCCAGAAGGTCAGCTTGCTGGTGGTCAACGGCCAGATCGTGCTCGACGGCGAAGTGCCTCAGGACGACGTGGAACTGGTGGCGCGCATGCTCAACCGGTTTGGCGAGCAGTTCGACACGGTCGTGCCGGTGCTTAGCCGTGTGCGGGCCAGTGACGGCACGCTGCCGTTCAAAATTTTGCAGATCGTCGGCGGGCCGAATGGCCATGTGGTGCTTGAAACCGGCAGCCGGCTGTTTGTGGGGGATGAAGTGGAGGGTGTGCGCCTGGTGCTGATCGACAACAACAAGGTGGTGTTCGACGGCGCGCAACGCTATGAGGTGCGCTGGTGAACGATAACCTGCAGGAACGTCTGGACGCCTGGCAGCAGCAACAGTCCCTGGCCTTGACCCGCTTTACGCCCGTGACCCAGCGCGGCCGCATTCAACGCGTCAACGGCATGCTGCTGCAATGCCGGTTGCCCGAGGCGCGCATTGGCGATTTGTGCCGGGTGGAGAAAACCCCGGGCGACAACATGCTCGCCGAGATCATCGGGTTCGATCAGCAGGATGCGGTGCTCAGTGCCTTGGGCAACCTGGAAGGCGTGCGCGTGGGCGCCGCCGTCGAGAGGTTGGGTGTGCCGCATCGGGTGAGGGTAGGGGATGACTTGCTCGGCCAGGTGCTGGACGGTTTTGGCCGGCCGATTGCGGGAGAAGGCCACGGTGCGTTTGTCGAGAGCGACAGCGCCGACGCCAGCACGGTGCTGTGCGAAGCGCCGTTGCCCACGGAGCGGCCGAGGATCAGCCGCGCCCTTGCAACCGGTGTGCGTTCGATCGATGGCCTGCTGACCCTGGGCGAGGGGCAGCGCGTCGGGCTGTTTGCAGGTGCCGGGTGCGGCAAGACCACCTTGCTCGCGGAAATCGCCCGTAACGTCGAGTGCGATGTGATCGTGTTCGGTTTGATCGGCGAACGGGGCCGTGAGCTGCGCGAGTTTCTGGACCATGAGCTCGATGACTCGTTGCGCGCCAAAGCCGTGCTGGTGTGCGCGACCTCCGACCGCTCCAGCATGGAGCGCGCCCGGGCGGCCTTTACGGCGACGGCCCTGGCGGAAGGTTTTCGGCGCAAGGGCAAGCGCGTGTTGCTGCTGATCGACTCCCTGACCCGGTTTGCCAGGGCCCAGCGTGAAATCGGCCTGGCTGCGGGCGAGCCGCTGGGGCGCGGTGGCTTGCCGCCGTCGGTCTACAGCCTGTTGCCGCGGCTGGTTGAACGCGCCGGGCTGACCCGCGACGGGGTGATCACGGCGATCTACACCGTGCTGATCGAACAGGACTCCATGAGCGACCCGGTGGCCGATGAAGTGCGGTCGCTGCTCGACGGCCACATCGTGTTGTCACGCAAGCTGGCCGAGCGCGGGCATTACCCGGCGGTCGATGTGCTCGCCAGCCTTTCCCGGATTTTGAGCAACGTCGCCGAGCCTGAGCACATTCATGCAGGCACGGCGTTGCGACGTTTGCTGTCGGCTTATCAGCAGATCGAGCTGATGCTGAAGCTGGGCGAGTACCAGCCGGGCAGTGATGCCTTGACGGACATGGCGGTGGACAGCCGCCAGGCGGTCGATGGCTTCCTGCGCCAGGACTTGCGCGAGCCCACGCCCATGACGGCCACCCTTGAGCAACTGACGGAGCTGACCGCCTATGTCCCATTCTGATTCGCTGCCGGGTGAAATCGAAACCTTGCGGCGTTTGCGCAGGCACCGTGCCGACCGCGCCGAGCGAGCATTGCGTGAGGCAAAAAGAACCCAGCAAACCCTGCTCGCGAATATCCGTCAGGCGCAGGACACGCTGGAGCAAACCCGGCTGGAAGAGGCGCAGCAAAGTGCGCAATTACTCAATCAGCATCAGGGCCAGGTACTGACCTTTCAAGCGCTGAAATCCTGGAGCGCCCAGGAGCAAACGTTGACGGCCAGCACGCGGCGTGAAGAAGGCCAATTACACGCACTGCATGAGCAGCGTGAGCAACAGGAAATTGAAATTGGCACCGCCCAGAAACAGGTGACCTTGTGCCTGCGCCAAGTCGAGAAGCTTCAGGAATTGTCCATTTTGCTGGCTCAGGAGCCGACATGACGAAGGTATCTGGCAGCCCGCCCAAACGCCCGCGTACGCGTGAACCACGCAGCGATTCTGCACGGGCCAATCCGTCGGTGGTGCCGTGGGAGCATGCCCGTGTCTTTGCCCAACTGTTTGACGGCAGTGGTGACGGCGCCGGCAGTGGCGCGTCCCTGACGGCGAGTAAGGCCTCAGCTCACATCGCCATGATCCAGGCGTTGACCGAGCAATTGGTGCCGCGGATTTTGGGCGCTTCGCAGTGGCCATTGGTGGCGGTGTTGTACGTGCCGCGTCTGGGGCGGATCAATACGCGTGTACGCCGCGAGCAGGGAGAGTGGAGCGTGGAACTGGCTGCGGAGGAAGAGTCAACCGCGCAATGGCTCGGCGGTGTGCGGCAACGTTTTCAGGACGGCCTCACACAGAGTCTGGGGGCACCTGTCAGCGTAAGCCTGGCCAATACGGGCTTGGCATGATGGCGTCGTTGCTGACTTTGCCAACGCTCAAGGAGGAGGCGGTTGCGGCCCGCCGTCACCTGGGGCGCGGTTTACGCATGGCGTTTCAGGTGGCCGCAGAACAGGGAGAGCTGCTGCTTGAGCCCGGCCCTGACCCGGTCGGCGTCACACCCATGTGCTTTGAAACGGCACGCGGCGTCCTGGCCTTCTCCGACCCGGGGCCCTTGTTCAGCTTGTTGGGCGAGTGCCCCGTGACGTTGGCACACGCCGACAACGATCCGCACTCCTGGGTCTGGGACCTGTTCCTGCACCATCTCAGCCCGCAGGTGCGCGGGCTCTTGGGTTACGTACGACTGCTGGCAACGGATCGCCCTTCGAGCTTTGGCTGCAGCCTGACGGTGACCTTGGGCGGGGCGAGGGCCGTGAGCTATCTGTGGCTGGCCCCCGAGAGCTTTCTCGCCCTGTGTGAGGCGGGCCGGTGGCGACCTGTCGCCGGGTCACTGCCCGCGGTGTTTCAGGTGGCGGTTGCTGTTGCGCTTGGGCGTTTGCAGTTGCCCGTCACGCAGGTAAACCGTGTGGCGCAAGGCGATGTGCTGATGTTTGAGCAGAGTTTTTTCCAGGCCGGGGGCGACGGCTATGTACAGGCAGGCAGGCAACGCCTGCACGGGCGTATTGACGATGAATCCGGGCTGTTGCGCCTGACCCTAACTTCTATTGAGGACACCGGTGTGGATGAAGATTTTGCAGAGCCCAATTACCTTGGGCAGAACGACCATGAACCGGTGGAGGACGTATTCGGTCATGAGCCGTTCGATGAGTTGAGCATGGCACTCCATGTGCGCTGCGGCACCCTGAACCTGACGCTTGGGGAATTGCGCAATCTGGCCCCCGGCGCGGTGCTGGGTATCTCCGGGTACGCGCCTGGCATGGCCGGGCTCTATTACGGCGACCGCCCCATTGGCCAGGGGCAGTTGGTCGAAGTGTACGGGCGACTCGGCCTGCAACTGACCCGAGTGATGTTTTCCCGATGAGTTTCCAGGGCGTAGATCCTCTCGTTCTCGCGCTGCTCCTTGGGGCAATGTCGTTGATGCCGATGTTGCTGATTGTGTGCACCGCGTTTCTGAAAATCGTGATTGTGCTGATGATTACGCGCAACGCCATTGGTGTGCAGCAAGTTCCGCCGAGCATGGCGATCAACGCTATCGCGCTGGCGGCGACGCTGTTCATCATGGCGCCGGTGGGCTATGAAATCGCCGAGGTCGTCAAGGTCACGCCGCTCAACCTGGCCAATGTACAGACCATGCAGCAGACCGGGCTGGAAGCGATAAAGCCGCTGCGCACGTTCATGCTTCGCAACGTGGACCCGGATGTGCTGACCCATCTTCTGGAAAACACCACTCGCATGTGGCCGGCGCAGATGGCACAGGAAGTTCAGCGCGAAGACCTCATTCTGCTGATTCCGGCGTTTGTGCTGTCGCAGTTGCAGTCAGGGTTCGAGATCGGGTTTCTGATCTATATCCCGTTCGTCGTGATCGACCTGATTGTCTCCAACCTGCTCCTGGCGCTGGGCATGCAAATGGTCTCGCCGATGACCATTTCCCTGCCCCTCAAATTGCTGCTGTTCGTGCTCGTCTCCGGCTGGTCACGGTTACTCGACAGCCTGTTCCTTTCTTATCTCTGAGCGCCCTATGGACCCGATCGTGCTGTTCAAACAGGGCATGTTGCTGGTGGTTGTGCTGTCGGCGCCGCCGCTTATCGTGGCGGTGATCGTCGGCGTGCTGACCTCGCTGGTGCAGGCCCTGATGCAGATCCAGGACCAGACCTTGCCGTTTGGTATCAAGCTGGTGGCGGTGGGTATCACCCTGGCGGTGACCGGACGCTGGATCGGGGTGGAACTGATCCAGCTGATCAACCTGACCTTTGACATGATCGCCCGCTCGGCGCTGAACTGAGGTCCTGCCTGTGTTGCTATACCTTGAATACTTGCCCGGCTTGCTGCTGGGCATGGCGCGTATTTATCCGTGCGCGTTGCTGGTGGCGGCATTCTGTTTTCAACACATCCGCGGTATGACCCGGCACACGATTATCATGGTGCTGGCATTGATGCCCGCGCCCGGTATCCATGCGGCGCTGCTCGGCACTGAGTACTCCGCCCTCGCGCTTGCCGGGTTGATGCTCAAGGAAGTCGCCCTGGGGTTTTTGCTGGGCGTGCTGTTGTCGATGCCGTTCTGGATGTTCGAAGCGGTGGGCGCTCTGCTGGACAACCAGCGTGGCGCCCTGGCCGGCGGCCAGCTCAACCCCTCGCTGGGCCCGGACGCGACCCCCATCGGCCATCTCTTCAAGGAACTGGCGATCTTTCTGTTGATGGTCACGCTGGGGCTGGGAGCGCTGACCCAGGTGATCTGGGACAGCTACCAGATTTGGCCGCCTACGGCCTGGTTCCCCGTGGTGGGGCCCAATGGGTTCAGTACGTTCATCGGGCTGCTGGGCGATACCTTCACGCACATGATGCTCTACGCGGCGCCCTTCATCGCGGTGCTGCTGTTGTTGGAGTTCGGCATTGCGCTGCTTGGGCTCTACAGCCCGCAGTTGCAGGTGAGCACGTTGGCTCCGCCGGTCAAATGCCTGGCGGGCATCGGTATTTTGATCCTGTACTTTTCATTGCTGCAGGATTTGATCGTGGGGCGCATGGTGCTCTTGGGCGACCTCAAACACGCGTTGGGTTTGATGTTCAAGGTGCCGGCACCATGAGCGATTCAGGTGAAAAAAAGCACCCGGCGAGTGCCAAGAAGCTGCGCGACCAGCGCAAGAAGGGGCAGGTCGCCCAGAGCCAGGACGTCCCAAAGTTATTGGTGCTGACGGCCCTGAGCGAGATTGCGCTGTTCACCGCCGACAGCAGCATGCAACGCTTCGGGCAATTGATGGTGTTGCCGATGTCGCGATTCGACCAGCCGTTTGTTCGCGCGTTGGAAGAAGTGCTGATGGAAGCGCTGGTGGTGTTTTTCTCGTTCGCCCTGCTGATGGTTGCAGTCGCCATTGCGATCAAGCTGATCAGCAGCTGGATGCAGTTCGGGCTGCTGTTTGCCCCGGAAACCCTGAAGCTGGATTTCAACCGGCTCAACCCGCTCAACCAGGCCAAGCAGATGTTCTCCAAGCAGTCCTTGATGAACCTGTTGATGGGCATCGTCAAGGCGGTGCTGCTGAGCGTGATTCTGTACGTGGTGATCGGCCCGTCGTTGAGTGCGTTGATCAACCTGGCCAACAGCGACCTGCAGAGTTACATCCTGGCGCTGATCACCTTGTTTCGCCATTTGCTGCATGCGTGCCTGGGGGTATTGCTGGTACTGGCGCTGATTGACCTGGCGATGCAGAAGTATTTCTTTGCCCAGCGCATGCGCATGACTCAGGTCGAGGTGGTCAAGGAATACAAGGACATGGAGGGCGACCCCCACGTCAAGGGACAGCGGCGCCAACTGGCGCAGCAACTGGCTCAGGAAGAACCGAAGGTCAAGCTGCCCAAGCTTGAGGAGGCCGACATGCTGGTGGTCAACCCGACGCACTTTGCCGTCGCCTTGTATTACCGACCGGGTGAAACGCCACTGCCGTTGCTGGTCGACAAGGGCACGGATGCCGATGCGCGAAAATTGATTGCGCGGGCCAAGGCTGCCGATGTGCCGGTGATCCAGTGTGTGTGGCTGGCGCGTACGCTGTATGAGAAAAAGCTGGGGGCGAGTATTCCTCGCGAGACCTTGCAGGCCGTGGCGGTGATCTACCGTGTCCTGCGTGAGCTGGATGATGAAGCCAAGCGCGAAACCCTGGAATTGCCGGAACTTGAGCAGCGCTGATCAGCGAAGCAGGCGTTCGTCGAAGGCGTGTAGATCGGCAAGCGACAGTATTCGGCTGAGTGTGCGCTCGAGCACGCTGCGTTGGCTGGGCAGGTGGTGCCAGATAACCAGTGCACCCTGAGTATCGAGGTAGGCAAAGCAGCCGTCGAATGCCACGGCCTGTTCAAAACGCCGTTCCAGCACACGCTGCAACTGCCCGGGGCGCAATGCCTCGCGGGCGATCTGTACGCATAGACCCTGGCGTGCGCCTGCGTTTTTCACGCACAGCTGGATGCCCGGGCAGAGCTGCTGGTGAGCGGCTTCGCCGTCCACCAGCCTGTCCAGGAATGCCTGGCGATTCACGTTATTACCCGGCAACCCAGCGTCCTCAGCGTTCCAGTGAAATCGTTTGATGGTCCGCGCGCTCCGCGCTCGGGCCGGCATCCACCCGCATGTGGGGTGGCCACCAGACCACCAGCTTGTCAGCGCTCGATTGCGGGCGAGAGCATGAGTCGCCTTTGCAGGTTGCGGTGCAGCCGGCAAGAAGCAATACCGCGCCGAGCAGAAGGGGGTACATCACTGTTTTCATGGGGTGGTCTTCTTGAGGGGAGTGATGAGAGACGGGCGCGTCACGCCGATGTGTTCATCTTTCACGACGGGGCGCATGGCGATGAATACTTCCGCCTCTTCCCCGGGTTTGAGCCAGGCGCGTGGCCACACGCTGACCGCCAGGGTCTGCGAGTTGCTGCACTCTTTTTCATCGATGCGAACATTGCGTTTGATCGTGTTGCGCAGCACCACGACCGCCACGTTGAACTGTGAGCCTTCATACCATTGGCTGCGTTCGGTGTTGAGTGCCAGCACGTCGCGTGTGGTGCACAGGGTGTTTAACGCCAGGGGCATCGGCCCGGCCTTGAAGCCATCAGGTACTTGCCCACTGACAAGACGTGCCAGCGTGCCGGTGATGTCGCTGCGTTTGATTTCCGGCGAGTGAGGGGCCAGGCGACGTGCCAGGGGTTTGAGGGCCGCCTGCAATTCAGCCTGGTCCTCCTGGGGCAAATAGCGTGAAGGGTCGGCCTGATCACCGATAACGCGCGGCGTAATGATGAACAACCGTTCGCGCCGGCTGTTCTGCCGTTCAGCCGAGGAGAACAGCGCCTTGCCCAGCAGTGGAATGTCCCCCAGCAGCGGCACCTTGGTTCGCTTGTCGGTGTTGTTGGTGACGTGGAACCCACCGACGACCAGTGAGCGTTTTTCCGCCATGACCGCTTGGGTGCTGACCTTGCCCCGGCGCACATCCAGGTCGCGGAATGAGGGCGTGGCGTCGTCAAAATTACCGTCCTCAATGTCTACCACCAGGTTGATCTGGTGGCTGCCGCGGCTGGTGATAACCCTGGGCACCACTTGAAAGCTGGTGCCCACAGTGACAGGCAAGATGGTCGCGTTTTCTGTGCCGGCTTCCAGATACCGGGTGCGGTTGAAGTCGATGACGGCCGGCTGGTTTTCAAGGGTGAGCACCGACGGGTTGGAGACCAGCGTCGCCAGGCCGCGGGCTTCCAGGGCGCGTACGGCTGCGATGAAACCGTCGCGGTTGGCGATGAGCAACTGGGATGTGGCGCCGGGGGCGACGCTGGCGCCGCGAAACCGACTGTTTTGAAACCCCCAGGTGACGCCGAACTCGTTCAACTGCGTGCGTTCGATATCGAGAATGATGGCGTCGATCTCTACCAGTTTTCGCGCCACGTCGAGTTGAGTAATCAACTCGCGGTACATCGTTTGGCGCTCGGGCAGGTCGTAAATCAGAATCGCGTTATTGCGAACATCGGCCTCGACCCTGATTCGGCTGGTGCCCACTGGCGCGCGCGGGGTCAGCGTTGCGCCGGTTGCCAACTGCCCTGAGGCTGCCGAGGCCCCTGTTATCTGGTCCAGCAGTGGGTTGCCCAACCGCGGCAGGTTGGGCGTGGCCAGGGTGGTTTGTGACTGCGCAGCGGACGATCGGCTCGCGCTTGAGGGCTCGGAGGCGCTACGGGGTTCGAGTAAACCGCGCAGCATGCTGGCGATGCCGGGGATGGTCAGCTTTTCGCCGCGGTAATCCACGACGCGGTCGGCCGCATTGGCGAATTTCAGCGGGAAGGTCAATACGTTCTGCTTTTCATCCGGCGTACGACGCTGGCTGCTGAACTGCTTGATCTGTTCGATATAGCGCTTGGGGCCTGAGATCAGCACGACGCCGTCTTCAGGCAATTCGCCCCAACCAAAACGGCTGTCGAGCAGGCCGATATCAGTCAGGGCCTGCTTGAGGTCGGAGAGGGTCTCGGGGGAGACCTCCAGGCGTGCCGACTCCTGCTGATCCAGGGTGCTGATATACAGCGTGTTGTTGTACAGATACCACTGGAAGCGGTGCTCTACGCCAAGCCTGTCGAGCATTGATTGCGGGGTGTTGGCGCGTATCTTGCCATTCACGACGCCTTCCAGCAGGCCTTCGACCTGAAGCTGAATGCCAAAGGTCTGGGCGAAATCTTCCAGGACTTCTCGCAGCGGCTTGTACTGGGCTTCATAGGCGTAAGCGGTATTTTTCCATTCCGATGGAATCGCCGCCTGTGTGGCCCCCCATGGCAGCAATAACCACGGCAGCGCCAGCAGGGATCGCCAACCCGCTCGGCGGTGGATGTCAGCAGGCGAGCCCGCGCGCAAGCGAGTCTGCCTGTGGTTTTCGTTATACATAGAGGTTTCTCGGATTAGTAAGGCTGCGGGCTCAGGAGCCTGGGAATGGACGTGTGGGCGGGTTTTGTCAGGCGTACAGCCATGGCTCGCCAACTGTCCCGTTGGTTAAGCAGTGACTCCAGCTCCGCCAGCAATTGCTCATGGCTGCTACTCGGCGACAGGGTTTGCAGCAACCAGAGCGCGCCATCTTCGGGTGCAATGGCGAGCGCTCCTTTAAAGTGGTTCAGGCTGCTGTACCCCAGGCGCATCCAGGTATGCAGGTGTGAAGGGCTGGGGGGGGGGGCTCAGTCAGTTGGGCGCCGAGCACAAAGGCGGCGGCTTGACGTTGCAGAGAGATCTTGCTGTTGTCCTCATACAACGTGAGCTGGGTCTGTGTGCCCTGCGCCCAACGAATAACCCGCTCGCTCACATCAGCCTCGCAGACTGTCGATGGCCGTTTTGATAATGAGATGGTTGGCACGGTCATGTTCAAACAGCGCATTGTGGGCGTTGTGCAATTTGTAATAGGACTCATAAAAGGCGCGTATGTCGCCTGACGCGATGTCCGGGTCATTGAGCATCGAGTCATATTGGCTTTTGGTGGTTTTTACATCGCCCACTATCTGTTTTCTCAACGTGGCGTATTCAGTCATGGCAATTACTCCGGCTGTGTTCGACCTGGGTGGTCAGTGAGGGGGCATCAGTTCCAAAGTGTTTCTGTTATTCAACGGTTCCTGGGCGGTTGCCACTCATAAACATCCGGGGCGGATGGGGCATCGGGTACGGCATGTTTTTGTTGCGTCAGCAATAAGCTGAACATTGAAGCCCAGTCGATACGGAAATCGCCTTCATCGGTTTTGAGCACCAGGGTCTGTGGACGGATCGTGTCGTCGGAGCGAAGCATCCACAGGGTGGCGTGGGGAGGCGCAAGGAGTGACTCCAGGGCGTTCAACTCATCGGGATGGCAGAGCAGGGTCGCTTCAACAGGGGGCAACTGGCTCGCCAACAGTTGTTTAAGCATGACCGTCAACCGTTGCTGGTCGGGTACCTCGCCGAGCAGATAACGGATCACATTATTCGTGACGGTGGTCGCGTACTGTTCCAGCGCGTGGCTCATCGACTGGCGCTCACGCTCCCAGCGGTCGAGTTGAGCCTCGGCGCGTCGCCAGAACGCCACGCTCGCCTCTTCAAGCAGGGCTTCACGCTGCTGTTCGGCCTGATGCAAGTGCTCCTCGGCCTGGGCTTTTGCGCGCTCCAATAATGAGCTGGCCTGGTTGCTGTCTTCGAGCATCTGGCGCGGAATGAGCGTGTGTGGCACCGAGGATGGCGAGGTGTGTAATTCAAGTTTTCGACGGCATAACATCGTCTGTATCCAGGTTGTTTGAATCGGTGGGCGCGCCGTTGGCCGGAAGTGTTGTGATACGCCACACCACCGCTTGCCAGAGCGTGTCGAGCCGAATGTGCGTGTCATGGAAGAAACGCTCATTCTTTTCCAGGTCAAGCACCCGCTGGCGCGCAAAGCGCAACCTCAGACGTTGCCAGGTAGCGGGTTCGACCCATAGGCGCAGCAGGTGTAATGCGGCATCGTCATAAAGTGGCAGGGTGTTGGGGGGAAGGGCTTTCGAGAAGCGCCTGCACCAGAGTTGCTCGTCTTCAGGCAGAAAGCTTGCTGCAGTGTTGTGGCTGATGTAGTCAACGAGTGTCAGCGCCCGGTCAAGTGCTTGCTCTGATACCTGAGTCAGCCGCAGTACGGTAGTACTGAGCGGCGGAGCCAGGCAGGGCGATATGCCAAGCATGGCACTGGCCGATACGTGGTGGCTGCGATACAGCGTCTCTGGCGAGAAACGGCCCCAATCCGCGTGTGCGGTTAGCCAGGGGAAAGCCCACCATCGTGCCCAAGCCAAAGCGTCATTCATGCGGCGAAGGGCGAACGGACGGCGATAAGGGAACGGCGGGTTCTGCACTGAGCCCAGCGTGTGAACGTCGCTGTTTGCGCTTTTGCCAGAACACTGCGAAGGCAACTGCCCCCGCGATCAACGCGAGCAGCAACACCACCATGGCGTTACGCCAATAAACGAACTGGTTCTCGGGCATCAGGAACGGCCCGAAGTGGGTCAGGGGGCGTTGTTCCTGAAGCGCAGTTGCAGGGACAAATACCACCGTCAGTTTTTGTGAGTTGTCTACCGCCGTGGCCATCCCCGGAATACTGCTGGCCACCATTCTGCGTACCCGGCCACGAATGTTGTCGGGCTCAAGGCGCGGGTCGTGCTTGATGAAGACAGATGCGGATGCAGGCTGTACAGGTTCGCCGGGCGCTATGCGCTCGGGTAGCACCACATGCACTCGGGCGACGATGACGCCGTCTATTTTGGACAGGGTGGCCTCAAGTTCCTGAGACAGCGCATAAATGTAACGGGCTCGTTCTTCGAGAGGCGTGGAAATGACGCCTTCCTTGCGGAAGGTATCGCCCATGGTGGCGCGTTTGGGTTTGGGAAGCCCTACTGCATCCAGCACACGTACAGCACCGCCGATATCGGCGGCGTCCACACGAACAATCACGCCATCCTTGGCTGGTACTTTTTGCGCACGGATATGCTTGTCCGCCAGTTCTGCGATGATTTCATTGGCTTCTTGCTCCGAGAGTTGGCGATGAAGCTCGACACTGTCGCTGCAGCCGGTCAGCAAACAAACCAACGTCAAGAGGAAGGCGCTGAGCAAGGGACGAGTCATGATTACCTACTGCAGGTTGGAGATCTTTTCGACGCACTGAATCACTGAGCCACAGCTTTTTACCAATACCTGTGTCGTCAACAGGGCGTTGGAGATCATGAGTGGATAGTCGCCTTTGGCTTTTTCATCCTTCCCTGTACTTAACGCCCGCATACTTTTAGCCATACGCTTTTTCGACAGGTCCAGTTGCTCTGACGCCATCGTTAAAATGTTTGCCAGCTGTGCTTGATTTGGACCGGTTGTAGATGTATTGCCAGCGGACAATGCCGTGACAAAAAAATCGATGTCTGCCGTCCTCCCGGCGGTGTCATGTTCATTGGCGCTGCGTGTAGAGGAAAAGGAAGTCGACTTTTTCTGAAGGTCTATTTGCATGGTAAGTCCCTCTATAGGGAATGGCCTCTTCCATTGAAAACAGAAGAGGCCATCGTGTTAGCGTGCGGTGCCGTAAGCGTCTTTAAGACCTTGGCCAAAAGTAACTTTGCGTTTTACTTCGGCTGTCTCGATAGAGTCCTTGACTTGCTGTTCACCGATGGCGCGCAGCTGTGCTACGGAGTCATTGGCCCCCGAATTGCCGGAACCCAGAGAATTAAAGAGGTTGCTGAGACCGCCGAGGCCGCTTATACCAGACATAGGGTTACTCCCATTAAGTTGATGATCTGAAACCGTTGTTTTCTGATCCGCACCCCGTACTTGAGGAGTACGTAAAAGAGCACCAAGCCATCTCAAGGCTGAAATAACTTTTTGCATATATTGCGTGGTCAATGGCGAGAGGGTGGTTCCAGATTCTGTTTGCTGCGTTGTTTCTAATTGTATCGAGGGTTTTACTCTTGTAACTTTGCGCCGTGAGATGAAGCAAGGGGTATCGCCAACTGTTTCATTCGATAATAAAGCGTGCGTTTGGCAACGCCCAATTCCAGGCTGACCGCGTCCACGCTATAGTCGTGACGGTGCAGCGAGTCTTCAATTAATGACTTTTCTATTTGTTGCAGGCGCTCCTTCAGGCCTTTGTCTTCCTGTGTCAGCAGGGGCGCTTGTTTTGGAAGAGGGGTCAAGCCCAATACAAAGCGTTTGGCGGTAGAGCGCAGCTCGCGCACGTTGCCCTGCCAGGGGTGGCACAGCAACTCCTGCAGCAGGGCGCTGGAGGGTTGTGGAGCAGGGCACTTGAAGTAATCCGCTTCCTGGCGAACCATGCTCAAGAACATCGGTGTGATGCGCTCACGCCTGTTGCGCAGGGCGGGTAATCCGATATTCACGACGCTCAGGCGAAAGTACAGATCACGCCGGAAGGTGCCTTGCTCGACCATTTCATGCAAGGACTGCTGGGCGGACGCGATGACGCGCATATCCACCGCAATGAAGCGGGTCGACCCCAGGCGCTCCACACCCCGGGCTTCCAGTACTCGCAATAGCTTGGCTTGCAGTGAGAGCGGCATGCTGTCGATTTCATCCAGGTACAACGTGCCAAGGTGAGCCGTTTCAATAACGCCTGCCCGGGACTGCACCGCACCGGTATAGGCGCCGCTGTTGACGCCGAAGAGCTGACTCTCTGCGAGGCTTTCCGGGATGGCGGCACAATTGACCGCCACGAAGTTGCCCCGCCGACCGGACATGCGATGGATTCGTTGCGCCAAGGTGTCCTTGCCGGTACCCGTTTCCCCCAGGAGCAGAATGTCGACATTGAGTGCTGCTGTGGCGTTGAGTGTGTTTTCGATTTCCCTGTCTTCAATCAGCGGGACATCGGAATCACTTTCCTGCGGGTAGGCGGCCGACATTTTTCAATGACTTCACTGTAGTGGAACGTTATTTTGCGGGGTTGAAGTACGGCGCAATTTAACCACGCCGTCACGGCTGTTTAAGTAAGAAAACTCCTGGATTTATTGAGGGTTTTCGCATGTTTTAATGATAAAAAATAACGCTCAAAGCCCTGACCTACTGCGTAGGACTAAACCTGAAATTCCAGGGATTAGTGAGTGATTAATATTGCAGGCAAATTCGTCTATTGGCATTCAACAGTGGCTGGCTTTAAAAACAGCGCCCACAAAAAAGCCGATGCAGTGCATCGGCTTTTTATCGTGGCGGTCAATACCGCGGGCGGCATTTACACGTTGAAGCGGAAGTGCATCACGTCGCCATCCTTGACGATGTAGTCCTTGCCTTCCAGGCGCCATTTACCGGCTTCCTTGGTACCGGCTTCGCCCTTGTACTGGATGAAGTCGTTGTAGGCGATCACTTCGGCGCGGATGAAGCCTTTTTCGAAGTCAGTGTGGATCACGCCAGCGGCCTGTGGCGCGGTGGCGCCGACCTTGACGGTCCAGGCACGGACTTCTTCAACGCCGGCGGTGAAGTAGGTCTGCAGGTTGAGCATTTCGTAGCCGGCGCGGATCACACGGTTCAAGCCAGGCTCTTCCAGGCCCAGGGCCTCGAGGAACATGTCTTTTTCTTCGCCGTCATCGAGCTCGGCGATTTCCGCTTCGATCTTGTTGCACACCGGTACAACCATGGCGCCTTCTTCCTCGGCAATGGCCTTGACCACGTCGAGCAGCGGGTTGTTCTCGAAGCCGTCTTCAGCGACGTTGGCGATGTACATCACAGGCTTGGTGGTCAGCAGGTGGAAGCCCTTGATCACTGCCTTTTCGTCGGCGCCCATGTTCTTCATCAGGCTGCGCGCAGGCTTGCCCTCGGTGAAGTGGGCGATCAATTGCTCCAGCAGGCCTTTCTGGACTACAGCGTCCTTGTCACCGCCTTTGGCGTTGCGCGCGACTTTCTGCAGTTGTTTCTCGCAACTGTCGAGGTCGGCGAAGATCAGTTCCAGGTCGATGATTTCGATATCGCGTTTCGGGTCGACGCTGTTGGAGACGTGAATCACGTTCTCGTCTTCAAAGCAGCGGACCACGTGGGCGATAGCATCGGTTTCACGGATGTTGGCCAGGAACTTGTTGCCCAGACCTTCACCTTTCGAGGCGCCGGCAACCAGGCCTGCGATGTCGACGAATTCCATGGTGGTCGGCAGAATGCGCTTTGGATTGACGATGGCCGCCAGGGCTTCCAGGCGCGGGTCCGGCATCGGCACGATGCCGCTGTTAGGCTCGATGGTGCAGAAGGGGAAGTTCTCCGCCGCAATACCGGATTTGGTCAGCGCGTTGAACAGGGTGGATTTGCCGACGTTGGGCAGGCCGACGATGCCGCAATTGAATCCCATGGTGTTTCCCCTCGGTAAGAGTCAGGCCTTCTGGCTGTGCAGGTTTTTCATCGCGCGGTTCCATTCACCGGCGAAGATATCCGGCAGCACGCCGAGGGCAAAGTCGATGCTGGCATCGAGTTTTTCCTGTTCGGCGCGTGGCGCACGACCCAGGACGAAATTTGAAACCATACTGGCAACGCCTGGGTGGCCAATGCCGAGCCGCAGACGGTAGAAATTATTCTGATTGCCCAACTGCGCGATGATGTCGCGCAGGCCATTATGACCCCCATGCCCGCCGCCCAGCTTGAGCTTGGCAACGCCGGGTGGCAGGTCCAGTTCGTCATGGGCCACCAGGATTTCCTCGGGTTTGATTCGGAAGAAATTCGCAAGCGCCGCCACGGCCTGGCCGCTGCGGTTCATGTAGGTGGTGGGAATCAGCAGACGAACATCCTGACCCTGGTGCGAGAAGCGCCCGGTCAGGCCGAAATATTTGCGATCGGCCACAAGGCTCACACCTTGCGCGTGGGCGATACGCTCAACAAAAAGGGCCCCCGCGTTATGCCGGGTCTGTTCGTATTCGGCGCCTGGATTTCCCAGGCCAACGATCAGTTTAATGGCAGTCACGACAGGGGCCCTTCCTTTGGAGTTGTGGATAACATCGCCTGACCTTGGTGCGGCGAAAGTGGACAACAGTAGCTCATTTACTCAAGAGTAAACGCCGCGTTATCGCCCGCTTTCTCGCTACGTTCCGGTCCGCGATGTTTCCTCAAGCTCCGGCCATACAGAGTGAATTACTCTGCAGCGCCTTCTTCAGCTTCTGGAGCAACGCGTGGAGCGTGTACGTTTGCAACAGCTTTGTCATCACCGTGAGCCAGCGCAACAAACTCAACGCCTTTAGGGGCTTTGAGGTCGGACAGGTGAACGATCGCGCCGATTTCCAGAGCCGACAGGTCGACTTCGATGAACTCAGGCAGGTCTTTCGGCAGGCAGGTCACTTCGATTTCGTTCAGAACGTGCGAGATCTCGCCGCCTTTCTTGACCGGAGCTTCTTCACCAACAAAGTGCACAGGCACGATAGCGGTCAGTTTCTGGCCAGCAACAACGCGCACGAAGTCAGCGTGCATGATGAATTGCTTGGACGGGTGGCGCTGCATCGCTTTAACGATGACGTTTTGCTTGGTGCCGTCGACGTTCAGTTCGATAACGTGGCTGTAGGCAGCTTCGTTTTCGAACAGCTTGGCGATTTCCTTGGCCAGGATGGTTACGGATTCAGCAGGCTTGTTGCCACCGTAAACCACGGCAGGGATGTTGGCGGCGTGACGCAGGCGGCGGCTCGCACCTTTCCCCAGGTCAGTACGCGCTTGGGCGTTCAGAGTAAAGTCAGTCATTTTGTATCTCCAAAATAGCCATCATCGAGCGGCGTTTGCGACCAGCGCCGGCCTCGACATGGGCAAAAAAGCCCCGCCCCAACAGAATGTCGGGGCGGGGCGCTTTTCGTCAGTGGGGTGTTCCGAAGGTTTGACCCTTAACGGAACATCGCGCTGATCGATTCTTCATTGCTGATGCGGCGAACCGCTTCGGCAACTACCGGTGCGATATCCAGTTGACGGATACGCGAACAGGCTTGAGCGGCGGCGGACAACGGGATGGTGTTGGTCACCACCAGTTCGTCCAGCACGGAATTCTCGATGTTCTCGATCGCACGGCCAGACAGCACAGGGTGTGTGCAGTAGGCGAAAACTTTTGCAGCACCGTGCTCTTTCAAGGCTTTTGCCGCGTGGCACAGGGTGCCGGCGGTGTCGACCATGTCATCAACCAGAATACAGGTACGCCCTTCGACATCACCGATGATATGCATCACTTCAGAGTGATTGGCTTTTTCACGGCGTTTGTCGATGATCCCGAGGTCCACGCCCAGGGATTTGGCAACAGCACGTGCACGCACGACGCCGCCAATGTCCGGGGACACGATCATCAGGTTTTCAAAGCGCTGGTCTTCGATGTCGTCCACCAATACGGGCGAACCGTAGATGTTATCTACCGGAATATCGAAGAAACCCTGGATTTGGTCAGCGTGCAGGTCAACCGTGAGAACACGGTCGATACCTACCACGGTCAGCATGTCAGCAACGACTTTCGCGCTGATGGCCACACGTGCGGAACGCGGACGGCGATCCTGACGGGCATAACCAAAGTAAGGAATTACAGCTGTGATTCGAGTCGCTGAGGAGCGGCGGAAGGCATCAGCCATCACGACGAGTTCCATCAGGTTATCGTTGGTCGGAGCGCAAGTCGGCTGAATAATGAAGACGTCTTTACCGCGAACGTTTTCATTGATCTCGGCTGTAATTTCGCCGTCGGAGAATTTACCGACAGAGATGTCACCGAGAGGGATATGCAGCTGACGTACGACACGTCGAGCCAGATCGGGGTTAGCATTCCCCGTAAAGACCATCATCTTGGACACGCGCAGTACCTAGAGGCTGAGGGTAACCTGGATGAGTATTAGAAAATGGCAGGGGCGGCTGGATTCGAACCAACGCATGGCAGGATCAAAACCTGCTGCCTTACCGCTTGGCGACGCCCCTGTATCTGTTGCAACGAGTGCCTAACACTCGGTTCCTTTTAGAGCAGACTTTGCAGCTTGCGATGCAACATCGAAACGTTGCTTCCCTTTGCTACAAACCCTGTAAGGGTCTCTGTAAGAAGGGCCGAGACTTTATCAGCTTCAGCTTTGCTTGGGAAGCCCCCAAACACACAACTTCCAGTTCCGGTTAATTTTGCTTCGGTAAATTTACCTAGCAAATTCAAAGCGTTACGTACCTCTGGATAACGCTTTGCTACAACCGGTAAGCAGTCATTTCGACTGTTTCCCTTGGGAACGGGGCGCACTTTAATGGGAGGAGAGTTACGTGTCAACAGTGGATCTGAAAAAATTTCTGCTGTACTTACAGATACTTGCGGAACAAGCACGACATACCACGGCTCTTCGGGGTATTCCGGGCTGAGTTTCTCGCCCACGCCCTCGGCGAAAGCCGCGTGGCCGCGCACGAAAACCGGCACGTCGGCGCCCAGCGTCAGGCCCAGTGCGGCCAGGTGATCGTGGTCCCAGCCCAGCTGCCACAGGTGATTCAGACCCAGCAATGTGGTCGCGGCATTCGAGCTGCCGCCGCCGATGCCACCGCCCATGGGCAGGATTTTATCGATCCAGATATCAATCCCGAGCGAGCTGCCGGATTGCTCTTGCAGTTTTTTCGCAGCCTTCACGATCAGATTGCTGTCGTGGGGCACGCCTTCGAATTCGGTGTGCAGCTTGATTACGCCATCGTCGCGTACGGCGAAGGTGAGCTCATCGCCGTAGTCGAGAAATTGAAACAGCGTCTGCAACTCGTGGTACCCGTCTTCGCGGCGCCCCAGAATGTGCAGCATCAAATTGAGTTTGGCGGGGGAGGGCAGGGTCAGTTTTTGTACGGACACGTTATTGCCCCAACTTGCGCGGTTGCCAGTCCTTGATCACCAGCGTTACATCCAGGTCGGTGCCGTGCAGCTTGATGCGTTCGGGCAGCCAGTAACCGTTTTGTTCGACGTAGCTGAGGTACTCGACCTGCCAACCGTCCTGCTCCAGGGTGGCCAGGCGGCTGTCGCCATTAAGGCTCAGACGACTTTTGCTGTCAGGTGCGGGCAAACCGCGTACCCACCAGACCAAATGAGAGACGGGCAGTTTCCAGCCCATCTGCTGTTCCAGCAATTCTTCCGGCGACGCCGCTTCATAGCGCCCCTGATTGGCCACTTCCAGGCTCACTTGCCCCGGGCGACCAGTCAGGCGTGCCGCGCCGCGTCCCAACGGGCCGGACAGGCGAATGTCGTAATAGTCCTGGCGCTGCAGCCAGAACAGCGTGCCGCTGCCCGAATCCTTCGGCGCGCGAACCCCTACCTTGCCTTCGATCTGCCAGCCGTCGATGCTGCTGAGTTGATCCTTGTGCTGTTTCCATTGCGCCGGGTTGCCCTGGCCCTCAACGGATTCGCGGCTGCCTATGCCCGCGCAACCGGCGAGCAGGGCGATGAAACTGAAAACGATAACGTGGCGCAAGAACATAAGTTTAAAGGGTCTCGGATCCGGTCAGGCGCTTGATGGTGCCGCGCAGGATGGGGCTTTCGGGTTGTTCCTTGAGGAATTTTTCCCAGATTTGTCGCGCTTCGCGCTGCTTGCCATTGGCCCACAGCACTTCGCCCAAGTGGGCAGCGACTTCCTGGTCGGGGAAGCGCTCCAGCGCTTGTCGCAGCAAACGTTCGGCCTCGTCGAGGTTGCCCAGGCGGTAATTCACCCAGCCCAGGCTGTCGAGAACAGCCGGGTCTTCCGGATTCAACTTGTGGGCTTGCTCGATCAGGACCTTGGCTTCGGCGTAACGCGTCGTGCGGTCGGACAAGGTGTAACCCAGGGCGTTCAGCGCCATGGCATTGTCCGGGTCACGCTTGATGATCAGGCGCAGGTCTTTTTCCATCTGTGCCAGGTCATTGCGTTTTTCCGCCTGCATGGCGCGGGTGTACAGCAGGTTCAAGTCGTCGGGGTATTGCAGCAAGGCTTGTTGCAGCAGTTTCCAGGCGCGCTCGCCCTGCTTGTTGGCCGACAGCGTTTCGGCCTGGATCAGGTACAGCTGGATCGCGTAATCGGGCTCGGCATCGCGGGCGGCGGCCAGGCGTTTTTCCGCCTCGTCGGTGCGGCCGTTGCTCATCAAAATATCGGCCTGGCGCAATTGGGCCGGCAGATAGTCATTGCCGGGGCCGACCTGGGCGTATTCGAGCAAAGCCGCCTGCGGGTCATTGCGCTCCTCGGCGATACGGCCGAGGTTCAGGTGCGCCGAGTCCACATGGCTCTCACGCTGGATAAGTTCTTCCAGATAACCCTTGGCCTCGTCCCAGGCCTTGGCTTCCAGGCACACCAGCGCCAGGGAGTAGCGCAGTTCATCGTCGTCCGGGTATTGCTGGACCAGGTTGGCGAACTGCACTTTGGCGTCCTCCATGCGGTCCTGCTCCACCAGCGTGCGCGCATAGGTCAGGCGCAGGCGCTTGTCTTCCGGGTACTTTTTGATGCTTTTTTCCAGCAACGGAATCGCTTCCTTGCCGCGGTTGAGGTTCTGCAGCAAGCGTGCACGCAGCAGGATCGGCGCGATCTCGCCATCTTCCGGCGGGTTTTGTTCCAGCAGCTTGAGTGCGGCGTCGGCCTCGTCATCCTGTTGCAGCAACAATGCCTTGCCGAAAATAAGCTGGCTGTTTTTTGGGTGTTTTTGCAGCAAACGGTCGAAACTCTTCATCAAACCGTTGCGCGTGTCCTGGTCAGTGTCGGCGGCCGACAGCGCGAGGAAGTCGAAATGCGTGTCACCCTTGCCCTGCAGGACTTTCTCCATATAGACCATGGAGTCGTCATAGCGCCCGGCACGTGCCAGTTGGACGGCGGCGGCGCGTTGCGCTTCCAGATCGTCCGGCGCGTTTTTCGCCCAGATCAGCGACGTGTCCAGCGCAGCCTGGTCGGCGCCCAGGTATTCGGCGATGCGAAACGCCCGCTCCGAAATGCCCGGGTCCTGAGTGTTGATGGCCTGGGTCACGTAGTTATCCAGGGCAATGTCAAAACGATTGCGCTGGCCGGCGAGTTCCGCAGTCAGCAGGCTGTAGATCGTTTCTTCCTTGAACGAGGAATAAACCTTGGGCTTTTCAGGGGCGGGGGTGCTGTCTTCGACCGGCGGCGTACCGTCCGGCGACACGGGTGCCAAGGCCTGGCAGCCGCTGAGGAAGACAAAAGCAAGGAGCAACGCGGAAGATCTATTCATATAGGAAGAGGACGACTAACCTGCGGTCGGATCATCATGACACAAGCCTTCGGCCAAACATAACCGAGTCTCAGTGGATGCCTTAATAGACACAAGGCATTAGGACAATAGCCTACGGTGGTTGTTCTGAATCATTCGAAGTAGGACAATTGTCGGCTTCCCGACATCATCAGCGATATTGAATGGCCTTCCTCGCACTCGGTATTAACCACAAGACTGCTACCGTAGACGTGCGCGAGCGCGTTGCGTTCACGCCGGAGCAGTTGGTTGAGGCCTTGCAGCAGCTCTGCCGGATCACCGACAGCCGCGAAGCTGCGATCCTTTCGACCTGCAATCGCAGCGAACTCTATATAGAGCAGGAACATCTTTCAGCCGATGTGGTGCTGCGCTGGCTGGCCGATTACCACCATTTGAGCCTCGACGACCTGCGCGCCAGTGCCTATGTGCACGAAGACGATGCGGCCGTTCGTCACATGATGCGTGTGGCCGCCGGCCTCGACTCGTTGGTATTGGGCGAGCCGCAGATTCTCGGCCAGATGAAATCCGCCTACGCCGTGGCGCGCGAGGCCGGTACGGTTGGGCCATTGCTGGGCCGCCTGTTCCAGGCCACCTTCAATTCCGCCAAGCAAGTGCGCACCGACACCGCCATCGGTGAAAACCCGGTGTCCGTGGCTTTTGCCGCCGTCAGCCTGGCCAAGCAGATTTTCAGCGACCTGCAGCGCAGCCAGGCCCTGCTGATTGGCGCCGGTGAGACCATCACCCTGGTTGCCCGCCACCTGCATGACCTGGGGGTGAAGCGTATTGTGGTGGCCAACCGAACGCTGGAGCGCGCGAGCATCCTCGCCGAGCAGTTTGGCGCCCACGCGGTGTTGTTGTCGGACATTCCGGCCGAACTGGTGCGCAGCGATATCGTCATCAGTTCGACTGCCAGCCAGTTGCCGATCCTGGGCAAGGGCGCGGTGGAAAGCGCGCTGAAGCTGCGCAAGCACAAGCCTATTTTCATGGTGGATATCGCCGTTCCCCGGGATATCGAGCCGGAAGTCGGCGAGTTGGACGACGTTTACCTCTATAGCGTCGACGACCTGCACGAAGTGGTCGCCGAAAACCTCAAGAGCCGCCAGGGCGCTGCCCAGGCCGCCGAGGAAATGGTCAGCACCGGCGCCGAAGATTTCATGGTGCGCCTGCGCGAGTTGGCGGCGGTGGACGTGCTCAAGGCCTATCGTCAGCAAGGCGAGCGCCTGCGCGACGAAGAATTGAGCAAGGCCCAGCGTTTGCTGGCCAACGGCAGCAGCGCCGAAGAGGTGTTGATGCAATTGGCCCGCGGCCTCACCAACAAATTGCTGCATGCCCCCAGTGTGCAGTTGAAAAAGCTTACAGCCGAAGGCCGCCTCGATGCGCTGGCCATGGCCCAGGAACTCTTTGCCCTCGGTGAGGGCGCGTCAGATAGCTCTTCGGATAAAAAACCGCAATGAAAGCGTCACTGCTCAATAAACTGGACGTGCTCCAGGACCGTTTCGAAGAACTGACCGCCTTGCTCGGCGACGGCGAGGTCATTTCCGATCAGACCAAATTCCGCGCCTATTCCAAGGAATACGCCGAAGTTGAGCCGGTTGTGGCCACCTACAAACACCTGCTCAAAGTGCAGGCCGACCTCGAAGGCGCCCAGGCGTTGCTCAAGGACAGCGACCCGGACATGCGTGAAATGGCCGTGGAAGAAGTCCGCGAAGCCAAGGAAAAGCTCGCCCAGCTGGAAGGCGACCTGCAGCGCATGCTGCTGCCCAAAGACCCGAACGATGGCCGCAACGTGTTCCTCGAAATCCGCGCCGGCACCGGCGGCGACGAGGCGGCGATTTTCTCCGGCGACCTGTTCCGCATGTATTCGCGTTACGCCGAACGTCGTGGCTGGCGTGTGGAGATTTTGTCCGAGAACGAAGGCGAGCATGGCGGCTATAAAGAAGTCATCGCGCGGGTCGAAGGCGACAACGTTTACGGCAAATTGAAGTTCGAGTCCGGTGCGCACCGCGTGCAGCGGGTTCCGGCGACGGAATCCCAGGGCCGCATCCACACTTCGGCGTGCACCGTGGCCGTGTTGCCCGAGCCGGATGAACAGGAAGCCATCGAGATCAACCCGGCGGACCTGCGTATCGACACCTACCGTTCGTCGGGCGCTGGCGGTCAGCACGTCAACAAGACCGACTCCGCGATCCGCATCACCCACTTGCCATCGGGCATCGTGGTGGAGTGCCAGGAAGAACGTTCCCAGCACAAGAACCGCGCGCGCGCCATGTCGTGGCTGTCGGCCAAGCTCAACGACCAGCAGACCAGCGCCGCCGCCAACGCAATTGCCAGCGAACGTAAATTGCTCGTGGGGTCGGGCGACCGCTCCGAACGCATTCGTACTTACAACTTTGCCCAGGGCCGGGTTACCGACCACAGGGTCAACCTCACCCTGTATTCCCTTGACGAGATTCTCGCCGGTGGCGTTGAAGCGGTGATCGAGCCGTTGCTCGCCGAATACCAGGCGGATCAGTTGGCGGCGATTGGTGAATAAACAGGTGAATAAATGACCATCATCGCCAGCCTTTTGCGCGCCGCCGACCTGCCGGACTCGCCCACCGCGCGCCTGGATGTGGAGCTGTTGCTGGCCGCAGCCCTGGGGAAATCGCGCAGTTACCTGCACACCTGGCCGGAAAAAATCGTCAGCAGCGAAGATGCGTTGAAGTTTGCCGACTACTTGCAGCGCCGTCGCGGCGGTGAGCCGGTGGCCTATATCCTCGGCCAGCAAGGTTTCTGGAAGCTGGACCTGGAAGTCGCGCCCCACACGCTGATTCCGCGCCCGGAAACCGAAATGCTGGTGGAGGCTGCGCTGGAATTGTTGCCGGCCACCCCCGCCAACATTCTCGACCTGGGCACCGGCAGCGGTGCGATTGCCCTGGCTCTGGCCAGTGAGCGCCCGGCCTGGCAAGTGACCGCGGTGGATCGTGTAATTGAGGCCGTGGCCCTTGCCGAGCGCAACCGCCAGCGTCTGCATCTGAAAAACGCCACCGTGCTGAACAGTCATTGGTTCAGCGCCCTGCAAGGCCAGCGCTTCGACCTGATCATCAGCAACCCGCCGTATATCGCCGATAGCGACCCGCATCTGGCGGCCGGTGATGTGCGTTTTGAGCCGGCCAGTGCGCTGGTGGCGGGCCACGATGGCCTGGACGACTTGCGCGTGATCATCGCGCAAAGCCCGGCCCATCTGAATGCCGGCGGCTGGCTGTTGCTCGAGCACGGTTACGACCAGGCGGCGGCCGTGCGCGACCTGCTGTGTGGCGAGGGCTTTGAGGAAGTCCACAGCCGCGTCGACCTCGGCAGCCACGAACGTATTACCCTGGGGCGTCGGCCGTGCTGACCGATCAGGAGCTGTTGCGCTATAGCCGGCAGATTTTGTTGCAGCATGTCGACATCGACGGCCAGTTGCGCCTGAAAAATGGCCGCGCCTTGATCATCGGCCTCGGCGGCCTCGGCGCACCGGTTGCGCTTTACCTGGCCGCCGCCGGAGTGGGCGAGCTGCATGTGGCAGACTTCGACACGGTCGACCTGACCAACCTGCAGCGCCAGATCATCCACGACACCGACAGCGTGGGGCAGACCAAGGTCGATTCGGCGTTGCGTCGCCTGAGTGCCATCAACCCCGAGATCACGCTGGTCGCCCATCGCAGCGCGCTGGATGCCGATTCACTGGCGGCCGCAGTGGCGGCGGTGGACGTGGTGCTTGATTGCAGCGACAACTTCTCTACCCGCGAGGCGGTCAACGCCGCTTGCGTGGCCGCCACCAAGCCATTGATCAGCGGCGCGGCAATTCGCCTTGAAGGCCAATTGTCGGTGTTCGACCCGCGCCGCGAAGACAGCCCGTGTTACCACTGTTTATACGGACACGGCAGCGACACCGAACTGACTTGCAGCGAAGCCGGCGTGGTCGGCCCGCTGGTGGGTGTGGTCGGCAGCCTGCAAGCGCTGGAAGCCTTGAAGCTGCTCGCCGGGTTTGGCGAGCCGTTGGTGGGCCGTCTGTTGCTGATCGACGCACTGACCACGCGGTTTCGCGAGCTGCGCGTCAAACGCGACCCCGGCTGCGCCGTGTGCGGGACGCAACATGGTTAAGGACGCGCCGATCGGTGTGTTCGATTCCGGCGTCGGCGGCTTGTCGGTGCTGGATGAAATCCGGCAATTATTGCCTCAGGAATCGCTGCTTTACGTGGCTGACTGCGGGCACATTCCTTATGGCGAGAAAACCCCGGCGTTCATTCTGCAACGCTCGCGTGTGGTCGCCGGGTTTTTCCGCGAGCGTGGCGCCAAGGCCTTTGTGATTGCCTGCAATACGGCCACCGTCGCCGCCGTCGCGGATTTGCGCCAGGACTACCCGGACTGGCCGCTGGTAGGCATGGAACCCGCCGTCAAACCCGCCGCCGCCGCCACGCGCAGCGGTGTGGTCGGTGTACTCGCTACCACCGGCACCCTGCAAAGCGCCAAGTTCGCGGCCTTGCTCGACCGTTTTGCCACGGATGTGCGTGTTATCACCCAGCCCTGCCCGGGCCTGGTGGAGCTGATTGAAACCGGCGACCTGTGCAGCCCGGCCCTGCGCCGGATGTTGCAGGGTTATGTCGAACCGCTGCTCAGTGCCGGTTGCGACACCATCATCCTTGGCTGCACCCATTACCCCTTTCTCAAGCCGCTTCTGGCGCAGATGCTTCCCCCCAGCATCATCCTGATCGACACCGGCGCCGCCGTGGCGCGCCAGCTCAAGCGATTGCTGGGCGAGCGTGATTTGCTGGCCACTGCCACCCCTGAGCCAGCACATTTTTGGACCAGTGGTGATGCCGATCACCTCAGAAATATCCTACCGACACTATGGAAATACCCCGGCGTTGTGCGAAGCTTTGGCGCGTGAAAAATTCGTGAAACACCGGCGTTATACGCTGGAACTTCCGTCTATACGCCAGCTTCTATAGCGAGATAGCCTGCATAAAACCCTATAACTTCGTTTGGAAAGGATGTTTCTTATGAAGCGCTTGTTCTGTTTGGCTGCGATTGCGGCCGCTGTGGTGGGACACTCGGTTTCAGCCCAGGCTGCCGGCCTGGAGTTCGGTGTGGGGAGCACCAGCGATTCGACCATGACTTATCGCCTGGGGCTGACGTCGGACTGGGATAAAAGCTGGTGGCAGAGCGATACCGGCCGACTGACCGGTTACTGGAGCGGCGCCTACACCTATTGGGACGGCGACAAGCGCGCCGGTGCGAGCAGCCTGTCGTTTTCGCCGGTATTTGTGTATGAGTTTGCCGGGCAGTCGGTGAAGCCCTACATCGAGGCCGGTATCGGCGTGGCGGTGTTCTCGCGCACGAGGCTGGAAGACAACAATATTGGCCAGGCCTTCCAGTTCGAAGACCGTCTGGGCTTCGGCCTGCGCTTTGCCGGTGGGCATGAGGTGGGCATTCGTGCCACGCACTATTCCAACGCCGGGCTGAGCAGCAATAACGATGGGGTTGAGAGCTACTCGTTGCACTACACCTTGCCGCTATAGATCCCAAGTCCACCGCAATACCCCTGTGGGAGCTGGCTTGCCTGCGATAGCATCACCTCGGTGTCACTGATGGACCGAGGTGCCTGCATCGCAGGCAAGCCAGCTCCCACAGTTGAATCTCCATTTATTCGGGAATCAGCGATACGCCGTCGCAATGCCCTGGCGTTCCTCGATGCACTCCGGGGCGCCCATCTCGAACTCCCGGCAGATCAGCGGCCGTCGCTCGTAGATCGTGCACATCATCGTGTCCCGGTCCAGCGCTGCGCACCAGCCGTCGTCCAGGCGCAGCATCACTTCACCGCCCCAGTCGTCGGTATCGATGTAGCGCTGCGGAACACCCGTGTCGGTGATCAGCATCACTTCCAGCTGGCAGCAACAGGCCGCGCACGTCGAGCAGGTGACGGCGGGTTCGGGAATCTGGGTGAGACGGATGTTTGTCATAGGCGCGCAGTGTAAGGCAAGCGCGTTGGCGGCGTATGAATGCTCTGACGGACGTCAGTGCCCCAGCTGCCGTGCAATCCAGTGCAGCAAGGGAAACAGCAGGGCCCACAACACCGCCAGGCCGATCACGGTCGGCACCGTGCCGTAGCCAAAATTCACCCCGGCCATTTGGCTGCCCGCGTAATAGGACAGCGGCCCGCCTACCGCGCCCAACAAACTGGCGCGCCACCAGGGCCGGGCGCTCCAGGCCAGGCAATGGCGCAAGGTGGTGGCAAGCAGCGCCCACAGCAGGATCAGCCAAAAAGGAATCAGCGGGCCAGGAAAGCTGAAATGAAATACGCCAAAGGTACGCAGCGTGGTGTCGATGACGGTGCCCAGCAAGGTCACGGCGAGGATGGCTTGCCCATCGGCCGACCACGAACTTGTCCACAACAGGTGGATAGCCAGTACCACCCCACCCACCAGCAACCAGCGACTATCACCGCCGAGCACGCAAGCAAACCAGCCGCACTGGAACAGCACGGCATTGGCCAGCGTTTTAAGCACTGAAACGCCCGAGCAGAGGCGGGTTGATCGCCGCCGGCTTGGCCAGCAGCAGCTGCGCGGTACCAATCGTTCGTTCCATAAACCCGCCTTCGCAGTAGCACAGATAGAATTCCCACAAACGCAGGAAATATTCATCGTAGCCCAGCTCGGCGAGACGGCCATGGGCGCGGCGGAAGTTTTCGTGCCACAGGCGCAACGTACGCGCGTAGTGCAGGCCGAAGTCCTCCATGTGCAGCAGGTTCATGTCGGTGTCACGGCTGACGATCTGCAACATGTTCTGCACACAGGGCAGCGCGCCGCCGGGGAAGATGTAGCGCTGGATAAAGTCGACGCTGTTTTTGGCCTGTTCGAAGCGTTGTTCGCGAATAGTGATGGCTTGCAGCAACATCAGGCCGTCGCGCTTGAGCAATTGCGCGCATTGCTTGAAGTAGGTCGGCAGGAAGCGATGGCCCACGGCTTCGATCATCTCGATGGACACCAGCTTGTCGTACTCGCCGGTGAGGTCGCGGTAGTCCTGCAGTAACAGAGTGACCCGGCCTTGCAGCCCCAGCGCCGCAATGCGTTTTTCGGTGTAGGCGAACTGCTCTTTGGACAAGGTTGTGGTGGTCACCTTGCAGCCATAGTGCTGCGCCGCATACAGCGCCATGCTGCCCCAACCGGTGCCGATTTCCAGCAAGTGGTCGGTGGGCTTGAGCGCAAGTTTCTGACAGATGCGTTCAAGCTTGTTCAGTTGCGCCTGTTCCAGAGTGTCATCGGCGGTCAGAAATTGCGCGGCCGAGTACATCATGGTCGGGTCGAGAAACTCTTCGAACAGGTCGTTGCCCAGGTCGTAGTGGGCCGCGATGTTTTTCTGCGAGCCCTTGCGCGTATTGCGGTTAAGCCAGTGCAAGCCCTGGGTGAACGGCCGGGCCAGGCGCGCGAGGCCGCCTTCCAGGGCATCGAGTACGTCGAGGTTGCTGACCATCACGCGCACCACGGCGGTCAGGTCCGGGCTGCTCCAGTAGCCGTGGATAAACGCTTCGCCTGCGCCGATTGAGCCATTGGCCGCCACCAGGCCCCACACCGCTGAATCCAGAATCTGGATTTCCCCCAACAAATGCGCTTCCCGGGCGCCGAAGACCTGGCGTTCGCCGTCTTCAATCACCACCAACTGGCCGTGGCGCAGTTGGCTGAGTTGACGCAGCACCGCCTTGCGCAGCAGCGCGGTGGTCAGGCCATTGACGTTCAGGCGGTTGGCCTTGACCGATAAGCTAGGGGTTTTCATGGCGGCGATCCTTGGTATACCCGACTGCGGTGCGAGAGGCGCCATCGGCGGCCTGATGGGAAAAAATCGGTGTGCGCTTGAGAAACAGGCGCACGGCCTGCCAGTAAATCGCAAGGCAGGTTTTGGCGGTCATCCAGGGAAAGCGCCACAGGTAACGATGCAGGCTGGCGCGGTTCAGCACTTCCCGTTGCAGGCTCAGGGTGGCGTCGAAGACTTTGTGCGTGCCTTGCCAGTCGGCCATGTGCACGCCGAGCCGGGTGGCGGGCGGGCTGAAGCTCATGCGGTATTCCAGGTCACGCGGCAAAAACGGCGACACATGAAACGCCTTGGCTACGGCGAAGTGCTGGTGTTGCTCGGCGCTCCGGGTTTGGGCCGGCAACACATAGTGGTAGCGCTCGCGCCACGGGGTGTTGGTCACTTCACACAGGATCGCGGCCAGTTGCCCGTCGGCCTCGAAACAGTAGAAGAAACTCACAGGGTTAAAAGCCAGGCCCCAACTGCGGGCCTGGGTCAGTAGGCAGATAACGCCCCGAGGCTCGCGCCCCAGTGCCTTGCCGACTTCCTGGCGCACGGCATCGGTCAAGCTCATGCCGTTGCGCGTCAATTCACGCAGGTAATCCTGCTGGCGAAAACCGAAGGGGGCCAGACGGCTTGCGCCGGCCAGCGGCGACAGGCCGAGTACTTCGTCCTGTTCGCTCAAGTCCAGGTACAGCAGGCCGATGCGGTAGCGAAAGGCGTGGGCCTTGGGCGAGAATCGGCGATGGGCGATCCAGCCGCTGTACAGGGCACTGTTCACAGGGTTTCCCCAAAGGCCTGGGCCACGCGCAGGGCGCTGACCACGCCGTCTTCGTGAAAACCGTTGGCCCAATAAGCGCCGCAATAAAAGGTATGGCGGGTGCCGTGCAGTTCCTCCCAGCGCGCCTGCGCCGCCACGGCCACCAGGCTGTATTGCGGATGAGCGTAGGTGTACCGCGCGAGGACTTTCAGCGGGTCGATCATCGGCGTCTGGTTGAGGCTGACGCAAAAGGTGGTCGGGCTGTCGATGCCTTGCAGGATGTTCATGTCGTAGGTCACGGCCGCCTGGTTCTGCGTCTTGCCGATCAGCCGGTAATTCCAGCTGGCCCAGGCCAGTTTGCGGTCGGGCAGCAGGCGGGTGTCGGTGTGCAGCACCACGTCGTTATCGGCGTAGGGCAGGGCGCCCAAAATCTGTTGCTCGGCAACGCTCGGGTCGCCCAGCAAGGCCAGCGCCTGGTCGCTGTGGCAGGCAAACACCACCTTGTCGAAAGCCTCGCTGCCCGCGGCACTGTGAACCACCACGCCTTCGGCATTGCGCTCGACCCGATGCACCGGGCAATTGAGCCGGATCTGTTCGCGAAAGCTGCGGGTCAGCGGCTCGATATAACGGCTGGACCCGCCCTCGATCACGCACCACTGCGGCCGGTTGTTCACCGAGAGCAAACCGTGGTTCTTGAAAAAACGCACAAAGAACTGCAGCGGAAAACCGAGCATGTCCGACAAAGGCATCGACCAGATCGCCGCGCCCATCGGCACGATGTAATGCCGGATAAACCGCTCGCCGTAGCCGCCAGCCTCGAGGTAGTCACCCAGGGTCATCTCGGCGCTGATGCGTTGCTCTTGCAGGTCCAGCGGCGCCTGGCGGTTGAAGCGCAGGATGTCGCGCAACATGCCCCAGAAACCCGGTGACAAAATATTGCGGCGCTGGGCGAACAGGCTGTTGAGGTTATTGCCGTTGTACTCGAAGCCTTCGTTCTGGTCACACACCGAAAAACTCATCTCGGTGGGCTTGAACGTCACGCCAATCTGGCCGAGCAGGCGAATGAAGTTGGGGTAGGTCCAGTCGTTGAACACGATAAATCCGGTGTCCACCGCGTGGCTTTTGCCCTCTACCGTCACGTTCACCGTGTGCGTGTGCCCGCCGATGCGGTCGCCGGCTTCGAACAGCGTGATGTCGTGGCGACGGCTGAGCAGATAGGCGCTGGTCAACCCGGCGATGCCACTGCCGACAATGGCGATTTTCACAGGTTGTCCTTGTGCGGCGGCGGGCTGCGCAGCATGCGTTTGCCGATGATCAGTTGCGCGCGGTTGGGCAGCTTCGACAGCGGCCACAGCGTGGCGATAAACAGCGCGGGGAAAGCGATTTCCAGCGGGCGTTTTTCCAGCTTGGCGAAGATGTGTTTGGCCGCTTTGTCGGCCGGCCAGCTCAGGGGCATCGGGAAGTCATTACGCTCGGTCAGCGGCGTGTCGACAAAACCCGGGCTGATCACCGTCACATCAATGTTCTCCGGCGACAGGCTGATGCGCAGGGATTCAAACAGATACCGCAGGCCCGCCTTGGACGCGCCATAGGCTTCGGCGCGCGGCATTGGCAGGTAGGTCACGGCGCTGGCCACGCCCACCAGATGCGGCCTGTGCCCGGCGCGCAGCAACGGCAACGCAGCTTCGATGCAGTAACTGCTCGCCAGCAAATTGGTGCGCACAACGTGTTCGACGATGGACGCGTCGAATTGCCGGGCGTCCACATATTCGCAGGTGCCGGCGTTGAGGATCACGGTGTCGAGCGAGCCCCAGACCACGCCGATGTGCTCGCCGATTTCGCGCACGACCTGGCTGTTGGTCAGGTCGCCGGCCACCACCAGTACTTGCCCCGGGAAACGCTGAGCCAATGCTTGCAACGGGCCTTTGGTGCGCGCACTGAGCGCGACATGGGCGCCGCTCATGAGCAGTTCCACGGCCAGGGCCGCGCCGATGCCACTGCTGGCGCCGGTCAACCAATAACGGCGGGGCGGTGTGGTGCTCATCCCATTCTCCTTTTCAGCCAACCGATCACGCGGCCAATGACCGGCAAGTGTTCATAGAGCATGGCGCCGGCATCGAAATAGTCACGATGGCGGTACACCTTGTCGCGCCACATCAGGTGCGAGCAGCCTTCCACACGGATGACCTTGCCCCTGGCCAGGCGCGGGTGACAGAAGCTCATTTTCCAGCGCAGGTAGCCTTCGCCTTCAGCCACCTCGTCGAAGCCGTGAAAATCGAAACGCAGCTGGGTGACGTTGCTGTACAGCTCGGCGAAATAGCGGTGCATCGCAGGCAGGCCGTGGACTTCGTGCAGCGGGTCGGCGAAGGCAATGTCCTTGCTGTACAAGCTGTCGAGCAGGTGCAGGTTGTGCTTGTCCAGCGTGGCAAAGGCCTGGGCGAACTTGCGCAGGAAGTCACTCATGAATGCCTCCGGCGGCTTCGCGCGATGGCAGGCTGCGGAAGGCGGCCAACGCGCGTTCCCGGGATTTTTTCAGATCGACGATCGCGCGCGGATAATCCGCCACGCCAAACAGGCCGCCGACCGCTTCGGGGTTGTGCACTTCCTTTTTATTCAGCGACGCCAGCTCCGGCAGCCAGTGCTTGATAAACACGCCTTCGCTGTCGAATTTCTCCGACTGGCTCAGCGGGCTGAAAATCCGGAAATACGGCGCCGAATCCGTGCCGGTGGACGAGCTCCATTGCCAGCCGCCGTTGTTGGCCGCCAGGTCGCCGTCGATCAGGTGGCGCATGAAAAAGCGCTCGCCTTCGCGCCAGTCGATCAGCAGGTTCTTGGTCAGGAACATCGCCACCACCATGCGCAGGCGGTTGTGCATCCAGCCGGTTTCCAGCAGTTGGCGCATGGCTGCGTCGATGATCGGCAGGCCGGTGCGCGCTTCCTGCCAGGCGGCGAGGTCCTTGGGTGCATGGCGCCAGGCCACGGCTTCGGTTTCGGGGCGGAAGGCGCGATGTCTGGAGACCCGCGGGTAGCCCACCAGAATGTGTTTGTAGAACTCGCGCCACAGCAGTTCGTTGATCCAGGTGATGGCGCCCATGTCGCCACTTTCGAATTCGCCACCGTTGGTTTGCAGCGCCGCGTGCAGGCATTGGCGCGGCGATACCACGCCGGCGGCGAGGTAGGCCGACAACTGGCTGGTACCGGGTTTGGCCGGGAAGTCGCGTTCGTCCTTGTAATAGCTGATCTGCTGATCGGCAAAGGCGTCGAGGCGGCGGCGCGCTTCGTCTTCACCGGCGGGCCAGAGGGCGCGCAGGGTGTCGCTGGGTGGTTCGAAGCCTTCGACCGATTGGGGGATCGGGTCGCTATTGAGCTTGATTGGCGCCTGGGCTTTGGGCGCCGCCACGGTGCGCGGCAAGGCGCTGTGCAGGCGTGTGTAACAGACTTTGCGAAACTGGCTGAAGACCTGGAAGTACGTGCCGGTTTTGGTCAGCACGCTGCCAGGCTGGAAAAACAGTTGGTCAAGGTAGCTGTGGAACGTCACCCCGTCAGCTTCCAGGGCCTTGGCCACGGCGGCGTCGCGACGGGTTTCGTGGATGCCGTATTCCTCGTTGACGTGCACCGATTCCACCGACAGTTCCCGGCACAGTGTGCGCAACACGTCTGGCGCCTGGTCCCAGGTCGGGGCGGTGCGGATCAACAGGGGAATATTCAGCTCGCCGAGCGCCCGGCTCAGGCTTTCCAGGTTGCGCAGCCAGAAATCGACTTTGCACGGCGCGTCATCGTGGGCCAGCCATTGTTCGGGCGTGATCAGGTACACAGCGGCAATCGGCCCCCGCTGGCTCGCGGCGGTCAGGGCGGTGTTGTCGTGCAGGCGCAGGTCGGTGCGCAGCCAGATCAAGTGCATTTAAACGATTCCACGCTGGATCAGTATCTGGTGGGCCGCCAAAGGGTCTTCGGCCACGAACAATTCAGGGGTGTCACGGGTTAATACGGCCAACTCGGCCTGGTGGATGCATACCGTTGGTCCGGCAATCAGGATTGGGCAACTGACACCGCCCAGAAGTTTGGGGATTGCCGACAAATGGAGGGACTTGCTCGAATACAGCAACACGGCACGCGGTTTCAGGTGCTCCACCGCCAGTGCCAGCTCGCCTGCGGGCAGCGGCCAGTCGAACACCTCCACCGGGCAGTCGGCGCTGCTGGCCAGCCAGGCGCTGAGCCACAGGTGCGGCTCCAGCGGCAAATCGGAATGGTTGACGAGCAACAGCGGCGCGCCCTGCAACTGACGGTTGTTGTGGTAAATGCGTGCGCCGAACTTGCTGCGCAGCCAGGACAGGAAAAACACCCGCTCCATCTGCGCGCCGAATTGGCCCTGCCAGCGTTGCTCGAGTTCCTTGAGCAGCGGCAGCAGCAACTGCTCGCACAAGGTGCGCGGCGGGTACAGCGCCATGGCTTGATTGAAGGCGTCATCGACCCGGCGCTCGGCCAGTTCGCTGATGGCTGTCACCAGGTTCTGGCGCAGCGCGTGCCATTCGTTTTCAACGCTGTCGGGTACGGACAGGGCGGAATCGATCAGGGTTTTGACCTGGCTGACCGGCACGCCACGGTTGAGCCAGGTGAGGATGGCGTGAATGCGTTGCACGTGTTCGGCGCTGAACAGCCGATGGCCCTTGGGCGTGCGCTGCGGCACGATCAGGCCATAACGGCGTTCCCAGGCGCGCAGAGTCACGGCGTTGACGCCGGTCTGGCGCGCCACTTCGCGAATCGGCAACCAGCCGTCCTCGAGGGCTTTGGCGATGTCTTCGCCGGGTTCGTCTTGCAGGGCAGGTTTCAGGGTGCTTTTCATGGGTCAGATCGCGTTACGCAGGCTGAGATTTTCCGGGTGCGGCTGCAAGTAGGCCTGCTGCGCAATGTAGCGGTCCGGATGTTGGCGAAAGTGGTGCTTGAGCAGGGTCAGCGGCACCACCAGGGGCACGATGCCGTGGCGGTATTGGCCGATCACGGTTTGCATTTCCTGCTTGTCGTCGGCGCTGATGGCCTGCTTGAGATAGCCGCTGATGTGTTGCAGCACATTGGTGTGGGTGCCGCGGGTGGCGCATTTTTTCAGGCCGGTCATCAAGTCGCTGAAGTAGCACTCGGCCAACTCGTTCAGGTTCGACCCCTTGTCCATGCTGCCCAGCAGGTGGCCGAGGCTTTTGTAGTGCGCCGGGCTGTGGGCCATCAACAAATATTTGTAGCGCGAATGAAAGGCCAGCAGGCGGTGACGGGTCACGCCTTCGGCCTGCAATTGCTGCCAGCTGGCGTAGACGAAAACACGGGTGAGGAAGTTTTCCCGCAGCACCGGGTCGTTCAGGCGGCCGGCTTCTTCCACCGGCAAGTTGGGGTGGCGCGCACAAAAGGCCTGGGCGTAAATGCCGCGGCCGCCGCCGTCGATGGGCGTGCCGTTGTCGCGATAGACCTTGACCCGTTCCAGGCCGCAGGACGGCGATTTCTGCATGAAGATGTAGCCGCACAGGTCGGTGTGTTCTGCCGCCATTTGCTGGCCGTAGTCGTCCAGTGGCCGGGTGACGTCGAGTTCGCGGTGCACGGTGCCGACGGCGTGCGGGTGGTCGGGGTCGCCCACCAGGCGGATCGGCTCGCGGGGGATACCCAGGCCGATGGCGACTTCAGGGCACAGCGGCACAAAGTCGAAGTAGTCGGCGAGGGTCTGGCTGCACAGCAGGGATTGTTTGTGTCCGCCGTTGAAGCGCACGTTTTCGCCCAACAGGCAGGCGCTGATGGCGATCTTCGGTTTGACGGTGGTGGACATGGCCGAACCTCTGCAAGATTCCTGTACAAGCAAGAAAATTTGTACAACTAAATCTCATCATAGGTTTGATGCTGTACAAGTCAAATATTTTGTACAAGTATTTGCGGCGCGGCTATTTCCAGCCGATTCGCCAGTCTTCGGCATTTTGCAGGGTCTGCCAGGCCAGGCGTTCGGCGCGGCGGGTCATGATGGCTTGCAGCTCGATTTCCAGCACGGTGCCTTCTTCGTCACGAAACAGCTCGGTGACGAGGAAATGTTTTTCCTTGTTGCGAGGGTGGGCTGCTGTCCACTTCGACAGCAGCAATTTGGCCGGGTTGATGCGGTTCATTGCAGGTGTTCGATCAAGCGTCGCGCGGCTTCCTGGCCACTGAGCCAGGCACCTTCGACCCGGCCTGACAGGCACCAGTCGCCACACACGTACAGGCCCAGATCGGCATCCGCCAGCACGCCGAACTCATGGCTGCTGGAGGGCCGCGCGTACAGCCAGCGGTGGGCCAGGCTGAAGGACGGCGCGGGCATGGCGCTGTGCAGCAGTTCGGCGAAGGCGCCGTGCAGGTGCTCGATCACGGCTTCCTTGGGCAGGTCCAGATGGGCCTTGCTCCAGGTGCTGGTGGCGTGCAGCACCCAGGTGTCGAGGGTGGTGTCGCGCCCGGGTTTGCTGCGGTTGCGCGCGAGCCAGTCGAGCGGGCTGTCTTGCACGAAGCAGCCTTGCATGGGGGTATCCAGCGGTTTGTCGAAGGCGAGGGCGATGGCCCAGGTCGGGTCCATTTTGACCCCGGCGGCAGCACTTGCCAGCTTGGGCGCGGCGGCCAGCAGGGCGGTGGCTTGCGGCGCCGGTGTGGCGATGACTACGTGGCTGAACGGGCCGTGGTTGCCGCCGTCGGCGTCGAGCAGGTTCCAATGCTGTTTGCCCTGGAACACCTCGGTAATGCGGCAACCGAATTCCACCGGCAAATCATCAAGCAGTGCACGGGTAATCGCGCTCATGCGCGGCGTGCCGACCCAGCGGATCTGTTCATCGGGGGAGGGGGTGAGTTGGCCTGACTTGAAGTTGTACAGCTGTGGCTTCCATTGCTCGGCCCAGCCGTTGCTTTGCCAGCGCTGCACTTCGTTGACGAAGCGCCGGTCGCGGGCGGTGAAATATTGCGCACCCATGTCCAGTGCGCCGGCGTCGCTGCGCTTGCTGGACATGCGGCCACCACTGCCGCGGCTTTTATCGAAGAGTTGTACGACGTGCCCCGCGTCTCGTAACGCTCGGGCGGCGGAGAGACCGGCAATGCCGGTGCCGATGATCGCGATGGGAACAGTCATGGGGGGCCTCGTTTTACCGTTGGGTACAGACTACGCCGACACCAATAGCTGTACAATATTGTTTTTTGGTATAAGTTTTGGCGTACCTGTTCTAACGGCGTGGCCTATGGTTAAACGACAGGCCACGCCCGATTACAAATGATCCCTGCTTATAAAATAGACTAACGGCGGGCGGCGAACGTTACATGAGGAGGTTCCCATGCATATTTTGCTGACCGGCGGTACGGGTCTGATCGGCCGCAAACTTTGCCTGCACTGGCTTGCCCAGGGCCATCGCTTGACGGTGTGGAGCCGCGAGCCGGAGACCGTGGCCCAATGGTGTGGCCCCCAGGTACTGGGTGTCGGCCGTCTGCAGGACGTGATCGGCCATGTCGATGCGGTGGTCAACCTGGCCGGCGCGCCCATCGCGGACAGACCCTGGACCAAAAAACGCAAGGCGTTGCTGTGGAGCAGCCGCATCGGCCTCACTGAAACCCTGCTGGCGTGGATTGAAACTCAGGAACAAAAGCCCGCCGTATTGATTTCCGGTTCTGCCGTAGGCTGGTACGGCGACGGCGGCGAGCGTGAACTCACCGAAGCCAGCGGCCCGGTGCAGGACGATTTCCCCAGCCAGTTGTGCATCGCCTGGGAAGAAACCGCCCTGCGCGCCGAAGCATTGGGCGTGCGCGTGGTGCTGGTGCGTACGGGGTTGGTGCTGGCAGCCAAGGGCGGCTTTTTGTCGCGCCTGTTGCTGCCGTTCAAGCTGGGGCTGGGCGGGCCTATCGGCAATGGTCGCCAGTGGATGCCATGGGTGCACATTCAGGATCAAATCGCCCTGATTGATTTTCTTCTGCACAAGCCTGACGCCAGTGGTCCTTATAATGCCTGCGCACCCCACCCGGTGCGTAACCGCGAATTTGCCAAGACCCTGGGCCAGGTGTTGCACCGCCCCGCGTTCATGCCGATGCCGGCGTTCGCCTTGAAGGTCGGGTTGGGCGAGTTGTCCGGTCTGTTGCTGGGCGGGCAGAAAGCGGTGCCCGAACGGTTGCTGGCTGCCGGTTTCACTTTTCAGTTCACTGAGTTGCATGCGGCCCTGGAAGACTTGTCCAGCCGCCTCTAGCCATAGGATGTTGCATGACGGATCACGCGTTGTTATTGGTCAACCTGGGTTCACCGGCGTCCACTTCGGTGGCCGATGTGCGCAGCTACCTCAATCAGTTCCTGATGGACCCGTACGTGATCGATCTGCCGTGGCCGGTCCGACGTTTGCTGGTGTCGTTGATTCTGATCAAGCGCCCCGAGCAGTCGGCGCATGCCTACGCCTCGATCTGGTGGGATGAAGGCTCGCCGCTGGTGGTGCTCAGCCGTCGCCTGCAGCAGCAAATGACCACGCAGTGGACCCATGGCCCGGTGGAACTGGCGATGCGTTACGGCGAGCCCTCCATTGAAAGCGTGCTGACCCGATTGGCCGCACAGGGCATTCGCAAGGTTACCCTGGCGCCGTTGTACCCGCAGTTTGCCGACAGCACTGTGACCACGGTCATTGAAGAGGCCCGCCGTGTAGTGCGTGAGAAAAAACTCGATGTGCAGTTTGCGATCCTGCAACCCTTCTACGATCAACCCGAATACCTCGACGCCCTGGTGGCGAGCGCCAAGCCGCATTTGCAGCAGGACTACGATCACCTGCTGTTCAGCTTCCACGGTTTGCCGGAGCGCCACCTGCAAAAGCTCAACCCGGGCCATACCTTTGACGGCGCCACCGATTGCTGCGCCAATGCTTCAGCCCAGGTGCGTGCCACCTGCTATCGCGGCCAGTGTTTCAGCGTGGCGCGAGACTTTGCCGCCCGCATGGGGCTGCCTGCGGACAAATGGTCGGTGGCTTTCCAGTCGCGCCTGGGCCGCGCCAAGTGGATCGAACCCTACACCGAAGCCCGCCTGGAAACCCTCGCCCAACAAGGCGTGAAAAAACTGCTGGTGATGTGCCCGGCGTTTGTCGCCGATTGCATCGAGACGCTGGAAGAGATCGGCGATCGCGGGTCGGAGCAGTTCCGCGAAGCGGGAGGCGAGGAGCTGGTGCTGGTGCCGTGCCTCAATGATGACCCGCAGTGGGCGGTGGCGTTGAACACCCTGTGCGAGCGGGCGCCGTTGGCGCTGTAACCCGATTGTCGAAACGATATCGATCAACTGTGGGAGCTGGCTTGCCTGCGATAGCAGTGTGTCAGCCGATGAATACTTGGCTGAAGGACTGCTATCGCAGGCAAGCCAGCTCCCACAAAGAGTGTGCCCACTTTGGATAGTGGTGTTATTCGTGGTGCGGTTCACCGAGGAACGTCAGCGAGGTGAACAGCCCCTGTGTCGCCACATCCGGGTTGTCCTTGAGCGGCACTTCCACCTGCGCCGAAATCACATTCAGCCCCTCATTGCGCACCAGCACCTGGGCGCGGCCATCCTTGTCGGTCTCGGTGCTCAAGGTATTCGGCATGTTGCGATAGTCGCCGACCAATTTGACCCCCGCCGCCGGCTTGCCATCCAGCAGCACGCGCACCGGCAGTGATTTGCCCGGCCCTACGGTCAGTGGGTCGGCTTCCGGCAGGATCAGCAGTTTGATGTGCTTTAACTCCGGCAGTTTGGCTCCAGGCTCGTAGATCGCCAGGCTGTATTTGAAGGTCTGGGTTGACGCTATCGCCCCCTCGACCTTGCTGCGGCCCTGGTTAATCCATTTTTTATCCGCCGTCTGCGACCACATGCCGTTGTCCAGCGCCACCGCCAATACGGCCGGGGGCTTGAGTGGCTTGAGGCGTGCGTGGTCGGCCAGGCGTTCGACGGTGACCGGGATCATCTTGCCGCTGGCGTCATAGGCCCAGGCGCCGCTGATTTTCTGGGGCTTGAACGCGTTGTCTTCGGCGCCATGACCGTAGATCACTTCGATATTGCCGCGACGTTGTTCGGTCCACAGGCCATGGGCGGATACGTCGGCAGCGAACAACAAGCCCATCAGGGCGAGAGGTTTGAGCAGGTGCATGGTGGCGTCCTTTTACAGGTTGAGGGTCAGGCTGACGGTGAAATTGCGCGGCTCGCCGGGGTTGACCCAGTAATTGCTGTAGGAGCGCTCGTAGTACTTTTCATCGAACAGGTTGTTGAGGTTCAGGCCCACGGTGACGTTGTCCGTGGCCTTGTAATGCGCGAGCAGGTCGACGGTGTGATACGCCGGCAGCTTAAAGCTGCTGCCGGCCTCGCCCGAGCGGTCGCCCACGTAGGTAAACGCCGCGCCCATGTCCGAGCCGCGTAACGCGCCGTCCTGAAATTCATACACGCCCAACAGGCTGCCGCTGCGTTTGGCCACACCGAGAATGCGGCTGCCGGCGGGAATGGCCTTGTCGCCCTTGGTGACTTCTGCGTCGATGTAGGCGAAGGCACCGATCACCCGGATGGCGTCCGTCACTTGCCCGCTCAGTTGCAGGTCAACACCCTGGCTGCGCGCCTTGCCCATGGCGCGGTTGAGGTTGGTGGCCGGGTCGAGGGTGAGTACGTTTTCCTTTTCGATATGAAAGGCGGCGAGGGTGGCGCTCAGGCGGTCGTCGAACAGCTCGCTTTTGACCCCCACTTCGTAGCCCACGCCTTCTTCCGGCTTGAAGGATTTGCCGGCGGCGTCCAGGCCATTGTTGGGTTTGAACGAGGTAGAAGCGTTGGCGAACACGCCGACCTGCGGCGTCAGTTGGTAGAGCAGGCCGGCGCGCTGGGTCAGGGCGTCGTGGGTTTGCCGGCTCTTGGCGTGGTTGCGTGCGAAGTCGTCGGTGCTTTGTTCGAAGTGCTCGAAACGCGCGCCGAGCATGCCGCGCAGACGGTCGGTGAAGATGATCTGGTCTTGCAGATTGAGCGCGTGGCTTTTGGTCTGTTCGAAAAAGTCACTGCCGGAACGTGCGCCGTTGGGTTTGGGCTGGCCGTAAATCGGCTTGTAAATATCGATGGCGTAGGGGCTGCCGGCGATGGCGGTCACGCGTTCTTTTTTGCGGTAGTCCTCGTACTCGGTGCCGATCAGCAGTTCATGCTGCCAGCTGCCGATATCGAACAGGCCGCGCAATTCCAGTTGGGTGATGCTGTCGTGCCAACCGGTGGAGCGCTCGCGGTAGCGGCGGTTGACGGTGTGGCCGTCGGCATTCAGCGCGCGGCTTTCCGAGGCGTCGCCCCACAGGCTGCCTTGCTTGTAGTGGCTGGCCAGGCGCAGTTTCCAGGCATCGTTGAGGTGATGTTCCAGGGTGGCCTGCAGGCGGTTGTTGTGGTTGCGGATGTTGCCGTCGTTGGGCTCGCCCAGGAAGGTGGAGCGCGACATGCCATGGGGCGCCACGATGCCGCGGTCGAAGGTGGAGCTGTGGCGCACGAATTCACTTTCGACGAGCAGGCTGGTGTCCGGGTCCAGTTGCCAGCTGAACGACGGCGCGACGAATACGCGCTGGGCGTCAACGTGGTCGCGGAAGCTGTGATTGTCCTCCACGGCCAGGTTTACGCGTGACAATACGTGGCCATCACTGTCCAGCGGTGTATTCACATCCAGCGCGGTGCGATAGCGGTCCCAGCTGCCGGCGCTGGTTTGCAGAGTGGTGAAGGCGTCTGGCTGAGGTTTCTTGCTGACGATGTTCACGGTGCCGCCCGGGTCGCCACGCCCGTACAGGCTGGCGGCGGGGCCCTTGAGCACTTCAATGCGTTCGATGTTGGCGGCGTCCGGTGTGCTCGGGTAGCCACGGTTGGCGCTGAAACCGTCCTGATAGAACTCCGAAGTGGTAAAGCCGCGCACGCTGTACTCGTAGAGGGTCAGGCCGCCGAAGTTGTTCTGTTTGGACACGCCGCCGGCAAATTCCAGGCCGCGCTCCACACTGGTGCTGCCCAGGTCTTTGAGCACGGTGGCAGGAATGACGCTGATGGCTTGTGGGATATCGCGAATCGCGGTGTCGGTTTTGGTCGCGCTGGCGGAACGGTTCGCGCGGTAGCCTTTGACCGGGCCGGTGGCGGATTCATACGCGTCGGTGGTGACGCTTATGGCGTCCAGTTCAAGGGTGTTGTCTTCGGCATAGGCGGGGTCAAGCAACAAACCCAGGGCCAGGCCGGCCATGGGGGCAATTCTTCGAGACGACATGATAGAGCGTTCCAATAGCGATATTGAAACAATATAACATGCCTAATGAGAATGAATTTCCGTTGAAACATCAAGTTACAGGAGCTCGCGAATGGGCTCCCGGCAACGTTATTCCTCTTCTTTCACTGGCGCAGGCGGCGGACGCAGACCGATCTCCGCCGAGAGCTTGATCTCTTTACCATTGCGCATCACCTGGATCGCCACCTTGTCGGTCGGCTTGATCCGCGCCACCTGGTTCATCGACTTGCGGCCATCACCGGCCGGTTCGCCGTCGATGCTCAGGATCACATCACCCAACTGCAGGCCGGCTTTCTGCGCCGGGCCGTCACGGAAGATCCCGGCGACCACAATGCCAGGGCGCCCGGTCAGGCCGAACGATTCGGCCAGTTCCTTGGTCAGCGGCTGCACTTCAATACCCAGCCAGCCGCGAATCACCTGGCCGTGCTCGATGATCGACTTCATCACCTCCATCGCCAGCTTCACCGGGATAGCAAAACCGATGCCTTGGGAGCCACCGGACTTGGAGAAAATCGCGGTGTTGATGCCGGTCAGGTTGCCGTTGGCGTCCACCAGCGCGCCGCCGGAGTTGCCGGGGTTGATCGCGGCGTCGGTCTGGATGAAGTCTTCGTAGCTGTTAAGCCCCAACTGGTTGCGCCCGGTGGCGCTGATAATGCCCATGGTGACTGTCTGGCCGACGCCGAACGGGTTGCCGATGGCCAGCGCCACATCACCCACGCGCAATGCTTCGGAGCGGCCGATGGTGATCGACGGCAGGCTTTTCAGATCGATTTTAAGCACCGCGAGGTCGGTTTCCGGGTCGCTGCCGACCACACGGGCCAGGGTTTCACGGCCATCACGCAGGGCTACCACAATCTGGTCGGCGCCAGTGGTCACGTGGTTGTTGGTGAGGATGTAACCTTCCGGGCTCATGATCACCCCGGAGCCGAGGCTCGATTCCATGCGGCGCTGCTTGGGCCCGTTGTCGCCGAAATAGCGGCGGAACTGCGGGTCTTCAAACAGCGGATGCGCCGGTTTGTTGATGACCTTGGTGGTGTACAGGTTGACCACGGCAGGGGCGGCGATGACCACGGCGTCTGCATAGGTGACCGGGCCCTGCACCACAGAACTGGTCTGCGGCGCCTGTTGCAGGTTTACATCCAGGCTGGGCAAGCCCACCCACTGGGGATAACGCTGGATAATCAGCATCGCGATCAGCACGCCAGCCAACAATGGCCATCCAAAAAAACGCAGTGCCTTGAGCATCAAGTAAGTCCTGACAGGTTGCAGGGGGCGGGAGAGCGCCCATAATGTCGCGCATTATACGAGGCTGAGAGCGCCTCGGAACGGGATATTTAGGAGTCTTTTATGGCCGTCCCCCTTAGCACCCTCGTCGAGGAAGCGGACCGCTACCTCGGCAGCGCAAAAATTGCCGATTACTGCCCTAACGGCCTGCAAGTGGAGGGGCGCCCGCAGGTGATGCGCATCGTCAGTGGCGTGACCGCCAGCCAGGCGCTGCTGGACGCCGCCGTGGAAGCTCAGGCCGACCTGGTGCTGGTGCACCACGGTTATTTCTGGAAGGGCGAAAACCCCTGCATCACCGGCATGAAGCAGCGCCGCTTGAAAACCCTGCTCAAGCACGACATCAGCCTGCTGGCTTACCACCTGCCGCTGGATGTGCATGCCGAGGTGGGCAACAACGTGCAGCTCGCCCGCCAGCTGGACATCACCGTCGAAGGCCCGCTGGACCCGAACAACCCGAAAATCGTCGGCCTGGTGGGCTCGCTGGCCGAGCCGCTGTCACCGCGAGACTTCGCACGTCGCGTGCAGGATGTGATGGGGCGCGAGCCGCTGCTGATCGAAGGCAGCGAAATGATCCGCCGCGTCGGCTGGTGCACCGGCGGTGGCCAGGGCTACATCGATGACGCGATTGCGGCGGGTGTCGACCTGTATTTGAGTGGCGAAGCCTCCGAGCAGACTTTTCACTGCGCGCGGGAAAACGACATCAGCTTCATCGCCGCCGGCCACCATGCCACCGAGCGCTACGGCGTGCAGGCGCTGGGCGATTACCTGGCGCGGCGGTTTGCGCTTGAGCATCTGTTCATCGATTGCCCCAACCCGATCTAAAGAACACCAAGGCTCAAGTGTGGGAGCTGGCTTGCCTGCGATGCAGACACCTCGGTCATTCAGGTAAATACAGGTGATGCCATCGCAGGCAAGCCAGCTCCCACACAAGCCAGCTCCCACAGGAAGCCCAAACAGGCAGGTATATTCATATACCGTTTCGATCTAGCCAGCTCCCTGAATAGAAGAAGGTGCTGTGCTAGCATGCCCCGCTCGAACACGGCCCGCTGGCCGTCCATAAGATCGTTTTTCCGTGAGTAGCCATGGTCGACAAACTGACGCATCTGAAACAGCTGGAGGCGGAAAGCATCCACATCATCCGCGAGGTCGCCGCCGAGTTCGACAACCCGGTGATGCTCTACTCGATCGGTAAAGATTCCGCCGTGATGCTGCATCTGGCGCGCAAGGCCTTCTTTCCGGGCAAGCTGCCGTTCCCGGTGATGCACGTCGACACCCGCTGGAAATTCCAGGAGATGTACAAGTTCCGCGACAAAATGGTCGAAGAGCTGGGCCTGGACCTGATCACCCATATCAACCCGGACGGCGTGGCGCAGAACATCAACCCGTTCACCCACGGCAGTGCCAAGCACACCGACATCATGAAGACCGAGGGCCTCAAGCAAGCCCTGGACAAGCATGGTTTCGACGCAGCGTTCGGCGGTGCCCGTCGCGATGAAGAGAAATCCCGCGCCAAAGAGCGTGTGTACTCGTTCCGCGACAGCAAGCATCGCTGGGACCCGAAAAACCAGCGCCCGGAGCTGTGGAACGTCTACAACGGCAACGTCAACAAGGGCGAGTCGATCCGCGTGTTCCCGCTGTCCAACTGGACCGAGCTGGACATCTGGCAGTACATCTACCTGGAAGGCATCCCGATCGTGCCGCTGTATTTTGCCGCCGAGCGTGAAGTGATCGAGAAGAACGGCACGTTGATCATGATCGACGACGACCGCATCCTCGAGCACCTGTCCGACGAAGACAAAGCCCGGATCGTCAAAAAGAAAGTCCGTTTCCGTACCCTTGGCTGCTACCCGTTGACGGGCGCGGTGGAGTCTGAAGCCGAGACGCTGACGGACATCATTCAGGAAATGCTCCTGACGCGAACTTCCGAGCGCCAGGGCCGTGTCATCGACCACGATGGTGCAGGCTCGATGGAAGATAAAAAACGTCAGGGTTATTTCTAAGGGGTTGTCATGTCGCACGTATCTGATTTGATCAGCGAGGACATCCTCGCCTACCTGGGCCAGCACGAGCGCAAGGAAATGTTGCGCTTCCTGACCTGCGGCAACGTCGACGACGGCAAGAGCACCCTGATCGGGCGCTTGCTGCACGACTCCAAGATGATCTACGAAGATCACCTGGAAGCCATCACCCGTGATTCGAAGAAATCCGGCACCACCGGTGACGACATCGACCTGGCCTTGCTGGTCGACGGCCTGCAGGCCGAGCGCGAGCAGGGCATCACCATCGATGTGGCCTACCGCTACTTCTCCACCGCCAAGCGCAAATTCATCATCGCCGACACCCCCGGCCATGAGCAGTACACCCGCAACATGGCCACCGGTGCCTCCACCTGTGACCTGGCGATCATCCTGATCGACGCCCGTTATGGCGTGCAGACCCAGACCCGTCGCCACAGCTTCATCGCCTCGTTGCTCGGCATCAAACACATCGTGGTGGCCGTCAACAAGATGGACATCAATGGCTTCGACCAGAACGTGTTCGAGCAAATCAAGGCCGATTACCTGAAGTTCGCCGAGGGTATTGCGTTCAAACCGAGCACTCTGGCTTTTGTGCCGATGTCGGCGCTCAAGGGCGACAACGTGGTGAACAAGAGCGAGCGTTCGCCCTGGTACACCGGTCAGTCGCTGATGGAGATTCTCGAAACCGTCGAGATCGCCAACGACCGCAACTACACCGACCTGCGTTTCCCGGTGCAGTACGTTAACCGCCCGAACCTGAACTTCCGTGGTTTCGCCGGCACCCTGGCCAGTGGCATCGTGCACAAGGGTGACGAAGTTGTTGTGCTGCCGTCGGGCAAGAGCAGCCGCGTCAAATCCATCGTCACCTTCGAAGGTGAACTGGAACACGCAGGCCCAGGCCAGGCCGTGACGCTGACCATGGAAGACGAAATCGACATCTCCCGTGGCGACCTGCTGGTGCATGCCGACAACGTGCCGCAGGTGACCGACGCCTTCGACGCCATGCTGGTGTGGATGGGCGAAGAGCCGATGCTGCCGGGCAAGAAGTACGACATCAAGCGCGCCACCAGCTATGTGCCGGGTTCCATCACCAGCATCGTGCACCGCGTGGACGTGAACACCCTGGCCGAAGGCCCGGCGAGCTCCCTGCAGCTGAACGAGATTGGCCGGGTCAAGGTCAGCCTCGACGCCGCCATCGCCCTGGACGGTTACGACAGCAACCGCACCACCGGTGCATTTATCGTCATTGACCGTTTGACCAACGGCACCGTGGCCGCGGGCATGATCATCGCGCCGCCGGTCAGCCACGGCGGTTCTGCACAACACGGCAATTTGGCCCATGTGGCCACCGAAGAGCGCGCACTGCGTTTCGGCCAGCAACCGGCCACCGTGCTGTTCAGCGGCCTGTCGGGCGCGGGCAAAAGCACCCTGGCCTACGCGGTTGAGCGCAAGCTGTTCGACATGGGCCGCGCAGTGTTTGTGCTGGATGGTCAGAACCTGCGCCACGACCTGAACAAGGGGTTGCCGCAGGACCGTGCCGGGCGCACCGAGAACTGGCGTCGTGCCGCTCACGTGGCGCGTCAGTTCAACGAAGCGGGCTTGCTGACCCTGGCCGCATTTGTGGCCCCGGATGCCGAAGGCCGCGAACAGGCCAAGGCGCTGATCGGCAGCGATCGCCTGCTGACCGTGTACGTGCAGGCGTCGCCATTGGTGTGTGCCGAGCGTGATCCGCAAGGGCTGTACGCGGCTGGCGGGGATAACATCCCTGGCGAGTCCTTCCCGTACGACGTGCCGTTGAATGCCGATCTGGTGATCGACACCCAGGCCCTGTCGCTGGAAGACAGCGTCAAGCAAGTGCTGGAGCTGTTGCGCAAGCGCGGCGCGATCTAAACCTCGCTGCCAAAAAAAAGCCCGCCACCGAGCATTCGGTGGCGGGCTTTTTACATTCCCATGTTCGTACTCGGTCAAGGAGGGAGCTGGCTTGCCTGCGATAGCGGTGGTTCAGCTGTGCATATATCAACTGACAGGCCGCTATCTCAGGCAAGCCAGCTCCCACATTTTGATCACTTTTTGTCTGGGAAATCGGTGTGCAGCCTATCCAGCAAACGGTCCTTGTCTTCCCACAGCCGGTTGATCCAGCCCTGGAACGCCGTCCGATACTCCCCATCCTGCTCATAATTCTTGCCAATGAACCCGGCCGGGATCTGCACCTCTTCAAACTGCACCACCACGTCCTTCACATTCCCGCACAACAAATCCCAATACCCTGGGCGTCCGGCGGGGTAGTGAATGGTCACGTTCACCAGTGACTTCAACTGCTCGCCCATGGCATCCAGCACAAACGCAATCCCGCCAGCCTTGGGCTTGAGCAGATACTTAAACGGTGATTTCTGCTGAGCGTGCTTACCGGGCGTAAACCGCGTGCCCTCGGCGAAGTTGAAAATGCCTACCGGGTTGTCACGAAACTTCGCACAGGTCTTGCGGGTGGTTTCCAGGTCTTTGCCTTTCTTCTCCGGGTGTTTTTCCAGATAGGCCTTGGTGTAGCGCTTCATGAACGGAAAGCCCAGCGCCCACCAGGCCAAGCCAATCACCGGCACCCAGATCAGCTCCTGCTTGAGGAAAAACTTCAGCGGGCGAACTCGCCGGTTGAGCACGTATTGCAGCACCATGATGTCGACCCAGCTCTGGTGGTTGCTGGTCACCAAGTACGAGTGCTGATAGTCCAGCCCCTCAAGCCCGCTGATGTGCCAGCGCGTGCGCCGCACCAGGTTCATCCAGCCCTTGTTATTGGTCACCCAGGCTTCATGGGTATGGTTCATCAGCCATTCGCTGAAACGCTTGGCAAACGGCAGCGCCTTGAACAACGCGACGATGAACAGGAACGAGCACAGCAAAATCGTATTGAGCGCGAGCAACAACGATGCGATCACCCCGCGCACGGCGGCAGGCAAAAAAACCAGCATTTAGATATCCATAGGTCGGTTGGCGGCTTGGATCGCAGTCAGCGCGATGGTGTACACGATGTCATCGACCTGAGCGCCCCGCGGCAAATCATTCACCGGTTTGCGCAGGCCTTGCAGCATCGGGCCGAGGCTCACGCAGTCGGCGCTGCGTTGCACGGCTTTGTGGGTGGTGTTGCCGGTGTTCAAGTCCGGGAACACAAACACCGTGGCCTTGCCCGCGACCTGGCTGTTGGGCGCCAATTGTCGCGCCACGGTTTCGTTCGCGGCGGCATCGTATTGCAGCGGGCCGTCGATCAGCAGCGAGCTTTGTTGTTCGTGGGCAAGCAGCGTGGCTTCGCGGACTTTTTCCACTTCTTCGCCGCTGGCCGAATCGCCGCTGGAATAGCTGATCATCGCCACGCGTGGGGTGATGCCGAACGCCGCCGCCGAGTCGGCGCTTTGCAAGGCAATCTCTGCTAGCTCAGCCGCGCTCGGGTGCGGGTTCATCACGCAGTCGCCGTACACCAGCACCTGCTCGGGGAACAGCATGAAGAATACCGACGACACCAAGGTGCAGCCCGGCGCCGTCTTGATCAACTGCAGGGCAGGGCGGATGGTGTTGGCAGTGGAATGAATGACGCCGGATACCAGGCCGTCCACTTCATCCAGGGCGAGCATCATGGTGGCGATCACCACGGTGTCTTCCAGTTGCTGCTCGGCCATCGGCGCGTTGAGGCTCTTGCTCTTGCGCAGGGCCACCATGGGTTCGACGTAGCGTTGGCGAATCAGGTCCGGGTCGAGAATCTCCAGGCCTTCGGGCAATTCGATGCCCTGGGCGCGGGCAACGGCTTCCACGTCAGCCGGCTTGGCCAGCAACACGCAGCGGGCAATGCCCCGTGCCTGGCAAATGGCAGCAGCCTGTACGGTCAGCGGCTCGCTGCCTTCGGGCAGCACGATGCGCTTGTTGGCAGCCTGGGCGCGCTGAACCAATTGGTACCGGAACACGGCGGGCGACAGGCGCATCTCCCGTGGCGTGCCGCAACGCTGGTGCAGCCAGCGCGCATCGAGGTGGCTGGCGACGAAATCGGTGATGATTTCCGCGCGCTCGCGGTCATCGATGGGGATTTCCTTGTTGAGGCTGTTGAGCTGGTTCGCCGTGTCGTAGGAGCCGGTGCTCACCGACAGCACCGGCAGGCCGGCCTGGAACGCGCCACGGCAGAGGTCCATGATGCGCGGGTCGGGCAGGGTGTCACTGGTCAGCAGCAGGCCGGCGAGCGGCACGCCGTTAATGGCGGCCAGGCTGACGGCGAGGATGATGTCGTCGCGGTCGCCCGGTGTCACCACCAGCACGCCGGGCTTGAGCAGCTCCACGGTGTTGCGCATGGTGCGCGCGCAGATGATGATTTTGGTCATGCGCCGGCTTTCGTAGTCGCCGGCGTTGAGGATCTGTGCGCCCATCAGGTCGGCTACGTCGCGGGTGCGCGGGGCGTTGAGTTCGGGTTGATACGGGATGCAACCGAGCAGGCGGAAATCGCCGCTGCGCAACAACGGTGAATGCTCTTTGAGGCGCGCCGAGAAGGCTTCCATGCTTTCGTCGGTGCGCACCTTGTTGAGAATCACGCCGAGCACTTTCGGGTCTTTCGGACCGCCAAACAGCTGGGCCTGCAATTCAACCCGGCCGGAGAGCTCCGTGAGCACCTCGTTTTCCGGTGCGGAGACGAGGATCACTTCCGCATCCAGGCTCTTGGCCAGGTGCAGGTTGACCCGCGCGGCATAGCTGGCGCTGCGGGTCGGCACCATGCCTTCAACGATCAGCACGTCCTTGCCCACGGCGGCTTGCTGATACAGGGTGATGATTTCTTCGAGCAGTTCGTCGAGCTGGCCGTCGCCGAGCATGCGTTCGACGTGCGCCAGGCCCAGAGGCTGCGGCGGTTTCAGGCCGTGGGTGCGCGCCACCAGTTCGGTGGAACGCTCAGGGCCGGTGTCGCCCGGGTGCGGCTGGGCAATCGGTTTGAAGAAACCGACTTTCAGCCCGGCCCGTTCAAGGGTACGCACCAGCCCAAGGCTGATGGAGGTCAGACCCACACCAAAATCGGTGGGCGCGATAAAAAAAGTCTGCATGCGAATTCTCTGGAGGTGCATGGCTTGGGTGGCACCCTATGGCTGGGTGCCTACCGCGAATCAGGTGCCAAGGTTATCGTTATTCGCGCGCTTGCGCACACCAGCCGCAAGCAAAGGGTTGACCTATTTTTTCAAGGCGTTGCGCCGCATCGAGCACCCATGCGCGCGACTGCCAGGGTGGCTGGTGGCGCAGGTGCTGGGTATGCCCGCAGGACAGCTCGGCAACCCAGTGCAGGTCTTCGTCCTGGTGGAAGCCAATGATGAAGGATGCCGTTGATCGGCCCCGTCTGTCCGGGTTCTGTTCGCTTTCGGGCAAATCCTTGTTTAGACTTGTCCGTTCTTCATTCTTATGCAAAAGGTCTCGCCCCATGACGATCGCCGCTAACAAGGCTGTCTCCATCGACTATACCCTGACCAACGACGCTGGTGAGGTCATCGACAGCTCAGCCGGCGGCGCGCCGCTGGTCTACCTGCAAGGCGCAGGTAACATCATCCCGGGCCTGGAAAAGGCGCTGGAAGGCAAGAACGTCGGTGACGAACTGACCGTTGCCGTAGAACCTGAAGATGCCTACGGCGAGTACTCGGCCGAACTGGTCAGCACCCTGAGCCGCAGCATGTTCGAAGGCGTTGACGAGCTGGAAGTGGGTATGCAGTTCCACGCTTCCGCGCCGGACGGTCAAATGCAGATCGTCACCATCCGTGACCTGGACGGCGACGACGTGACCGTCGACGGCAACCACCCTCTGGCTGGCCAGCGCCTGAACTTTCAGGTGAAGATCGTCGCCATCCGCGACGCTTCCCAGGAAGAAGTGGCTCACGGCCACGTCCACGGTGAAGGTGGTCACCACCATTGATTGCGGTTTGATCAATCGGTAGCAAAAAGCCCCGACTGGTTCGGGGCTTTTTTTGTGCCTGGGAATGTATGCGGTCAAAAAATGTGGGAGCGGGCTTGCCCGCTCCCACATTCTGTTCTGTGTGCGTCAAATATGAGGCGCAAACAAAAATGCCCCGGACCTTTCGATCCGGGGCATTTCTTAACTGTTACGCAACCTGGGTTACGTGGCAGTTGTTACCACTCAGGCTGCTGCAGCGACGTTCAGAGCCTTGATGTGGCCATTCAGGCGGCTCTTATGACGAGCGGCCTTGTTCTTGTGGATGATGCCTTTATCGGCCATACGGTCGATAACAGGCACAGCCAGAACGTAAGCTGCTTGAGCTTTTTCAGCGTCTTTGGTGTCGATGGCTTTAACTACATTCTTGATGTAGGTACGAACCATGGAACGCAGGCTGGCGTTGTGGCTGCGACGCTTCTCAGCCTGTTTTGCACGTTTTTTGGCGGAAGGTGTGTTGGCCACCGTCGAGCTCCTCGAAAGACTTTTTAGGAAATAGCAAACAAAATAGGCCGCGAATCATGCCGATGACTTGATGGGTTGTCAAGGGCGGCTGATGCGAACTGCTGAGTGGTCGATCTGAAGAGGCGGGTGATTTATTTCCGGCGCTTGACCTGTAAACTCGCGAGCTTTGGCTCTGTGCTGTTGCAGGCGCGCAGTATCGCATAAGTAGGCGCTTTGTTCGCCTGCTGTTTATCTAATAGGCGCAAACTCTTTCAATGAACCTCCTCAAATCGTTGGCTGCCGTCAGCTCTATCACGATGATCTCCCGGGTTTTGGGCTTCGTGCGTGACACCCTGCTGGCACGCATTTTCGGCGCCAGCATGGCCACGGATGCGTTCTTTATTGCCTTTAAGTTGCCCAACCTGTTGCGGCGGATCTTTGCCGAGGGCGCGTTTTCCCAGGCATTCGTGCCGATCCTGGCCGAATACAAAACCCAGCAAGGCGAGGAGGCGACCCGCACCTTTATCGCCTATGTCTCGGGTTTGCTGACCCTGGTACTGATGCTGGTGACCATCGCCGGCATGCTCGCCGCACCCTGGGTGATCTGGGCGACGGCGCCCGGTTTTGCCAATACGCCGGAAAAGTTCGCGCTGACCACTGATCTGCTGCGCGTGACCTTTCCTTATATATTGCTGATATCCCTGTCATCCCTCGCCGGGGCGATCCTCAACACCTGGAACCGCTTCTCGGTGCCCGCCTTCGTGCCGACGCTGTTGAACGTCAGCATGATCATTTTCGCGCTGTTCCTCACGCCGTACTTCGACCCGCCCGTCATGGCCCTGGGCTGGGCGGTGCTGGCCGGTGGTCTTGCGCAGTTGCTCTACCAACTGCCACACCTGAAAAAAATCGGCATGCTCGTGCTGCCGCGCCTGAACCTCAAGGACACCGGCGTGTGGCGCGTAATGCGCAACATGTTGCCGGCGATCCTGGGGGTGTCGGTGAGCCAGATTTCCCTGATCATCAACACCGCGTTCGCTTCGCTGCTGGTCTCGGGCTCGGTGTCGTGGATGTACTATGCCGACCGCCTGATGGAGTTGCCGTCCGGTGTGCTGGGCGTGGCGTTGGGCACTATTTTGCTGCCAACCCTGTCGCGCACCTACGCCAGCAAGGACCGCCAGGAATACTCGCGCATCCTCGATTGGGGCCTGCGCCTGTGCTTCGTACTGGTATTGCCATGTTCCCTGGCACTGGGGATTCTGGCTGAGCCGCTGACTGTATCGCTGTTCCAATACGGCCAATTCAGCGCGTTTGACGCCTCCATGACCCAGCGCGCGCTGATCGCCTATTCCGTCGGTCTGCTCGGCATCATTGTGATCAAAGTGCTGGCGCCGGGCTTCTATGCCCAGCAAAACATCCGTACGCCGGTGAAAATCGCCGTATTCACGCTGATCGTCACGCAATTGCTCAATCTGGTATTTATCGGCCCACTGGCCCATGCCGGGTTGGCCCTGGCGATCAGCGCCGGGGCGTGCATCAACGCCGGTTTGCTGTTCTATCAACTGCGCAAGCAGCAAATGTTTCAGCCACAGCCGGGCTGGGGGATGTTTGCCCTCAAGCTTTTGGTGGCGGTAGGGGCGATGTCCGCCGTGCTGCTGGGCTTGATGCACTTCATGCCCGCCTGGGACGAAGGCCACATGCTGGAGCGCTTTATGCGCCTTGGCCTGTTGGTAGTCGTCGGTGTGGTGGTGTACTTCGGAATGTTGCTGTTGCAAGGCTTCCGCCTGCGGGATTTCAATCGCAAGTCGTTGGGGTAGAGACTTTGCCGCGATAAAACGGTTGTTTTATCGATTCGATCCATTTGGCCTGTTCTGTTGCCTGTCGTCCGGGGCCGGGTGTGGTTATAATCGACCACTTTATGAGCAAGAAGCGCGTTATGCAGCTGGTTCGAGGTCTCCACAACCTGCGCCCCGAGCATCGGGGCTGCGTCGCCACTATTGGCAACTTTGACGGTGTTCACCGTGGCCACCAGGCTATCCTGGGCCGGCTGCGTGAACGTGCGGTCGAGTTGGGCGTGCCCAGCTGCGTGGTGATTTTTGAGCCGCAGCCACGGGAATATTTCACCCCCGAGACCGCGCCGGCTCGCCTGGCCCGCTTGCGGGACAAGCTACAGTTATTGGCCGAGGAGGGCGTGGACCGTGTCCTTTGCCTGGCCTTTAACCAGCGCCTGCAAAGCCTGAGTGCCGCCGAGTTCGTCGACCGTATCCTGGTCGATGGCCTGGGCGTACAGCACCTGGAGGTCGGTGACGACTTTCGTTTCGGCTGCGACCGCGTGGGCGATTTCGATTTCCTGCAACACGCAGGCGTCAACCAGGGTTTTACCGTCGAAGCCGCGCAAACCGTCGAACTGGACGGCCTGCGCGTGAGCAGTACCCAGGTGCGTAACGCCCTGGCCGCTGCCGACTTCGCCCTCGCCGAGCGCTTGCTCGGTCGCCCGTTCCGCATTGCCGGGCGGGTTCTGCACGGCCAGAAGCTGGCGCGCCAACTGGGCACGCCAACCGCCAACGTGCAACTCAAGCGCCGCCGTGTGCCGCTGACCGGGGTTTACCTCGTCAGCGTCGACATCGACGGCCAATCGTGGCCGGGAGTCGCCAATATAGGCGTCAGGCCCACGGTTGCAGGTGATGGCAAGGCCCACCTGGAAGTACACCTTCTGGATTTTGCCGGTGATTTGTATGACCGGCGTTTGACGGTGGTTTTCCACCAAAAGCTGCGTGAAGAGCAGCGTTTCGCCTCCCTTGAGGCGTTGAAAACGGCGATCAATGCGGATGTCGCCGCCGCCCGTGCACTAGCCGCACCTAGCGCCCATCGCTAACCGAAGAGCCTTAAATGACCGACTATAAAGCCACGCTAAACCTTCCGGACACCGCCTTCCCAATGAAGGCCGGCCTGCCACAGCGCGAACCGCAGATCCTGCAGCGCTGGGACAGTATTGGCCTGTACGGAAAGTTGCGCGAAATTGGCAAGGATCGTCCGAAGTTCGTCCTGCACGACGGCCCTCCTTATGCCAACGGCACGATTCACATCGGTCATGCGCTGAACAAAATTCTCAAGGACATGATCCTGCGCTCGAAAACCCTTTCGGGCTTCGACGCACCGTATGTTCCGGGCTGGGACTGCCATGGCCTGCCGATCGAACACAAGGTCGAAGTGACCTACGGCAAGAACCTGGGCGCGGACAAAACCCGCGAACTGTGCCGTGCCTACGCCACCGAGCAGATCGAAGGGCAGAAGTCCGAATTCATCCGCCTGGGCGTGCTGGGCGAGTGGGACAACCCGTACAAAACCATGAACTTCAAGAACGAGGCCGGCGAAATCCGTGCCTTGGCCGAGATCGTCAAGGGCGGTTTCGTGTTCAAGGGCCTCAAGCCCGTGAACTGGTGCTTTGACTGCGGTTCGGCCCTGGCTGAAGCGGAAGTCGAGTACGAAGACAAAAAGTCGTCGACCATCGACGTGGCTTTCCCGATCGCCGACGAGGCCAAACTGGCCGAGGCTTTTGGCCTCGCGTCGCTGGCCAAGCCTGCCGCCATCGTGATCTGGACCACCACCCCGTGGACCATTCCGGCCAACCAGGCGCTGAACGTGCATCCGGAGTTCACCTACGCCCTGGTGGACGTCGGTGATCGCCTGCTGGTACTGGCCGAGGAAATGGTTGAAGCCTGCCTGGCCCGTTACGAGCTGCAAGGTTCGGTCATCGCCACGACCACTGGCTCGGCACTGGAACTGATCAACTTCCGTCACCCGTTCTATGACCGCCTGTCGCCGGTTTACCTGGCTGATTACGTCGAGCTGGGCTCCGGCACGGGGGTGGTTCACTCCGCGCCGGCCTATGGCGTGGACGACTTTGTAACCTGCAAAGCCTACGGCATGGTCAACGACGACATCCTCAACCCGGTGCAAAGCAATGGCGTGTACGCGCCGTCGCTGGAGTTCTTCGGTGGCCAGTTCATCTTCAAGGCCAACGAACCGATCATCGACAAGCTGAAGGAAGTCGGTTCGCTGCTGCACACCGAAACCATCAAGCACAGCTACATGCACTGCTGGCGCCACAAGACCCCGTTGATCTACCGCGCCACCGCGCAGTGGTTCATCGGCATGGACAAAGAGCCAACCAGCGGCGACACCCTGCGTGTGCGCTCGCTGAAGGCCATCGAAGACACCAAGTTCGTCCCGGCCTGGGGCCAGGCGCGCCTGCATTCGATGATCGCCAACCGTCCGGACTGGTGCATCTCCCGTCAGCGCAACTGGGGCGTGCCGATCCCGTTCTTCCTGAACAAGGAAAGCGGCGAGCTGCACCCGCGCACCGTCGAATTGATGGAAATCGTTGCCCAGCGCGTTGAACAGGAAGGCATCGAGGCCTGGTTCAAGCTGGACGCCGCCGAACTGCTGGGCGATGAAGCGCCGCAGTACGACAAGATCAGTGACACCCTCGACGTGTGGTTCGACTCCGGCACCACCCACTGGCATGTGCTGCGCGGCTCGCACCCGATGGGCCACGAGACCGGCCCGCGTGCCGACCTGTACCTGGAAGGCTCCGACCAGCACCGTGGCTGGTTCCACTCGTCGTTGCTGACCGGCTGCGCCATCGACAACCACGCGCCGTACCGCGAACTGCTGACCCACGGCTTCACCGTCGACGAGACGGGCCGCAAGATGTCCAAGTCGCTGAAGAACGTGATCGAGCCGAAAAAAATCAACGACACCCTGGGCGCCGACATCATGCGCCTGTGGGTCGCGTCGACTGACTATTCGGGCGAAATTGCCGTCTCCGACCAGATCCTGGCCCGCAGCGCCGATGCCTACCGCCGCATCCGCAATACCGCACGCTTCCTGCTGTCGAACCTGACCGGTTTCAACCCGGCCACCGACATCCTGGCGTCCGAGGACATGCTTGCCCTCGACCGTTGGGCCGTCGACCGTACCCTGTTGCTGCAGCGCGAGTTGCAGGAAAACTACGGCGAGTACCGCTTCTGGAACGTGTACTCGAAGATCCACAACTTCTGCGTGCAGGAGTTGGGTGGTTTCTACCTCGACATCATCAAGGACCGTCAGTACACCACCGGAGCGAACAGCAAGGCACGCCGTTCGGCGCAGACCGCGCTGTATCACATCAGCGAAGCGCTGGTGCGCTGGATCGCGCCGATCCTGGCCTTCACCGCCGACGAATTGTGGGAGTACCTGCCGGGCGAGCGTAACGAGTCCGTGATGCTCAACACCTGGTACGAAGGCTTGACCGAATTGCCGGCCGACTTCGAGCTGGGCCGCGAGTACTGGGAAGGCGTGATGGCCGTGAAGGTTGCGGTGAACAAGGAACTGGAAGTGCAGCGTGCGGCCAAGGCCGTCGGTGGCAACCTGCAGGCCGAAGTCACCCTGTTTGCCGAGGAAGGCCTGACCGCCGACCTGGCCAAACTCAGCAACGAACTGCGCTTTGTGCTGATCACCTCCACTGCAAGCCTGGCCCCGTTTGCCCAGGCACCGGCGGATGCGGTCGCCACCGAAGTGCCGGGCCTCAAGCTCAAAGTGGTCAAGTCGGCCTTCCCGAAATGCGCCCGTTGCTGGCACTGTCGTGAAGACGTTGGCGTGAACCCCGAGCATCCGGAAATCTGTGGTCGTTGCGTCGACAACATCAGCGGTGCTGGCGAGGTTCGCCACTATGCCTAATGCTTCCAGCCGTTTCGGACGTCTGGGCTGGCTCGTATTGAGTGTGCTGGTCCTGATCATCGATCAGGTCAGCAAGGCTCACTTCGAAGGCTCCCTGCAGATGTTCCAGCAAATTGTGGTCATTCCCGACTACTTCAGCTGGACCCTGGCCTACAACACCGGCGCAGCCTTCAGCTTCCTGGCCGACAGCTCCGGCTGGCAGCGCTGGCTGTTCGCCTTGATCGCCGTGGTGGTCAGTGCGGTGCTGGTGGTGTGGCTCAAGCGCCTTGGCCGCGATGACACCTGGCTGGCCATTGCCCTGGCCCTGGTGCTGGGCGGCGCGCTGGGCAACCTGTACGACCGCATCGCCCTGGGCCATGTGATCGACTTCATTCTGGTGCATTGGCAGAACCGCTGGTATTTCCCGGCGTTCAACTTTGCCGACAGTGCCATCACCGTCGGCGCAATCATGCTGGCGCTGGATATGTTCAAGAGCAAGAAAACCGGAGAGACCGTCAATGACTGATCAGGTATTGGCTGAGCAACGCATCGGCCAGAACACGGAAGTCACTTTGCATTTCGCACTGCGCCTGGAGAATGGCGACACGGTCGACAGCACGTTCGACAAAGCCCCGGCCACCTTCAAGGTTGGCGACGGCAACCTGCTGCCGGGTTTCGAAGCGGCCCTGTTCGGCTTCAAGGCCGGCGACAAGCGCACCCTGCAAATCCAGCCGGAAAACGCTTTTGGCCAGCCCAACCCGCAAAACGTGCAGATCATCCCGCGTTCGCAGTTCCAGGACATGGACTTGTCGGAAGGCCTGTTGGTGATCTTCAATGATGCGGCAAATACCGAGTTGCCGGGTGTGGTGAAAACCTTCGATGACACGCAAGTGACCATCGACTTCAACCACCCGTTGGCCGGTAAAACCTTGACCTTTGATGTTGAAATCATCGACGTTAAAGCGCTCTGAATGAAGACACCGGCTCCTGTGGGGCTGGCCTCTGTGGGAGCTGGCTTGCCTGCGATGCAGACGACGCGGTGCTAAAGGTTCACCGCAGTGATGCAATCGCAGGCAAGCCAGCTCCCACAAAAGCCGGTTACTGCAAGGGTTGAGTTGACCCAATTTCTTGCCCAGCAAGGCACGAGGCACAGCATGCAAATCAAACTCGCCAACCCCCGTGGCTTCTGCGCCGGCGTGGACCGGGCGATCGAAATCGTCAACCGCGCCCTGGAAGTCTTCGGGCCGCCGATTTACGTGCGTCATGAAGTCGTCCACAACAAGTTCGTGGTCGAAGACCTGCGCGCACGCGGTGCCATTTTTGTCGAAGAACTGGAACAGGTACCCGATGACGTCATCGTCATTTTCAGCGCCCACGGTGTTTCCCAGGCCGTCCGCAACGAAGCGGCCGGTCGTGGCCTGAAAGTGTTCGACGCCACGTGCCCGCTGGTGACCAAGGTGCACATCGAAGTCGCCAAATACAGTCGCGACGGTCGTGAATGCATCCTGATCGGCCACGCTGGCCACCCGGAAGTCGAGGGCACCATGGGCCAGTACGACGCCAGCAACGGCGGCGCCATCTACCTGGTCGAAGACGAGAACGACGTCGCCAGCCTGCATGTGCACAACCCTGAGCGTTTGGCCTTTGTCACTCAGACTACCTTGTCCATGGATGACACCAGCCGTGTGATCGATGCCCTGCGTACGCGCTTCCCGGCGATCGGCGGCCCGCGCAAGGACGACATCTGCTACGCCACGCAAAATCGCCAGGACGCAGTCAAACAACTGGCCGACGAATGTGACGTGGTATTGGTTGTCGGCAGCCCTAACAGTTCCAACTCCAACCGCCTGCGCGAGCTGGCTGAGCGTATGGCCACGCCGGCATACCTGATCGACGGTGCTGAAGACCTGCAACGCAGCTGGTTCGACGGCGTAGAGCGCATCGGTATTACTGCCGGTGCTTCGGCGCCGGAAGTGCTGGTGCGTGGTGTGATCCAGCAACTGCAGGCGTGGGGCGCCACCGGTGCCGATGAGTTGGCCGGCCGTGAAGAGAACATCACGTTCTCCATGCCCAAGGAACTGCGGGTTCGTTCGTTGCTCTGATTGCTCATGATCCGCCCTGGCACAAGGCCTGCTCAGTGTTGTCACTGCGCAGGCTGACCCTTCCGCTGGGGGCCAGCACCACTTGATGCTTGCTCAGGCCCTGCTCCGTGTCACACACGTGTACGGTGCCGGCACGAAATCCTCCTCCAGCAAACACCGGTTCACCCAGCCCGCTGAAGCGTACCTGGGTCTTGACCGGGCCATTGCCCGCCATCGCAACCAGCCCACTGCCCTGACGCGCCAATAGCACCGGGTTGTTGTCGTCTTGATGGCCTCGTCCGCTGGCGTCCACGATCACTCGCCATCCGCGGCTCCAGCTCTCCTCCACGGCATGAATGATGACCGGGCGATTGCGCACGATGGCCTCGGCGCGAGCAAAGCGCAGTCCATCTGCCAGGGCGCTCGCTGCGCTGCTTCGCTGCTGTGATGCCAATAAGCCTTTGAAACCGGGGACCGCCCATTGCATCAGCATGCCGCTGAGCAGCAGGCCGATCAGCAGCTCGATCAGGGTGAAACCTCGTTGCTTCATGTGTCATCCCTCCGTGGATGGGGCGTGTGTTTCCGCCTGACGATTCAGGTATAGCCCCTGGTTCCGGGCATTGAATGATGGCCTTTATGTCCAAAGTATTTCCCTTTGTTCCGGCAGCGGCGCCTGCCGGAATCCGGCGCTAGTCTTGGGCCGCACAGCCGCTTTTTGCTGTTTCTTCGGTACTCGACATGGACGACGACGGTAATGCCCGTATCCCTGAATAAATCTCCCACCGGCGCCCTGCGTTGCCAGCAATACGGCATGACGCTGATTGAGGTGCTGGTGTCTGTGCTGATTCTCGCAGTCGGACTGCTCGGGGCCGCGGCTCTCCAGCTCAAGGCCCTCAAGTACACCGACAGCTCAAGAATGATCAGCCAGGCCAGTTTCATTGCCTACGACATGCTGGATCGGGTACGTGCCAATTCGCACGCCGATTACTCCTGGAGCCAGACCGGGCGGCCAGTGTCCAGCGCGGTTGGCGCCAGTGTGCGGGATCTCGACCTGCATGACTTTGAAGCCAATATCGTCGGGTTTGCCGGGGAGGGCGCCAAGGGTTCTGTGGTGGTCAGCGGCAACGAGGTGACAGTCAGCATCAGTTGGGACGACGCCAGAGCGGCGAGCGGCCCCGGCGCACGGGAAACGTTCAGCCTGACCAGCCGTATTGCCGCCGCTTCGGAAGTCGGGCCTTGAGTCGTTTTATCAGAGGTTTCAGTCTGGTGGAGCTGTTGCTGGCGCTCGCCATCGGGATGGTGCTCGTGCTCGGCGCCAGCCAGGTGGTCATCCATTCACGGGTGACCCAGGCTGCCCAGCAGGCGGCAACATTGCTTCAGGATGATGCCCGGTTCGTGTTGGGCAAGATCACTCAGGATATTCGTCAGGCTGGCGTGTTCGGCTGCCTGCCAGTAGTCGCTATCGAAAATGCGCCGCAGGCATTTGATCGGCCTCTGGGTTGGAGTGCTGCAGGCAGCGCCAGGTCGCTGACCCTCCTGACCGCCGACGTCGGCAGTGATGGGGGAACGCCTGACTGGACAGTGCTTTCCGATTGCCGCAGTACCGCACATGCCTACGCCGGGCGCTCGCCGCCCCATTGCCAGGCCAGATCCGGTTTGCGATACGCCAACTCACCTACACCTTCGAAGCGGGCCAATTGAAAGTCAGCACGCCTGCGGCGCCTGCCAAAACGGTGCTGGTGGATAACGTCCAGGCATTCGAGGTCAGTTTCGGCATGGCAGCACACGCGGGTTCCGCAGGCGTGGTGCGCTATGACACCAACCCCGCCGATGAGTCGCTGATACGCAGTGTGCGTATCCATATGACGTTGCGCGACCCGGCCGGCATGGTGAAAGACCAGGCCTACAGCGTTGTGGCGGCGGTACGTAGCCGGTTGGGGCAGGGCGATCCAGATGCGTTTTGAAGGGATGTATCTGCGACAGGCAGGCATGGTCCTGCTGATCAGCCTGGTTTTTCTGTTGGCGCTGTCACTGATTGGTCTGGCGTCGATGCAAGGGGCGCTCTCCCAGCAAAAGATCGCCGGCAGTTTTTGGCATCGCAATCAATCATTTCAAACGGCTGAAAGCGGGTTGAGCTTGGGCGCGGCGCGGGTGCGAACAGCAGGAGGAACACTGCCGCTGTGCCTCTCAATCCACACATGTGCACCGCCAGAGGAATCGCATTCGGTTGTGAGTGCAGGAACGAACCCTGTTTCAAGTGTGAGCTGGGTGCCCATCAAAGGTGGTCTCTATGGGGTCCAGTCGCTCGGACAGGTTGATAGGCCTCCCGGGAATCCGGCTGCGTTGTATCGAGTGACGGCGGTCGGCTTCGTGGGTCAGTCGCGTACGGTGTTGGAGGCCGTTTATGCACAGGCGGTTGAAGGTGGTGGCGCCGGATTACGACGGGTTTTATGGCGGCAACTTCAATAAGGTGCGTATTCATGGGCAAGGATTGCCAAGGTTTTACCCTGATCGAGTTATTGGGGGCTGTGTTGATCGTCGCATTACTGGCCGGGATCGCTTATCCCGGTTACACCCGACACGTAAAAAAGGCTTATCGCGCAGAAATCGCTGCGCTGCTGATGGATCAAGCCCGGTCCCTCGAGCTTTTTTATACGCGCAACGGCACTTTTATTGATGCCAGCGGCATCAGCGAGGGCAATGATCGCTATAGAATCAGCGCTGCATTGCAACCTCAGGCATTCAGCCTGTCAGCGACGCCGGTTCTCGGCTCCATGATGGCGGATGACCCTTGCGGCGAATTCAGCCTGGCCAGCAACGGCGAGCGCAGTAACCCGGGCGCGGCACCCGAAATGTCGCGCCGGGCATGCTGGGGGCAATGATGAGCGTGCTGGATGAATGGGCGCCGGGTGCGCTTCTCCCTTTTTATCGGCTGGAAAAAGTGATGGCTAAGCAACAGCGAGTAGTGATTGTCGGCGGCGGGGTCATAGGGTTGTTGACCGCGTTCAACCTGGCCACCCAAGGGCAGGCGGTCGTGCTGCTGGAGCGTTCCGGGCTTGGGCAGGAGTCTTCATGGGCCGGCGGCGGCATCGTTTCGCCGCTTTACCCGTGGCGCTATAGCCCGGCGGTCACTGCGTTGGCCCATTGGTCCCAGGACTTTTATCCACAGCTGGCTGAGCGATTGTTTGCGGCCACCGGCGTCGATCCGGAGGTGCACACAACAGGCCTGTACTGGCTCGACCTGGACGACGAAGCCGAAGCGCTTGCCTGGGCGGCACGCGAGGGGCGGCCATTGAGCGCGGTGGACGTATCCGCTGCCCATGATGCGGTGCCTGTGTTGGGAGGCGGCTATTCCCGGGCGATCTACATGGCGGGCGTGGCCAATGTGCGCAACCCGCGGCTGGTCAAATCGTTGAAAGCCGCTCTATTGGCGCTGCCCGGCGTAACCATCCACGAGCAGTGTGAGGTCAGTGGCTTTGTTCTGGATGGCGACAACGTGGTGGGCGTGGATACGCCCGCGGGTCAGGTCCTTGGCGATCAGGTCGTGCTGGCGGCAGGTGCCTGGAGTGGTGAGTTGCTCGGCAAGCTGGGGCTGGCGCTGCCGGTGGAGCCGGTCAAGGGGCAGATGATCCTGTACAAATGCGCATCGGATTTTCTGTCGAGCATGGTCCTGGCCAAGGGGCGTTATGCGATCCCGCGGCGTGACGGCCACATTCTGATTGGCAGTACGCTGGAGCATGAAGGCTTCGACAAGACGCCGACCGAATCGGCCCTGGAAAGCCTCAAGGCATCAGCGGTGGAACTGATTCCAGAGTTGGCAAATGCCGAGGTGGTGGGGCACTGGGCCGGCTTGCGGCCTGGTTCGCCCGAAGGGGTTCCCTATATCGGCGAAGTTCCAGGCTTCAAGGGGCTGTGGCTCAACTGCGGGCACTATCGCAACGGCCTGGTGCTGGCGCCGGCCTCCTGCCAGTTGTTTGCCGATTTGTTGCTGGGGCAAGCGCCGATTATCGATCCGGCGCCTTATGCACCCCAGGGGCGGCTCAACGCTGGATAGACTTCGGCCCCTGTTCCAGATGCGCCTGGGTGCAATACCACTCCTGCCCCGAGCTCAATGCGCGATTCTGTGGCAGGTGCACGCCACAGTGGGCACAGCGCACCATCAAGGTTGTTTCGGGTTCGCCCGAGCGCTGCTGTTTAGCGGCCGGGCTTTTGAACTTGCGCCAGAACCATACCGCGGCAGCAATAACGGCAATCCAGAACAGTAGACGAACCATGATGGGCAGTTTCTCGACAGGGAATGCGCCAGTTTAGCCAAGGACGTGGCAGGCGCACAGAGTAATAATGCTGGCCCACAAAAAAGGGAGCCCTGAGGGCTCCCTTTTTATATTGCGTCGAGCGGTCAGTCGAAGACGCCGAAGGTCATGTAGCTGAACCACGAGCGGTCTTGATTGTTGCCGAGCGCTTGTGGGGCTTCTTCTTCGATGACGTCGCCGTTGGCATCGTGCGGCTTGAGCTCCGAAGGAATGGCTTCCTTGGCGTCCTGGAACTGTTTCATCACGTCCTGGTTGGCGCGGGTTTCTCCCGGCGGCAGCGGTGGGCGGGAGCTGATCAGGCCCAGGGTGTATTTGCTGAGCCACGAACGGTTGTCGGCTTCGGCAACCCGAGGCACGAGCTGGCCGTCTTTCAGGTTCGGGGAGTCCGGGTAGTTAAGCTTCAGGGTTTCCAGGCTGGTGGCGGCCAATGCATCCAGGTGCAGCCCCTGGTAAGCCTCGGTCATCACCGCCAGACCGTCACCTACGGAAGGGGTTTCCTGGAAGTTCTCCACCACGTAACGGCCACGGTTGGCGGCGGCTACGTAGGCCTGACGGGTCAGGTAGTAGTCGGCTACGTGAATTTCGTAGGACGCCAGCAGGTTGCGCAGGTAGATCATGCGCTGCTTGGCGTCCGGCGCGTAGCGGCTGTTCGGGTAGCGGCTGGTGAGCTGGGCGAACTCGTTGTAGGAGTCGCGGGCGGCACCCGGGTCACGCTTGGTCATGTCCAGCGGCAGGAAGCGCGCCAGCAGGCCAACGTCCTGGTCGAACGAAGTCAGGCCTTTCATGTAGTAGGCGTAGTCAACGTTCGGGTGCTGCGGGTGCAGGCGGATAAAACGCTCGGCGGCGGACTTGGCGGCTTCCGGCTCGGCGTTCTTGTAGTTGGCGTAGATCAACTCAAGCTGGGCCTGGTCGGCGTAGCGCCCGAACGGATAGCGAGACTCCAGGGCCTTCAGCTTCGCTGTGGCGCTGGTGTAGCTATTATTGTCCAAGTCTTTCTGAGCCAGTTGATACAACTCGACTTCGCTCAGGTTTTCGTCGACGACTTCCTTTGTTGACGAGCAAGCAGCAGTCATGGCGAGGATGGCGATCAGCAGCAGGTGTTTCACTTGCATGGCGGCTTGCGTCCCTATGACGGCCGCTGTCTTGGGCGGGGCCGTCCTGTTATGATGAGCGCCCCGTTGAAAGCCTCGGGGCAAAAGACGCCGTATTTAACCACAAGCGCGCAGCCGAAACCAAAGGCTGTGCCACGCCTAGTCTGAGCATGTCCGATAAAATTGAACTTCGCGCAGAGGTGCCGTCCGAATTGGGCGGCCAACGCCTCGATCAAGTCGCCGCACAATTATTCGCTGAGCACTCGCGCTCGCGCCTTTCCGCCTGGATCAAAGACGGCCGCCTGACTGTGGATGGAGCGGTTATCCGCCCGCGAGACATAGTCCATGGCGGTGCGATTCTTGAGCTGACTGCCGAGCAGGAAGCCCAGGGAGAGTGGGTCGCCCAGGACATCGAGCTGGATATCGTCTACGAAGACGACGACATCCTGGTCATCAACAAACCCGCAGGCCTGGTGGTTCACCCGGCAGCCGGGCACGCTGATGGCACCTTGCTCAATGCCCTGCTGCACCACGTGCCGGACATCATCAATGTGCCGCGCTGCGGCATCGTGCACCGCCTGGACAAGGACACCACCGGTCTGATGGTGGTCGCCAAGACCATCCAGGCCCAGACGCAGCTGGTCACACAATTGCAGAGCCGCAGCGTCAGCCGGATCTACGAGTGCATCGTGATCGGCGTCGTGGTGGCGGGGGGCAAGATCAACGCCCCGATTGGCCGTCACGGCCAGCAGCGCCAGCGTATGGCGGTGATGGAAGGCGGCAAGCAGGCCGTCAGCCACTACCGTGTACTGGAGCGTTTCCGTTCCCACACCCATGTGCGGGTCAAGCTGGAAACCGGGCGTACCCACCAGATTCGCGTGCACATGGCGCACATCAACTTTCCGTTGGTCGGGGATCCGGCCTATGGCGGTCGTTTCCGTATTCCGCCTGCCGCAAGCCAGACAATGGTTGAATCGTTGAAAAGCTTCCCGCGCCAGGCATTGCACGCACGCTTCCTGGAGCTGGACCATCCGACGAGCGGTAAGCGGATGAGCTGGGAGTCGCCTCTGCCGGACGATCTGGTCTGGTTGTTGTCGCTGCTCAAGCAGGACCGTGAGGCGTTTATCGGATGAATGACTGGCTGATTCCTGACTGGCCCGCGCCGGCTCAGGTGAAGGCCTGTGTCACCACCCGGGCGGGCGGCGTCAGTCTGGCGCCGTTCGACAGCTTCAATCTCGGCGATCATGTCGAGGATGACCTTGCGGCCGTACTCGAAAACCGTCGCCGTCTTAATGACGCCTTTGCCATCCAGCCCGCCTGGTTGCGCCAGGTTCACGGCGTGAATGTGGTCGAGGCCGACCCGGCGCACACCGTCGAGGCGGATGGCAGTTGGACCAGCACGCCTGGCATCGCTTGTACTTCGATGACTGCCGATTGCCTGCCCGCGTTGTTCTGCAACCGTGCGGGCACTCGGGTCGCGGCTGCCCATGCCGGTTGGCGCGGTCTTGCGGCAGGTGTGCTGGAAGCTGCCTTTGAAAGCCTGCAAACCGAGCCTGCCGATGTATTGGTGTGGCTGGGCCCGGCCATCGGCCCGCAGGCTTTTGAGGTCGGCCCGGAAGTGCGTGAAGCCTTCATGCAGCAATTGCCGATCACCGCTGAAGCCTTCGTACCCAGCCGCAACCCCGGCAAGTTCATGGCCGACATCTATAAGCTCGCTCGCCTGCGCCTCGCCGCATGCGGCGTCACCGCTGTTTATGGTGGCGGTTTCTGTACGGTGACCGACCCTCGTTTCTTTTCCTACCGCCGCAGCCCGCGCACCGGTCGGTTTGCCTCCCTTATCTGGCTGGAACGCTAGACTTCTCTGATCTGCGTCAACTATCCACAGCTTGAATCTTCCAGAATCCACCCCATCTATAGGGGTATCTGGCAGGTTTCTTCATTCAGGATGTGTATTTCTAGCTCCGGCCTGCTCAAAAGGAAGGTGACTAATGCGTATTGATCGTTTAACCAGCAAATTGCAGTTGGCTTTATCGGATTCCCAATCCCTGGCGGTGGGCCTCGACCATCCGGCCATTGAGCCTGCGCACTTGATGCAGGCGCTCCTGGAGCAGCAAGGTGGTTCTATCAAGCCCTTGCTGATGCAGGTGGGCTTCGACGTCAACAGCCTGCGCAAGGAGTTGAGCAAAGAGCTCGACCAACTGCCGAAAATCCAGAACCCTACCGGCGACGTGAACATGTCGCAGGACTTGGCGCGTCTGCTCAATCAGGCAGACCGTCTGGCCCAGCAAAAAGGTGACCAGTTCATCTCCAGCGAACTGGTGCTGCTCGCCGCGATGGACGAGAACAGCAAGCTCGGCAAGTTGCTGCTCGGCCAGGGCGTGAGCAAGAAAGCCCTGGAAAATGCCATCAACAACCTGCGTGGCGGCGACGCGGTGAACGACCCCAACCACGAGGAGTCGCGCCAGGCGCTGGACAAGTACACCGTCGACCTGACCAAGCGCGCCGAAGAAGGCAAGCTGGACCCGGTGATCGGCCGTGACGATGAAATCCGTCGCACCATCCAGGTGTTGCAACGCCGCACCAAGAACAACCCGGTGCTGATCGGCGAGCCTGGCGTGGGGAAAACCGCGATCGCCGAAGGTCTGGCCCAGCGCATCATTAATGGCGAAGTGCCGGACGGCCTGAAGGGCAAGCGCCTGCTGTCTTTGGACATGGGGTCGCTGATCGCCGGTGCCAAGTTCCGTGGCGAGTTCGAAGAGCGTCTGAAATCCCTGCTCAACGAGCTGTCGAAGCAGGAAGGGCAGATCATTCTGTTTATCGACGAACTGCACACCATGGTCGGTGCGGGTAAAGGCGAGGGCTCCATGGACGCCGGCAACATGCTCAAGCCTGCCCTGGCGCGGGGTGAGTTGCATTGCGTCGGCGCGACCACACTCAACGAGTACCGCCAGTACATTGAAAAGGACGCGGCCCTTGAGCGCCGCTTCCAGAAAGTACTGGTGGAAGAGCCGAGCGAAGAAGACACCATCGCGATCCTGCGTGGCCTGAAAGAACGTTATGAGGTTCACCACAAGGTCGCGATCACTGACGGTGCGATCATCGCGGCGGCCAAACTGAGCCATCGCTACATCACTGACCGTCAGTTGCCCGACAAGGCCATTGACCTGATCGACGAAGCGGCCAGCCGTATTCGCATGGAGATCGATTCCAAGCCGGAAGTGCTCGACCGTCTGGACCGGCGCCTGATTCAGCTGAAAGTTGAATCCCAGGCGTTGAAGAAAGAGGAAGACGACGCGGCGAAAAAGCGCCTGGAAAAACTCCAGGAAGAAATCGTGCGTCTGGAGCGCGAGTATTCAGACCTGGAAGAAATCTGGACCTCGGAAAAAGCCGAAGTGCAGGGTTCTGCGCAGATCCAGCAAAAGATCGAGCAGTCCCGCCAGGAGCTGGAAGCCGCGCGTCGTAAGGGCGACCTGAACCGCATGGCCGAGTTGCAGTACGGGGTGATCCCGGACCTGGAGCGCAGCCTGCAGATGGTCGACCAGCATGGCCACAGCGAGAACCAATTGCTGCGCAGCAAAGTGACCGAGGAAGAAATTGCCGAAGTCGTCTCGAAGTGGACCGGCATCCCAGTGTCGAAAATGCTCGAAGGCGAGCGCGACAAGTTGCTGAAGATGGAAAGCCTGTTGCACCAGCGTGTGATTGGCCAGGAAGAGGCTGTGGTGGCGGTGTCCAACGCGGTGCGGCGTTCGCGGGCCGGGTTGTCCGACCCGAACCGTCCGAGCGGTTCGTTCATGTTCCTGGGCCCGACCGGCGTGGGTAAAACCGAACTGTGCAAAGCGCTGGCCGAGTTCCTCTTCGATACTGAAGAGGCCATGGTGCGGATCGATATGTCCGAATTCATGGAGAAACACTCGGTGGCTCGCTTGATCGGTGCGCCACCAGGCTATGTGGGCTATGAAGAGGGCGGTTATCTGACCGAAGCCGTGCGGCGCAAGCCTTACTCGGTGATCCTGTTGGACGAGGTCGAGAAAGCGCACCCGGATGTATTCAACATCCTGTTGCAAGTGCTCGAAGACGGACGTTTGACCGACAGCCACGGCCGTACGGTGGACTTCCGCAATACGGTGATCGTGATGACCTCCAACCTCGGCTCGGCACAGATCCAGGAGCTGGTGGGTGATCGCGAGGCCCAGCGCGCTGCGGTGATGGATGCGCTGACCACTCACTTCCGCCCGGAATTTATCAACCGGGTCGATGAGGTGGTGATCTTCGAGCCGTTGGCGCGGGATCAGATTGCGGGCATTACCGAGATCCAGTTGGGTCGCCTGCGGGGTCGTCTGGCCGAACGCGAGCTGGACCTGGAACTCAGCAACGAGGCGTTGGACAAGCTGATCGCGGTTGGCTACGACCCGGTGTATGGCGCACGGCCACTGAAGCGTGCGATCCAGCGCTGGATCGAAAACCCGCTGGCGCAATTGATCCTGTCGGGCAGCTTTATGCCAGGCACCAGCGTCAAGGCCGCGGTGGAAAACGATGAAATCGTCTTCCATTAAGCCCGGCCTGTTATGGCGATAAGAAGAGGCCCCGCATTGCGGGGCCTTTTTTTTCGATAGGGCGTTGAACTGTAAGGCAAAGGCTTGTAAAGTGCGCCCCGCAGCAACGTCAGCCCACGGGTTTCTTCTCCCCAAGAAGAAATCAGAAACAAGCGCAAATCATTGTCTTAAAAGCAATTTAAAGGGTTGACAGGGGTTTTTAAGATTGTAGAATAGCGCGCCTCAGACACATGAACGTAGCGATACGGGCAAGTCGAAGAGAAGGTTACATCGCAGTAAACGTTGTAAATTTGAAATATGTAGTTCCGTGATAGCTCAGTCGGTAGAGCAAATGACTGTTAATCATTGGGTCCCAGGTTCGAGTCCTGGTCACGGAGCCAATTTCAAAATCGGGGTATAGCGCAGTCCGGTAGCGCGCCTGCTTTGGGAGCAGGATGTCGGGAGTTCGAATCCCCCTACCCCGACCATATTTGGGTCGTTAGCTCAGTTGGTAGAGCAGTTGGCTTTTAACCAATTGGTCGTAGGTTCGAATCCCACACGACCCACCATTTTTGAAACCAGTTAACGCTGGAATCGAATCTTAAGATCAGAGGCCAAAAGCGCTGATCGAAGAAGGCGACTGAAAGGTCGCCTTTTTTTTACCGGGGTATAGCGCAGTCCGGTAGCGCGCCTGCTTTGGGAGCAGGATGTCAGGAGTTCGAATCCCCTTACCCCGACCATATTAAAAATCCTCGTATCGAAAGATACGGGGATTTTTTTTGCGTTTTTTTTGAGTTGATTTGTGCAATGTCCAAACAGATATTGTGCGGATTGGTGCGTTGGTGCGGGGCTTTTGAGCTCCTAGACTGGGCCTCGGTCAATCACCCACACAGGTATCCGCATCATGTCCTACGCCATTGCCATTCAACCCGCTCGTTCGTTGCCTGCACTGCTCAAGTCCACTCTCATCGGCCTTGGCATGATGATGGGGGTTGGCCAGTTTGCCCTCGCCACTGAAACCGCTGCGAGCCAGCACCTGACCATTCGTGCCATGTCCGGCGTCAAACCCGTTGATCGGCTTGAGCCGCAAACCACTGCCGTGCTGGTGATCGATTTCCAGAATGAATATTTCACCGGTCGCATGCCGATCCCGGACGGCTTGAAAGCCCTGGAAAATACCCGCCGCCTGATCGAGTTTGCCGACGCGCAACATATCCAGGTCATTCACGTTCAACACATCGCCCCGGACGGCGCGGCCGTGTTTGCCAAAGACGGCAAGACTGTGGACTTCCACCCGCTGATGAGGCCGCGCCCGCAAGACAAGCGAGTGCAGAAAACCACCGTCAGCGTATTTGCCAGCACCGATCTGGACGCGCAATTGAAGAAAGCGGGCGTCAAGACCTTGATCATCACGGGCCTGATGACTCACGCCTGTGTGGCCGGCGCCGCCCGGGACGCAGCGCCGTTGGGCTATGACGTTGTGGTAGCATCCGACGCCACCGCCACCCGGGCGATCACCCGCGCTGATGGCCGCTCGGTGAGCAAGGATGAACTGCACAATTCGGCGCTGGCTGAAATCGAAGATACCTTCGGCTCGGTGCTGACCACATCGCAAATCGTTGCCTTGCCGGTTAAATAATGCTCTGACTCGCCGGGATAGCCTGCGTCATGAATCAATTGTCTGCCATGCGCGCCTTCCGGTGCATCGTCGAAGCCAAGGGGTTTTCTGCCGCTGCAGAACGCCTGAACACCACGCATTCGACGATTTCCCGGCAATTGCAGCAGCTGGAAACTGAGCTGGGCGCCCAACTCATCAATCGCAATACGCGGCGGTTCAGCCTGACAGCGATGGGGGAGCAGTACTACGCGGCGTGCGTGGAAATCCTCGACCGTATCGATGCCGCCTCTCAGCTCATGGCTCAGGGCCATCAGCGCGCTGAAGGCTTGCTCAAGGTCAGTGTGCCATTGGTGGTGGGGACTCTGGATTTGCCGCGCTGGTTACCTGACTTCCAGCGGCGCTATCCGGATATCGAGCTTGAATTGTGTTGCGATGATCAGTTTGTGGACCTGGTAGCCGACGGGTTTGATGTGGCGATACGCATCGCCGGGGAGATGGCGGATACCACGTTGGTGGCGCGCACGCTGACGGTTTCCAGGCAGGTCTTGGTGGCCTCGCCGGGTTACATCGGCCGCCATGGTCTGCCTCGCTCTGCACAGGAACTCGACAAGCATCGTTTGCTGACCTTTGTGGGCGCCTCTTCGGACTGGGAATTGACCGCCGTGCGGGGTGGAACAGTAAAGGTCACGCCATCAGGCCAGTTCAGGACGAACACGATCAGCGCATTGCACGCGGCTACTCTAGCCGGGGCAGGCATTGCGTGTTTCACCCAGGCCACGGTGCGCAATGATCTGGCGCAGGGTCAACTTGTGAACATCCTGCCTAACTACTCATTGGGCGAGCGGCATTACTACGCGCTTTACCCACAGTCCCGGCATCTGGCGCCGAAGGTACGGGCATTCGTCGACCATATGGCCGAGTTTTACCGGGGCCAATAAAAATCCCCCTGCCGCAAGGCCGGGGGATTTTTTTACCGCTGTGCAATCGATCAGTGCAGCTTGAGCCTTGGCTCAGTGCCACGCCCGATCTTGCTGCCCAGCATCAGCATCGCCGTGCGGAAAAAACCGTACAGCGCCATCTGGTGCATACGGTACAGCGACACATAAAACATGCGCGCCAGCCAGCCCTCGAGCATCACGCTGCCGGTCAGGTTGCCCATCAAGTTACCCACCGCCGAGAACCGCGACAGCGAAATCAGCGAGCCGTAGTCGGTGTACTTGTAGGTCGGCAGGTCTTTGCCTTCAATGCGCAATTTCAGCGATTTGGCCAGCAGCGACGCTTGCTGGTGAGCCGCCTGGGCGCGTGGCGGTACATTGCGGTCCGTGCCCGGTTGCGGGCAGGCGGCGCAGTCACCGAAGGCGAAGATGTTTTCGTCGCGGGTGGTTTGCAGGGTCGGCAACACTTGAAGCTGGTTGATGCGGTTGGTTTCCAGGCCATCAATTTCCTTGAGGAAGGCCGGGGCGCGAATGCCGGCGGCCCATACTTTCAGGCTGGCGGGAATCACCTGGCCGCTGCTGGTGATCAACGCGTCGGCGGTCACTTCACTCACTGCCGAGTTGGTCAGCACGGTCACGCCGAGCTTCTCCAGGGTTTTATGCACAGGCCCGCCGATGCGCTCCGGCAGGGCAGGCAGCACCCGTGGGCCGGCTTCGATCAGGGTGATGTGCATGTTTTCCGGCTTGATGCGGTCCAGCCCGTAAGCGGCGAGCTCGTGAGCTGCGTTGTGCAGCTCTGCGGCCAATTCAACACCGGTAGCACCGGCGCCGACGATGGCGACGCTGATTTTCTCTTCCACATCCGTTTGCCCGGCGTGGGCGCGCAGGTAATGGTTGAGCAATTGCTGATGGAAGCGCTCGGCCTGTTTGCGCGTGTCGAGGAACAGGCAGTGCTGTGCCGCGCCTTCGGTGCCAAAATCGTTGGTGGTGCTGCCGACCGCGATCACCAGGCTGTCGTAGCCGAGCACGCGTGCAGGCACCAATTCACGGCCTTCTTCATCAAGGGTGGCGGCCAGCTGGATTTTCTTTTGCTCACGGTCGAGCCCGCTCATGCGCCCCAGCTGAAACTCGAAGTGGTTCCATTTGGCCTGGGCGACATAATTGAGTTCGTCTTCCGATGAGTTCAGCGAGCCGGCAGCCACTTCATGCAGCAGCGGTTTCCAGATGTGGGTCAGGTTGGCGTCCACCAGCGTGATGTTGGCGGTGCCGCGCTTGCCCAGAGTCTTACCCAGGCGGGTAGCCAACTCCAGGCCGCCGGCGCCGCCGCCGACGATAATAATACGATGGGTCATGGGGATATCTCGCAAGGCTAAAAGAAATCGGAGCAGTTACCCCCGCGAGCGCCAGGCAGCTCATAGCGTCAGGTAACTCAAAAGGCGGCTCAGCAGACCGAGCCCGATCACTGCCACCAGCACCACAACGAGGAGCAGCCACGGCCTGAAAGGCTTGCGCTCGACCCGGTTCTGGGAGAGTTGCAGGTACTCTTCGACATGCTGTTGGTCATCGGGGTTCAGGCGGCTGGTCATAAAGGCCTCGTCAGGTAGACGTTGCAAAAGGGCGCCACGTTACAGTCAGGGGATTGGCGGTATCGCCACAAGCGTAGCCTGTGCCCGCGTCACAGGCTGATGCCCACGTCGAATACTATGCTGCGCCCCAGATTGTTGCGCAAGAAGTCCGGCGCATCCGGGTGGGCGAACAGCACGCGGGCAAAGGTCGGGCCCACCAACGACAGCGAGCGCCAGCCCTGGCGCAGGTATTCGGTGGGCGGCGGAAAGTGGCTGTTGAGGTCCAGCACTTCGCGCTTGAGGCTGGTAAAGGCGATCAGGTCGAGTTCACCCAGCTCGATCCCGCGCTCCTTGTAGTTATGCGCCTTTTTGCGCAAGGTCGGCGCCAGACGCAGCAAAAACTCATGCGCCGGAATGCGCCGTGGCTTGGCTTCACGCCGTACCAGCTGGCTCAGGGAAAACGCGCTGCGCCGACGCAGCAGCTCATCGCGCCATTCGTCGTTCAAGCGACGGCCTTCGTCCAGCACGAAAAACACCTCGAAACTGGCGTCCCGAAACAGCACATCCGGCGGCTCCTGGCCGGCGGCGTGAAACTCTTCGGCTCGGTAGGGCACATTCAAGCCCTGCAACAGGCGCTGGCAGACCCAACGCTCACGCTCCCATTTGCGGGCATTGGACAAAAACGCGTTGGCTTGTTCGGCCGCTACGGTGAGCAGGCGCAAATAATCTGAGTCATCCATAGTGCCAGCTTAGCGTTCAAATGATGACCACAGGAAGTCTTGCTGAAAAACCCCGGTGTAGACTGGTCATTCTGCAGCCGCCTATGGACGAGGTGCGAGATGAGGTTTAACAGAAAAGGGCAACGCCCGTGATCAGTGCCGCCGTATTGGCCCCGGAAACCCTCGGTATCGGCTGGCTGCTTTATGTGCCCGTGGTGGTGTGGGCAATCCTGCGCTCGCCCTGGGTCGAGCTGTTTGCCGACCGGCGGCGCCAGCATTTGCTGTTCGGCACCGTGTTCGCGCTGTTCATGCTGTGGCTGGTGCGGCGCGATTTCGATACCGGCGTTTCCTACCATTTCATCGGCATGACGGCGGTCACCCTGTTGCTCGACTGGCCCCTGGCGATCGTCGGCGGGCTCGCTGCGCAGGTCGGGCTGGTGTTGCTCGGGCGTCAGGATCTGGCGGCTGTCGGCGTCAACGGGTTACTGCTGATTGCGCTGCCGGTGCTGGTCACCGAGATGTGCGCGCTGTTGGTGGAGCGAGCGCAACCACGCAATCCGTTTGTGTACATCTTCTGTTCCGGTTTCTTTGCTGCCGCGTTGTCGGCCTTGCTGTGCGTGCTGATCGGGCTTGGCCTGTTGTGGTTCGATGGCCGTTTTGCGATGCCCGAGTGGCTGGAAGATTTCATCGGTTATCTGTGGCTGATCATCTTCCCCGAAGCGTTTATCAACGGCATGCTCATCAGCGCACTGGTGGTGTTTTGCCCGGAATGGCTGGAGACCTTCAACCGCACGCGCTACCTCTCGGCGCCGTGGAAGGATGACGATTCGCAGCGTTGATCCAGATCAAATCCCGGACAGCGTCGCAGGCCCATGCTCCGCGAAACTTTTTTGAGCGAGCGGGAGCACGAATCATGAGTGTGTATGAATGGGCACGGCAGGAGTTGCGCAGAAGCCAGGACTCAGCACTGGAGATCGGTTTTGACCCTGGCCTGACTCTGCGCGCCATGCTCAGTGCGGTGGTGCAGCAGAGCAAGGGCGTGCGCACGTTTGAAGACCTGGCCGACGAGCTGCAATACCTTGCAGAAAACCTCGACGACCAGCAGGAATACGCCTTTATGCGACCTTAGTGGCGCGGCGGCAGGTCTTCGGAGAACAGTTCGTCTTCAGCGTCCGGCGCCACGGGAATCTTGTGTTCTTCGGCCGCCCAGGCGCCCAAATCGATGAGTTTGCAACGGTCCGAGCAGAATGGCCGGTTGAGGTTGGTCGCTTTCCATTCCACGGGTGCACCGCAGGTTGGGCAGTCGACGGTCAAGGGTTGGCTCATGATCGGCCTCCACGCAAAGTAAGGTAAAAGTGATGCAGTCGCTCGACCTCGCTGTGCAACCAGGCGAGGTCTTTGTCGTTGACCAGCACGTCATCGGCATGGTTCATGCGGTCTTCGCGGCTGGACTGGGCCTTGAGAATCGCCTGAACCTGTTGCTCGCTGATGCCGTCGCGCTGCAGGGTACGCTGAATCTGCAGCGATTGCGGCACGTCGATCACCAGGATGCGCTGGGTCATGCTGTATTGGCCGGACTCGATCAGCAGCGGCGACACCAGAATCGCGTAAGGCGAACGGGCGCGCGCCAGGTGGCTGCGAATTTCCTCGCCAATCAGCGGGTGCAGCAAGGCTTCCAGCCAGCGGCGCTCTTCAGGTACTTCAAAGATCAGCTTGCGCAGCGCCGCACGGTCCAATTGGCCGTCAGGCTGCAGCACGCCTGCCCCGAAATGCTCGGCGATGCGCGCCAAAGCCGGCCGGCCGGGCTCGACCACCCAGCGCGCGGCATGGTCAGCGTCTACAAGGTCGATGCCCAGGTCGATAAAATGCTGGGCGGCAGCGCTTTTGCCGCTGCCAATGCCGCCGGTAAGGCCAAGGATCCAGGGTGTTGCAACAGAAGTGGTCATCTGAAACCGACAGACTGCAAATAGAAGTCGGTTATTTGACCACCCCAGAGCAATGCAATCCAGCCGGCAATTGCCAGGCACGGCCCGAATGGCATCGGTGCCGATACCTGCGGCTTGCGCAAGCGCAGCAGGATAAGGCCCGCGCACACGCCCAGCAACGACGCCATCAGCAGCGTCATCGGCAAAATCTGCCAGCCGCCCCAGGCGCCGAGCAGCGCCAGCAACTTGAAGTCGCCATGCCCCATGCCGTCCTTCCCGGTGACCATCTTGAACACCCAGAACACCGACCACAGGCTCATATAGCCTATGACCGCGCCCCACAGCGCATCAGGCAGCGCTGCCAGCAAACCGAAACCGTTAAGGACCAGCCCCAGCCATAACAATGGCAGCACCAGCACGTCCGGCAGCAGTTGATGGTCGACATCGATCAGGCTCATCGCCAGCAAGCCCCAGCTCAGCAACAGTACCGCGCCCGCTTCCCAGCCGAAGCCGAAATGCCACGCGACGGTTGCCGAAATCAGTGCGCAGGCCAGTTCCGTGAAAGGGTAGCGGGCGCTGATCGGTGCACGGCAATGAGCACAACGCCCCCTGAGCATCAGGTAACTGAGCAGCGGGATGTTTTCCCAGGGGCGAATGGGCTGGCTGCAATGCGGGCAACATGAATTGGGCCGCGCAAGGTTGTAAACGGGGCCTTCCGGATCCGCCGGCAAACCCAGGATTTCCTGGGCCTGAGCCCGCCACTCGCGTTCCAGCATTTTCGGCAGGCGCCACACCAGCACGTTGAGAAAGCTGCCGACGATCAGGCCCAGTACCAGCGCCATTGCGACAAACAGCCACGGTCGCTCAACCAGCAGCCCGCTCAAAATGCCGAACCCAGCTGAAAAACCGGCAGGTACATGGCGATAACCAGTGCGCCGACAATGCCGCCCAATACCACCATGATCAGCGGCTCCATCAGGCTGGTGAGGTTGTCGACCAGGTTATCCACATCGGCCTCGTAGTGATTGGCAACCTTCTCCAGCATGCTATCCAGAGTGCCGGATTCTTCTCCAATCGCCGTCATCTGGATCGCCATGCCGGGAAACAAGCCCGTGGCGGCCATGGACTGATGCAACTGCATGCCGGTGGATACATCGTGACGCATACGTTCGATCGCCTGTTTGAACATTCCATTGCCCGTCGCGCCCGCCACGGAATCCAGAGCCTGCACCAAAGGCACACCTGCCGCAAAGGTCGTCGAGAGGGTGCGAGCGTAACGGGCGACGGCGGATTTTTTCAGCAGTGTGCCTGCCAGGGGCACGATCAACAAACCGGCGTCCACCCGAAGACGTAAATCCCGGGAGTGCTGAAACGCCTGTCGAACCCCAACTAACCCTCCGCCCAGGCCCAGTGCAATCATCCACCAGGCTCGCTGCAGGAATTCGGACAGGGCAATGACGCTCAGCGTGAACCCCGGCAGCTTGCTGTCGACCCCGGCAAACAGGCTCTGGAACTGCGGCACCACATGAATCAGCAGCACCGTGCTGACCACGCCAGCCACCACGATGACGGCCGCGGGGTAGGTCATGGCCTTTTTGATGCGAGCCTTGAGCCGCTGGCTTTTTTCCAGGTGAATCGCTACCCGCTCCAGCAGGGTTTCCAGGGCTCCGGCCTGTTCACCGGCGGCGATCAGGTTGCAATAAAGCTCATCGAAATGGCGCGGGTGTTTACGCAGCGCCGCCGACAGGTTGTTGCCGCTGGCGATTTCCTGTTTCAGGTTTTGTATCAGCTCCCGCAGCAGGCGGTGGTCAACCCCTTCACGGATGATGTCGAAGGCCTGCAACAGCGGGATGCCGGCGCGCAACAAGGTCGCCAACTGGCGGGTGAACAGCGCAATGTCGGCAGGTTTTATCGGTGGGGCGAACCTTGGCAAGGGCGAGGCTTTCTTGTACACGCGGCCGGGGCAGATACCTTGCTGGCGCAATTGTGCCTTGATCAGGGCAAGGCTTTGCCCAGCCGTTTGCCCAGCCACCCTGCGGCCTTTGCGGTTGATGCCTTCCCAGGCGTAAATCGTTGAAGCTTCATTCATGACGTGTTTCCGCGCACCGCTGGTTGAAGATTTATAGCTTAGTCAGGTGACGGATTTGGGCAGGCGGGCGGCCCGGGATAAAATGTCAGATTGTGCGTCCTGGGCGCGATTGACCGCTCACGCATGAGTACACTGGCGCCGCTGCACAGTGCGGGGCGCAGGAAGCGCCCTGAATCGGGTTCCATATCTGGAGAGTGAATGTGATGCGTCAGAAAGGTTTTACTTTGATCGAGTTGCTGATCGTCGTGGCGATCATCGGTATTTTGGCCACTATTGGGTTGCCCATGTACACCAAACACCAGGCCAAGGCCAAGTTCACCGCGGGGCTGGCTGAAATCTCGGCGCTCAAGGCCGGCTACGAAGACACGATCAACCAGGGCACCGTGCCTACATTGGCCTTGATCGGCGGCACCAGCCCTACCGCCAACTGCAGGATTGACGTGACCGGGGATGTCGCCACCGGCGCCGGGTCCATCAGCTGTGAAATCCTCGATGCACCCGCGCCCGTGCTGGGCAAAGCCATCACGCTGACACGCAGCGCCACCACGGGCTGGAAGTGCGCCACCACGGTCGACGCGCAATACGCCGCCAAGGGCTGCGGCGCCGACGGCGCATAATCGCCGCCGGGCGGTAGGCGAGTCAGTTGCCGCATGCCCAATGCGGTGCTAGCTTTAGCCCACCGCCCGTGTAGCTCAGCCGGTAGAGCAGCGCACTCGTAACGCGAAGGTCGCAGGTTCGATTCCTGTCTCGGGCAAATGGGCAACAACGTTTCAAAGACCTGTTCCACTGCAACGTTTTCAGATGATCCCAGAATGGTTCTGAAGGCCAGACGAGGCGGCATTCGTGCCCACTCTTTTGTATCTGCGCAACCTTGATGACCCAGATGCATCCCCATTCCCAGATCTAAAGAGAACAACATGACCACGACTGAAAAGACCCAGGAAGCGCGGCACGAAGAAGCCCTTGAGCAATACCTCAAGGAGTCGCCGCAGCTTAAAGAAGAGATCAAGGACCTGAGCGCGGATGACCAGCGCGACCAGATCCAGTGGGCATTTGAGGATGAGGCCGAGAGCCAGGGCTATCAGCCCTGGGAGCTGACCCTCAAGTACACTTCGACGCCGGAAGAGTTCGAGGCCGCACGGCTGGTCTTGCACAAGGAGGCGGCTGAAGTGCTGGGCGTGGAGTGGAACGAATACTGCGAGATGAATAACCTGGTGGTCTGAAACACCCTTGAAAGGGCCGGGAAACCGGCCCTTTCTTCGTTTTAGATACTCAGGCGCATCGACAGGTCCACTGCCTTCACATCCTTGGTCATCGCGCCGATGGAGATGTAATCCACGCCCGTCTCTGCAATCGGCAGCAACGTGGTTTCATTGATCCCGCCGCTGGCTTCCAGCTTGGCCTTGCCCGCATTCAGGCGCACAGCTTCGCGCATGTCCTCCAGGCTCAATTCGTCGAGCATGATGATATCGGCGCCAGCCGCCAGCGCTTCGCGCAGTTCTTCCAGGCTTTCCACTTCGATTTCCACCGGCTTGCCCGGGGCGATCTTGTGGGCGGCCGTAATTGCCTGGGCGATTCCGCCGCACGCGGCGATATGGTTTTCCTTGATCAGAAACGCGTCATACAAACCGATGCGGTGGTTGTGGCAGCCGCCGCAGGTCACGGCATATTTTTGCGCCAGGCGCAGGCCCGGCAGGGTTTTGCGGGTGTCCAGCAGCTTGACCTGGGTGCTGGCGACAAAGTCCGCCAGGTAGTGAGCACGGGTGGCCACGCCTGACAGCATTTGCAGAAAATTCAGCGCGCAACGTTCCCCGCTGAGCAGCGAGCGGGCCGGGCCTTCAAGGTGAAACAGCACCTGGTTGGGGCTGACGCGTTCACCGTCGGCCACCTGCCAATGCACCGCGACCCGAGGGTCGAGTTGGCGAAAAACCGCGTCCACCCAGGCCGTTCCGGCGATCACGGCGGCATCGCGAGTGATGATTGTGGCCTTGGCCAGCCGTTCGGCGGGGATCAGCTGTGCGGTGATGTCGCCGCTGCCGATGTCTTCCAGCAGTGCACGGCGCACGTTGGCTTCGATTTCGGCGGTGAGGTCGGCAAGACGGAGATTCGGCATAACAGGCTCCACAAACAAAGTGGCCCGATTATAGGGGCAGTAGGGCCTTGAACCCATACTCGCCGCCCAATTGCGACGCAATATCAGAGTTTGCTGGCGCAACGGCCCTCATTTGCAAGATAATCTCGCGCCTTGCAATTGGCGTCATAGCTTTGACGTCCTGGTGGCAACCGGTTTTTCGCAGTGCCCGTTGGGCCCGCAGCCGACTTTTCACCGAACCCACACCGCCGTTTCAGGAGGCCAGGATGCACATTGACGGAAAGGTGGTGCCTATCAACAAGGCACAGACCACGCCATCGCCGCTCGCGCGCCTGCCGGTGGTGTTGCTGCAGGTGCGTGACAAAGCCGCGCAGCAGCTGCAACAAGGTTTGCAGGAACTGTTCGATAACGCTGACGACACCCTGTTCGAAATGGCCGACAAGGCCCGCAGCAATGTCGACCACCACATTTTCTTTGAGGCCATGCGCGACCTGCGTTTGAAGCGCAAGAATTTCGAGCGGGTGTTCATGGAGCAACTGTTCGCTGCGTTTGCAGGCCTGGGCCAGACTGCGCGGGGCGAATTGCACCTGTTGCCGGTGGTGTCCTATGAGGCGACGCCCGGCACTTCCAGCGATGACCTGGAAAAAGCCGTGGCGCTGGAGGCCATGCTCGGCCGGGTTCGGCACCGTGACGGCCTGGCATTGGGGCAACTCACCGCGCGTTTGGGGGCATTGCTCGGCAAACCGCTGGATGAGCGCGATAACCCGCTGGGCCCGGCGCTGCTGTGCGAGTTCTTTTTGCGCGCGGGGCGCAGCCTGGGGGTGGAAATCCGCGTCAAGCTGATCATGCTCAAGCTCTTTGAAAAATACGTGCTGAGCGATGCCGACCAACTGTTCGGTGAAGCCAACCAACTGCTGATCGCCACCGGGGTGTTGCCCGAGCTCAAAGCCGTGCCGTCGCGGCGCCCAGGCGGGCGGGCGGCGCGTGAGCAACAGCGCGAAAACGGACTGCCGAGCGCTGAGCCACCGCCCGACGAGAATGGCCAGGAAGCCTTCGCCGCGTTGCAGAAACTGCTGGCGGTCGTGCGTGGCAGTGTCGCCCCCACCCTGGAAGCCAGCGCCGAACCCCTCCCCATTGCCAGCCGCGACTTGCTGCGACTGCTCTCTCACCTGCAGCAATATGTGCCGGAGCCTGAGGCCGAAGACGATTTCGACCTGCGCAGCCAGCTGGAGCAACTGCTGACCCGGGTCAGCGTCAAGAGTGGCAAATCCCGGGTGGTAGAGGACGCCGATGAAGACGTCATCAATCTGCTCGCCTTGCTGTTCGAGTTCATCCTTGATGACTACAGCGTGCCGGACGCCTTCAAGGCGCTGATCGCTCGCTTGCAAATTCCGTTGTTGAAAGTGGCGGTGCTGGACAAGAGTTTTTTCAGCCGGCCCGCTCATCCGGCGCGGCGCCTGCTCAATGAGATTGCCGCCGCTGTGATTGGCTGGAGCCCGCGCGAGGACTATCAGCGCGACAGCCTGTACCTGCGCATCGAGCAAGTGGTGCAGCAGTTGCTCAATGAATTTGTTGAAGATCAGGCGGTTTTTGCGCGCCTGCTCGCGCAATTCGGCGCGTTTGCGGCCGATGAGCGCCGTCGCAGCCAATTGCTTGAACAGCACACCTATGAGGCTGAAGAAGGGCGCGTGCGCACCGAGGCTGCCCGTCAGCGTGTCGCCGACGTGCTCAACCGGCGGTTACTGGGCAAAGTCTTGCCGCAGACCGTGGTGCAGTTTCTCCAGCAAGCCTGGAGCCAGGTGCTGTTGCTGGCCAGCCTCAAGCACGGCGAACAGTCGGTGCAATGGCAGTCGGCGTTGCGCACCCTGGATGAGTTGATCTGGAGCGTGAGCCTGCAAAAGGATGCCGACGCGGGCCAGCATCTGCTGGAGCAACTGCCGGGGCTGCTCAAGTCCTTGCGCGACGGTTTGACCAGCGCCGCGTTCGACCCTTTCAGCACCCGCGAGTTTTTCGTGCGCTTGCAGGCCATGCATGCGCGTTCATCCGACGCGGACAGTCTCGAAACGCGGGTCGAAGTGCGCGAGCCCTTCGTGCTCAACAGTGGTTCTGCCGATCCAGCCGAGCGCTTGCCCGCCGATGACCCGGACCTGTTGAAGGCCTACCAGATGCGCATTGGCGGCTGGTTCGAGCTGCGGCTGGACGAAACCACCACGTTGCGCTGCAAGCTCACGGCGATCATGGCGCCGGCCAATACCTATGTGTTCGTCAGCCGCACCGGGCTCAAGGCGCTGGACCGCAGTGCGGGCCAACTGGCCATGGCGTTCAAGCAGGGCGCGTTGCGTGCCCTGGATGATGGCCTTCTGTTCGACCGCGCCCTGGCCGCTGTGATTGGCAACCTGCGTCAACTCAATCGCGGCAAGTGATCGCAACCGCAGGGCTGAACGCGGCATACTGGTCACACCTCGTCACATTCAAGGAGCCAGTATGCAGCTGGACCCCGTCAGCGGTTGGTGCCAGGGCGTTGCACATTGCCCCTCACCCAACTTCAACGAGCGCCCCGCAGGCGAAATCTCACTGCTGGTGGTGCATAACATCAGCCTGCCGCCGGCGCAGTTCGCCACGGGCAAGGTGCAGGCGTTTTTCCAGAATCGCCTGGATGTCACGGAACATCCCTACTTTGAAGGGATCGCCGCCCTGCGCGTGTCCGCGCATTTTCTGATTGAGCGCGATGGCAAGGTCACACAATTTGTATCGTGCCGCGACCGCGCCTGGCATGCCGGGGTTTCCCTTTTTGAGGGGCGCGAGGTCTGCAATGATTTTTCCCTGGGTATCGAGCTGGAAGGAACGGACGAACTGCCGTTTACCGATGCCCAATATGCGTCGCTGATCGACCTGACGAGGCAACTGCTGGCGGCCTACCCGGACATCACCCCGCAGCGTATTTGTGGTCACAGTGATATCGCTCCGGGGCGCAAGACCGATCCCGGCCCGGCTTTTGACTGGGCGCGCTTTCGCAGCGCCCTGCAGGATGGAGGACACGCACAATGAGTTTTCTGGTGTTGGTGCTGGCAGTGTGGATCGAGAAGTTCTCGGCCCTGCGCCAGCGATTGCAGCGTGACGGCGGATGGTTGCGTGAACTGGCCAAGCTCGAATCCAGCCCGCGCATGGGCAAACGGCCCTGGCTGATTCTGGCATTACTGGTGCTGTTGCCGGTGGCGTTGCTGGGGCTGTTGTTGCTGGTATTGGAGCCTGTGGCCTACGGCCTGTTGGCGCTGCCGGTGCATCTGCTGGTGGTGATTTACAGCCTGGGGCGCGGCGACTTGCTGGCAGGTCTGGGCCCGTTCCGCGATGCATGGCGGCGCGGCGACCTGCAAGCCGCCGAACATGTGGCCGAGCGCGACCTGAAGATTGCCGCCGACAGTGGCGAGCAACTGCTTGAGCGTGTTCAGGGGCATCTGTTGTGGCAGGCCTATCAAAGCTTTTTCGCGGTGATTTTCTGGTACTTCCTGCTCGGCCCGGTAGCGGCGCTGGCCTATCGCCTGTTGGCGCTGGCCAGTGAGCACAGCCAGAACCCGCTGGTGGCCGAGCGTGCCGGGCAACTGCGTCATGCCTTTGATTGGCTGCCGGCTCGCCTGCTGGCGGCGAGCTTCGCCCTTGTGGGTAACTTTGTGGCGGTCAGCCGCGTGATGCTCCACGAGTTGTTGAGCTGGGACATCAGCGCGGCGCAGTTGGTGGAGAAAGTCGGCCTGGTGGCGGCGGAAATTCCACCGCCGGCGGTGGGCGCGGACGGCATCAATAGCCTGGATCGTCTGTGGGAACTGCTGCTGCGCGCGGCGGTGCTCTGGTATGCCGGGTTTGCCATCTGGACCGTGTTGCCATAACTCGATGTGGGCGTTGGCTTGTTGTGGCGAGCAAGCATGCTTGCGCTGGGGTGCGAAGCGCCCCTGACAGCAGGCGACTGCTTCGCAGCCGAGCGGGAGCAAGCTCCCTCGCCACACCAAGCCAGCTCCCACAGCTCGTTAACCTTACGTTACAAAACTCCCTTTCGAATTGAGCTATACAGTCAGTGGGCCAAATAGTGGCCTTCTGCCGTAGCCCTGCGCCTCAATAACAATAATAGAAAGGGAGTTCACCCGTGAAGAGCTTGCTCTATCCCGCCGTCGCGCTGATGAACCGCCTGAGTTTCGGCATGAAATTCAGCCTGATCAGCGTGCTGTTCCTGCTGCCGATGCTGGCGACCAACTACTTTTTGGTACGCGATTCCTGGCGTGAATTCCAGGGCACGCGCATCGAACTGCAAAGCCTCGACTTGCTCGGCAACAGCCTGGCCCTGCGCCGCGACCTGGAAACCCTCAACAACCAGGTGCAGATCAACGCCACCCTCGGCCAGGCCGGCAAAGCGGGCGACCTCGAAAGCAAAATCGTCGCCCTGGAACACAGTGTGCTGAACCGGCTGCAAGGTCTCAACGCGATGGCGACTGACCCCGAGCAAATCGCCGCCTTCGAGGCCAAGCGCGACGAACTGATCGCCGCCTTCAAGGCCCAGCAGCAGGAAACCTCGCTGCTGAGCAAAAGCGCGTTGATCGGCAAACTGCTCAACAAGGCCCAGATGCTCAGCCAGGTCATCGCCAGCCAGTCCGGCTTGAGCCGTGATTCCCAAAGCGATTTGCGCCAACTCAGCGAACTGATTACCGGCGTCACGCCGCAGGTCACCCAGACCCTGGGGGAAGGGCGGGCCATGGGCGCGTATTCGTTGGGCCAAGGGTTTCTGAATTCCTCGTCGAGCACGCGTTTTGAAGAGCTGCAGCTGCAATTGGAAAAACTTCAGGCTGAATACGCGCTGAAGTTGCAGGATGCACTCGGCGCCAGCAAGGCCGCCCACGGCGCGCTCGACAGTTTGGCCCAGGCCAGCGCCGCCAGCCTGAAACGCGGCGCCGAAATATTTGAAGAGCAGGTGGTGATGGCCGAAACCCTCGACGCGCCGTGGCCGGCGTTTTACGACGACGTCAGCCAGTTGATGGGCCAGACCTACCAACTCAATGAAGCGACCCTGACGTTTCTCGGCCAGCAGTTGGAACAGCGTTTGGCGCAGAACCGCACGCACATGGTGATGCTGATTTGCGCCCTGAGTGCGGTGTTCTTACTGATCTTCTATTTGTATGCCGGTTTCTACGCCTCAACCCGCACGACCTTGCGCCGCCTCGCCGCCATGATGGACAAGGTGGCGGCCGGCGACATGACGGTCACCTTCGTGGCCCACAGCCGTGATGAACTGGGCGAGCTGGGCCAGGTGTTCAATGGCACGGTGGCGAAGATCCATGACTTGATTGAGCGCGTCGGGCATACCGTCACTCAGGTTGAGCTGCAAGCCGGGCAAGTCGAAACGGTATCGGCTCACAGCAATCAGGCGGTTTCCGGCCAGCGCAGCCAGATCGAGCAAGTAGCGACGGCCATGAATCAAATGTCATCCACGGCACAGGAAGTGGCGCGCAGCGCGGCGGCGGCGGTCAGCAGTGCCCACAGCGTCAACGACGAAACCCTCAGCGGCCGTGGCCTGGTGCAATCGCAGCAAGGCAGTATTGCGCGCCTGGCGTCGGAGATTGATGAATCGGTGCGGGTCATCAATCAATTGGCCACCGACAGCCAGTCCATCAGCACTGTGCTGGAAGTGATCAAAAGCATTGCCGAACAAACCAACCTGCTGGCGCTCAACGCGGCGATTGAAGCGGCTCGCGCGGGTGAACAGGGGCGTGGTTTCGCGGTGGTGGCCGACGAGGTGCGCACCCTGGCGCGGCGCACCCAGCACTCCACCGAAGAGATCGAGCAGATGATCAGTCGTTTGCACGGTGGTGTGGAGGCGGCGGTGAAGGCCATGGGCACCAGCCATGCCATGGCGAATGGCACCGTTGGGCAGTCGGAAAAGGTTCAGCAGGCCCTGGAAAATATCCTGGGTGCTGTGGGCATGATCGTCGACCAGAACCAGCAAATTGCGGCGGCGGTAGAGCAGCAAACGGCGGTGGCCCACGATATCGACCAGAACATTGTCGAAATCAATCGCGCGGGCGAGCACGCGGCCCAGGGTGCAAACCAGACCGAAGCGGCCAGCCGGCAGTTGTCGATGCAAGTCATTGAGTTAAAACAATTGATCGGCGCGTTTCGGGTGTAGGACGTGTCCGAGCCGAATGTGGTGTTTATCCTGATTTTTCTGTGTGCCTCTTTTGGCGACGAGGATGGGCGAGACTTTGTTTCAAATCGTCACCGTCCAAGTGAGGCATAACGATGGCCGCTGCAATCGGCATCAAAGGGCATTGCGCCCACTGCGATATCACCTTCGAACTCAAACCCTGGCAATTGAACGCCATCGCGATTCACGAGCCTTTCGAGTGCCCGTATTGTCAGCACACCTTGCAGTTGGCGTGCCCCCGGCAACAGCGCCAGTTCAAGGCGCTGGATCACTGGAGCATGGCGCCGCCGGGCATGGCGGTTTTTACCTGTGCAGTGCTGATCGTCGCGCTGGTCGCGGAGTGGGTGGGGTTGTTGACTGTGATCGGGCAGCTCAATGTGTCGCTGCTGATGCTGTGGGTGCATTTTCTGGTGCTGCGTTATGTCCGCCACAAGCGGCGCCTGACCGTGAACCTGCAAGCGGTCAAGCGGCTACCACTGGAACACCTCACACGCATTGCGTGTGCTCGCCTCGGCCAACAATGAAGGGCTGATACCCATGCGTCCGGCCAGTGCCGTGCAGATGTCCGGCAAGTGTTGCGGGCTGTTGCGCTGGCCGGGGTACATGGCGGGGGCCATGTCCGGTGAGTCGGTTTCCAGCACCACGGCCTCAAGGGGCAGTTGGGCGAGCACCTTGTGCATGCGCAGCGCCTGGGGCCAGGTGGGCGCGCCGCCCAGGCCGAGCTTGAAGCCAAGCTTGATGTATTCGCGGGCCTCTTCGAGGCTGCCGGCGAAGGCGTGAATGATGCCACCCCGTGGCAGGCGAATGCGCTTGAGCGTGGCGATCACCGCGGCGTGGCTGCGACGCACGTGCACAAGCGCCGGAAGCTGGAAGTCCACCGCCAGTTTCAATTGCGCTTCAAACAGCGCTTGCTGGCGTTCGCGGTCCAGCTGTTCGAGGAAGTAATCCAGCCCGATCTCGCCGACGGCGCACAGTTGCCGATGACCGCGCAGACGTGCCAGCCAATCGCCCAGCTCGGTCAGGTCGGCGGGTTGATGCTCCTCGAGGTACACCGGATGCAGGCCAAAGGCGGCGAACAATCCCTCGTCCTGTTGCACCAGGTCCCACACGCGCTGCCAATTCTGCTGATAAACCCCCAGCACCACCATGCGCGACACCCCGAGTTGGCGGCTGCGGGCGAGAACCTCCCGGCGATCGTCATCGAAATCCGGGAAGTCCAGGTGGGTGTGGGTGTCGATCAGCTCCATGCTCAAGCCTCGTGAATACGCTGCTTGAACGTACGCGCAATCGCATGCACGCCGGGCTGGTAGTGTTCTTCTTCAATGGCGGCCAGGGCCAGGCGCAACGCGGTGTCGGCGATCAACGGGTGCTGCTGGGCCATGGCGTTGACCGGCAGCGGCAGGAAGTCCAGCAACTGGGTATCACCGAAGGTGCCCAGGCGCAGTGGCCGGGACTTGAGCGGGAAGTCGTGCAGCGCATCGAACACACCTTGCAGCAGCACGTAGGACGTGGTCACCAGCGCGTCAGGCAAATGCCCCAGGCGTTGCAGTAATTGCTCCATCAACTGTCGGCCGCAGTCACGGCTGAAGGCCTCGGCGTGTTCGACGATCACCTCACCGGTGAAGCCCTGCAACGCTTCGCGAAAACCGCCGGCGCGTTCCTGGCTGATGCTCAGCTCCGGGTGGGCGCCAATCAGTGCGATTTGCTTGGGCAGCGGCTGCAACAGGCTGCCGGTCAGTTGCTGGCAAGCCTGGCGGTCGTCGCTGACCACCGAGCAGAACTGATCCGCTTCCATCACCCGGTCGATGGCAATCACCGGCAGGCCCTTGGCTTGCAGCTCGCGGTAGCTGTCATCGCTGGCCGGCAGGCAACTGGCGACGAACAGCGCATCGCAGCGCCGCGCCCGGAACAGTTGCAGCAACTGGCGTTCGCTGTCGGCCTCGTCGTCTGAACTGGCGATCAGCAACTGATAGCCGCGTGCCCGGGCACCTTGTTCGAGCAGCTTGGCGATACGTGCGTAACTGGGGTTCTCCAGGTCCGGCAGGATAAAGCCCAGGGTACGCGTATGCCGACTGCGCAGCCCGGCTGCCTGAGGGTTGGGCGTAAATCCATGGGCCTCGACCACCGCACGTACCCGTTCGACGGTCGCGTTGCTGATGCGTTGCTGTTCGGCTTTGCCGTTGATGACATAACTGGCGGTGGTCACGGACACACCGGCCAGACGTGCGATATCACTGAGTTTCAAACCGGGATTTCCTTGTTTTTTAGAGCTTGCCCCGACATTTTGTCCAATCGTAACCGATTACTGCACACGACCAATGTCTGAACTCAAGCGCCGAGTGGTCCTTCAAGCTTGCGCAATTAACGCGTAACCTGCCATAAATTCTAGATTAAACGTTTCAGCTATCGTATTTTTACGACGTTCGCGACTGAGTAGCTACTGCCAATTGACCACTCGGTCAGTAATTTTTGAACACCCCTGCGCTGATTTATTCAAAACAATACCTAGTGCGCCCATCGCACTAACTAGGAGAACGGCATGCTTGAGCTCACTGTAGAGCAGATTTCCATGAGCCAGGTGGCTGTGGATAAATCTGCCGCCTTGCACCTGCTCGCAGACAAACTGGTGGCCGATGGCCTGGTCGCCGAGGGCTACCTCAGCGGCTTGCAAGCCCGTGAAGCCCAAGGCTCGACCTTTCTCGGCCAAGGCATCGCCATTCCCCACGGCACGCCCGAAACCCGTGACCAGGTTTTTTCCACCGGCGTGCGCCTGCTGCAGTTTCCCGAAGGGGTGGACTGGGGCGATGGCCAGATCGTCTACCTGGCGATCGGCATTGCTGCCAAATCCGACGAACACCTGCGCCTGTTGCAACTGCTGACCCGCGCCCTCGGTGAAACCGATTTGGGCCAGGCATTGCGCCGCGCCGGTTCCGCTGAAGCCTTGCTGAAACTGCTGCAAGGCGCGCCGCAGGAACTGGCGCTGGACGCACAAATGATCAGCCTCGGCGTGTCGGCCGATGATTTTGAAGAGCTGGTGTGGCGCGGCGCACGTCTGCTGCGCCAGGCCGATTGTGTGAGCAATGGTTTCGCGGCCGTGTTGCAACAGGTTGATGCGCTACCCCTGGGCGACGGCCTGTGGTGGCTGCACAGCGAACAGACGGTCAAGCGCCCCGGCCTTGCCTTTGTCACGCCGGACAAACCCATGCGTTACCTCGGCCAGCCGCTCCACGGCCTGTTTTGCCTGGCCAGCCTCGGCGAAGCCCATCAAACCCTGCTCGAACGCCTGTGCGCGTTGTTGATCGAGGGCCGTGGCCAGGAATTGGGCCGAGCCACCAGCAGCCGCGAAGTGCTGGAAGTGCTCGGCGGCGAGCTGCCGCCGGATTGGCCGAGCGCCCGCATTGCCTTGGCCAATGCTCACGGCCTGCACGCGCGCCCGGCGAAGATCCTCGCGCAGTTAGCGAAAAGTTTTGCGGGCGATCTCCGCGTACGCATCGTGGATGGCGCGGTGGGCGCAGTGTCGGTGAAAAGCCTGAGCAAGCTGCTGAGCCTCGGTGCGCGGCGGGGCCAGGTGCTGGAATTTGTCGCCGAGCCGACGATTGCGGGCGACGCGCTGCCCGCGTTGCTGGCGGCTGTGGAGGAAGGGCTGGGCGAAGAAGTCGAGCCGTTGCCGACCGCCAGCGCCCAACCCGCAACGCCCGATATCGAGCCGGTCGTCAGCGCGCCGCTGACTGGGAGTCAAATTCACGCCATCGCGGCCGCGCCCGGTATTGCCATCGGCCCGGCGCATATCCAGATTCAACAGGTGTTCGATTACCCGCTGCGCGGCGAGTCTGCCGCAATTGAACGCCAGCGCCTGCACGCCGCGCTCACTGATGTGCGCGGTGATATTCAGGGCCTGATCGAGCGCAGCACGTCCAAAGCCATCCGCGAGATTTTCATCACCCACCAGGAAATGCTCGACGACCCGGAACTCACCGACGAAGTCGACACCCGCCTCAAGCAAGGCGAAAGCGCCGAAGCGGCGTGGATGAGCGTGATCGAAGCCGCGGCCAAACAGCAGGAGTCATTGCAGGACGCCTTGCTCGCCGAGCGCGCCGCCGACTTGCGTGATATTGGCCGCCGGGTGTTGGCGCAACTGTGCGGCGTCGAAACCGCTCAGGAACCGGGCGAGCCCTACATTCTGGTGATGGACGAAGTGGGCCCTTCCGACGTCGCGCGTCTGGATCCGGCCCGTGTGGCCGGCATCCTCACCGCCCGTGGTGGCGCCACGGCTCACAGTGCCATCGTCGCCCGCGCCCTTGGCATTCCGGCGCTGGTGGGCGCCGGTGCCTCCGTTTTGCTGCTGACATCCGGCACGCCGTTGCTGCTTGATGGCCAGCGTGGTCGGCTGCATGTCTCACCCGACGCGGCCACCCTGCAACGCGCTACTGTCGAACGCGATACCCGCGAGCAACGCTTGCAAGTGGCCTCGGCCCAGCGCCATCAACCGGCTCTCACCCGTGACGGGCATGCGGTGGAAGTGTTCGCCAATATCGGCGAAAGCGGCGGCGTGGCCGGTGCGGTGGAGCAGGGCGCCGAAGGCATTGGCCTGCTGCGCACCGAACTGATTTTCATGGCCCACCCGCAAGCACCGGACGAAGCCACCCAGGAAGCCGAATACCGCCGCGTACTCGACGGTCTTGAAGGCCGCCCGCTGGTGGTGCGCACCCTGGACGTCGGCGGCGACAAACCGCTGCCCTATTGGCCGATTGCCGAGGAAGAAAACCCCTTCCTCGGCGTGCGTGGCATTCGCTTGACCTTGCAGCGCCCGCAGATCATGGAGGCGCAATTGCGTGCATTGCTGCGCTCGGCCGACAACCGCCCGCTGCGCATCATGTTTCCCATGGTCGGCAGTGTGGATGAGTGGCGCGCCGCCCGCGACATGACCGAGCGCCTGCGCCTGGAAATCCCGGTGGCCGACCTGCAACTGGGCATCATGATCGAGGTGCCCTCGGCGGCCTTGCTCGCGCCGGTGCTGGCCAGGGAAGTGGATTTTTTCAGCGTCGGCACCAACGACCTGACCCAGTACACCCTGGCCATCGACCGTGGCCACCCAACCTTGTCGGCCCAGGCCGACGGCCTGCACCCGGCGGTATTGCAACTGATCGACATCACCGTGCGCGCCGCCCATGCCCATGGCAAATGGGTGGGCGTGTGCGGCGAGTTGGCAGCCGACCCGCTGGCGGTGCCGGTGTTGATTGGCCTGGGCGTGGATGAGTTGAGCGTGTCGGCCCGCAGCATTCCGGAAGTGAAGGCGCGGGTGCGGGAATTCAGTTTCAGCGAGGCCCAAAGCCTTGCGCAAAAAGCACTGGCGGTGGGTTCGCCCGCCGAAGTGCGTGCTCTTGTGGAGGCCGTGTAAATGGCAAGGATTTTATGCCTGACGCTGAACCCGGCGTTGGACCTGACCGTACGCCTGGACCGCCTGGAGCCGGGTGAAGTCAACCGCAGCGAAACCCTGCTGACCCACGCCGCCGGCAAAGGCGTGAATGTGGCGCAGGTGTTGGCGGATCTGGGGCACCTGGTGAGCGTCGGCGGTTTTCTCGGTGATGAGAACCCCCAGGCGTTCGAAGCGTTGATCGCCCGTCGCAAGTTTGGCAATGCCTTCATTCGCGTACCGGGCGAGACGCGCAGCAATATCAAGATTGCCGAGAGGGATGGCCGAGTCACCGATATCAATGCGCCGGGGCCGCTGGTCGATGAAGAGGCGCAAGAGGAAATGCTCAAACTCATCGCCATCGTCGGCCCTGAATTCGATGCGGTGGTGGTGGCAGGCAGCCTGCCGCGGGGTGTCAGCCCTCAGTGGTTTCAGGGCTTGGTGGAAAAAATCAAAGGCCTGGGCTTGAAAGTCGCCCTGGACACCAGCGGCGACGCCTTGCGCGCCGGTCTGCAAGCCGGCCCGTGGCTGGTCAAACCCAACACCGAAGAACTCGCCGAGACACTGGGCAACTCCAAAGACGCCATCCGCCGCCTGCACCAGCAGGGCGTGGAGCATGTGGTGGTCTCCGATGGTGCGGCGGGCGTGACCTGGTACAGCCCGGGTGGTGTGCTGCAGGCAACGCCGCCAAAGGTCACGGTTGCCAGCACCGTGGGCGCGGGCGATTCACTCCTGGCCGGAATGCTTCACGGCTTGCTCGCGGGCGATGCGCCCGAGCAGACCTTGCGCCGCGCCACGGCGATTGCGGCGATGGCGGTGACGCAGATCGGTTTCGGCATCAGCGATGACGCGCAACTGGCGCGTCTCGAAAGCGGCGTCCATGTGCGTGCGTTGACAGAACAATAAGAGGGTTTGTGATGAAGTTAGCCATTGTTACCGCCTGCCCGAACGGCATGGTCACCAGTGTGCTGTGCGCCCGCTTGCTGGACGCCGCCGCGCAGCGCCAGGGCTGGAGCACCAGCGTTGAAGTGGTGGACGTGCAGCGCCCGGAGCGCCAGTTGTCCCAGGCCACCCTCGATGCCGCCGAATGGGTGTTGCTGGTCAGCAGCGCGCCGGTGGACATGCAGCGGTTTGTCGGCAAGCGCGTGTTCCAGAGCACACCGGCCCAGGCGCTGGCGGATGTTGAGGCGGTGTTGCGCCGGGGCGCCGAAGAGGCGCAGGTGTACGTCGCCACGCAGCAAACGCCGAAAAAACCGCCGCGCATCGTTGCTATTACCGCCTGCCCGACGGGCGTGGCACACACCTTCATGGCCGCCGAAGCCTTGCAGCAAACCGCCAAGCGTTTGGGCTACGACTTGCAGGTCGAGACCCAGGGGTCGGTGGGCGCGCGCACGCCATTGAGCGCTCAGGCGATTGCCGATGCGGATGTGGTGTTGCTGGCGGCCGACATCGAAGTCGCCACCGAGCGCTTTGCCGGCAAGAAGGTCTACCGTTGCGGCACCGGTATCGCCCTCAAGCAATCCGAGGCGACCCTCAACAAGGCGCTGGCTGAAGGCGCTGTGGAAAGTGCAGCCGGCAGCGCGGCCGTGAAGAAGCCGGAAAAAACCGGCGTGTACAAACACCTGCTCACCGGCGTCTCGTTCATGTTGCCAATGGTGGTGGCGGGCGGTTTGCTGATCGCCTTGTCATTCGTGTTCGGGATTCATGCCTTTGAGGAAAAAGGCACGCTGGCGGCGGCGCTCAAAACCGTCGGCGACCAGGCCTTCATGCTGATGGTGCCGTTGCTTGCGGGCTACATCGCCTACTCGATTGCCGACCGGCCCGGCATTGCGCCCGGCATGATCGGCGGGTTGCTGGCGGGCACGCTGGGCGCAGGGTTTATCGGCGGCATTTTCGCGGGCTTTCTTGCCGGCTACTGCGTCAAGCTGATCACCCGCACGGTGAAATTGCCGCAGAGCCTGGAAGCGCTGAAGCCGATCCTGATCATCCCGTTGCTGGCGAGTTTGTTCACGGGCCTGGCGATGATTTATCTGGTCGGCCCGCCGGTTGCGCGGCTGCTCACCGGGCTGACGGACTTTCTCAGCACCATGGGCACCACCAATGCGGTGCTGCTGGGGATTTTGCTGGGCGGCATGATGTGTGTGGATTTGGGCGGGCCGATCAACAAGGCGGCGTATGCGTTTTCCGTCGGCTTGCTGGCCGCTTCCAGCGGTGCGCCGATGGCAGCGACCATGGCGGCGGGAATGGTGCCGCCGATCGGCATGGGCATCGCCACGTTCCTGGCCCGGCGCAAGTTTGCCCAGACCGAACGCGAGGCGGGCAAGGCCGCGATGATTCTCGGCCTGTGCTTTATCTCTGAAGGCGCTATCCCGTTTGCCGCCAAAGACCCGCTGCGGGTGATTCCGGCCAGCATCGCCGGAGGCGCGTTGACCGGCGCATTGTCGATGTACTTCGGCTGCAAGCTCGCCGCGCCGCACGGTGGGTTGTTTGTGCTGATCATCCCGAATGCAATGAACCATGCGCTGCTGTATTTGCTTGCGATTGTGGCCGGCAGCCTGGTGACCGGGCTGGTGTATGCACTGCTCAAACGACCGGAAGCGGTGGAGCTGGCAGTCACGGCCTGAAAATGTGGGAGCTGGCTTGCCTGCGATAGCGGTTGTGGTTTCAACATCGCCATCGCAGGCAAGCCAGCTCGCACATTTGATCTCCTATGTCCTTCAGGCCGGTGTCACACGGGCTTCATCCGCCCATGTTTTAGTTTCCCTTTTGATGCTCAAGAGGGAACCTGCATGAGCCACTTCGACCTTGGCCGGCGCCGCGTGATGCAAGCGGTCGGCGCCGGCCTGTTGCTGCCGGGCCTGGCCCCGGCGGTGATTGCTTCGGTGAAGGACCGCCCGTAACTCACCGATGGCGTGCAGTCCGGCGACTTGCTGGGCGATCGCGCGATGATCTGGAGCCGCAGCGACCGCCCGGCGCGGATGGTGGTGGAGTGGGACACTCGCAGCGTATTCAGCAACCCGCGTAAATTCATCTCGCCGCTGGCCGACAACCGCACCGATTTTACCGCCCGCGTCGAACTCACCGGGCTGCCCGCCGACCAGGCGATTTTCTACCGCGTGCATTTCGAAGACGCCCAGACCGGCGTCGCCAGCGAGCCGTGGTTCGGCCACTTGCGCAGCGTGCCGCAGCAGCGGCGCGACATCCGTTTTGTGTGGAGTGGCGACACGGTCGGCCAGGGTTTCGGCATCAACCCGGACATCGGCGGCATGCGCATCTACGAGGCCATGCGCCTGCGCCTGCCGGACTTTTTTATCCACAGCGGCGACACCATTTACGCCGATGGCCCGGTGCCCGCGCAGCTCACGGTTGAAGACGGGCGCATCTGGCGCAACATCACCACCGAGGCCAAGAGCAAGGTCGCCGAAACCCTCGATGAATACCGCGGCAACTACCGTTACAACCTGCTGGATGACAACGTGCGCCGCTTCAATGCCGAGGTGCCGCAGATCTGGCAGTGGGACGACCACGAAGTGGTGAATAACTGGTCGCCGAGCAAACAGCTCGATGAGCGTTACCAGACCAAGGACATCAACACTTTGGTTGGCCGTGCACGCCAGGCCTGGCTGGAATATTCGCCGATGCGCCGGCAGGCGGCCGACGGTGGCGGGCGCATTTATCGCAAGCTCAGTTACGGCCCGTTGCTGGATGTGTTCGTGCTGGACATGCGCAGCTATCGCGGCCCCAACGACGACAACCTGGGCGGCGAAAAACCGTTCATGGGCCGTGAGCAACTGGACTGGCTCAAGCGCGAACTCAAGGCCTCACAGGCCCAGTGGAAAGTGGTCGCCGCCGACATGCCTATCGGCCTCGGCGTGCCCGACGGTGAGGTCAGCCCCGGTGTGCCGCGTTGGGAGGCCATCGCCAACGGCGACCCCGGCCCGGCGCAAGGCCGTGAGCTGGAAATAGCTGAACTGCTGGGGTTTCTGCGCGCCCACAAGGTGCGCAACCATGTGTGGCTGACGGCGGACGTGCATTACTGCGCCGCGCATCACTATCACCCCGACCGTGCGGCGTTTCAGGATTTCGAGCCGTTCTGGGAGTTTGTGGCCGGGCCGTTGAACGCCGGGAGTTTCGGGCCGAATCAATTGGATAAAACCTTCGGGCCCGAGGTGGTGTTCCAGAAGGCACCAGCGGTGCAGAACAGCTCGCCGTTGGCCGGCTTCCAGTTTTTCGGCGAGGTGCAGATTGACGGGCAGACGGCGGAGTTGACCGTGGTGTTGCGCGATTTGGATGGCGTGTCGGTGTTCGAGCAAAAGCTGCAGCCGGTCTGACGCGGAATGCAGTCAAAACTGTGGGAGCTGGCATGCCTGCGATTGCATCACTGCGGTGTGACTGACACGCTGAGGTGTCTGTATCGCAGGCAAGCCAGCTCCCACATTTGTCCCTCGGCGTTTATGAGGGCTTAGTACACATCCCGACGGTAACGGCCCTGCTCGATCAAGCGCTCCACGGCCTCGCTGCCGAGGATGTCGTGCAGCGCCTGATCCACCCCCGTCGCCATGCCCTGCAAGCTGCCGCACACGTAGATCGCCGCGCCGTCCGCCAGCCATTTGCGCAGCACATCCGCCGATTCGCGCAGGCGGTCCTGCACGTAGATTTTCTCTTCCTGGTCGCGGGAAAACGCCAGGTCCAGCAGGGCCAGGTCACCGCTGGCGAGCCAGCCTTGCAGTTCGTCCTGGCACAGGTAGTCATGCTGGATATTGCGTTCGCCGAACAGCAGCCAGTTGCGCTGCTGACCGTCGGCAATGCGCGCCTTGAGCAGGCTGCGCAACCCGGCGAGGCCAGTGCCGTTGCCGAGCAGAATCAACGGTACGGGCGCTTCCGGCAGGTGGAACCCGCTGTTGCGGCGCAGGCGCAGGCTGATGCCGGAACCGAGCGCGGCGTGTTCGGTCAGCCAGCCCGAGCCCAGGCCCAGGCTGCCGTCCGGGTGGCGTTCCTGGCGCACGATCAGCTCCAGCACGCCGTCGCTGGCAATCGAGGCGATGGAGTATTCGCGCATGCCCAGCGGCACCAGCGCGTTGACCAGCGCCTGGGCATGCAAGCCCACCAAGTGGGTGCGGTTGTCCGGCAGTTGGCGGGTCGCCAGTGCCTGGTTGAGGGTTTGCGCCAGGCCGTCGATCAGCACGCCGTCGCTGCCGGCAAGGCCGAGACCCGCCAGGAAGTGCTCGATGGCCCACGGGCAATTGCGCGGCAGGATTTCCACCAGGTCACCGGCCAGCCAGGTTTGCGGTGAGGGCGGTGTGAGGCCCAGCAAATAGACGTCGGCGCCGACGCTGTCGCGGTTGAGCAGGGTGCGATGGCTTAGGGTCCAGTTTTCGTACTGCGCGGGCTGCCAGACGGCGGCGGGGGTGTGGCCGGTGAGCTGGCCCAGTTGCTGCTGCCAGGTTTGCAAGGCCAAGGTGTCGCCGCTGTCGACTTCCACCGGGGCGAACAGCGCATTGCCGCCCTGGTGGGTCAGCCAGAAATGCAGGCGCCGGGCAAAGCCACAGAAGTGTTCGTATTGGCGGTCACCGAGTGCCAGCACCGAATAATTCAGGCCCTTGAGGGACAGGTCCTGGCCCAGCACGCTGCGTTCGAAGCCACGGGCGCTGTCGGGGGCTTCGCCGTCGCCGAACGTACTGACGACAAACAGCGCATTTTCCGACTGGCTCAAGTCACTCTGGCTGACGCTGCCCAACGGCTGGACGTTCACCGGCAAACCGGCGGCCTGTAGTTGCCCGGCCGTTTGCCACGCCAATTGTTCAGCGAAACCACTTTGGCTGGCGAAGCCGATCAGCCACGCAGGGGCATTGCTCGCGTTGGCGCCGAGGCCTTTGCGGGCATCGCGCACCTGGCGCTTTTTGCGGCGGCGGTCGAGGTACAGCAGCCAGCCGGTGATGAAGAACAGCGGCATCATCAGCGAGCTGAGGGTGAGGATGATCCGCCCCGGCAAGCCGAAATAACTGCCGGTGTGCAGCGCGTAAATGCTGGTGAGCAATTGCGACGGCAAACTCTTGCTGGCGTAGCGGTCCTGGAATTTGACCTCACCGGTGGCCGGGTCGAGGTTGATCTGGTTCTGCGCGCGGTCGTGGGGTGATGACTTGAGCAGGTAATACACCGTGGCCGGCTGCCCGGCGACGGCCGGCATGCGGATGTTATAGGCCGTCAGCTCGGGACCAGCGTTGCTGTAGATACTGCTCCAGATGGCATCGTAGTTGGCCACGGGTGCCGGGCCTTCGGGGGCGGGGCCCCGTTTGCGCGCGCGCTCGTTTTGCGGCGCGTCGGACATCAGTTTGTTCAGGCCCTGGCTGTACCAGTCATAGGACCAATACAGGCCGGTCAGCGCTGAAAAAAGGTAGAACAAAAGGCACCAGGTGCCGAACACCGAGTGCAGGTCCCAATTGAAGCTGCGGCCTTTTTTGCGCCAGTCCAGCGTCAGCCACGCGCGCCAGCTCGCGACTTGGCGCGGCCAGCGCAGGTACAGGCCGCTCAGGCAGAAAAACACCAGGATCAGCGTGCAGGCGCCGGTGATGTTGCGCCCGGTGTCGCCCATGACCAGAAAGCGGTGGAACTGCAGGATAAAGCCGAACACGTCCTGGCCGACGGCGTCGCCCATGTAGTTGCCGGTGTAGGGGTCGAAGTAACGCATCTGGCCACGGCGCTCGCCGGGCGGGGCGGTGAAGAACACGCGCGCGGCGTTGCCGCTGTCGATGTCCACCCAGAGCATGGCGACCGTCTTGCCTTCGGTGGCTTCGAGCTTGCGTACCAGTTCGGCAGGCGGCAACACGCCGGCTTCACGTTTTTCGACGCTCAATACCGTGGGGTTGAGCGCCCGCAGAATTTCATCCTGAAACGAGACCGTGGCCCCGGTGATCCCCATCAACGCCAGCACCAGCCCGGCGGTAATGCCGAAGAACCAGTGCAACTGGAACAGGGTTTTCTTCAACACGTCGGACTGCCTCGCTCAGCTGGATATGTAAGTCACGGCGCGCATTATGCCGTGGGTTATCGAGAAATATTCTGTTTTACACGCAAAAGCCCCACGCATCCGATGCGTGGGGCTTCTGGCCGAACCTTGACCGTGTTTAGAAGTGGAAACTGGTGGTCAACAGGGCCGTACGACCGGCCGCCTGGTTGGCGAAATGCGCCGCGTAGGCTTTGTCGTAGTAGGTCTTGTCGGTCAGGTTCTGCACGTTCAGTTGCAGGTCGACGTTCTTGGTCAGTTTGTAGCTGGCCATGGCGTCGTAGCGGGTGTACGCGGGTACATAGACGGTGTTGGCCGCATCGCCGTAAACCTCGTCGACGTAGAACGCGCCGCCGCCGACGGTCAGTTTTGGCGTGATGTCGTAAGTGGTCCACAGACTGAAAGTGTTCTTCGGCGTGTTGGGCATCTGGTTGCCTTTGTTGGAACCGGCGGTCACGACGCCCTGGCGGTTGCCGTTTTTGCCCGGGTCAACCAGCTCGCTTTTCAGGTAGCTGTAGCCGGCGAACACTTGCCATTGATCGGTGATCTTGCCGCTGGCCGACAGCTCCAGGCCGTCGACGCGCGATTCGCCGGCGGTTTCATAGGTGTTGGAGTCCACCAGAATGCGCGTGTTCTTTTTCTCGGTGCGGAAGATCGCGCCGGTCAGGGAGAGGCGGTTGTGGAACAGGTCCCACTTGGTGCCCAGTTCGTAGTTGACGGTTTCTTCAGGCTTCAGGTCGCTGGTGTTGATGCCGGTGACAAAACCGTTGGTGTCTTGGCCTTCACCGACCAAACCACCGGCTGGTTGCGCCGAGGTAGCGTACGAGGTGTAGATGCTGCCGTTTTCCAGCGGCTTCCAGACCAGGCCCGCCTGCCAGTTGAAGAACTGGCTGTCGTCCTTGATCTTGGTACGGCCGGCGGCGGCGTTGGTGTTGGCTTCGGTGTCGAAGGTGTCGTAGCGCAAGCCGACGTTCAGCAGCCATTTCGGGTCCAGTTCGATGGTGTCGAACACGTAGGCGGCGCGGCTGGTGGCCTTGGTATTGGTGCCCAGGTAGTTACGGGCGACGCTGCCGGTCCAGGCGTCGTCCGGCGTCGGGTTGCTCAGCGAGGTGCACTGGCCGCCCAGGCTGCCTTTGGCCACGGTGCAGGTCGGGTTGGCGTTCGGGCTGACGGTGTAGCCACTCACGCGGGTTTCTTCGCCGGTGAATTCCAGGCCGGTGGAGTAGGTGTGCTTCATGCCCGCCAACTGGAAGCTGCCGAACAGGTCGGTCTGGTTGGTGGTGGTGTCGGTGGTCGACACGCGGGTGTTGGCGCGGCGCCACACGGTGCCGAAACGGCTGACGTTGCGCTGGCTGTCGTCCGGCTGGGTGAGCACATAATCCTGACCGGTGCTGCCATGGCGCAGGGTGTTTTTCAGGGTCATGTTGTCGTTCAGGTCGTGCTCGATGGAGAACGTGCTGATGTCGGCGCGGGTCTTGCGGAAGTCGCGGTCTTTCAAACCGTAGAAGTTGTTGCTGTCGCCGCCGTCGGTGGGTTTGTCGTGGCCGTGGGCGGTGGCGGTCGGCGAGCTGTAACCGTAAGGAATGCCGGAGTCCGGCAGGTCGTTGCTTTCCATGTGGTAGTAGCTGAGGTTGACGCGGGTCGGCGTGCCCAGGCCGAAGGTCAGCGACGGCGCGACGCCCCAGCGGTCATAGTCGATCACGTCACGGCCGGCCACGTTCTGTTCGTGGCTCATCAGGTTCAGGCGGAAGGCGGCGGTGTCGAGGAACTGGCGGTTCACGTCGAGCACGTAGCGGCGGGTCTGGTCGGAACCGTAGGTGAAGCCGCCGTTGGTGAAGTCACGGGCTTGTGGTGTTTTGCTCACCAGGTTGATGCTGCCGCCGGCCGAGCCCCGGCCGCCAAAGGACGAGTTCGGGCCTTTGCTGACTTCAATCGATTCGATGTCGAAGATCTCACGGCTCTGGCCGCCGGTGTCGCGCACGCCGTCGAGGTAGGTGTCGCCCTGGGCGTCAAAACCCCGGATGAACGGGCGATCGCCCTGGGGGTTGCCGCCTTCACCGGCGCCGAAGGTGATGCCCGGCACGGTGCGCAGGGCGTCTTGCAGCGAGGTGGCGGCGGTGTCTTTCAGTACTTGTTGCGGCACGACCGTGACCGAGCGCGGCGTATCCACCAGCGGCGCGGTGTACTTTTGCGAAGAGGCTTTTTCCACCTGGTAAGAGGTGTTGTCCTGTTCCTGGCCGGTGATGCTGGTGGCGCCCAGAGAGATGCTGTTGCGCTCGCCTTTTTGTTCAGTGCTTTCGGCCGCCTGCGCCAACTGGGCGGCAGAGCTGGCGCTGAGGGCAACGCCGATGGCCGAGGCCAGCATGCGTGGTGAACTGGTCGATGTTTTTTGTGGTGTGCGCGACATGAGTTGTCCTTTCCCCAGGGAGGTGAGGCGGCGGAATATAGGGACAACAAGAGTTTCTATCAATTGAGATACATTGCTATTTGTCAGGAATTTACATTCTTTACACTTTTGCCTTACGGTTTTTACGAACTCATTCGTCCGCCGTGTTTTACAGGGCGGATAAGAATCAATACCATTGGCATCCCTCTGATTTCAGGTATTGCCCCATGCTGCTGCACATTCCCGGCCTGTTCTCTCGCGAGGAGGTGCAGCGCATCCGCCAGGCCCTGGAAAACACCGAGTGGGCCGACGGTAAAATCACTGCCGGGCACCAGTCGGCCAAGGCCAAACACAACCTGCAATTGCCCGAAGGCCACCCGCTGGCCAAGGAAATCGGCGCGGCGATGCTGGAGCGTTTGTGGAAAAACCCGCTGTTTATGTCAGCGGCGTTACCCCACAAGGTCTTCCCACCCTTACTCAACTGCTACACCGCCGGCGGCAGTTTTGACTTCCATATCGACAACGCCGTGCGCCAGGCCCGGGGCAGCCACGAGCGGGTGCGCACCGACTTATCGTCGACGCTGTTCTTCAGCGACCCAGAGGAATACGACGGCGGCGAGCTGGAGATCCAGGACACCTTCGGCCTGCAGCGGGTCAAGCTGCCGGCGGGCGATATGGTGCTGTACCCCGGCTCCAGCCTGCACAAAGTCAACGCCGTGACCCGTGGCGCACGTTATGCCTCGTTCTTCTGGACCCAAAGCCTGGTGCGCGAAGACAGTCAGCGCACGCTGCTGTTCGAGATGGACGGCGCCATCCAGCAATTGACCCGCGACGTGCCGGACCACCCGGCTCTCATCCAGCTCGCCGGCACGTACCACAACCTGCTGCGCCGCTGGGTTGAGGTCTGAGATGGGCTTTTTATTGCGCCGCGAAGAAGTGCTCAACGTCGAGCAACTGCAAAGCATGCTCGATGACTCGCCGGTGCGCGCCGCCCAGGCGATTCTGGTGGCGGCCAAAGAGGGCGTGGTGGATGCCCAGGCCTTGCTCGGGCAGATCCTGCTGGAAGGGCGCGGTATTTCCCGTGATGAGGCTTTGGCATTGCGCTGGTTTCAGATTGCCGCCAATGGTGGGCATCTGATGGCGCGCAACATGACGGGGCGTTGCCTGGAGCATGGTTGGGGTTGTGCGGTTGATGAGGTGGCGGCGGCGCGCGAATACCGCCTCGCCGCAGAAGCCGGCCTGGATTGGGGCCAGTATAACTACGCCAACCTGCTGGCCACTGGACGTGGCGTTGCCGAGGATCGGCCGCAAGCACTGGCGTTTTATCGCCGGGCGGCGGAGCAGGGGCACGCCAAATCCATGAACCTGGTGGGGCGTTACCTGGAAGACGGGCAGGTTTGCCCACGGGATCTGGACGCGGCGGTGGAGTGGTATCGCCGCTCGGCCGAGGGCGGGGATTTTCGGGGGCAGTTCAGTTATGCGGCGGTGCTGGCGGATAAAGGCCAGATTGATGTTGCGCTGGAGTGGCTGCGCAAGGCGTTGGCAGGCGGGAATCTGAAGTTTTTGCGCACGGCGCACAAGGCGCTGTTGAATGCATCGCAGCCAGAAATCAGATCTCTCTCTGAGGATTTCGAGCGGAGAATGGATCAACTAAGCGATGAGCGGCGTAGCGTAGTGATTGCTGCGCAACTTTAAATCACTATGATTTAGGGTGATTCAGTTTCAATCAGATATTGCGTGATTTTGCGAAGAGAGGATTTATGGGCGCCGACACAAAAGTACTGACAGCTCACGTCCCCACCGCCCTGGCGCAAAAAGTCGATCAACTCGCGGCGCGAATGGACCGATCGCGTGGCTGGATTGTCAAGCAAGCACTCGCCGATTGGGTTGATATGGAGGAAGAGCGCAGTCGACTGACGCGTGAGGCGATGGCCGATGTCGATGCCGGCCGTGTGATTGATCAACAGGCAGTTCAAGCTTGGGCAGACAGTTTGAGCACCGATACGCCGCTGCCGGTACCTCGATGATGGAATTGAAGTGGACCAGTAAGGCCTTATCCGACCTGGCTCGACTTTTCGACTTCCTTGCCGTTGTAAATCGGATGGCGGCGGCGCGTACAGTGCAGTCGCTTTCCCAAGCACCTATGAGCTTGGTGAGCAATCCGCGAATAGGTGAACGGGTTGAAGAATTTGAACCGCGAGACGTGAGAAGGCTATTGGTCGGCCATTACGAAATACGCTACGAAATTCAGGAATCGACGGTCTACATTTTGCGTTTGTGGCATGTCCGCGAAGATCGTTGATGTGTAGACGCCCATAAAAAACCCATGACATGTCATGGGTTTTTTTATGGGCAGCTTTCTTACACGTAGTAAGACTTCAGCGGCGGAAAGCCATTGAACTCTACCGCGCTGTAGCTGGTGGTGTAGGCACCGGTCGACAGCCAGTACAGACGATCACCAATCGCCAGGTTCAGCGGCAGGCCGTACTTGTAGTTTTCGTACATGATGTCGGCGCTGTCGCAGGTTGGGCCGGCGATGACCACTTCTTCCATCTCGCCTTTCTTCTCGGTCCAGATCGGGAACTTGATGGCTTCGTCCATGGTTTCGATCAGGCCGGAGAACTTGCCCACATCCGTGTACACCCAGCGCTCGACGGCGGTGCGGGATTTACGCGCCACCAGCACCACTTCGCTGACCAGGATGCCGGCGTTGGCGATCAACGAACGGCCCGGCTCCAGGATGATTTCCGGCAGGTCGTCGCCGAAGTCTTCCTTGAGGAAGCGGATGATTTCTTCAGCGTAGGTTTCCAGGCTGTTGGTGCGGGTGATGTAGTTGGCCGGGAAGCCGCCGCCCATGTTGATCAGCTTGAGGTGGATGCCGTCTTCTTCTTTCAGACGCTCGAAGATCACCTTGACCTTGGCAATGGCCGCGTCCCACACGCTGATGTCGCGCTGCTGCGAACCCACGTGGAAGGAGATGCCGTAAGGCACCAGGCCCAGGTCGCGGGCGAGGATCAGCAGGTCCATGGCCATGTCGGTCTGGCAACCGAATTTGCGCGACAAAGGCCAGTCAGCGGTGGTCGAGCCTTCGGTGAGAATACGCACATACACTTTCGAACCCGGCGCGGCCTTGGCGATGTTGCGCAGGTCTGCTTCGGAGTCGGTGGAGAACAGGCGCACGCCCTTCTCGAAGAAGTAGCGGATGTCCTTGGATTTCTTGATGGTGTTGCCGTAGCTGATACGGTCCGGGCTGACGCCACGGCCCAAAACTTTGTCCAGCTCGTAGATCGAGGCGATGTCGAAGCTCGAGCCCTTGTCTTTGAGCAGGTCGATGATCTCGACGGCCGGGTTGGCTTTGACCGCGTAATAGACCTTGGCGAATTCGAAACCGGCACGCAGGTCATCGTAGGCCTGGCTGATCATCGCGGTGTCGATCACCACGAACGGGGTTTCTTGCTTGTCGGCGAACGCCTTCATTTTGTCAAAAGTGGCGCGCGCGAAATAATCTTCGACGTTGATCGACATGCTGGGAACTCCTAAGGGCAAACTGAATTGATCAATGGGTGCAAATGAACGTCCTCCGTATCCCCACTTTGGTTCGCCTACTTCCCAAGGCATGTCGCCGAAAGCAAAAAGGCCATGGGATCAACCGCTTCCCTTGGCCTTGCTGTCTCGTCGTCAGTACTTGAGCCGGATGGATCGTTTCCAGCATGGACGTTCGGCGCGAACTTTAGGACGTGAGGGGCCATAGATCAACTAAAAATGTCGCGTTTTTGCACGCGTTCGTCGCGGGAACCCGTGCAGCTACTTATGTAACCGACCGGTGTGACGGATTGATGTTCCCCGAATGGGGCAAATCAGCGGGATTTGCGGTGCCTTCATCGCGGGCAAGCCCGGCTCCCACAGGGATCGGTGTCATCCATGACGACGCGGTCACCTGTGGGAGCTGGCTTGCCTGCGATAGCGGTGGATCAGGCCAACGCAGTTTCGGCCGGCGACACAATACTGGTCTTGCCCCCACGGGATTTACCAGAGCTCAAGTACTCGGCAATCGACTCCTGCGTCACTTCCCCCAGGAACACCCGCTCCGCATCCATCACCGGCAACCACGAGCGGTTGAACTCGTACATGCGCGACAGCAGGATGCGCAAATGCTCGTCATACGCCGCCGTGGCGTTGAACTCGCGAAGGTACTGGCCACAGGTACCGGCCTGACGGTGCAGGTCGCGGCGTCGTACATACCCCAGCGCCTTGTTCTCGGCGCAGGTGACCACCACATATCGGCGGTCGTGCTCGTCCATCAGTTCCAGGGCCTCGGCTACCGGGGTTTCCGGGCTGACCGACGGCGCGTTGTCCGCCGCGTCCTCGGCCTTCACCAGCAGCAGGCGCTTGAGGGTGCTGTCCTGGCCCACGAAGTTGCTGACGAATTCGTCGGCCGGGTGCGCCAGCAGCGTGTCCGGGTGGTCGATCTGCAGCAGCTTGCCGGCGCGGAAGATCGCAATCTTGTCACCCAGCTTGATGGCTTCGTCGATGTCGTGGCTGACCATGATCACGGTCTTGTTCAGCGCGCGCTGCATCTCGAAGAACTCGTTCTGGATCATCTCGCGGTTGATCGGGTCGACTGCGCCGAACGGCTCGTCCATCAGCAGCAGCGGCGCATCGGCCGCCAGTGCACGGATCACACCGATGCGCTGTTGCTGCCCGCCCGACAATTCACGCGGGTAGCGGTGCAAATACTGCTTGGGTTCCAGCTTGATCATGCTCATCAACTCGCGGGCGCGGTCGTGGCATTTCTGTTTGTCCCAGCCGAGCAATTTCGGCACGACCACGATGTTTTCCTCGATGGTCATGTTCGGGAACAGGCCGATCTGCTGGATCACATAACCGATGTTGCGACGCAGGGTCACTTCGTCGAGGTCGGTGGTGTCTTCGCCGTTGATCAGGATTTTGCCCGAGGTGGGCTTGATCAGGCGGTTGATCATTTTCAGCGTGGTGCTCTTGCCGCAACCCGAAGGCCCCAGGAACACGCAAATCTCGCCTTCATTGACGGTCAGGCTGACATCGTTCACGGCGGTGATGGTCTTGCCGTTGCTTTGAAAAGTCTTGGACAGGTTTTGAAGTTCGATCATTTGAGCAATCCTTTTGGAGTCAGCGAGCGTTGCAGCCATTGCAGAAGCAGGTCGGCGAAGATGGCCAGAAGACTGACCAGCACGGCGCCGACGATCAGCATCGACATGTCGCTGCGGCTGATGGAAGCCAGAATCAGTACACCCAGGCCACCGGCGCCGATGGTGGCGGCGATGGTCATCACGCCGATGTTCATCACCACGGCGGTGCGCACACCGGCGAGGATCACGGGGACGGCGATGGGTAACTCGACCATGCGCAGGCGCTGGCCGAAGGTCATGCCGATGCCGCGCGCGGCTTCGCGAATACCCGGTTCCACGCCAGTGAGGGCGAGGTAGGTATTACGCATGATCGGCAACAGGGAGTAGAGGAACACGGCGGTGATCGCCGGCATCGGCCCCAGGCCCTGGCCGAATTTGGAGTAGAACGGCAGCAGCAGGCCGAACAGCGCGATGGAGGGCACGGTGAGCAACACGGTGGCGCTGGCTTGCAAGGGCCCTGCGAGCGTCGGGAAGCGCGTCATCAGGATGCCCAGGGGCACGCCGATGAGGATCGCGAGGATCACGGCAATGCCGACCAGGGTGATGTGCTGCCCGGTCAGGTGCAGGACCTGGGCCCAATCAAGATGGGAAAAGGCGTTCAGGAATTCCATGTCTTCTCCTTATTGATTGATCGGATGTTGGCGCAGGAAGTCTGCGGCCACGGCGGATGGGCTTTCATGGTCAACGTCGACCCGCGCGTTCAACTGGCGCATGGTTTCGTCGTCGAACAGATCGGCCAGCGGCTTGAGGTCGGCGGCCAATTCCGGGTGGGCATCGAGATAAACCTGACGCACCACGGGCGCAGCGGTGTAGTCCGGGAAGTAGTGCTTGTCGTCTTCCAGCAGCTTCAATTTGAAGGCGTTCAGGCGACCGTCGGTGGTGTAGACCAAACCGGCAAACACCTGGCCATTGCGCAGCGCGGTGTAGACCAGGCCGGCGTCCATCTGCCGGGTGTTTTTGCGCGTGAGGTTCATGTCGTACAGCTTGACCATGCCGGCCAGGCCGTCGGAGCGGTTGGCGAACTCGGTGTCCAAGGCCACCAGGCGGTTCTCTTTGGCGTTCTGCGCCATGGCCTTCGTCAGGTCGCTGATGCTGCTGATTTCAGGATGTTCCTCGGCAACCTTCTCCGGCAGTGCCAACGCGTAGGTGTTGCTGAAGCGCGACGGCGAGAGCCAGACCAGGCCTTTTTTTGCGTCGAGTTCTTTCACCCGAGCGTAGGACTGTTCGCTGTCGAGTTTCTCGTCGATGTGGTTGTAGGCCACCAGCGACACGCCGGTGTACTCCCAAATCAAATCCAGCTGCCCGCTTTCCTGGGCACTGCGCGCCAGGTTGCTGCCCAGGCCGCCGGTCACGCGGGTGTCGTAGCCTTTGGTGCGCAGGTACTGGGAGGTGATTTCGGCCAGCAGGGTCTGTTCGGTGAACACCCGCGCGCCGATGCGGATCACTGGTTTTTCAGCGGCTTGCGCAAAGCCTGCCAACAGCAGGACGCAGCTCAGTATCAAGGTCAGTTTTTTCATGTCGATTCCTTAAGACGCCCGCAGCCCGCGTTCCAGCCAGAGGCGGCTGGCCAGGGTCACCAAGCCATCGAGCAGCAAGGCCAGCAACGCGGTGCACGCGGCGCCGAGCAGCAGTTGCGGCTGATTGTTCAGGGCGATGCCAGGGAAAATCAGGCTGCCCAGGCTGTTGGCGCCGATCAGGAATGCCAGCGGGGCGGTGCCGACGTTGATCGCCAACGCCACACGCACGCCGCCGATGATGATCGGCACGGCGTTGGGCAATTCCACACGAAACAGCACCTGGCGAGGCGTCATGCCGATACCGGTGGCGGCTTCTTTGAGGGAGCCCTGGACGTTTTTCAGGCCTTCGTAGGTGTTGCGCACGATGGGCAGCAGGGACGCTAGGAACAGCGCGAAGATGGCCGGGCCACTGCCGATGCCGAGGACGCCGAGGGCGATGGCCAGTACGGCCAGGGGAGGGACGGTGTTGCCGATGTTGAAGATCTGCATGAAGCGTTCTGCGCGCCCGACCATGTTCGGTCGGCTGAGCAGGATACCGGCGGGGATCCCTACAACGAGGGCAGCCAGCATGGAGACAAGAACGAGGATCAGGTGAGCTTGCAGGTAAAACAACAAATCGTCGCGGTACAGTTCGATCGTGTTGATGCCGATCCAGTGGACCAGCAGGGCCAGGAGCGCGACGACAACCACGCCTCCTATCAGCCCTTTGCCATAGCGAATAGCCACAGGCGGACTCCTTTTTTCTTTTGTCGGCGAACACATTTCCGAGCGGCAATGCCATTCCTGGCTGTCGGCGAATGAGTTCGCGAAAAGCAGCTCGCCGATACCGGCAACGCGGTATGCGATCGAGCCATGAGCGCAGCCTCGTCAGGCTAACTTGCTGATTTATCAGCCCCTGTTCCGAGTGCGGTAGCAGGGGAGTGGACGTCTCGACCTTTTAAAAGGTTCCATACTTGGCAGCATTTAGCCACCCCCAATCGGGTGAACGGTGGTCCGGCGCCCGGGGTTTGCGCTATACTCGCCGCCCTTTTTTGACTCACCTGCCAGGCGATTTCCCATGACCCACCAGGCCGCCGAAGTCGCGAAACGCCGCACTTTCGCCATTATTTCCCACCCCGATGCCGGTAAAACCACCATCACCGAGAAGCTGTTGCTGATGGGCAAGGCAATCGCGGTGGCCGGCACGGTGAAATCCCGCAAATCCGACCGCCATGCCACCTCCGACTGGATGGAAATGGAAAAACAACGGGGTATTTCCATTACCACGTCGGTCATGCAGTTCCCGTATCGCGACCACATGGTCAACCTGCTCGACACCCCGGGCCACGAAGACTTCTCCGAAGACACCTACCGCACCCTGACCGCGGTGGACTCGGCATTGATGGTCCTCGACGGCGGTAAAGGCGTCGAGCCACGCACCATCGCGCTGATGGACGTGTGCCGCCTGCGTGACACGCCGATCGTCAGCTTCATCAACAAACTCGACCGCGACATCCGTGACCCGATCGAGCTGCTCGATGAAATCGAAGCCGTCCTGAAGATCAAGGCCGCGCCGATCACCTGGCCGATCGGCTGCTACCGCGACTTCAAGGGTGTGTACCACCTGGCCGACGACTACATCATTGTTTACACCGCCGGCCACGGTCACGAGCGCACTGAAACCAAGATCATCGAGAAGCTCGACTCGGACGAAGCCCGCGCCCACCTGGGTGACGAGTACGACCGTTTTGTTGAACAGCTGGAGCTGGTGCAGGGCGCCTGCCACGAGTTCAACCAGCAGGAATTCCTCGACGGGCAACTGACCCCGGTGTTCTTCGGTACCGCCCTGGGCAACTTTGGTGTCGACCACGTACTCGACGCTGTGGTCGATTGGGCGCCACGTCCATTGGCTCGTGTGGCCAACGAGCGCACCGTGGAACCGGTGGAAGAGAAGTTCTCGGGTTTCGTGTTCAAGATCCAGGCGAACATGGACCCCAAACACCGCGACCGTATCGCCTTCATGCGTATCTGCTCCGGCAAATACGAAAAAGGCATGAAGATGCGCCACGTGCGCACCGGCAAGGACGTACGCATCGGCGACGCCCTGACGTTCTTCTCTTCCGAGCGTGAACAGCTCGAAGAGGCCTACGCCGGCGACATTATCGGCCTGCACAACCACGGCACCATCCAGATCGGCGACACCTTCACCGAAGGCGAAGCCCTGGGCTTCACCGGTATCCCGCACTTCGCCCCGGAACTGTTCCGCCGCGTACGCCTGCGTGACCCGCTGAAATCCAAGCAATTGCGTCAAGGCTTGCAGCAACTGGCGGAAGAGGGCGCCACCCAGGTGTTCTTCCCCGAGCGCAGCAACGACATCATCCTTGGCGCCGTCGGTGTGCTGCAGTTCGACGTGGTGGCCAGCCGCCTGAAAGAGGAATACAAGGTCGAATGCTCCTACGAGCCGATCACCGTGTACTCCGCGCGCTGGATCGAGTGCAGCGATAAGAAGAAGCTGGAAGAGTTCTCCAACAAGGCTGTGGAAAACCTGGCGCTCGACGGCGGCGGTCACTTGACCTACCTGGCCCCGACCCGGGTCAACCTGGCGCTGATGGAAGAGCGCTGGCCGGATGTGAAATTCCGCGCGACCCGCGAGCACCACTAAGGTCTGAGCGGTAGACAAGAGGGCGAAGCTGTCATGGCTTCGCCCTTTTTCATGCCCGCCACAAAACCAAAACTGTGGGAGCTGGCTTGCCTGCGATGCAGACACCTCGGTGCATCAGAGACACCCGGTTGAGGCTATCGCAGGCAAGCCAGCTCCCACATTTGATCCTTATTCAGCCCGCAGCATTGGCGCTAACCCGGCTTCCGGGCTAGCGTTTGGACTATTCCACTCATTCACCGACGGATCAGGAGGCGATCTTGCGTATAACTCAACGCGCCATTGAACTGGTGCTGCTGGGGTGCCTGGGGCTGGCGTGCACGGCGGTGCTGGCCGATGCCGGAACCCCTCAGTGGAAGGACACCGGCCCGGTCACCAAAAGGAAGCAAAGCGAGGTCAACTCCGGCGGTTGGCAGCCCCAGGCCCAGCCTGCGCCCAAGGAGGACGCGGAGAACCCTTATAACGAAGGTGAGGACAGCGAAACCTACGATGACGGTGACACCTGACGCCTGGCGTAAATGGGGCAACGGGACTAGCTTCTACCCTGGCGACGGTAAAGCGCTGTCGTGCGGGATTCTTCCACTGACTGGACGGAAATCGACCATGAGTATTTTTCAACGTGTAGTGCTGTTGATAAAGGTGTTGGTGCTGTTGTCGTTGGGGATGTCGACGGCCTGGGCGCATAACCCGCCACAGACCGGCCAGGCAGGCTTTTCGGCGGTGCAGACGGCGCAGGGCAAGCACTTGCAACTGGCTAAGTCTGAAGCTGAGCCTGGGGACCAGGATCAGGGCGGCTCCAAGGATGATGATGACCAGCAGGCCCCGGACGAAGATGATGGCGATCAGGGTGACAGCGATACCTGAGGCATAAAAAAGCCCCGCCGGCCGGACTGATGCGCAATCCGGCGGGCAGGGCGGTAGAACTCTGTAGATGCCCTGGGCTTAACCACCCAGGGCATTCTCGTTCCCGCGTGGAGCGAGGGAACGATCTCAGGCGACGAATTGCTCCGCGTAGTGGCATGCCACCTGGCGGTTATCCAGGGCCCGCAGTTGCGGCTCTTCGCTGCTGCAACGCGCTGTCGCGTACGGGCAGCGCTTGTGGAAAGCGCAGCCTGGCGGCGGGTTCAGCGGGTTAGGCAGCTCGCCGACAATTTTGATCTTCGGCTTGTTCGGGTCCGGGTGGATGGTCGGGGTCGCCGACAGCAGCGCCTGGGTGTACGGGTGCAGCGGGCGGGCGTAGATGTCTTCCTTGGGGCCCACTTCCACCGGGCGGCCGAGGTACATCACCATCACATCGTCGGCAACGTGCTGTACCACGGCCAGGTTGTGGGAAATGAACACGTAGGCCGTGTTGAATTCCTGCTGCAGGTCCATGAACAGGTTGAGCACCTGGGCCTGGATCGATACGTCCAATGCCGAGGTCGGCTCATCCGCCACCAGCACTTTGGGTTGCAGCATCATGGCGCGGGCCAGGGCGATGCGCTGGCGCTGGCCACCGGAGAACATGTGCGGGTAGCGCTGGTAATGCTCAGGGCGCAGGCCCACCTGCTTCATCATCGCCTGCACTTTTTCGCGGCGCTCGGCGGCGGACAAGTTGGTGTTGATCAACAGCGGCTCGCCGAGTTGATCACCGACTTTCTGGCGCGGGTTCAGCGAGGCGTACGGGCTCTGGAACACCATCTGCACGTCTTTGCGCAATTGCTTGCGTTGAGCCTTGTCAGCCCCGGCGACTTCCTGGCCGGCGATTTTCAAGGAACCGGAAGACGGCTCTTCAATCAGCGTGAGGGCACGGGCCAGGGTGGATTTGCCGCAACCCGACTCGCCTACAACCGCGAGGGTCTTGCCGGCTTCCAGCTCGAAGGACACACCATTGAGGGCACGCACGGTGGCATGGCCCTTGAACAGGCCACGGGACACTTCATAGTGACGGGTCAGGTCGCGGGCGGTAAGAACGACGGCCATTACGCCACCTCCTGGTTCAAGGGGTAGAAGCAGCGCGCAAGGCTGTTGGTTTTTGGATCAAGGCCCGGCCGCTGAGCGCGGCAGGATTCCTGTACATACGGGCAGCGCGGCGACAACAGGCAACCCTGCGGGCGGTCATAACGACCCGGCACGATACCCGGCAGCGTGGCCAGGCGCGTGGCGCCGAGGCTGTGCTCGGGGATCGCCTTGAGCAGCGCTTCGCTGTACGGGTGCGCCGGAATGTCGAACAGCTGCGGCACCTGGCCGACTTCCACGGCTTGGCCGGCGTACATCACGCACACGCGCTGGGCGGTTTCAGCCACCACCGCGAGGTCGTGGGTGATCAGCACCAGGCCCATGTTCTGTTCTTTCTGCAGGGCCAGCAGCAGTTCCATGATCTGCGCCTGGATGGTCACGTCCAGCGCGGTGGTCGGCTCATCCGCGATCAGCAGCTTCGGCTCGCCGGCAATCGCCATGGCGATGGCGACACGCTGGCTCATACCGCCGGACAACTGGTGCGGGTAAGCATCCATACGGCTGGCGGCGCCCGGGATTTCGACTTTTTCGAGCAGTTCGATGGCACGCTTGCGCGCCGCCTTGCCGGACATTTTCAGGTGCAGGCGCAGCACTTCTTCAATCTGGAAACCCACGGTGTAGCTGGGGTTCAGCGCGGTCATCGGGTCCTGGAACACCATCGCCAGGTCCTTGCCGACGATCTGGCGGCGCTGGCGGTTGCTCAGCTTGAGCATGTCCTTGCCGTCGAAGTTCAGCGCGTCGGCGGTGACGATGCCGGGGTGCTCGATCAGGCCCATCAGCGCCATCATGGTCACGGATTTACCCGAACCCGACTCGCCAACGATGGCCAGTACTTCGCCTTTGTCGACTTTGAGGTCGAGGCCGTCGACCACAGGGACTGCGGTCTTGTCGCCGAAGCGGACGTTGAGATTCTTGATTTCTAACAGTGACATGGGAATCTCCTCAGGCGGCGTTCTTGAGTTTCGGGTCCAGCGCATCGCGCAGGCCGTCGCCCATCAAGTTGATTGCCAGCACGCTGAGCAAAATGGTCAAACCCGGCAAGCTCACCACCCACCAGGCGCGTTCGATGTAGTCACGGGCCGACGCCAGCATGGTGCCCCACTCAGGGGTTGGCGGTTGTACGCCAAGGCCCAGGAAGCCCAGCGCTGCGGCATCGAGGATCGCCGAGGAGAAGCTCAAGGTCGCCTGTACGATCAGCGGCGCCATGCAGTTGGGCAGCACGGTGATGAACATCAGGCGAGGCAGGCCGGCGCCGGCGAGGCGGGCGGCGGTCACGTAGTCACGGTTCAGCTCGCCCATCACCGCAGCACGGGTCAGGCGCACGTAGGACGGCAGCGACACGATGGCAATCGCAATCACGGTGTTGATCAGGCCAGGGCCGAGGATGGCGACAATGGCAACAGCCAGCAGCAGCGACGGCAGGGCCAGCATGATGTCCATCAAACGCATGATGGTCGGGCCAAGGATGCGCGGGAAGAACCCGGCGAACAGGCCCAGCAGGATGCCCGGAATCAGCGACATCACCACCGACGACAAACCAATGAGCAACGACAGGCGCGAACCCTGGATCAGGCGCGAGAGCAGGTCACGGCCCAGTTCGTCGGTGCCGAGCAAAAATTGCATCTGCCCGCCTTCCAGCCAGGCCGGCGGGGTCAGCAGGAAGTCGCGGTATTGCTCGCTCGGGTTATGCGGCGCAACCCACGGGGCGAAGATCGCGCAGAACACGATCAGCAACATGAACAGCAGGCCGGCAACCGCGCCTTTGTTCTTGGAAAAGGCTTGCCAGAATTCTTTGTACGGGGACGGATACAGCAGGCTTTGATCGACTGCTACCGCTTGAGTAGGTGTGCTCATGGTCATGATCTCAGCGCTGGTGACGGATGCGTGGGTTGGCGAAGCCGTAGAGGATATCCACCACGAAGTTCACCAGGATCACCAGGCAGGCGATCAGCAGAATGCCGTTTTGCACCACCGGGTAGTCCCGCGCGCCAATGGCTTCGATCAGCCATTTGCCGATGCCGGGCCACGAGAAGATGGTTTCGGTCAGTACCGCACCGGCCAGCAGGGTGCCGACCTGCAGGCCCACCACGGTCAGCACCGGGATCAGCGCGTTACGCAGGCCGTGCACGAATACCACGCGCGTCGGCGACAGGCCTTTGGCCTTGGCGGTGCGAATGTAGTCTTCGCGCAGCACTTCGAGCATCGAGGAACGGGTCATCCGCGCGATCACCGCCAGCGGGATGGTGCCGAGCACGATGGCCGGCAGGATCAGGTGGTGCAGGGCGTCGAAGAACGCATCCGGCTCGTCGGCCAGCAGGGTGTCGATCAGCATGAAGCCGGTGCGCGGCTCGATGTCGTAGAGCAGGTCGATACGCCCGGAAACCGGGGTCCAGCCCAGGCTCACCGAGAAGAACATGATCAGGATCAGGCCCCACCAGAAGATCGGCATCGAATATCCCGCGAGGGAGATGCCCATCACCCCGTGGTCGAACAGGGATCCTCGTTTGAGTGCCGCGATCACCCCGGCCAACAGGCCCAGGACGCCGGCGAACAACAGGGCGGCCATGGACAGTTCCAGGGTCGCAGGGAAAAGGGCGGTGAATTCGGTCCACACGCTGGTGCGTGTGCGCAGCGATTCGCCGAGGTCGCCGTGGGCGAGTTTGCCTACATAGTCCAGGTATTGCGCATACAGCGGCTTGTTAAGGCCAAGGCGTTCCATTGCCTGTGCGTGCATCTCGGGGTCGACTCGTCGTTCGCCCATCATGACTTCAACGGGGTCGCCGGGGATCATGCGAATCAACGCAAACGTGAGCAACGTTATGCCGAAAAACGTGGGGATCAATAACCCCAATCGGCGGGCAATAAAACTAAACATCTTGTTGTGTACCTCAGTCAGCCGGTTAGGCAGGTCCGGCACCGTCAATATCGACGGTGCCGAGCGTCTTCTCTTATTTACTTCACCTGGGTGGTGGCGAAGTTATTGGTCGTCAGAGGGCTTTGGGTATAACCCTCGACGTTTTTGCGCATGGCGGTGAACATTTTCGGGTAAGCCATGGGAATCCAGGGTTGATCCTTGTCGAAAACGTCCATGGCTTGTTCATAGAGTGCAGCGCGCTGGGCGGGTTCAGCGATGGCGCGCGCCTTGTCGATCAAGTCTTGAAACTCCTTGTTACACCAGCGGGCGTAGTTTTCGCCGTTTTTCGCTGCATCGCAACTCAGGTTAGGGGTGAGGAAGTTGTCCGGGTCCCCGTTATCCCCCGCCCAGCCGGCCGAAACCATGTCGTGCTCACCGTTTTTAGCACGCTTGAGCATTTCGCCCCATTCCATAACTTTGATGTTGACCTTCAAACCAATCTGGGCGAGGTCGGCCTGCATGCGCTGGGCGCCGAGCATCGGGTTCGGGTTGGTCGGGCCGCCGCCGTTACGGGTGAACAGCGTGATTTCGGTGCCTTCCGGCACGCCGGCTTCCTTGAGCAGGGCGCGGGCCTTGTCGAGGTCGCGTGGCGGGTTTTTCAGTTTGTCGCTGAAACCCAGCAGCGTCGGCGGGTACGGGCCCGTGCCCACCACCGCATTGCCTTTGCCGTACAAGGCATCGGTGTAACCGACCTTGTCGAACGCGATGTTGATCGCGTGGCGTACACGGGCGTCGCTCATGTACTTGTGGGTCGTGTTCATGGCGGTGTAGCTGGTGGTCATTGCCGCCAGTTCATCGACCTTCAGGTTCGGGTCGGCCTTGACGCTCGGCACGTCATCGGGCTTTGGATACAGCGCGATCTGGCACTCGTTTGCCTTGAGCTTTTGCAGGCGCACGTTGTTGTCGGTGGTGATCGCCAGAATCAGCGGGTCAGCCGGTGGCTTGCCACGGAAGTACTCCGGGTTGGCCTTGAACCGTACCTGGGCGTCTTTGGCGTAGCGCGTGAAGATGAACGGGCCGGTGCCGACGGGTTTGGCGTTCAGGTCGTCGGTCTTGCCGGACTTGAGCAACTGGTCGGCGTATTCGGCGGAGTGGATCGAGGAAAACGCCATGGCCAGGTCGGCCAGGAACGGTGCTTCAGGACGGGTCAGCGTGAAGACGACTGTGTGGTCGTCGGTCTTGGTGACGCTTTTGAGCAGTTCCTTGAAGCCCATGCTTTCAAAGTACGGGTAGCCCACGTTGGACTTGTTGTGCCAAGGGTGATTCGGGTCCAGCTGGCGCTGGAAGCTCCAAAGCACATCGTCGGCATTCAGGTTGCGCGTGGGTTTGAAGTAGTCGGTGGTGTGAAACTTGACGTCGTCACGCAGGTGGAACGTGTAGGTCAGGCCATCGGCGCTGATTTCCGGCAGGTCCTTGGCCAGTGCCGGCACCACTTCGGTGGTGCCGGGCTTGAAGTCCACGAGACGGTTGAACATGGTTTCCGCGGCGGCGTCAGCGGTGACGGCCGTGGTGTACAGAACCGGGTCAAAACCTTCCGGGCTGGCTTCGGTGCAGACCACCAGCGGTTTGGCCGAAACGCCGATCGCCACGCTCAACAGCGCAGCGGCCACAGCGGCTTGTAGCGGGAGCATTTTCATTCAGAGCCCTCTGCAATCGATGGAACCAGACAAGCGTAGACGGCGGGCTCGTGATGAGCCCGCCGTCTGCCTGGTGCTAATTAAAGAATGTTGAACGGGATGGTGGTGACCAGACGGAATTCACGGATGTTGCCGTCAGCCTGGTTGGCAGAGGCACGGTGAGTCACGTAGGTGCCACGGATGGTGGTGGCCTTGAGCGCGCCGCTCTGAACGGCGTAGGAAGTACCGATACCGTATTCCTGGTGTTTCTCGCCGTCCTGAGCCTGGATACCGTTGTAAGCGAAGCCGGCACGGCCGCCGTCGCCGGTGTAGTGAGTACCGTCGATGCCCCAGCCGCGAGCCGAGTAGATGTTGAACTTCAGGCCTGGCACGCCGTATTCGGCCATGTTGATGCCGTAAGCGATCTGGAACGATTTCTCGTTCGGGCCGTTGAAGTCGGACGTCAGGGAGTTGGCCAGGTAGATGCCGTTGGTTTCGTGCAGGTAGTCGAAGTACTCGTTACCGTTCACTTCCTGGTACGAGAAGGTCAGGCTGTGAGCCTGGTGAGTCAGGCCCAGCGACAGCGAGTAGGTATCGTTGTCGATCTTGCCCATCAACTTTTTGCCTTCGTCGACGGTCTTGTAGTAGTTCAGGCCGGTGGTCAGGCTCAGTTGCTGGCTGTCACCCAGTTCGTGGGTGGCGCCGAAGTAGTACTGGTTCCAGAAGTCTTTGACCTGAGCGCCGAAGAAGCTGGTTTTCAGGCTCTTGAACGGCTGGTAGTTCACACCGGCGGTGTAGACGTGATCCGCTTCCTGGCCATTGCCGTATTCGGTACGGAATTTCGACAGGCTCTGCTCGGTACGTGGCGACACGCGGTCGAAGTAAGCGCCCTGGAACGACAGGTTGCTGAACTCTTCGCTGTTGAGGGCGAAACCTTCGAAGCTCGATGGCAGGGCACGGTTACCGATGGTGTCGATGATGCCGCTGCTGAAGTTCTGGCGACCGGCGGTCAAGGTGGTGTTCGAAACGCGGAACTTCACGTTGGCCAGGCCCAGTTTGCTCCACTGGCCTACTGCATCGCCGTCGGAGTCGGCCAGGGTACGGTTGGAACCCCCCTTGATGTCACGCTTGCTGCGGTCCAGCACGATGGCGTTGTAGGCGGCAACTTCGGTCGCGACGCCAACGGTGCCCTGGGTGAAGCCCGAGCTCAGGTTGAGGATGGTGCCCTGTACCCAGTTGGTACGGTACGCATCGGTGCGTGCCTCGCCGTGCTTCTGGTAGGTGAACTTGCCGCCACGGAATTTCTGCTCGTTGGAGAACCAGTTACGCGTGGTACCGCCCAGGCTTGCGCCATCGACAAAGCCCTTGGCCTCGCTTTGGGCGCTGGTGCCGGCCAATGTGGTTGGGACGAAGTCCTGGCTTTGGGTTTCAGCGAAGGCGGTTGCCGTGATGCTGCTGATGGCCAGGGCCAGAAGCGCTTTGCTGCTCAGTTTCATGGGTGGAGCTCCTTTGGTTCTCTTTTTAATGCCGGTCTTTTTAGGTGAACCGGCTATTGGGTGTGTAACTCGTTCAAGCCTTTGCAAACGTTTGCCGTAGGAGAATTCCCAACAAAAGGCTGCACGTTTGCTGGAGAGCAGACTTCGCTCTCCATCATCCGGTTATTTTCTTATGGGTTGAGACTGACGCCCGAGAACACGTTGCGGCCGAAGGGGCTGACTTTGAACCCTTCGACTTTGGCGCTTAACGGCTGGTTGACCGTCGAGTGGGCGACTGGCGTGATCGGCACCTGTGCTTTAAGCAGTTGCTGCGCCTGTTTGTACAGAACAGTCCTTTGTTCGCGGTCGGTGACGACCTTGGCTTGCTTGACCAGCTTGTCGTACGCCGGGTCGCACCACATGGAGTAGTTGTTCCCGCCGATGGCGTCGCAGCTGTAGAGGGTGCCCATCCAGTTGTCCGGGTCACCGTTGTCGCCGGTCCAGCCGATGAGGCTGATGTCGTGCTCACCATTTTTGGTGCGCTTGATGTACTCGCCCCATTCGTAGCTGACGATCTTGACCTTGAGGCCGATTTTGGCCCAGTCGCTTTGCAGCATCTCGGCCATCAGCTTGGCATTGGGGTTGTACGGCCGTTGTACCGGCATCGCCCACAGGGTGATTTCGGTGCCTTCCTTCACGCCGGCGGCCTTGAGCAATTCCTTGGCTTTTTCCGGGTTGTAGGGGGCGTCCTTGATGGTGTCGTCGTAGGACCACTGGGTCGGCGGCATGGCGTTGACTGCCAGTTGGCCTGCGCCCTGGTACACGGCGTTGAGGATGCTTTGCTTGTTCACCGCCATGTCCAGCGCCTGGCGCACTTCGAGCTGGTCGAAAGGTTTGTGGCGCACGTTGTAGGCGATGTAGCCCAGGTTGAAACCTGGCTTGGTCAGCAATTGCAGGTTCGGGTCGGCCTTGAGCGCATCGACGTCGGCGGGGCGCGGGTGCAGGGTGATCTGGCACTCGCCGGCCTTGAGCTTTTGCACGCGTACCGAGGCGTCGGTGTTGATGGCGAAAATCAGTTGGTCCAGCTTGACCCGGCTCGGGTCCCAGTACTGTTTGTTGCCCACATAACGGATCTGCGAGTCTTTCTGGTAGCGCTGGAACACAAACGGGCCAGTGCCGATCGGCTTCTGGTTGATGTCGCTGGGCTTGCCTTCTTTAAGCAACTGCTCGGCGTATTCGGCCGACAGGATCGAGGCGAAGCTCATGGCGATGTTCTGGACGAACGCGGCGTCGACCGTGTTCAGGGTCATCACCACGGTGTGCGGGCCGGTTTTCTCGACCCTGGCGATGTTCTTGTTCAGGCTCATCCCGTTGAAGTACGGAAACTCGGTGGGGTAGGCCTTGCGAAACGGGTGTTCGGCGTCAAGCATGCGGTTGAAGGTGAACAGCACGTCGTCGGCATTGAAGTCGCGCGTCGGCTTGAATTCCTTGTTGCTGTGGAACTTCACCCCTTCACGCAGGTGAAAGGTGTAAGTCAGGCCGTCTTCGGAAATATCCCACTTGGTTGCCAGCCCAGGCACCACGTTGGTCGCACCTTTTTCGAACTCCACGAGGCGGTTGTACAAAGGCTCCGCGGCGTCGTTGTCGGTGGCGGTGGTGTACTGCGCAGTGTCAAAACCGGCCGGGCTGCCTTCGGAGCAGAACACCAGGCTCTTCTTCTCGGCGGCTTGGCCCATTGTGGCTACAGCCAGCAGGCTGGTGCCAAAAATTGCGGATAGAACGGTGGTATGGCGCATGACGATCCCGATCCTTGTTTGTAATTGTCATCAGCGAGCAATCACCCGGGCCAACCGCCCGGGAGACATCACTGATCCCACTCACAGCAAGTGCCCGACAGCGGGCGCCTCTGCTGTCCTGCGACGTTATGGGCCGTGGACTTCGCAGTAAATGCGCCGAAACTGATTGACCTTGTAGGCAACGGATGCATAAACCGCAGTTCGTTGCTGTAGGACGGCAACGGTTGCGGATGTGGTCTGTTTCCTACGGTCCGGACGGATGCAATAACGGCGACGTTATGAAACGTCGCCGTTAGTGATCCTTACTTGCCGCTGACGCTCACGCCGTAGAAGGAGTTCAAGCCAAACGGGCTGATCTTGAAGTCCTGCACGTTGTTGCGCATGGGTTGATACACCGTCGAGTGCGCGATAGGTGTCATCGGGACTGCATCTTTGAGGATATGTTGCGCCTGCTTGTACAGCTCGGTGCGTTTGGCGACATCCGATGTGGCCTTGGCTTCTTTCACGATGCCGTCGAATTTCTTGTCGCACCATTTGGAGAAGTTGTTACCGGCCAGCGAGTCGCAGCCGAACAGCACGTTCAGCCAGTTGTCCGGGTCACCATTGTCACCGCTCCAGCCAATGATCATGGCCTGGTTCTCGCCGCCTTTGGAGCGCTTGATGTACTCACCCCACTCGTAGCTGACAATGTTTACTTTCAGGCCGATCTGTTTCCAGTCGTTCTGCAGCATTTCCGCCATCAGCTTGGCGTTCGGGTTGTATGGACGCTGAACCGGCATGGCCCACAGGGTGATCTCGGTGCCGTCTTTAACGCCGGCTTCCTTGAGCAGTTCCTTGGCTTTGGCAGGATCGTATTTCGCATCCTTGATGGTGGTGTCGTAGGACCATTGGGTCGGCGGCATGGCGTTGACCGCCAGTTGGCCTGCGCCCTGGTACACGGAGTCAATGATCTGCTGCTTGTTCACCGACATGTCCAGCGCCTCACGAACGCGCAGGTCAGACAGTGGGTTGGGCGCGGTCTGGCCTTTGAGAACCGGCATGACGTTGTAAGCGATGTAGCCCAGGTTGAAACCGGCCTGGTGCGGCAGTTTCAGGTCCTTGTCGTCGCCCAGTGCCTTAAGGTCGGCCGGACGCGGGAACAGGGTGATCTGGCATTCGTTTTTCTTGAGCTTCTGGATGCGCACCGACGGGTCGGTGGTGATGGCGAAGATCAGGTTGTCGATCTTCACGTCTTCAGGTTTCCAGTAGTCCTTGTTGCCGGTGTAACGAATGTTCGAGTCTTTCTGGTAGCTCTTGAACACGAACGGGCCAGTGCCGACCGGCTTCTGGTTGATGTCCGGCGCTTTGCCTTCCTTCAACAGCTGGGCAGCGTATTCGGCGGACTGGATCGAGGCGAAGCTCATGGCCAGGTTCTGGATGAAAGCGGCGTCCACGGTGCCAAGGGTGAACTTGACGGTGTGGTCATCGACTTTCTCGATGTTCTTGATGTTGGTGTCCATCCCCATGTCCGTGAAGTACGGGAACTCGGTGGGGTAGGCCTTACGGAACGGATCGTCCTTGTTGATCATGCGGTTGAACGTGAAGAGCACGTCATCGGCATTGAAGGTACGGGTCGGTTTGAAGTACGAGGTGGTGTGGAATTTCACGCCATCACGCAAGTGGAAAGTGTACGTCAGGCCATCCGGGGACACGTCCCAGCTGGTGGCCAGCCCAGGAATCACAGCGGTGCCGCCGCGTTCGAACTGGGTCAGACGGTTGAACATGGTTTCGGCCGAGGCATCGAAGTCTGTTCCGGTGGTGTACTGGCCTGGATCAAAACCGGCCGGGCTCCCTTCGGAGCAGAACACCAGGTTAGTCGCCGCTTGGGCGAAAGGAGCTGCGGCCATAAGGCCAGCGCTAACAAGTAACGGAAGGACTGCGTGTTTAAGCATGTTGGCCTCATGATTTGTTGTCATTTTTGGTGGTGAGGGCGACCTCGTGAGTCGGCCTGCGGATACTTATGCAGGCGCCATACCCATTGCAAGATGCTGAACCGTCGCGAGGGTGAAACTGTGGTACGAACGTACAGGAATGTCGCATTTATGAAAGTTTGTACATAAATGCATATATATAGGGGCTTTTTTCGGTGCATTGAGCGCACCAAAAAAGCCCAACCGAGGCGTCTGGCGCACTCGGTTGGGGCGGGCTTGTTACTTATCTAGACTGACACCATAGAACGGCGTGAGGCCAAACGGGCTGATCTTGAAGTCCTGGACTTCCTTGCGCAGGGGCTGGAAAACCGTCGAGTTTGCAATAGGCGTTATAGGTACTTGTTCCTTAAGGATTTTTTGCGCCTGTTGATACCACTTGATGCGCTGCTCGCGGTCATTGCTGACCTTGGCCTGCTGCACGAGTTTGTCGTAGGCCGGGTTACACCATTTGGCGTAGTTGCTGCCCTTGACCGCGGCACAACTGTAGAGCACGCCGAGCCAGTTATCGGGGTCGCCATTGTCGCCGGTCCAGCCGTAAATCATGGCATCGTGCTCGCCATTTTTGGCGCGCTTGATGTACTCGCCCCACTCATAGCTGACGATGTTGGCCTTGATGCCGATTTTTTCCCAATCCTGCTGGATCATTTGTGCCGACATGCGCGCGTTCGGGTTGGACGCGCGTTGAACAGTCATCGCCCACAGGTTGATGGTGGTACCTGGTGCAACCCCTGCTTCTTTTAGTAGCGCCCGCGCCTTGGTCGGGTCGTACGGGGCGTCCTTGATATTGGGGTCATAAGACCACTGCGCCGGAGGCAGTGCGTTCTGCGCCAATTGCCCGGCGCTCTGGTACACGGCCTTGATGATGGCGGGCTTGTCGATGGCCATGTCCAATGCCTGGCGCACTTTGAGCTGGTCCAGCGGCGGATGGGTCACGTTGTAAGCCAGAAAGCCCAGGTTGAACCCGGCCTGTTGCAGTACGCGCAGGTTGGGGTCCTGCTTCATCACTTCAATGTCGGAGGGGCGCGGGTAACCACTGACCTGGCACTCGCCGGCCTTGAGTTTCTGCAGGCGCGCGGCGGCGTCCGGGGTGATGGCGAACACCAGATTGTCGAGCTTCACGTCCTCGGGCTTCCAATACTGTTTATTGGCCGCGTAGCGAATCTGCGAGTCCTTCTGGTAGCGCTTGAACACAAACGGCCCGGTGCCGACGGGTTTCTGGTTGATGTCCTCGGCCTTGCCTTCCTTTAATAGCTGCGCGGCGTACTCGGCCGACTGCACCGAGGCGAAACTCATGGCCAGGTTCTGCACAAACGATGCATCGACATTGTTAAGGCTGAAACGCACGGTGTGGTCGTCGAGTTTTTCAACGTTCTTGATCGTGGTGTTCAAGCCCATGTCGGTGAAATACGGCGACTCGGACGGGTAAGCCTTGCGAAACGGGCTGTTCGCGTCCAGCAGGCGGTTGAAGGTAAACAGCACGTCATCGGCGTTGAAGTCGCGGGTGGGGGTGAAGAAGTCCGTGGTGTGGAACTTCACGCCATCGCGCAGGTGGAAGGTGTAGGTCAGGCCGTCTTTTGACACGTCCCAACTCGTCGCCAGGCCGGGTTCGACTTCAGTGCCGCCGCGCTTGAACTGGGTCAGGCGGTTGAACACGGTTTCGGCGGAGGCATCAAAATCGGTGCCGCTGGTGTACTGGCTGGGGTCGAAACCGGCAGGGCTGGCTTCGGAACAGTAGACCAGGGTAGTGGCCGCGTGGGCCATCGGCATGAAAGCCAGCAGGCCTGCAGCCAGAAGGAGCGGTTTGAAAGCGATTCTTTCCATGGAGACCCCTGAAGTGGCAGGCATATAAAAGCTGCCCAAACGAAAACGGCGGTCACCGAGGTTACCGCCGTTCAGGTGTATCAGGTAGGGGTCACTGCATTTGCACTTCGATCACACCGTCGGCGCTCATGTTGACCTGGCTGGTGCCGGCTTCCACTTCAGGCGTGGGCGCCGAATCGGCCATGGCGGCTTTCATCATCATCCCGCCGTTGCGCGCGTAAGGCATCGGGTAGCCGTTGGTGTTGAAGTTCAGGTTGACGATCTTGTAGCCCTTGCCGCCGAGTGCGTCGGTGGCCAGTTGCGCGCGGGCCTTGAAGGCGGCGACGGCGTCTTTGAGCAACGCGTCTTCGCTGGACTTGCGCGTGGCGTCGGCGATGGCGAAATCCATGTTTTCCATTTTCAGGGTGTTCAGCAGCTCGCCGGTGAGCTTGGACAGGGCCGGGAAGTCCGCACTTTCCAGGCGCAGCTCGGCGCGTTCACGCCAGCCGGTGATTTTCTGGTTCTTGTTGTCGTAGATCGGGTAGCTGTTACGGCTGCCCTGGCGCAGGGTCACGCCTTTGACTTCGCGGGCTTCACCGAGGGCCTTGTTCATGGTGTTGGTGATTTCGGCGGCGAGCTTGGCCGGGTCGCTGTTTTGGGACTCGGTGTAGAGCGTCACGATCATCTTGTCGCGGGCAACCTCCTGGCTGACCTCGGCGCGCAGGGAAATCTGGTTGTAGTTCAGGCCTTCGGCTGCCAGCGCGGGGAGGCTGGCCAGGGTTGCGACGCCGAGGGTGATAACAGCAGCACTGCGAGTGAAACGAGACATGGAAACTCCTTGGGGTTGTTCGTGTTCGGTATGACTGTAGACGGTGGCATCGGGTTCTTCGGGTTTACACAATACCTACAAGTTGCGGCAACGCCGACGAACGGTCATTCGCCCGGCCTGCGTCAAAGAGCCACACAGGCCGTGGCGGCGGGTCTGCTTCGTTTATACTCCCGACGATCCGCCTGCAGCGCTCATCGGGAGAGCTCATGCTCGCCGCCGTAAAACTGACTTCCGCCACACGCCAGAACCTCTGGCGCCTGACGTTCATTCGCACCCTGGTATTGGCCGCACAGGCCGGTTCCGTCGGGCTCGCCTACTGGTTCGACCTGTTGCCGCTGCCGTGGCTGCAACTGGCCGTCACCCTTGGTTTCTCCATCGTGCTGTGTGTGTTCACCGCCATTCGGCTGCGCACCACCTGGCCGGTGACCGAGCTGGAATATGCCCTGCAGCTGGCCTGCGATCTGTTTATCCACAGTGTGTTGCTGTATTTCTCGGGGGGGTCCACCAACCCCTTCGTTTCCTATTACCTGGTGCCACTGACCATCGCCGCGGTGACCCTGCCGTGGCGCTACTCGGTGGTGCTTTCGGGCATCGCGCTGGCGCTGTATACCCTGCTGCTGGCGCAGTTCTACCCGTTGCAGACCTTTCCCATCGCCCGGGAAAACCTGCAGATTTACGGGATGTGGCTGAGCTTTGCGCTGTCGGCGGCAGTGATTACATTCTTCGCCGCGCGCATGGCCGAGGAACTGCGCCGGCAGGAAGAACTGCGCGCCATCCGCCGTGAAGAAGGCCTGCGTGACCAGCAACTGCTGGCAGTTGCCACGCAGGCAGCCGGCGCCGCCCATGAACTGGGCACGCCGCTGGCGACCATGAGTGTGCTGCTCAATGAGATGGTCCAGGACCACCCCGACCCGGCCCTGCAAGATGACCTCAGTGTGTTGCAGGAGCAGGTCAAGCAGTGCAAGCACACCTTGCAGCAACTGGTGCGCGCCGCCGAGGCCAACCGCCGTCTGGCGGTAGAAATGCAGGATGTGACCCAGTGGCTCGACGAAGCCCTGAACCGCTGGCACCTGATGCGCCCTGAAGCCAGTTATCGCTTTCATTTATTAGGGCAGGGCACTGTACCGCGCATGGCGCCGCCGCCGGACCTGACCCAGGCGCTGCTCAACCTGTTGAACAACGCCGCCGACGCCTGCCCCGAAGGCCTGGGCGTGCAGCTGGACTGGGACGCGGAAAACGTCACCATCAGTATTCGTGACCACGGCGCGGGCGTGCCGCTGGCCATTGCCGAGCAAATCGGCAAACCCTTCTTTACCACCAAGGGCAAAGGCTTCGGCCTGGGCCTGTTTTTGAGCAAGGCCAGCGTGACCCGCGCGGGCGGCTCAGTGAAGCTCTATAGTCATGAGGAAGGTGGCACGCTCACCGAGCTGCGCCTGCCCCGTGTCGCACGAGGAGATATCGATGAGTGACGAGATCCAAGTCGAAGGCGAAGAACTGCCGCACCTGCTGCTGGTAGATGACGACGCCACCTTTACCCGCGTGATGGCGCGCGCCATGAGCCGTCGCGGCTTTCGCGTCAGCACTGCGGGGTCGGCCGAAGAGGGCCTGACCATCGCCCAGGCCGACCTGCCGGACTACGCCGCGCTCGACCTGAAAATGGACGGCGACTCCGGCCTGGTGCTGTTGCCCAAGCTGCTGGAACTCGACCCGGAAATGCGCGTGGTGATCCTCACCGGTTATTCCAGCATTGCCACGGCCGTCGAGGCGATCAAGCGCGGCGCCTGCAATTACCTGTGCAAACCGGCGGACGCCGATGACGTGCTGGCCGCGCTGCTCTCCGAACATGCCGACCTTGACACCCTGGTGCCGGAAAACCCGATGTCGGTAGACCGCCTGCAGTGGGAACACATCCAGCGCGTACTGACCGAGCACGAGGGCAACATTTCCGCTACCGCCCGCGCCCTGGGCATGCACCGGCGTACCTTACAGCGCAAGTTGCAGAAGCGCCCGGTACGGCGCTGAACCAGCGGTGTGAAATAGCCGGGTCACCCGGCTATTTCCAGGCGTCCTCAACCGAAGTAGTTGGGGAAGTTGTTCGGTCCCAAGTACAGAAAGTTCGACGGTTTCAGCTTGATTTCCTTGGGCATCCTCAGCTCGACGAACGGGCTGCCGGCGGTAATGGCGCCGAGTTCCTCGGGCGCCTGGTCGGTGCTGAATATCACCATGTAGTTGCCCCTGCCCAAATAGCGCTCGTTACCCAGAAACAACAGGTCTTGGACATTCTCGCCGTTGAATTGCTGACCGGGAGGGTTGACGTATATGCCACCCTTGGAGCCCGCGCGTGTTGCGCCCCGTGTCGCATCCGTAATGCTTTGCCCTTGAGCGATTGCCTCTGCGCCAGCCTTGTCGGTGTAGTGAATGTAAACCGGCTGCCCGGCGTACGTGCCCGAATCCAGTATGGATTGCCAATCCTGATGATTGGCCAATGGCGTTTTCGCTGAAATGCCTGGCACCGCGTTTTCTTTCGCGAGCGGGGCTTTTTGCGGTGCAGGCTTGATGAACTTCCTGCCGCCGCCTTTCAGGGTGTTCAAGCGCCATTCACCGTGACCTGCCGACTCCAGGAACATCACCGTCTTCCCCGTATTGGGGTCGATCACCCGAACGTATCCATTTTCGACCTTGTAGTTGCGGCTGATCTCAAACGCCCTGTTGACGCCGGTACCGTCGGTGTAGCGTACGTAGAACTGCTCACCGACTTGATAAGTGCCGTCCCCCCGAAGGGCACGGCCTTCAAGAAAATGGTCAGGCAGGGCGTGAAGGCTGAAGTCGGGCAACGGAGCATCGACGCGTGGCACATGAGGTTCCACGCCCATCAGGGAGTTCGGCGCCGGGTTTTCAACGGCGTAAACAGTGTTGGGTTCGACGTTGCCGGCTGTACCTTCTGCCGTCCGGAAGGCGTTCACGAGTCGGGGTACGACGACTGTCGCGGCGTTGAAAAGACCGAACACCATATGTTCGGTGCCCTTTGGCTTGCCGTGTAGCTCGTCGTCGAGGCCAATTACCGTGGTGCTGGCCGCGTCAGCCAGGTAAAAGGCATCCAGCGCCAATGCCACCTCAGGCATCACCAACGCCAGCGGGGCCAGAAACAGCGCGGCTTTTTTGGTTTTTTCAAGACCAGACAGCAGTGCCTTTTTGGTTTCGTCCGCATCACTGGTTATCCGAATGTCGGCATCCGCATAGGAACGATCTTTTTGGCGCTTCGCCATTTCCTCGAACGGTAAATGACTGGGCTCGGTGGTGATGAAGGTTTGCGGGTCCCAAAAACCGGTGAAAGCCCTGTGGTCGTAGTTGAGTAGCCCGCCTGGCGTTTCACGTTTTGCAGGCCAGGCCCCGAGCCCGGCCAGCGTCTCGTCGATGCCGGCCCGTGTAAAACCGTTGGGTTTATCTTTCAAGGCAAAGTGCAACGCCATCGCATCACGTTTGGCCGGGGCGGCCATTTGTTTTGCAAGCCACGTTTTCATTTCTGCCTGGCTGCCGAAGCTGTGGAGAGGGGACGAGTTGCCGGGGATGTAAAGCAGCGTCAACGCAGGCGTGCTGTTGGCATCCGTTACGTAGACAAGGTCGGTGGCTGGATAACTGCCGAGTTTGAGCAGGCCGGTCTCCAGGCCGGGATCCCTGGGCGGGTTCTTAAGCAAGTCCTCATACTTGATGTCCGGCCAGGACGCCTGGTTTCCTGGCAGGCCGGCGGCCCGCATGACCAACGCCCGACCCTGTGAGGTCAGGCTGCCCTCTTGATGTTGGGTCATGGCTGACTGGATGAACGAGGCCTTGGCCAGCGCAGGGTATTTTTCGAGGTGGCGGGTCCAGAAGTCATTCAGGAACGCGTTGTAGGGCTGTTGGAAGTCCGCCTTCCATATCAGCTTTTTGAACTCGGCAGGCGTGAGTGAACTCTGGTTGCCTCCGTTATAAACAGGTGCTGCTTCATCGGCGGACTCTTTGTAAATACCCTGGAACGTGTGGGTGGTATTGGCCTGTTCCTGATAGGGGTTAAAGCGGCTTGAGAGGTCGAACGTTCCAGGCCGGAGCGTTTCCAGATCCGGTTTAATGATGACCTCCGGGCCGCCGGCATAAAAAGGCACTGCGTAACCCTGGCCCACAGGCGTTTGCTGCGCATTTTGAATCAGTGCCTGGGTGAGCGAGATTCTCTGGATGACTTTCGCGGGGTAGGGCCGTTCTCCTGTGGTGTTGTAGTCGAAGGTCACCAGAAATGTGTCATCGGGGTCCATATCCCACATGTCTTTGTCAGCAGGGGTTTTTGCCTTTTGCGCGAGCTCGGCGAATGTTTTCCTGAGGAAGTTTGAGGCTTCCTGCTCGACGCTCATGAACGAGTCGGTGATTTCCCGGGCGGCGGGGTCGATGTTGATATTGAGGCCTGTACTCACCGGAGACGGTTCTTTCTCGCCGAGGCTTGCCCGTTTACCCGGATCAGGATTGACGCTGACCTCTTCGTAGCCGCCTGGCGCCCCGTCACTCAACCTGACGTCCTGCACCCGTTCTTGATCTTTAGGCGCACCGGAGTCGATCGCGCGTTTTTGGCGAGCCCCTGGTGTGGCTGGCCGCTCAATGTTTTCGGGCCGCAGGGAGGGTTCAGTCGAGGGCGGGTAAGGGCTGACGCGTTGGATACCAATGTGCATAAGTTGAGTCTCGGACAGGACAGTTGATTGACCGGTTTCCTGTGTGGCGAGCGGGCGAGTAGCGTTCCCCTGCAGGTGTCACCGGCTTTTTCCTGCAGGCCAGGATGAGGAATCTCAGTGAGCGGGCAGGAGGTAACGGAGGCATCTCCTTAAGGCGCTGAACAAAGTCTGAACAATTTGCTGCAGGTTGCACGAAGCCACGAACCGATCGTCTATGATCGGCTCAAACGCCTGTCACATTTTCTTACAGAGCCTGAACGATGAATCAGAACGCTGAGTACTCCGCGGTCAACGACGCGGTGCATGGGCACTTCTTTCGCCGAACCTGGGCGATGATCACGCCCTATTGGCGCAGTGAAGAGAAGGGCAAGGCCTGGCTGTTGCTGGCCGCGGTGATCGGGCTGTCGCTGTTCAGCGTGGCCATTTCCGTGTGGATCAACCACTGGTACAAGGATTTCTACAACGCCCTGGAGAAAAAGGACACGGCGGCGTTCTGGCAGCTGATCGGCTATTTCGGCGGCATCGCAGCCGTGGCCATCCTCGGTGCGGTGTACCGTTTGTACCTAACCCAGATGCTGACCATCCGCTGGCGTGCCTGGCTCACTGAAAAACACTTCGCGCGCTGGCTCGCGCACAAGAACTATTACCAGCTGGAGCAGGGTGGTTACACCGATAACCCGGACCAGCGGATTTCCGAAGACCTCAACAACTTCACCTCCAGCACTCTGAGCCTGGGGCTTGGCTTGCTGCGCAACGTGGTTAGCCTGGTGTCGTTCTCCATTATTTTGTGGGGCGTGTCGGGCAGCATTGAAGTGTTTGGTATCACCATCCCCGGGTACATGTTCTGGTGTGCGTTGCTGTATGCCGCTGTCGGCAGCTGGCTGACGCACCTGATCGGTCGTCGTTTGATCGGCCTGAGCAACCAACAACAACGTTTCGAAGCGGACCTGCGTTTCTCCATGGTGCGCGTGCGCGAGAACGCCGAAAGCATCGCGCTGTACAACGGCGAGCCCAACGAGAATCAGCGTTTAAGTGCGCGTTTCGGCAAGGTCTGGCACAACTTCTGGGACATCATGAAAGTGTCCAAGCGCCTGACCTTCTTTACCGCCGGCTACAGCCAGATTGCGATCATCTTTCCGTTTATCGTGGCCGCGCCGCGTTACTTCACCGGCAAGATCGAGCTGGGCGAGCTGATGCAAATCAACTCGGCCTTCGGCAACGTGCAGGAGAATTTCAGTTGGTTTATCAGCGCGTATTCCGAGCTGGCCTCGTGGCGCGCCACCAGTGACCGTCTGCTGAGCTTCCATCAGGCCATGCGCGAAAACGAGGAGCGTGCCCCGGCCATCGATGTGCGCCCGCAAGGCGAGCGCCTGGTGGTGCAAGACTTGGGTATGGACCTGGCCGATGGCCGTCACCTGCTCACCCATGGCGACATGACAGTAGAGCCAGGCCAACGTGTGATGCTCAGTGGTCGTTCCGGCAGCGGCAAGAGCACGCTGCTGCGGGCGATGGGGCATCTGTGGCCGGCGGGGCACGGCAGTATTCTTCTGCCGGCCGCGCGCTACCTGTTCCTGCCGCAAAAGCCCTACCTGCCGATTGGCACGTTGAAGGCCGCATTGAGTTATCCACAAGCCGAGAGCGTTTACCCGGCAGAGCGTTATGCACAGGTCCTGGAAACCTGCCGCTTGCCGCACCTGGTTGCGCGCCTGGACGAGGCCAACCACTGGCAACGCATGCTCTCGCCGGGTGAGCAACAGCGTCTGGCCTTTGCGCGTGCGCTGTTGTTTGCGCCGCAATGGCTGTACATGGACGAAGCGACGTCGGCCATGGATGAAGAAGATGAAGCCACGTTGTATCAGGCGTTGATCGATGAGCTGCCGGGGTTGAGTGTTGTCAGCGTCGGCCATCGCAGCAGCCTCAAGCGTTTCCATGGGCGGCATGTGCGGATTGAGGGTGGGTTGTTGCAGGAGCAGCAACCGGCTTAAGGTCGTATGCGGTCTCTGTGGGAGCGGGGCTTGCCCGCGATGGCGGTGTCACGGGTACACCGCTATCGCAGGCAAGCCAGCTCCCACAGTTGAACGGTGTTGTCTGAAAGAAAAAAGCCCGGCTGATCAATGATCAGCCGGGCTTTTTAATGTTTGAAGAAAACTTACTTCTTCAAACCGTAATGCTCATCCAGCATGCCTGGGGCGTTCGGCGTCTTTGGCGCGTAGTCCCGTGGCGGTTCCTGATTTTCCCGAGGCGGGGTCAGGCGTTCCCGTGGAGCTTGCGGTGCTTCGGAATGCAGCGCGGCCAGCAGACGCTGGCGGGTGATGTCGTCGAGGGCCAGGCGGTTAGCGCCATCGGCGAGGTGATCCTGTACTTCCTGGTAGCTCTGGGTGAGTTTCTTGACCAGGGTCGCGGTGCTGTTGAAGTGGGTAACAACCTCGTTCTGATAACTGTCAAAACGTTCCTGAATGTCATCCAGCTGACGCTGCGTGCGGTTAGGCGCGGCATTCGGCAGCAAGCGGGCAACCAGGAAACCAATGGCGACACCGGCAACCAGGGCAAGAGTCGGCAACAACCAAACTAAGAGCGAGTGTTCCACGAGTCCTTCCTCTATAAACGGCTTTGCTTTACGTTAACGGCTCAAACCTGCGCTGTATACCGCGATTAAGCTCGCAATGATGCCATGCACAGACTTTTAGCTAGACGAGTCGACCCTTTGTGAGGTCACGGAGTTCATCTCTTGCTCATGCGTGAAACCCCCGTTTTGATCGATGGCCCGGTGGGCCAATTGGAAGCCCTGTACCTGGATCACCCCGAGCCGCGGGGCCTGGCGCTGATCTGCCACCCCAACCCGGTGCAGGGCGGGACCATGCTCAATAAAGTCGTATCGACCCTGCAACGCACCGCCCGCGATGCCGGTTTGATTACATTGCGTTTCAATTACCGTGGCGTCTGCGCGAGTGCCGGCACCCACGATATGGCCACCGGTGAAGTGGACGACGCTGAAGCGGCCGCCACCTGGCTGCGGGAAAAACACCCTGACCTGCCGATCACGCTGCTCGGTTTTTCCTTCGGTGGCTACGTTGCCGCCAGCCTCGGTGGTCGTCTGGAAGCCAAGGGCGAACAGCTCGCGCACCTGTTCATGGTGGCCGCGGCGGTGATGCGCCTTCGCGATACCGACGTGCTGCCCCAAGGCTGCCCGCTGACGCTGATCCAGCCGGAAACCGACGAAGTGGTCGACCCGCAAACCGTCTATGACTGGTCCGCCGCCCTGAAACGCCCCCATGAGCTGCTGAAAGTGGCAGAATGCGGACACTTTTTTCATGGCAAGCTCACCGATCTGAAGGATCTGGTGCTGCCGCGACTTTCGAATTGATAGCAGTCTGATAAGCGATTACCCATGACGACTCGTACCCGTATCCTCACCGGCATCACCACCACCGGCACGCCGCACCTGGGCAACTACGCCGGTGCGATCCGCCCGGCGATTCTCGCCAGCCAGGACGCCAATGCCGACTCCTTTTACTTCCTGGCCGACTACCACGCCCTGATCAAGTGCGATGACCCGCAGCGCATCCAGCGTTCGCGCATGGAAATCGCCGCGACCTGGCTGGCCGGTGGCCTGGATGTGAACCGGGTGACGTTCTATCGCCAGTCCGACATTCCGGAAATTCCCGAACTGACCTGGCTGCTGACCTGCGTTGCCGCCAAGGGCCTGCTCAACCGCGCCCACGCCTACAAGGCGTCGGTGGATAAAAACGTGGAAAGCGGCGAAGACCCGGATGCGGGTATCAGCATGGGCTTGTACAGCTACCCGGTGCTGATGGCGGCGGACATTTTGATGTTCAACGCGCATAAGGTGCCGGTCGGCCGTGACCAGATCCAGCACGTGGAAATGGCCCGCGATATCGGCCAGCGCTTCAACCACCTGTTCGGCAACGGTAAAGAATTCTTCACCATGCCCGAGGCGCTGATCGAAGAAAGCGTCGCCACCTTGCCGGGCCTGGATGGCCGCAAGATGTCCAAGAGCTACGACAACACCATCCCGTTGTTCACCAGCGCCAAGGACATGAAGGACGCGATCTCGCGCATCGTTACCGACTCGCGCGCGCCAGGCGAAGCCAAAGACCCGGACAACTCGCACCTGTTCACCTTGTTCCAGGCGTTTGCCAGCAAGGCCCAGGAAGAAGAATTCCGCGCCGACCTGCTGCAGGGCCTGGGCTGGGGCGAGGCGAAGAACCGTCTGTTCCAGCTGCTGGACGGCCAGTTGGGCGAGGCGCGCGAGCGTTATCACCAGTTGATGTCGCGCCCTTCGGACATGGAGGACCTGCTGCAGGTCGGCGCCAGAAAGGCTCGCGCCTCGGCGGCGCCGTTTCTTGCCGAGCTGCGCGAAGCGGTTGGCTTGCGTTCGTTTGTCGAGCAAGCCGCCGCGCCGGTGGCAACCAAGAAGAAAGCCGCCAAAGCGGCGCGCTTTGTGAGTTTCCGCGAAGACGACGGCAGCTTCCGTTTCCGCCTGTTGGCGGCTGACGGCGAGCAACTGCTGTTGTCGCGCAGCTTTGCCGACGGCAAAGCGGCGGGTGCGGTGACCAAGCAGTTGCAAAGCGGCGATGCGCTGGACGTACGAACCGAAGCCCTGAGCTTCAACGTGTGGCTGGACGGTGCCGCCGTGGCCGACAGCGCCACGTTTGCCGACGAAACGTCGCGCGACGCTGCCATCGCCGCCTTGCGCGTTGCGTTGACGCCAATCGAGGATTAACCCGACCAAGGGTTGATTGCCATTATCCGGAGCCGTCGTTACAGTGGCGGCCCGTTTTTGTTGCCTTGCTAACGAATTATGACGCCCCTAGAACGATATCAAGCTGATCTGAAACGCCCTGAGTTCTTCCACGACGCGGCCCAGGAAAATGCTGTGCGTCATTTGCAGCGCCTGTATGACGACCTGATCGCGGCCTCGCAAAACAAGCCAGGGATGTTCAGCAAGTTGTTTGGCAAGAAAGACCACACCCCGGTCAAAGGCTTGTACTTCTGGGGTGGCGTGGGCCGGGGCAAGACGTACCTGGTCGACACCTTCTTCGAAGCGCTGCCGTTCAAGGAAAAGGTCCGAACGCACTTCCACCGCTTCATGAAGCGCGTGCACGAAGAAATGAAGACCCTGCCGGGCGAGAAAAACCCGCTGACCATTATCGCCAAGCGGTTCTCCGAAGAGGCGCGGGTGATCTGCTTCGATGAATTCTTCGTCTCCGACATCACCGACGCCATGATCCTCGGCACCTTGATGGAAGAACTGTTCAAGAACGGTGTGACCCTGGTCGCTACCTCGAACATCGTGCCCGACGGTTTGTACAAGGACGGCCTGCAACGCGCGCGCTTCTTGCCGGCCATCGCGCTGATCAAGCAGAACACTGAAATCGTCAATGTCGACAGCGGCGTCGATTATCGCCTGCGTCACCTTGAGCAAGCTGAGTTGTTCCATTTCCCGCTGAACGAAGCGGCGCACGAAAGCCTGAAAAAGAGCTTCCGCGCGCTGACGCCGGAATGCACAAAGGCGGTGGAAAACGACAAGCTGATGATCGAAAACCGCGAAATCATCGCGCTGCGCACGTGCGATGACGTGGCCTGGTTCGACTTCCGCGCCCTGTGCGACGGCCCGCGCAGCCAGAACGACTACATCGAACTGGGCAAGATCTTCCACGCGGTGATCCTGAGTGGCGTGGAGCAGATGAGCGTCACCACCGACGATATCGCGCGCCGCTTCATCAACATGGTCGACGAGTTCTACGACCGTAACGTGAAGCTGATCATCTCGGCAGAAGTCGAGTTGAAGGATCTGTACACCGGCGGGCGTTTGAACTTCGAGTTCCAGCGTACGCTGAGCCGTTTGCTCGAGATGCAGTCCCACGAGTTCCTGTCGCGCGGGCACAAGCCGTAAGCCAATCTCCAAAACCATGGAGATCAAAATGTGGGAGCTGGCTTGCCTGCGATAGCGGTCTGTCAGCCAACTTATGTGTTGGCTGGTACACCCCTATCGCAGGCACGCCAGCTCCCACATTGGTTTTGTGTTTAGCTCGGGTTATGCCGCCTGCTGAAACTGCTGGCGGTATTGATTCGGCGATAGCTCCGTGTGCTGCCTGAACAGCCGCGCAAAGAAACTCGCATCGTCATACCCCACCTCGTAGCTGATGGTCTTGATGCTCTTGCGGCTGCCCGAGAGCAGGCCCTTGGCAGTCTCGATGCGCAGGCGCTGCAGGTAATGCAGCGGCTTGTCGCCGGTGGCGGTCTGGAAGCGGCGCATGAAGTTGCGGATGCTCATGCCGTGTTCCCGGGCGACGTCTTCGAAGCGGAATTTGTCGGCGAAGTGTTCTTCGAGCCAGTGCTGGATCTGCAGGATGATCACGTCCTGGTGCAGCTTCTGCCCGCCAAACCCGATGCGCCCCGGTGCGTAGCTGCGCTGCACTTCGTAGAGAATGTCACGGGCCACGGCCTGGGCGATGTTGGCGCCGCAGAAGCGTTCGATCAGGTAAATGTAGAGGTCACACGCCGAGGTGGTGCCGCCGGCGCAGTACAGGTTGTCGGCGTCGGTGAGGTGTTTGTCCTCGTTCAGCTGGACGTTTGGAAAGCGTTCGCTGAAGGCATTGAAGAAGCGCCAATAGGTGGTTGCCTCCTTGCCATCCAGCAACCCGGCCTCGGCCAGCCAGAACACCCCGGTGGCTTCGCCGCAAAGCACCGCGCCGCGCGCATGTTGTTCGCGTAGCCAGGGCAGCACTTGCGGGTAGCGCGCGCAGAGCGCGTCGAAGTCATCCCAGAAGGCGGGGAGCACGATGATGTCGGCGTTTTCCAGGCCGCCGTCCACCGGCATGATCACATCACTGAAGCTGCGCACCGATTGCCCGTCGGGGCTGACCAGGCGTGTTTCGAACGCGGGAGTCAGGCCCAGGCCTTGTTGTTTGCCATAGCGCAGGCTGGCGAGGTGGAAGAAATCCTTGGCTTGCATGAGGGTGGAAGCGAATACCCGATCAATGGCCAAAATGCTGACGCGCCGCAACGGCGTGGAGATTTGGTTAGACATAATTTCATTTATTCTTATAGGGGAAAGTGGTCACCAGACGGCTGGATCGTCTTATTTTTTGTCGCATGTGTCCAGTGTCCCGTGACGCCATCGGGGCATAGGCTCTGTGGGTTCGTCCTTGTCCGACAATCCACACAGGTGCCCCATGATCCCCAGAACCTTGTACAGCCCTGAGCACGAACTCTTTCGCGGCAGCGTGCGCACCTTCCTCGAAAAACACGCCGCGCCGTTCCATGGGCAATGGGAAAAGCAGGGTTACATCGACCGTGGCCTGTGGAGCAAGGCGGGGGAGGCGGGGATGTTGTGCTCCCACCTGCCCGAGGAATACGGCGGCCTGGGTGCGGACTTTTTGTACAGCGCGGTGGTCATCGAAGAGATCAGTCGTCTTGGCCTGACCGGCATCGGTTTTTCGCTGCATTCGGACATCGTGGCGCCATACATCCTGCATTACGGCAGTGAGGCGCTGAAACACAAATACCTGCCGAAGCTGATCTCTGGCGAAATGGTCACGGCCATTGCAATGACCGAGCCCGGTGCCGGTTCCGACCTGCAGGGCGTGAAGACCACCGCGGTGCTGGACGGCGATGAGTATGTGATCAACGGGTCCAAGACCTTCATCACCAACGGCTATCTCGCCGAGCTGGTGATTGTGGTGGCCAAGACCGATCCCAAGGCCGGCGCCAAGGGCACCAGCCTGTTTCTGGTGGAGGCCGACACGCCGGGCTTCGACAAGGGCAAGCGCCTGGAGAAGGTCGGCATGAAAGCGCAGGACACCTCCGAGCTGTTCTTCCAGGACGTGCGCGTGCCGAAGGAAAACCTGCTGGGCCAGGCCGGCATGGGCTTCGCCTATTTGATGCAGGAGTTGCCACAGGAGCGTTTGACCGTGGCCATTGGTGCCCTGTCATCGGCCGAAGCCGCGTTGGAATGGACGCTGGACTACACCCGCGAGCGCAAGGCGTTCGGCAAGGCGATCGCGGATTTCCAGAACACCCGCTTCAAACTGGCGGAGATGGCCACCGAGATTCAGATTGGTCGCGTGTTTGTCGACAAATGCATGGCGCTGCACCTGGAAGGCAAGCTGGATGTACCCACGGCGGCAATGGCCAAATACTGGGCCACGGACCTGCAATGCAAGGTGCTCGACGAGTGCGTGCAGCTGCATGGTGGCTACGGCTTTATGTGGGAATACCCGATTGCACGGGCCTGGGCGGATGCGCGGGTGCAGCGGATTTATGCGGGGACCAACGAGATCATGAAGGAGATTATTGCGCGGGCGCTTTGAAGGTTTTGTAGTGCTGCTTGAGGCCCCATCGCAGGCAAGCCAGCTCCCACACTTGAGCGGTGAATACATTCAAATGTGGGAGCTGGCTTGCCTGCGATGGCGGTCTAAAGATCAATCACGGCGCCGGATTCGGATGATCCTTCTGGATCGCCTCAATCCCCGCCAATACGTCAGCCGACAACTTCAGCTCGGCACTGGCAATGTTGCTGTCCAGTTGTTCGAGGCTCGTCGCCCCGATAATGTTGCTGGTCACGAACGGCTGCCGCGTCACAAACGCCAGGGCCATCTGCGCCGGGTCCAGGCCGTGTTCCCGTGCCAGTGCCACGTAACGGCTGCATGCGGCTTCCGATTGCGGGTTGAAGTAGCGGCTGAAGCGGCTGTACAGGCTTAGTCGCGCATTGGCCGGGCGTGCGCCGGCTTCGTACTTGCCGCTGAGCATGCCGAATCCCAGGGGCGAGTAAGCCAGCAGCCCGCATTGTTCGCGGATAGCGACTTCTGCCAGGCCGACTTCAAAGCTGCGGTTGAGCAGGCTGTAGGGGTTCTGGATCGATACGGCACGCGGCCAGCCACGGGCTTCGGCCAGGGCCAGGAATTTCATGGCGCCCCACGGCGTTTCGTTGGACAGGCCAATGTGGCGAATCTTGCCGGCCTTGACCTGTTCATCCAGCACCTCAAGGGTTTCTTCGAGTGGCGTCAGGTCCTCTTCATCTTTATGGACATAACCCAACTGACCGAAGAAATTGGTGCTGCGCTCGGGGGTGTGCAACTGGTAGAGGTCGATCCAGTCGGTTTGCAAGCGTTTGAGGCTCGCATCCAGGGCTTCGACGATGTGCTGGCGGTTGAGTTTGAGCGGGCCGCCGCGAATATGGCCGAGCTTGTTGCCGGGGCTGGCGATCTTGGTGGCCAGGACCCAGTCGGCGCGGTCGCCACGGCTTTTGAAGTAGTTGCCGATATAGCGCTCGGTGGCACCGTACGTTTCGGCTTTGGGCGGTACCGGGTACATTTCTGCCGTGTCGAGGAAGTTGATGCCGGCGGCCTTGGCCCGCTCGATCTGCGCGAAGGCCTCTGCCTCGCTATTCTGCTCGCCCCACGTCATGGTACCCAAGGCTATCGCGCTTACTTTCAGATCCGTACGGCCCAGCTGTCGATAATCCATCAGGTGCTCCTTGCAGGAAAACAATCATAAAAGCAGGTTGAATTTTTTTTGGCAATCTGCATAATTGCCCACCTCTTTCTGCAGTGGAAGTGATGCGCCGCCTGCCGAAGAATCTTGCCGTTGAACGGACGCGCCGACCCGAGCCCCCGATAGCGTCTGTATCCGGCTGCCTTTGACTTGTCAAAGTACGCACTATTCAGTAAGATCCGCCGTCTAATTTACAGGGCGGCCCCTGAGGCTATTAAAGAATGACAACTTTTACTGCAAAACCGGAAACAGTTCAGCGCGACTGGTTTGTCGTCGACGCCGCTGGTCAGACCCTGGGTCGTCTGGCCACTGAAGTCGCCAGCCGTCTGCGTGGCAAGCACAAGCCTGAGTACACCCCTCACGTTGATACCGGTGACTACATCGTTATCATCAACGCTGAGCAGGTTCGTGTAACCGGCAACAAAGCAAGCGACAAAATGTACTACCGTCACTCCGGTTTCCCAGGCGGTATCAAGTCTTCCAACTTCGAAGGCCTGATTGCCAAGAAGCCTGAAGCCCCGATCGAAATCGCGGTCAAAGGCATGCTGCCTAAGGGCCCACTGGGTCGCGATATGTTTCGCAAGCTGAAAGTCTATGCGGGCGCTGTACACCCTCATGCTGCTCAGCAGCCCCAAGAACTGAAGTTTTAACGGAATAGTTCATTATGTCGGCGACTCAAAATTACGGCACTGGCCGTCGCAAAACCGCAACCGCTCGCGTTTTCCTGCGTCCGGGTACTGGTAACATCTCGATCAACAACTGCTCCCTGGACAACTTCTTCGGCCGCGAAACTGCCCGCATGGTAGTTCGTCAGCCGCTGGAACTGACCGAGACCGTTGAAAAGTTCGACATCTACGTCACCGTTATCGGTGGCGGTGTAAGTGGTCAAGCTGGCGCAATCCGCCACGGTATCACTCGCGCTCTGATGAGCTACGACGAAACCCTGCGTAGCGCTCTGCGCAAAGCTGGCTTCGTAACTCGCGATGCCCGTGAAGTTGAACGTAAGAAAGTCGGTCTGCGTAAAGCGCGTAAGCGTCCGCAGTACTCGAAGCGTTAATTCGCTTTACGTTCCACAAAAACGCCCAGCCTCCTCACGGAGCTGGGCGTTTTTTATTGCCTGCGATTTATGCACAAATTTGCGCGTGACAACTTGCCACATCCGTAGACCCCCTATACTACAAGGCCTGGGGGCCAAGCCCAGGGCAATTCCCTTGTCATACGTGGGGCTTTTCATTACCATCCGACAAAATTTTTATAAGCAAAGCTTCAATACTTAGTAGACGCCTGATTTAACAGGCCAAAAAGCTGATGGGAGAGGACTGAATGAGCAATGACGGCGTGAATGCAGGCCGGCGTCGCTTCTTGGTAGCAGCCACATCCGTGGTGGGTGCTGCAGGAGCGGTGGGGGCTGCGGTCCCGTTCGTGGGGTCATGGTTTCCCAGTGCCAAGGCGAAAGCCGCAGGTGCACCGGTGAAGGTGAATGTCAGCAAGATCGACCCAGGCCAGCAAATGATTGCTGAGTGGCGCGGTCAGCCCGTATTCATCGTTCGTCGTACCGAGGAAATCCTGGGGAATCTGAAGAAAATCGAGGGCCAGCTGTCCGACCCCGACTCGAAGAACTCCGACCAACCCGCTTACGTCGACAAGGAAGTTCGTTCGATCAAGCCAGAGATCCTTTTGCTGATCGGTATCTGCACCCACCTGGGCTGCTCGCCTACCTTCCGCCCTGAAGTGGCACCTGCCGACCTTGGCAAGGACTGGGTCGGTGGTTATTTCTGCCCTTGCCACGGTTCTCACTACGACCTCGCCGGCCGCGTCTACAAGTCACAACCCGCACCACTGAACCTGCCAGTTCCGCCACATCACTACGAGACTGACAGTGTCATTGTCATTGGCGTCGACGAGGGGGAGAAAGCCTGATGAGCAAGTTCATGGATTGGGTGGATGCGCGTTTCCCCGCAACCAAAATGTGGGAAGACCATCTCAGCAAATATTACGCACCAAAAAACTTTAACTTCTTCTACTTCTTCGGCTCGCTGGCGCTGCTGGTGCTGGTCAACCAGATCGTCACCGGCGTCTGGCTGACGATGAGCTACACCCCGTCGGCGGAAGAAGCGTTCGCCTCCGTCGAATACATCATGCGTGACGTCGAGTACGGCTCGATCCTGCGCCTGCTGCACTCCACCGGCGCCTCGGCGTTCTTCATCGTTGTCTACCTGCACATGTTCCGCGGCCTGCTCTACGGTTCGTACCAGAAACCACGCGAGCTGGTGTGGGTGTTCGGCATGCTGATCTACCTGGCGCTGATGGCCGAAGCCTTTATGGGTTACCTGCTGCCGTGGGGCCAGATGTCGTACTGGGGCGCCCAGGTGATCATCTCGCTGTTCGGTGCCATTCCGGTGATCGGCAACGACCTGACCCAGTGGATCCGTGGTGACTACCTGATCTCCGGCATCACCCTGAACCGCTTCTTCGCCTTGCACGTGGTGGCTTTGCCGATCGTGATTCTCGGCCTGGTGGTGCTGCACATTCTGGCGCTGCACGAAGTGGGCTCGAACAACCCCGATGGTGTGGACATCAAGAAGCACAAGGACGAAAACGGCGTGCCGCTCGATGGAATTCCTTTCCACCCGTACTACACCGTCAAAGACATCGTCGGCGTGGTGGTGTTCCTGTTCGTGTTCTGCTCGATCGTGTTCTTTTTCCCGGAGATGGGCGGTTATTTCCTGGAGAAACCCAACTTTGAGCAAGCCAACGCCTTCAAGACACCCGAGCACATTGCCCCGGTCTGGTACTTCACGCCGTTCTACGCGATTTTGCGGGCGATTCCCGACAAACTCATGGGTGTGATCGCCATGGGCGCGGCCATTGCGGTGCTGTTCGTGCTGCCCTGGCTCGACCGCAGCCCGGTCAAGTCCATGCGCTACAAGGGCTGGCTGAGCAAGATCTGGTTGTGGGTGTTCTGCATCGCGTTCGTCATCCTGGGTGTTCTCGGCGTGTTGGCGCCAACTCCGGAGCGTACGTTGCTGTCGCAGGTCTGCACCTTCCTGTACTTCGCCTACTTCATTCTGATGCCGTTCTACACCCGGCTTGAGAAGACCAAACCGGTACCGGAAAGGGTGACTGGCTGATGAAAAAATTATTCGTAGCTTTGATGCTTGCGGCCCTGCCGCTACTGTCCTTCGCCGCCGAGCATGGCGCGGAACTGGAGAAAGTCGACATTGACGTCTCCGACAAGGCCGCCATGCAGGATGGCCTGCGCACCTTCACCAACTACTGCATGGGCTGCCACAGTGCCAAGTTCCAGCGCTATGAGCGTGTTGCCGACGACCTGGGCATCCCCCATGACGTGATGCTCAGCCATTCGGTGTTCACCGGCGCCAAGATCGGCGACCACATGAACATCGGCATGCAACCGGCTGACGCCAAGACCTGGTTCGGCGCCGCGCCGCCGGACCTGACCCTGGTCGCCCGCGTGCGTGGCACCGATTGGCTCTACGGCTACCTGAAGTCCTTCTACGAAGACCCTGCGCGCCCTTACGGCGTGAACAACAAAGTCTTCCCGAATGTCGGTATGCCCAACGTTCTGGTCGGCCTGCAGGGTCGCCAAGTGGTAGGATGCAAGCAGGTTCAGGTCGTTGAAGACGGCAAGAAGCAATATGATCCGTTGACCGGCACGCCTCTGACCCATGAAGCGTGCGATCAACTGACCATCGTGCCCAAGACCGGTACGCAGAACGAAGAGCAGTTCGACCAGACCGTGAAAAACCTGGTGACCTTCCTGGCTTACTCGGCCAACCCGGTCAAACTGCAGCATCAGCGCATCGGTACGTACGTCTTGCTGTACCTGGCTTTCTTCTTCGTATTCGCCTATCTGCTCAAACGCGAATACTGGAAGGATGTGCATTGATCCAACCGTAAGCAATTGCTGTTAATCTTGCGCGCCCAGCGGCATCTCTGAACACGTAGTGGTCTGGTTCGATCAGGCTCTACAGGGATGCTCTCTGGGCGCGCTCGTTTTTGAGCTTTCGATAATTTCAACAAGCGAGGAGGACCGCCATGGGCGTGACCAACCGGTTGGCCTGTTACTCCGACCCCGCCGACCACTATTCCCACCGAGTGCGTATCGTGCTCGCAGAGAAGGGTGTCAGCGCAGAGATCATCAGTGTGGAGGCGGGCCGTCAGCCGCCAAAACTGATCGAAGTGAACCCTTACGGCAGCTTGCCCACCCTGGTCGACCGCGACCTGGCGTTGTGGGAGTCGACCGTGGTGATGGAATACCTGGATGAGCGTTACCCGCATCCGCCTTTGCTGCCGGTGTACCCGGTGGCACGCGCCAACAGCCGCCTGCTGATCCACCGGATCCAGCGTGACTGGTGCGGGCTGGTGGATGTGATTCTGGATTCACGTACAAAAGAAGCCGTTCGGGTGCAGGCGCGCAAGGAATTGCGCGAGAGCCTGACCGGTGTTTCGCCGCTGTTCGCCGACAAGCCTTTTTTCCTCAGTGAGGAACAAAGCTTGGTGGATTGCTGCCTATTACCCATACTCTGGCGCTTGCCGATTCTCGGTATTGAACTGCCGCGGCCGGCCAAGCCGTTGCTTGATTACATGGAGCGCCAGTTTGCGCGTGAGGCTTTCCAGGCGAGTCTGTCTGGTGTCGAACGCGACATGCGCTAAGGCTTAAGGAGCCGCTGATGAACTCCAGTCGACCCTATTTGGTCCGCGCGCTCTATGAGTGGATTGTGGACAACGATTGCACCCCGCACATGCTGGTCAACTCCGAATTTCCCAAGGTTGACGTGCCGCAAGGCTTTGCCAGTGACGGGCAGATTGTACTGAACGTATCACCCAGCGCCGTGCGCCACCTGCACATGGACAACGAGGCAGTGAGCTTCGAAGGGCGTTTTGGCGGCGTGCCGCACACGCTGTTCGTGCCGATTGGCGCCATCCTCGGCATCTATGCCCGGGAAAATGGCCAGGGCATGGTGTTTGATCTGGAGTCGCCTTTCGAGGAAGACGAAGCGATCGAAGACGAAAACGGCGATGACCTGCCACCACCGGATACAGAGCCGCCGCGCCCAAGCGGCCGGCCGAGCCTGAAAGTGGTGAAGTAACCGGCTTTTACCCTCGGGTAAGCCACAAAAATGCCCCGGCCTGTGCCGGGGCATTTTTTTGCGCGCTTGATATGGATGAAAGTCGCGTCAGAACGGTGATCGTACAACCGCCATGGGCTATGATGCCCCCTCAAGTTCGCCGAGAAAGATGATTCATCATGGAAAACGCCAACGCCGCCCCTCGTCTTCCCCGCAAGCGCCGCAGCCTTGCCCAGGAATTGGTCACGGTGTTGTCCGAGCAGATCCGCGACGGCCAGCTCAAGCGGGGCGACAAACTGCCCACCGAGTCGGCGATCATGGATGCCCATGGGGTCAGCCGCACAGTGGTGCGCGAGGCCATCTCCCGTCTGCAGGCAGCAGGGCAGGTCGAAACCCGCCACGGTATCGGCACTTTTGTATTGGACACGCCAAGCCCGAGCGGCTTCCGGATCGACCCGGCCACCGTAGTGACATTGCGTGATGTGCTGGCGATTCTGGAGCTGCGCATCAGCCTGGAAGTGGAATCCGCCGGGCTTGCTGCCTTGCGCCGCAGCGATGAGCAACTGGCCGCCATGCGCGCTGCCCTCGACGCGCTGAATGAAAGCGCTGCCCACGCTGGCGATGCCGTGGCGTCGGATTTTGCGTTCCACCTGGAAATCGCATTGTCCACCGGCAACCGCTACTTCACCGACATCATGACCCACCTGGGCACCAGCATCATTCCGCGTACCCGCCTGAACTCGGCGCGCCTGGCTCACGATGACCAGCAGCACTACATGGGCCGCCTGAGCCGCGAACACGAAGAAATTTACGAGGCGATTGCCCGCCAGGATTCGGACGCCGCACGCGCAGCCATGCGCCTGCACTTGACCAACAGCCGTGAACGACTGCGCCATGCCCATGAAGAGGCAGAAGCGCAGCGCGGTTGAAGGTGATGCCTATCGAGTGTGGGCTTGTGTGGGAGCTGGCTTGCCTGCGATGCAGACACCTCGGTATCTCAGGCAGACCCGGTTGATGCCATCGCAGGCAAGCCAGCTCCCACAGTTGATCTTCATTGCCTTGGGTGATGCGCCTGCTTAACTGGCCGGTTGATTGGGCTTGTAGTCCTTGAGCAGCAAGTAAGTACTCCACCCCCACCAGTCATTGGTCCAGTGCTTGTCGTTGAGGTCATTCACGTCCTTGCGGCGCAGCACCTTGTCACCCTCCCTCTTGAACAGCGGCGAGAAGTTGTTCGCCGGGTTCTGCGCGGCGTTCAAGTCCGGCACATACAGCGGCGCCTTGAAGCTGGCCGGGGAGGGCGCTGCGCCGCTGAGGAAGGTCTCGAAGATTTCATCGGCCGAGGCCTGTACCGCGCGTTTGACCATGGCGCGGTTGTCCGCGTCGATGCTGTCGAAATAGCGTTTATCGCCGTAGGCGTGCCACTGATCGCCCATGGCATTGCGCACCTTGAGCCCGAATTTGCTGTCTTCGTCATGCATGAAACGGCTGATCAGCGAACCCAGTTCACCCGGCGTGACCACGGCAGCCAGTTGTTTGCGCGGCACGCGCAAGTGGCCGGCGGAAAACAGATCGGTCAAAAAGTGATCGGCGAAGCTATTCATGGCGTAGGCCAACTCGAGCGCCTGGTCAGTGCCGGTTTGATGGGCGACGACCGCTTGTTGCAGCGCCGCTGTATGACCGGCCAGGTAAGCCGACAAGGCCCATTCGCCGAAATGATCAGCGTTGTCCGCCGCCAGTTTCAGGTAACGCCCCAGCGGAATCAGCGCCGACACCGCGCTGCCGCCCCCGGTGATGCGGTTCCACTCTTCCGACAACGTATCACCCAGCGCGTCATAGGCTTCATGGGGTTGCTTGCCCTCCCGGATCGCCTGGTTGACCGCGTTGATCTCCTTTTGCATCACCGCGAGGATTTTGCCGGCTTCGTCTCGTGAAGCCGGCAATACGGCCAGTGAATTAAACGCGGCGGTAAAGCGTTTCACACGATCGGCAGGGGAGGCGCCGTCGCTGATGGGCTGGCCTGGAATACCGTAAAAGTCACCGCCCAGGGCAATCACCTGGCCATAAGTCAGCGCCAGCCCGTTGGGCAGGTGCAGTTCCACTTGCCGCGCGGGAATCGCCGGAGCGCCCTTGACGAAACGCAGCAGCGTATCGTCGCCGATAGCCGTGTGTTCGCCGCCTTCAAAGCGCAGGGTAGGCGGGTTTTTCTCGGGTGCAGCGAGTTCAAGACCTGACATGTTAGCTCCTTGCTATGTCGTAGGAATCTTCCTTTTTAACTGTATGTATATACAGCTATGTCGATCATAGAAGAATAATTTCCTACGTCAAGACGCCCAGTTAAACGTCGCGCCGAACATGAAGCCTGATGAATTGCAGTTGACGAATCTTTTTATAGTTGTACGATGACGTACGACATCAACAAATCAACAACAACCTTTCGACAGAAAGTTTTCGCCCAGGGTGTTCGAATAATGAATCCACAAGAACTGAAGTCCATCCTCTCCCACGGTCTGCTGTCCTTCCCGGTGACCGATTTCAACGGCCAGGGTGACTTCCACCAGGCGGGCTACATCAAGCGCCTGGAATGGCTGGCCCCTTACGGCGCCACTGCCCTGTTCGCCGCCGGCGGCACCGGTGAGTTTTTCTCCCTGGCCGCCAGCGAATATTCCCAAGTGGTGAAGACGGCAGTGGACACCTGCGCCACCAGCGTGCCGATTCTGGCCGGTGTCGGTGGTTCGACCCGCCAGGCCATCGAGTACGCCCAGGAAGCCGAGCGCCTTGGCGCCAAAGGCCTGCTGCTGCTGCCGCATTACCTGACTGAAGCCAGCCAGGACGGCGTTGCCGCTCACGTTGAAGCCGTGTGCAAATCGGTGAAAATCGGCGTGGTGGTCTACAACCGTAACGTCTGCCGCCTGACCGCGCCGCTGCTGGAACGCCTGGCCGAACGCTGCCCGAACCTGATCGGTTACAAAGACGGCCTGGGTGATATCGAGCTGATGGTGTCGATCCGTCGTCGCCTCGGTGACCGTTTCAGCTACCTCGGCGGCCTGCCGACTGCAGAGGTTTACGCTGCTGCCTACAAAGCCCTGGGCGTGCCGGTGTACTCCTCGGCGGTGTTCAACTTCCTGCCGAAAACCGCGATGGACTTCTACCACGCAATTGCCAAGGACGATCACGCCACCGTCGCCAAGATCATCGACAACTTCTTCCTGCCTTACCTCGACATCCGTAACCGCAAGGCCGGTTATGCCGTGAGCATCGTCAAGGCCGGCGCCAAAATCGTCGGCTACGACGCAGGCCCGGTTCGCACGCCGTTGACCGACCTGCTGCCGGAAGAATACGAAGCCTTGGCCGCGCTGATCGACAAGCAAGGTCCGCAGTAACTTATCAACAAGGCCGCTGATCGCTCAGCGGCCTTTTGCGTCAGGAGAAGATTTGTGTCCCAAGCCAAACGTTTTGATCACTACATCAACGGCGAGTGGGTGGCCGGTGCCGACTATTGCGTCAACATCAACCCGTCGGAGCTTTCCGATGCGATCGGCGAATACGCCAAGGCTGATGTAGCCCAGGTCAACGCTGCTATCGACGCCGCGCGTGCTGCTTTCCCCGCCTGGTCCACGTCCGGCATCCAGGCTCGTCATGACGCCCTCGATAAAGTCGGCAGCGAAATCCTTGCCCGTCGCGAAGAGCTCGGCACTCTGCTTGCGCGGGAAGAGGGCAAGACCCTGCCCGAAGCCATCGGCGAAGTGACCCGCGCCGGCAACATTTTCAAATTTTTCGCCGGTGAATGCCTGCGGTTGTCTGGCGACTACGTGCCGTCGGTGCGCCCGGGCGTCAACGTGGAAGTCACCCGTGAAGCGTTGGGTGTGGTCGGCCTGATCACGCCGTGGAACTTCCCGATTGCCATTCCGGCCTGGAAAATCGCCCCGGCCCTGGCCTACGGCAACTGTGTGGTGGTCAAACCGGCCGAACTGGTACCGGGCTGCGCCTGGGCTTTGGCTGAAATCATCTCCCGTGCGGGCTTCCCCGCCGGTGTATTCAACCTGGTGATGGGCAGTGGCCGTGTGGTCGGCGACGTGCTGGTCAACAGCCCGAAAGTCGACGGCATCAGCTTTACCGGGTCCGTGGGTGTGGGGCGTCAGATCGCCGTCAGTTGTGTGTCGCGCCAGGCCAAAGTTCAGTTGGAAATGGGCGGCAAGAACCCGCAGATCATCCTCGACGACGCCGACCTCAAGCAGGCCGTCGAGCTGTCGGTGCAGAGCGCGTTTTACTCCACCGGCCAGCGTTGCACGGCGTCCAGCCGCCTGATCGTTACCGCCGGTATTCACGACCAGTTCGTCGCGGCCATGGCCGAGCGCATGAAGTCGATCAAGGTCGGCCACGCCCTGAAAAGCGGCACCGACATCGGCCCGGTGGTTTCCCAGGCCCAACTGGACCAGGACCTGAAATACATCGACATCGGCCAAAGCGAAGGCGCGCGGCTGGTCAGCGGTGGCGGCCTGGTGACCTGTGATACCGAAGGCTACTTCCTGGCACCGACGCTGTTTGCCGACAGTGAAGCCGCGATGCGCATCAGCCGTGAAGAAATCTTCGGCCCGGTGGCCAACGTGGTGCGCGTGGCGGACTACGAGGCGGCGCTGGCCATGGCCAACGACACCGAGTTCGGCCTGTCGGCGGGGATTGCCACCACGTCATTGAAATATGCCAACCACTTCAAGCGCCACTCCCAGGCCGGAATGGTGATGGTCAACCTGCCGACTGCCGGTGTGGACTATCACGTGCCGTTCGGTGGGCGTAAGGGTTCGTCCTATGGTTCGCGCGAGCAGGGTCGCTATGCGCAAGAGTTCTACACCGTGGTGAAAACCAGCTACATCGGTTCGTAACACCTGCGAGCCCTGCTTGTGTGGGAGCTTGCTTGCCTGCGATAGCATCACTGCGGTGTACCTGACACACCGCGGTGCCTGTATCGCAGGCAAGCCAGCTCCCACACAAAGCCGGTCCTGCACACAACAAGACAATCACCCGCAAAAAAAATAATTAGTGGGAGTACATCTTCATGCAAGCGACCAAGCCGACTCACGTCCGCTATTTGATCCTGCTCATGCTGTTTCTGGTGACCACGATCAACTATGCCGACCGGGCCACTATCGCCATTGCCGGCTCCAGCCTGCAAAAAGACCTCGGCATCGACGCGGTCACCCTCGGTTACATCTTCTCCGCATTCGGTTGGGCCTATGTGGCCGGGCAAATCCCCGGTGGCTGGCTGCTGGACCGCTTCGGTTCGAAAAAAATCTACGCCCTGAGCATCTTCACCTGGTCGCTGTTCACCGTGCTGCAAGGCTATGTCGGTGAGTTTGGTGTTTCCACCGCCATCGTCGCGCTGTTCATGCTGCGCTTTCTGGTGGGCCTGGCTGAAGCACCTTCTTTCCCCGGCAATGCGCGCATTGTGGCGGCGTGGTTTCCTACCGCCGAACGCGGCACGGCCTCGGCGATCTTCAACTCCGCGCAGTACTTCGCCACGGTGCTGTTTGCACCGCTGATGGGCTGGATCGTCTACACCTTCGGCTGGCAGCACGTGTTTATCGTGATGGGCGGCATCGGCATTCTGTTCTCGCTGATCTGGCTGAAACTGATCCACGGCCCGCGCCAGCATCCGATGATCAATGACGCCGAGCTGCAACACATCAGCGCCAACGGGGCGATGGTCGATATGGACCAGGACAAGGCCCGCGGCCAGAAAACCGACGGGCCGAAGTGGGATTACATCCGCCAATTGCTGACCAACCGCATGATGCTCGGCGTGTACCTGGGCCAGTACTGCATTAACGGTATCACCTATTTCTTCCTGACCTGGTTTCCGGTGTACCTGGTGCAGGAACGCGGCATGACCATTCTAAAGGCCGGGTTCATTGCCTCGCTGCCGGCGATCTGCGGGTTTATCGGCGGGGTGCTCGGCGGTTTGATTTCCGACTATTTGTTGCGCAAGGGCCACTCGCTGACATTCGCCCGCAAGGCGCCGATCATTGGCGGGTTGCTGGTGTCGTGCAGCATCGTGGCGTGTAACTACGTGGACATCGAGTGGATGGTGGTGGGCTTCATGGCCCTGGCCTTCTTCGGCAAAGGCGTTGGCGCACTGGGTTGGGCGGTGGTGTCCGACACCTCACCGAAACAAATCGCCGGCTTGAGCGGCGGCCTGTTCAATATGTTCGGCAACCTGGCCTCCATCAGCACGCCGATCGTGATCGGCTACATCATTAGCACCACCGGCTCGTTCAAATGGGCGCTGGTGTTTGTGGGCGCCAACGCGCTGCTGGCGGTGTTCAGCTACCTGGTCATCGTCGGCCCGATCAAACGTGTGGTGCTCAAAGAGCCGCCCAGCAAAGGCCCCGAGCTGACAGACCTGACCCACGCGCATTCCTGAGGACGATGTAATGCAGTTGATTGAACATGCCGATTCGCCGCGCTCCATTCGGTTGCACGCGCGCGACAACGTGGTGATCGTGGTCAATGACCAGGGCGTACCGGCCGGCACCGAGTTCCCGGACGGCCTGGTGACCGTGGATTTCATCCCGCAAAGCCACAAGGTGACCCTGGAAGATATCCCCGAAGGCGGCCAGATCATTCGCTACGGCCAGACCATTGGTTACGCTCTGACGCCGATTCCGCGCGGCAGTTGGGTGCAGGAAGATCAACTGCGCATGCCCACCGCGCCACCGCTGGACAGCCTGCCGCTGTCCACCGAGGTGCCTGAAACCCAGGCGCCGCTGGAAGGCTTCACGTTCGAGGGTTACCGCAACGCCGACGGCACGGTGGGCACGCGCAACATCCTCGGCATCACCACCACGGTGCAGTGCGTCACCGGCGTACTGGATCACGCGGTCAAGCGCATCAAGGACGAGCTACTGCCCAAGTACCCGCATGTCGACGACGTGGTGGCGCTGACTCACAGCTATGGCTGCGGCGTGGCGATCACCGCGACCGACGCGTACATCCCGATCCGCACCGTGCGCAATCTGGCGCGTAACCCCAACCTGGGTGGCGAAGCGCTGGTGATCAGCCTGGGCTGCGAGAAATTGCAGGCCGGGCAGGTGATGCACGCCGACGACAGCTCCGTCGATTTGAGCGAGCCGTGGCTGTACCGGCTGCAGGACTCCAGCCACGGTTTTACCGAGATGATCGAGCAGATCATGGCACTGGCCGAGACGCGCTTGAAGAAGCTCGACCAGCGCCGCCGTGAAACCGTGCCCGCGTCAGAGCTGATCCTGGGCATGCAATGCGGCGGCAGTGATGCGTTTTCCGGCATCACCGCCAACCCGGCGCTGGGCTATGCCTCGGACTTGCTGCTGCGCGCCGGGGCGACGGTGATGTTTTCCGAAGTGACTGAAGTACGCGATGCCATTTATCTGCTGACTTCTCGCGCCGAGACGAAGGCAGTTGCCGAAGAACTTGTCAGGGAAATGGACTGGTACGACCGTTACCTGGCCAAGGGCGAGGCGGACCGCAGCGCCAATACCACGCCGGGGAACAAGAAGGGCGGGTTGTCGAATATCGTCGAGAAGTCCCTGGGCTCTATCGTCAAATCCGGCAGCAGCGCGATCAACGGCGTGCTCGGCCCGGGGGAGCGTTTCAAGGGCAAGGGCCTGATCTTCTGCGCAACGCCGGCCAGCGACTTTGTGTGTGGCACTTTGCAACTGGCGGCCGGAATGAACCTGCATGTGTTCACCACCGGGCGTGGCACGCCGTACGGGCTGGCGATGGCGCCGGTGGTAAAGGTCTCGACGCGTACGGAACTGGCGCAGCGCTGGCCGGACTTGATCGACATCGATGCCGGTCGTATTGCCACCGGCCGCGCGAGCATCGAGGAATTGGGCTGGGAGCTGTTTCACTTCTATCTGGACGTGGCCAGCGGCAAAAAGCAGACGTGGGCCGAGCGGCACAAGCTGCACAACGACATCACCCTGTTCAACCCGGCGCCCATCACCTGAGACTGACGTGGACCCTGTGGGAGCTGGCTTGCCTGCGATGTCGGTGTATCAGTAACAGATGTTTCGACTGAAACACCGCGATCGCAGGCAAGTCAGCTCCCACATTTGATCGGTGTCGTCCAGACGGACAGGGCTGCATGGCTTATCATTAGCCACCTGACGACGCTCACCAAGGTTCTCCCCGGCATGCTGGCTATTTTCCTCACCACCCTGACCATCACCGCGCCGGTGTTTGCCATGCTGTTTCTCGGTGTGCTGCTCAAGCGCATCAACTGGATCAACGACAACTTCATCCACGTCGCGTCGTCGCTGGTGTTCAACGTCACCATGCCCGCGCTGCTGTTTCTCGGCATCCTGCATGCCGACCTGCACTCGGCGCTCAAGCCGGGCCTGCTGATTTACTTTGCCGTCGCCACCTTGCTGAGCTTTGCCCTGGCCTGGGGCTGGGCGATTTTTCGTTGCCCCCGTGAAGACCGTGGCATCTACACCCAGGGTTCGTTTCGCGGCAACAACGGGGTGATTGGCCTGGCGCTGGCCGCCAGCATGTACGGCGATTACGGCATTTCCCTCGGCGCGATCCTCGCGGCGCTGGTGATTCTGTTCTACAACACCCTGTCGACCATTGTGCTGGCGGTGTACAGCCCGGTGATCAAGTCCGACCCATGGAGCATCTTCAAAAGTGTGGTGGCCAACCCGCTGATCATCAGCGTGATCGTGGCCACGCCCTTCGCGGTGTTCCAGATTGGCCTGCCGGGCTGGCTGGAGTCCTCCGGCCAATACCTGGCGGACATGACCCTGCCACTGGCGCTGATCTGCATCGGTGGCACCCTGTCGCTGGCGGCGCTGCGCAAAAGCGGGAGCATGGCCCTGAGTGCCAGCCTGGTGAAGATGGTCGGCTTGCCGGTGTTCGCGACACTGGGTGCCTGGCTGCTGGGCTTTCGCGGGCCGGAGCTGGGGATTTTGTTTCTGTACTTCGGCGCACCGACGGCGGCGGCGAGTTTTGTGATGGCCCGCGCGGCTGAGGGCAATCACGAGCTGGCGGCGGCGATTATTGTGATCACCACCTTGATGGCGGCGGTGACCACCAATATCGGGATTTTTGTGTTGCAGGCGGGGGGCTGGATCTGAAGGGGCGGTGGTTTTGAGGGCCAATCGCAGGCAAGCCAGCTCCCACATTTGAAGGTATTCACAGATTTAAATGTGGGAGCTGGCTTGCCTGCGATAGCTATTGAACGGTCACTGCTTGTCTGCCTGATACGCCTCAATCACTTCCTGCGCCGCCCGAAACGCATCAATCGCCGCCGGCACGCCCGCATACACCGCGCAATGCAGCAACGCCTCGCGAATCTCTTCCACCGTGCAGCCATTGTTCAGCGCGCCGCGCACATGGCCCTTGAGCTCCTGCGGGCACTTGAGCGCCGTGAGGGCGGCGAGGGTGATCAGGCTGCGGGTTTTGAGCGGCAAGCCTTCGCGGTTCCACACACTGCCCCAGGCGTGGTCGTTGACGAAGTCCTGCAGCGGCTGGGTGAACGCGGTGGCATTGCCCAGGGCGCGGTCGACGAACACATCGCCCATCACCTGGCGACGCATTTCAACCCCGGGCTTTTTCTGATCGGTCATTGCGATTCCCTCTTGTGTTGGCGGCGCCAGGCTCGCAGCGAGGTGAACAACAGGAAAGCCACCAGCACTGGCAGGACGTAATACAGCATCAGGTGTTCAAGCCGGGTGGCCAGCGGCATGCCGAAGGTGAACGACACCACATGCAGCCCGTACACCAGGTACAGGCCGAGAAACAGCAGGCCTTCGGCCCGTGTCACCCGGTAGCCGCTGTAGAACACCGGCAGGCACAGCACGACCACGGCGAGCATCACCGGCAAGTCGAAATCCAGCGCGTTGGGCGACACCGACAGCGGCGTCGGCGCGACCAGCGCGGTAAAGCCCAAAACCCCGAGCAGATTGAACAGGTTGCTGCCGATCACGTTGCCTACCGCAATCTCGCGTTCGCCGCGCAGGGCGGCAATCAGCGAAGTGGCAAGGGCCGGCAGCGAGGTGCCGACGCCGATCAGCGTCAGGCCGATGATGCGCTCCGACAGGCCGAGATCGCTGGCCACATCCACGGCTGCACCGAGCAGCAAATGCCCGGCGAGTACCAGCACCAGCAAGCCGCCGAGCATCAGCAATACGCTGCTCAGCCAGGGCGCGTTGGCCACGGTGTCGAGCGTGCGCGGGCGGCGGGAGTGGCGCGTCTGGTAATGCAGCAGCGCCAGATACGCCACCAACGCCACCAGCAACACCAGCCCGTCGAACGGCGTGAGTTCTTCATTGGCCGCCAGAGTGAACACCAGCAGGCCGGCGCAGATCATCACCGGAATATCCAGGCGCACCAATTGCCGCGACACCCGCAACGGAATGATCAGCGCCGACAGGCCCAGGGTGACGAGAATGTTGAAGATGCTGCTGCCGATCACGCTGCCCACGGCGATATCGGTATTGCCCGCCAGGGTGGCTTGCAGGCTGACGGTCATCTGCGGCGCGCTGCTGCCGAAAGCGACGATGCTCAAGCCGATGATCAGCGGCCGTACTTTCAGGCTGGCGGCCAGGCGCACGGCGGCGCGCACGAGGATTTCCGCGCCGACGATCAGCAGCAGCAAGCCGCTGACCAGCTCGAGCAGGCTCCAGGGCGAAAGGGCGGTTAGTCCGAGAATGGCCGGGTCTCCCTCATCAGTTGCTCATGGCTTGCACGCGCACCCGCGCCGTGCCGCTGCCCAGCATACCCAGTTGTTCGGCAGCCTTGCGTGAAAGGTCGATCAAACGCCCACGGGTGTGCGGGCCGCGATCATTGATGCGCACCACCACGGATTTGTTGTTGTCGAGGTTGGTCACCTTGACCTGCGTGCCGAAAGGCAGGCGCCGATGGGCGGCGGTCAGGGCGTTCTGGTTGAAAGGTTCACCGCTGGCGGTCTTGTTGCCATGGTGCTTGGCGCCGTAATAGGAGGCGGTGCCGGTTTCGTCGTAGCCGTTGGGGTCGATGAGGCCGCTGGCGCAACCGGCCAGCAGAGAGAACAGGGCCAGGAGGCCGAGTAGACGCTTCATGCAAGGTATCCCCGGTGATCGTTCCCACGCTCCGCGTGGGAATGCAGCCCGTGACGCTCTGCGTCACAAAAGCGGACGCGGAGCGTCCTGTGAGGCGTTCCCACGCAGAGCGTGGGAACGATCATTGGATCAGCCTTCGAGCTTGCTTTTCAGCAGTTCGTTCACCTGTTGCGGGTTGGCTTTACCTTTGGAGGCTTTCATCGCCTGGCCAACAAAGAAGCCGAACATCTTGCCACGCTTGGCTTCGTCTGCTGCGCGGTACTGCTCGACCTGCTCGGCATTGGCCGCGAGCATTTCATCCAATACGGCCGAAATTGCGCCGCTGTCGGTGACTTGCTTGAGGCCGCGCTTTTCGATGATCTCGTCCGCACTGCCTTCGCCTGCGGCCATCGCTTCAAACACGGCCTTGGCGATTTTGCCGGAGATGGTGTTGTCCTTGATGCGCAGCAGCATGCCGCCCAACTGCTCGGCGGTGACCGGGGCTTCGTCGATTTCCAGGCCCTGTTTGTTCAACAGGCTGCCCAGCTCAACCATCACCCAGTTGGCCGCCAGTTTGGCGTCGCCGGCAATGCTCAGCACTTTTTCGAAGTAGTCGGCTTGTTCACGGCTGGAAGCCAGCACGCTGGCGTCGTAGACCGACAGGCCGAACGCCGTCTGGAAGCGCTCGCGTTTTTGCTGCGGCAATTCCGGCAGGGTCGCGCGCACGTCATTGAGGAACGAGTCTTCGATAACCACCGGCAACAGGTCCGGGTCGGGGAAGTAACGGTAGTCGTTGGCTTCCTCTTTGCTGCGCATGGCGCGGGTTTCGTCTTTGTTCGGGTCGTACAGGCGCGTTTGCTGGATCACCTTGCCGCCGTCTTCGATCAGCTCGATCTGGCGACGCACTTCGGTGTTGATCGCCTTCTCGATAAAGCGGAACGAGTTGACGTTCTTGATCTCGCAGCGGGTACCGAACTCGGCCTGGCCCTTTGGCCGTACCGACACGTTGCAGTCGCAACGCAGCGAGCCTTCGGCCATGTTGCCGTCGCAGATGCCCAGGTAACGCACCAGCGCATGGATGGTCTTGACGTAGGCCACGGCTTCCTTGGCGCTGCGCATGTCCGGCTCGGAGACGATTTCCAGCAGCGGTGTGCCGGCACGGTTGAGGTCGATACCGGTGGCGCCCGGGAATTCTTCGTGCAGGCTCTTGCCGGCGTCTTCTTCCAGGTGGGCGCGGGTTACGCCGACACGTTTGATGGTGCCGTCTTCCAGCGGGATATCCAGGTAGCCCTTGCCGACGATAGGCAGTTCCATCTGGCTGATCTGGTAGCCCTTGGGCAGGTCCGGGTAGAAGTAGTTCTTGCGCGCGAACACGTTGTGCTGGCCGATTTCGGCGTCAATCGCCAGGCCGAACATCACCGCCATGCGCACCGCTTCCTCGTTCAGCACCGGCAGCACGCCGGGCATGCCGAGGTCGACCAGGCTGGCCTGGGTGTTGGGCTCGGAGCCGAACGTGGTGGCGCTGCCGGAGAAAATCTTCGATTGGGTGGCGAGCTGGGTATGAATCTCCAGCCCGATCACGACTTCCCATTGCATAGTGTTCTCCTCAGAAGCCGGTAGGGGTGCGAGTGTGCCAGTCGGTGTTCAACTGGTACTGGTGCGCCACATTGAGCAGGCGGCCTTCCTGGAAATACGGGGCGAGCAATTGCACGCCGACCGGCAGGCCATCGACGAAACCTGCAGGCATGGACAAGCCCGGCAAGCCCGCGAGGTTGGCGGTGATGGTGTACAGGTCTTCAAGGTACGCAGCCACCGGGTCGCCGTTTTTGGCGCCGAGCTTCCAGGCCGGGTTCGGCGTGGTGGGGCCGATGATCACGTCGACTTCATCGAAGGCGGCCATGAAGTCATTCTTCACCAGACGACGGATTTTCTGCGCCTTGAGGTAGTACGCGTCGTAGTAGCCGGCCGACAGCGCGTAAGCGCCGACCATGATGCGGCGTTGTACTTCGGCACCGAAACCTTCGCCACGGGAGCGCTTGTACAGTTCGGTCAGGTCTTTCGGGTTTTCACAGCGGTAGCCGAAACGCACGCCGTCGAAGCGCGACAGGTTGGAAGACGCTTCTGCCGGGGCGATCACGTAGTAGGCGGGAATCGCGTGCTGATTGTTTGGCAGGCTGACTTCCTTGATCACCGCGCCGAGCTTTTCCAGCGTTTTGATGCTGTTGTGCACCAGTTCGGCGATGCGCGGGTCGAGGCCGGCGCTGAAATACTCTTTCGGCACGCCAATACGCAGGCCCTTGAGCGAAGTGTTGAGGCTGGCGCTGTAGTCCGGCACCGGCTCATCGATGCTGGTGGAGTCCTGTTTATCGAACCCGGCCATACCTTGTAACAATATTGCGCAGTCTTCAGCCGTGCGGGCCAGAGGGCCGCCCTGATCCAGGCTGGACGCGTAGGCAATCATGCCCCAGCGGGAAACGCGACCGTAGGTCGGCTTCAGACCGGTGAGGTTGGTGAAGGCCGCAGGCTGGCGGATCGAGCCGCCGGTGTCGGTGGCGGTGGCCGCCGGCAGGAAGCGCGCGGCAACGGCTGCAGCCGAACCGCCCGACGAACCGCCGGGCACGTGCTCCAGGTTCCACGGGTTTTTCACCGCGCCGTAGTAGCTCGATTCGTTGGCCGAACCCATGGCGAATTCGTCCATGTTGGTCTTGCCCAGAGTCACGGCCCCGGCGGCAGCCAGCCTGGACACCACGGTGGCGTCGTAGGGCGCTTTGAAATTGTCGAGCATCTTCGAGCCGCAGCTGGTGCGAATGCCCTGGGTGCAGAACAGGTCTTTGTGGGCGATCGGTGCGCCCAGCAGTGCGCCGTTTTCACCGTTGGCGCGACGGACGTCGGCGGCCCTGGCCTGGCTCAGGGCCAGCTCTTCGGTGAGGCTGATGAAGCTGTTGACCTGCGGGTCCAGCTCGGCGATACGCGCCAGCAGGGTCTTGGTCAGCTCTTCGGAAGAAAACTTTTTGTCGGCGAGACCGCGGGCGATCTCGGCCAGAGTCATGTGATGCATGAAAGGCTCTTTCCCTTTAGTCGATGACTTTCGGAACCAGGTACAGGCCGTTTTCGACCGCTGGCGCGATGGACTGGTAGACCTCGCGATTATTAACTTCGGTCACGACGTCTGCGCGCAGGCGCTGGCTGGCTTCCAGCGGGTGAGCCAGGGGCTCGATGCCGTCGGTATTCACGGCCTGCATTTGGTCAACCAGCCCGAGAATGCTGTTCAGGGCTGCGGTGGTCTGTGGAAGATCGGCGTCATTCAGGCCAAGCGAGGCCAGGTGCGCGATTTTTTCCACGTCGGAGCGTTCAAGCGCCATGGGATTCTCCAGTGGAAAACAGAACGGAGGGCGTCCGTGTGTTAGATTGTCGGAACACTACCGCATTTCTACGGTCATATGGCCGCGATTGTGGGGTTAGGTGCACAGAAAGTCGGCCAATTTAGCACATTGGCGCCTTGCCCAAAATCCCTGTCGTTGTTAGAGTTTGCCGCACTTTTTTACCCACGCGTTGCCTAGGGTCCTTTCCCCATGTTCAAGAAACTGCGTGGCATGTTTTCCAGCGATCTTTCCATTGACCTGGGCACTGCCAACACCCTTATTTACGTGCGCGAGCGCGGTATCGTTCTGAATGAGCCATCGGTTGTGGCCATTCGGACCCATGGTAATCAGAAAAGTGTCGTTGCCGTCGGCACCGAGGCCAAGCGCATGCTCGGCCGCACACCTGGCAACATTGCTGCCATTCGTCCGATGAAAGACGGCGTGATCGCCGACTTCAGCGTCTGCGAAAAGATGCTGCAGTACTTCATCAACAAGGTTCACGAAAACAGTTTCCTGCAGCCCAGCCCTCGTGTGCTGATCTGCGTTCCGTGCAAGTCCACCCAGGTTGAGCGTCGTGCCATCCGTGAATCGGCCCTTGGCGCCGGTGCCCGCGAAGTATTCCTGATCGAAGAGCCTATGGCTGCCGCTATCGGCGCCGGCCTCCCGGTTGAGGAAGCGCGCGGTTCGATGGTGGTGGATATCGGTGGTGGTACCACTGAAATCGCCCTGATCTCCCTGAACGGTGTGGTGTATGCCGAATCCGTACGCGTCGGCGGCGACCGCTTCGACGAAGCGATCATCACCTATGTGCGCCGCAACTACGGCAGCCTGATCGGCGAATCCACCGCTGAGCGCATCAAACAGGAAATCGGCACCGCTTACCCAGGCGGCGAAGTTCGCGAAGTCGATGTTCGCGGCCGTAACCTGGCCGAAGGCGTTCCACGTGCCTTCACCCTGAACTCCAACGAAGTGCTGGAAGCTCTGCAAGAGTCCCTGGCCACTATCGTTCAGGCCGTGAAGAGCGCCCTGGAGCAATCGCCGCCGGAGCTGGCTTCCGACATCGCCGAGCGTGGCTTGGTGCTGACCGGTGGTGGCGCCTTGCTGCGTGACCTCGACAAGCTGCTGGCCCAGGAGACTGGCCTGCCGGTGATCGTCGCCGAAGACCCGCTGACCTGCGTTGCCCGTGGCGGTGGTCGTGCACTGGAAATGATGGATAAACACACCATGGACCTGCTTTCCAGCGAATAAGATCGTTTGGGCGGTACATGCTTCGTCGGCAGGCAGCACTTTGCAGTGCTGCCTGTTGGCGTTTATCTTCTTCAATCTGCATCCAGGCCGGTTTGATGCCGTATGAATAAAGAGAACATTTGCCCGGGAGGAGCGGCTTATTAAACCGCTTTTCGCCAAAGGCCCCTCATTGGGCGTGCGCTTATTGGTGCTGGTCGTGCTTTCGGTCGCGCTGATGGTGGTCGATGCCCGCTTTGCACTGCTCAAGCCCGTGCGCAGCCAGATGTCGCTGGTGTTGATGCAGACTTACTGGATCACCGACCTGCCGCAACGGCTCTATCAGGGCGTGGCCAGCCAGTTCGGCAGCCGCACCGAGCTTGTCGCCGAGAACGAAAAACTCAAGACTGAAAACCTGCTGTTGCAGGGGCGCATGCAGAAGCTGGCTGCCCTCACCGAGCAGAACGTTCGGCTGCGCGAGTTGCTTAACTCCTCGGCACTGGTCAACGAAAAGGTTGAAGTGGCCGAGTTGATCGGCATGGACCCCAACCCTTTCACCCATCGAATCATCATCAACAAGGGTGAGCGCGATGGTGTGGTACTTGGACAGCCGGTACTCGATGCCCGTGGCCTGATGGGGCAGGTGGTCGAGTTGATGCCCTACACCTCGCGGGTGTTGTTGCTGACGGACACTACTCACAGCATTCCGGTGCAGGTCAACCGCAACGGCTTGCGTGCGATTGCCAGCGGGACCGGTAATCCGGAACGCCTGGAATTGCGCCATGTGGCGGACACCGCAGACATCAAGGAAGGCGACCTGCTGGTCAGTTCCGGCCTGGGTCAGCGGTTCCCGGCGGGTTACCCGGTGGCGACCGTCAAGGAAGTCATTCACGATTCCGGCCAGCCGTTCGCCATTGTGCGAGCCGTACCGACCGCCGCCTTGAACCGCAGTCGTTATCTGTTGCTGGTATTCAGTGACAACCGCACCCCGGAAGAACGCGCCAACGACGCCGCCCAGGCTCAGGAAGCGGAAGACAAGCAAAACGGCACGGCGCCGATAGTGCCTGCCACAGTGCCCAAGCCTGCCTTCGTCGGGCCGCCCGCGCCTCCTGCCGCCCCCGCAGCGCCCGTCGCTACCCCGGTCAAGCCCGCTGCTCATAATGCGCGTCCAGCCAAACCGGCAAGCAAGCCTGCAGCCACACCTGCTACCACGACGCCCGCAGCCAAGCCGCCGGCGACCGCCCCGGCAACCACGCGGCAGAGGGAGGAATAATGGCCGGTACTCATTCGCGCAATGGCTGGATCGTCTGGCTGACCTTCGCCATCGGCTTGCTGCTCAGCGTTTCGCCGTTGCCGCAATTCATGGAAATCCTGCGCCCGCTCTGGCTGGCACTGCTGCTGGCGTTCTGGTCGCTGACCTTGCCGCATAAAATCGGCATGGTCACGGCGATGTGCCTGGGCTTGGCGGAAGACGTGCTCTATGGCACCTTGCTGGGCCAGAACGCGCTGATCCTGACCTTGATCACGTTCCTGGTGCTGTCGTTGCAGCAGCGTTTGCGCATGTTCCCCATGTGGCAGCAGTGCCTGGTGATTCTGGTGATCTTTGGCTTGGCGCAATTGGTGCAACTGTGGCTCAGTGCCTTGACCGGCAACCGCCAGCCAACCTTGGCGCTGGTATTACCGGCATTGGTCAGCGCCTTGCTGTGGCCTTGGGTCAGCTTCGGTCTGCGTGGGTTGCGTCGCCGCTATAAAATCAATTGAATGGATTGCGAGGCTCTGCCTGGTTATCGAATGTCACAGGGAGAGTCTGGTATGAATTCGCTTTATCTGGCCTCCGGCTCCCCAAGGCGGCGTGAACTGCTGACCCAGATCGGTGTGCCTTTCACCGTGGTCAGTGCCGCCATTGATGAAACTCCCCTTGTAAATGAACTCGCCGTTGCCTACGTCGAGCGCCTTGCGCGCGGCAAGGCTGCGGCGGGTTTTGCTGTGCTCGAAAAAGCCTCTGGCGCCTGCGTGCTGGGCGCCGACACGGCGGTCATCGTTGATGGGCAGATCCTCGGCAAGCCCGTGGATCAGGCCGATGCGTTGGCCATGTTGATGGCGCTTGCCGGGCGTGAACATGAAGTTCTCACCGCGATTGCCCTCACGGATGGGCAGCGTTGCGAAACGCTATGTGTAAGCAGCCGTGTACGTTTTCGCGGCATTTCTGTCGAAGAGGCTACAACCTACTGGCACAGTGGCGAACCGCAGGATAAAGCGGGCGGCTATGCTATTCAGGGGCTGGGCTCGGTGTTTGTCGCCGGGCTCAATGGCAGTTATTCCGCGGTGGTCGGTCTGCCCGTGTGCGAAACCGCGCAACTGCTCGGTCAATTCGGCATACCCTGTTGGCAAAACCTTAGCGCGCGCTGATCGCCTTTACCGCGCGCCCAGCCTTAAGCGATTGGTCACTATTGTGAAAACGCCTGAACGAGACCCAGCCATGAGTGAAGAGATTCTGATCAATATCACGCCGATGGAATCGCGCGTGGCGGTGGTAGAGAACGGTGTTCTGCAAGAGGTGCACGTCGAACGTACGCAAAAGCGCGGGATCGTCGGCAATATCTATAAAGGCAAAGTGGTGCGCGTATTGCCGGGCATGCAGGCGGCTTTCGTCGACATCGGCCTGGACCGCGCCGCGTTTATCCATGCGTCGGAGATTTCCTTACGTGAGGGCTCGGCGGTCGAAAGCATCAGCGCGTTGGTGCACGAAGGGCAGAGCCTGGTGGTGCAAGTCACCAAGGACCCCATCGGCTCCAAAGGCGCACGGCTGACCACGCAGTTGTCGATCCCGTCGCGGTACCTGGTGTACATGCCACGCACGGCTCATGTCGGCATTTCGCTGAAGATCGAAGATGAAGCCGAGCGCGAGCGCCTGAAAAAGGTGGTCAGCGACTGCGTCGCCGCAGAAGGCATCAAGGAAGCCGGTGGCTTCATCCTGCGCACCGCCGCAGAAGGCGCTGGCGCGGATGAAATCCTCATGGACATCCGTTACCTGCGGCGCCTGTGGGATCAGATCGGCGCGCAGATCAAGACCATCGGTGCCCCGAGCGTCATCTATGAAGACCTCGGCCTGGCCCTGCGTACCCTGCGCGATCTGGTCAGCCCGAAGATAGAGAAAATTCGCATCGACTCGCGGGAAACCTTCCAGCGCACCACGCAATTTGTTGCCGAACTGATGCCGGAAATTGCCGACCGCCTGGAGCATTACCCTGGCGAGCGGCCGATTTTCGACCTGTATGGCGTCGAAGACGAAATCCAGAAAGCCCTGGAGCGCAAAGTGCCGCTCAAGTCCGGCGGCTACCTGGTGGTGGACCCGGCCGAAGCCATGACCACCATTGACGTGAACACCGGCGCCTTTGTGGGGCATCGTAACCTCGAAGAAACCATATTCAAGACCAACCTGGAAGCGGCCACCGCAATTGCCCGCCAACTGCGCCTGCGCAACCTGGGCGGCATCATCATCATCGACTTCATCGACATGGAGGACGAAGAGCATCAGCGCCAGGTGTTGCGCACCCTTGAAAAGCAACTGGAACGCGATCACGCCAAGACCAATATCATCGGTATCACCGAGCTGGGCCTGGTGCAGATGACCCGTAAACGTACGCGCGAGAGCCTTGAGCAAGTGTTGTGCGAGCCCTGCAGCAGTTGCCAGGGGCGCGGCAAGTTGAAGACTCCGGAAACGGTTTGCTACGAGATTTTCCGGGAAATCTTACGGGAGGCGCGTGCCTACCAGGCCGAAGGTTATAGAGTGCTTGCCAACCAGAAAGTGGTCGATCGGTTACTGGACGAAGAGTCCGGCAACGTTGCGGAGCTGGAGGGGTTTATCGGGCGCACGATTCGCTTCCAGGTCGAAACCATGTATTCCCAGGAACAATATGACGTGGTGCTGCTCTGATCCCCATTCGCTTTCTTTTACCGAGACCGGCCGACCTTGATCTGCCGTCCGTCAACTGCCTTGAGGGTCGCCTGACATGGAGCGTCTGATACGCTTTTTTGCCGCTTTGACCCGCTGGGGCCTGGGCCTTTGTGCATTGCTGCTGGTGTTGGCGGCGGTGTACGTGAGCCTTGGCCGTGAATTGATCCCGTTGGTTGCTGAATACCGTGGCGAAATCGAAGCCAAGGCCCGTGCGGCAGTGGACATGGTGGTTCAAATCGGCAGCCTGGAAGGGCGCTGGAGCGGTTTCGCCCCGGTCTTGCTCGCCCATGATGTGATGGTCGGCGAGGGCAGCAGTGCGCTGCGTCTGGACCAGGTCGAAGTGGTGCCGGACCTCTGGGCCAGCCTGATGGCGCGTGAAGTGCGCATCGCCCATCTGGAGGTCAGCGGCCTGCAGGTGAGCGTTCGTGAAGACAAGGACGGCCACTGGGCTTTGCAAGGCTTGCCGGTTCAGAATGATGAGCCACTGGACCCGGAGCAGTTACTCAAGCGCATGCAAATGGTCAAGCGCGTGTCGTTGCTCGACAGCCAGGTGACCTTGCAGCCTTTCGAGCAGGCACCGCTGACCCTGACCTACGTAGGCTTGAGCCTGCATACCGTTGCGACCCGGCAGCAGTTGGATGCGCGTCTGACACTCCCCGACGGTCAGCCACTGGCCTTGAGCTTGAGCAGCCGCATCCGCGCCAGCCAGTGGAAAGACGCCGAAATCCAGGCCTATCTCAGCCTCCCTCAAAGCGACTGGGCGAAATGGATTCCGGCCAGGCTGACCCAGCAATGGAAGCTCACGCAGTTCAAGGCAGGCGGTGAGTTCTGGCTGAATTGGGCCAAGGGCACCGTGCAAAGCGCCGTTGTGCGCCTCAATTCCCCCCAGTTAAAGGGCAGCTACGCAGACCGTAAACCGGTGCATATCGAAAACCTGGCGCTGACCGCTTACCTGCAACGCAGTGAGACAGGCCTTAAGGCTCAGTTTGATTCGCTGGCCATGAATATCGGCGATACCCGCTGGGAATCGCACCTGCAATTGCAGCAAACCCTGGCGACCGATAAGGATCAGGAAGTCTGGAAGCTGCAGGCCGACCGCCTCGACCTGACACCTATCACGCCTCTGCTCAATGCCCTGGCGCCGTTGCCGGAAGGTTTCGCCAAGACCGTCGAGCACCTCAAGGCCACTGGCGTGCTGCGCAACGTGCTGGTGGATTTCCGCCCCCAGGACACCACCGACCGCAAAGTCAGCTTTGCCGCCAACCTTGAGCGTATCGGTTTTGATGCCTATTTCGGCGCGCCGGCCGCTCGCAATGTGTCCGGCAGCATCAGCGGGGACATGGGGCATGGCGAGTTGCGCATGGACAGCAAGGATTTTTCCTTGCACCTGTACCCGATCTTCGCCAAGCCCTGGCAGTACATCCAGGCGAACGCGCGCCTGACCTGGAAGCTGGATAAGGAAGGCTTCACCCTGATTGCCCCCTATATCAAGGTGCTGGGCGAGGAGGGCAAGGTCGCTGCCGACTTCCTGATTCGCCTGCATTTCGACCACAGCCAGGAAGACTACATGGACCTGCGGGTCGGCATGGTCGACGGTGATGGCCGGTTTACCCCCAAATACTTGCCTGCAGTGTTGAGCCCTTCCCTCGACGAGTGGCTGCGCACGGCCATTCTCAAAGGCGCAGTGGACCAAGGCTTCTTCCAGTATCAGGGCTCGCTGAACCACGACGCGTTACCGGCGGCACGCAATATCAGCCTGTTCTTCAAGGTGCATGACGCTGAATTGGCGTTCCAGCCCGGCTGGCCGCATGTGAGCAAGGTCAATGGCGAAGTGTTTGTAGAAGAGTCTGGCGTACGCATCCTGGCGAGTAAGGGCCAATTGCTGGACACCAAGGTCAAGGACGTCTACGTCAACATCCCTCACGCGCCTGCCGGTAAAGACAGCCATCTACTGATCACCGGCGGGTTTGCCGGTGGCCTGGGCGACGGTTTGAAAATTCTTCAGGAAGCGCCGATTGGCACCGGCTCGACGTTTGCCGGCTGGAAAGGCGAGGGCGACCTGCAAGGCAAGCTCGACCTGGATATCCCGTTGGTCAAGGGCACCGAACCCAAAATTGTGGTGGACTTCCAGACCGACAAGTCGCGCCTGCAATTGGCCGAGCCCAGCCTGGACCTGACCCAGCTCAAAGGCGAATTCCGTTTTGACAGCGACAAGGGGCTCAGTGGCCAGAACATTTCGGCCCAGGCGTTTGATCGGCCTGTCACTGCGCAGATCACAGCCGACGGCAAGCCAGGCAATATCAGTACACGCGTGAGTGCGAAGGGCCAGGTGGCGGTCAAGCGCCTGACGGACTGGTTGAAAGTCAGCCAGCCGTTGCCGGTATCCGGCGATATTCCCTACCAGTTGCAGCTCACCCTTGACGGTGCCGACAGCCAATTGATGGTCAGTTCCAACCTGAAGGGCGTTGCAGTGGATTTACCGGCACCGTTCGGCATGCCGGCCAGCCAGGGCCGCGACAGTGTGTTCCGCATGACCTTGCAAGGTGCCGAGCGTCGCTATTGGTTTGCCTATGGCGAGCTGGCGAGCTTCACCTTCGCCTCGCCTCCCGACAAATTCAATGATGGCCGCGGGGAGCTGTTCCTCGGTGATGGTGATGCCGTGCTGCCTGCCGCCAAGGGTTTGCGTATTCGTGGCGTGTTGTCGGAACTGGACATCGACCCATGGAAAAAGCTGATCGACCGCTACGCGGGTAACGATCCGGGGGGCAGCGCCAAACAACTGCTCGGTGGTGCTGACTTCAAGGTGGGCAAACTGACTGGTTTTGGCACCCAATTCGATCAGGTCAGCCTGCAGCTCGATCGCAAGCCGGCGGCCTGGGGCCTGCAGCTCGACAGCCAGCAGGCCAAGGGCACTGTGAACCTGCCGGACGCAAAAGGCGCCCCGATTGCGATCAACCTGCAGTACGTGAAGTTGCCGGCGGTTGACCCCAACGTGCAAGCGGATGAAAACGCCCCGGACCCGCTGGCCGATATCGATCCGAAGGATATTCCGGCGCTGGATATCGCCATCAACCAGCTGTTTCAGGGGCCGGATCTGGTCGGTGCCTGGTCGTTGAAGGTGCGCCCGACGGCCAAGGGCCTGGCGTTCAATAATCTGGACCTGGGCCTCAAAGGCATGCAGCTCAATGGTGCCGGCGGCTGGGAAGGCGCCCCGGGCGCCAGCAGCAGCTGGTACAAGGGCCGTCTGGACGGCAAGAACATCGCCGATGTGCTGAAGGGCTGGGGTTTTGCGCCGACCGTGACCAGTGAGGACTTTCATCTGGATGTGGATGGTCGCTGGCCCGGCTCGCCAGCCTGGGTTGGGCCCAAGCGTTTCTCGGGCAGCCTCGATGCCGCATTCCGTAAAGGCCAGTTTGTTGAGGTAGAAGGTGGTGCCCAGGCTCTGCGGGTGTTTGGCTTGCTTAACTTCAACTCCATCGGCCGTCGCTTGCGCCTGGACTTTTCGGACCTGCTCGGCAAGGGCTTGAGCTACGACCGGGTCAAAGGTCTGCTGGCAGCCAGTAATGGTGTGTTCGTGACCCGTGAACCCATCACCATGACTGGCCCCTCGACCAACCTGGAGCTCAATGGCACCCTGGACCTGGTGGCCGACCGCGTCGACGCCAAGCTGTTGGTCACCTTGCCGGTGACCAACAACCTGCCGATTGCTGCGCTGATTGTCGGTGCGCCCGCCATTGGCGGCGCGTTGTTCCTGATCGACAAACTGATTGGTGACCGCGTTTCGCGCTTTGCCAGCGTGCAATACAAGGTTCAGGGCCCGTGGAAGGATCCAAAAATCACCTTCGACAAGCCATTTGAAAAACCAAACTGAGAGCCTGTGGAGTAGCATGGCCCCATGTCCATTACGGAGTGTCGGCCCATGTCGTTTGCGGTAATTCAAATGGTCAGCCAGAGCGATGTGCTGGCCAACCTGGCCCAGGCCCGTCGCCTGCTGGAGCAAGCTGCGGTAGATGGAGCGAAGCTTGCGGTGCTGCCGGAAAACTTCGCTGCCATGGGCCGCCGCGATGTGGCCGATATCGGTCGCGCCGAAGCGCTGGGCGAAGGTCCGATCCTGCCATGGTTGAAACAGACCGCCCGCGACCTCACCTTATGGATAGTGGCAGGCACCTTGCCGTTGCCTCCAGAGGGCCAGCCGAACGCCAAGTCCAATGCCTGCTCGCTGCTGGTCGATGACCGGGGTGAAATCGTCGCTCGCTACGACAAGCTGCATTTGTTCGATGTCGATGTAGCAGACGCGCGAGGTCGCTATCGGGAATCCGATGACTATGCTTTCGGAAGCAATGTGGTCGTGGCGGACACACCTGTCGGCCGGTTGGGTCTGACCGTGTGTTACGACCTGCGTTTTCCCGAGCTGTACAGTGAGTTGCGCGCAGCCGGGGCTGAATTGATTACAGCGCCGTCGGCCTTTACGGCGGTCACCGGCGCTGCGCATTGGGACGTGCTGATTCGCGCTCGGGCCATCGAGACCCAGTGCTATGTGCTGGCGGCGGCGCAGGGCGGCATACACCCGGGGCCGCGTGAAACCCACGGGCATGCGGCGATTGTCGACCCGTGGGGGCGTGTGCTGACGCAACAGGACAGAGGCGAAGCGGTGTTGTCGGCCGAGCGCGATAGCAGTGAGCAAGCGTCGATACGGGCGCGCATGCCGGTGGTCAACCATCGGCGCTTTTTCTCGCAGGGCGCGCAGCGGCCTGCTTCAGAACGATGAATTTAAGGCCAAACCTATGAGCGAGTTGTTGTCCTCAGTCAGTGATCACCTCCTGGCACCCGGTGGCGTGACCATCGATAGTTTGCAAACCGTGCTGGGTGACCTGGCCGGGCCGGGCATTGATGCCGCCGACTTGTATTTCCAGGGCCAGATTTCCGAGTCCTGGGCGCTGGAAGACGGCATCGTCAAGGAAGGCAGCTTCAACCTTGACCAGGGCGTGGGCGTGCGTGCGCAATCCGGTGAAAAAACCGGGTTTGCCTACAGCAATGCAATCACCCTGGAAGCTTTGGGTTTGGCGGCCCGTGCGGCGCGCTCGATTTCCCGTGCGGGCCAGAATGGCAGCGTGCAGGCGTTCAGCACCCAGGACGTGGCCCGGTTGTATGCGCCGGATAATCCGCTTGAAGTGATCAGCCGTGCGGAAAAGGTCGACTTGCTCAAGCGTATCGATGCTGCCACGCGCGCGCTCGACCCGCGCATCCAGCAGGTGACCGTGAGCATGGCCGGCGTGTGGGAGCGCATTCTGGTGGCGTCCACTGATGGCGGGCTGGCGGCGGACGTACGGCCGCTGGTGCGTTTCAACGTCAGTGTGATCGTCGAGCAGAATGGCCGCCGCGAGCGCGGTGGCCATGGCGGCGGCGGGCGTACCGACTACCGTTATTTCCTCGCCGACGACCGTGCCATGGGTTACGCCCGTGAGGCGCTGCGTCAAGCGTTGGTGAATCTGGAAGCCATTCCGGCACCGGCGGGTACGTTACCGGTGGTGCTCGGTTCCGGCTGGTCCGGCGTGTTGCTCCACGAAGCGGTAGGCCACGGCCTGGAAGGTGATTTCAACCGCAAGGGCAGTTCGGCCTACAGCGGGCGCATGGGCGAAATGGTTGCGTCCAGCCTTTGCACCATCGTTGACGACGGCACCCTGGCCGGGCGTCGTGGCTCGTTGAGCGTCGATGACGAAGGCACACCGACCGAGTGCACTACCCTGATCGAAAACGGTGTGCTCAAGGGTTACATGCAAGACAAGCTCAACGCCCGCCTGATGGGTGTGGCGCGTACCGGTAATGGCCGTCGCGAGTCCTACGCGCACTTGCCGATGCCGCGCATGACCAACACCTACATGCTGGGTGGCGAAAGTGACCCTGCAGAAATCATCGCCTCGGTGAAACGCGGCATCTATTGCGCCAACCTCGGTGGCGGCCAGGTGGATATCACCAGTGGCAAGTTCGTGTTCTCCACCAGCGAGGCATACCTGATCGAAGACGGCAAGATTACCGCACCGGTCAAAGGGGCAACGCTGATTGGCAACGGGCCTGAGGCCATGAGCAAGGTGTCGATGGTGGGTAATGACCTGTCGCTGGACAGCGGCGTGGGCACGTGCGGGAAGGACGGGCAGTCGGTGCCGGTGGGTGTCGGCCAGCCAACGCTGAAGATTGATGCGATCACCGTGGGTGGCACGGGCGCGTGACGGGTGGAGCTTCGGGTGGCGGAGGCCGCCACCCGGGGAAGAGGATCAGCGCAGGCCGCGTTGAGTCTCGTCCAGCTCACGGATGTACTTGAAGATTTTACGGCTGGTGGCTGGCGCCTTGTTATGGGCCAGTTCGTGCTGGGCCTGACGGATCAGGGAGCGCAGTTGCTGGCGATCCGCGTCCGGGTAGTCCGCCACGAATTTTTCCAGCACGGCGTCATCGCCCGCGATCAGGCGGTCACGCCAACGTTCCAGGTTGTGGAAGCGTTCGTTGTACTGGCGGGTGGAGGCATCGGTTTGATCGAGCAAGGCGAGAATGGCGTCAGTGTCCTGATCACGCATCAGCCGGCCGATAAACGCGATGTGACGTTTACGCGCGATATTCGCGGTGTGCTTGGGTGCATCGGCCAGGGCCCGGCGCATTTCGTCGGTCAGTGGCAGTTTGGCAATCAAATCCTTCTTGAGCGTTGTAAGGCGCTCGCCAAGGTCAACCAGAGCATGCAGCTCGCGTTTGACCTGGGATTTGCTTTTCTCCCCATCGAGGGAGTCGTCGTAAGAATCAACCATGGTGGCAGTCCGCAAAGAAACGCCGCCATGATAACCAGTCGGGGGCCGCTTGTCCGGCCCGGTCGCTCGATGGCCTTAACCGAAAGCAGAATTTGAGTGGAGAAAACCATGAGTGCAGCCCAAAGCGTCGGTCCGCAAGCGTTACCGGCACTGCAGGAACAAGTCGAGCAGATCCTTGCCGAGGCCAAGCGCCAGGGGGCCAGCGCCTGCGAAGTGGCGGTGTCGCTGGAGCAGGGGCTGTCGACTTCGGTGCGCCAGCGGGAAGTGGAGACCGTCGAATTCAATCGCGACCAGGGGTTTGGCATCACCTTGTACGTGGGGCAACGCAAAGGTTCGGCCAGCACATCGGCGAGCGGCCCCGAGGCCATTCGCGAGACGGTCGCGGCAGCACTGGCAATCGCCAAGCATACCTCCGAGGATGAAAGCTCGGGTCTGGCCGACAAGGCGCTGATGGCCAAGGATTTGAAAGACTTTGACCTGTTTCATGCCTGGGACATCACGCCCGAGCAGGCCATCGAACGGGCGTTGACCTGCGAAGCGGCTGCGTTCGACGCGGATGCCCGCATCAAAAACGCTGATGGCACCACGTTGAGCACTCATCAGGGGTGTCGCGTCTACGGCAACAGCCACGGTTTTATTGGTGGCTATGCGTCTACGCGCCATAGTTTGAGCTGCGTGATGATCGCCGAAGCCAACGGCCAGATGCAGCGTGATTACTGGTATGACGTGAACCGCCAAGGGGAATTGCTGGCGGATCCGGTCACCATTGGCCAACGCGCTGCGCAACGCGCCGCAAGCCGTCTCGGCGCGCGCCCGGTGCCGACCTGCGAAGTGCCGGTGCTGTTTTCGGCGGAATTGGCCGGTGGTCTGTTCGGCAGCTTCTTGGGGGCGATTTCCGGCGGCAATCTGTATCGCAAGTCTTCTTTCCTGGAAGGTGCGATTGGCCAGAAGCTGTTCCCTGAGTGGCTGACCATCGACGAGCGCCCGCACTTGATGCGCGCCATGGGCAGCTCGGCGTTCGACGGTGACGGCCTCGCGACCTACGCCAAGCCATTCGTCGAAAAGGGCGAGTTGGTGTCCTACGTACTGGGCACCTACGCGGGCCGCAAGCTTGGCTTGCCGAGCACCGCCAACTCTGGCGGCGTGCACAACCTGTTTGTGACCCATGGCGATGAAGACCAGGCGGCGCTGCTGCGTCGCATGGGGCGCGGTTTGCTGGTTACCGAGTTGATGGGCCATGGTTTGAACATGGTGACCGGTGATTACTCTCGGGGGGCGGCGGGCTTCTGGATTGAAAATGGCGAAATTCAGTTTGCAGTCCAGGAAGTGACCATTGCCGGCAATATGCGCGACATGTTCAAGCAGATCGTTGCAGTCGGTAATGACCTGGAGCTGCGCAGCAATATCCGCACGGGCTCCGTGTTGATCGAGCGGATGACCGTCGCCGGCAGTTGATCCTCCGATCACGCTTTAAAAAAGGCGCGCCATCGTAAAGATGGCGCGCTTTTTTTTGGCTGCGTAAAAGGCAGTTCAATGTGCCACTCTTGTTTTGATTCTCAATATCATTTAATAATAAATATCATTACTGAATGAGTGTGGATCATGAGTTCTGTCCTGCATGAGGATCCGTACCTTGAAAGCTGGCGCTGGATGAGCCGCCAGATTCGTTGCGGCCTCGACCCCAATGAACCTCGCCTGATCGAACATTACCTCAGCGAAGGTCGCTATCTGGCGTGTTGCACGGCGACTCATCCGTGGACGATCGCTGAAACCTCATTCCGCCTGTTGATCGACACCGCCAGCGACGTAGCCCTGCCGTGGCACTGGCGCTCCATGTGTCTGGACCAGGCTTGGCGCCCGTTGCGCGACCTGGAAAAACTCTCCCACTGTGCCTGCCGCCTCAAGCGCTGGCAGACCTTTGCCTGGCAATTGGCGACCTGCGAATTGCTGCCGTCCATTTCTGTTTCTGACCTGGTGCAAGGATCTAACGATGATTAGGGTCTGCCATCACTTATTTCCTGTGCCGCGCCGGGTCTGCAATCGCGCAGGGCAAGGCGCGAGGAGTGCGGTTTGGTCATTCCAAATAAGCTCCGAGCAACGCAGCCCTGCGCGATTGCAGGCCCGGCCCTTCGGGTTGTGTCTGAAAGCGGGCCAGGCTGCGTTGCAGTCCTCGGCAAGGGAAAAACCATTACCAGCGGACTGCGCCTTGCCTGGCCCGCTTTCAGACCTCAACGCGACACAGGAAATAAGTGATGGCAGACCCTAACACCCGTATCGAACGCGACAGCATGGGCGAACTGCAAGTGCCTGCCGAGGCGCTGTATGGTGCCCAGACGCAGCGCGCGGTGAACAATTTCCCGATCAGCCACCAGCGCATGCCGGCGCAATTTATTCGTGCCCTGATTCTGGCGAAGGCCGCAGCGGCCAAGGTCAACGTCGACCTCAAGCAAATCAGCGAAGGGCAGGGCAAGGCTATCGTCGATGCTGCCCAGGGCTTGCTGGAAGGCGATTTCATGCAGCACTTCCCGGTGGATATTTTCCAGACCGGCTCCGGCACCAGCTCCAACATGAACGCCAACGAGGTGATTGCGACCCTGGCTACCCGCTTGCTGGGCGAGCCGGTCAACCCCAACGATCACGTCAATTGTGGTCAGAGCAGCAACGACATCATCCCGACCACCATTCATGTCAGCGCCGCGCTGGTCCTGCATGAACAAACGCTGCCGGCATTGCTGCACCTGGTACAGGTGATCGAGCAAAAGGCTGAAGAAGTCCACCCATTCATCAAAACCGGTCGTACGCACCTGATGGACGCCATGCCGGTGCGCATGAGCCAGGTGCTCAATGGCTGGGCGCAGCAGCTCAAAGCCAATATTGGCCACCTGCAGGATTTGCTGCCGAGTTTGCAGGCGCTGGCTCAGGGCGGTACGGCTGTCGGGACGGGGATCAATGCGCATCCTGAATTCTCCGAGCGTTTCAGCCAGCAACTCAGCAGCCTGACCGGCGTGAAATTCACGCCGGGCAAAAACCTGTTCGCTTTGATCGGCTCCCAGGACACCGCCGTAGCCGTCTCGGGTCAGTTGAAAGCCACCGCCGTTTCGCTGATGAAAATCGCCAACGACCTGCGGTGGATGAATTCCGGCCCCCTCGCCGGCCTCGGTGAAATCGAACTGGAAGGGCTGCAACCCGGCTCTTCGATCATGCCGGGCAAGGTCAACCCGGTGATCCCGGAAGCCACCGCCATGGTGGCCGCGCAGGTCATCGGTAATGACACAGTGATCACCGTTGCCGGCCAGTCGGGCAATTTCGAGCTGAACGTGATGCTGCCGATCATCGCCCAGAACCTGCTGAGCAGCCTTGAATTGCTGGCCAACTCCAGCGGTTTGCTGGCGGACAAAGCCATCGCCAGCTTCAAGGTCAACGAGGCCAAGCTCAAGGAGGCGCTGTCGCGCAACCCGATCCTGGTTACTGCGCTCAACCCAATCATTGGTTACCAAAAAGCGGCCGAAATCGCCAAGAAGGCCTATCAGCAAGGTCGCCCGGTGATTGACGTTGCACTTGAACACACCGATTTACCGCGCAGCCAACTGGAAATCCTGCTGGATCCGGAAAAGCTCACCGCTGGCGGCGTGTAAGCACTCACTCTGCTTTGGAGGCTCACCATGGAGCATTGGAAACGCACGATCGAACGGGCAAATCGCTGCTTCATGGCGGGCGAGCTGGTTGATGCCCGTGAGGCCTATCTGCAGGCCCTGGCCCTGGCTCAAGTGTTGTTCGAGCGCTGGGCGGATGCAGATGAAGCGGTGGCGGCTTGCGTCATTTCCCATCACAACCTGGCGGACCTGCACCTGCGCCTGAACCAGCCTGAGGAAAGTGCGGAATACCTTTGCGCTGTCCACCAGCGGTTGTTGCAGGCCATGCAGGACCCGCGCCTCAGCCCGCAGTTACGTGAGGCGGCGTTGCGCCAGAGCAGCAAAACCTACGTCGAACTATTGAATTTCATCAGCGATCACGGTGAGTACCCACGTACTCACCGCCTGCTGGGCGGCACTGCGGCGCACACGGATGCGTCAACCCGCAACAGTCCTTATTACGGAGCTCATTGATATGACCTACACCTTGCCTGCCTTGCCTTACGCCTATGACGCCCTGGAGCCGCATATCGATGCGCAAACCATGGAGATCCACTACACCAAACACCATCAGACCTACATCAATAACCTCAACGCTGCGGTCGAGGGCACTGAGTTCGTGGGGTGGCCGGTTGAGAAACTGGTTTCCAGCGTGCAACAACTGCCGGAAAAACTACGCGCAGCGGTGATCAACCAGGGTGGCGGTCATGCCAACCATTCCTTGTTCTGGGCGGTAATGTCACCCAAAGGTGGTGGCAAACCCGAGGGCGCACTGGGCATAGCCATTGAGGAACAGCTGGGTGGCTTCGACAGTTTCAAGGAGGCTTTCACCAAGGCTGCGTTGACCCGCTTCGGCAGCGGCTGGGCCTGGTTGAGCGTCACCCCGCAAAAGACCCTTGTGGTGGAAAGCAGTGGAAATCAGGACAGCCCGTTGATGAGCGGCAATACGCCGATCCTCGGTCTGGATGTCTGGGAGCATGCGTATTACCTGCTGTATCAAAACCGCCGCCCGGAATACATCAACGCCTTCTACAGTGTCATCAACTGGCCGGAAGTTGCCGCACGCTACCAGGCCGCCCTGGCCTGATATTGACTCCAATAACAAGATCTAAGGCCGACTATGGGCACTGAAACACTGGCGATCAGCAGCGGGCGAATGTTTCGCTACGCGTTCGGCTCGTTGTTGCTGTTGGCGGGAACTGCTTTGCTGGTGGCCCACGGGCTGGCCTGGCTGAATCTTGAACCGCGCATTCTGCGTGCCTTGCAGGGCGGGGCGATCTGCGCGCTCGGCACGGCGTTGGGCGCGGTGCCAGTGCTGGTGATTCGCCGGATGCCGGTGGCGTTGAGCGATACCTTGTTGGGCTTTGGCGCCGGCGTGATGCTTGCGGCGACGGCTTTTTCGTTGATTGTGCCGGGTATTGCAGCCGCTGAAAGCCTGGGGCTCTCGCCATGGGGAGCCAGCGGGCTGATCAGCTTCGGCATTATGCTTGGGGCTTTCGGCTTGTATCTGGTTGATCGCAAGGTCTCGGGCGCCAGCCCGGAAATGCTGGTGGGCACGCCGGATAAACCGGTGATCCCGCCGCGTATTTGGCTATTCGTGTTTGCCATCATTGCCCACAACATCCCGGAAGGTATGGCGGTGGGTGTTTCCGCCGGTGGCGGAATGCCGGATGCCGATAGCCTGGCCATGGGCATTGCCTTGCAGGACGTGCCGGAAGGCTTGGTGATCGCGTTGGTATTGGCGGGGGCCGGAATGTCGAGGGTCAAGGCGTTCTTGATTGGCGCCGCTTCAGGCTTGGTCGAGCCGGTGTTCGCCGTGCTCTGTGCCTGGTTGGTGAGCCTGGCTGAAGTGTTGCTGCCTTTGGGCCTGGCGCTTGCCGCCGGCGCGATGCTGTTGGTGGTCACCCACGAGGTGATTCCCGAATCGCGCCGCAATGGCCACGAAAAACTTGCCAGCCTGGGGCTGTGCATCGGGTTCTGTTTAATGATGGTGATGGATACTGCGTTGGGGTGAAGCCATTGCGGCTTCACCTGCCCTCAAGAGTGAGTTCATTCACCCTCATCAAAGAAATTATTGATCAGCGCCACCAGTGCGGCCATGGCTTCATCTTCCTGCTCGCCTTCCGTCTTCAAGTGAATCTTGGTGCCTTTACCCGCGGCCAGCATCATCATGGCCATGATGCTTTTGCCATCGACCATGGATTCCGGGGTGCGCCCGGCGCGTATCTGGCAAGGGAACTGGCCGGCAACGCCGACGAACTTGGCGGAAGCTCGGGCGTGCAGGCCCAGCTTGTTGATGATTTCAATTTCCAGAGCGGGCATCGCGGGGGTGTTCCTTTCAGCTAAAGGTCGCGGTGGCGGACCTGGACGTTCTTGAGGGTTTGTTGCAGCACCTGGCCCAGGCGTTCAGTCAGGTAAACGGAACGGTGATGGCCCCCGGTGCAGCCAATGGCAATGGTGACATAAGCCCGATTGCTCGCGGCGAAACGCGGCAGCCATTTAAGCAAATAACTGGAGATGTCCTGAAACATTTCCTCTACATCCGGCTGTGCCGCCAGGTAATCGGCCACCGGCTGGTCCAGCCCGGACTGTTCACGCAGCTCCGGTTTCCAGTACGGATTCGGCAGGCAACGCACGTCGAACACCAGGTCCGCATCCACCGGCATGCCACGCTTGAAGCCAAATGACTCCACGAGAAATGCCGTGCCGGGTTCCGGCTGGTTCAGCAGGCGCAGCTTGATGGCGTCGCGCAGCTGATACAGGTTCAGCCCCGTGGTGTTGATCTTCAGATCGGCCAGGTCAATGATCGGGCCGAGCAATGTAGTTTCATCCTCGATCGCCTCGGCGAGGGAGCGATGCGGGCTGCTGAGGGGGTGGCGGCGACGGGTTTCGGAAAAGCGCTTTAGCAGCGTTTCTTCATCGGCGTCCAGGTACAGCACGTCGCAATGGATATGCTTGGCACGCACTTCTGCGAGCAATTCGGGAAAACGCGAGAGGTGGCTGGGCAGGTTGCGGGCGTCAATCGAAACGGCGACCAGCGGTTGCGCCAGTTCGGTATGGATCAGTGCCCGTTCCGCCAGTTCCGGCAGCAGGCCGGCGGGCAGGTTGTCGATGCAGTAGAAACCACTGTCCTCAAGCACGTTGAGGGCGGTGCTTTTACCCGAGCCGGAACGGCCGCTGACGATGATCAAACGCATGATTACTGCCCGTTTTGTTCATCCAGGACTACCTGATAGAGCGCCTCGTTGCTTTTGGCGCTGCGCAGTTTGTCGCGTACTTCCTTGCGGTCGAGCATGCTGGCGATCTGCCGAAGCAGTTCCAGGTGTGCATCGGTGGCAGCTTGCGGGACCAGCAGAACAAAGAGCAGGTCGACCGGAGCACCGTCGATGGCGTCAAAATCGATAGGAGCGTCCAGGTGGAGCAGGGCGCTCACCGGGGATTCACAGCCTTGCAGGCGGCAGTGAGGAATGGCTATGCCGTTGCCAAAACCGGTAGAACCGAGTTTTTCACGGGCAATAAGCGCTTCGTACACAGCTTGCGTGTCCAGTTCGGGCACTTCACGGCCGATCAGGTTGGCAATTTGTTCGAGGGCGCGCTTTTTACTGCCGCCCGGCACGTTCACAAGGGAACGGCCGGGGGTCAGGATGGTTTCAAGTCGGATCATGGGGGGAGAGTTAACGACCTGTACCTTGCATCAGGTGCAGATTCTTTTCCTTATGCTTTATGAGTTGGCGGTCCAGCTTGTCGTAGAGCGAGTCAATCGCAGCGTACATGTCTTCATGCTCCGCATTGGCGACGAGCTTCGCATTCGGTACGTGCAGGGTGGCCTCGATTTTCTGCTTGAGCTTGTCGACCTCCATGATGACCTGCACGTTGGTGATCTTGTCAAAATGCCCCGCAAGCTTGTTCAGCTTGCTCTCGGTGTATTCACGCAGGGGCTTGGTTACTTCCAGTTGGTGTCCACTGATGTTGACTTGCATACAGCTTCTCCTTCGTTGCCAGTGCATAAAGCGGTGGGCAGAAATACCCACCACTGGAACGCTATGGCCCGCCCGTCACATCAAACGCTTGCGCTCGCTGGAAGGCGCGATCCCGAGGGACTCGCGGTACTTGGCGACGGTTCGACGGGCGACCTGAATGCCTTGTGCCTCCAGTAAACCAGCGATCTTACTGTCACTCAATGGCTTTTTCTGATTTTCCGCGGCAACCAGTTTTTTGATGATCGCGCGGATCGCCGTGGACGAGCATTCGCCGCCTTCGGAGGTGCTGACATGGCTGGAGAAAAAGTATTTCAACTCATAAATACCCCGTGGGGTATGCATGAATTTCTGGGTGGTGACCCGGGAAATCGTCGATTCGTGCATGCCAACGGCTTCGGCAATATCGTGCAAAACCAGCGGTTTCATCGCTTCGTCGCCATATTCCAGGAAGCCGCGCTGGTGCTCGACAATTTGGGTGGCGACTTTCATCAGGGTTTCGTTGCGGCTTTGCAGGCTCTTGATGAACCAGCGCGCTTCCTGCAACTGGTTGCGCATGAAGGTGTTGTCGGCGCTGGTGTCGGCACGGCGTACAAAACCTGCGTATTGCGGGTTGACGCGCAGGCGCGGCACCGACTCCTGATTCAGCTCCACGAGCCAGCGCTCGTTGTCCTTGCGGACGATCACGTCAGGAACGACGTATTCCGCCTCGCTGGATTCGATCTGCGAGCCCGGGCGCGGGTTGAGGCTCTGCACCAGCTCGATCACCTGGCGCAGGTCGTCTTCCTTGAGCTTCATGCGGCGCATCAACTGGCTGTAGTCGCGGCTGCCCAGCAGGTCGATGTAGTCGGTGACCAGGCGCTGGGCTTCGGCGAGCCAAGGGGTTTTGGCGGGCAACTGGCGCAATTGCAGCAACAGGCATTCGCTGAGGGTGCGGGCGCCTATGCCGGCAGGCTCGAATTGCTGGATGCGGTGCAGAACAGCTTCGATTTCGTCCAGCTCAATGTCCAGTTCCGGGTCGAACGCCTCAAGAATTTCTTCGAGCGTCTCGTCCAGGTAACCCTGATTGTTGATGCAGTCGATCAAGGTGACGGCAATCAGGCGGTCGGTGTCGGACATCGGCGCCAGGTTCAATTGCCACAGCAAATGACTCTGCAGGCTCTCGCCGGCGGACGTGCGGGTGGTGAAATCCCACTCATCGTCATCATTGCTTGGCAGGCTGCTGGCGCTGGTCTGGTAAACGTCTTCCCAGGCAGTATCGACCGGAAGCTCGTTGGGAATGCGTTCGTTCCATTCACCTTCCTCGAGGTTATCCACCGTTGGGGCGGTTTCCTGGTAGGAGGGTTCTTGCACGTCGGAGTTGGGTTTTTGCTCGATGTTATCGGCCAGCGGGTCTGCATTGTCGAAGTCGTCGCCTTCTTCCTGGCGTTCGAGCATCGGATTGGACTCCAGGGCCTCCTGGATTTCCTGTTGCAGGTCCAGGGTCGACAATTGGAGCAGGCGGATGGCCTGTTGCAGCTGCGGTGTCATCGTCAGCTGCTGGCCCATTCTCAGGACTAGCGATGGTTTCATGGCAGGGGCTTAACACCTTATTCGCCGGCGCAATGCGCCATCCACGACAGGGCGCGTGAGCGCCAAACATAAGCAAATTATATGCCTGATATCGGGGGCTTTGCCTAGAGCGCGGTAACAATAAAAAAGTAGAGGTTTTTATTGACTCGCGCGCGCTTTGGCGGCCTGCCGTGACACCGTGCTGCTTACAGGCGGAACTCGTGGCCCAGGTACACTTCCTTGACCAGTTCATTGGCCAGGATGGTGGCTGAGTCGCCTTCGGCGATCAGTTGACCGTCGTTGACGATATAGGCGGTTTCACAGATATCCAGGGTCTCGCGGACGTTGTGGTCCGTGATCAGCACGCCGATGCCCTTGGCCTTGAGGTGGTGGATGATCTGCTTGATATCGCCCACCGAGATCGGGTCGACGCCGGCAAAGGGTTCATCCAGCAGGATGAACTTGGGCGCGGTGGCCAGTGCACGGGCGATTTCCACACGGCGGCGCTCACCCCCCGACAAGCTCATGCCGAGGTTGTCGCGGATGTGGTTGATGTGGAATTCCTGCAGCAGGCTTTCCAGCTCCTTGCGACGGCCGTCACGGTCGAGTTCCTTGCGGGTTTCAAGGATCGCCATGATGTTGTCGGACACCGACAGTTTGCGGAAGATCGACGCTTCCTGTGGGAGATAGCCGATACCGGCGCGGGCGCGGCCGTGCATGGGTTGGTGGCTGACGTCCAGGTCGTCGATCAGGACGCGGCCCTGATCGGCCTGAACCAGCCCGACGATCATGTAGAAGCACGTGGTCTTGCCGGCGCCGTTAGGGCCGAGCAGGCCGACGATCTGGCCGCTGTCGATCGACAGGCTGACGTCGCGCACGACCTGACGGCTTTTATAGGCCTTGGCCAGATGCTGGGCTTTCAGGGTTGCCATTAATTCGTCTTCTTCGCTGCGGGTTTAGGCGCAGGCTGGGCGGCGCCATCTTTCTGCTTCGGCTGGATAACCATGTCGATGCGCGGCTTCGGCGTTCCGATTTTCGAGCCGTTGGCACGGCCGGCCTGTGCGATCTGTTTCACGGTGTCATAGGTGATCTTTTCACCGTCAGTGGTGTTGCCGTCACTGCTGACAACCCTGGCCTGGTCGATCAGGATGATGCGGTTTTGCTGGGCGTGGTACTGGATGGTCTTGCCATAGCCCTTCATTGGAGCCGGGTCGGCAGCCGCTTGCTTCTGTTCGAAGTACGCCAGGTTGCCTACCGACGTTACCACGTCAATGTCGCCGCCCGGGGTGCGCGTGAGGGTCACTGTGTTGCCGGTGATCTTCATCGAACCCTGGGTAATGATCACGCCGCCTGTGTAGGTGGCCACACCTTGCTTGTCATCCAGCTGAGCGTCGTCAGCCTGAATGTGAATCGGCTGCTGGCTATCGTTCGGCAGAGCCCAGGCGCTCACGCTTCCCAGTGCTGCGCCCAGACCGAGCAAAATAGGGAGAGTTTTAACGAGCCTCATACTGTCCTCTTACGTTCGATAGCAGGTGTATCCTGCTTTCTTTCAAATACGCTTTCATTCCCTTGCCAGTCGATACACCGCCAGCGCCGTCGATTCTAACGTCTTGCTCGGTCTGCGCATATTGCTGTTGTGGGAAAACGGTCATGCGACTGCTGGTAATAATGGTGTCGCGGTTCTTTTCATCGGTGCGCGCAACGCGAACCGAATCAATCAGTTCCACCTGGGTACCGTCCGGGTTGACCTCGCCACGCTCGCTGGTGACGTGCCACGGGAATTCGGTGCCGCGGTACAGGTTCATGTCCGGCTTGGTCAGCAGGGTGACCTCGGAAGCCTTCACGTGATCGACCCTGTCGGCCGTCATTTCGTACTGCACCTTGCCATCAGGCAGGAATTGCACGCTATAGGCATTGGTTGCGTAATAGTCGATAACGCCTTCGTCAACCTGCACAACAGGCTTGTCGAGGAAGCGCTCCGGGCTGATATTCCAGTAGCCCACCGCCAGAAACAGCGCGGCGATCACTGCGAATAACAGAAAGTTGCGAATCTTTTTGCTCAGCATAAAACGCTCTATAGGTAGGCGGCGTGGGCCGCTTCAAGACTGCCCTGGGCACGCAGGATCAATTCGCAGAACTCGCGGGCAGCGCCTTCGCCGCCACGTGCCGTCGTGATGCCATGTGCGTGTTCGCGAACAAACGCCGCAGCGTTTGCCACGGCCATGCCCAGGCCGACCCGGCGGATCACCGGCAGGTCAGGCAGGTCATCACCCAGATAGGCGACCTGTTCATAGCTTAGGTTGAGTTGGCCAAGAAGCTCGTCCAGAACCACGAGTTTATCCTCGCGGCCCTGATACAGGTGAGGAATCCCCAGGTTTTGTGCGCGGCGCTCCACAACCGGCGTCTTTCGACCGCTGATAATCGCGGTTTGCACACCCGCCGCCATCAACATTTTGATGCCTTGGCCGTCGAGGGTGTTGAACGTCTTGAATTCGCTGCCATCTTCGAGGAAGTACAGGCGGCCATCCGTCAGCACGCCGTCCACGTCGAAAATCGCCAGCTTGATGTTTTTGCCGCGTTGCAGCAGGTCGGCTGTCATTTACATCACTCCCGCACGCAGCAAGTCGTGCATGTTCAGGGCGCCAATCGGGCGATCATCGCGGTCAACCACGACCAGCGCGAGAATTTTATGGTCTTCCATGATCTTCAACGCCTCGGCCGCCAGCATGTCGGGGCGGGCGGTCTTGCCGTGGGGCGTCATGACTTCATCGATCTTTGCGGTCTGGATGTCGAGGTTGCGGTCCAGGGCGCGGCGCAAGTCGCCGTCGGTGAACACGCCGGCGAGGCGGCCGTCGGTTTCCAGGATGGCCGTCATGCCCAGGCGCTTGAGGCTCATTTCCATCAACGCCTCCTTGAGCAGGGCGCCGCGTTGCACGCTGGGCAACTCCTCACCGGTGTGCATCACATTTTCCACCTTGAGCAGCAGGCGACGGCCCAGGGCCCCGCCCGGGTGCGAGAAGGCAAAATCTTCCGCGGTAAAGCCGCGGGCGTCCAGCAGCGCCACCGCCAGGGCATCGCCCATGACCAGGGCGGCGGTGGTCGAGGAGGTCGGCGCCAGGTTCAGCGGGCAGGCCTCGTGGGCTACGTGGACATTGAGGTTCACTTCGGCAGCCTTGGCCAGCGTGGACTCCGGGTTGCCGGTGATGCTGATCATCTGGATGCCCAGGCGCTTGATCAGCGGCAGCAACGTCACGATTTCGTTGGTGGTGCCGGAGTTGGACAGGGCCAGGATGATGTCATCCTTGGTGATCATGCCCATGTCGCCGTGGCTGGCTTCGGCCGGGTGTACGAAAAACGCGGTGGTTCCGGTGCTGGCCAGGGTTGCGGCGATCTTGTTGCCGACGTGGCCGGATTTGCCCATGCCGACCACGACAACGCGGCCCTTGCTGGCCAGAATCATCTCGCAGGCGCGTACGAAATCCGCGTCGATATGGGCCAGCAAGCCTTCTACGGCTTCTAGCTCCAGGCGGATAGTGCGTTGTGCGGATTGAATAAGGTCGCTGGATTGGCTCATGTCTGAAATCGTATAGCCTGACGAAAAGTCGGCGATTATAGCGGTAATGATCAATTCCCTCACGCTAGTTCGTCAGGGTTTGTTCGAGAAGCGTGTGAGATTCATCTCACGCAATGCTTTTTCCCTGTCCCGAATCTGAACAAGCGCAGTTCCGGCCTTGGGGGCTCTGTACCAGCAGTGATATAGTTCGCCGCCAGTTCGGTCCGCCCAACCCATGTGCTAACTATTGCGCATCCGTTGCAAACGAAAGTCGCAAACATGGTGTCTGAGTGAAAGGCTGCATCCCAAGGAGATTAGATGAGTGCCGATAACGCCTACGCGGTCGAGCTGAAGGGTCTTACCTTCAAGCGCGGGTCGCGCAGCATCTTCAATAACGTCGATATTCGCATTCCCCGCGGTAAAGTCACGGGCATCATGGGGCCTTCCGGTTGCGGCAAGACCACGTTGTTGCGCCTGATGGGCATGCAATTGCGGCCCAGCGCCGGCGAAGTGTGGGTCAACGGCCAGAACCTGCCGACACTGTCGCGCAGCGACCTGTTCGATGCGCGCAAGCACATGGGCGTACTGTTCCAGAGCGGCGCGCTGTTTACCGACCTCGACGTTTTCGAAAACGTGGCTTTTCCGCTGCGGGTGCATACCCAGCTGTCCGATGAAATGATTCGTGACATTGTTCTGCTGAAACTGCAGGCCGTAGGCCTTCGTGGTGCCACTGAACTGATGCCCGACGAGTTGTCCGGCGGCATGAAGCGCCGTGTCGCCCTGGCGCGGGCCATTGCGCTGGATCCACAAATTCTGATGTACGACGAGCCTTTCGTAGGCCAGGACCCGATCGCCATGGGCGTGCTGGTGCGCCTGATCCGTCTGCTCAACGATGCGCTGGGCATCACCAGCATCGTGGTTTCCCACGATTTGGCCGAAACCGCGAGCATTGCCGACTACCTTTATGTCGTCGGCGATGGCCAGGTACTGGGCCAGGGCACGCCTGAAGAATTGATGAACGCCGACAACCCGCGCATCCGCCAATTCATGACCGGCGACCCTGATGGTCCGGTGCCTTTTCACTTTCCGGCAGCGGATTACCGCTCAGATCTTCTGGGGAAGCGCTGATGCGCAAGAAATCTTTACTTGAGCGCGTGCGCCTTTTCGGTCGCTCCGGCATCGACATGGTCGAAGTGCTCGGGCGTTCGACGATCTTTCTGTTTCATGCCTTGCTCGGCCGTGGTGGCATCGGTGGCGGTTTTGGCCTGCTGATCAAGCAGCTGCATTCCGTGGGCGTAATGTCCCTGGTCATCATTGTGGTGTCCGGTATTTTCATCGGCATGGTGCTGGCGTTGCAGGGCTTCAATATTCTTTCCAGCTACGGTTCCGAACAGGCGGTGGGCCAGATGGTTGCCCTGACGCTGCTGCGTGAGCTCGGGCCGGTGGTCACCGCGTTACTGTTCGCCGGCCGCGCTGGCTCTGCGCTGACTGCCGAGATCGGCAACATGAAGTCCACCGAGCAACTGTCGAGCCTGGAAATGATCGGCGTCGACCCGCTCAAATACATTGTTGCCCCGCGCCTGTGGGCCGGCTTCATTTCCCTGCCGCTGCTGGCGATGATCTTCAGCGTGGTGGGCATTTGGGGCGGTTCGTGGGTTGCGGTTGACTGGCTGGGCGTCTACGACGGCTCTTACTGGGGCAACATGCAAAACAGCGTGACCTTCAGTGGCGACGTGCTCAACGGCATCATTAAAAGCATCGTTTTCGCCTTTGTAGTGACCTGGATCGCCGTATTCCAAGGCTACGACTGTGAGCCCACTTCAGAAGGGATCAGTCGCGCCACCACCAAGACCGTTGTGTACGCCTCGCTGGCGGTACTGGGCCTTGACTTCATTTTGACCGCCTTGATGTTTGGAGATTTCTGATGCAAAACCGCACTGTGGAAATCGGTGTCGGCCTTTTCTTGCTGGCTGGCATCCTGGCTTTACTGTTGCTGGCCCTGCGAGTCAGCGGCCTTTCGGCCAGCCCTACGGCCGACACTTATAAACTTTACGCGTACTTCGACAATATCGCCGGTTTGACTGTCAGAGCTAAAGTGACCATGGCCGGTGTGACGATCGGCAAGGTCACGGCAATCGATCTGGATCGCGACAGCTTCACCGGGCGAGTGACCATGCAAGTCGACAAGAAGGTAGATAACCTGCCGACTGACTCCACTGCATCTATCCTCACTGCGGGTCTGCTGGGCGAGAAATACATCGGTGTTAGCGTGGGTGGGGAAACAGCCCTGCTCAAGGATGGTTCGACCATCCACGACACACAGTCGTCGCTGGTGCTGGAAGACCTGATCGGTAAATTCCTGCTCAATACGGTCAATAAAGACGCCAAATGAGGAATCTGTTCATGATCTCTACCTTGCGACGCGGCCTGCTGGTTCTGCTCGCAGCGCTGCCGCTGATGGCCAACGCGGCGGGTTCTGCGCACGATCTGGTGCAAGACACCACCAGCAAGATGCTGGCTGACCTGACAGCCAACAAGGAACAGTACAAGCAGGACCCGACCAAGTTTTACGATGCGCTGAACACCATCGTCGGCCCGGTGGTCGACGCTGAAGGCATTTCCCGCAGCATCATGACGGTCAAATATTCTCGCAAGGCCACCCCTGCACAGATGCAGACCTTCCAGGAAAACTTCAAGAAGGGCCTGTTCCAGTTCTACGGCAACGCTCTGCTTGAGTACAACAACCAGGGCATCACCGTCGCGCCTGCGGGCGATGAGTCGGGTGACCGTACCAGCGTCAGCATGACCGTCAAAGGCAATAACGGCGCGGTTTACCCTGTGCAGTACACGCTGGAAAAGGTCAATGGAGACTGGAAACTGCGCAACGTGATCATCAACGGCATCAACATCGGCAAACTGTTCCGTGATCAGTTCGCCGACGCCATGCAGCGCAATGGCAATGATCTGGACAAGACCATCAACGGCTGGGCCGGTGAAGTGGCCAAGGCCAAGGAAAATTCCGATAAAGAAGCCGGGAAGTCTGCGCAATGACCGAATCGGCTGTGCGTCTTGGCGACGCCGGTGAGTTGTTCCTCAGCGGTGTGCTCGATTACCGCTCCGGGCCTGACCTGCGCAAACAGGGCCAGGCGCTGATCAACGCCAGCAACGCTCCGGCGCTGGTGCTCGATTGCTCGGCGGTCACCAAGTCCAGCAGTGTCGGCCTTTCGTTGCTGCTGTGCTTCATGCGCGACGCTCAAGCAATCAAAAAACCGGTGAGCATTCGCGCGCTGCCTGAGGATATGCGTGAAATCGCTGAGGTTTCCGGCCTGACTGAGCTTCTGGCGCATCCTTAATACACATTATTAAAGAAGCCCCCCGTCAGAGTCCTGCTATGCGGGGTTCGCAGGCGCGGGGCTTTTTTGTATGATGTGCGACCCGTGCGCACTGGGCGCCGATAGAGGTTGAGCATGCAGGCCCTAGAAGTTAAGAGCTTCCTTGAAGGAAAGCTGCCGGAAACGATCGTTGAAGTTGAAGGCGAAGGCTGCAATTTCCAGCTGAACGTGATTAGCGATGAACTGGCGGCATTGAGCCCGGTCAAGCGTCAGCAGCAGATCTATGCCCATTTGAACCCGTGGATCACCGATGGCAGCATCCACGCGGTCACTATGAAATTTTTCAGCCGCGCGGCCTGGGCCGAGCGCACCTGAGCCCCCAAGGCGTCGAGATTCTTATGGATAAATTGATTATTACCGGCGGTGCCCGCCTTGATGGCGAGATCCGCATTTCCGGTGCGAAAAACTCTGCGCTGCCGATTCTGGCAGCGACCCTGCTGTGCGACGGCCCGGTGACTGTGGCCAACCTGCCGCACCTGCACGACATCACCACCATGATCGAGCTGTTCGGCCGCATGGGCATCGAGCCTGTGATCGACGAGAAGCTGGCGGTCGAAATCGACCCGCGCACTATCAAGACTCTGGTTGCCCCGTACGAACTGGTGAAAACCATGCGTGCGTCGATCCTGGTGCTGGGCCCGATGGTTGCCCGTTTCGGCGAAGCCGAAGTGGCCCTGCCTGGCGGTTGCGCCATCGGCTCGCGTCCGGTTGACCTGCACATCCGTGGCCTTGAAGCCATGGGCGCTGTCATCGACGTCGAAGGCGGTTATATCAAGGCCAAGGCGCCGGAAGGCGGCCTGCGCGGTGCGAATTTCTTCTTCGACACCGTCAGCGTGACCGGTACCGAAAACATCATGATGGCCGCTGCCCTGGCCAAAGGCCGCAGTGTCCTGCAAAACGCCGCGCGCGAGCCTGAAGTGGTCGACCTGGCCAACTTCCTGAACGCCATGGGCGCCAAGGTTTCCGGCGCCGGCACCGACACCATCACCATCGATGGTGTAGAGCGTCTGCACACCGCCACCTACAAGGTCATGCCAGACCGTATCGAGACCGGCACCTACCTGGTGGCCGCCGCCGTGACCGGTGGCCGCGTCAAGGTCAAGGACACCGATCCGACCATCCTGGAAGCGGTCCTGGAAAAACTGCGCGAAGCCGGTGCCGAAATCACCACCGGTGAAGACTGGATCGAGCTGAACATGCACGGCAAGCGCCCTAAAGCCGTCAATGTGCGTACCGCTCCATACCCGGCATTCCCGACCGACATGCAGGCGCAGTTCATCTCCCTGAATGCGATTGCCGAAGGCACGGGGGCCGTGATCGAAACCATCTTCGAAAACCGCTTCATGCACGTGTACGAGCTGCACCGCATGGGCGCCAAGATCCAGGTTGAAGGCAACACCGCCATTGTGACCGGCACCGACAAGCTCAAGGGCGCGCCAGTGATGGCCACCGACCTGCGTGCTTCGGCCAGCCTGGTCATCTCGGCACTGATCGCCGAAGGCGACACGCTGATCGATCGCATCTACCACATAGACCGTGGCTACGAGTGCATCGAAGAGAAACTGCAGATGCTCGGCGCGAAAATTCGCCGCGTGCCGGGCTAGTCCCGGCGTTACCTGTGGCGAGGGAGCAAGCTCCCTCGCCACAGTTGCTGTTAGCTGATTTGTTTCAAATCGGGGCTGTAATGGCCTCGATCTGTGTCTGGCGCCGTTTGCGACCGGACAGCAATAGCCTGATGAAGGACTGACGTTTCCCATGTTGACCATCGCACTGTCCAAGGGCCGCATCCTTGACGACACTTTGCCGCTTCTGGCTGAAGCGGGCATCGTGCCGACCGAGAATCCGGACAAGAGCCGCAAGCTGATCATCCCCACGACCCAGGACGACGTTCGCCTGCTGATCGTGCGGGCTACCGACGTGCCGACCTACGTTGAGCATGGCGCGGCTGACCTGGGTGTCGCCGGTAAAGACGTGCTGATGGAATACGGTGGCCAGGGCCTGTACGAGCCTTTGGACCTGCGCATCGCCCTATGCAAGCTGATGACCGCCGGCCGTGTCGGTGATGTCGAGCCCAAGGGCCGCCTGCGCGTGGCCACCAAGTTCGTCAACGTTGCCAAGCGTTACTACGCCGAGCAAGGGCGCCAGGTCGACATCATCAAGCTCTACGGTTCGATGGAGCTGGCGCCGCTGATCGGCCTGGCCGACAAGATCATCGATGTGGTCGACACCGGCAACACCCTGCGTGCCAACGGCCTTGAGCCACAGGATTTCATCGCCGACATCAGCTCCCGCCTGATCGTCAACAAGGCATCGATGAAGATGCAGCACGCTCGTATCCAGGCGTTGATCGACACCCTGCGCAAGGCAGTGGAGTCGCGACACCGCGGTTGACTTACCCGCGTAGCTGAACGGCTGCGCCCGTCTATCCGCCTCATAGCCAGAATTCTCAGGTGCCCAAGCGGAAACGACTGCTAGTTTAGGGCGCCTGAGTTTTTGCCAATTCTATTGAGGCCCTCGCTATGACCACGTCCACTGCAATTGCCCGACTCAACGCTGCCGACCCGGATTTCGCCCATCATCTGGATCATCTGCTGAGCTGGGAAAGCGTGTCCGACGATTCGGTCAACGGGCGAGTGCTCGACATTATCAAGGCCGTGCGCGAGCGCGGTGATGCGGCGTTGGTGGACTTCACCCGCCAATTCGACGGCCTGGACGTCAAGTCCATGGCTGACTTGATTCTGCCCCGCGAGCGCCTGGAGCTGGCCCTGACACGCATTACTGCGCCTCAGCGCGAAGCCCTGGAAATCGCGGCGGCGCGCGTGCGCAGCTACCACGAAAAACAGAAACAGGACTCCTGGAGCTACACCGAGGCCGACGGCACCGTGCTGGGCCAGAAGGTCACGCCGCTGGACCGCGCTGGCCTGTACGTGCCAGGCGGTAAAGCGTCCTACCCGTCGTCGGTATTGATGAACGCGATTCCGGCCAAGGTGGCCGGCGTGACCGAAGTGGTCATGGTGGTGCCAACCCCGCGCGGTGAAATCAACGAACTGGTGTTGGCGGCAGCGTGCATCGCCGGCGTCGACCGCGTGTTCACCATCGGCGGCGCCCAGGCCGTTGCAGCCCTGGCTTACGGCACCGAAAGCGTGCCGAAGGTCGACAAGGTGGTCGGCCCCGGCAACATCTATGTCGCCACCGCCAAGCGCCACGTGTTCGGCCAGGTCGGTATCGATATGATCGCCGGTCCTTCGGAAATCCTGGTGGTGTGCGACGGCCAGACCGACCCGGACTGGATCGCCATGGACCTGTTTTCCCAGGCCGAGCACGATGAAGACGCCCAGGCGATTCTGGTCAGCCCGGATGCCGACTTCCTCGACAAGGTCGCCGCCAGCATCGATAAGTTGCTGCCCACCATGGACCGCGCCGAGATCATCGAAAAATCGATCAATGGCCGCGGCGCGCTGATTCTGGTGCGTGACATGGAGCAAGCCATTGAAGTGGCCAACCGCATCGCGCCGGAGCATCTGGAGCTGTCCGTGGCCGACCCGCAGGCCTGGCTGCCGTCGATTCGCCACGCCGGTGCGATCTTCATGGGGCGCCACACCAGTGAAGCACTGGGCGATTACTGCGCGGGCCCGAATCACGTGCTGCCGACTTCCGGCACCGCGCGTTTCTCGTCGCCGCTGGGGGTGTATGACTTCCAGAAGCGTTCGTCGATCATCTTCTGCTCGCCACAAGGCGCCTCCGAACTGGGTAAAACCGCGTCGGTACTGGCCCGTGGTGAATCCCTGAGTGCCCACGCCCGCAGCGCTGAATACCGCATCCTTGAAGAAGGGAAATAAGACATGAGCAAATTCTGGAGCCCTTTCGTCAAGGACCTCGTGCCTTACGTACCGGGTGAACAACCGAAGCTGACCAAACTGGTCAAGCTCAACACCAACGAAAACCCCTACGGCCCGTCGCCAAAGGCACTGGCCGCGATGCAGGCCGAGTTGAACGACAACCTGCGCCTGTACCCGGACCCCAACAGCGACCTGCTCAAGCAGGCCGTGGCCAACTATTACGGCGTGGATGCCGGCAAAGTGTTCCTCGGCAACGGCTCGGATGAAGTGTTGGCGCACATCTTCCACGGTTTGTTTCAGCACGATTTGCCGCTGCTGTTCCCGGACATCAGCTACAGCTTCTACCCGGTTTACTGCGGCCTGTATGGCATTCAGTCGGACCCGGTGCCGCTGGACGAGCAGTTCCAGATCCGCGTTGCGGATTACGCCAAACCCAACGGCGGGATTATCTTCCCCAACCCGAACGCGCCGACGGGCTGTGTGCTGGCGCTGGACGCGGTGGAGCAGATCCTCAAAGCCAGCCCGGACTCGGTGGTGGTGGTCGATGAGGCCTATATCGATTTCGGTGGCGAAACCGCTATCAGCCTGGTGGATCGATACCCGAACCTGCTGGTGACCCAAACCCTGTCCAAATCGCGCTCACTGGCCGGTTTGCGTGTGGGCCTGGCCGTGGGCCACCCGGACCTGATCGAAGCGCTGGAGCGGGTCAAGAACAGCTTCAACTCCTATCCGCTGGATCGCCTGGCAATTGTCGGCGCAGCGGCGGCGTTCGAGGACCGTGAATACTTCGAGAAGACCTGCCGGCTGGTGATCGACAGCCGCAACACGCTGGTCGCTCAGCTTGAGGGCAAAGGCTTTGACGTGTTGCCGTCGGCCGCCAACTTCATCTTCGCCCGCCACCCACGGCACGACGCTGCCGGCCTGGCGGCGAAGTTGCGTGAGCAGGGTGTGATCGTGAGGCACTTCAAGCAGGAGCGGATTGCCCAGTTCCTGCGGATCAGCATCGGGACGCCGGAGCAGAACCAGGCGCTGATTGATGGCCTTGGCGAGCTTTAAATACCACTGAAGTAAAATGTGGGAGCTGGCTTGCCTGCGATAGCGGTGTATCAAACGACACATATGTCGACTGTTACACTGGTATCGCAGGCAAGCCAGCTCCCACACTGATTTGCGCAGGCAGTTAGATCAACGGCTCGTCAGACTTCTTGTTCTTCCAGCCATCGTTGCCCGGCAGCAGCAGGTTCAAACCAATCGCTACCACCGCACACAGGGCGATGCCCTTGAGGCCGAAATCATCCGGGCCGGTGCCGGTGCCGACCAGCACGCCGCCAATCCCGAACACCAGCGTCACCGACACAATCACCAGGTTGCGCGCTTCACCCAGGTCGATCTTGTGGCGAATCAGCGTGTTCATGCCCACCGCTGCAATCGAGCCGAACAGCAGGCACAGAATCCCGCCCATCACCGGCACCGGAATGCTCTGCAGCAACGCGCCGAACTTGCCGATAAACGCCAGGCTGATGGCAAAGATGGCCGCCCAGGTCATGATTTTCGGGTTGTAGTTCTTGGTCAGCATTACTGCGCCCGTCACTTCGGCGTAGGTAGTGTTCGGCGGACCACCAAACAGGCCGGCGGCCGTGGTGGCGATGCCGTCGCCCAGCAGGGTGCGATGCAGGCCGGGCTTCTTCAGGTAGTCGCGACCGGTCACGCTGCCCACTGCAATTACACCGCCGATATGTTCGATCGCCGGGGCCAGGGCTACCGGGACGATAAACAAGATGGCCTGCCAGTTGAACTCCGGCGCGGTGAAGTGGGGCAGGGCGAACCAGGGCGCTGCGGCGATCTTCGCCGTGTCGACTACGCCGAAGTAGAACGACATGGCAAAACCCACCAGTACGCCGGAAATGATCGGCACCAGGCGGAAAATGCCTTTGCCGAACACGGCCACGATCAACGTGGTCAGCAGCGCCGGCATCGAAATCATCATCGCCGTCTGGTAATGAATCAGCTCGCTGCCGTCGCCGGCTTTACCCATCGCCATGTTGGCGGCAATCGGTGCCATGGCCAGGCCGATGGAGATGATCACCGGGCCGATCACCACCGGCGGCAGCAGCCGGTCGATGAAACCGGTGCCCTTGATCTTCACCGCCAGGCCCAGGAACGTGTAAACGAAACCGGCCGCCATCACCCCGCCCATGGTCGCGGCGAGGCCGAACTGGCCCTTGGCGAGAATGATCGGGGTAATGAAGGCAAAGCTCGACGCCAGGAAAACCGGCACCTGCCGGCCTGTCACCAGCTGGAACAGCAACGTGCCCAGGCCTGCGGTAAACAGTGCAACGTTTGGATCAAGACCTGTGATCAGCGGCATCAACACCAGCGCGCCAAATGCCACGAAGAGCATTTGTGCGCCAGACAGGATCTGGCGCCAAAGCGGGTCGTTGAATTCATCCTGCATGTTCACGCGTCCTTCTGCTTGGTGCCGAAGATCTTGTCTCCGGCGTCGCCCAGGCCCGGGATGATGTAGCCGTGCTCGTTGAGTCGCTCATCGATGGACGCGGTGTAGATCTGCACGTCCGGGTGGGCCTTCTCGACGGTAGCGATGCCTTCGGGCGCGGCGACCAGCACCATGGCGCGGATGTCCCGGCAGCCGGCTTTTTTCAGCAGGTCGATGGTGGCAACCATGGAGCTGCCGGTGGCCAGCATCGGGTCGATGATCATCGCCAGGCGCTCGTCGATTTCCGGAACGAGTTTTTCCAGATACGTGTGGGCTTCCAGCGTCTCTTCATTGCGGGCTACGCCCACGGCGCTGACCTTGGCGCCCGGGATCAGGCTGAGCACGCCTTCGAGCATGCCGATACCGGCGCGCAGGATAGGCACCACGGTGATTTTCTTGCCGGCAATTTTTTCCACTTGAACGGGACCGGCCCAACCGGGGATCTCGTAGGTTTCAAGCGGCAAATCCTTGGTGGCTTCGTAAGTGAGCAGCGCTCCGACTTCCTGAGCAAGCTCACGGAAATTCTTGGTGCTGATGTCGGCACGGCGCATAAGGCCGAGTTTGTGTCGGATCAGCGGGTGGCGGATCTCGCGAGTGGGCATGGGAAAGGCTCCGGCGGCGGGCAAAAAAACCGGCCTAGATTAATCTATCCGAGGGTGTTGTCCTATAGACATCTAGTACGTTAGTCCATTAAGGCTTGCCCGGAGCGCACGAGAAGCGTACCTTCGCCCGCTTTTCTTGCCACAGCACCCCCTTGGAGAGCGCCATGTCCGCTGATCTTGAGCATATCCGTCAAATCATGCGTGAGGCTGACTGCCTGTACACCGAAGCGCAAGTCGAAGCAGCGATCGCCGAGGTCGGCGCACACATTACCCGCGAAATGGCCGACACCAACCCGGTGGTCTTCTGTGTGATGAACGGTGGCCTGATCTTCGCCGGCAAATTGCTGACCCATCTGCAATTCCCGCTGGAAGCGTCCTACCTGCACGCCACGCGCTACCGCAATGAAACCAGCGGCGGCGACCTGTTCTGGAAAGCCAAGCCCGAAGTCTCGTTCATCGACCGCGACGTGCTGATCATCGACGACATTCTCGACGAAGGTCATACCCTGGGCGCGATCATCGACTTCTGCAAACACGCGGGTGCGCGTAAAGTGCACACCGCTGTGTTGATCGACAAAGACCACAACCGCAAAGCGCGCCCGGACCTGAAAGCCGATTACGTCGGCTTGCCCTGCATCGACCGTTACATCTTCGGTTATGGCATGGATTACAAAGGCTACTGGCGCAACGCCAACGGTATCTACGCTGTTAAAGGGATGTAATTCATGACCCGCTTTCTTGATCAGACGCTGTTTACCGAGTTGGCCGAGAAAGCGGCTGCCAGCCCCCGTGGCCGGCACCACCACAACTTCCATCAGATGGAAGAGCCGTGCCACCGCCTGGCCGTTGGCCTGCAACCCGACACCTACGTGCCACCCCATCGCCACCTGAGCGCCGACAAGGCGGAAACCCTGCTGGTGCTCAAAGGCAGCCTGGGCTTGCTGGTGTTCAGCGACACCGGCGAGGTGCTGGCCAAGCGCGTCATGCAGGCGGGCGGGGAATGCTCGGGTGTCGATCTGCCGCCAGGTGTGTTCCATGGCCTGGTGGTGCTCGAGCCCGACACCGTGATGTTCGAGTGCAAGGCCGGGCCCTACCGCGCAGTCGGCCCGGGCGAAATGGCTGAATGGGCGCCGCGCGAGGGCGATGCCGAAGTGGCGGAGTACCAGCGCTGGATGCTTGCCCAGTTCGATTGAGCTACAGTGCTCGGCCAGTCTTCCCACGGAGCGGCCCATGAGCCTGTTGAAATGCATTTGCGCCGCCCTGGCGTTGACTCTCAGCCTGCCGCTGGCGGCTGCGCCGGCGGTGATGCACAGCCAGTTTTTGCCGCCGGACGATCTGACCCTGCGCGCCGAAACCCCTGACCAGCAACAATTGCTGCAAGTCACCGCGTACGCGGTGGTGGTGGGCAATCAGCGCCAATCCATGCAACAACCCATCCCGGTGACTTCGCCGCTGATCATCCGCCTCAAGGGCAAGCCCCTGAACAAAGGCGCGAGCATCGCCCAGGTGGTGCTCAACTTCGACGCCGAAAGCAAAAGCCTGAAAAAGCCCGCCTTTGATGACGCCAGCAAAACCCTGACCCTGTCCTATCCGGTGGCGCAGTACCGTGTGATTGTTGACTTGCTGCGCAATGAAACCGTGTACGTACAGTTCCTGAGCTACGCTAATGGGCATATTTGGGCAGATCTGCATACCGGTGCCGTGCGCGCTAAATAGTGAGGCCACAGATAGCCTAATGTGGGAGCTGGCTTGCCTGCGATGGCGGTGCATCAGTGACAATCAGGCCAACTGATCCACCGCCATCGCAGGCAAGCCAGCTCCCACAGGCGTGTTTGGTTGTTTTCGAAGGTGGTGTCCGGCAGGTAGACTTCCAGTCCCGTGAAAATGTCTGCAGGCTGGAGTCGGTAATGCGTAAAGATAAAAAACAGGTGATTGGCGACGAGATCGGCGACGATCAGATCAAGTTGTTCCTGGACTTCGAGCCGGTTGATGCGACTTCCCCGTCCCTGCACAAATTGATCAAGGCTTACCGTGGCCTGCGTATCGACGATTTCGAGCGCTTCCTGGGCTTTTTCAAGGACGCCGGCCTGGACCTCGACGGCAAGGACGAGCATGGCCAGACCTTCGTCGACCTGATCAAGGACCAGCGCAACGCGGACGAGTACATCGAACTGATCGAAAACGCTCGCGGCTGATTTTCCGAGACTTAAAAAAACGCCCCGCTCTCAGGTTGAGAGCGGGGCGTTTTTTATTGCATCAAGGCCTCAAGCGTAGCTTTCAGTCTCGGCAGCAGGCGCAACCAGCTCCAGGCTGATGTTGTTCTGCGTGTTGATCTTGCGGTACAGCTCGGCATCCGTTTCCAGGACTTTTTCACGCGCCGGGAAGATCTCGTGCAGCTTGGCTGCCCACTCGCCCGCAGCTTTTGCCGGGAAGCACTTCTCGATCAGTTCCAGCATGATCGAAACGGTCACCGAAGCACCCGGGGACGCGCCCAGCAGCGCGGCCAGCGAGCCGTCCTTGGCCGCGACCAGTTCGGTGCCGAATTGCAGCACGCCGCCTTTTTTCGGGTCTTTCTTGATGATCTGCACGCGCTGACCGGCCACTTCCAGACGCCAGTCTTCGGCTTTCGCTTCGGGGTAGAAACGGCGCAGGGACTCCAGACGTTGCTCCATGGACTGGCGCACTTCGCTGACGAGGTACTTGGTCAGGTCCATGTTGTCGCGCGCCACCGCCAGCATCGGGCCGATGTTGCCGGCGCGAATCGACATGGGCAGGTCAAGGAACGAGCCGTGCTTGAGGAACTTGGTGGTGAAACCGGCGTATGGCCCGAACAGCAGGGACTTCTTGCCATCCACCACGCGGGTGTCCAGGTGGGGCACCGACATCGGCGGCGAACCCACGGCGGCCTGGCTATAGACCTTGGCCTGGTGGTGCTTGACCACTTCCGGGTTGTCGCAACGCAGCCACTGGCCGCTGACCGGGAAGCCGCCAAACCCCTTGCTTTCTTCGATACCCGACGCTTGCAGCAGCGGCAGGGCCGCGCCACCGGCGCCGAGGAATACGAACTTGGCATCCACTTCACGGCTGTTGCCGCTGTTGACGTCCTTGATGCTCACGGTCCAGCCGGCACCGTTACGCTTCAAGCCGGTCACACGCTTGCAGTACTTGACCTGGGCGTCGGGCGAACTGGTCAGGTGGTTCAGCAGTTGATTGGTCAGTGCGCCGAAATTAACGTCGGTGCCGTTCATGACGCGGGTCGCCGCGATTTTTTCGTCGAGCGGGCGGCCCGGCATCATCAGCGGCATCCACTCGGCCATCTCGCTGCGGTCTTCGGTGTAGTGCATGTCCGAAAACGCGTGGTGCTGGCTGAGGGATTCAAAACGTTTCTTGAGGAAGGACACGCCTTTTTCGCCCTGCACGAAGCTCAGGTGCGGCACCGGGCTGATAAAGGATTTGGACGAGCCAAAGGTGCCTTTTTTGGTCAGGTACGCCCAGAACTGCTTCGACACCTCGAACTGGGTGTTGATATGCACGGCTTTTTTGATATCGATGGAGCCTTCGGCGGCCTGGGGCGTGTAGTTCAGCTCACACAGCCCGGCGTGGCCGGTACCGGCGTTGTTCCACGGGTTGGAACTTTCCGCGGCACCCGAATCCATCAGCTCAACGACTTCCAGCTTGAGGCCGGGGTCGAGCTCTTTGAGCAATACGGCCAGGGTGGCACTCATGATGCCGGCCCCTACCAGTACTACGTCGACTGCTTCGTTATGCGCCATTTAACGCGTCTCCAAAATCTGCAGCACCAAATTGACGGCATGGCTGCCAGGAGTGACGGGGCGGTTCACGTGTTGCCCCAGGTTACCCATGGCCAGGATCGCCATGTCCGGTTCTTCGCAATTTTTTTGCAACTTCAGCGCACGCTTCCTGCCGGGCTAATCTGCCTATGAACGCATTCATGGGCGCCTGTGGCAATTCGACTTATGGTCAAAGCGTGCAATTCGTGCAACCAAATCCGTAGCGGACAGGCTTCAAGCTCCGGTTTTTGAGGAGTACTCGGTCCTGTGTGGTTGGGCTGTTCCAGACGCTGATGGTGCTTGTACAAACGCCAAACTATTCATTTGCTCGCCACACTCTTGTGAAGTTGTGAAAACCCGTTTTTTCACGCTCTTTTGAAGACGTGAACCTCAAAAAAGGGCTGCCCCAGCCTGGCACCTGGCCCGCGACGCCTGCCGACACGCGGCAATACGGGCAAACAACACAAGTGGCCGAGCGCAATGGCAGCTCTGGCAGATTCGGTAAAGAGGGAGGGTTTGCAATCAAAACAGCAAGCACGCCAGCTTCACTCGATCTGTGTGGGCGGCTCTCTGTGGGCGGTTGGGTGGCTAATGCCGAGGCATTAACGATGCTGCGAGGCCCGATCAGGAGACGTCCTTATAATCGGGGGGAGATTGTAGCGAAGAACGCCAGAGAAATGGGCGTGTTTTATGACTTTTATTAGTGCTTTGGTCAGGAGGCCAACGCATGTTGCGGCTGCGCGTGAGCGACCTGCGTAATGACGCGGGCGCTGGACGGCAGCGGGCGGTGCATCCAGCCCAAATGAGCCTCGGTGACTTCCACCCAACCATCACCGACAGGCGGCAGGCCGCATTGCTTGAATGCCAGGCAGTGGCCGTGGTTGTCGAGCAGGGCATAGTGGCGAAGGCGAGCGTTTGGCATGAACAGCGATTTGAGAAGGCGCATGGCTTTGTACCTGTTACGTTACATGCTTGAAGGTTGCCAGTGTGCCATGACATTGAAATGACGGATTTATGCGAAATTGTAATTCGGCCGGCCCTTCAGCCGCCGTTCAGGATCGCTGGTGGCTGGCGCGCGTGCACCGTTATACTGGCGGCCTGTTTGCATCTAGTCCTGGAGAAATGAGTATGTTGCAACGCCTGTTGTTCGGTTTGATCACTGTGACCAGTTTGACCCTGGTTGGCTGCGCCAACAGCCCGCAACAACTCAGCCCGCAACCGAAAGTCACCGCGCAGCTGGCGCCTGTCGGCCACGGCCAGCCGGTGTCGGTGCGTGTGGTGGACGGTCGCCCGTCGCCAACCCTGGGTTCCCGTGGCGGCCTGTACCCTGAAACCGCGCTGATTTCGGTGACGGGTCAGGACGTACTGCCCAAACTGCAGGCCCAGGCCGAAGCTGCCGTACGCCTGCTGGGCTTCACCCCGGCCAACTCGCCGGGCGCGCCACAGTTGACCATCACCCTGGCGGAACTGAAGTATCAGTCGCCCAAAGAAGGCCTGTACGTGACTGAAGCGTCCATCGGCGCCACGTTCAAGTCCGACGTCAGTGCCGGTACCCGTCGCTACAGCGGCCGCTACGGTGCTTCGCTGAACCAGCGCTTCGGTATGTCGCCGAATGAGGAAACCAATACCAAGCTCGTCAGCGACGTGTTGAGTGACGCGCTGACCCGCCTGTTCAAAGACCCGAGCATCGGTCAGTTGCTCAGCTCCCAGTAAGCGTCAGCCAACAAAAAACCGGGCTCAGTGATGAGCCCGGTTTTTTTGTGCCTGTAGCCTTCATGCAGCCGTTTCGACATAAAAGTCCAGCACACTCACCCCCGTGAGCAAGTCCAGCTCCGGCAGGTCGGCATGCTGATGCCCGCCGAGTGCGCAATACACCAACCAGTGGCGGTCCTGGACGTTGAAGGCAAGGCCTCCAACCAGTGCTTCCTGCTCATCGTTTTGGGCGATCAGGTACAGCCGATCCTGGTTTTGCGCGTGCAACATGACAAGCTCCCGAGCGTTCGAAGGGCAACAGAGTGGCTTGTTAAGGTGACGTTCAGGTGACGCTGTAAATTACTGGATACATTAAGCGTACTTGGGGGACGGAGCTATTCAGGCGCAGGACGCCACTATCGTTCAGGTTTGTATCTGAATCGATACCAGAACACTGATTGACCGAGGTTTGCGATGGCGATGCCCGCACTGCTCATTAACGCTGTAGCTTTATTGGTGGCCTGCCCGGGCGCAGCCCTGCTGTTTATCACCCGCCTGCGCGAGCAGCGCGCAATCGCCGACCTGACCGCCCAAAGCGAAGATCGCGCGATCGACCAACCCATGTTGTTTCTGGATGTGCGCATCGAACGAGCGCATCGACTGGCCTACCGCGTAGGGTTCGCCTGCCTCGGCCTGGCACTGGCCACTTCCTGGCTCAGCACCCACCTCTAAACAACCTCACCAAACAACTGTGGGAGCTGGCTTGCCTGCGATAGCGGTGGTTAAGTCACTGATGTGCTGAATGACACATTGCTATCGCAGGCAAGCCAGCTCCCACCGTTTGATTCGGTGCTTACAGGGGGATCCCGGCCTTCACCCGGTATTGATTGCGCACCGGCGTTGCATACTGCACCACCAGGTACGGGCGGTGCTCCGATGGGCACTCATTCAAGCGCCGCTCCCACTCCGCTTTGGCCTTGGCCAATTCATCCGCCGGGAACATTTCGGCCGCCGTCGGCACCTGCAATTGCGGGTCGGCGTCGGCCCATTGTGCGTACGCCAGGTAATGCACCGGGAACAACCGATAACCGCCGAGAATCTGCCGGTCCATTTCCACGGCCAGCAGCTTGGTGTCTTCGAAGCGTTCGGTGATGGGCGGTGCGAAGTTCACATGCACGCGACCCTTGTAGCCGGTGATGCCCAGCGCAATGCTCACGTCGTCTTCGCCCGGTGCCTTGCTGTAGGTGCCGGTAGTGGCGCGGATGTACAGCTCGCGGGCCTTGGCCGAATCACACGGATCGTACTCGTAGCTGATGGACACCGGCGTCAGGTTCAGCGACTGGATCACCTCGGCAAACGGCTCGTCCTTGCGGCTGACGTGGAACATTTTGAGGATCGCCGACTCGGTGCGGTCATCCCCGTCCTTGGCGCGGCCTTCGGCCTGGGCAATCCAGATGGAAGCGCCGTCGTTGCGGATCGAATGGTTGATATAGGCCGACAGCAACTGGTACGCCGCCATCTTCTCTTTGCGCCCGGTGATCGAGCGGTGCACGATAAAACTCTTGTTCAGGCGCATCAGGTCGCTGACAAACGGCTTTTGCAGCAGGTTGTCGCCGATAGCGATGCGGGGCGTCGGCAGGCCGGCGTGGTACACGGCGTAGTTGACGAAGGCCGGGTCCATCACGATGTCGCGGTGGTTGGCCAGAAACAGGTAGGCGGTGCCGGACTTGAGCTGTTCGACGCCGGTGTAGGTCACGCCGTCGGTCGCGCGGTCAATGGTGTGGTCGACGTAATACTCGACTTTGTCCTGCAGCGTGGCGACGGTGGTGACGCCGGCGAACTCGCGGCGCAGCTTGCGGGCGATCATCGGCTTGAGCAGCCAGCCCAGGGCGCCGGCAAAGCGCGGGAAGCGGAAGTGGGTCAGGATGTCCAGAAAGGCCTTGTCACTGAACAGGCGTGCCAGCACTGCCGGGACTTCGCTGTCGTTGTAAGGTCGGATGGTATCGAATTCGCCCATCATGCTCTCTTGTTAGAAACGGCTAGGGTAAGTAAAGGAAATATCAGGGTGCGGCCGCAATATTGGCTCTGCCGTGAATAGCCCTGTAAATAGACCGGCGATTATACGCACAAGTCACCTGGGAGACCGCGATGCTGGAAACCGACTCGTACGATTGTCCTTATTGTGGTGAGCCCGCCGAGGCGGTATTGGATCTTTCCGGCGGCGATCAGTCATACATAGAAGACTGCCCGGTGTGTTGCCGGCCGATTATTTTCGATCTGCAGGTGCATGGCGATGAATGGATGCTGAACGTGCGCAGCGAGAACGAGTGACAGGTACGCCCATGCTGCGAATCTACGAACCGGAAAACCTGATGGAAGGCGAGCTGCTGCAGCAAATGCTCGCCAGCGAGGGCATCGAAGCGCACCTGGTGGGCCGGCATTTGCTGGGCGGCACCGGCGAGTTGCCGATTTTCGGCTTGCTGGGCCTCGAGGTGGATAACGACCGCGCCGCCTACGCCCGCGAGCTGATTACCGCCTATATCGGCGCGCAGCCCGTGCCCGGCGACGAACCCGACAGCTTCCCCGACGTGCTGGTCTGTTAGGCTGTCGGTCGGTTTACCTGAGAGTCGTGTTGCCCCATGTGTGGACGTTATGCCCTGTTTCGCTGGAACCCCGCCTTTGCTGCCTTGCCGGGCTTTCCGGCCGACCAGCAGGCCCAGTGGAACATCTCCCCCAATGATTCGGTGCTGATCCAGCGCGTCGTCGACGGTCAGCGCACGCTGGCCCGCGCCCGTTGGGGCCTGACGCCGCCCTGGCTGACAGACCTTTCCCGTACCCCGGCCCACGCCCGCGCTGAAACCCTTGCCGAGCAACCCATGTTTCGCGAAGCGTTCCGCCAGCGCCGCTGCCTGCTACCGGCCAACGGGTTTTACGAATGGCGCGGCACCCAGCGCAAACGCCCTTACTGGCTGACACCAGAGGAGGGCTCCACGTTGTTTTTTGCGGCGATCTGGGAGGCCTATCCGGTGCAGGAGCAGGTGTGGTTGAGCACGGCGGTGGTGACTCAAGCCGCGCAGAATCAGCGGCGGCCGTTGATTCTGGATGCGGCGGGGCAGGCGGCCTGGTTGAACCCGGAAACACCGTTGCATGTGTTGCAGGGCTTGTTGGCCAGCGAACCCACCGCGTTGCGCGAGCGGGTGCTGGCCAATATGGTCAATGATCCCAAGCTCAATGGGCCGGAGTGCCTGACCCCGGCTTAGCGCTGAGTCCATTGGCCTCATCGCAGGCAAGCCAGCTCCCACCTTTGATGTGTGAATGCATTCAAAGGTGGGAGCTGGCTTGCCTGCGATGGCGGCCTCAAACCTTGAATTGATTGATCAACCGCCGCTGCTGCTCCGCCAGTTTGGTCAGGTCCGCACTGGCCGCGCTGGACTCATCCGCGCCGCCCGCCACTTCGTTGGCCACCTGGCCGATATTGATGACGTTGCGGTTGATGTCCTCGGCCACCGCGCTCTGCTCCTCGGCGGCGCTGGCAATCTGGGTGTTCATGTCGTTGATCACCGACACCGCCTGAGTGATGGTTTCCAGCGCCTGCGCCGCCTTGGCCGCGTGCTGCACGCTTTCATCGGTGCGGTTCTGGCTGTCTTCCATCACCCGCACCACGTCCCGCGTGCCTTGTTGCAGTTGCTGGATCATCGTCTGGATTTCTTCGGTAGCCTTCTGGGTTTTTTGCGCCAGGTTGCGCACTTCATCGGCCACCACGGCAAAACCACGGCCTTGCTCGCCCGCCCGCGCGGCTTCGATGGCGGCGTTGAGGGCCAGCAGGTTGGTCTGCTCGGCAATCCCGCGGATGGCCGTGAGGATCGCGTTGATGTTCTCGCTGTCCTTGGCCAGGGTCTGCACCACGCCCACAGCCTTGCCGATTTCCTCGGCGAGGGCGCCGATGGAGGTGGAGGTGTCGCGCACAATACGCATGCCTTGGCTCGCCGCCTGGTCGGCATGGCTGGCGGCTTGGGCGGCCTGGGTGGCGTTGCGCGCAACGTCTTGCGCGGTGGCGGTCATCTCGTGCACGGCGGTGGCCACCTGATCGATTTCCACCATCTGCTTATGCACGCCCTGGTTGGTACGAATCGCGATGTCGGCCGTGTGCTCCGACGAGTCGCTGACCTTCTGCACCGAGCTCACCACTTGGGTAATCATGCCCTGCAGCTTGATCAGAAAGGTGTTGAAGCCGCTGGCAATCGCGCCCAATTCATCGGCGCGGTCACTGGTGAGGCGGCGCGTGAGATCGCCTTCGCCCTGGGCGATGTCATTGAGCATGGCCACCATCTGCTTGAGCGGGCGGGCGATGCCGTGACCCACCAGCCAGATCACCAGCAAACCGAGGCCGGCGATCAACAGGCCAGCCACGGTCATGCCAAAGGTGTCGGTTTTGCGCTGGGCCTGCAGGTCGGCCTGAAGTTTCTGCGAGTCGGCCATCACCGCGCTCAGCGGCAGTTGCAGCATCAGGGTCCAGCGCGCTTCGGCCTGGCCGATGCTGAAGGGCAGGAACAGCTCGATATGCCCGTGCTCCTTGTCGATGTCGTAGCGCACTTCGCCGGCTTTGAGCTGGTTCAGGTTGGCCAGCTCATTGCTGTCGAGCAGGTCGCTGGCTTTTTCACCCAGTTTGCTGGCGTCTTTGGTGTAGGCCACCAGACGGCCGTTGCTGGAGATCAGGGCCAGTTCACCGGCGCCGTTGTAGAGGTTCTGGTCGGCGTGGGTGAGCATTTCCTGAATGAAGTTCACCGACAGGTCGGCGCCGACAATTCCCTGGAAGGTGCCGTTGATCATGATCGGCTCGATGAACGAGGCCAGCATGACCATGGCGTTGCCGACCTTGTAGGGCGCCGGGTCGATGGCGCAGGGTTTGCTGGTTTCCTTGGAGCACAGGTAGTACTCGCTGGCGCGTACGCCGGTGGAGAGGATTGTCTGGTCGTTGACGTCGGCGAGCTTGTCCAGGCCCAGGCTGCCATCGGCGTTGCGGTACCACCAAGGCAGGAAGCGGCCGTCGGTGCCCATGCCGACAATCGGGCTGTTTACGTAGGCGGCGTCATTGTGGTCGATGGCGTTGGGTTCCCAGCCGATATAAGCGCCGAGGATTTTCGGGTTGCGCACCACGGTTTCGTGCAGCAGGTTGATCAGTTGCTCGCGGCCGATCTGCAAGGCCGGCTCGCCCTTGGCGTCTTTCATGCCGAGCAGGGCGTTGGCGGTGGCCAGGCCTTTGGCGGTGACCAGAGGCGCTTCGAGTTCGCGCTGGATCAGCGTGGCCTGGGTTTGCGCCAGAGTGGTCAGGCGCTGCTCGATGATTTGCTCGAACTGCGCCTGGGTGCGGTCCTGCACCATCTCCTGGGTGCGCGCGCCGGCAAACAAGGCGTAGAGCACCAGCACCGCGACCACACTCAGCACGATGGCCCCGGTGAGTGCCGCGACAGAAAACTGAATCGACTTGAATTTCATGAAAGCTCCGAACGCAGGGCGAGAGTGGCTGCTTTTTTATATCGGCCACGGCGTGCGCAGGCTTAAGCTTTGTCCTACAAAATAATGGGCGGTGTCGCGGATGGGCAGTTGGTCGCCGCTCCGGGTGTGGGATGTATCTGAAATTCGATGGCTACACGTCCTTTGTGTCTGGCGCTGATACAAACGACCGCCTACGATACGCGCCATGTTTTCAGGGAGAGCGTCATGAAGAAGTCATTGACCATCAGTGCATTGGTTGCAGCGATGCTGCTGGCGGGTTGCCAGTCGGTAAATACCACCAGCGGCGGCGCCGTTGGGGTTGAGCGCAAGCAGTACATGTTCAGCATGCTGTCGAGCCAGGAAGTCGACCAAATGTACGCCCAGTCCTATCAACAGACATTGGGTGAGGCCAGTGGCAAAGGCCTGGTGGACAAAACCAGTGCCAACGCCAAACGCGTTCAGGCAATTGCCAACCGCCTGATCGCCCAGGCACCGACGTTCCGCCCGGATGCGGCGCAGTGGAGGTGGGAGGTGAACCTGATCAAAAGCGACGAGATGAACGCCAACTGCGGGCCAGGCGGCAAAATCTTTGTGTACAGCGCGCTGATCGACAACCTCAAGCTCACCGATGACGAATTGGCCGCCGTCATGGGCCATGAAATTGCCCACGCCTTGCGCGAGCACGGGCGCGAGGCCATGTCCAAAGCGTACGGCATCCAGATGGCGAAACAGGGCGCCGGTGCCTTGTTCGGCTTGGGCCAGGACAGCATGGCGCTCGCCGACACGGTGGCAAACTACGGCATGACCTTGCCCAACAGCCGTGCCAACGAAAACGAAGCCGACCTGATCGGCCTGGAGCTGTCGGCCCGTGCCGGTTACAACCCGAACGCGGCCATCACGTTGTGGAACAAGATGGCCAAGGCTTCGGAAGGCGCACCGCCGGAGTTCATGAGCACGCACCCGGCGTCCGACAGCCGGATCGCCTCGTTGCAGGCGGCGATTCCAAAGGTGATGCCGCTCTACCAGCAGGCCAAAAAATCCTGACCTTATGAAGATCCAAGGTGGGAACTGGCGTGTGTGGGAGCTGGCTTGCCTGCGATAGCATCAACCGGGTCTGCCTGAAATACCGAGGTGTCTGCATCGCAGGCAAGCCAGCTCCCACATTGGGTTGGGTTTAGAGGTTTAAATCCAGCCGCTGCTCTGCATGGCCTTGTAAACCGCCACCACCGCCAGCACGAAAAACGCCGTCGCCGCCAGCCGGCGAATCAGGGTCAATGGCAGTTTCTCGGCGGCAAAATTTCCCGCCAGAACCACCGGCACGTTGGCAATCAGCATGCCCAGCGTGGTCCCGATAATCACCAGCCACAGCTCCGGGTATTGCGCCGCGAGCATCACCGTGGCGATCTGGGTCTTGTCACCGATTTCCGCGAGGAAGAACGCGATCAGCGTGGTCAAAAACGGCCCGAACTTGCGCGTGGTGCTGGCTTCGTCATCATCGAGTTTGTCGGGCACCAGGGTCCACAAGGCCGTGGCGCAGAAGCTCGCCGCGAGAATCCAGTGCAACACCGCATCCGAGAAGAAGCTTCCGAACCAGGCCCCCACGGCACCGGCCGCCGCATGGTTGGCCAGGGTCGCGGCGACGATGCCGGCGATGATCGGCCAGGGTTTGCGAAAGCGGGCGGCAAGGATGAGCGCGAGCAGTTGCGTCTTGTCGCCGATTTCGGCCAAGGCAACGATTGCGGTAGGTACGAGTAATGAATCCAGCATCAGGTAGGTTTCCAGGGGCGGGTCGACACGGCTATGACACGTACAGCCTTCCCGCCCCGGGTAAGGTGTGCGTGTCATAGGTCTTGTCAAACCCCGGTCCGTCTGTGCGGACTCCTGGGTCGCATACGCCATGGTCTGCTGACCAAGTATGTTGACGTATGCCGGACGAGCGTGGCGCTCGTGGGAGACTACTCCCCTAGGACGGAGCGGATTCTGCCTAGGCAAAACCCATTCGGCAAGCCTTCTTTTTCAAAAAGCCATCAGCCGCGTTTGGCACGATAAATGCGAAAACCACTGCCCTCGGCCTTGATCGCACACACGCCGAGGTGCTCTTCGATCAGCGGCTGGTACTTCAGGAAACTGTTAGCCACCAAGCGAAGTTCGCCGCCTTTTGCCAGATGTTTCGCCGCTTTTCGCAGCAGGTTCTCGGTGGCGAAATAATCGGTGTGCACCCCGACATGGAACGGCGGGTTGCTGAGAATTGCGTTCAAACCCATCGGTGCAGCGTCGATGCCATCACCGGTCAGCACCTCGGCTTCCAGACCATTGGCAGTCAGCGTCAGGCGGCTGCTGGCGGCGGCAAAGGCGTCCACGTCGAGCAACGTCACGCTGTTGTGCGGGTAGCGGCGTTTGACCGCCGCCCCCAACACGCCCGCGCCGCAACCGAAGTCCAGCAAGTGGCCGCCCGGCAGTTTGTCGAGATGCTCCAGCAGCAATTCGGTGCCGCGGTCCAGGCGCCCATGGCTGAACACCCCGGGCAAACTCACCACTTTGAGTGGGCCTTCGGCCAGCGGCACCTCAAATACCTGCGCCAGGCTTTCCAAATCGACCGCTTGCGGAGCGTTGGCCACGGTGACTTGCCAGAGCTGGCAATGCCGCGCGCTGTCGAGCTTGCGCGGTTTGCCGAAGGGCAGCAGTTGTTTTGAAGCGCTTTCGATACCGCCCTTTTTCTCCCCCACCAGAAACAGCTCGGCACCGGGCAGGCGCGCAGCCACGGCGTTGAGCAGGTAATCAGTGAGGTCCTTGGATTTGGGCAGGAAAACCACCGCCGCGTCGAACCCGCGCTCGGGCAGGTTCACGCCAAACTGGCTGCGCTGCGGGAAGCGCGCATCCAGCGCCGCCTGGTCGCCGGCATGCCAGCACCAGCCGTGGGCATTCGGCAGGCGGCCGAGCAAATCGTCGGCGGGCAGGCCGACCAGCAACAGGTTGCCCTGAAAAAGTTCGGCCTGACGAAGCAGTACTTCACTGCGCGGATCCATGGTCTGCTCCTTGAAAAAGGGGCGCAGTTTATCAACTGACGACGTGCAGCGGGGCGCCGCTGAAAAAGCCCCGGGCGTTTTCCGCCAGTTGGCCGACGATGCGCTGGCGCGCTTCGCGGCTGCCCCAGGCATTGTGAGGCGTGACGATCAGGCGCGGAATGTCGCCGGCCAGCAGCGGGTTGCCGTTGACCGGCGGCTCTACGCTCAGCACGTCGGTGGCGGCGCCGCCCAAATGGCCGCTGCGCAACGCATCCGCCAACGCCTGTTCGTTGATCAAGCCACCGCGCGCGGTGTTGATCACAAACGCGCCGGGCTTGAGCAGTGCCAATTCGCGGGCGCCGATAAAGTCACGGGTGTGTTCATTGAGCGGGCAGTGCAGGGTCAGCGCGTCGACCTGGGCGAGCAGTTCATCCAGCGGCACACGGTCGGCGCGCGCAGGGCGACCGGGAATTGCCCCGAGCAGCACGCGCATGCCGAAAGCTTCGGCCAGGCGCGCCACCGCGCCGCCCAATTCGCCATGGCCGAGCAGGCCGAGGGTTTTGCCTTCCAGCTCGACAATCGGGTGGTCCAGCAGGCAGAACTGCCTGGCTTGCTGCCATTTGCCCGCGCTTACGTCGCGCTGATAGTCGTTCAAGCGCGTCGCCAGGTTGAGCAGCAGCATGATCGTGTGCTGCGCCACTGACGGTGTGCCGTAACCCTGGCAGTTGCTCACGGTAATGCCGTGGGCGCGAGCGGCGGCGAGGTCGACGTTATTGGTGCCGGTGGCCGACACCAGAATCAGCTTGAGGTCCGGGCACGCCGCGAGGGTTTCGGTATTGAGGGCAATTTTATTGCTGATCACCACTTGGGCGCCCTGCACGCGTTCGAGCACATTCTGCGGGGTGGTGTCGGAAAACAGCTCAAGCTCGCTGAAGCTGTCTCGCAGCTCGCTGAGGTCGAGGTCCCCGAGGTCCAGGGACGGGTGGTCAAGGAAGACGGCGCGGCGATTGTTCGACATCAACTGTACCTTTTGCGACTGGGTTTGTAGGCGTAATCTCCCGAGCCTATCAGATGAAATAATCAGTTACTTAATGGAGTGAGCATGTACGCCGCCGAGTTTTTGACCGTAGCCTTGATTCACTTGTTGGCGGTGGCCAGCCCCGGCCCGGATTTCGCCGTGGTAGTGCGTGAAAGCGTGACCCATGGCCGTCGCGCCGGAACCTGGACGGCGCTCGGCGTCGGTTCGGCGATTTTCCTGCATGTGGGGTATTCGCTGCTGGGAATTGGTTTGATCGTGTCCCAGTCCATCGTGCTGTTCAACTCGCTGAAGTGGGCCGCCGCGGCTTACTTGCTGTACATCGGCTTCAAAGCCCTGCGCGCCCAACCGGCCAAGCCTGCCAGCGAAGAAGAGCTGCACCGTGAGGTCGGCGAGCGCACGGCGCGCGGGGCGTTCACTTCGGGCTTTGTGACCAATGGTCTGAACCCCAAGGCCACGCTATTTTTCCTGTCGTTGTTTACGGTGGTGATCAACCCGCACACGCCGCTGGCGATTCAGGCCGGTTACGGCGTGTACCTGGCGGTGGCGACGGCGCTGTGGTTTTGCCTGGTGGCGATGCTGTTCAGCCAGCAGCGCGTGCGCGCCGGGTTTGCGCGGATGGGGCATTGGTTTGACCGGACCATGGGCGCGGTGTTGATTGCGATTGGGGTGAAGCTGGCCTTCACCAGCATGAAGTAAACACAGTTCAAAATGTGGGAGCGGGCTGTCTGTGGCGAGGGAGCTTGCTCCCGCTCGAGCGCGTAGCGGTCGCCAGCTTTTTGGGGGCGCTTCGCACCCCAGCGCAAGCAAGCTCCCTCGCCACAGCAAGCCAGCTCCCACATGGATCCCGGCAGGCGCTCGGTGATGGCGCAAAGCTAGCATTCACGGGGCGCAACAAATCATTCCTTCGGCTGATTTGGCTGACACATAAGGTCTCTAAAGTGCAGGTCTTCAAGCCAAGACCGTGCAGTCAGATAAGGGATTCGTATGTTGCAGACCCGTGTTATCCCGCCCGCCGAAGGCGCGTACCAATACCCGCTGTTGATCAAACGCCTGTTGATGTCCGGGACGCGTTACGAGAAAACCCGGGAAATCGTCTACCGCGACAAGCTGCGTTACACCTACCCGACCCTGATCGAGCGCGTCGCGCGCCTGGCCAATGTGCTCACCGAAGCCGGGGTCAAGGCGGGTGACACCGTGGCGGTGATGGATTGGGACAGCCACCGCTACCTGGAGTGTATGTTCGCCATTCCAATGATCGGCGCGGTGATCCACACCATCAATGTGCGCCTGTCGCCGGAACAGATTCTCTACACCATGAACCACGCCGAGGACCGCTTTGTGCTGGTCAACAGCGAGTTCGTGGGCCTTTACCAGGCGATTGCCGGCCATCTCACCACCGTCGACAAGACCCTGCTGCTGACCGATGGCGAGGCCAAAACCGCCGAGCTGCCCGGTTTGGTCGGCGAGTACGAAACCTTACTGGCAGCCGCCAGCCCGAAATACGACTTCCAGGATTTCGACGAAAATTCCGTCGCCACCACCTTCTACACCACCGGCACCACCGGCAACCCCAAAGGCGTGTACTTCACCCATCGCCAACTGGTGCTGCACACCATGGGCGTGGCGACCATCATGGGCAGTGTCGACAGCGTGCGCCTGTTAGGCACCAACGACGTGTACATGCCGATCACGCCGATGTTCCACGTGCATGCCTGGGGCTTGCCGTACGTGGCGACCATGCTCGGTCTGAAGCAGGTCTACCCCGGCCGCTACGATCCGGAATTTCTGGTGGAGCTGTGGCGCAAGGAAAAGGTCACGTTCTCCCATTGCGTGCCGACCATCCTGCAAATGGTGCTCAACGCCAAGGCTGCGCAAGGCGTGGATTTTGGCGGCTGGAAAATCGTCATTGGTGGCAGTGCGCTCAACCGTTCGCTGTATGAAGCGTCCAAGGCGCGAGGGATTCAGCTGACCGCTGCGTACGGCATGTCCGAGACCGGGCCGCTGGTGTCGTGCGCCCACCTCAACGAAGAGTTGATGGCCGGCAGCGAAGACGAACGCACCACCTACCGCATCAAGGCCGGCGTGCCCGGGCCCCTGGTGGAAGCAGCGATCATCGACGGCGATGGCAACTTCCTGCCCGCCGACGGCGAGTCCCAGGGCGAGTTGGTGTTGCGCGCGCCCTGGCTCAGCGAAGGTTATTTCAACGAGCCGCAAAAGGGCGCCGAGCTGTGGGCGGGTGGCTGGATGCACACGGGCGATGTGGCGACGCTGGACGCCTTTGGCGTGATCGACATCCGAGATCGCATCAAGGACGTGATCAAGACCGGTGGCGAGTGGATCTCGTCCCTGGCCCTTGAAGACCTGGTCAGTCGTCACCCAGCGGTACGCGAAGTAGCGGTGGTGGGCATCGCCGACCCGCAGTGGGGCGAGCGCCCGTTTGCGTTGCTGGTGGTGCGTGATGGCCATGAGATAGGCGCCCGTGAGCTTAAGGAACACCTCAAGCCTTTTGTCGAACTGGGCCACTTGAGCAAGTGGGCGATCCCCAGCCAGATCGCCGTTGTTACTGAAATTCCCAAGACCAGCGTCGGTAAGCTCGATAAAAAGCGTATCCGTATCGACATCATCGAATGGCAGGCCAACAACAGCACCTTCCTGTCCACCCTCTGACACTTTGCCGCGTGCCCTTCGGGGCACGCACTGCTCTATCTCGCGCCCTTCACTTGTGATTTCCGGATTTTCAGCCATCCTTCCCGCGCCGACCTTCGTCGGCGTGGCGAAAGGACTGTGGCAGACGGGTTGGTGATGCAAATCACACTTTAGAGGGATCAAGCGGTACACCCTGCTGGCTATAGTCCCACCCAGAGTTTTTCATGGATGTTGCGTTCAGGGGCATGGGGCCCCGGTTGCCAGGCGGCATTGGAATCGTTGTATTCCGGCTGTTACAAGCGTCCAGAGAAAGAACTCACTGCCATAACAATAATGCACATGGAGTAGCGTCGATGACCTCAGTAAACCAGTTCTGGCGCCGGGCGAAACTGCCCCTGGCCGTCGGTCTCGCTTCCACGCTCGCCGGGCCCGCATTCGGCGTCAGTTTCAACATCGGTGAAATCGAAGGCAGCTTTGACTCTTCCCTGTCGGTGGGCGCGAGCTGGTCGACTGCAGGTCGCAACAAAGACCTGATCGGTGCCAACAACGGCGGCAAGGGTCTGTCCCAGACCTCCGATGACGGTCACCTGAACTTTGACAAGGGCGACTCCTTTTCGAAGATCTTCAAGGGTATCCATGACCTTGAATTGAAATACGGTGATACCGGCATCTTCGTCCGGGGCAAGTACTGGTACGACTTCGCGCTGCAAAACGAAGACCTGGACTTCAAGAACGTCAGCAATGACAACCGCAAAGAGGGCGCAAAATCCTCCGGCGGGCAGATCCTCGACGCCTTCATCTACCACAACTACACCATCGCCGATCAGCCGGGTAACGTGCGGTTCGGCAAGCAGGTGGTGAGCTGGGGCGAGAGTACCTTCATCGGTGGCGGCATCAACTCGATCAACCCGATCGACGTGTCCGCGTTCCGTCGTCCGGGCGCCGAGATCAAGGAAGGCCTGATTCCGGTCAACATGTTCTACGTGTCCCAAACCCTGACCGACAACCTCTCCGCCGAAGCCTTCTACCAGCTGGAGTGGGACCAGACCGTTGTGGACAACTGCGGTACGTTCTTCTCTCAACCCGACGTGATCGCCGACGGTTGCAGCAATAACCTGCGCGTGCTGAACAAGCGCTCCACCATTCCGGGCGCCGCGTTGCCGACCCTCACCGCCCTGGGTGTGGACGTCAACAACGAAGGCGTGCTGGTACGCCGCGGCGGCGACCGGGATGCACGGGACAGCGGCCAGTTCGGCGTGGCGATGCACTACAACTTCGAGCCGCTGGACACGGAGTTCGGCGCCTATTTCATGAACTACCACAGCCGCGCGCCGATCTTCAGCGCCACGGGTGCGCCAAACTCGGCCTACACCCGTCCGCTGGGTCCGCTGGCAGCATTGCGCCCACTGATCGTGGCGGGCAGCTCGCGCTACTTCGTCGAGTACCCTGAAGATATTCGCCTGTACGGCTTGAGCTTCTCCACCACGCTGCCCACCGGCACCGCCTGGAGCGGCGAGTTGAGCTATCGCCCGAACGCGCCGGTGCAACTGAGCACCACCGACATTTTGTATGCGGGCGTTACGCCGATCCCGGGCTTTGGCAATGCATCGGTGCTCAAGGGCACGCCGGGCCAGGACCTGCATGGCTACAACCGCAAGGAAGTGACCCAGTTCCAGACCACCTTCACGCACTTCTTCGACCAGGTAATGGGCGCAACCCGCCTGACCACCGTGGGTGAAATCGGCGTGACCCATGTGGGCGGCCTGGAGAGTAAAAACACTGCGCGCTATGGCCGTGATCCGGTCTTCGGCCCGGGCAAGCTGCCAGGTGGTTTCTGTAATGCACTCAACAATTCCACGGCCACGGGCGCAGGCTTGCCCAACGCTGCCGGCCTGAACACCAATTGCAACAACGACGGCTACACCACGGCCACTTCCTGGGGCTACCGCGCCCGGGCCATCTGGGAATACCCGGATGTGTTCGCCGGTGTGAACCTCAAGCCCAACGTGGCCTGGTCGCACGACGTGAAAGGTTACTCGCCAGGCCCTGGCGGCAACTTTGAAGAAGGTCGCAAGGCCGTCAGCCTGGGTGTGGATGCCGAGTACCAGAACACCTACACCGTGGGCTTGAACTACACCAACTTCTTTGGTGGCAAGTTCAGCACCGTGGATGACCGTGACTTCATCGCCGTGAGCGCGGGCGTGAACTTCTAAGACTTTCTTTTTCAGATGCATGCATTTCAGGAAGAACCAGAACATGAAAATAACTAAAAGTCTGTTGCACGTGGGTGTGCTTGGGCTGTCGATCCTGGCGAGCAACGTCATGGCGGCAGTCTCGGCGGATGAAGCCGCCAAGCTGGGTACGAGCCTGACGCCGATGGGCGCTGAAATGGCTGGTAACGCAGCGGGCACCATCCCGAAGTGGTCACCGCTGCCGACCAATGCCGGCGCCGTGGATGCCCGTGGTTTCCTCGCTAACCCGTATGCCAGCGAACAACCGCAATTCACTATCACCGCGCAAAACGTGGAGCAATACAAAGACAAGCTGGCGCCGGGGCAGTACGCGATGTTCAAGCGTTACCCCGACACCTTCAAGATGCCGGTTTACCCGACCCATCGTGGCGCCACAGTGCCAGCTGATGTGTTCGCCGCCATCAAGAAGAACGCCACCAGCACCAACCTGGTGTCGGGCGGCAACGGCCTGGAAAACTTCGAAACGGCCGTGCCGTTCCCGATTCCCAAAAGCGGCGTTGAAGTCATCTGGAACCACATCACCCGCTATCGCGGCGGCAGCGTGACCCGTCTGGTGACCCAGGCCACGCCGCAAACCAACGGTTCGTTCAGCCTGGTGTACTTCCGCGACCAGTTCGTGTTCCGCGACAAGATGAAAGATTTCGACCCGAAAAACCCGGGCAACGTGCTGTTCTACTTCAAGCAGCAAGTGACCGCGCCGGCGCGTCTGGCCGGTGGTGTGCTGCTGGTGCACGAAACCCTGGACCAGGTCAAGGAACCGCGTTCGGCGTGGGTCTACAACGCCGGCCAGCGCCGTGTGCGCCGGGCGCCGCAAGTGTCCTACGACGGCCCGGGTACCGCCGCCGACGGCCTGCGCACTTCCGACAACCTCGACATGTACAACGGCGCGCCGGACCGCTACGACTGGAAACTGGAAGGCAAGAAGGAGCTGTACATCGCCTCCAACAGCTACAAGATCGACGATCCGAAGCTCAAATACGCCGACATCATCAAGGCCGGCCACATCAACCAGGACCTGGCACGCTACGAGCTGCGCCGCGTGTGGCACGTGGTCGCGACCTTGAAGGAAGGCCAGCGCCACATCTACGCCAAGCGTGACTTCTTCATCGACGAAGACACCTGGCAAGCCGCCGTGATCGACCACTACGACGGCCGTGGCCAGCTGTGGCGCGTCGCCGAAGCCCATGCCGAGAACTACTACGACAAACAAGTGCCGTGGTACGCCCTCGAAACCCTCTACGACCTGCAGTCCGGCCGTTACCTCGCGCTGGGTATGAAGAACGAAGAGAAGCAGGCGTATGACTTCGGCTTCACCGCCTCCACCGCCGACTTCTCGCCTGCGGCCCTGCGTCAGGATGGTGTTCGCTAAGCTTTACACGTAACGCCCATGTGGGAGGCGGCCAGTGTGGGAGCTGGCTTGCCTGCGATAGCCTCGCCCCGGTTGGTCTGACAGGCCGGGGTGACTGCATCGCGGGCAAGCCCGGCTCCCACACTGGCCACCTCCCACATTTTTTGTCGCAGTTCTTTTTCAGGCAAATGTTGCAAAGATCTACAATCCCGCCGCTTTTACCGCTAGTCTGCGGACATCCGCAATGCCGACAACAGCCTTCCACAAGAGCCCGGCGATGACTGATCTGTCCCCTGTCCTGGGGCCTGCAAGCGCGGTAATTCCAACCCTGGAAGCGCGTTTCTACAGGCCTCCGCTACCTGACGGCTACGTGCTGCGCCCGCGTCTGTGCGAGCGGTTGAGTGCGGGCCTCGAAGGGCGGTTGCTGCTGGTCAGCGCACCGGCGGGGTTCGGCAAGAGTTCGCTGGCGGTGGAGTTCTGTCAAAGCCTGCCGGCTCACTGGCAAAGCCTCTGGCTGGGCTTGAGCCCTCGGGACAATGACCCGGGCCGTTTTCTTGAACGCCTGCTCGACGGTTTGCAGCACTATTTCCCGCACATCGGCACCCAGTCCCTGGGCTTGCTGAAAATGCGCCAGCGCCATCAGCCCTTTGCCTTTGAAGAGTGGCTCGATGGGTTGCTCGACGAGCTGGCCGAACACCTGTCTACGCGCGCGCCGTTATTGCTGGTGCTGGATGACTACCATCTGGCCCAGGGCCCGGTGCTGGATCGTTGCCTGCAATTTTTTCTCAATCATCTGCCGGATGGGCTGGTGGTGCTGGTCACCAGCCGTCAGCGCCCCGATTGGCACCTGGCGCGGCTGCGTTTGTCGCGGCATTTGCTGGAACTGAACGAACAAGACCTGCGCCTGACCCACGCCGAGTCCCTGGCCGTGCTGGACAGGCACAGCAATTCGCTGCGTGGCGAGGCGCTGGACAACCTGATTCGGCGCAGTGAAGGCTGGGTCGCCGGCCTGCGTTTTTGGCTGTTGGCCGTCTCCGAGGCCGGTAATGAAGGCGCTTTGCCGCAGAACCTGCACGGTGGGGAAGGGCTGATTCGTGATTACCTGCTCGAAGAAGTGATCGACTGCCTGCCCGTCGAGGTTCAGGCATTTCTGTACGACACCGCGTCTCAGGACCGTTTTTGCAGCGAGCTGTGCGACGCCCTGCGCGAAGCCCACGACAGCGCGGAAATCCTGCGCTACTTGCAGTCCCATCAGGTGTTCCTGGTGCCGTTGGACGAGCAGGGCCACTGGTTCCGCTATCACCATTTGTTCTCCGATTTGCTGCGTACCCGCCGTGCAAGCAATGCCACATTGACGCTCGCCAGCCTGCATTTGCGCGCCTGCCGCTGGTTCAACGCCCAGGGGTTGATTGATGAGGCGGTGGAGCAGGCATTGCGCGCCGGCCATCTGGACGTGGCGGCCAACCTGGTGCAGAACCTGTCGGAGGAGCAGCTGCTGGCCGAACAGAATATTGGCATGCTGCTGCGCTGGAAGATGGACTTGCCCGACAGCCTGTTGATCAGCACGCCGCGCCTGATCGTGCTCTACAGCTGGGCGTTGGGCTTGGCCTGCCAGCTGGATGCGGCGGAAGAATTGTCCGGCTATCTCAGCCGCTTTCTGCCCGCGCCGTCGGCCACTGCGCAAAAGTCGATGCTGGCCCAGTGGCTGGCGCTGAGCGGGATCATCGCCCGGGGCCGGGGCGACCGCGAACTGACCCAGCGCTACTGCAGCGAGGCGCTGGAAAGCCTGCCGCAGAAGCGTTATGGCCAGCGGCTGATGTGCCTGTCGACCCTGTCCAACCTGGCCATCGTTGACGCCGATCTGTGGCGCGCCCGTGGCTTGAATCGCGAATCTCTGGAGTTGGCCCAGCGCGTCGGCAACCCGTTATTCGAGGCCTTGGCCCACTACGACCGGGCGCGAGTGCTGCAGGCGCGAGGCGAAATCCTGCGTTCGCTTGACGAGGTGCGCCAGGGCCAGCAGCGTTTGCACGGCCTGCCGCCGCAGCGCTTGTATGCGGTACGCGCACGTTTATCACTGTATGAAGGTTTTTTGTTGCTGGTGCGTTGCCAACCGGAAGCGGGCCTTGCGCGCCTGCGCGCCGGGCTCACCGAAGCCCGCGCGTGCCGGGATATCAGTGTGCTGATCGGGCATTGCGTCATCGCCAACTTTGAAGGGCGCCGCAATGATTTCCCCAAAGCCTTTGCCGAACTCGCCGAGGCCGAGCGCTTGATGCACATCTGGGACGTGCCGCCCATTTATTACCTGGCAATGATCACGCTGATTAAATGCGAGTTGTGGCTGGCTCAGGGGCGCACTGACCTTGCCGACGCCTGGCTGGCCCGGCTGGGGCAAACCTACAACGGTGAGCACGCGGCCGCCGCGCCGGAGTTTCATCCGCACCTGCCGCAGCATATCGGACTGCAACAGGCCGCGCTGGAAGCCACCCGCCATCAACCGGCGACGGCGCTGGAGCGGCTCGAAGAACTGGCGCAACAGGCGCAAAACAGTGGTCGCCAGATGATTGCCTTGATGGCCCTGACCCAGCAGACGCAGGTGTTGCTGGCGTGTGGTCAGGAAGCCAAAGCGCGCTTGGGTCTGGCCAAGGCCCTCGAGGCTGGCATTGGCGGCGCGCTGCAACCGTTTCAGCGGTTGCTGGACAGCCATCCGGGCTGGATGCGCGAACAACTGGGCAAGGATCCGCAGGGTGTGTTGAACCAAAGTTTGCTGGCGCTGCTGCCGGCCGTAACGCCGGTCGACGCTTCACCGGCCCATGAAACCCTGAGCGCGCGGGAATTGGCAGTTCTCCATCTGATTGCCCAAGGCTGTTCGAATCAGGAAATCAGTAACCGGCTGTTTATCTCGTTGCACACGGTCAAAACCCACGCGAGTCATATCAACAGCAAACTGGGGGTGGAGCGCAGAACTCAGGCGGTGGCGCGTGCGCAGGAGATGGGGTTGCTGGGCTAGGAATGAAACGATCTGTGCCAAAATCACCGGATCACACATGACCGAGCCCGCCCTGATGTCTCTGCCTCCCGCCTTGATCCGCGAAACCTTCCCCGTCGGCCCGTTGCAGTGCAACTGCACCATCATCGGCGACCCGATCACCAAAAAAGCCATTGTGGTCGATCCGGGTGGCAATCACGAGTTGATCCTGGCGCGCCTCGATGCGCTCGGTCTCCATGTGGTCAGCATCATTCATACCCATGCCCATCTGGATCACTTCCTGGCTTCCGGCCAGTTGAAGGAGAAGACCGGCGCGACGTTGCACCTGCACAAAGAGGATCAATTCCTCTGGGATAACCTGGAAATGCAATGCCAAATGTTTCGGGTGCCCTACACGCCTGTGCCGTCACCGGACCGTTGGCTGGAGGATGAGGAAGAGCTCGCCTGCGGTTGCGGCGTGGCCTTGCATACGCCGGGGCACACGCCGGGCTCGATGAGTTTCTGGTTCGCCGATGCCAAGCTGCTGATCGCCGGAGACACCTTGTTTCGACGCGGTGTCGGGCGCACGGATTTGTGGGGCGGGGACCAGGCCACGATCGTGCGTTCGATCAAGCAGCGCCTGTACACGCTGGATGAGGGCGCTACCGTGGTGGCCGGTCATGGTCCGGATACCCGGCTGGGCGATGAAATGCGTGAGAACCCGTTTGTGCGGGCGTAGCGGGTCGGGAAGGGAATATTTCGTGGGGCGGGGCTGTTCTACAGGGAGAATCGTTGTGGCAAAAACGCAGGTCGCGTTCAGCCTGCGTCTGCTACGGTTTCCTTAGCGGCGGATAGCGGCCACGGAATTTTTACCGTTTGTCGCGTTCCAAACTCGGCACAGGTCCATTGCCAATGTCCTTTGCACCACAGAATGCAAAAGTAGGAGCTCCCTTCATGTTCACTCCGCGTCGTCTTCTTGTTGTCGCCACCGCCGTAGCCCTGTTGTCCGGCTGCGCTTCTCCCAATCCTTATGACGGCAGCCAGGGGCAGGCAAATAATGGTTCGCAGGGCGGAATCAGCAAAACCGCCAAATACGGTGGCCTTGGTGCGCTGGCCGGTGCGTTGGCCGGTGCCGCCATCGACCACAACAACCGTGGCAAGGGCGCACTGATTGGCGGCGCCATCGCCGGCCTCGGCGCCGCAGGTTATGGCTACTACGCCGACCAGCAGGAAAAGAAACTGCGTGAAAGCATGGCCAACACCGGGGTTGAAGTGCAGCGCCAGGGCGATCAGATCAAGCTGATCATGCCGGGCAACATCACCTTCGCCACCAACTCCGACGCGATCGCCAGCAGCTTCTACCAGCCGCTGAATAACCTCGCCAACTCCCTCAAGCAGTTCAATCAGAACACCATCCAGATCGTTGGCTATACCGACAGCACCGGCAGCCGCCAGTTGAACATGGACCTGTCCCAGCGTCGCGCCCAGAGCGTGGCCAACTACCTGACCTCCCAGGGCGTAAGCCCGACCAACCTGAGCGCACGCGGTGCCGGCCCGGATAACCCGATTGCCAGCAACGCCGACGTGAATGGCCGCGCCCAGAACCGTCGCGTCGAAGTCAACCTCGGCCCGATCCCTGGCCAGCAATACGGCCAGCCTGGCGCTCAACAGCAGCAGGCGCCGCAGCAGAACAACCAGTTCCAGGGCAACCCGTACCAGCAATATCAGTAAACGCGGGCCATTAAAAAGGGCGCCGTGCAGTCAATGCACGGCGCCCTTTTTTGTGGCTGTCGCCTGATCAGTCGATGTATTCGAACAGTTTCACAATCTTCTGTACCCCGGACACGCCCTGTACCAGGTTGGCCGCGCGAGTGGCTTCAGCCTGGGTCAGCAGGCCCATCATGTAGACGATGCCGTTATCGGTGACGATCTTGATGCGCGAGCCCGGCACGGCGCTGTCGGTCAGCATCTGGGCCTTGATCTTGGTGGTCAGCAGCGCGTCGTTGCTGATAGCCAGCAGGGTGATCGGGTCCATGACCTGCAATTCATTGTGGACCTTCTTGACCCGCTGAACCGTCGAGGCAGCCTGTTCGGCCTGGGCCTTGAGGTCGGCGCGCGGCGTTTGCCCGGCGAGCAGCACGATACCGTTGAAGCTGGTGACCACAATGCGCGAGGCGCCGTTGCCCAGGTCGGTGGCGGCCTTGGCGACGTTGACCTTGACCTTGGTTTCGATCAGCGAGTCATCGATGGTGCTGCCGAAGGTCCGTGTGCCCCGGTCATCCTGGATGGGGGTGTCGCGTGTCGCAGTGATTGCCGTGCTGCAGCCGCTGATGGCGAGGCACAGTGTGATGGCCAAAAGGCTGAGGCGGTTAACGGTCATTCTTCACTCCCGAACAGTTGGCTGTCGATCAGATCGCACAGGCAGTGGATCGCCAGCAGGTGGACTTCCTGGATGCGTGCGGTGACATTGGCCGGGACGCGGATTTCCACGTCTTCCGGCAGCAGCAGCGACGCCATGCCGCCGCCGTCGCGCCCGGTCAATGCTACGACAATCATTTCGCGATCATGTGCGGCCTGGATCGCTTGAATAATGTTGGCCGAGTTGCCACTGGTGGAAATCGCCAGCAGCACGTCGCCCGGCTGGCCCAGGGCGCGGATCTGCTTGGAGAAGATCTCGTTGTAGCTGTAGTCGTTGGCGATCGAGGTGATCGTCGACGAGTCGGTGGTCAGGGCGATGGCCGGCAGGCTTGGGCGCTCGCGCTCGAAGCGGTTGAGCAACTCGGAAGAGAAGTGCTGGGCATCACCGGCCGAACCGCCGTTGCCGCACGAGAGCATTTTGCCCTCGTTGAGCAAGGCATTGACCATGACCTGACTGGCTTGCTCGATGTGCGGTGCAAGTACGTCCATCGCCTGTTGCTTGGTGTCGATGCTGGCCTGGAAAAGCTGGCGAATTCGGGATTGCATGTCCATCTGTGTGACCTTAAGTAGCGCGGCTGTTTGGCACACGAATGTGCAGCCCGCAATGCAAAGAGCAAAAGTGTGTGGTGAAGATGTCCGGTGAATCAGCTGTCGAAGGCATCTTTGAGCCAGTTCGGATCAGCCGTGCCAGACGGTGTGCTTTCTATGGCAACCACATCGAAACGGCAGGGGCTGTCAGCCCAGCGATGCTCTTTTTGCAGGAAATACTGCGCAGCGAGTATCAGCTTCTGACGCTTGCGCCCATCGATACTGGCGAGCGCGCCACCCCATTGTGCGTGTTTTCTGTAGCGGACTTCGACGAATACTACTGTATCGCCGTCAAGCATGACCAGATCAAGCTCGCCGCGTTTACATAACCAGTTCTGCGCCAGGAGGCGCAGACCCTGAGTTTGCAGATACGAAAGAGCTTGAAGTTCGGCGTCCTTGCCGCTTTGCGCGCGGGACCGCTCGGGCATCAGCGCGGGGTGTCCGGCAGGCGCTGGATGTCGCCACCGACGAACTTCGCCCATGGCAGTTGGCGGTCAACGCGCTGGTTGGCGTTGATGCCCAGGCTGCCCGACAGGCCGTCAACGCGGGTATCCGGCAGTGCCTTCAGCTGGCCCAGGCGTGGAGCCAGGCGATAGGCGTCAACGCCCATCGCGTACAGGCGGCCGAGGCTGCCGTTGGCTTGCGGCCACTGTGCGGCAACCTGGTTGCGCAGCGGGTCGGTGGTGTTAAGCAGCCAAGGGGTTTCACAGAACATGACGTTCGTCATGTCCAGGTACTGATTCTTGTCGCCGCTGGCGCTGAATACATGGGAGGTCGCATACACAGGCACATCGCCGGCGTACTGGAAGTTCAGGGTCGGTTTAATTTGCTGGGCCAGTTGCGGAGGCACGGCCAGGAAGATGAATTCGATGTCCTGACGGCGCGACGGCTGCGCGGCTACGTCGGTGCCGACGGTGCTTTGCAGGCTCTTGGCGCGGCCTTCGCTTTTACGCAGCTGGAACAGGTCGGCAATCTGCTGGGCGAGGGCAACCGGTTGGTCAACATATTCGACGCCAACCACGGTGCCGCCGTTGGCTTCCCAGTCCTGACGGAAAGCCTTGTAGACACGCTCACCCCATTCGCCTCGCGGCACCATGGCGGCGGCGCGGTGCAAGCCATCGGCGCGGGCGCGGCGGGCGACTTCGCGGGCTTCGTCTTCGGCAGCCAGGCCGAACTGGAACAGTTGCGGCGGGTTTTGATCCGTTTCGCTGTAGTTCAGTGCCAGGGTCGTGATCGGCAATTGACCGCGAGTGCTCAGTTGCTTGACCAGTGGTTTCTCCAGCGGGCCGACCACCAGTTGCACGCCGGCCGCCTGGGCCTTGGCGTAGAAGTCGTCGAGGGAGGACAGGCGCGAGCTGTCAAAGAATTCGATGACCGGCGGTTTCTGGCCGGCTTGTTCCGCCTGGAAGTGCGCGGCCATGAAGCCTTCGCGCAATGCTTTGCCGACCGAAGCCAGCGGGCCATCCTGTGGCAGCAATACAGCGATTTTGTTCAGGGGTTGGCTGGCCAGCTCTTTGAGCTTGGTCAGCGGTGTAGGCAGGTTCACTGCCGCCGGGTGGCCCGGGTTCTGCGCGCGCCAGGTATCGATGGCGGCTTGCTGTTGCTCCAGGGTGCCGGCGCCCTTGACCGCTTGAGCCAGGCTGATCCAGCCATCAAGGGTCGGGTTGCCGCTGGCTTGCAGTTGTTCGGCGGGCAGTGCGGCAATCAGCGTCCAGATCGCTTCGTGGTTGCTTTTGGCTGCGTCACCGGTCAGCAGCGGGGCCAGGGCGACACGCTCGCGAGCGGCAGCGAGGGTCTGGCCGTCGGCTTCATAGGCGCGTGCATGCACGGTACCGGTGCGGATCTGCTGGTCTGTCGGCAAATCCTTCAGGCTTTGCAGGCTCGGGTGGTTAAGCGCGGCCAGTGCCGCCTTGGGCTGATTGCGTGCCATGGCCAGCTCGGCGGACAAGGTGCTGGCGAAGACCTGCGCGGCCGGCTTCAGCACGTCCAGCGGCACCTGTGCAAGGATCTGCGACGAGCGACCAGGGTTATTCTGGTGGAAAGCCAGGTCAGCCGCACTCAGGCGCAGCAGCGCGGCCTTTTCGGGTGTCTTGGCATTCGTGGCCTGTTCGAGCAGTTGCTCGATACTGGCATCCGGGGTCCGGGGGAGGTCGCCAAGGCTGGACGAGGGCGAGCTGGCGCAAGCGGCCAACAAGGCAGCGAGGCAGAGGGCGGAGAGCAGCCGCAGGCAAGCGATCATGTAAGTGTTCCTGATACCGATCAAATTAGCGTGGAAGTGTACCCAAGCACTGGCCCAGGCGCGATGTTCGTGGCGTGAAACCGTCGATTTAGGTCGTGCAAATGTTGCGAGCGTGCGTCGACGGTCGACCGGGAGGGCATATTATCGAGGCGCCTACGCGCTACAATGCGACTTTTCCCAACCATCGAGGTGTGCGTTTTGACTGCTCCAGGTTCTTTGAATTCCACTGCAGGCTCGCTTTTTGTCGTGGCGACGCCCATTGGCAACCTGGACGACATCAGTGCTCGGGCGCTTAAAGTGTTGCGCGAGGTTAAATTGATCGCGGCAGAAGACACCCGGCACTCTCAGCGTTTGATGCAGCATTTTGGTATCAGCACGCCATTGGCGGCATGCCATGAGCATAACGAACGCGAAGAAGGCAGCCGGTTTATCACCCGCCTGTTGGCCGGGGATGATGTGGCGCTGATCTCCGATGCGGGGACGCCGTTGATTTCCGATCCGGGTTACCACTTGGTTCGCCAGGCGCGGGCCGCTGGTATCAATGTAGTGCCTGTTCCGGGAGCCTGCGCGCTGATCGCGGCATTATCCGCTGCGGGGCTGCCCTCGGACCGCTTCATTTTTGAGGGGTTCCTGCCCGCCAAGGCCGTTGGCCGCCGTGCACGTTTACAAGCCCTGAAGGAAGAGCCGCGCACGCTGATCTTCTATGAAGCCCCGCACCGCATCCTGGAATGCCTGCAGGACATGGAACTGGTATTCGGCGGCGAGCGCCTGGCGTTGTTGGCGCGCGAGCTGACCAAAACCTTTGAAACACTCAAGGGGCTGCCGCTGGAGGAGCTGCGTGCATTCGTCGAGGGCGACAGTAACCAGCAACGCGGCGAATGCGTGGTGTTGGTGGCTGGCTGGACGGCGCCGGCAGATGAAGAGGCGGTCGGCAGCGAAGCCATGCGCATTCTTGATTTGCTGCTTAAAGAGATGCCGCTTAAACGTGCGGCGGCCCTTGCGGCAGAAATTACCGGCCTGCGAAAGAATGTGTTGTATCAAGTGGCGCTCGATAAACAAAAAGGTGAATAGTTCCGGGGTAATTCCGGTATTCCGTCTGAACGTGATGGCAATGCTGTACTTTTAATACTTGTCCTGAGGCCGCCGTGCCGTTAACCTGCGCGGCGGAGAGTCGATTGGACAGTCGCTGCCCTCTATGAAAATTAGGGGGGGGAGGAAAGTCCGGGCTCCATAGGGCGAAGTGCCAGGTAATGCCTGGGAGGCGTGAGCCTACGGAAAGTGCCACAGAAAATAACCGCCTAAGCACTTCGGTGCCGGTAAGGGTGAAAAGGTGCGGTAAGAGCGCACCGCACGTCTGGCAACAGTTCGTGGCTAGGTAAACCCCACTTGGAGCAAGACCAAATAGGGTCCCAAGGCGTGGCCCGCGCTGGGACCGGGTAGGTTGCTAAAGATGTCCAGTGATGGCCATCGTAGACGAATGACTGTTCAAGACAGAACCCGGCTTACAGATCGACTCTCCACCTTTTTTCCTTCTGTCCGAATCTCGGGCAGAAACCCGGTAGTAACGCAAGAATCCCTCCCTGCCGAATCATTGGCAGATGCATCTTCGTAATACCAAAAAAATCTTACTCTTAATAAATTACTTTAACTTCAAGCTATAGCTCTATGAGCTATCTGTGGTTGTTGAGTCAAAAACATCGCAAAACTCTCGTTTCTCCTCCTTTTACGTTCCTAAATCTCCGTTCTGTAAGGCTTTTCCTTGAATCCGCGCCTTGACGGTGTGGTGGGCGCATTCCTATAGTGTGCGCAAGTGGCGGAAAGTGGCACAAAGTGGGTTTTTTGAACGTAAAACGCTAAAATTTGGAGAAACGCATCTGTGTTTCGCGGAGCTAACGCTATCAGTCTCGATGCAAAAGGCCGTCTCGCCATGCCGAGCCGGTATCGTGACGAGCTCATTTCGCGAAGTTCAGGCCAGTTAATCATCACGATTGATGCTGTTGATCCTTGTTTATGTGTTTACCCCCTCGATGAGTGGGAGTTGATTGAAACCAAGTTGCGCGCTCTGCCTTCATTGCGTGAAGAAAACCGCCGCCTGCAGCGTTTGCTGATTGGTAATGCCGTTGACCTCGAGCTCGATGGCAGTGGTCGTTTCCTGGTGCCGCCGCGCTTGCGCGAGTACGCCAAGCTGGATAAGCGCGCAATGCTGGTGGGCCAACTGAACAAGTTCCAATTGTGGGACGAAGATGCCTGGGATGCTGTGTCTGCAGCGGACCTGGCTGCTATTCAACAACCGGGCGCCATGCCTGATGAACTGCGTGATTTGATCCTGTGACTATTGATAGCGGCTTTAACCACATCACCGTACTGCTCGACGAAGCCGTTGAGGCTCTCGCCGTACGCGCGGATGGCTGCTATCTGGATGGCACCTTCGGCAGGGGCGGGCATAGCCGGTTGATACTCAGCCAGCTCGGCTCCGACGGAAAACTCCTCGGGTTCGACAAAGACCCTCAAGCGATTGCCACCGGGCAAGCGCTAGCGGCCGAAGACGGCCGCTTTGTCGTTGTGCAGCGCAGCTTTGCCGAGCTCGGTGCCGAAGTGGCCGAGCGCGGCATGGCGGGCAAAGTGGCCGGGGTTCTGCTTGACCTGGGAGTGTCCTCGCCCCAGCTCGACGACCCGGAACGCGGCTTCAGCTTCATGAACGACGGCCCGCTCGACATGCGCATGGACCCGACCCGCGGCATCAGCGCCGCCGAGTTCATCGCCACTGCGCCCCACGAAGAAATTACCCGTGTGTTCAAGGAATACGGCGAAGAGCGCTTCGCCGGTCGCATGGCTCGCGCCGTGGTCGAACGCCGTGAAATCCAGCCGTTCGAGCGCACCGCCGACCTGGCCGAAGTGTTGAAAGTCGCCAATCCGGCGTGGGAGAAGGGCAAGAACCCTGCTACCCGTGCGTTCCAGGGCCTGCGCATTCACGTCAATAACGAACTGGGTGATCTGGAGGCTGGCCTTGAGGCTGCCCTGGATGCGCTGGAAGTGGGCGGTCGCCTGGTGGTGATCAGCTTCCACTCCCTGGAAGACCGCATCGTCAAACTGTTCATGCGTCGCCTGGTCAAGGGCGAGTCCGACAACCTGCCGCGCAACCTGCCGGTACGGTTCGAAGCCTTTGTGCCGAAAATCAAAATCCATGGCAAAGCGCAGTTCGCTTCCGAAGCCGAACTCAAGGCCAACCCGCGTGCCCGTAGTGCCGTCATGCGCGTTGCGGAGAAGCTGCGGTGAGCAAGCTTTTCGCCAAGCCCCTGCCGGGCGGCAGCTTCTTTATGTTGCTGCTGTTTATTGGCGTGCTGGTGTCCGCGATTGCGGTGTCCTACAGCGCCCACTACAACCGTCAGTTGCTCAATACCCTGTACGGCGAACTGAGTGTGCGTGACAAGGCGCAGGCGGAGTGGGGCCGGTTGATCCTGGAACAAAGCACCTGGACGGCCCACAGCCGCATCGAAGTGCTGGCCACCGAACAGCTGAAAATGCACATTCCGGGCGCGGCCGAAGTTCGCATGGTGGCGCCATGATGAAACTTGAAGGCGCACTTTACCCATGGCGCTTCCGCCTGATGCTGGGTTTGCTGGCCTTGATGGTCGGCGCGATCGCTTGGCGGATCATCGACCTGCAAGTGGTCGACCGTGACTTCCTGATCGGGCAGGGCGATGCCCGCAGCCTTCGTCACATTCCGATTCCTGCGCACCGCGGCCTGATCACCGACCGTAACGGCGAGCCCCTGGCTGTCAGTACGCCGGTGACCACCTTGTGGGCCAACGCCAAGGAGCTGCAAACCGCCAAGGAAAAATGGCCGGAACTCGCCGCTGCACTTGGCCAGGACCCGAAAGCCTTGGCGGAGCGTCTTGAAGCTCAGGCCAACAAAGAATTCATCTACCTTGTTCGCGGCCTGACGCCCGAGCAGGGCCAGCAAGTGCTCGACCTCAAGGTCCCCGGTGTCTATGGCATCGAGGAATTTCGTCGTTTCTACCCGGCCGGTGAAACCACCGCGCACATGGTCGGCTTTACCGACATCGATGACCACGGTCGCGAAGGCGTCGAGCTGGCCTACGATGAATGGCTGGCCGGCGTCCCCGGCAAACGCCAGGTCATCAAGGATCGGCGCGGCAGACTGATCAAGGATGTCCAGGTCACCAAAAACGCCAAGGCCGGTAAGCCCTTGGCGTTGTCGATTGACCTGCGTCTGCAATACCTGGCCAACCGCGAGTTGCGTAACGCAATCATAGAGAACGGTGCCAAGGCCGGTAGCCTGGTTATCATGGACGTGAAGACCGGCGAGATCCTCGCCATGGTCAACCAGCCGACCTACAACCCGAACAACCGTCGCAACCTGCAGCCGGCGATGATGCGCAACCGCGCCATGATCGACGTGTTTGAGCCGGGTTCGACCATGAAAGCCATCTCCATGAGTGCCGCCCTGGAAACCGGGCGCTGGAAGCCGAGCGACAAGGTCGAGGTTTACCCGGGCACGCTGCAGTTGGGCAAGTACACCATTCGTGACGTGTCGCGCACCGAAGGCCCGGTGCTGGATTTGACAGGCATTCTGATCAACTCCAGTAACGTCGGCATGAGTAAGGTTGCCTTCGATATCGGCGGCGAAACCATTTATCACCTGGCGCAGAAAATCGGTTTGGGCCAACCCACCGGCCTCGATTTCCCGGGTGAGCGCGTGGGCAACCTGCCGAACTACCGCGACTGGAAAAAGGCCGAGACCGCTACGCTTTCCTATGGCTACGGCCTGTCGGTGACGGCGATTCAGCTGGCGCATGCCTTCTCTGTATTGGCCAACAACGGCCGCATGGTTCCCCTGAGCCTGATTCACGTCGACGAAGCGCCAAAAGCCACCCAGGTGATTCCGGAAAACGTCGCCAAGACCATGCAAGGCATGCTGCAACAAGTGATCGAAGCACCGCGTGGAGTGTTCCGTGCCCAGGTGCCGGCTTATCACGTGGCAGGCAAGTCGGGTACCGCGCGCAAAACCTCGGTGGGCACCAAGGGTTACGCCGAGAACTCCTACCGTTCGCTGTTCGCTGGCTTCGGCCCGATGAGCGACCCACGCTACGCCATCGTCGTCGTGATCGATGAGCCGAGTAAAGCGGGCTACTTCGGTGGCCTGGTATCGGCGCCGGTGTTCAGCAAAGTGATGTCCGGCACCCTGCGCCTGATGAACATCACCCCGGACAACCTGCCGCCGACCCAACAAGCTAACGCCGGACCACCGGCCGCTGCTGCAAAAGCCAATGGAGGGCGCGGCTGATGTCTCTTAGCCTGAACAAGATTTTTGCCCACGCCGGTCGCGATCTGCTGATCCGCGAGTTGAGCCTGGACAGCCGCAATGTACGTGCCGGGGACCTGTTTCTGGCCGTGCCGGGCGGCAAGTTCGATGGCCGTGCGCACATCGCCGATGCCCTGCAACGTGGTGCGGCGGCCGTGGCGTATGAAGTGGAAGGCGCTACCGTGCTGCCGATTACCGACGTGCCGCTGATTCCGGTCAAAGGCTTGGCGGCCCAACTGTCTGATATCGCCGGGCGTTTTTATGGTGACCCAAGCCGTCAGTTGAACCTGGTCGGCGTGACAGGCACCAACGGCAAGACCAGCGTCACCCAATTGATCGCCCAGGCCCTCGACCTGCTGGGCCAGCACTGCGGCATCGTCGGCACCCTCGGCACCGGTTTCTACGGCGCGCTGCAAAGCGGGCTGCACACCACGCCGAATCCGATCGCCGTGCAAGCAACCATTGCCGACCTGAAAAAGGCCGGGGCCAAGGCCGTTGCGATGGAAGTGTCGTCCCACGGCTTGCACCAGGGGCGGGTTACTGCGCTGGCTTTTGACGTGGCGGTGATGACCAACCTGTCCCGCGATCACCTGGATTATCACGGCACCATGGAGGCTTACGCCGCGGAGAAGGCCAAGCTGTTTGCCTGGAACGACCTCAAGTGCCGCGTGGTGAACCTGGACGATGAATTCGGGCGTCAGTTGGCGGCGCAAGACCATGAGTCGCGCCTGATCAGCTACAGCCTCGAAGATTCCAGCGCCTACCTCTATTGCCGCGAAGCCACCTTCAATGACGAAGGCGTGCGCGCCACGCTGGTCACGCCGCAAGGTGAACACCACCTGCGCAGCACCTTGCTGGGCCGTTTCAACCTGAGCAATGTGCTTGCCGCCATCGGCGCGCTGCTGGGCCTGGATTACGCCCTGGATGAAATCCTCAGCGTGTTGCCCAAGCTGGAAGGTCCGGCCGGGCGCATGCAGCGTCTGGGGGGCGGTTCACAGCCACTGGTGGTGGTCGATTATGCCCACACCCCGGATGCCCTGGAAAAAGTACTGGTCGCCCTGCGCCCCCACGCCAAGGGCAAGTTGCTGTGCCTGTTTGGCTGCGGTGGTGATCGTGATCGCGGCAAGCGCCCGCTGATGGCCGAGATCGTCGAGCGCCTGGCCGACGGTGTGCTTGTCACCGACGACAACCCGCGCAGCGAAGATCCGCGCCAGATTTTCGACGACATCCGTGTCGGTTTCAAAGACGCGTCCAAAGCCACCTTCGTTGCCGGTCGCGGCGCTGCCATTGCCCAACTGATCGCCAGCGCCAGTGCCGATGATGTGGTGGTCCTGGCCGGTAAAGGCCACGAGGATTACCAGGAAATCAACGGCGAGCGCCACGCCTTTTCCGACCTGGTTGAGGCTGATCACGCGTTGACCGCCTGGGAGGTCGCCCATGCTTAAAGCCATGCAATTCAGCGAGCTGACCCAGGCCCTTTCGGCCCGCGTATTGTCGAGCGATTGCAGCTTCGACGGCGTCAGTATCGACAGCCGCAACATCAAACCGGGCCAGTTGTTCGTTGCATTGGCAGGCCCGCGTTTCGACGGTCACGACTACCTGAATGACGTCGCCGCCAAGGGCGCTGCGGGTGCGTTGGTTCAGCGTGAAGTTGCCGACGCCACCTTGCCGCAATTGCTGGTTGCCGATACGCGCCTGGCACTTGGCCAACTGGGCGCGCTGAACCGCGCAGCCTTTGACAAGCCGGTTGCAGCCGTGACCGGCTCCAGCGGCAAAACCACGGTCAAGGAACTGCTGGCCGGTGTCCTGCGCACGCGCGGCCCAGTGCTCGCCACCCGTGGCAACCTGAACAATGATTTCGGCGCACCGCTGACCCTGCTCGAACTGGCCCCGGAACACACCGCCGCCGTGATCGAACTGGGCGCATCGCGCATCGGCGAAATTGCCTACACCGTGGCGCTGACCCAGCCTCACGTAGCGATCATCAACAATGCCGGGACCGCCCACGTTGGCGAGTTCGGCGGGCCCGAGAAAATCGTCGAAGCCAAGGGCGAAATCCTCGAAGGCCTTGATGCCTCGGGCACTGCAGTACTGAACCTTGACGACAAGGCCTTCGAAACCTGGCGTGTACGTGCCGCCGGCCGCAAGGTCCTGACGTTCGCCGTGCTGAACGCAGCAGCTGATTTCCATGCGTCGAACATCACCGTTGATGCCCGTGGCTGTCCGTCCTTTACGTTGCACACGCCGCAGGGCGATGAGCACGTGCAGTTGAATCTGCTGGGTAATCACAACGTTGCCAATGCCCTGGCTGCCGCCGCGGCTGCACATGCCCTGGGCGTGTCGCTGTTCGGTATCGCCACGGGGCTTGGTGCTGTGCAGCCGGTCAAGGGCCGCACCGTGGCGCAACTGGCCACCAACGGCATGCGCGTGATCGACGACACCTACAACGCCAACCCGTCCTCCATCAATGCGGCGGTTGACCTGCTGAAGACCTTTGCCGGGCGCAAGGTGCTGGTGCTGGGTGATATCGGTGAGCTGGGCGATTGGGCTGAACAAGGCCATCGCGAAGTCGGCGCCTATGCCGCCGGCAAAGTCGACGCCCTTTACGCCGTCGGCCCGAACATGGCGCATGCCGTCAACGCCTTTGGTCTCGGTGCGCGGCATTTCGCGACCCAGGCCGAACTGATCCAGGCGTTGACGGTGGCTGAACAAGACAAACACACAACCATTTTGATCAAGGGATCGCGCAGCGCGGTGATGGAAAACGTCGTCGCGGCCTTGTGTGGCTCAAGTACGGAGAAACATTAATGCTGCTGCTGCTGGCTGAGTATCTGCAACAGTTCCACAAAGGCTTCGCGGTCTTTCAGTACCTGACCCTGCGCGGGATTCTGGGTGTGCTGACCGCGTTGTGTTTGTCGCTGTTCCTGGGGCCGTGGATGATCCGCACCCTGCAGAACCTGCAAATTGGTCAATCGGTTCGCAATGACGGCCCGCAGTCGCACCTGTCCAAATCCGGCACCCCGACCATGGGCGGCGCGCTGATTCTGTCGTCCATCGGCATCAGCACCCTGCTGTGGGCCGACCTGCACAACCGCTACGTGTGGGTTGTGCTGCTGGTGACCCTGTTGTTTGGCGCCATCGGCTGGGTAGACGACTACCGCAAAGTCATCGAGAAAAACTCGAAGGGCCTGCCAAGCCGCTGGAAGTACTTCTGGCAGTCGGTGTTCGGCCTTGGCGCCGCAATCTTTCTGTACACCACGGCCCCAAGCGCTGTGGAAACCACCTTGATCATTCCGATGCTCAAGGATGCCAGCATTCCACTGGGCATCGGCTTCGTGGTGTTGACCTATTTCGTGATCGTCGGCTCCAGCAACGCAGTCAACCTGACCGACGGCCTCGACGGCCTGGCGATCATGCCGACGGTGATGGTGGGCGGCGCGCTAGGCATCTTCTGCTACCTGTCGGGTAACGTGAAATTCGCCGAATACCTGCTGATCCCTTATGTACCGGGTGCGGGTGAACTGATTGTGTTCTGCGGCGCGCTGATCGGCGCCGGCCTGGGTTTTCTGTGGTTCAACACCTACCCGGCGCAAGTCTTCATGGGTGACGTCGGCGCACTGGCGCTGGGCGCGGCTCTGGGCACCATCGCGGTCATCGTTCGTCAGGAAATCGTGCTGTTCATCATGGGCGGTGTGTTCGTGATGGAAACCCTGTCGGTGGTCATCCAGGTGGCTTCCTTCAAATTGACCGGGCGCCGCGTGTTCCGCATGGCGCCGATTCATCACCACTTTGAACTCAAGGGCTGGCCCGAGCCGCGCGTGATTGTCCGCTTCTGGATCATCACCGTGATTCTCGTGTTGATCGGCCTTGCCACCCTGAAACTGAGGTAGAAACGAGTGTCCCTGATCGCTTCAGACCACTTCCGCATCGTTGTCGGCCTCGGCAAGAGCGGCATGTCCCTGGTTCGCTTCCTGGCGAACCGGGGCACGTCGTTTGCCGTGGCCGATACGCGGGAAAATCCACCGGAGCTGGTCACGCTGCGCCGTGACTACCCGCACGTGGAAGTGCGTTGTGGCGAGCTGGATGTCGAGTTTCTGTGCCGCGCCGATGAGCTCTACGTGAGCCCCGGCCTGGCGCTGGCGACACCGGCCCTGCAAGCGGCAGCGGCGCGTGGCGTGAAGCTGTCCGGCGATATCGACCTGTTCGCGCGTAACGCGAAGGCGCCGATTGTGGCCATCAGCGGTTCCAATGCAAAAAGCACCGTGACCACGCTGGTCGGCGAGATGGCGGCTGCGGCCGGCAAGCGCGTGGCCGTGGGCGGTAACCTCGGCACCCCGGCGCTGGACCTGCTCAACGACGACATCGAGTTGTACGTGATGGAGCTGTCGAGCTTCCAGCTGGAAACCACCCACGATCTCGGTGCCGAAGTGGCCACTGTGCTGAATGTCAGCGAAGACCATATGGACCGCTACAGTGGCCTGCCGGCCTATCACCTGGCCAAGCACCGGATTTTCCGCGGTGCCCGGCAAGTGGTGGTCAACCGCCAGGATGCCCTGAGCCGTCCGTTGATGGGCGAGGGGTTGCCGTGCTGGACCTTTGGTCTGAGCAAACCCGACTTCAAAGCCTTCGGCATTCGCGAAGAGAACGGCGAGAAATATCTGGCCTTCGAATTCCAGAACCTGATGCCGGTGCGCGAGCTGAAAATCCGTGGCGCCCACAACCAGTCCAATGCCCTCGCGGCGCTGGCGCTGGGCCATGCTGTCGGCCTGCCATTCGATGCCATGCTGTCGAGCCTGCGCACGTTTGCCGGTCTTGAGCATCGCTGCCAGTGGGTGCGCGACCTCGATGGCGTCAGCTACTACAACGACTCCAAGGCTACCAACGTCGGTGCCGCGCTGGCCGCCATCGAAGGCCTGGGCGCGGATATCGAAGGCAAGCTGGTGCTGATCGTCGGTGGCGACGGCAAGGGCGCGGACTTTAAAGACCTCAAGGGGCCGGTGGCTGAGCATTGCCGTGCCGTGGTGTTGATGGGCCGTGATTCCGGCTTGATCGGCGCTGCACTGGGCGATGCCGTGCCGCAAGTGCGCGCGACGTCGCTGGACGACGCCATTGCCCAGTGCAGAGCCCTGGCCCAGCCCGGCGATGCCGTGCTGCTGTCGCCAGCCTGCGCCAGTTTCGACATGTTCAAGAACTACGAAGAGCGCGGTCAGCTGTTCGCCCGCGGCGTGGAGGCCTTGGTATGAGCTTCAGAAATATCATCAAGCCTTACCCATCGCCGATTATCACCGGGCGCGGCATCGACCTCGATTTTCCGATGCTTGCCGGTTGCCTCGCTTTGCTGGGCCTGGGCCTGGTGATGATCACTTCGGCGTCTTCCGAAGTGGCCGCCGTGCAGTCGGGCAATACCCTGTACATGATGATTCGTCACCTGGTGTACCTGGTGATCGGCCTCGGCGCATGCATCGTCACCATGATGATTCCCATCGCCACCTGGCAGCGTCTTGGCTGGATGATGCTGATCGGCGCGTTTGGCCTGCTGATCATGGTGATCCTCCCCGGCATCGGCCGCGAGGTGAACGGCTCGATGCGCTGGATCGGCTTTGGTGCCTTCAACGTGCAGCCGTCGGAAATCGCCAAAGTGTTCGTGGTGATCTACCTCTCCGGCTATCTGGTTCGTCGCCAGAAAGAAGTGCGCGAAAGCTGGATGGGCTTCTTCAAGCCATTCATCGTGCTGCTGCCCATGGCCGGCCTGTTGCTGATGGAGCCGGACTTCGGTGCCACCGTCGTGATGATGGGCGCTGCGGCGGCGATGCTGTTCCTCGGTGGCGTGGGCCTGTTCCGCTTCACCTTGATGGTGGTGCTGGCGGTGGCGGCCGTGACCATTCTGGTGCAGGCGCAACCCTACCGGATGGCCCGTCTGATCACCTTTACCGACCCATGGTCCGACCAGTTCGGCTCCGGCTACCAGTTGACCCAGGCGCTGATCGCCTTCGGTCGCGGCGAGTGGTTGGGCGTGGGCCTGGGCAACAGTGTGCAAAAGCAGTTCTACCTGCCCGAAGCGCATACCGACTTCGTGTTCTCGGTGCTCGCCGAAGAGCTGGGTGTGGTCGGTTCGCTGTGCACCGTCGCGCTGTTCGTATTCGTGTGTGTGCGTGGCATGTACATCGGCTTGTGGGCCGAGAAGGCCAAACAGTATTTCGCCGCTTATGTGGCATACGGCTTGTCGTTCCTGTGGATCGGCCAGTTCTTGATCAACATCGGCGTGAACGTCGGCCTGCTGCCGACCAAGGGGCTGACGCTGCCATTCCTCAGCTACGGCGGCAGTTCGTTGGTGATTTGCTGCGCCTGCCTGGGCTTGTTGCTGCGCATTGAGTGGGAGAGTCGAACCCACCTGGGCAGCGAAGAGATGGAGTTCAGCGAAAGCGACTTTGCCGAGGAGCCGAACCATGGGCGCTAACGTGCTGATCATGGCGGGCGGCACCGGGGGCCATGTGTTCCCGGCCCTGGCATGTGCCCGTGAATTTCAGAACCGTGGCTACACCGTGCATTGGCTCGGTACGCCGCGCGGCATTGAAAATGAATTGGTTCCCAATGCGGGCTTGCCGCTGCATTTGATCAACGTCACGGGCCTGCGTGGCAAGGGCAAGTTGTCCCTGCTCAAGGCGCCGTTCGTGTTGCTCAAGGCCGTGTGGCAAGCACGCAAAGTGATTCGCGACTTGAAGCCGGTGTGTGTGCTGGGCTTTGGTGGTTATGTGACCGGCCCTGGCGGTGTTGCCGCCAGGCTTGCCGGCGTGCCGGTGATCGTGCACGAGCAGAACGCCGTCGCCGGTACTGCCAACCGCTTGCTGGTGCCATTGGCCGCGCGGGTGTGTGAAGCGTTCCCGAAAACCTTTGGTGCGTCGGACAAGTTGCGCACCACCGGCAACCCGGTACGCACCGAGCTGTTCATGGACATCGCGCGCCAGGCACTGACCGGGCGCAAGGCACATCTGCTGGTGATGGGCGGCAGCCTGGGGTCCGAGCCGCTGAACAAACTGCTGCCGGAAGCTGTTGCGCAACTCCCCGTGGAACTGCGCCCGGAGATCTTCCATCAGGCCGGCAAGCACCACGGTGAAGTCACCGCCACGCGTTATCGCGAGGCCGGTGTAGAGGCGAACGTACAGCCCTTCATCAAAGACATGGCCCATGCCTATGGCTGGGCCGACCTGGTGGTCTGCCGCTCCGGTGCGCTGACCGTCAGTGAACTGGCCGCCGCCGGTCTGCCGTCCTTGCTGGTGCCTTTGCCCCATGCCATCGACGATCACCAGACCCGCAACGCTGAATATTTGGCCGGGGAGGGCGCTGCCTTCCTGCTGCCGCAAAGAACGACTGGCGCCGCCGATTTGGCCGCACGCCTGACCGAGGTTTTGATGCAACCGGAACGACTGAACAGCATGGCGAGCACCGCAAGCCGCCTGGCCAAACCTGACGCAACCCGCACCGTGGTCGATATCTGCCTGGAGGTGGCCCATGGTTGAGAATCAGAAAGCCATGCCGCAACCGGAAATGCGCCGCATCCGGCGCATCCACTTCGTCGGGATCGGCGGCGTGGGCATGTGCGGCATTGCCGAAGTGTTGCTGAACCTGGGCTACCAAGTGTCCGGCTCCGACTTGAAAGAGTCGCCGGTGACTGATCGCCTGAAAACTTTCGGTGCACAGATCTTCATCGGCCACCGTGCCGAGAACGCTGCCGAGGCCGACGTGCTGGTGGTGTCCAGCGCCGTGAACACCTCCAACCCGGAAGTGGCAACCGCCCTTGAACGTCGCATTCCGGTGGTACCGCGTGCCGAGATGCTGGCCGAGCTGATGCGCTATCGCCACGGCATCGCCGTCGCCGGCACCCACGGCAAAACCACCACCACCAGCCTGATCGCCTCGGTGTTCGCCGCCGGTGGCCTGGACCCGACATTCGTCATTGGTGGCCGCCTGAATGCAGCCGGCACCAATGCACAATTGGGAACCAGCCGTTACCTGATTGCCGAAGCCGATGAAAGTGATGCGAGCTTCCTGCACCTGCAACCGCTGGTTGCCGTGGTCACCAACATCGACGAAGACCACATGGCCACCTACGACGGTGACTTCAACAAGTTGAAGAAAACCTTCGTCGAGTTCCTGCACAACCTGCCGTTCTACGGTTTGGCCGTGGTGTGCCTGGACGATCCGGTGGTGCGTGAAATCCTGCCGCTGGTCAAACGTCCGACCGTGACCTACGGCTTCAGCGAAGACGCCGATGTGCGCGCCATCAATGTGCGCCAGGAAGGCATGCAAACCTTCTTCACCGTGCTGCGCCCTGACCGTGAGCCGCTGGATGTGTCGGTGAACATGCCGGGCAACCACAACGTGCTCAATTCCCTGGCGACCATTTGCATCGCTTCCGACGAAGGCGTCAGCGATGAAGCCATCGTTGAAGGCCTGTCGCGCTTCGCCGGTGTCGGCCGTCGCTTCCAGGTCTACGGCCAACTGCCGGTCGAAGGCGGTGACGTGATGTTGGTGGACGACTACGGCCACCACCCGACCGAAGTGGCCGCCGTGATCAAGGCCGTGCGCGGTGGCTGGCCGGAGCGCCGTCTGGTGATGGTTTACCAGCCGCACCGCTACAGCCGCACCCGCGACCTGTACGACGACTTTGTGAATGTATTGGCCGACGCCAACGTGCTGTTGCTGATGGAAGTCTACCCGGCCGGCGAAGAGCCGATTCCGGGCGCCGACAGCCGCAAGCTGTGCAACAGCATTCGCCAGCGCGGCCAACTGGACCCGATCTACATCGAGCGTGGTGTGGACCTGGCGCCTATCGTCAAGCCGCTGCTGCGTGCCGGCGACATTTTGCTCTGCCAGGGTGCCGGTGACATTGGTGGCCTTGCACCCAAATTGCTCGCGAGCCCGATCTTCGCTGCTGCCGAAAAGGGGAAGTCGAAATGACTGCTGACTACGGCTCTCTGTTCTCCACTATCGCGCCTGCTGATTTCGGCCGTGTGGCCGTGTTGTTCGGCGGCAAGAGCGCTGAGCGCGAGGTGTCGCTCAAGTCCGGCAATGCCGTGCTCGAAGCCCTGCAAAGCGCCGGCGTGAATGCCTTTGGCATCGACGTGGGCGATGACTTCCTCGCCCGCCTGCAGGCCGAGAAGATCGACCGCGCCTTCATCATTCTTCACGGCCGTGGCGGTGAAGACGGCAGCATGCAGGGTCTGTTGGAGTGCCTGGGCATTCCTTATACCGGCAGCGGAATTCTGGCGTCGGCACTGGCCATGGACAAGTTGCGCACCAAGCAGGTGTGGCACAGCCTGGGCATTCCGACCCCGCGTCACAGTGTGCTGTGCAGCGAAGACGATTGTATTTCTGCAGTCGAGGAACTGGGCCTGCCTTTGATCGTCAAACCTGCCCATGAAGGCTCCAGTATCGGCATGGCCAAAGTGAACTCGGCCGCCGAATTGATCGACGCATGGAAAGCGGCAAGTACCTACGATTCGCAAGTGTTGGTGGAACAGTGGATTTCCGGTCCCGAGTACACCATCGCCACCCTGCGTGGCCAGGTTTTGCCGCCTATCGCATTGGGCACGCCCCACACTTTTTACGACTACGACGCCAAGTACGTGGCTTCCGATACTCAGTACCGGATCCCCTGCGGCCTCGACGCAACCAAGGAACAGGAATTGATGGACCTCACGGCGAAAGCCTGTGAGGCGCTGGGTATCGCCGGTTGGGCGCGGGCAGACGTGATGCAGGATGGCCAAGGGAATTTCTGGTTCCTGGAAGTCAACACCGCTCCCGGCATGACCGACCACAGCCTGGTCCCCATGGCAGCTCGTGCCGCCGGTCTGGATTTTCAGCAGTTAGTGCTGGCGATTCTGGCCGCAAGCATTGAGCCACGAGGCTAAAGACATGAACGGCGCATCGCTTCGTCATCAGCCCCCGCCAGCACCGAGCCGCAAGCCGGTGCCACGGGGTGCCAGCCGGATGGTGGCTAAAGAGCCGATGTCGGCGCGCCTGCCGAAAGCCAACTTTGGTTTCCTCAAGGCGCTGTTCTGGCCGGTACTGCTGGTGGCGTTGGGTTTCGGCACTTATGAGGGCGCCCAGCGTCTGCTGCCGTATGCCGACCGGCCGATCACCAAGATCAGCGTGCAGGGCGACTTAAGTTATATCAGCCAGCAAGCGGTGCAGCAGCGCATCGGGCCGTACCTGGCGGCGAGCTTCTTCACCATCGACCTGGCGGGTATGCGCTCGGAGCTGGAACAGATGCCGTGGATCGCCCACGCCGAAGTGCGCCGCGTCTGGCCGGACCAGGTAACGATCCGCCTGGAAGAACAACTGCCGGTTGCCCGTTGGGGCGATGGCGCGCTGTTGAACAACCAGGGCCAGGCGTTTACACCGCGCGAGCTGGCGAACTATGAACACCTGCCGCAGCTGTTCGGGCCGCAGCGGGCGCAACAGCAAGTCATGCAGCAGTACCAGGCGTTGAGCCAGATGCTGCGACCGCTCGGTTTCTCCATTGCACGCCTGGAACTGCGTGAACGGGGCAGCTGGTTTTTGACGACCGGGGCAGGCAGTTCCGGCCCGGGTATCGAGTTGTTGCTGGGACGCGACCGCTTGGTAGAGAAGATGCGCCGCTTTATTGCCATCTATGAAAAAACCTTGAAAGAACAGATTACGAACATTGCGAGCGTCGACCTGCGTTACGCCAACGGCCTGGCCGTCGGCTGGCGTGAACCAGTTGCGCCGACGACAGCCAAACCCGCTGTCGCGAAGAATTAAGAAGAGGCAGGACCCATGGCAAACGTGCAAAGCGGGAAAATGATCGTCGGTCTCGATATCGGCACCTCCAAAGTGGTGGCGCTGGTCGGCGAGGTCGGTGAAGACGGCGTTATCGAAATCGTCGGTATCGGCACGCATCCGTCCCGGGGCCTGAAGAAAGGCGTGGTGGTGAACATCGAGTCCACCGTGCAATCGATCCAGCGCGCCATCGAAGAAGCGCAGTTGATGGCCGGTTGCCGGATCCACTCGGCGTTCGTCGGCGTGGCCGGCAACCATATCCGCAGTCTGAACTCCCACGGCATCGTGGCGATTCGCGACCGTGAAGTCAGCTCGGCCGACCTTGAGCGTGTGCTCGACGCCGCCCAGGCCGTGGCGATTCCGGCTGACCAGCGCGTGCTGCACACCCTGCCGCAGGACTACGTGATCGACAACCAGGAAGGCGTGCGTGAGCCGCTGGGCATGTCGGGCGTGCGCCTGGAAGCCAAGGTTCACGTGGTGACCTGCGCCGTCAACGCCGCACAGAACATTGAAAAATGCGTGCGCCGCTGCGGCCTGGAAATCGACGACATCATTCTTGAGCAGTTGGCCTCTGCTTACTCGGTACTGACCGACGACGAAAAAGAGCTGGGCGTGTGCCTGGTGGACATCGGCGGCGGCACCACTGACATCGCGATCTTCACCGAGGGTGCGATCCGTCACACCGCCGTGATCCCGATTGCCGGTGACCAGGTGACCAACGACATCGCCATGGCGCTGCGCACACCGACCCAGTACGCCGAAGAAATCAAGATCCGCTATGCCTGCGCCCTGGCCAAGCTGGCCGGTGCCGGCGAGACCATCAAGGTGCCAAGCGTGGGCGACCGTCCACCGCGCGAGCTGTCGCGTCAGGCCCTGGCCGAAGTGGTCGAGCCGCGTTACGACGAGCTGTTCACCCTGATTCAGGCTGAACTGCGCCGCAGCGGTTACGAAGATTTGATCCCGGCCGGCATCGTGTTGACCGGTGGCACCTCGAAAATGGAAGGCGCGGTCGAGCTGGCCGAGGAAATCTTCCACATGCCGGTTCGCCTGGGTGTACCCCATGGCGTCAAAGGCCTGGGCGACGTGGTGCGCAACCCGATTTATTCCACCGGCGTGGGCTTGCTGTTGTACGGGCTGCAGAAGCAGACCGATGGCATTTCCCTGTCGGGCCCAAGCGTGCGTGACAGCTACCGCGGCGGCGATGACGAAGCCAAGGCGCCGTTGTTCGAGCGCTTGCAGGCTTGGGTCAAAGGCAATTTCTAAAGATTTACCGCAACACCGAAGCAAGCAGTAGGCGAAAAAACTAGAGAAAACGAAAGGAGAGGGAACATGTTCGAACTCGTAGACAACATCCCCGCAAGCCCGGTTATCAAAGTAATCGGTGTCGGCGGTGGCGGCGGCAACGCTGTCAACCACATGGTCAAGAGCAACATTGAAGGCGTTGAATTCATCTGCGCCAACACTGATGCCCAGGCGCTGAAAAGCATCGGCGCGCGGACCATCCTGCAACTGGGCACCGCGGTGACCAAAGGCCTCGGCGCCGGCGCCAACCCGGAAGTCGGCCGTCAAGCCGCCCTGGAAGACCGCGAGCGTATCGCCGAAGTGCTGCAAGGCACCAACATGGTGTTCATCACCACCGGCATGGGCGGCGGTACCGGTACCGGTGCAGCCCCGATCATTGCCGAAGTGGCCAAGGAAATGGGAATTCTGACCGTCGCTGTCGTGACGCGTCCGTTCCCGTTCGAAGGTCGCAAGCGCATGCAGATCGCCGACGAAGGTATCCGTCTGCTGTCTGAAAGCGTCGACTCGTTGATCACCATTCCCAACGAGAAGCTGCTGACCATCCTGGGCAAGGACGCGAGCCTGCTGTCCGCATTCGCCAAGGCTGACGATGTACTGGCCGGTGCCGTTCGCGGTATCTCCGACATCATCAAGCGCCCGGGCATGATCAACGTCGACTTCGCCGACGTGCGCACCGTGATGAGCGAAATGGGCATGGCGATGATGGGCACCGGCTGCGCCAGCGGTCCGAACCGTGCACGTGAAGCCACTGAAGCGGCCATCCGCAACCCGTTGCTGGAAGACGTGAACCTGCAAGGCGCACGCGGCATTCTGGTGAACATCACCGCCGGCCCTGACCTGTCCCTGGGTGAGTACTCCGACGTGGGTAGCATCATCGAAGCCTTCGCTTCCGAGCACGCGATGGTCAAAGTCGGTACCGTTATCGATCCGGACATGCGCGACGAGCTGCACGTGACCGTGGTTGCGACCGGCCTGGGTGCGAAAATCGAGAAGCCTGTGAAGGTCATCGACAACACCCTGCACAACAGCCAGGCCAGCCAGCAAGCGGCCGCTCCAGCGCCTGCGCGCCAGGAACTGCCGTCTGTGAACTACCGTGACCTGGACCGTCCGACCGTGATGCGCAACCAGGCTCAGGCCGGTGCTGCGGCGTCCCGTAGCCTGAATCCGCAAGATGATCTGGACTACCTGGACATCCCGGCATTCCTGCGTCGTCAGGCCGATTAATGGAATGTATCAGGGCTATGAAGGTGATTGGTGTTCAGCAAAGGTCTGGTCTGTTATTATCGCCAGCCTTTGTTGATACCAGTTCGCAATTTGCGCTGAAGCGGTCCAAGCCATGATTAAACAACGCACCCTGAAGAATATTATCCGTGCCACAGGTGTAGGTCTGCACTCCGGGGAGAAGGTATACCTGACCCTCAAGCCCGCACCTGTCGACACCGGCATCGTGTTTGTTCGTGCCGACCTGGACCCTGTGGTGCAGATTCCTGCTCGCGCGGAAAATGTTGGCGAAACCACGATGTCGACCACGTTGGTCAACGGTGACGTGAAAGTGGACACGGTGGAGCACTTGCTCTCGGCCATGGCCGGTCTGGGCATCGATAACGCCTACGTCGAGCTCTCCGCGTCCGAAGTCCCGATCATGGATGGCAGCGCTGGCCCCTTCGTATTCTTGATTCAATCTGCCGGCCTGGAAGAACAGGACGCAGCCAAGAAGTTCATTCGCATTCTGCGGGAAGTGACAGTAGAAGACGGCGACAAGCGCGCCACCTTCGTCCCGTTCGAAGGCTTTAAAGTGAGCTTTGAGATCGATTTCGATCACCCGGTATTCCGTGACCGCACACAAAGTGCAAGCGTGGATTTTTCCAGCACTTCGTTCGTAAAAGAAGTCAGCCGCGCCCGTACCTTTGGTTTCATGAGTGACATCGAGTACCTGCGCAAGCACAACCTCGCACTCGGCGGCAGCGTTGAAAACGCCATCGTGGTCGACGCGGATGGTGTACTGAACGAAGACGGCCTTCGCTACGAAGACGAATTCGTGAAGCACAAGATCCTCGATGCAATCGGTGACCTCTACCTGCTGGGCAATAGCCTGATAGGCGAGTTCAAAGGCTTCAAGTCGGGCCACGCCCTTAACAACCAGCTGCTGCGCAAGTTGATTGAGCAAACAGACGCTTGGGAAGTCGTGACCTTCGAAGATGCCAGCACCGCACCGATCTCTTACATGCGTCCCGTTGCGGCGGTGTAAGTAACAACTCTCTTTCTTTCGTTTTGAAAGGCTGCCTTCGGGTGGCCTTTTTTTATGCCTGCTGATTCGTGTGCGCCGCTGTTCAAATGTGGGAGCTGGCTTGCTGCGATGGCGGTGTTGAATCCACCGTCGCTATCGCAGGCAAGCCAGCTCCCACAGTGATTGGGTTCACAGGCTCTGTTGCGTAGCTGCATCCACAATCCGGTTACGCCCGGTGTGCTTGGCCTCATACAAGGCCTGGTCAGCACTCAACAACAGCGCCTCCAATGACACACGGCTGCGCTTGCTCCAGGTGCTCATGCCAATGCTCACCGTAATCGGCTGAGCATCACCCGCCATCCGCGGCAGGCGCTCGACGCTGCAGCGAATGTGTTCGGCAATCACCCAGGCGCCTCTGGCGTCGGTAACCGGCAGCACCACCGCAAACTCTTCCCCGCCATAACGCGCCGCCAAATCTGCGGGGCGCCGAATGTTTTCATCGATGACGTGTGCCACCTGGCGCAAGGCCTCGTCGCCGCCGTGGTGGCCATGGCGATCGTTGAAGGCCTTGAAGTGGTCCACGTCGATCATCAGCACCGTCAGCGGTTCGGTGGAGCGCTGCGCGCGGTCCCATTCCAGGCGCAGGCGCTGGTCGAGCGTGCGTCGGTTGGCCAGCCCGGTGAGCGGGTCGGTGGCAGCAAGTTCTGACAGCACTTGTTCGGCGTGATGGCGGCGGCGCAATTCGTGACTCAGCATCCATGTCAGCCACAGCAGGCCCGCGCACAGCACGCCCGTCGCCAGGCTGACCAGAATGGCGGCACGTCTCCAAGGCGCAAACACTTCATCGGCAGACAGCGCCACCGCAACCACCAACGGCAGGTTGCCTACGGTAGAAAAGCTGTACAGCCGCGCCTGGCTATCCACGCTGGAAATGCCTTCAAAGCTGCCGTCGTGTTCCTTGAGCATGCGCGCCACATTCGGACGCTGGCTCAGGTCCTTGTCGATCATGTCCACTTCCAGCAGCGGTTCCTGCGCGAGCAGAATGCCCTGCTGATTGATCAGGTTGATGGTGCTGTTACGGCCAATATTCAGCCCGCTGAACAACTGATGAAAGTAAGACAAACGCATTGAAGCCACCGCTACGCCCTGAAAACGCCCGTCCGGTGCAGACACCCGGCGGCTGAATGCAATTCGCCACGGGTCATCACACACGCAGCGCGCCGTGAACGGTCGGCTGATATACAAGCCGATTTCCGGGTGGGTGCGGTGTATCTGGAAATAGTCGCGGTCGGCAAAGTTGCCGGTTTTGGGCGTGAGCAGCGAGGAGTCCGCGATCACTTCGCCTTGGGCGTCCAGCAGCAGGATGTCGCCTTTGTACGGTGCAGCGGTGGAGCGGTCGAACAGTATCAAGTGACGAATGCTGGCTGAGACGCTGTGCAAATCATTGCGCTCGGTGGCCGCGATCAAGCCCTTGAGGGTCATGTCGTACAACTCGACGTTGCGCAGCACGTCGGCATCGATCAATTGAGTGATGTTGTTCGCCGTGCGTTTGGCCGTTTGCAAGGTGTTGGCGCGTTCACGAATCAGCAGCGCGGTGACGATGGTGACGATCACCAGCACCGCAAGCACGCTTCCTGTGATCAGCAAGCGTTCCGGGCGACGTGTGGGGCGAGGCAGGCTCGGGCTCATCGTGCTGACTTCTGTTTCGAGGATGCCCATAGCTTAGTAGGCAAACGCAGAATTAGTGTGGGAGCTGGCTTGCCTGCGATAGCGATGCACCTGCCCGCTGGGTCATATCTGGACTATCGCCATCGCAGGCACGCCAGCTCCCACATCGCGTTAGAACACGTCGATCGGGTAATCCACGATCACACGGTACTCATCCACATCCCGGTCTACCGCCGAATAACCGTTTCCACCCCGGTTGGTGGCCCACTGCAGGCGCACGGCCAAATTCTTGGCCTTGCCGCCCTGCACCACGTATTTGAGGTCGATGTCCCGTTCCCAGTGCCTGGCGTCTTTTCCATCGGCACTGTACCAGGCGCTGTAGCCACGGCTGTTGGGGTCGACTTTGGTCAGGTCGGTCTTGCCGCTGATGTAGGACACGGCGCCTGTCAGGCCGGGCACGCCGAGGCCCGCGAAGTCATAGGCGTACTTGAGTTTCCACGAGCGCTCGTTGGGGCCGTTGAAATCCGAGTATTGCTGGGAATTGTCCAGGTACACGCTGTCGCCCTGGGTGATGTAGTCGAAAGGCGTGTTGCCGTTGACCCGCTGGTAAGCGGCGGTAACGCTGTGGTTGCCCACGCCCACGGTGAAATGCAGGCTGTAGGTATTGTTATCGATGCTGCCCAGCAGCGACCGGCCGGTGTCCTGGGTGTGGTAGTAGTGCACGCCGGGGTTGAGGCTCACGAGGTCGTTGAGCGCGTAGGTGTAATCCAGATCGTAGTAGTACTGGTGCCACACGTCCTTCAGCTCGGACGCGTACAGGTTGCTGGTCAACCCCGCGACGCCGCTGAACGACACGCCGGCCCAGTTCAAATGCTGTGGCTCGGCGTGATCCGGCAGCGCGCCATAACTGGTGCCGATGCGGCGGTGGCCGCTTTGGTTGTACAGCTTGGTGAAGCTGGCCTGGCCACCTTCGATCAACCAGCCGTCAACGCTGTGGTTGGTCAGGCTCACGCCACGGAAGGTCTGCGGCAACATGCGGGTCATGCCACCGGCGATCACCGGGTTATTAAGGAACAGGTCGCCGGCTTTCAGTTCGGTGTCGAACGCGCGCATTTTCAAGGTGCCGCCAGCCGTTGAAAACGAGCCGGGCGCTTTGCCGTTGCCACTGCCGTAAGGAAGGATGCTGGAACCGTCGGTGCCGCCACCGCCGTCGAGTTTGAGGCCGAGCATGGCGTTCACGTCCAGGCCGAAACCGACGGTGCCCTGGGTGTAGCCGGACTCAAAAGTGCCGATGAAACCCTGGCCCCACTCCTTGCTGTCATCGGTGTGAATGTCGCGACGGTCGCGGTTCATGTAGTAGTTGCGGGTGTTGATCTTGAGGCTGGAGCCTTCGACGAAACCGTCGGCGGAGGAGGTGTCTGCCGCATGGGCGAGCGGGGTGATCGTTGCTGCTATCGCGAGAAATAACGGGGTGAACGTCAGCGAGTTCTTCACCGGTGGAGCTCCTTTGGTCAATCTTGAACGGCCAGTGTCGTGGGGGTGTGCCCGGCCTTTTTTACGGCAAAAAAAAGCCGCTGAAGTCAGCGGCTTTAAACAGATTCCCAGTGTAGAGCCCTGGAAATAAGTCGAGGGAAATTCGTGTAAGCGGGAAGCTGTCTTGCCGTCGCGCTCATCGGTGCGTCAAAGTAACGCAGGCGAGCGGTGCGAGATAGAGTGTAACAAGATAATGACTGTTGCCCAAACCGCAACAGTTGGCGCGGGTTGATCGTTCCCATGCTCCGCGTGGGAATGCCTCTTGTGACGCTCTGCGTCACGCTTTGGGACGCGGAGCGTCCCCTGCTGCATTCCCACGCGGAGCGTGGGAACGATCATCGGAGTGCCTAGACGGGCAGGGTAATGCCAAACGTATTGCCGCCACCTTCACTGCGCACAAACACATCCCCGCCATGCATCAGCGCAATCGCCTTGACGATGGCCAGCCCCAGCCCATGGTTCGCGCCACTGTTACTGCGCGAAGCATCCACCCGGTAGAAGCGCTCGAACAACCGTGGCAGGTGCTCGCTGGCAATCTCGTCGCCAGGGTTGGTCACCCCGATGGAGACCTGATGTTCCTGCGCTTCAATGTTCACTTCGATCAGCCGCCCAGGCGCGGTGTGCTGCACCGCGTTACTCAGCAGATTGATGAGCGCGCGGCGCAGGTGGGCCTTTTCGATGTGCACCATGGCATCGCCGCGCACGCTTACCTTGACCTGGGCGTCTTCAAGGATGAAATCGAGGTAATCGAGGGTGGTCGCTACTTCATCGGCCAGGGAGCTTTCGATCAGCTTGGTGGCCTTGCTGCCCTGGTCGGCGCTGGCGAGGAACAGCATGTCGTTGATGATCGAGCGCAAGCGTTCCAGCTCTTCAAGATTCGATTGCAGCACCTCGAAGTAATGCTCGGCTGATCGTCCGCGTGTGAGTGCGACCTGGGTCTGGCCGATCAGGTTGGTCAGGGGCGAGCGCAGTTCGTGGGCCACGTCGGCGTTGAAGGATTCCAGGCGTGAATAGGCCTGTTCAACCCGATCCAGCGTGGAATTGAACGAGTTGACGAACTGGCTCAGCTCCGGTGGCAGCGGCGACAATTGCAGCCGCCCGGACAGTTTCGGCGGCGCCAGTTTCTGCGCTTCATCCGAGAGCTTGCCCAGCGGTTTGAGGCCGATGCGCGATACCCAGAAGCCCAGCAAAGCCGCCAGCGCCACGCCGACAAAAGCCAGGCCGATCAACGCCACCAGCAATTGGTGCTGGGTCGCGCGGAAATTCTCGGTGTCGATGGCGATCATGAAACGCAGGGGCGGGCGCTGTTCCTTCGCCGCAAACTGGCTCACCAATACCTTGAACGGGTATTCATGCCCCGGCAGACGCAAGTCGCGCTTGCCCGTCGGCCCCTCGGCAAAGGCGCGGATCTGTGCATCGGGGTTGCCGTATTCGTAGTTCGGATCGCTGCTGACTACCCAGAACCGGATGCGCTTGTCTTCTTCACCCAGCAGCTTGAGCTTGGCGGTGATTTTCGCCCAGTGGTCCGGCGTGCCGAAGCGGTTCACCGATGACTCGAGCACGCTGTAACGCGCATCCAGTTCGGCGCCCGGCAACAAACCCAGGCCCCGGTCCACTTGCTGGTACAACGCGCCGCCGATCAACACGAAGATCAGCAGCGCCACCAGTGTGAACATGCCACTCAGGCGCAGGGCGATGGAGTTAGCCGACACTGCGGTTCTCCAGCACGTAACCCATGCCGCGAATGGTGTGCAACAGCTTGGTGTCGAACGGCCCGTCGAGCTTGGCGCGCAGGCGTTTGATCGCCACTTCCACCACGTTGGCGTCGCTGTCGAAATTGATGTCCCAGACCATCTCCGCAATCGCCGTCTTGGAGAGGATTTCGCCCTGGCGCCGCGCGAGCACGCTGAGCAGCGAAAATTCCTTGGCGGTCAGGTCCAGGCGCACGCCGTTGCGGCTGGCTTTGCGGCTGATCAGGTCGATCCACAGGTCGGCCACGGTCACCTGCACCGGTTCGTGGCCGCCGCTGCGGCGGGTCAATGCCTGCAAGCGTGCCACCAGTTCCAGGAACGAAAACGGTTTGCCCAGGTAATCATCGGCGCCTTCACGCAGGCCACGGATGCGGTCTTCCACGCGCTCGCGGGCGGTGAGCATGATCACCGGCGTCTGCTTGCGCGCGCGCAGGGCACGCAGCACACCGAAGCCGTCGAGGCCCGGCAGCATCACGTCGAGCACGATCACTGCGTAATCGTTCTCCAGCGCCAGGTGCAAACCTTCCACGCCTTCGCGCGCCACATCGACGGTGTAGCCCTGTTCCGTCAGGCCGCGGTGCAGGTAGTCCGCGGTTTTTTCTTCATCTTCAATAATCAGGACGCGCATGAGCCTTTTTTCCAGGACGGGGGCCTCAGCCTTAATGTGTGGTCGCCAGCGCCAGCGCTGGTTTGGGCCTGTGGAAAAACTTTTCAAGGTACAAGTATATGACCGGCGTGGTGAACAGCGTCAGCGCCTGGCTCACCAGCAGCCCGCCGACCACCGCAATACCCAGCGGCTGGCGCAATTCTGCGCCGGGGCCGGAGCCCAGCATCAGGGGGACCGCACCGAGCAACGCAGCCAGTGTGGTCATGATGATCGGCCGGAACCGCGTGACGCAGGCTTCATAAATCGCTTCTTCGGGCGGCAAGCCCCGCACCCGCTGGGCCTCCAGTGCGAAGTCGATCATCAGAATGCCGTTCTTCTTCACGATGCCGATCAGCAACACCAGGCCGATCAACGCCATGATCGAAAAGTCCTGGCCGAGCAACCACAGCATGATCAGCGCGCCCAGACCTGCCGAGGGCAGGGTGGAGATGATCGTCAGCGGGTGCACAAAACTCTCGTACAGCACACCCAGAATAATGTAGACCGCCACCAGCGCCGCGAGGATCAGCCACGGCTGGCTGGCCAGCGAACTCTGGAACGCCTGGGCCGCGCCCTGGAAGGTACCGATCATGGTGGCCGGCATGCCGATTTCGTTTTTCGCCTGATTGAGCATGATCACCGCATCGCCCAATGCCACGCCGGGCGCCAGGTTGAACGACAGGTTGGCGGCCGGGAACATGCCGTCATGGCTGATGGACAAGGGGCCCACGGTCGGCGGATCAACCTTGGCCAGTGCCGACAGCGGCACCATTTCACCGGTCAACGGCGAGCGCAGGTAGAAGTAGTTCAGGCTCTCGGCTTTGCCGCGTTGCTGGCTGTCGAGCTCCAGCACCACTTGGTACTGGTTGATCTCGGTCTGGAATTCGTTGATCTGGCGCTGGCCGAACGCGTCATACAACGCCTGGTCAACGTCGGTGGCGGTCAAACCGAAACGCGCGGCGGCCTGGCGGTCGATGCTGATGTGGGTGATGCTGCCGCCCAGTTGCAAATCGTTGGACAGGTCGCGGAAGGCCGGGTTGGCGCGCAGTTTTTCCGTCAGGCGCTGGGTCCAGGTGTTCAGCGTCGGGCCGTCGTTGCTCTTGAGCACGTATTGATACTGGGCGCGGCTCGGGCCGGAGCTGAGGTTGATGTCTTGCCCGGCGCGCAGGTACAGCACAATGCCCGGCACCTTCGCCAGTTTCGGGCGAATGCGGTCGATGAACTGGCTGGCGGACACATCGCGGTCACCGCGATCTTTCAAGGCGATCCAGAAGCGGCCGTTGGCGATGGTCTGGTTGCTGCCGGTCACGCCCACCGAGTGGGAAAACGCTTCCACCGCCGGGTCGTCCTTGATGATCTCGGCCAGGGCTTTGTGTTTGGCGACCATGTCCGGGTACGACACGTCCGCCGCCGCCTCGCTGGTGCCGAGTACAAAACCGGTGTCTTGCACCGGAAAGAAACCCTTGGGGATAAACACATAGCCGACCACGGCCAGCGCCAGGGTCAGCACGAAAATCCCGGCCATGGTGCGTTGGTGGGCCAGCGCGCGGCGCAGGTTGCGCGCGTAGCCGGCCAGCAGGCGTTCGCTGAAGCCGGGCTTGTCGTGGGCGTGATGAGTCGGCGCGCGCATGAACAGGGCCGCCAGGGTGGGTGCCAGGGTCAGCGAGACCACCACTGAAATCAGGATGGTCGAGGTGGCCGTCAGCGCAAACTCCTTGAACAACCGCCCGACCACGCCGCCCATGAACAGCAGCGGAATAAACGCCGCCACCAGCGAGAAGCTGATGGACACCACGGTGAAACCGATTTCGCCGGAGCCTTTGATCGCCGCGTCGCGCTTGTTGAGCCCGGCCTCAAGGTGACGGTGAATGTTCTCCACCACCACGATGGCGTCGTCCACCACAAAGCCCACGGCGATCACGATCGCCACCAGCGTCAGGTTGTTCAGGCTGAAACCCAGCAGGTACATCAGCGCAAAACTGGCCACCAGCGACACGCCGAGCACGCTGGACACGATCATCGTCGCCGACAGTTGGCGCAGGAACAGCGCCATCACCGCGACCACCAGCAGGATCGCGATCAGCAGGGTCACTTCCACTTCATGCAGTGAGGCGCGGATGGTCTTGGTGCGGTCGGTCAACACGCTGACCTTCACCGACGCCGGCAGCATGCCTTCCAGGCGCGGCAGCTCGGCCTGAATGCGGTCTACGGTCTCGACGATATTCGCGCCGGGCTGGCGTGAAATCACCAGGTTGACGCCGGGTGTGTCGCCGGACCAGGCCTGCACGTAGGCGTTTTCCGAACCATTGATGACTTTGGCGATATCGCGCAGTTGAACCGGGGCGCCGTTCTTGTAGGAAACAATCAACCGGCCGTATTCGTCCGGGTGAAACAACTGGTCGTTGGTCGACAGGGTCGACACGCTGTTCTCGCCGTAGATTGCACCCTTGGCCAGGTTCAGGCTCGATTGCTGGATGGCCACGCGCACGTCGGCGAGGGTCAGGCCAATGGCCGCGAGTTTATCCGGCGAAGCCTGCACGCGAATAGCCGGGCGCTGCTGGCCGGTGATGTTGATCTGGCCCACGCCGTCGATCTGGCTGATCTGGCGCGCCAGCAGGGTTTCCACGTAGTCGCTCAGCTCGGTGCTGGGCATGGTGTCGGAGCTGACGCTGAGGATCAGCACCGGGCTGTCGGCCGGGTTGACTTTCTTCCAGGTCGGCAGGCTCGGCATGTCGCTGGGTAGCTTGCCCGACGCAGTGTTGATCGCCGCCTGCACTTCCTGCGCGGCGGTGTCGATGCTTTTGTTGAGGGTGAACTGCAAGGTCAGCAGGCTGGAGCCCAGGGCGCTGCTGGAGGTCATCTGGGTCATGCCGGGGATGGCGCTGAATTGCACCTCCAGCGGCGTGGCCACGGATGAGGCCATGGTGTCCGGGCTGGCGCCGGGCAAGGTGGCGGTAACCTGAATGGTAGGAAATTCCGCCTCAGGCAGTGGGGCGACGGCCAAACGCGGGAAGGCAATCATCCCGAGCAGAACCAGCGCGAAGGTCAGCAGCAGGGTGGCAACCGGGTGATCGACGCACCAGGCTGACGGCGAACGGCTGCCGCTCATGGCTGCACCTTGGCGTCAACGGTCTGGATCACTTGCGGCGGTTCCTTGAGCACTTCCACCTGGGCGCCGGCCTTGAGCCGCGACTGGCCATCGCTGACCAGCACGTCCCCGGCGTTCACGCCCTTGATGATGTTCACATCGCTGTCTTGATAGGCCACTTGCACCGGTACGATTTCGACCTTGTCGCCATTGACCCGGTACACAAAGTGCGAGTCGAGCCCGCGTTGCACCACGGTCGGCGGCACGGTGAGCGCATTTTTGTCGAGGGCGGTCTGGATCTTGATGGTCACCAGTTGCCCCGGCCACAGGCGTTGCGAGGCGTTGTTGAATTCAGCCTTGGCGCGCAGGGTACCGGTGGTGGAACTGATCTGATTGTCGATCAAGCTCAGGTGGCCGGCGCCGAGCAGGTCGCCGGTCTGGCCGTCGGTGTCGGCACCCTGGTAGGCGTCGACGCTGGCGCGTTCAGGCGCGGCGATCAGGCCTTGCAGGGTCGGCAACATCTGTTGCGGCAGCGAGAACTCGACGGCAATCGGGTCGATCTGGGTGACTGAAAACAGACCCTGGGTATCGCTCATGCGCAGGAAGTTACCTTCATCCACGCTGCGAATACCGACGCGACCGGTGACGGGAGAGCGAATCTGCGTGTAGGAAAGTTGTACTTGAGCCGAGTCGATGGCCGCCTGATTGCCTTGCGCGGTGGCCTTGAGCTGGTTGACCAGGGCTTGTTGCTGGTCATAGGTCTGCTTCGACACGCCGTCGTCAATACTCAGTTCCTTGTAGCGCTTGAGGTTGACCAGCGCCACTTGCAGCTGCGCCTGGCTTTCGCCCAACTGCGCCTTGGCCTGGTCGAGGCTGGCGCGGATCGAGCGGTCATCGATGGTTGCCAGCAGGTCGCCGGTCTTGACCAGTTGCCCTTCCTTGACCAGCAGTTTGGTGAGAATGCCGTCGATCTGCGGGCGGATCACCACGCTGTGCAACGACAGCACCGAGCCGATGCCGCTGACAAAACGCGGAATATCTTGCTGCGCAACGCTCACCACCCGCACCGGGATTGCAGTAGGCGCCGCCAGTTTGGTCTTGGCCGGCCGGGTCAACGCCCAGGCTGCGATGGCCACGACCACGAGGACACCCACGGTGAGGGCGGTTTTTCGTTGAATGAGCATGGGTGAGGCGCCGGGCAAGGGGTGGGAAGGATGGAGGCTCTTTATAACGCGCCGATCCGGTCAGCACAGTGACCGCTATCTGACGGCGCTGTCAGTTAAGTCCTGTCGTTCCTACAAGCGGTGGTTAAAGATCCGAAGGGCGCAGGTATACTGCGCGCCTGCGTGGCCCGCAAGACGGTCGCGCCTCATTTCCTGTACGCCCCCGGAGCTTTCATGACTTCCCCGACACAACCCCCTGTTGAAGCGGCCGACCTCGTCGATCCGGCCAGCGCTGAAAGCGTTGAAAAAGCCGGGATCCCGGCGTTCAAGTTTCCGTTCAAGCCGGGTGAGCTGGCCGGGGCCAAGCATGCCAGCCAGCCCTGGTACAAGGGCGGCGCCAAAAATGGTCACACCAAGACGCCAGGCATGGCACCGCCGGGCACTCGTCGCTCGATGGGTAAACGCTGAGATTAACCTTCGACGCGCAACGTCAGTCACTGCCTACAAAGGCTGCTGACTTTTCCGCTTGTGGGTCTACGTCCGCTTCTTGAAAGCTGCACGGCACTCGTTGCGCCCCGGATAGTGTGTGGGCGCGCAGTGAGGCTGAACTTTCCGGAAAAGGACGTCCCCCGTGGTCCTGATACGCCTGTGTGCAGTGTTTGCCCTGTTTCTCTCGATGGACGCCGCGGCGCTCGTTGAACCACCGCGCGATGAAATCCGTTTTGCTGTCGCCGCGCAGTTTCCTCCCTTTCAAAGCCGCAACGAGCAAGGCCAGTTGGTGGGGCTCAACATCGACTTGGGCAACGCCCTGTGCCAACAACTCAAGGTGCGCTGCACCTGGGTCGATCAGGTGCTTGTCGAAAGTTTTGCCGCGCTGGATGCCCGCCAATTCGATGCGATCATGGGCATTGCGCCCACCTCAAAACGGCGCCAGTCGGTGAACTTCACCGACAACCTCTACCCGTTCACCACCCGCCTGGTGGCGCGCAAAAACTCAGGTTTGTTGCCCACGGCCCGTTCGCTCAAGGGCAAGCGGGTTGGGGTGCTGCTGGGCAGCAATCGGGAGGCGTTCGTGCAGTCGAAATGGGCGCCGGCGGGCGTTATCGTCAAGAGCTTCTGGCTCAACGACGAACTGACGCGCAGCCTGGTGGCAGGCCAGATTGATGCGACGCTTCAAGGTACGGTGGAGATCCGTCGGGCCTTGCTCGACACCGCCAGTGGCCAGGATTTTGATTTCCTGGGCCCTGCCGTTTCCGCCGATTTATTGGGCGACGGCGTTGCCATCGCGGTGCGCAAGCCCGACGTCACGTTGCGCAATACGCTAAACCTCGCGCTGAAACAACTGATACAGAACGGCGAGTACCAACGGATTCTGCAACCCTATCGGCTGGACGAACCGCCCTCCAGCCCATGACCCTTTTTGAGTTTCAGGCCGCACGCAGGGGGATAAACGCATAATTGGCCGGCACTTCGGTGGCAATCTGCGCACCGGCCTCCAGCACTTGCTCGGCGATCTCGATGCCGGACACATGAAACACCCATTCATTGGCCACGGACGGCTGGTCAACCGCCCAGTCGATGGCCTGGGCAAAAGCGTTCATGTCCGGCAGGTAGGCGGTAAACCCGTCACCCTTGAGCGCCGTGGTGCGAATGCCGAGAGCGGCGCACACCGCTTCCTTGGTTTGCACGTCATCGCGATCGGCCTGGCGTGAGCGGTGGATCAGCTCGGCGAGTTCCGCGTCCATCAACTCGCCACCGACGATCAACGCCGGCCCCTGTTCCCAGGATTCCTGCGGGCAGTCCTTGGCGCCCGGGTTGAGCGGGATGTGCGGGTTGATCTCCATGGGGTAGATGCGACACACCAGCGGGCGGCGCTCATAAATGCCACAGCGGTTGTCTGCGTCAAGATTGCGGCAACGCCCGGCGTTGTAAGCGGCAAAGGTGATTGCCACAAACGCCTCGGTATTGCCGCTCGGCACCACCACCGACCGGCGCTCGGCGTGTTCGCGTTGTTGCACGGGCAAGCCCAGGCCGTTGGGAAGGAAACCTTCGATCAAAACGATGACATTACCCCCGTCTGCCGCCCACTGGCGGGCTTCTGCGAGGGTCAGGGGGACGTGGTGGTCGGAGCAGCATTTGCCGCATCCCACGCAGGAAAAATGAGTATTCATGGAGGTTCTGTCACCAGGCAAGGTCAGAGGGCGCTCATAAACGGTGACGGGTTTTTACCTCTGTCCACCGCTGGGGCTCTCTGGAAGCAAGTTATGCGCCAGTGGCAGTCAGTCTTCGGGAACCACATCCCGCAGGACAAAGACCATCCCTGCGCTTTCATACAATTGCCGGGCGCGCAGGTTGCTTTCCCGCACTTTGAGGTCCACACAAGGCTCGCCGCGTTGTTTGAACACCTGGAACGTGTGCAGCAGCAAAGCGCGCCCCAACCCCTGGCCCTGGGCGCAAGGGTGGATGGAAAGGTTCTTGATGAAGGCGCTGGTCCAGCACTGGGCCACGCCAAGAATACCCTCGGTGTTACTGGCGATCAGGCACAGCCTGGGGTCGAATTCGGCATCGGTGACAAACTGGCGGCGCCACTCCTCCAGGCCGGCGACACGCCCACCCCCCTGTTCCCGGGTCATGGCCAGCACCGCGTGAATGGCCGGGGCCAGTTCATCACGGTAATGATCCAGCCGGATGTTCGCTGGCCACTGCGGTGCCGGAAGGCTGCCGGTGAGGTCGCGGCGCAGCAGCTGAAAGTACTCGGCCAACCCTTACAGACCCTTTTGCGCCACGGTTTGCGCGGCGACGACCAGGCACTTGGTCAGCTCCGGCGAGGAAAACTTGGTAAGCACCGCATCCGCCCCTGCCAGGCGGGCTTTTTCGCTGTTCATCGCGCTGTCCAGCGAGGTGTGCAGCAACACGTAGAGGTGCTGGAAATCCGGGGTTTCACGCAGGGTGCGGGTGAGGGCGTAGCCGTCCATCTCGGACATCTCGATGTCCGACACCACCACGTTGATCTGCTCGGCGGTGCCTTGCAGCTCCAGCAGCACGTCGATGGCGTCCTTGGCGCTGCGGGCGGTGTGGCAGGTCAGGCCGAGGTTGCGCAAGGTATGCACCGATTGCTGCAACGCCACCTGGCTGTCGTCCACCACCAGAATGCGCGCGTTGCCCAGCACTTCAGCTTCTTCCATGGTCAGGTCGGTAGGCGCCGCTTCAATCGGCGCGGGGGCAATGCCGTGGATGACTTTTTCGATATCCAGTACCTGCACCAGCCCGCCCTCGACCTGGGTCACGCCGGTGATAAACGCGCGGTTGCCGCCGGAGCCATAGGGTGGCGGGCGAATGTCGGTGGTCAGGCAGTGCACGATCTTGCTCACCGCCTGCACATGCAAACCCTGCTTGGAGCGGCTGACATCGGTCACGATCAGGCAGCCGCCGTCCGGATCTTGCAGGGGCATTTCACCCAGGGCACGGCTGAGGTCGATCACCGACAGCGAAGCCCCGCGTAACGTGGCGATGCCTTTGACGTGCGGGTGGGACTCGGGAAGCCTCGTCAGCGGCGGGCAAGGAATGATTTCACTGACCTTCAGCAGGTTGATCGCCATCAGCTTGCCGCTGCGCAAGGTAAAGAGCAGAAGCGAGAGTGAATCTGCGCGGGCTTTGGTGGTGGACATAAAAACCTTCTGTGGATCAGGGATGACATCTATGGAAGGTTATCGACTTGAGGGCGCCAGGCTTTAACCGGGTTTTCTGTGGGGTCGGTGCTTCTGTGGGAGCTGGCTTGCCTGCGATGCAAGCGCCTCGGTCTCGCAGTTGCACCGAGTTGATGCTATCGCAGGCAAGCCAGCTCCCACACAAGTGCCCGCCCACTGTGAGGGTCAGCCCTTCCAGACCTGCGGGTTCACCAGGTCCTGCGGGCGCTGGCCCAGCAAGGCGCTGCGCAGGTTGTCCAGGGCGCGGTTGGCCATGGCCTCGCGGGTTTCGCTGGTGGCCGAGCCGATGTGCGGCAGGGTCACGGCGTTGCTCAGCTGGAACAGCGGCGATTCGGCCAGCGGCTCCTGCTCATACACATCCAGCCCGGCCCCGCGAATGCGCCCGGTTTGCAGGGCTTCGATCAGCGCCGGTTCATCCACCACCGGGCCACGGGAAATGTTGATCAGGATGGCACTGGATTTCATCAGCCCCAGCTCGCGGGTGCTGATCAGGTGCCGGGTTTTTTCACTCAACGGCACCACCAGGCAGACGAAGTCCGCCTCGGCCAGCAGTTGGTCCAGGCTGCGGAACTGCGCGCCCAGCGCTTGTTCCAGCTCAGTCTTGCGGCTGTTGCCGCTGTACAGGATCGGCATGTTGAACCCCAGGCGCCCACGGCGGGCCACGGCGGCGCCGATATTGCCCATGCCGACGATGCCCAGCGTCTTGCCATGTACATCGCAGCCGAACAAGGGCGCGCCGACACTGGCTTTCCACTGGCCGGCCTTGGTCCAGGCGTCCAGCTCGGCCACGCGGCGCGCGCTGCTCATGAGCAGGGCGAAAGCCAGGTCGGCGGTGCTTTCGGTGAGCACGTCGGGGGTGTTGGTGAGCATGATGCCGCGCTCGTTGAAGTACGGCACATCGTAGTTGTCGTAGCCCACCGACACGCTGGAGACCACTTCCAGTTTGCCCGCGCCCTCAAGCTGCGCGCGGCCCAGCTTGCGGCCCACGCCGATCAGACCGTGGGCATGGGGCAGGGCCTCATTGAATTGGGCATTGATGTCCCCGCGCTTGGGATCGGGCGAAATCACCTCGAAATCCTGTTGCAGGCGTTCGATCATTTGCGGGGTGACACGGCTGAAGGCGAGGACAGTCTTTATCATTGCAGGCGGGCTCATCGACTACGGGAGAATGCGAGGCAACCTAACATAGCTCAGCTCAAGTGGGCAGGGGACAACTGTGGGAGCTGGCTTGCCTGCGATAGCGGACTATCAGTTGAAGCCTGTGTGGCTGACCCACCGCTATCGCAGGCAAGCCAGCTCCCACAGGAGGACTCGGTTGTCGGATAAAAATCAGTTCGCCAGGCGGCTGCCACCCAAACCGCCACTCAGTTCATACGCCGCCAGCTCTGCCTGATGGGCGGCCAGAATCTCCGGCAACGAACCGCGCAGGTATTCCACCCAGGTCTTGATCTTCGCGTCCAGGTACTGGCGCGATGGGTAGATGGCGTACAGGTTCAGCTCCTGCGAGCGGTAGGTGGGCATTACCCGCACGAGCGTGCCGTTGCGCAGGCCTTCAATGGCGGCGTACACCGGCAGCAGGCCGACACCCATGCCGCTGGTGATCGCGGTTTTCATGGCATCGGCTGAATTGACCAGAAAGGGCGAGGTATTGATCGCCACGCTTTCCTGGCCTTCGGGGCCGTTGAACGTCCATTTATCCAACTGAACCACCGGGCTCACCAGGCGCAGGCAGGCGTGGTTGAGCAAATCCCGCGGGCGTTGCGCGCAGCCTTTGGCCTTGACGTAATCCGGCGAGGCGCAGGCGATGCTGTAGGTGATGCCCAACCGTTGCGAAACGAACCCCGAATCCGGCAGTTCGCTGGCGAGCACGATGGACACGTCGTAGCCCTCGTCGAGCAGGTCCGGCACGCGGTTGGCCAGGGTCAGGTCGAAAGTCACGTCGGGATGGGTTCGGCGGTAGCGGGCGATTGCGTCGATCACGAAATGCTGGCCGATGCCGGTCATGGTGTGCACTTTCAATTGCCCGGCGGGGCGCGCGTGGGCGTCGCTGGCTTCAGCTTCGGCTTCTTCGACGTAGGCCAGGATCTGCTCGCAGCGCAGCAAATAGCGCTTGCCGGCTTCGGTCAGCGCGATGCGGCGGGTGGTGCGGTTGAGCAGGCGGGTTTGCAGGTGGGCCTCAAGGTTGGAGACCGCGCGCGAGACATTGGCCGTGGTGGTGTCCAGTTGCACGGCGGCGGCGGTGAAGCTGCCGGCTTCGGCCACGCAACTGAAGGCGCGCATGTTTTGCAAAGTGTCCATGGAGTGTTCTCAGGGGAGATAACAAATTGTGACAGAAAGTTACGCCGTCCAGTGATCCCTACCAACGGATTATCGCCTGAACGGTAACAAAGATTCACAGGAATGCCAGCTTATCGTCCTCCGTTGCGCCCCCTAGAATTGCGCCACCTTTCCCGCATCACCCTCTCAGGAATTCGTCCGCCGTGCCGCGTCGCATCAGCAGAGAGCTAAAAGCTCTCAGTGTTTGGGCCTTTTCGTTAGCAATCAGCGGCTGCATCGGAACCGGAGGAATCGCCCCCCAGGGGCACGCCTTCAACGCCAACCAACTGGCCACCGACGAAGCGATCCGGAGCGCCGCCAGCGACGCCCACTGGCCCAGCGCGCAGTGGTGGCAAGCCTACGGCGACCCGCAACTGAACCACTGGGTCGACCTGGCCACGCAAAACAGCCCGAGCCTGGCCATGGCTGCCGCGCGGGTGCGCCAGGCGCGGGCACTGGCTGGCGTGGCCGAGTCGGCTGAGTCATTGCAGGTCAACGGCGACACCACCCTCAAGCGCCACAGCTGGCCAAAGGATCAGTTCTACGGCCCCGGCGAGCTGAGCGGCGCCACCACCTGGGACAACAATGCGTCCCTGGGCTTAAGTTACGCCCTCGACCTTTGGGGTCGCGAAAGTAACGCCACCGAGCGCGCCGTGGACCTGGCCCACATGAGCGCCGCCGAGGCGCGCCAGGCCCAGCTCGAACTGCAAAACAACGTGGTGCGCGCCTACATCCAGCTGTCGTTGCACTACGCCAGCCGCGACATCGTCGCCGCCACCCTGGCCCAGCAACAGCAGATTCTGGACCTGGCCAACAAGCGCCTGAACGCCGGGATCGGCACGCATTTCGACGTGAGCCAGGCTGAAACCCCACTGCCGGAAACCCATCGCCAACTCGACGCCCTCGACGAAGAAATCGCCCTGAGCCGCAATCAGCTGGCGGCCCTTGCGGGCAAAGGCCCGGGGGAGGGCGCACAATTGCAACGCCCGAGCTTGTCCCTGGCTGCGCCGCTGAAATTGCCGTCGAGCCTGCCCGCGCAATTGCTCGGCCAGCGCCCGGACGTGGTCGCCAGCCGCTGGCAGGTGGCGGCGCAAGCCCGTGGCATTGACGTGGCCCATGCCGGTTTTTACCCCAATGTCGATTTGGTCGGCAGCCTCGGCTACGTGGCCACGGGCGGCGGCATGCTGGAGTTTCTGGCGGGCAAGAAATTCAACTACAACGTGGGGCCGGCGATCACCTTGCCGATTTTCGACGGCGGCCGTTTGCGCGCAGAACTGGGCGAGGCCAGCGCGGGTTATGACATCGCGGTCGCCCGCTACAACCAGACGCTGGTCAACGCGCTCAAGGGCATCAGCGACCAGTTGATCCGCCGCGAATCCATGGACAAACAGTCAGCCTTCGCCGTGCAGTCCGTGGCCTCGGCGCAGAAAACCTACGACATCGCGATGATCGCCTACCAACGCGGCCTCACTGATTACCTCAACGTGCTGAACGCGCAGACCCTGCTGTTTCGCCAGCAGCAAATCGAGCAGCAGGTGCAGGCCGCGCGCCTGAGTGCCCATGCCGAGCTGGTCACGGCATTAGGCGGTGGCCTCGCTGCTGGCAACGACGTGCCGCAGGACACCAAGACCCTCCCGAGCAAGACCCCGGCGGCGCTGGCCGTGCTGGATCACTGAGCAGGTTTTCATGACTTCCTTGCCTGCACCGCTGCGCTGGCTGCATTCCCTTGAGTGGCGCCGTGGTTTCTTCGACTGGGCACGCAGTGACGGCGTGACCTGGGTGTATATCTTCAAGGTGCTGATCGCGGCGTTCCTCACGCTGTGGCTGGCCATGCGCCTGGAGTTGCCGCAACCGCGCACGGCGATGATCACCGTGTTTATCGTGATGCAACCGCAAAGCGGCCAGGTGTTCGCCAAAAGCTTTTATCGGTTCCTCGGCACCCTGGCGGGGTCGGCGGTGATGGTGTTTCTGATCGCTTTGTTTGCGCAGAACACCGAGCTGTTTCTCGGCGCTCTGGCGATCTGGGTGGGCATTTGCACGGCCGGTGCGACGCGTAACCGCAACTTTCGCGCCTACGGTTTTGTGCTGGCGGGCTACACGGCGGCGATGGTCGGCTTGCCGGCGCTGGCGCACCCGGACGGTGCCTTTATGGCGGCGGTGTGGCGTGTGCTGGAAATCTCTCTGGGGATTCTCTGCTCCACGCTGGTCAGCGCCGCGATCCTGCCGCAAACCTCCAGCGCCGCGATGCGCAACGCGTTGTATCAGCGTTTTGGCGTATTCGCGCTGTTCGTTACCGATGGCCTGCGCGGGCGCAGTCAGCGTGAGGGCTTCGAGGCCACTAACGTGCGCTTTATCGCCGAAGCCGTAGGCCTGGAAGGGTTGCGCAGCCTCACTGTGTTCGAGGACCCGCACATGCGCCGGCGCAATGGCCGGCTCAGTCGCTTGAACAGCGAGTTCATGAGCGCAACCACGCGTTTCAACGCGTTGCACCAGTTGCTTGAACGCCTGCGCGCCGATGCGGCGGATCATGTTGTCGCCGCGATCAAGCCCGGCTTGCACGACCTGGCCGAGCTGCTCGACGGCTTCTCCGGTCGCGCGCTCACCAGCCCCGACGCCGCGCGGCTGGTGGCACAGCTGAGCACTTACAAGGACGGCTTGCCCGCCACGGTGCGTGCCCTGCGCGTGACCTTTCAGGACGGCGAGCCCACCGAAGCCGAACAACTGGATTTTCACACCGCCTACGAGCTGCTGTACCGCTTCGTCGACGACCTGCACAACTACGCGCAGACCCACGCATCGCTGGCCGACCACCGTCACGAGCGTGAACAGTGGGACGAGACCTTTACTCCCAAGACCAACTGGCTGGCCTGCGCCGCTTCAGGCATTCGCGCCTCGTTTATCCTGATCGTGCTCGGCAGTTATTGGGTGGCCACTGCGTGGCCCAGCGGCGCCACCATGACCCTGATCGCCGCCGCCACCGTGGGCCTGTCCGCCGCCACTCCCAACCCGAAACGCATGGCTTTCCAGATGGCGTGCGGTACGTTGATTGGCGCGTTGGTGGGCTTTGTCGAAATGTTCTTCGTGTTCCCGTGGATCGATGGCTTCCCGCTGCTGTGCGTCATGCTTGCGCCGGTGATCGTCTTCGGTGCCTTCCTGGCTTCACGCCCACAGTACGCGGGTGTCGGCGTGGGGCTGCTGATCTTTTTCAGCACCGGCTCGGTGCCGGATAACCTGACGGTCTACAACCCTTACACCTTTATCAACGACTACATCGCCATGGTCATCGGCATGCTGGTGTGCGCGGCGGCCGGGGCGATCATTTTGCCGCCCAACAGCCGCTGGCTGTGGCGTCGCCTGGAGCAGGATCTGCGTGAGCAGGTGGTGTACGCCATCAGCGGCAAACTCAAGGGGCTGGCGTCGGGTTTTGAAAGCCGCACGCGCGACTTGCTGCACCAGGCTTACGGCCTTGCCGTCGGCCAGCCGCAGGTGCAGCGCGACCTGCTGCGCTGGATGTTCGTGGTGCTGGAGGTCGGGCACGCGATTATCGAGTTGCGCAAGGAACAGGCGATTCTGCCGGTGCACCCGGCGTATGCCGAGTCCCAGCCGTGGCGTCAGGCGATCCGCGTGATGGGCCGTTCGCTGGTGCGGCTATTCCTGCAGCCCAGCGCGAGCAACCTGGAGCGCGGTCTGATTGCCGTGGACCACGCGATCAGCCGCGTGCAGGCCACCGACGAACCCTTCGCCCCACACTTCGACACCTCGGCCCTGCGCCGGGTGAAGAGCTACCTGCACTTTATCCGCACCTCGTTGCTCGACCCGCAATCGCCACTGGCGGCCCTCAAAGGAGCCCCGCATGCCCCGTGAAATCGCCTTCCACGGCGTGTACATGCCGACCATGACCCTGATGTTTCTGATCGCAGCCGCGCTTGCCTGGGCGCTGGACCGTTGCCTGGCCGGGTTCGACCTGTACCGTTTTTTCTGGCACCCGGCGTTGTTGCGCCTGAGCCTGTTCGTTTGCCTGTTCGGCGCGCTGGCGCTGACCGTCTACCGTTGAGAATGCCCCGATGAAAAAGTTTTTCAGCCTGCTCGCCACCTTGCTGGTACTGGCTCTGGCGATCTGGATTGGCCGTACGCTGTGGGTGCACTACATGGATACCCCGTGGACCCGCGATGGCCGCGTTCGCGCCGACATCATCAATGTGGCCGCCGACGTCACAGGTGTTGTGGTCGACGTGCCGGTGCGTGACAACCAGTTGGTGAAAAAGGGTGACCTGCTGATGCAGATCGACCCCGAGCACTACCGCATCGCCGTCAAACAAGCCCAGTCGCTGGTGGCTTCACGCAAAGCCACCTGGGAAATGCGCAAGGTCAACGCCCACCGCCGCGCCGACCTGGATGCGCTGGTGATCTCCAGGGAAAACCGCGACGACGCCAGCAACATCGCCGACGCAGCCCTGGCTGATTACCAGCACGCGCTGGCGCAACTGGAAGCGGCAGAGCTGAACCTTAAACGCACGCAGGTTGTGGCGGCGGTCGACGGCTACGTCACCAACCTGAATGTGCATCGCGGTGACTACGCGCGCATCGGCGAAGCCAAGATGGCCGTGGTCGACATGAATTCATTCTGGGTCTACGGCTTCTTCGAAGAAACCAAATTGCCCCACGTGAACGTCGGCGACAAAGCCGATATGCAGTTGATGAGCGGCGAGACCTTGAAGGGCCATGTGGAAAGCATCTCGCGCGGCATCTACGACCGCGACAACCCCGAAAGCCGCGAACTGATTGCCGACGTGAACCCGACGTTCAACTGGGTGCGCCTGGCCCAGCGGGTGCCGGTGCGGATCCACATTGATGAAGTGCCGCAGGGCGTGCTGTTGGCGGCGGGCATCACGTGCACCGTGATCGTCAACCCCACACCAATCTAACTGCAGGAGCAGGCTCGTGTGGGAGCTGGCTTGCCTGCGATTGCGGGCTGTCAGTTGAAGTATTTGTAGCTGACCCACCGCTATCGCAGGCAAGCCAGCGCCCACATTTTTTGACCGCCTCAGGCCTTGATGAAGGTTTCGTGCAGATGGCGCCACAGCAGCGCGCCGCTGGCCTGCTTCTCGAACACCACCGTGGCGCGCCGGTCGGTCTGCGTACCGCTGTCATCAATCTGATGTTCGCGGTAGGTCACCGTGGCCCCGCGCGCATGCCGGTCGATCCCGGTCATTTCGCTCAAGGTGATTTTCAACCCCGGGCGCATGCCGCCCAGGCGTGTGAACAGGGCGTTAACCCCGGCGGCGTTCACCCGTGCACCGGTGGCGGGGGCGACCATGCTGAACTCCGGCGAAAAACGCGCGAGCAGGTTCTGCAAGGTGCCTTCAGGCGCAACCCCGGCAAACCACTGTTCGATCTCGACGTGGGTCTGGATCACTTCCTCAAAAAAATCGCTGTAATCAATCATGGGTGTGGCTCGCTGGCGGGGTGAAGCAGTGTCCGTACTCTGGAGGCGTCCAGGCGCAGCACTGCAAAAAGGGGCAGCAGTGTCAGGGCTGCGGCTATCGTGAAGGTTATGGCGAAGGAATCCAAGGCCGACAGCAACGCGCTGAGCACGGCGGCGCCCAGGCAGAAGCTGATTTGCCGGTTGATGTTCCACAGGGCGCTGGCGTGGCCCATGCGCTCGGCGCGAATGTCGAGAAATGCCAGGGTTTGCGCGGTGCTGCTGCACAGGCTGCCGCCCAGGCCCATCAGCAGGTAAGCGGGAATGATCAAGGCAGTGTTGAGCAACAGGATGCCGATGCATTGCAACGCCATGCCGGCCAGCAGCAAGGGTTTTGGGCCGCAGCGGTTGAACAGTTTCTTGCTGAGGAAGATCGCCAGTGCCGACGCCAGCGCCCACGGCAACATCAAGGCGCCGGTGCGCGTAGCGTCGTAGCCCAGGCCGCGCAGGTAGAGGATGGCGATCAGGCTGGTGCCGATGAAAACACCAGGAATGAACAGGTAGACCAGCATTGCCAGGCGCAGCATCGAGCTGCGGGCTTGATCGAAAATGCCGACCAGATCCAGGTCGGGGCGCACGCTCGCGGGCACATCGGGTTTTATCCACAGCATCCCCAGCAGCAACGTGAACAGCGCCAGCGGCAGGTTGGCGTAGAAGATCCAGCGCCAGGACACGCTGTCGACAATTAACCCGCCCAGCGCCGGAGACAACGCCGGCACCAGCAGCGCCACCGACATCACCCGTGCCGTCAGATGGCTGCGTTGCGACGCTGGAAAGTGACGATAAGCCATCGCCTGACCCACGGGGATCAACAAACCGCCTCCCAACCCTTGTACCGCGCGCCAACTGATCAGCGCTTGGATCGAAGCGGCCTGGCCGACCATCAGTGATGCGCCCGCGAATAACAACAGACTCGCCCCAATCAGCCGGCGCTCGCCCATGATCGCCGCTAACCACACGCTTAACGGAATAATCAGCGTGAGGCCAAGCATGTACGCGTTGCTGATCCAGGCCAGTTGCGTGACCGAGGCGTGCAGCTCGCGGGCGATTTCCGGGTAGGCCACGGTGGCGACAAACATGTTCACCAGGTCGAGGGCGAAGCCGAGTAAAAAAATCCAGGCGACTTTTGTGGGGTAGGTCATCGAAGGGTGATCCTGCGGGCTAAGCGAGCAGGGTAGGCGCGCGGCGACGTTTGGGATACGGTGGTTCTCCTGCTAGTTTGTCAAAAATATTTTGACAAAGGAGGGCGCGACCGATGGTCAGCCTGGACCGATTCGACACCTTCAAGGCCGTGGTCGAGGCCGGCTCGCTGACCGCTGCCGCCGACCGGCTGGGCCAGACCCGCGCGGTGGTCAGCTTCAATCTCAAACGCCTGGAAGCCGAACTCGGCGTCACGCTGCTGACCCGCAACACGCGCCAATTGGCACTCACCGATGCGGGCGAGCGGTTCTATCAGCGCTGCACGCGGGTGCTGGAAGAAGCGCAACTGGCGGTGGAAGAAGCCCGTTGCGAACATGCCCAGCTCAAAGGCACGCTGCGCATTACCACCACCGTGGAATACGCGCTGGCGGTGGTGGCGCCGGCGATTGAGGCATTCCGCCGCCTGCACCCGGATTTGAACATTCACTTATCCACATCCTCGACCCACGCGGATTTGATCTCCGAGCGTTTTGACGTGGCCATTCGACTGGGCCGCCTGCTGGACTCCAATCACCGCGCGGTGCAGTTGTCGACATTCCACGTATTCGCCGTCGCAGCGCCAGCGTTCGCCGGGGTTAAAACGCTTGATGATCTGGAGCAGGCGCCAAGGCTGGGGCACGGCAGGTTGACGGAGCTGGCAGTGACCGACCCTTCAGGTATTGAACACCCCTACCGAGCGGGTCAAACCGCGCTGGTCGCCGACAGCGCCGCCGTGCTCCAGGCCTTCGCCGTGCGCGGGCACGGCGTTGCAGTGCTGCCGCAGTGGCTGGTGCAGGCGGATCTGGAGGCGGGGCGGCTGGTGCGCCTGTTGCCGGACCATCGCTTCGCCCCGCAAGGGGTTTACGCGATGTATCCGGATACGCGGCATTTGCCGCTGAAGGTGCGGGCGTTCATTGATTTTATGAAGGGCTAGAGCGAGCCGGCGAGCCCGAAGCGTTTTTTCAACACCTTCTCCAGCAAGCCCTTGGGCAACAAGGCGGCCATCAACGGCAGCGCGCGGCTGCCATTGCCCGCGCGCAACAGCCGAGGCGGGTTGGTTTGTTGGACGGCTTTGAGTACCCGGGTTGCAAACTGCTCGGCGGAAGTCGGGTTGTTCTGCGAAGCCTGAGAGCGCGCACGGATGCCTTCGCGCAGTGGCCACCAGGGCGACTGTTCATTGATTAACAGCTCGGCCTGGGCACCGGCGTTTTTGGCGAAGCGGGTGTCGATGGCGCCTGGTTGCACTTCCATCACTCGAATGCCAAATGGCGCGAGCTCCATGCGCAGTGCGTCGCTCAAGGCATGCACGGCCGCTTTGGACGCGCAGTACGCACCGGCGAACGGCGTGACCAGCACGCCGGAGACGCTGCCGATGTTCACCACTAACCCCTTGCCACGGCGCAGCGCGGGAAACAGCGCCTGGGTGACGCCGACGATGGAAAACACATTGGTTTCGAACTGGCGTTGCATGGCTTCTGTGCCGCCGTCGAGCAGCGGGCCCATCGCGCCATAACCGGCGTTGTTGATCAGCACGTCCAGCTCGCCGATCTGTTCGGCGAGCGCCTTGAGCGCCACGCCGTCGTTGACGTCCAGTTGCACGGCGTTGAAGCCGGCGGCCGACAAACCGGCGACATCCTCCGGGCGGCGGGCGCTGGCCCACACGTCACAGCCGGCGGCTTTGAAGGCGTCGGCCAGGGCGCGGCCAATGCCGCTGGAGCAACCGGTGATCAGTACATTGGGCATGGAGCATTCCTTTGTCAGTCCGAGAAACTGCCTTGCAGGTGTTCGGCACGAAATTCCAGGGTTTGCGCACGGTAGCCGGGGCGCAAAGGCGGGGTGGGCAGGCAATCGTCCCAGGTAGCACCGGCCTGCAATTCACCGGGCCCACGGTAGCGGGGTGCAGCGTAGACGTTATCGGCCAGGTTCACCGTGTCGCCCGGCGCATAGGCGGCGAGACGCCAGCGCAGTTCGGTCAGCGGCACGTCGTTGCCGTTGTTGAGGACCAGTTTCAACGGGCGGTCGGCGGGGCATTCCTCGGGTGCGTAGGTGATGCGCAGTTCCAGACGCGCCAGTTGCGAGGCTTCGCGATTGTCCAGCCAGACGACCCAGACAGCGACAAAACCCAGGCCGACGGCGGCAGCGAGGGACACCGGCAAGGCCTTGGCGGGGTAGCGCAGCAGCAGGATCAGCCAGGTGATGATCAGGAGAACGCCGAAGAACATGGGGGCTGCCTCAGGAATGGATAGGCCATCCTACTGTGGGGCGGGCAGGTTGACTATCAGGTGTTCTTTGGGACGCCATCGCAGGCAAGCCAGCTCCCACAGTACCCATCGGAATGCAGTCTACTGTGGGAGCTGGCTTGCCTGCGATGACTTACTTACTGAGCGGAAGAATCTGCCTGCAAGCCATCAATGGAGGCCTCAACCAAGGCCAAACCGGTTTCAGCCAATTGCAGGCTGGCCCAATTCAGGTAGCTCTGGTGTTCAGTACACAAGTCTTGAGCCACCAGGGTGAGCACGCGCGCGGTGCCCAACACATAACTGGCATGTTCCAGCGCATGTTCGATGGGGATGCCGGGTTGTACGGAAAAAAGCGGTGCTTTACTGCGGTCGCTGGGGCCGAATGGGGTGAGGCGGGTGGTTTGTTTGGACATGATGGATCTCCTGAAAAAATGGGATCCTATGTTTCGAGGCCGTCAAACCTCATCACGAATGAGTCGTGACAGGCGCGAGGATAGGCAGGATAGGAAGAAGGGTCAATGATAGCGGTTCGATCGTTCCCACGCTCTGCGTGGGAATGCATCCCGTGACGCTCCGCGTCACCGTTGCGCAGGGCTTGCGTCGTGCGAGTAGGGCGGGACGCGGAGCGTCACAAGCGGCATTCCCACGCAGAGCGTGGGAACGATCAGCCCCCACCCAACCCACTGCGGATAGGGGACGCAATGGGCTGGGCGAGGGCTTCTTGTACGACTGTTTTACTGCGCGATAGTTTTCACCGACACACCGCGCTCAACCGGCGTCGAGCGGCCGTAGATATCTTCGAACCGCTCGATATCGTCTTCGCCCAAATAGCTGCCCGATTGCACTTCGATGATCTCCAGCGGGATCTTGCCCGGGTTGCGCAGGCGGTGCACCGAGGCAATCGGGATGTAGGTGGACTGGTTCTCGCAGAGCAGGAACACGTTTTCGTCACAGGTGACTTCCGCGGTGCCGCTGACCACGATCCAGTGTTCGGCGCGGTGGTGGTGCATTTGCAGCGACAGGCACGCGCCCGGCTTGACCGAGATGTGCTTGACCTGGAAGCGCCCGCCCATGTCCACCGAGTCGTAGGAGCCCCACGGACGGTAGACCTCGCAGTGGTTCTGGGTCTCGCTGCGGCCCTGTTCGTTGAGGGTGTTGACCATCTGCTTGACGCCCTGGACCTTGTCCTTGTGGGCAATCATCATCGCGTCCTTGGTTTCCACGACCACGATGTTTTCCAGGCCGATCACCGACACCAGCTTGCCATTGCCGTGGATCATGCAGTTCTTGCTGTCCTGAATAACCACGTCGCCCTTGCTCACGTTGCCGTTGGCGTCTTTATCGTTGACCGCCCACAGCGACGCCCAGCAACCCACGTCGCTCCAGCCGGCACTCAACGGCACCACGCAGGCGCGCTGGGTTTTTTCCATCACGGCGTAGTCGATGGAGTTGTCGGGGCAGCAGGCGAAGGTGGCTTCGTCGAAGGTTACCGTGTCGGCGGTCTGCTCGCTGCGCTCGAGGGTCAGCAGGCAGGTGTCGTAGATGTCCGGATCGTGTTTTTTCAGCTCTTCGAGGAAGCGGCTGGCGCGGAACAGGAACATGCCGCTGTTCCAGAAGTAACCGCCGCTTTTGACGAACTCGACGGCGCGTTTTTCATTGGGTTTTTCCACAAACTGCTCGACGCGGCTGACGCCTTCGGGCAGCAGCGAATCGTTGGTGGACTTGATGTAGCCGTAGCCGGTTTCCGGGCGGGTCGCCGGTACGCCGAACAGCACCATCTCGCCACGCTCGGCCGCCACGGTGGCCAGGGCCAGGGCGCGTTGCAGGGCTTTCTGGTCATCGATTACGTGGTCGGCGGGCAGCACCAGCATCAGCTCGTCGCGGCCTTCATTGACCAGCATCATCGCGGTGAGGGCCACGGCGGGCGCGGTGTTGCGGCCGAACGGCTCCATCAGGATGCGCTGGCAATCGAGCTTGCGGGCGCTCAGTTGCTCGTTGACGATAAATCGGTGGTCCTTGTTGCAGACCACGATCGGGGTGTCCATGCCTTCGAACACCAGGCGTTCCAGGGTTTGCTGGAACAGGGTGTGCTCGCCGGTCAGGGCCAGGAATTGTTTGGGGAACTGTTTACGGGAAAGCGGCCAAAGACGTGAGCCGCTACCACCGGAAAGGATGACTGGGATCATGCTGTTTCTCCTTGAATCGAGTTGGGTCAGAGCTACGAAGGTTTGTCGTTTCACTCTTGTTTTTGTCTCGGTCCTGAGTCGAAACGCGGACAGTGTGGGAGCTGGCTTGCCTGCGATGGCGCCTTCAAGACTGCCATCGCAGGCAAGCCAGCTCCCACAAGGGGCGTGTCAACTCAGGGAAATAATCAGCGGGTCGACACCGGGCGTTTCACCCAGACTGGCGAGATGCTCGAACCGGAGCCCGTCACATAAAGCACCGCCGCTTCACCACGTTCCAACGCCACCGGCTTCACATCGCCGACTTTCTTGTCACCGTCATACAACGCCAGGCTTACCTTCACCGGGTTGATTTCACGTTCGCCACGGCCCTTGGCGGCCACCGACTTGACCACATCGGTCTTGCCGTCAGCGGTCTTCAGGGTCAGTGCCTTGTCGCTGAGGTTCTGCACGCGCACCAGGGATTTCTGCTTGTTCTTGAACGGCGGCTCTTCGATCAGCTGAGGCTGGCCGCTGCCGCTGTTGACGAGGGTGTAGTAGTGGTCGGCGGCGAGTTTGACCGGCACGGTCTGGCTGCCGACTTTGGCGCTGTAGTCACCGCCGGGCATGAAGCTGAAGTCGCTGCTGGCCAGGGGCGCAACGTCGCTCAGGTTGGTGGCGCCGACGGTGGCGCTGACTTCCTGGTTTGACGCGTTATAGACCCGCACGAAGCTCGAGCCTTTTGGCGCGGTCGGGCCGTAGAGGGCGGCATCGCCCCCGGCGAAGGCGGACATCGATACGAAGCTCATGCCGGCGGCGATAGCCAGAGTCTTGGCGAGACGACGAGGAGTAGTAGTGAAAGTCATGTGAGTTACCTCTCTTTCAGTTTTGCGCCCGGTCGGGCGTCTCGGATTTGGTGGTGTTGAGTGCCATGTTCTGTTGGCGCGAACCGGCTTGTTTAAGCTGCGCAACCCACTGCGGGTCGGCGTCACCGATTTCGTTGTTGACGGGCAGATATCGTTCAGGGAACTCCCAGATCAGCACCTGGGGCGGGCTGTTCTTGAAGTCGTCGCTTTTCAGGTAGCTGAGCATCGGCAGAATCGGGCCGTGGCCGTCTTCGGAGTAGTTGATGACGTCGCTGTGCAAGGCTTGCTTGAGCGCGCCGGCGAAGTTCCAGTTGGGGTTGGCGCTGTAGCTGGTGCCGACCAGTGCCACCGGCGTTTCGCTGTCTGCAAATAACGCGTCGTCGCCTTTGTTTTCAGCCAGGTGCGTCACGCGTTTTTCCAGCGGCTCTTTAGGCGGCATCAGGTTTTCAAACAGCGGGTCCAGCGGCAGGAACAGGCGCAGGTCGCCTTTATGCGGCGCGGTGTTCTCGGCTTCGGTGACAAAGCGCTGTGGTTCGCCACTGAGGGGTGTTTTGGCTGCAATCACGTTGGCCAACTGCTTGGCGGCGATTTCCGCGCCGTCCGGCGTCCAGTGGGTGTCGGTGCGCAGGAACACTTGCTTGCCGCCGAGCTTGGCCTGTTGCAGCGGGCCGAGCAGGTCGGGGGCGATGATCTTGTCGGCCGCGACGCGGGCGTGGAAGTCCTGGTAGAGGTTGGCGTGGATGCTCGCCGGTTTCACCTCATCCAGATGCTCCGGGTACAGGCGCACCTTGGCCGGCACAATCGCCATGACCAGTTGAATGCCCTGGGCCTTGAGCTTCTGGCGCACGCCTTCGACCAGCGCGTAGTTGCCTTGCAGGTTCTGGTCTTCATTGACGGTGGGGTTGAATTCCTCGTCGCTGTACAGCCAGTGATCGCGGCCCAGCACCACGCCAGGGCGGCCTTCATTGAATAGCTTGTAGTCCAGCGCCGCCCACAGGTTGGTGCCCAGGCGCTTGATCGGGAACTCGTCGTCGTAATGGGTCTCGACGGCTTTGGTCCAGCGACCGTTGAGCACGGTGGCGTCGGCATTGGTGCTGAAGCCGAAGAAGCTGCGCAGCGACCAGGCGCCCAGGGCCAGCAGCACCAGCAGGAACAGCGCGATATAGAGGACGCGTAATGAACGGGTCATGGTCGGCTCCCTCAGAATTGGAAGTAAAGGAACGGCGAGAAACTCTGCGCCGACAGTTTGAGAATCGACGCCACGAACAGCAGCAGCACCGCCCCGCGCATGGCGTAGCGAGGCAGGTCAGCGGTCCAGTAGGCCGGTTGCACGGCGGCGTCCCGGCCCACGGTGAAACCGGGCTGGTGGATGCTGCCGGGGTTGTCGCCCGGTACGGCCTTGATCAGGCTCGGGTCGGCCGGCTTGGTTTTGTCGGCCGGGCGGTTGGTGTAGAAGTCGCGCAGACCGAAGAACGCCAGGGTTGCGTACGCCACCACCAGGGTTGCCACTTGCAGGCCGGTGAGGCTGGCGCGGTTGAGTTCCGACAGCGACCACTCGCCAAAGCTGAACATCGCGCCGTACATGCGGCCCGCGACGTGAAGGTTTTCCGCGCGGAAGATCACCCAGCCCATCACCACCAGCAGGAAGGTGAAGGCCCAGCGCACCACGTTGAAGCTGCGCGGCGTGGTGTTGAGGCCGATGGCTTTTTCAATCGCCAGCCACATGCCGTGCCAGGCACCCCACACGATGTAGGTGATGTTCGCTCCGTGCCACAGACCGCCGAGCAGCATGGTCAGGAACAGGTTGCGGTAGGTGATCAACGTGCCTTTGCGGTTGCCGCCCAGGGTGATGTACAGGTAGTCACGCAGCCAGGTCGACAGGCTGATGTGCCAGCGGCGCCAGAACTCAGTGATCGACTGGCTGATGTACGGCTGCTTGAAGTTTTCCATGAAGCGGAAACCCATCATCAAGCCCAAACCGATGGCCATGTCGCTGTAGCCGGAGAAGTCGAAGTACAGCTGCGCGGTGTAGGCCAGCGCGCCGAGCCAGGCATCGCCGGTGGTGGGGTGTTGCAGGGCGAAGCAATGGTCGGCCACCACCGCGAGGGTGTCGGCGATGAAGACTTTCTTGATGAAGCCCTGCATGAACCGCGTGCAGCCCTCGGAGAACTTGTCGAGGGTGTGGGTGCGGTTGTTGAACTGGTCGGCCAGGTCGCGAAAGCGCAACACGGGGCCGGCAATCAAGTGCGGGAAAATCGCCACGAACGCCGCAAAGTCGATCAGGTTGCGCGTGGCCGGGGTATCGCCGCGGTACACGTCGATGATGTAGCTGATGGACTCGAAAATGTAGAACGAGATCCCGATCGGCAACAGCACGTGGGTGAGGATGAACGGCTCCAGGCCCGCCGACTTCATCATCACGTTGATGCTGTCGACGCCGAAGTTGGCGTATTTGAAGTAGCCGAGAATGCACAGGTCGACCGCCACGCCGAGCAGCAGCCAGCGCTGGGCCGGCTTGGTGCGCACACCGGCGGCACCGACCTTGAGGCCGATCCAGTAATTCCACAGCGTGACGGCGGCGAACAGCGCCAGGAAGTCCACTCGCCACCAGGCGTAGAACACATAGCTGGCAATCAGCAGCAGCAGGTTGCGATAGCGTTGCCCGCTCAAATAGTACAAGCCGAGAAAGATCGGCAAGAACAGAAACAGGAACACATTGGACGAGAAAACCATCCCGATCTCTCCATGTTTAACCACAGTCAAGGGCCAGAGCCCCCCCAAACCCCCCCACGATTTCGGGGGAGGCAGTGATCGTTCCCACGCTCTGCGTGGGAATGCCTCTTGTGACGCTCTGCGTCACGCTTTGGGACGCGGAGCGTCCCAGGCTGCATTCCCACGCGGAGCGTGGGAACGATCAGCCACTAACTGCCTTTGTTGCCCTTTTCATGCGCCGGGTCGTAGACCTTGGTCAGGTCGCCGCCCAGGCGGAACGTTTTGAACGGCTGCATCCCGTGCTTGCGCTCGATCACATCCGGCGCGCAGGTGTAGAGGGTGCAGAAGGGCTCAAGCCAGGCAAATTTCATGTCTTGCTTGAGGTCCTTCATGTCCTGTTCCTTGCCGTTCTTCTTCTCGAAGATGTCCGGGTCTTTCACCCCGGCCAGCACCTTGTCGCCCAGGCGTTTGAGCGCGCCGTTGTTTTCCTGGCGCAGATCAACACCGTTGACCAGGGCAAAACTGGCGATCATCGACAGCGGCGGCAGGGCATAGTTGTGGTACGACAAAGCCCGTTGCTGACGCTTCAATTCGTTGGGCAGGAAACCCTGGTCATCCACCTGGTTGGCGCCGACCTTGTATTCCTTCACCGCCCAATCAAACAGGTCGCGACGGTTGGTGGCGACGGACGTGGCCATCACCGACCACGCAGCCCAGTAGGAGTGGTTGTTGGTTTTTTCCAGCGGCAGGTTGTCCCAGTCGCTGACGACTTGATCGGCAAGCTTGTTGAACCACGCCTCGATCAGCTGCGATTCCTGCTGGTGGTTGGCCAGCGGGTGTGAGTCGGAAAACTTCAGGCGCACATAGGCCGAGGCCATGCTGCCCAGCGCCCATTTGCGCATGGACTTGCCGGTGTGGTTGAAGTCTTTGGACATCAACGCATCGGCCTTGGCCCAGCTCGTGAGCCAGTTGAGCGTGCATTCCAGCTGCTGCGGGCGCCCGTCGCGCATGAACTGCATCACGCGCTTGCTGGTGTCTTTTTCCAGCTTGGTGATGTCGGCGGTGCTGTCGCGAAAGGCTTTTTCGGATTGCACGTTCAGGGTGGCGCGGGCCTTGTCCGAGCCTTCGTACTTGCTGCGAAATTGCAGCGAGCCGGTGTACGGCGCCGGCATGGCGTCGCAGTCATTCTTGAAATCGCCGGTCTTGAACGCCTCGATCGGGGCGAAATAGCCCTGGGGCGGACGCAGTGGGGCGGCGGCGTTGGCTGCGCCGGCGAAGATCGCCAGGCCCAGCAACGATGGCATCAATAACTTCTGCATAGGTAACCTCATTGCCCAAGTTGGGCGGTCTGCTGACCACCGCTTGGGAATACGTTGCGTGTGCAAATTTTCGCTTCAACCTTCTGCGCGGCCTGGCCCGCTTCGGGGCCTTGCACTTCCACGGCCAGCAAGTTCTGCGAGGCCCAGTCTTCATCAGTGCGCAGTTCGAAGGCGAAACGCCCGTCTGTATCGGATGTTTCGGGTTTTTCGATTTTGAGGTCCTCGTGGCGCCCGTTCATGTACCAGAGGGTGGCTTGCAAGGTTTTCACCGACGGGTCGGCGAAGCGGATATCAACCTGGTGACTGGCGTTACGCAGGTCTTTGTTCGAACTGTTGACCAGCAATTCGTTCTTGCCGGGTTTGAGGGTGGTGCTCGCGCTCATCTGCGCGGTCTTGCCTTCGCAGCCGTTGTCGAGCAGCGCCATCATCTGGCGGTAGATGGTTTCCTGGTCGAGGCGATACAGCGGCGAGAATTCCCAGATCAGGATCTTCGGCGGGCTCTTCTGGAATTCATCGCTGCCCAGGTACTGGATCATCGAGCCTTCCAGGCCACCGCCGGGGAAAGCGACGTTGAGGATGTCAGCGCCGATTTCCTGTTCCAGGAAACCCGCGAAGTTGTAGTTCTTGCCGCTGTGGCTGGTGCCCACCAGGGTGATCTGCGGGTTGCCCGAATCGCCGAACAGGTCGCCGTCGCCCGCTTCGCCCTTGGGCTCGGTGGTGAACTGGTCCATGTACTGGATCGCGTAGCTGGTGCCGCACAGTTGCCCGGCCATGTTGTGCAGGGTGCCGGTCTTGCCCATGCGCCCAGAGCGTTTGGTCTCGAATTCGCGCTTGGGAATGTCGGCGAACTCGGGCATGGCGCGCACTTTTGCGCCGACGATTTTCGCCGTGCGCTGGGCGCCGTACGGCGTCCAGTGTTGGTCGCCACGGAAGTAGAAGTCGTGGGCCGGCAGTTCATCCGGCAGTTGCTCATTGGTGAGCGGCGACAGGTCCGGCACTACATAACCCATCTTGGCGAAACGGCCGAGCATGGTCTTGTAGTTGCCCAGTGCCTTGTCGAAATCGAATTTGGCTTTCTCTTCCGGGTTGAGCTTGTTGCGGTTCACCAGGCCACGGGTCGGCTGGTAGACCACCACCAATTCCACGCCCTTGGCCTTGAACGCATCGTGCAGCTGTTGCATGCGTTTGTAGCCGGCGGGGCTGGTGTCGAATTCGGTGCGCAGGTCTTCCTGGGTGCGGAACAGCCAGTCGCCCTGGGCTTGCACCAGGGTGGTGAAGTTCTGCTGGTAGCGCGTGGTGTAGTTCTTCGCGTCATGCGCGGCCGGGCACAGGCTGCAGCAGGGTTCGGCGGTGAAAGTCGTTGCCTTGACTTCGTCCGCGCGCACGCCCTGGCTGGCCGCGAGCAGGCCGAGGGTCAGACCCGAAAGGCTCAGCAGTTTGATCATGTGTGGGTGCATAAGGGTCATCCTCAGTCCTGCATTTCGGTCTGGCGTTCGACAGGGTCGATCAGCACGGCTTTCTGCTGGCGCACCAGCAGGTCGAGAATTTCTTCCTGACGGTCGCCCAGCACGCCGGAGAAGCTGATGCCGCTGGATTTGGTCGGCGCCAGCATCGACACGCGGTACAGCTCGATGCTCAACGGCGAGTCGATCGACAGCGGCCCGCTGCCGTTACCCGCCAGTTCACCACCCACCACAATCAGCGAGACCTTGGCGTCGAACGGGTCGAGGGCGATGTCGCGGTCGGTGTCGGTCAAATCCTTGATGTGGCCGTACACGCCGGTCAGGCCGTTGGCCATGGCGGTGTTTTCGTACAGGCGAATGTTCACGCTGTTACGGATGCGGATGCCGTGGCGACGGTTGCTGATTACCTTGTTGCCCCACAGCAGGTTGTCGGCACTCTCATAGAGGGTGATGCCGTCGGTGTGGTTGCGGTAGATCTCGTTGTCGGCGATCAGGTTGTTCACGCTGTTACGGTCGATCACCAGGCCCGACAGTTTGTTGTCGTAGCTGCGGTTGTTGAAGATAAAGCTGTCGTTCACCTCACGGGAAATGATGATGCCGTGCTTCTTCTTCGTGCCGTAGACGGTGTTGTCCGCGATGATCAGACCGTGGGAACGGTCGTGGGGGTCGATGCCGTAGACGATGTTGTCTTTGTAGGTATTGCCCTTGAGCACAAAACCGGTGGTTTCATAGCAGTAGAAGCCGTACCACATGTCCGAGAACTCGGAATCGATAATCCAGCCGGTCGGTTCAGGGCGCTTGAGCACCTTGGCCATGTTCGGCGTGTATTGGGAAATACTCACGCCGTACGACTTACTGTTGGCGTAGCCGAAACTGGCCATCTTGCTGTTGGCGACGTAAGTCTCGGTGCCGCCCCAGGCCAGCAGGAACGGGCGGAATTCCTTGGGCGACTGGAACAGCGCCGGACCGTTGGTTTTTTCATTCCAGCCGGTGATTTTGGTGTCACGTACGAACAGCTGCCCGTCGTTGATCAGAAACGAACCGGCTTGCTGGGACAGGCGCAGCTCCTGGGTTTTCTTGTCGATTTCCAGGATGCCCTTGCGCCCGACCACGATCGGCAGCTTGGCCAGGAACACCCCCGGCGAAGTCTCACTGAGGTACTGCTTGGGCACTTTGCCGAGCAGGTCCTTGAGGTTCATGTAGCCGTCGTCAACGAAGATCGCCTGGGGAATGCCGTGTTGGCGCACCACCCATTCGGCCATCTTGTTGTCGCCACCGATGAAATCCTTCAGCGCGTCTTCTTGCATCATGCGGCGGATGCTGATCTTGCCCGGCTTGCCGCGCACGATCTTCTTTTCCATGGCCGACGCGGTGTAGCCCGACAGGTCCGGCAGGGCCGGCTTGGGCATTTCCAGCGGCGCGGTGGGCGGGCTGGAAATGGTGTAGGTCTTGGCCTGTTGCAGTTCCTTGGCGATGGTCGGCGCCTTGGCCGTCGTGTCGGCGAACGCTGGGGCGCTGGCCACCAGCATTGCCGCGACGAGTAGGCTTTGAGCATTCATTGCGCAGGCTCCCATCAGAATTTCCAGATCACGTCGACGAACGCGCGATGCATGTACGAGTCGACCTGGCTGCCATAGGCATCACCCGGCTTGAACACGCCGGCACGCAAGCGCACCAGCGCCGACGGCTCGTCGATCGATTGGCTGAGCGCCGCCGGCAGCAGGCCTTTCTTGAAGTACTTGGTGACCACCAGGTCCATCTCCTGGCCCAGGTCTTTCTTGCCGTCTTCAAGGGGCAGGGAGGTGCTGGACAGGATCGCGCCGGTCACGTCATCGGTGTTGTTCTGCACGGCATCGATGCCGTTGCTGCCTACCGGCTTGTTGCCGTCCACGCGCCAGAATTTGTGGTAGACCAGGCTGGCGTCGTAGTCCTCGCGCAGGGTCCAGGAACCGAACAGGCTCATGGACTGCATGTTGTTCATCTCGCCACGAAACGCCTCGCCGAAACGGTGCACGCGGGACTGGGTGCCGGTCCAGTTCGAACGGTTGCTTTGCAGGCCGTTCTGCTCGTAGTTGGCGCTGGCACGGGAATAGGCGGCGCCGACTTGCCACTGCGGGTCGAGGCGCAGGCGCACGCCGAGGTCGGTGGCCCAGCCGCTCACGTCATCGCTGCGCTTGGCTTCGGTGGGGCGGGTGCCGTCGGCGTTCAGGGCATTGACCTTGTCGCGGTCGCCTTTCATGCCGGTGATGCTCGCCCAGTAGTTGACCGTGTTGGTATTGCGCCAGTTGTAGGCATCGCTGTTGGCTTCGATGCCGAGCCAGGTCAGGTCGCCGTTTTCACGCTTGTCCAAAGGGTCGCTGGCCACGCCCGGTTCGGCGTAATCGAGCTTGCCGTCGTCGTGGGTGTGGTGACCGCGCAGGCCGATCCACTGGCCCGGTGTCCACTGGTAGGCGGCGTCGGCGTAGAAGTGCTGACGGTCCTTGTCCACGGGGGACAACTCCTTGAGGTCGGTGCGGTATTCGCTGAAGCGTTCAGCGGCGCCGACATTGGCCTTGAGCAGTGTGGTGTCGAAGGTCCAGTTCAGCGCTTCGATGTTGGTGTCGCGCCATTGGCCGTCGTCATTGCGCAGGCGCTGGCGGCCGAACTTGAGGATCTCGCCGGGGTAGGGCGTGAAGCCGCTGTAGCCGACCCAGAACTCGCGCAGGGCCAGGTAGTTTTTCTTGGCCTTGCGGTCGTCGTTGCTCGATTGCTCCGTGGTGTCGTCGGCCGATTGTTGCAGGGTATCGGTCTCGATGATGTCGCTGGAGGTCACGGCCTGGCCCATGGCGTAGGCGCTCCATGCGCCGCTTTCGCCATAGATCCAGGGGCGCAGGTCAAGGCCGATGCCGTTGACGTCGCCGCCTTTCTGCGTGCCGAGGTCGCGGTCATCTTCAGATTGCGCGGTGGCTTTGACTTCCAGGCCGAAGTTCTTGGCTTCGGTCAGCGCGGCCAGAGTCGGGCACGACCACAGCAGGGCGAAGGTCAGGCCGATACCGGCCTTGACGAAGGGGTTGAGCTTCATAGGGATTCCTCGCCGTCTTCTTCTTGCAGGGCGTGCAGTTGCAGCGTGCTTTGCGCCAGGGTGCCGCGTGCGGCCAGTTCCTGTTGCACCAGGCGTTGGCCTTCGGTGCGTTGTTCAGGCGTCAGCGGGGTTTCGAGCTGCGTGGCCAAGTCGTTGGCCTCTGGCGTGTCCTGGGCCTTGGCCAGTTGGCTGAAGACATAGGCATTCAATGGGTCGGGCTTGGTGCCCTTGCCTTGGGAAAACAACTGGGCGATGGCGAAGTCGGCGCTGTTCTGGCCGTTGCGCGCAGCGGTGAGCAGGTGGTCGAGGGCTTTTTGCGGATAGACCTTGCCCAGGTAGCCACGACGGTAGATCTGGCCGAGGTAGTAATCGGCGGCCACTTCCTTGCCCACGGCTTTTTCGAAGTGCGCTTCGGCGGCCTTGGCATCGGCCGGCACCCACTTGCCTTCGTAGTAGAGCTTGCCCAGCAACAGCTCGGCGCGCGGCTGGTCGGCGGCGCGGCCGTTGTCCAGGTACTTCATCATCTGGTCGACGTCGCCGAGTTCCGGGAAGTCGTAAAGCAATTGGGCGAGGCTGACCCAGGACGCCGGGTAGCCAGGGGCGATTTTTTCCAGCAAGGCCTGAGCGGTTTTTTCGTCCGGCTGGCCCAGGGTGGCGTCGCCGAGTACGCGAGCGACGCTGTCCACGCGCTGCGCGGTCACGGTGCCGCGGCTGTAGCCGGCTTCCATCTGCTTGAGCAACTCGGCCTGTTTTTCCGGCTCGGCTTTTTTCTGGTAGACCGTGGCCAGTTCGACGTAGCAGATGTCGGTGGTGTTCAGCGCGACCTTGCAGATGCGCTCCACATCATCCAGGTGCTGGTCGTAGGTGCCTTGGGTGCGATACAGCAGCACCTGGGCCAGCCCGGCCTCCGGATAACCCGCCGCCTGCCATTTGCTGATCTGCTGCTGGGCATTCACGTTCGGAAAACTGTGGGGGTATTGCAGGTACAGCATGGCCAGCGGGATCAGGGTGTTGCCTTCACCATTGGCAAAGGCTTTTTTCAGCAGGCCTTCGGCCTCGTGCTGTTCGGCTTCGGTGGCGCCGGGTTTGGCCACCAGCAGGCGACCGAGGCGAGCCTGGGCGCGGGGCGACGTGTCGGCAGCCGCTCGATAGGTGGCTTCGGCCTGGCGGATCTGCTCGGGATCGCGGGTGGTCACCTGGATATCGGCCAGACCCACCTGGGCTTCGCTGTAACCCAGGTCTGCCAGTTGTTGGTAATTCTGCTGGGCGGTGACGGTGTCGCCGCGCTTCAGGGCTTCATTGGCTAGGCGCTGGTCGGGCAGGCCGGCGCAACCGGCGAGGCTGACGGCCAGTGCCAGAGCACAATACACGGCGGCTGCATGCGATCTGCATTGTGTGGGAGCTAGCTTGCCTGCGATGCGGGCACCTCGGTGTATCGGGTGTACCGAGTCGATGCCATCGCGGGCAAGCCCGGCTCCCACAGGGGGGAATGGTGTGTTTGGAAGAGTCATCACAGGCATGTCCTCTGCTTACAGACCGTGAGCCATGGCTTTGTCGATCAGCCAGTTCAGCGAAGGGCCACGGTCGCTGGTCACTTCTACCGGGCGGCCGGCGTAGGTGCTGTCCAGCGGTGCGTCAGGCTTGATCTGCACGCGGATGTCGGAGGACAAATCGGCGCTGTTCAGGCTGGTGCTGCTGACGATGGTGCCGGTGCGCACTTGTTCTTCATCGGCCACCTGGAAGTTCACCGGCGTGCCCGGGCGAACGTCGGCGAACTGGCGATAGGTGAAGCGCGCTTCCACATTGGCCTGGCTGCCGCGTGGCACCAGTTGGAAAATCACGTCGCCCTTGCTGGCGTATTGGCCGTCGGCAACCAGTTGCTGGGCGACCACGCAATCGCAAGGCGACGTCAGGGTGCCGGTCATTTGCTTGCCGAACAGCTCTTCCACCTTGGCTGGTTGCAGTTGGTCTTCGTCCAGATGGCCCTTGAGTACGTCGAGCATGCTGGTACTGAACGTGGCGAGCGGCGCGCCTTTGGCGGCCACTGCGTCACCTTTGAGCAGGCTTTGCACGGTGCCGTCGCGCGGCATGGTCACGTTCATGCCCGGCACGCTGACCAGCCCCGCCTGGGCGTGGCTGACGAAGTACATGCCGTACACCGACTTGAACACAAAACCGAACGCGGCCAGGCCGACGATGAAAATGCCCGCGCTGAACGTCACTGCACGCAGGCGGCCGAACGCGGTCATGCCGCTGCCGCTGTCCTTGACCTTGCGCGCCTTGGTGAAGTTGTCACGCTGCAGGGTGGCGAGCACGTCCCCCATGGTCACGATGTCACCGGACAGGTGCGAGGTGATCAGGTGGCGCAGGGTGGAAATGTCCTGCGGTTCCAGGTTCTGGAACTGGCAACCGGTGCGGCCGCTCTGGCGGTCGTAGGAGCGGATCTGCAGCTCCACGTCCATGGCCAGGCCCAGGTTATCGATCACGAATTGCAGGCGGCCCTTGTGCACTTCGCCGACGGTCAACGGCTGGGTGGAGGTGAAGGCCAGGCCGCCGGCGGACAGGTCGATCACCCGTGCTTCGGTCGGCGTGCGGTCAGTGTTGAAAAAGCGCAGTTTGGCCGGGATTTTCACGCGGGCATGTTGGCGCTGGGCTTCGGATTCGTGGACAACGTTGACGTTTGCTGGGCTGTTCATAATGTTCGGTTTCCTAGTTAATTCAGGCTTGGCAGGGTCAGACCATCATCAGCAACACGGCGACGAAAATGCTGCCGGCGGAGAAGGTCATGGTCCGAGACGACCAGGTGTTGAACCAACGTTGAAAGCTGGCCAAATCGCGGGTCAGTTTGGTGTCCTGGCGGGTCCAGGACTGTTGATCAAGGCGGAAGAACACGTAGATCTTCACCAGCGCGCCCATGATCTGGTTGTAATAGAGAATCACCGGGTAGGCCGGGCCGATGCTGTGGCCGGAGCACGACAGCAACAGGGTGAGAATCAGGCGGGTGATACCGATCCACAGCAGGTAGGCGAGGATGAACGCGCCGCCGTATTTGAAGGTGGCGATGATCGCCACGGTCAAACCGAGCAGGGAGGTCCACATCGACACGCGCTGGTCGAACAGCACGATGCTGGTGAACAGGCCGAGGCGGCGTACACCCAGGCCCAGGGCGCGGGAGCTCTGGCGCAGGTTGTTGCCGTACCAGCGGAACATCAGCTTGCGGCTGGCCTTGATGAAGCTCTTTTCCGGCGGGTGTTCCACGGTGTTGATCGCGGCGTCCGGCACGTAGAAGGTGTCGTAGCCCAGGCGCATCAGGCTGAACCAGCTGGACTTGTCGTCACCGGTGAGAAACTTGAAGCGGCCCAGGCGCCAGTGTTGCAGCGAGTCGCTTTCCACGTCGGCGATAAAGCCGGGGTCGGTGACCACGCTGGCACGAAACACCGACATGCGGCCGGTCATGGTCAGCACGCGCTTGGACAGGGCCATGGAGCACATGTTGATGTGACGCTGGGCGAAGCGCAGCTTGTGCCATTCGCTCATGATGTAACCGCCGCGCACTTCGCAGAATTCGTTGGTGGTCAGGCCGCCGACGTTGCCGAACAGCTGGAACCACGGCACGGTTTTGCGGACCACACCTTCGGCGAGCACGGTGTCACCGTCGATCACGGCCACCACGGCGCGGTTATCCGGCAGGTGGCGGGAGATGGCGCGGAAACCGAAGGCCAGGCCGTCGCGCTTGCCGGTACCGGCGATGCGCACGAAGTCGAGCTTCACGTGTTCCGGCGGGTTCATGCGTTCCCACAGGCTTTTCACCAGCAACTCGTCGGACATTTCCACCAGCGAGCACACCACGGTGGTGGGGAAGCCGCATTCGATGGCTTCGCGAATCACCGAGCTGTACACCTGCGCGGTGGTCAGCGCGTCGATACGAAAACTGGTGACCATCAGGAACACATGGGATGGGTCGGCGGCCTTGCCCAGCTTGCGTACCTTGCGGCGCAGGTGCGGGTAGACCACGTACAGGAACAGCATGCCGCGAAAGAAATGCGTAGCGCCCATCGAGTAGCGCCAGATACCCACGGCGCCAATCAGGAAAATAAAATTCTTCGACTGCGAGTCGAACGTGCTCGCCGGCAGCAGCAGGGCGAGTCCCATCAGCAGGCTCAAAAAGAACAGCCAGCCGGCGGATTGAAGGAGTACGTGTTTTAACTTGGACATAAGTGTCATCCGAAGGTGAAGAAGGCTCCCGGCTGCAAGCGCTGGGGAAGTACGCTTGCAGCCCGGAACTCGCCGTTGCTGTTACCAGCAAATGCCTTCGGTACGGCTACCGGCGCTGGTGGCGTTGGCCATGAAGCCCACCAGGTCGATCACTTGCTTGCCGTGTGGAGCGTTGTGCGCCAGGGCACGGAATTTCTCGTCGCGGTTACCGAGGATGATCACGTCGGAGTTGTTGATCACGTCATCGAAGTCCGAGTTGAGCAGGGACGACACATGCGGGATCTTGCCTTCGATGTAGTCCTTGTTCGCGCCATGGACGCGGGCGTACTCGACGTTGCTGTCGTAGATGCTCAGGTCGAAGCCCTTGCCGATGAGCATTTCCGCGAGTTCCACCAGCGGGCTTTCGCGCAGGTCGTCGGTACCGGCCTTGAAGCTCAGGCCCAGCAGCGCGACTTTGCGTTTGTCGTGGCTGGAGACGATATCGAAGGCGTTTTGCACCTGGGATTCGTTACTGCGCATCAGCGAGTTGAGCAGCGGCGCTTGCACGTCCAGTGAGCCTGCGCGGTAGGTCAGGGCGCGCACGTCTTTGGGCAGGCACGAGCCGCCGAACGCGAAGCCTGGGCGCATGTAGTACTGGGACAGGTTGAGGGTCTTGTCCTGGCAGACCACTTCCATCACTTCGCGACCGTCGACGCCGACGGCCTTGGCAATGTTGCCGATCTCGTTGGCGAAGGTGACTTTGGTGGCGTGCCACACGTTGCAGGTGTACTTGATCATTTCGGCAACGGCGATGTCCTTGCGGATGATCGGTGCGTCGAGCTCTTCGTACAGCGACTGCAGGACATCGCCGGAGGCTTTGTCGAACTCGCCGATAACGGTCATCGGTGGCAAGTCGTAGTCGGCGATGGCGGTGGATTCACGCAGGAATTCCGGGTTGACCGCGACGCCGAAGTCGACGCCGGCTTTTTTGCCCGAGCAGTCTTCCAGGATCGGGATCACCACGTTGGCCACGGTGCCCGGCAATACGGTGCTGCGCACGACCACGGTGTGGCGGGTGGCTTTGTCGCGCAGGACAAAACCGATTTCGCGGCACACGGCTTCGATGTAATCGAGTTCCAGGTCGCCGTTTTTCTTGCTTGGCGTGCCGACGCAAATCATCGACAGGTCGGTGTCGCGAATGGCTTCGGCGAAGTTGGTGGTGCCGCGCAGTCGACCGGTTTGAATACCCTGGCTCAACAGTTCGCCCAGACCCGGTTCAACAATGGGCGATTTGCCGGCGTTGATCAGGTCGATCTTATCCTTGGAGATGTCTACGCCGACCACTTCGTGGCCCCGTGCAGACAGGCAACCGGCACACACCGCGCCAACGTAACCCAAACCAAATATGCTGATGCGCATCGCATTTACCTCTTTATTAATCACGCCAATTAGATGGCCGGAGTTCATGTTTGCAAGCGTCACTGAATGCCGCGCAAGTTAGGCGAATAGACGCCGACTTACCGCGTGCAGGCATGTTAATTAGCGAGTGACTAACTATTGCACTCAAGTTGTGCGCAACATGGCCTTGTTATTGGGGCTTGCCCTCAAATGCAGCCGGGCTTCCTGCTGGAAGGGCCCGACGCCGGTGCCGCAAGGGTTTGATACAGGCTGATAGCCTTTAAATATCAATGCCTTGGGTGTCATCACCGACACATTCAGGTAAGCGCTGCCTTGGCCTATAGGGGATAGCAACCAGTCCTTATCGCCGCCCTCAACTCAATCAGTTGATGAAGTGACCCTTGTTAATAAGTTGATATGACAACTTGATTACTTCCTTGGGTCTCCATGTAAGTCATCTCTTACAGAATCAGAGAATTTCGTTACCGGTGGTATGAGCCGCGTGTTTTGATGAAGTTCCGGGCCGCTCATCCTGTTTCCCGAAATTTCTTGAAATATTAGAAAAGATGGCACTGGTAGTATATTGATAGCACTTGCTACTTGGGCCAGTAGTTGCAGGTAGTTGGCGTGCGGGGATAGTTTTGTGCCACTACTGTTAAAAAAAAGTGGTGCCACTACGAAAAAAAATGACGAATGTCGAGTGAAAGATTCGTTAGGAATGCGACTGTATGTTTTTTGACGTCAAAATAATGACATATTGAAGGGCGAAATACGGTGAAAAAAATGTGGGAGCTGGCTTGCCTGGGATGGCGGTGTTGAATTCACCGACGCTATCGCAGGCAAGCCAGCTCCCACATTTGAATATCTGTGCTGTTGAGGGCCTTATTCCGGTGCGTGATCGCGCAGAAACACCAGGTTGTCGGGCTTGGACTGCTCCGCATTGAAGCGATACCCCTGCACGTCAAACTCCTTGAGCCTGACCGGGTCGTTGATGCGTTCTTCAATCACAAAGCGGCTCATCATGCCCCGGGCCTTTTTGGCGTAGAAGCTGATGATCTTGTACTGGCCGTTTTTCAGGTCCTTGAACTCGGTGTTGATAATGCGCGCGTTCAGGGCCGTGCGCTTGACCGCCGAGAAGTACTCGTTGGACGCCAGGTTGAGCAGCACGTCATCGCCTTGTTCGGCCAGCGCTTCGTTGAGCCATTCGCTGATGCGCGTACCCCAGAATGCGTACAGGTCCTTGCCACGGGCGTTGGGCAGTTTGGTACCCATTTCCAGGCGGTACGGCATCATCAGGTCCAGCGGGCGCAGCAGGCCATAGAGGCCCGAGAGCATGCGCAGGTGGTCCTGGGCGTAACTGAAGTCGGCATCCGTGAAGGTGTCGGCGTTGAGGCCGGTGTACACGTCACCCTTGAAGGCCAGCAGCGCCTGCTTGGCGTTGGCCTGAGTGAACGCCGGGGTCCAGCTGCCAAAGCGTGCGGCGTTGAGGCCGCCGATCTTGTCGGAGACGTGCATCAACTCGCTGATTTGCGCCGGGGTCAGCTCGCGCAGTTGCTCGATCAGCTCCTGGGAGTGGTCGAGGTATTGCGGCTGGGTGAAGCGCGGGGTGGCCGGTTTGGACTCGAAATCGAGGGTTTTGGCGGGGGAAATCACCATCAGCATGAAGTTGGCTCCTGTAATCGTGGGAGGGATTCTAGGGGCTGGGGCGGTTTGACTCCACCTATGATGGCGATAGATGCCTGTGGATGCGGGCTAAATGACCATAGTTTCTCGAGTCATCGGCCGGCAGAGCAGCGATTGCGTTTGTTATCTAACACATGCATGCGGTTGTGTTTGACGTAGTCGCCCATGCGGCCAGTGGGCAGCAGGTTAGCCGCAGCGTCGTAGTTGTAGGTTTCGCGGTGTAGCTCCGGGTTGTGTGGGTTGCTGTGACGATGGTCGCGCATGCGTTCGGTGGCGTCGTAAATATAGTGTTCGTTGCCCACGACACTTTTGCCGTGGCTCTGGCCGAGGAAGCGTCCGAGCAGGCCGTCGTCCGGCAGCGATTGGCGGGGATCGCTACCGCCCCGGCGTTGGGTCTGGGTCAGGCGCTCAATGATCAGGTTGTCGCTGGCGTCGTACTCGTAACGTTTATCCAGCAGGGGCAGTTCTTCACGCGCGGCGTTGCGGTAGTGCAGGGATTTTTGGCTGAGGCGTCCGCTGCGGTCGTAGCGGGTTCGGGTGAGCAGGCTGCCCTGGGTACGCAGGACTTCATCGTGCAGTTGGTCGCGTTCGAAATCGCAGATCACCCGGCCGTTGAGGTTGAGCTGGTGCAGGTGGCCGCTGCCGTAGTACAGGTGGTTGAGTTGACGTTTGTCGGGCAGGGTCAGGGTTTCAAGATTGCCCAAGGCGTCGTAGTGATAACCCAGCTCGCCGGCGTGGCTGGTTTCGGTGAGCAGTCGACCGAGGGCGTCATAGCGAAACTTCAGTTGCTGCTGTTCGCCGTTGTGAGCTTTAAAAGTGATCGCGAGCAGGTTATCGGCAGCATCGTAGGCATAGTCAGTAACGCCGTCATCGGTCGTTTTACGCAGCAATCGGCCCACTGCATCGCGGGTGAAGCGATGTCGAATGGGGACGTCTGACTCCAGAGGCGGCGGGCCGTCCTCATAGGTGGTGCGCGGTTCCGGCGCTGGCGTGGGGTGGGCGTCAGTACCCGTGATGTCGTCCACCGCGTTGTAGTGGTAAACGCGGTAGCTGCCGTCCAAATCCGCCTGGGCGGTCAGGCGATCCAGGGCATCCCACTTGAAGCGGTAAGCCTCGTCGTTCCCGTTGCGCAATTCCTGCAAACGCCCGTAGGCGTCATAACTGAAACGCACCTTTTGCCCCAGCGCATCGATGCGCTGCTGGATCCGCCCGCTGGGGTCGTAGTGGTACTGGGTGCGCAGGTTGGCCGGGTCGGTGTACTCGGTGAGCTGGCTGGCGAGGTTGCGCTGGTAGCGGTCGATGCGTCCGTCTGGGCGCTCGCTTTCGATCAGTTGGCCGCGCAGATCGTAGCGGTACTGAGTGGTCTCGCCACGGGCATTGGTGCTGGCGCACAGGTAGCCGCGCTCGTCGTAGCGGTAGTGGCTTTCCGAGTTGGAGCAATCGCGATACAGCAGCAGTTGCCCATAGCGGTTCCATGCCAGGGTCTTGGGTTTGTCGTGGGCATCGACGATCTCCACCACCTGGCCTTGAGGGTCATGGCGGTAGCGGGTGATGTGCCCAAGCGGGTCCTTTTCGCTGAGCAGGTTGCCGCGTTCGTCGTAGCTGAAGGTGCGGGTGTGCCCGCCGCGATCAGTGATGCTCAGCGGCAGTGCCCAGTGTTCGGTGTAGACGATATGTTCGTTGCGCCCGAGCGGGTCGCGGGTCTCGATCAGGCGGCCGAGGTCATCGTAGACGTAGTGCCATTCGCCACCTTGCGGGTCGGTGGTTTTGAGCAGTTGCCCGGCGAGCAGGTCGCTGTGCCAACACTGGCCCAGCGGGTCGATGTGGTGGTAGACCTCGTACAACGTGCCCCAGTAATAGCGGTCTTCGCGGCCAAGGCTGTCAACGACAAGGGTTTCGCCCTTGGCCAGGTCGTAGTGAAAACGATAGTCCTCGCCATCGCTGCCCCAGTGGCGGGTGACCCGCCATTCATGGTCGGGTTGCGGTTCCAGCAAAGGTGGAAGGGTGTAGGGCGTACCGTCGGCGCGAACGGGTCGCGGGCGTTGCTCGGGGACTTTGAAAGATGCCCAGGCATAGTGACGCGTGGCGCCAGTGGGCAGTGTATGACTGCTCATGTAGCGTTCGGGCGTATAGGTAAAGCGTCGCAGCACCTGGTCGTTGGCATCGAGCACTGCGTTCAGGTCGCCATGGTTGTCATAGCGGTAGTGCACCAAAAGCTCGCTGCGCTGCAGGTGGCCGGGGCCTTCGTCACTGAAGTACAGGCGCTCAACCCGCTCCACCCGGCGTGGGTGTCGGTCGTTGTAGCGCAGGCGCACGGTGATGCGGCTGTTCGGGTCGAGCAGGTGCAGCAATCGGCCCAGGTCGTCATGGTGCAGGCTGACGGTATTGCGGTTGCGGTCGCCCAGGCGTACCAGGCGTGAACGTTGCGGGTTGTGCGGGTCGGTTTCAAAGACCTGATACAGGCCGTCATGGATGTCCTCGACTACCGTCAGGCCATTGCCCATCTCGAAGAACGCCAAGCCATCGAGGGGGCTGACAAAACGATTGCCGGGCTGAAGTTGCCCAAGCTCCAGGCGCTCACCCTCGGCGTTGACATAGACCCACAGGTCGCCGCCGTCCGGGTGCGGCACGCGCAGGATTTCAACTTCGTAGAACACGCTCCAGCCGACGCCGAATAGCCCGTTGTCGCGCCGGTCATTGCTGTTGTACCGACGTGCCCACACGATGGGCAGGAGGCCGGGGAGGGTGAAGTCCAGATCTTCCGGGCCGTCCTGGAGCTTGCTGCCGGTGGACACCGCCACCGGGTTGCCCACGGTGCAGCTCTTCGGGCCGAACTTCCTCGCGATGAGGATGCCGGCAATGATGCCCGCCGCCATGCCGATCTTGCTTTTTCCACCTTGAATGGGCCGCACCACCAAAGGCTCACCGCCGATGCGAACGTCGGGTGACACGTCGGTCTCTGAGCCGACGGTGGCCTCGCAGGTGGTGCGATCACCACTACGGGCGGCGGGCTGGCCATTGATGAAGACTTCCGAGGAACCTTCGGCCAGGTACTGCGTGGGCATGGGCAGGTGCCGCATGCACGCCACCTGGTCCAGTTCGGCGGGCCGGGTTCCACTGGCAGGTTCGGCCACCATGGGCGGGTTGATGATCCCGTCGATGGTTTGGTAAATGGCAACTGCGGGATTTAGTCCGACGAGCACACCGAAAATAGTGTCCATCACGCTGGGCTTGGGGGAAGGCTCGTCCGGCTCATCGGTTTGTGTGCCGGCGGCACGGGCTGCCAGTTGGCTATTGATTCGGGTATCAACCGAACCGCTTGCGATGTTCCCCTGAGGGGTCGGGGGAATGATTGCGTTGAAAAAGTCACTGCACGCATCGCTGAAGTGTTCACCGATGGATTTGTCACCGGCAGGAATCAAACTTGTCGCGGTGACCAGCAACCCGGCGCCTATGCTGATCACCACCGCGCCTGCGGCTGCGACGGCAGCGGCGCCAATGACGAAAGGCGCTGCCGCGATGACTGCAGCAGTGACAGCGGCATACACGGCAGCTTCTGCGACGGTGGCAAGGATTTCAGCCCATACGGAGGTATGCAGTATGGGGTCGCCCACACGGGCGGCGTGTACGGTGTCTGCCACGAATCATCTTCCTTGCGATCAGGTCAGTTCGAGAAGAACGGCTCAGGCGAACCGAAGGGACTGTTTGATGTGTTGCCAGTGATCGAAATCAGCGTGTGCAAGCTCGTCGCCCTTGCTGTAAGTCAGCGCCAGCAGCCGCGGTTGGCCAGGCAGTTCACAGGCCAGTTGGCACTGGCAAGAGAGCGTATGGCCTTGAGTGAATTGGACTTGTCGCGGGGGGGGGGCGAAACAGATCTCGCTGCGGATGTCCATCAGCTTTTGCTCGGCCAGCACGCTGGACAAGCATGCTCGTGACCGGCCAAAACGACGGCAGGCATATGGCCTCCTGATAGTTTTTACGTAGGGGTTAGAGCTTGAGAATGTTGTCCAGCGAGGCAAGCACCTCTTGGGTGATAGCGTTCAGGCGCAAGGTGTAGATCGTGTAAGCCGTGACGAGTACGACGGCGGCGAGCGCCCACGGAGTCCACAGCGGCAACGTCCGTTTGATGCGGTAATTGCGCGGAGCAACGTTGGTCAACGGGTCGGTCAGGCGTTTGGGCGTCTCGCCACGCAGTGGGCGCAGCAGGCTGTGCAGTTGGTCGATGATCTTCTGTATTTCGTCATCGCCCTTGCTATGGGCGCCGTATTTGCCTTTGAGGCCGGAGATCAGGCACTGGTACATGAACTCCAGCACGTGCTGGTACCGGGCCGCTTCGGGGATCATGTTGTTCATGATGGTGAAGAACCGCTCACCGCCTCGGGTTTCCCCATGGAACTGGCTGAGCAATGAGCGTTCACTCCAAGTGGAGAGCCTGCCCCAGGTGGTGCGCATGACCACTTCGTCGATCAGCAGGCACAGGCTGTAGGAGTAGGCCTTGAGCATGCCGGCGTCGTAGTCGAGCTGGCTGACTTCTTCCATGATCGTGGTGATCTGGTTGCTGACGCTTTTGTATAGCGCGGTCACATCATCATGGTGGTCCAGGCGACGCAGGCGGATCACCAGGCCGATCAGGGGCGTGGCGGCATCGCACAGTGGGTTCCACGCCAGGCCGCGCATGTCGAATTCAGGGTCTGCGAGCAGCGGTTCGGGTTTGGGCTTGGCCGTGTCCTCAGCGAGGTCGTTTGTTTCGCTGTTGGTACCCTGCTGCGAGTAGTCGAAAAGTGGGGCACTTTCGCTCGCTGCCGGCGCGTTTTTGCTGGGTAGGTATTCTTTCATTTAATGATCTCCTGATCGCCAAGGGCTGCGACCTTCACTTTGTAAGTTCACTTGAGTTGTGTAAGCCATTAAACCTTTGGGTTGCCGTCGGGGGCTTTGTTTAGAAATTCATCAAACATCTGCTTGCTAGCGTTTAATCGTTGTTGCTCTGCTGCTGATATGCGGCGGTACAGAGGCGAAGGCTCATGTTTTGGGCAGCCTTTGGGTCGGTCGAAGCGACGCAGCCATTGGTTACTGGTTCGCTCGTTGAGGCGCACTTCGCCGGCTACCGAGCCGTAATGCAGCGAGCCAATATTGCTCACCCGCAACGGCTTTAGTACTTCATTGACCATCACATATAACTCAGGGCGCGGGTCAACATCGGCTTTGCCCAGAGCAGGCCAGGCCCCCGCACGAAAAATTGTGCCCCATTCGTAAGGCAAGATGCCTATGCGTACGTCGTTGAGTTGTTCGAGCAAGTCCTCGGTGGTTCCTAATTTGCTTACCCAATGGTGGGCAAGATAGGTGTACCAGTTAAGGTTGCTGTAGCCAGTGCGCCAAGTCTCGTTTGCAATTAAGAGGGTTAAATCAATGCCTCTAAAGTTTTCTAGTAGCTCGTATTCAATATGCTGATAATTTTGTATTTCGTAACTGTTTTGAATGCCTAATCCGGCTGTTCCATGCAGTGGGCGTAAAGTATTGCACATGTCTAGTATTAATTTTTCGAAGTGGACTGTTCCGTTGTTTTTTAATTCTTCTACGGGAAGATAGAATCGTATTGCAAGCCCTTCAATAGCTCGGAGGGAATCCAGAGGTCTCTTACCCGCGCGACTGCAATGGATGTCGGACGTTTCTGTGTTTTTCCAAAAGAAGGACACTCAAGTCGAACGCAGCCTATTTCCATGCTGGTCAATGTGATCGGCTATAGTGGCCGTCGACTCTGGAGAGGAAGATTTCGCGTGCGAATAGCGCTTTTATTGTCGGCATTCCTGCTATGCCTGAGTGCCCAAGCCGCGCCGGTAGACGTGGCCAGCCTCGACCGTGGTACCTGGCCCGAAAAACTCAGCAGCCCCGCGTTGTTCGACGTCGCCTCACGCGCCGAAATCCTGATGTTCGCTCACAGCTTGATCGCCAGCGAAGCCCAGGACGAAACCGCACTCAAACAACGCCTTGGCCTGAAAATCATCAACCTGGCCGCCATCGACGACCTGCGCCGCCAACTCTGGCAACGCCTGCTGGAAAACTATACCCACGCCGAGCAAAGCTGCGAGGAAGACGCGTCGTTCTGCTACCTGGTGGAGAGCATGGATGACCTGCGCGAGCAGGCCGGTAAATTCGAGGTCAGCGACAACTCCTTCTATATAGGCTGGGCCGCCCCCAGCCATCACTTTCACGAGCGCTACCTCGATGAACTGCTGCGCAAGGCCGCGCTGTTTCCGCAGATCAGCAGCGAAATCGCCCGCTTCGGCGATCACGAGCGCAATGGTGATGAGCTCAATGACCGGATGTTCCTGCTGACCTTCGACGGCGGCCCGGCGCCTGTCAGCGGCAATACCGATTGGCTCACCGACTACCTGCGCAAACAAAAGATGAATGCCACCTTCTTCGCCCTCGGCAGCAGCCTGCAAAACCGCGTGGAGCGCAGTTCCGCTGCCGACGTGCAGGCGTTGTACCAGGGCCAGTGCGTGGGCATTCAGGGTTGGCAGTACCGCTCCCACAGCCATTGGGTGGACTGGCAAAGCTCAATCACCCGCAGCGCGGCGCTGGCGCAGAACCTGATGCCGGAAAACTACGTGCCGCTGTTTCGCCCGCCCTATGGCCAGCGCCGGGCAGACAGTCAGGGCTTCTTTCAGTCCCAGGGTTTGCAGGTGGCGTTGTGGGACATCGATTCCCAGGACGATCCGGGCATGCTCAAGCCGGATGAGTCGGCGCAGCGCGTGCTGACGCTGATGTTGCTGTGGCGCAAAGGGGTGATTGTGTTCCACGACACCCAGGACAAGGCGCGGGTGGCATTGCCTCTGCTGATGCAGGCGACGGCGCAAAGCGGGCTGGGTTGGCAGGACTGCCGGGAAGCTTTTCGTTAAAAAGGCGAAGTGCCCGGCCCCGTTGGGGATGAGGCGTTTTCGGGGTGATTTTTTGCGACAATTCGATGCAGGCGGACTTCCGACTTTAACGGGGTGGCTGGCACTCGGCTAGTGCTATTCGTCATCCTGAAAAATAAACTTCAAAAAAGCGTCAAAGTGCTTTTTCCTGTCATGGCTTTTGCGGTATTACGAAGTCAGACCGCCGAAACCTGCAGCACAGGTGGCGTCTTCCCAGACTCCTCATGTGGGCATGCACTTGACGTCCCTCAGGTGCATTCGGTGGTCGAATCGAGGCGCAGCACCGCCCAGGTATTGCGTCGACTGGCTCCCACAAAGGTGACCGAGTATGGATGATCATGGACGTAACCCTTCTTCCGACCAGCCAATCCTTTATGTGCTTGATACCAACGTATTGATCCACGATCCAAACGCACTGCTTAACTTCGAAGAACACCACGTCGCCATCCCGATGATCGTGCTTGAGGAGCTCGACAAACTCAAAAGCGGGCACCACAGCGTGGCCGCCGAATGCCGCCAGGCCATCCGCCTGATCGACAAAACCCTGGGTGAAGCCTCACCCGAGGACGTTGAAGTCGGCGTACCGATCCAGCGTGGCAAAAGCGGGCCCAAAGGCTTGCTGTCGATTCTGATGAGCAAGGGCAACGAGCCCAACAGCCTGCTGCCGGAAAATCTGAACGACAACAAAATCATCAACCAATTGATCGACCTGCATGCGCGCGACAAGGACCTGCGCCTGGTGCTGGTGACCAAAGACATCAATATGCGCCTCAAGGCACGAGCATGTGGGATCGCTGCCGAGGACTACAGTACCGACCAGCTTGTCGACGATGTGTCGATGCTGTCCCGTGGTTACCACACGGTGACCGGCTCGTTCTGGGACCTTGTGAGCAAGGTCGAAACCCGTCAGGACCATGGCCGCACCTGGCACCAGGTACAGCTGATCGACAACCTGCCGGCCGTGCACATCAATGAATTCATCATCGACGAACAGGGGTTTGTGGGCTGGATCAAAGAGATCCAGGTCGACAAGCTGCTGATCCTCGATTTGCATCAGGAACCCCTGTTGCACCAGGAAGCCTGGGGCCTGAAACCGCGTGACATCTACCAGAGCCTGGCGCTGTATGCGCTGCTCGACCCGGACATTCACCTGGTCAACCTGACCGGCGCTGCCGGCTCGGGGAAAACCATCCTCGCCCTGGCGGCTGCCATCGAGCAGACCATGGTGACCAAACGCTATCGCCGTATTATCGCCACCCGCAGCGTGCAGGGCCTGGACCAGGAAATCGGTTTCCTGCCCGGCACCGAAGCGGAAAAAATGGAGCCGTGGCTGGGGGCGATTACCGACAACCTCGAAGCCTTGCACATGGATGACGAAAACACCCATGGCAGCGTCGATTACATCCTCAGCAAAGTGCCGTTGCAGTTCAAATCCCTCAACTACATTCGGGGTCGCAGTTTCCAGCAAAGCCTGATTTTGATCGATGAATGCCAGAACCTCACGCCGCACCAGATGAAAACCATCATCACCCGTGCCGGCGCCGGTTCCAAAGTGGTGTGCCTGGGCAACCTGGCACAGATCGACACCCCTTACCTGTCCGCGACCAGCTCCGGGCTGACTTACCTGACGGAACGTTTCAAAGACTTCCCGAACGGCGTGCACATCGCGCTGCAAGGGGTACCTCGTTCGATTCTGGCTGAATACGCCGAGTCCCATCTGTAAACACGTCATGTCGTAGTTAGTGGCTAAATGCCACGAACCACCCCGGATTTTTCACGAAATCCGGGGTTTTTGTTGTGGGCGACATTTGCCTTCGATAACGCGCCGTGGGTGCTTGTGGGCTTTGTATTTATTTTGTTACATTTTTTTATCGCCGAACATAATAAGAACACTGCGTAACCCCGTCGAAACACCACCTCTTTGATTCGACGACAGGTTGAAAACCCTTTTGGGTTTTCGCTGTGACCCTGCCTATTACAAAAAGCCCGATACATCGCTCATTGACGAAGCACTTATCCAAAGGGAAAGGAAGAATGGACGTAGCAGGTAATGGCTTCACTTTGTCTGAAAAACGCAAACGCGCTTCTCGCTCCAAACCGATACCGCTCACCCCCATCGCACTCGGCCTGGCGTTATGGCTGGGCCAGGGCTCCATGGCCCGGGCAGATGACCCTAACCCCTACACCCCGCAGGTGCTGGAATCGGCGTTCAGGAAAGCGGTTGCCTCCTTTGGCCCCAATACCGACGTGTACAAAAACCTGCGGTTTGCCTACGCGGATATCGTCGATCTGGCGGCCAGGGATTTCGCCGCGCAGTCCGGCAAATTCGATTCGGCCCTCAAGCAAAACTACGAGCTGCAACCGGAAAACCTCACCATCGGCGCCATGCTGGGTGACACCAAACGCCCGCTGGACTATGCCTCGCGCCTGGATTACTACCGCAGCCGGCTGTTCAGCAACAGTGGCCGCTACACCACCAATATTCTGGATTTCTCCAAGGCGATCATCGCCAACCTGCCGGCGGCCAAGCCCTACACCTATGTGGAGCCGGGGGTGAGCAGCAACCTGAACGCGCAGTTGCAGGCGGGGCAATCCTGGGCCGCCGCCACCCGCGACTGGAGTGCCAACGCACAAACCTGGAAAACCCCGGAGGCTCAGGTCAACTCCGGCCTGGACCGCACCAACGCGTATTACGCCTATGCCTTGGGCATGACAGGCAAGGGCGTGAATGTGGGTGTGCTCGACTCGGGCATCCTCACCGAACACTTCGAGTTCCAGGGCAAGAACGCCCAGGGCCAGAACCGTGTACAGGCAGTGACGTCCACCGGCGAGTACTACGCCACCCACCCGCGCTACATCCATGACACGCCGGACGGCGAGTTCCAGAAGGGTGAGCATTTCAGCATTTCCGGCGAATACGACCCCGCCATCAACGACGGCCACGGTACGGAAATGTCCGGCGTGCTGGGCGCCAGCCGCAACGGCACCGGCATGCACGGCATTGCGTTTGACGCGAATATTTTCGTGGCCAATACCGGCGGTACCGACGACAACCGCTTTCAGGGCTCCAATGACCTGGACTACAACGCCTTCATGGCCAGCTACAACGCGCTGGCGGCGAAGAATGTGTCGATCGTCAACCAGAGTTGGGGGCAGAACTCACGCAATGACGTGGAAAACCATTTCGGCAATGTCGGCGACAGCGCCGCCGACAACCTGCGCGACATGACCGCTGCCTATCGCCCGTTCTGGGAAAAGGCCCACGCCGGGCAGAAAACCTGGATGGACGCGATGGCCGACGCCGCGCGGCAAAACAGCTTCATCCAGATTATTTCCGCCGGCAACGACAGCCACGGCGCGAACCCGGACACCAACGCCAACCTGCCGTTTTTCAAGCCGGACATCGAAAGCAAATTCCTTTCGATCACCGGTTATGACGAAACCAGCGCACAGGTCTACAACCGTTGCGGCACCTCGAAATGGTGGTGTGTGATGGGCGTTTCGGGCATTCCGTCCACCGGGCCGGAGGGTGAAATCATTCCGAATGCCAACGGCACATCGGCGGCTGCGCCCAGCGTCTCCGGGGCCCTGGCGCTGGTGATTCAGCGTTTCCCCTACATGACTGCCAGCCAGGCACGGGACGTGTTGCTGACCACGTCCAGCCTGCAAGCGCCGGACGGCCCGGACACGCCGGTCGGCAGCCTGACCGGTGGCCGCACGTACGACAATTTGCAGCCCGTACACGATGCCGCCCCGGGTACCCCGCAAGTGCCGGGTGTGGTCAGTGGCTGGGGCCTGCCCAACCTGCAAAAAGCCATGCAAGGGCCGGGGCAATTCCTCGGTTCGATGGCGGTGGCGCTGCCAGGTGGTACCCGGGATATCTGGGCCAACTCGATTTCCGATGAGGCCATTCGCGCCCGGCGCGTGGAAGACGCTGCGGAACAGGCCACCTGGGCGGCGACCAAGCAGCAGAAAGGCTGGCTCAACGGCCTGCCGGCCGGCGCCTCGGCGGATGACCAGTTCGAATACGAAATCGGCCATGCCCGGGAGCAGGCGACCTTGACGCGCGGCCAGGACTTGCTGACCGGCAGCACTTACGTCGGCAGCCTCGCCAAGTCCGGCGACGGCGAGCTGGTGCTGGAAGGGCAGAACACCTATTCGGGCAGCACCTGGGTGCGTGGCGGCAAGCTGTCGGTGGATGGCAGCCTAACTTCCGCGGTGACGGTGGACGGCAGTGCCGTGGGCGTGCGCGATTCCGGTAACGGCGTGGTGACCACGCTGGGCGGCACGCTGGCCGGCAACGGCTCGGTGGGCGTGCTCACCGTCAACAACGGTGGCCGTGTGGCGCCGGGGCATTCGATCGGCACGTTGCACACCGGCAACGTGACGTTCAACCCCGGCTCGGTGTACGCGGTCGAAGTCGGCCCCAACGGGCGCAGCGATCAGATCCAGAGCAGCGGCGTCGCCACGCTTAACGGCGGTGTGGTGACCGTGTCCCTGGAAAACAGCCCCAACCTGTTGTCCGCCAGCGAAGCGCGCAGCCTGGTCGGCCAGCAATTCAGCATCCTCAGCGCCGCCCAGGGCATCAACGGGCAGTTCGCGGCGATTTCGCCCAACTACCTGTTCATCGGTGCGCAGCTCAGCTATCAGCCGAACCAGTTGACGTTGGCGGTGGAACGCAACCAAACGAGCTTCGCCAGCATCGCGCAAACCCGCAACGAGCGGGCTGCGGCGACGGCAATCGAAGCGTTGGGCACGGGCAGTCCGGTGTATGAAAGCCTGCTGGCCTCAGACTCGGCCGCGCAGGCGCAGGCGGCGTTCAAGCAGCTTTCGGGGCAATTGCACTCGGACGTGGCGGCGGCGCAAATGGCCGACAGCCGTTACATCCGTGAGGCGGTCAACAGCCGCTTGCAGCAGGCCCAGTCGCTGGATTCCAGTGCGCAGATCGACACCCGCGATAACGGTGGCTGGGTGCAGTTGCTCGGCGGTCGCAATAACGTCAGCGGTGACAGCAATGCCAGCGGCTATTCCTCGTCCACCAGCGGCGTGTTGCTGGGGCTGGATACGGAAGTGGGCGACGGCTGGCGTGTGGGCGCGGCCACCGGTTACACCCAGAGCCACCTCAATGGCGAATCGGCTTCGGCGGACAGCGACAACTATCACCTGTCGGTGTATGGCGGTAAACGCTTCGACGCGATTGCCCTGCGGTTGGGCGGCGCCACCACCTGGCACCGTATCGACAGCTCGCGGCGCGTGGCTTATGCCAACCAATCGGATTACGACAAGGCCGACTACAACGCCCGCACCGACCAGGTATTTGCCGAAATCGGCTACACCCAGTGGAACCTGTTCGAACCCTTCGCCAACCTGACGTACTTGAACCATCAGAGCGATTCGTTCAAGGAAAAAGGCGGTGCCGCCGCCCTGCATGCCAGCAAGCAAAGCCAGGACGCCACGCTCTCGACCCTGGGCCTGCGCGCGCACACCCAGGTGCCGATCAGCGCGACGTCAGCGGTGACCCTGCGTGGTGAATTGGGCTGGGAGCATCAGTTTGGCGACACCGACCGTGAAGCCTCGCTGAAGTTTGCCGGCAGTGACAATGCCTTTGCCGTCAACAGCGTGCCCGTGGCCCGGGATGGCGCGGTGATCAAGGCCAGTGCGGAAATGGCCTTGACTCGGGACACCCTGGTGTCCTTGAGCTACAGCGGCGTGCTGTCGAACCGGGGCAACAACAACGGGATCAATGCCGGATTTACTTTCCGCTTCTGAGAACTGTTGTTGATTACTTGTGGCGAGGGAGCTTGCTCCCGCCGGGTCGCGAAACGGCCCCGGCTCTTGAGGCGGGGACTGCTGCGCAGTCCAGCGAGAGCAAGCTCCCTCACCACATTGACAGTGTTTTCTCTCGACGGGCTCATGGGATAAACAGCCCTGCGCAAATTTGACTCACGGGTTTACAATTGCCGCTCCTGATCAGGAGTATCCCTGTGCTGACTCATCTCGATTCCCAAGGCCGTGCCCACATGGTCGACGTCACCGACAAAGCCGTGACGTTCCGTGAGGCCGTGGCCGAAGCGCGGGTGCGCATGCTGCCCGAGACCCTGAAAATGATTGTCGATGGCGCCCACCCCAAGGGCGACGTGTTTGCCGTGGCCCGCATTGCCGGAATCCAGGCCGCCAAAAAAACCAGTGATTTGATCCCCTTGTGCCACCCGCTGATGCTCACCGGCGTCAAAGTCGAACTGCGCGCCGAGGGCGTGGACGCGGTGCATATCCTCGCGCGCTGCAAACTCAGCGGCCAGACCGGCGTGGAAATGGAAGCGCTGACCGCCGCCAGCGTGGCGGCCCTGACGATCTATGACATGTGCAAGGCCGTGGACCGCGGCATGACCATCGAACACATTCGACTGCTGGAAAAACTCGGCGGCAAGAGCGGGCACTTCAAGGCGGACCAGGCATGAGCATCAACGTATTGTTTTTCGCGCGCTACGCCGAAGCGGTGGGTTTTGATTCGCTGGAGATGGAAGGCGAGTTCGCCACCGTCGAGGCGGTGCGCCAGGCGCTGGCCGGCGACCCTGAGTTTGCGGTGCTCAACGAAACCAGCCTGATGTGCGCGCGCAATGAGGAATTGTGCAGCCTCGATGAGCCGGTGCAGGCGGGCGACGAAGTGGCGTTCTTCCCGCCCGTGACCGGAGGCTGACGATGGCCATTCGGGTGCAGGCCCAGGCGTTTGATCCGGGCGTTGAGCTCAATGCCATGCACGCGGCCAATGTGGGCGTGGGCGCGGTGGTGAGTTTTGTCGGCTATGTGCGCGACTTCAATGACGGCCGCGACGTGTCGGGGATGTTCCTGGAGCACTACCCCGGCATGACCGAAAAGGCCCTGGCCAAAATTGCTGTCGAAGCCGGGCAGCGCTGGCCGCTGCTCAAGCTGGAGGTGCTGCACCGCATCGGCGCGCTGGAGCCGGGCGAGCCGATCGTGTTTGTCGGCGCCGCCAGTGCCCATCGCCAGGCGGCGTTTGATGCCTGTGCCTTTGTGATGGACTACCTGAAAACCCGCGCGCCGTTCTGGAAAAAGGAAAACACCCCCGAAGGCCCGCGCTGGGTGGAAGGGCGCAGCAGCGATCATGCCGCGGCGGATCGCTGGAAGTAATCACTGAGGCTGGCGGGGCGGCCAATGTGGGCTTTGTGGGAGCTGGCTTGCCTGCGATAGCATCACTGCGGTGCAACAGACACACCGAGGTGCTTGCATCGCAGGCAAGCCAGCTCCCACACAAGCCAGCTCCCACCTTTGATCTGCTGCGGTTTAGAGAGCAGGCTGATTCAGCCTTGCGGGCGACAGCATTGCCTCGGTCAGTCCCACAGCGATCAGCGCCTCCGGTAACGGCTCGCCGCGCACCAGCGCCGCGCTGGCCTGGCCCATGGCGGGCGAGGTCTGGATACCGTAGCCGCCCTGGGCCGCCACCCAGAAAAACCCTTCCACTTGCGGGTCGAACCCGCACACCAGGTCCCCATCACTGACAAAACTGCGCAGCCCCGCCCAGGTTCGCGTCGGGCGGCGGATGGTCAAGGTGGTGGCTTCTTCGATGTGGTAGATGCCCATGGCGATGTCCAGCTCTTCGGGCTGCACGTCGTGGGGCTCTACCGGATCGGCGTTGGCCGGCGAGCCGAGAAACATGCCCGCATCCGGCTTCATGTAAAAAGAACCATCCAGCGCCGCCAACTCGGGCCAGGCCTGAATATCCACCCCCGCAGGCGGCGCGAAGGTGAAGGCGCTGCGGCGTTTGGGTTGCAGGCCGATCTTCTGCACACCCGCCAGCTCGGCGATGGTATCGGCCCATGCACCGGCGGCGTTGATCACCACGGGCGTACTGAAATGTTGTTGCGGGGTGCGCACCTGCCATAAGCCTTGGGCGTCACGGCTCAATTGCTGCACTTCGCTGTCGGTGTGGACCTCGCCGCCATTGCGCCGAATACCGCGCAGGTAACCCTGATACAGCGCGTCGGTGTCGATGTCGCACACGGTCGGGTCGCAGAAGGCACCGTGGACCTTCTCCGGGCGCAGGATCGGCATCATGTTCATGGCGTCTTCGGCGTCCAGCAGGCGGGTTTGCGGCACCACTGCCTTGGCTTTCAGGAACTGGCGTTGCAGTTCTACCGGGTCGCCGATCAGGTCCACCACGATTTCGCCGCGGGGTGTCAGCAAGGGATGCTCGGTGAAACCGGCAGGCGGGTGGTCGAAGAAGGCGCGGCTGCCCAGGGTCAGGGCGCGTACCTGCGGTGTGCCGTAGGCGGCGATGTAAAGCGCGGCGGAGCGACCGGTGGAGTGGTAGCCCGGCATGGATTCGCGCTCCAGCACAATGACCCGTGCGTGTTGCGACAGCCAGAAGCCGGCGGACGCCCCGGCAATGCCGCCGCCGATGATGAGGTAGTCGGCGTGGTTCATGGTTCCTCCTGGAAATTGAATACGCTGAAACAACTGTGGGAGCGGCATATGTGGGAGCTGGCTTGCCTGCGATAGCATCACTGTGGTGTGACTGACACACCGAGGTGATTGCATCGCAGGCAAGCCAGCTCCCACACAAGCCCGCTCCCACATTTTGATCGCATTAGAGCCGTTAAGGGCGCTTGCGCTCCACAGCCCGCAACAGGTGCGTCGGCGGCGTTTCGCAGCTGATCTTGCGGCCCAGCAGCGCTTCGATCGACGGCAACTGGTACGAGTCATCTTCGCCGGCAAAGCTGATCGACACACCGGCCGCGCCTGCACGGCCGGTACGGCCGATGCGGTGCACGTAATCGTCCGGTACTTCCGGCAGGGTGAAGTTGATCACGTGGCTGATACCGTCGATGTGAATGCCGCGCCCGGCCACGTCGGTGGCCACCAGCACGCGAATCTTGCCCTCGCGGAAACCTTCCAGGGTCTTGATGCGTTTGTGCTGCGGCACATCGCCTGACAGCTGCGCAGCGTTGACGCCATCGCGCACCAGGCGTTCTTCGATGCGCCGCACTTCGTCCTTGCGGTTGGCGAACACCATCACGCGCTCCCAGCCGTTGTCGTTGACCAGGTTGTAGAGCAGCTTGTATTTGTCGGCACCGGCCACGGCGTAGATGTGTTGCTCGACGTTTTCGCTGGCCACGTTTTCCGCTTCGATCTCGACGATGGACGGGTCGGTGGTCCATTGCTTGGCCAGGTTCATCACGTCATCGGTGAAGGTGGCGGAGAACAGCAGGGTCTGGCGCTCGGATTTCGGCGGGGTCTGGCGAATGATCTGACGCACTTGCGGGATGAAGCCCATGTCGAGCATGCGGTCGGCTTCGTCCAGCACCATCACTTCGACCATGTCCAGGTGCACGTCGCCGCGCTGGTTGAAGTCCAGCAGGCGGCCCGGGGTGGCGACCAGAATGTCGCAATGGCGGGCTTCGAGGTGCTTGAGTTGCTTGTCGAAGTCCATGCCGCCCACGAACGTCATCACGTTGAGGCCGGTGTACTTGGTCAGGTCGGCCGCGTCCTTGGCGATCTGCACCACCAGTTCGCGGGTTGGCGCGATGATCAGTGCGCGCGGCTCGCCCATGTAGCGTTCCTTGGGCGGTGGCGTTTGCAGCAACTGGGTGATGATCGAGATCAGGAAGGCGGCGGTTTTGCCGGTGCCGGTCTGAGCGCGGCCGATGGCGTCTTTGCCGGCGAGGGTGAAGCCCAATACCTGCGCCTGAATCGGCGTGCAATACGGGAAGCCCAGGTCCTGGATGGCGTGCATCAGTTCCGGAGCGAGCTTGAAGTCATGGAAGCGGGTTTTGCCTTCCTGGGGCTCGACGACGAAGTCTTCGAGCTTCCATGGGATCACCGGCGGCTTTGGCGCGCGCTCGCGGCGAGCCGCTTTGGGCGCGGGTGCCACGACAGGAGCGGCGGCAACCCCGGCGGTTTTCGGCTCTGGCGGTGTCACCGGCGGCTTTTTCGCAGAAGCGACAGGTGCGGTCCGGTCGGACTGTTTAGCGTCATTGCGGCTGCCGGGCGTGGGGACAGGAGCAGTGGCAACAGGCGCGAGCGGCTCAGCCTCGCTTTTGCCGAACATCTTCTTAAGTGCTTTGAGCACGGTGATCTCATTAATTGGTTAAGGAATGTACGCCGGCCAGTGTAATGCAAGAATCGGGCGCGGCGTAGTGCGTCTGTCATGTGGCTACATAATGTGTGGTTTTCAGCCCAGGCGAGCGGTCAACCAGGCACCGATATCGCGTATCTCCTCGGGTAACACTTCGTGGCCCATTGGGTACTCCTGCCATGTCACGGTGACACCACGGGTCTTCAAATGCTCATAGGCGCTGCGGCCCATGGCGTTCTGGACCACTTCGTCGTACTGGCCGTGCAGGCACAGCGTCGGAATGCGCTGCTGGCTGGCGGACAACTCCAGTTCATCACTGAAGGTGGGCGCGTAAGTGGAGAGGGCGATCACGCCACCCAGCGGGCCTTCCCAGTTCACAAAAGCGGTGTGGTAGACCACGGCGCCCCCTTGGGAAAAGCCGGCGAGGAAAATTCGCGAAGCGTCTATTCCGGTTCTCTTCTGGTCTTCGATCAAATCCATGACGGTTTTGGCCGAGGTTTCCAACTCTTCCAGGCTGATGGAGCGCGCCGGGCTCATGGCCTTGATGTCGTACCAACTGGGCATCTCATAGCCGCCGTTGATGGTCACCGGGCGGGTCGGCGCCTGGGGCAAAACAAAGCGCGTACTCAGCAGGCTTTCCTGCAGCGCTTCGGCTACCGGCAAAAAGTCGTAGCGATCGGCACCCAGGCCATGCAACCAGATAACGCAGGCGTCTGCGGGCTTGGCGGGCTGAAGAATCAAGGGTTCGGTCATGTCTGCTCCATATATGTGCGTGCGCTCCGAATGGGTGCGTCGGAACGGTGCGCGACAGGTTGATCTGTTAAGAGAATGTCGCAAGGTTGAATCTTTTTCTATTGACCGAGTGCTGAAGCGACTCCGCCAGCACTCTGGTACGGGGCTTGCTATGTGTAGGTCGATGTCAGAACTATCTCGGGACGGTAACACTATCAGTGACTGCCGCTTGTGGGATAGCAACTGGAATTATTGCGAAAACCCCATGCCGCTTGACCTAAAAAAAGCCAACACAGGTCGATATCGCCTCATAAGGGTGCGCTGGGGTTCTAGCTCCGACACAACAAGAGCAAAACTGGAGGTTTGAATGAAGGTATTGAAATCCACCCTGGCCATCGTGTGTGCGGCGGCTGTACTGGGTGTCAGCGGTTTCGCCCAAGCCGGCGCCACCCTGGACGCCGTGCAGAAGAAAGGCTTTGTGCAATGTGGCGTGAGTGACGGCCTGCCGGGTTTCTCGGTGCCGGATGCCAGCGGCAAGATCCTGGGGATCGACGCTGACGTGTGCCGCGCTGTGGCCGCTGCCGTTTTCGGCGACGCTACCAAGGTCAAATTCAGCCAGTTGAATGCCAAGGAGCGTTTCACCGCGCTTCAGTCCGGCGAAGTCGACATTCTGTCGCGTAACACCACCATGACCAGCTCCCGCGATGCGGGCATGGGCCTGAAATTCCCGGGCTTCATCACTTACTACGATGGCATCGGCTTCCTGGTGAACAACAAGCTGGGTGTTAAAAGTGCCAAGGAACTGGACGGTGCAACCATCTGCATCCAGGCCGGTACCACTACCGAGCTGAACGTTTCCGACTACTTCCGCGCCAACAACCTCAAGTACACCCCGATCACCTTCGACACCTCCGACGAAAGCGCCAAGTCGCTGGAATCGGGCCGTTGCGACGTGCTGACATCCGACAAGTCCCAGCTGTTCGCCCAGCGCAGCAAGCTGGCTTCGCCGAAGGACTACGTGGTGCTGCCGGAAACCATCTCCAAAGAACCTCTGGGCCCGGTCGTGCGTAACGGCGACGACGAGTGGCTGGCCATCGTGCGCTGGGTTGGCTACGCCATGCTCAACGCTGAAGAGGCCGGCATCACCTCCAAAAACGTTGAAGCTGAAGCCAAGTCCACCAAGAACCCGGACGTTGCCCGTCTGCTCGGTGCTGACGGCGAATACGGCAAAGATCTGAAAGTGAAGAAAGACTGGGTCGTGCAGATCGTCAAGCAAGTCGGTAACTACGGTGAAATGTTCGAGCGCAACCTGGGCAAGAGCACGCCGCTGGAAATCGACCGTGGCCTGAACGCGCTGTGGAACAACGGCGGCATTCAATACGCACCGCCTGTGCGCTGATCGCTGATGGTTCTGTCACCCGGTGGGCCAACCACCGGGTGATGTTCTGTTCCATTCTTTCCGGGGCACTTCATGCAAAATCAAATCGGCGCACCAAAGCAGAAGCTCAGCTTCAGCGATCCCAAAGTGCGTGCGTGGCTCTTCCAGATCATCACGATTGTGGCGGTGGTCTCGCTGGGCTGGTACCTCTTCAACAATACCCAGACCAACCTGCAACACCGGGGCATTACCTCGGGTTTCGACTTTCTTGAGCGCAGTGCCGGCTTCGGCATCGCGCAGCACCTGATCGACTACACCGAATCGGACAGCTATGCCCGCGTCTTCGTGATCGGGCTGCTCAACACCTTGCTGGTGACCGTGATCGGCGTGGTCCTGGCCACCCTGCTCGGTTTCATCATCGGCGTGGCGCGCCTGTCGCCGAACTGGATGATCAACAAGCTGGCAACCGTGTATGTGGAGGTGTTCCGCAACATTCCGCCGCTGCTGCAAATCCTGTTCTGGTACTTCGCGGTGTTCCTGACCATGCCGGGGCCGCGCAACAGCCACAACTTCGGCGATACGTTCTTTGTCAGCAGCCGTGGCCTGAACATGCCGGCGGCGTTGATGGCCGACGGCTTCTGGCCGTTTGTGGTGAGCATCGTCGTCGCTGTGGTGGCAATCGTGCTGATGGCGCGTTGGGCCAACAAACGCTTCGAAGCCACCGGCGTTCCGTTCCACAAGTTTTGGGCGGGGCTCGCGCTGCTGGTGGTGATTCCGGCGTTGTGCACGCTGGTTTTCGGCGCGCCTTTGCACTGGGAAATGCCCAAGCTGCAGGGCTTCAACTTCGTCGGCGGCTGGGTGCTCATCCCGGAGCTGCTCGCGCTGACCCTGGCGCTGACCGTTTACACGGCGGCGTTTATCGCTGAAATCGTGCGTTCGGGCATCAAGTCCGTCAGCCACGGCCAGACCGAAGCCGCGCGCTCCCTGGGCCTGCGCCCCGGGCCGACGCTGCGCAAGGTCATCATTCCGCAGGCCCTGCGGGTGATCATTCCGCCGCTGACCAGCCAATACCTGAACCTGGCGAAGAACTCTTCGCTGGCCGCCGGTATCGGTTACCCGGAAATGGTTTCGCTGTTTGCCGGCACGGTGCTCAACCAGACCGGCCAGGCCATCGAAGTCATTGCCATCACCATGAGCGTGTACCTGGCGATCAGCATCAGCATTTCCCTGCTGATGAACTGGTACAACAAGCGCATTGCGCTGATCGAGCGGTGAGGAAACACGCATGAGTACGCATACTTTCAAACCTGATATGCCACCGCCGGGCAAAGTGTTCGGGCCGATGGCATGGATGCGCGCCAACCTGTTCTCCAGTTGGCTCAATACCCTGCTGACCTTGCTGGCGATCTACCTGGTGTACCTGGTGGTGCCGCCGATCCTGCATTGGGCCATCCTCGATGCCAACTGGGTCGGCACTACACGCGCGGACTGCACCAAGGAGGGCGCCTGCTGGGTGTTTATCCAACAGCGCTTCGGGCAGTTCATGTACGGCTACTACCCGGGCGACCTGCGCTGGCGCGTGGACCTGACCGTGTGGCTGGCCATCGTCGGCGTGGCACCGTTGTTCATCTCGCGCTTTCAGCGCAAGGCGATATACGGCCTGAGCTTTCTGGTGATTTACCCGATCGTTGCCTACTGCCTGCTGCACGGTGGTGTGTTCGGCCTGACCAACGTGGCGACCAGCCAATGGGGCGGCCTGATGCTGACCCTGGTGATCGCCACTGTCGGTATCGCGGGCGCCTTGCCGCTGGGCATCGTGCTGGCGCTGGGGCGACGTTCGAACATGCCGGCGATTCGAGTGGTCTGCGTGACCTTCATCGAATTCTGGCGCGGCGTGCCGTTGATCACGGTGCTGTTCATGTCTTCGGTGATGCTGCCGTTGTTCCTGCCCGAAGGCATGAACTTCGACAAGCTGCTGCGGGCGCTGATCGGCGTGATCCTGTTCCAGTCGGCCTACGTGGCCGAAGTGGTGCGCGGCGGTCTGCAGGCCATTCCCAAGGGGCAGTACGAAGCCGCCGCCGCGATGGGCCTGGGCTACTGGCGCAGCATGGGCCTGGTGATTCTGCCGCAAGCCCTCAAGTTGGTGATCCCGGGCATCGTCAACACGTTTATTGCGCTGTTCAAGGACACGAGCCTGGTGATCATCATCGGCTTGTTCGACCTGCTCAACAGCGTCAAGCAAGCGGCTGCCGACCCGAAATGGCTGGGCATGGCCACCGAAGGCTACGTGTTCGCCGCCCTGGTGTTCTGGATTTTCTGTTTTGGTATGTCGCGCTATTCCATGCATCTGGAACGCAAGCTCGACACAGGCCACAAGCGTTAGGAGTTCTTTTATGAGCGAAGCAATCAAAAAGCCTGTGGGCCCTGAAGGCATTATCCAGATGCAGGGCGTCAACAAGTGGTACGGCCAGTTCCACGTGTTGAAAGACATCAACCTCAACGTCAAACAGGGCGAGCGTATCGTGCTGTGCGGCCCGTCGGGTTCTGGCAAGTCCACCACCATTCGTTGCCTCAACCGCCTGGAAGAGCACCAGCAGGGCCGCATTGTGGTCGATGGTGTGGAGCTGACCAACGACCTCAAGCAGATCGAAGCGATCCGCCGTGAAGTCGGCATGGTATTCCAGCACTTCAACCTGTTCCCGCACCTGACCATCCTGCAGAACTGCACGCTGGCGCCGATGTGGGTGCGCAAGATGCCCAAGCGCAAGGCCGAGGAAATTGCCATGCATTACCTGGAGCGCGTGCGCATTCCGGAGCAGGCCCACAAGTTTCCGGGGCAGCTGTCCGGCGGCCAGCAACAGCGTGTGGCGATTGCCCGCGCACTGTGCATGAAGCCGAAAATCATGCTGTTCGACGAGCCGACGTCGGCACTCGACCCGGAGATGGTGAAAGAGGTTCTGGACACCATGATCGGCCTGGCCGAAGACGGCATGACCATGCTCTGCGTGACCCACGAAATGGGCTTCGCCCGCACCGTGGCCAACCGCGTGATCTTCATGGACAAGGGCGAGATCGTGGAACAGGCGGCGCCGAATGACTTCTTCGACAACCCGCAGAATGACCGGACCAAGTTGTTCTTGAGCCAGATTTTGCATTGATCGATAGGTGAATAAATAAACCCGGCTTAGTGCCGGGTTTATTTTTGCCTGTTGTTTTCAGGAGGCTTGCGCTGCGAGCTGTTGCGCGTCTTTTGCGATGAGCAGGCGGTTCAGGTCATCACCGACAGCAAGGGCTTCTACCTCGGCCAGCAGGTGCGGATGTTTATCCAGCAGGCGCATCAATGTGAGCAACGGTTCCGGCGGAAAAATCTCCGCCCGTTCATAGCGAGAGAATGCATTGTGCCCGCGGACGGTGAAGAGCCTCACTGCGTCTTTTTGTGTGAGGTGCAGTTTGCGGCGGATTCGCTTCATTTCGGCGGCGATTATTTTACGCGCGTCGATCAACAGCAGGTCGGACGCTTCTCCATAACGCTCTGCACTGTCGTCGTCGTGATCGAATTCAACTTCATGACAGACCTTGCATTCCCAGCCCGCAATTTCAGGGATATCTCGAACCATTCCCCGCGTGTTGATCGTGAAGGTGCGACCTTCGAAATGCTGCATTGCGTCATGGGCTCCGCAGCTCATGCATTGCTGGGTTCTCATAGGGTTTTCTCCTTAAAAGAGATTACGGGAGGACCACCGCCTGGGCGGTAAGTGACCTTGATGTAAATCTCCGTGCCGTAAATCTTGATCAGGTAGACGTCCTGCCATACCCGATGGTCTGCATAGGTCGTCATCGATTTGCACAACATTCGGTGCTCAAGGGCGCAGACCACATGATGCATTTGGTCCAGGCTCAATTCGAGCTGTCGAGCTCCCTCTCGGGCAGTTGCCGTGAACGCCCTGAAGCCCAACTTAATGACTTCAGCCTTCACCAACGCCAAATCGTAGTGAGGTGTGTACTTTTCCATAAGACACCTGAGCCCAATAATTACCCTTAGAGGGTAATTTTACCAATCGAAAATACTGCTCCTTTTCCTGCCTAAGAACCGTAGTGCGTTGCCTTTGTAGGTAACTCCGAATAGGCTGTAGGAAAATTCATCCCATGATTGGACGAAAGCGTAAAATCCATGACAGCTATCGCCCCCTTGATCAAACGCTCCCTGGTCGACCAAGCCCTGGAGCAATTGCGCCTGCGCATCAGCCAGGGCGCGTGGGCCATTGGCGAACGCCTGCCCACTGAGCCCGAGCTGTCTGCCGAGTTGGGCATCAGCCGCAATACCGTGCGTGAAGCCATGCGTGTCTTGGCGTTCTCCGGCTTGATCGAGATCCGCCAGGGCGACGGCAGTTACCTGCGCTCGATGACCGACCCGCTGGGCACGATGCGCGCGTTGTCCCACTGCACGCTGGAGCAGGCCCAGGAGACGCGGCAGATTCTGGAAGTGGAGGCGATCAGCCTCGCGGCATTGCGTCGGACCGAGGAAGACCTCAACGGTTTGCGCGAAGCGCTTGAAGCCAGCGGCGAGCTGTATCACGGTGACCTCGAGGCCTACATCAGCGCCGATCTGGTCTTCCACAAACGTTTGGTGGACGCTGCGCATAACCCGGCGCTGAGCGAGCTGTACCAATATTTCTCCGCCATCGTCGGCGCCCAGTTGCGTCAGACCTTGAACATCACTCCGCGCCGCCAGGCAGTGTTCGACCTGCATATCGCTTTGCTCGAAGCCGTCGAAAACCAAGACCCGGAACGCGCCAAATCCCTCTGCCGGCAGTTGATCAATGAACCCTGAAACCAGACTCGAAGAACTGTTGATCGACGCCGAAGCCGACGACGAGGTGGTGCAACACACCCCACCCGCGATGAGCCGCCCCTGGTTGCTGATCCTGGGGCTGGTCCTGGTGGCGATGAACCTGCGCCCGGCGCTGTCGAGCCTGTCGCCGTTGCTCAATGACGTATCGGCCAGCCTGGGGCTGTCGGCAGCCAAGGCCGGTCTGCTGACCACCTTGCCGGTGATGTGCCTGGGTTTGTTCGCGCCACTGGCGCCGATCCTGGCCCGGCGTTTTGGTGCCGAGCGAGTGGTGCTGGGGATTTTGCTGACGCTGGCCGGCGGCATCATCCTGCGCAGCTCGTTCGGCGAGGCGGGGCTGTTCGTTGGCAGCCTGATTGCCGGCGCCAGTATCGGCATCATCGGCGTGCTGCTGCCGGGCATCGTCAAGCGCGACTTCGCCAAACAGGCCGGGACCATGACCGGTGTCTACACCATGGCGCTGTGCCTGGGCGCGGCGCTGGCAGCGGGGGCCACGGTGCCGTTGAGTCACGCGTTCGGTGACAGCTGGAACATCGGCCTGGGGTTCTGGATCGTGCCCGCGGTGGTCGCGGCGTTGTTCTGGTTGCCACAGGTGGGGCAGAAACAGGGTGCCCATCAAGTGGCGTACAAGGTCAAAGGCCTGCTGCGCGATCCGCTGGCCTGGCAAGTGACCTTGTACATGGGCCTGCAATCGTCCCTGGCCTACATCGTGTTCGGCTGGGTGCCGTCGATCCTGATCAGCCGTGGCCTGAGCGCCACCGAAGCAGGCTTGCTGCTGTCCGGTTCGATCATCGTGCAACTGCTCAGCGCCCTGACCGCGCCGTGGCTGGCGACCCGGGGCAAGGACCAGCGGCTGGCCATCGTCGTGGTCATGCTGCTCACCCTCGGTGGTCTGTTTGGTTGCCTGTTTGCGCCATTGGACGGGCTGTGGGGCTGGGCCATTCTGCTGGGTTTGGGCCAGGGCGGTACGTTCAGCCTGGCGCTGACCCTGATCGTGCTGCGCTCGCGGGATTCCCACGTGGCCGCCAACCTCTCAGGCATGGCGCAGGGCATTGGTTATACGCTGGCGTCCATGGGCCCGTTGGCGGTGGGTGTGCTGCATGACTGGACCGGTGGCTGGGGTGCCACCGGTTGGGTGTTCGGCGTGATCGGGCTGGGCGCGATCATCGCCGGGTTGGGGGCTGGTCGTGCCCTGTATGTCGGGGTGACCAGCGAGAAGGTTTAGAGGTAACGCACGGTCAGGGTGACCGAGCCGTCAATGGGCACTTCTTCAGTGAGGGTCAGGCCACGAGTGGGGGCGATCAGGGGGCTGACGGTCATCTGGGCCTCGAAGGCCTGTACCGGGATGGGCGCGTAGGTGGTGTTGTCGGCAACCGAGGTGATGCGGTCTGGGCCAATGGCAAAGTGACGTTCCCAGGTGTTGCCGCCATCAAGCGAGTCAATCCCCCGGCTGGCCTGGCCATCGGCAAAGATCTTCTCCAGAAACATGGACATCGACCCCAGCTTTTCACTGCCGTTGATCAGGCCCAGGCCAAAGTAGGAGGATTGATCCATGGCCTCCGAGCCCGCACGGTTATCCTTGGGCTCGATGGCCATCAGCGTCGGTGCATCGCAGGTGACGGCGACTTGCGTGACAAAGTCGCCCAGCCAAGTGAAGTCGTCTGGCTTGAGGTCTTTGGAGGCGATCTTACCCAGTTCAATGCTCCCGCCATTGCCCAGGCTTGGCGTGCAGGCGCTCGGGGTAATCAATCCACGCACGGTCAAATCTGTGCTGGAGGCGGCAAAAGCATGACCGGTGCTGGCCAGTATCAGGGTAGCGATCAGGGTGTTCAGGGACTTGCTCACAGGGGTGTTCCTTCTAAGGGATGATCGGGCGTTACAGGTACACGACGGTCATGGTCAGGGAGCCGTCCAGTGGGACTTCGCTGGTCAGGGTGAGGTCTCGGGCCGGGGCGATGGCACCTGATACTTGCAGGCCCGTAACCAGGCGTTGTACCGGCACCGGGGCCAGTGTGTTCATGTCGGCGACGCTGGTCAGGCCATCGTCCACCAGTGCACTTTCGCGCTCCCAGGTGACGCCACCGTCGAAAGAGGCAATGCCGCGCACATTGACGTCATCCGCCATGGGCCCCGACATCGTCACCGTGAAGTAGCCGAGTTTCTCAGTGTCGTTGATCAGGCCAAGACCGAAGTTGTAGAAGTCCTGGCTCGACTCCGAGCCCGCCCGGTTGTCTTTCACTGCGACGGCAAACAACGTGCTGGCATCGCAGATCACGGTCATTTGCAGGTCTTGCCGGGTCAGATAGGTATGCTGGTCCGGGCGCAGGTCTTTGGCCGACAGCTTGCCGAAATCCACCAGGCCGCCATTGCTCAGGGCTGGTGTGCAAGCGCTTGGGGTGATCGTGCCTTTGACGCTCAGGTCGACACTGGAGGCCGCGAGAGCCTGGCCGGTGCTCGTCAGCAGCGCGGCGACCAACAGGTTACGAGTGATGCTCATGGTATTGCTCCTTCAGGGTTGGGGAAAAAACGCGAATTACAGGTACACAACTTCCAACGTGGCCGACCCGTCCATCGGCGTTTCCACGCTGAGGTCCAGGTTCTGCCGGGCGTTGATCGTGGCTTCCAGCTTCAGGGTGCTGGTCAGCGTCTGGATGGCCGACGGGCCGGCGGTGCTGCCGACCACGTCGGTGAAACCGAGCAGGCTGCGCGAGCCGACATCGATGGGATTGAGGTTCGCCATGCGCCAGGCCAATCCGCCGGTGGTGGATTCGGTGCCGTACACCACGGCCAGGTCATCGACTACGGTTTGCCTGGGGTCGAAGCTCACCGAGTACACGCCGATCTTGTTGCCGCTGGTGTCCAGGCCCAGGCCGTAGAAAATCTCGCTGTTGACGTGGGCCGTGCCGTCGCGGTTGTCGCGCATGCGCAGGGCGAAGCGGCCGGGCGCGTTGCAGTTGACGGTGAGGGTCAGGTACTTGTGGGGCAGGCGCGTGCCATTGGTGAGGTTGAGGTCATTGCGCGAGATCTTGCCGAAGTCGACCAGCCCACCGCCGGACAGCAGCGGCGTGCAGGCCATGGGCGTGATCAGGCCGGTGACGGCCAGGTCAACGGTGGAGGCGGCGTGCGCAGTGCCCGACAACAATGCCAAGGCAATCAGAAGGTGCTTCATGGGAAGGCTCCTAGAGGTAGTTGAGTTCGAGGGTGGCGGCGCCGTCGAGGCGCACTTCGCTGCCCAGGTCCAGCGTGCCCAGTGGTGCGATCACCGCTTCCAGGCTTGTGGTGGCGCTCATTTGCTGAATGGGCACGGGGCCGCTGGTGTTGCCGACGCTGGTGCTGAACCCCAGGAAACGGCTGGCGCCAATCGCCAACGGGTTGGCGCTCGCGCTGCTCCAGGGTGTGGTGCCGGTGGGGGAATCGGTTCGATAAAGCGCGGGAAAACTGTCGGCGGTGGTGCGCGCAGGGTCGAAGACCAACCGGTAGCGGCCGATTTTTTGTTGTTGGGCGTCGAGTCCCAGGCCGTAGGTGCTGTCGTCTCCCGGCCCGGTGGCCGAGCCTTGGCGGTTGTCCTGCAGGCGCAGGCTGAACGCGGTCGGAGCGTCGCAAGCCACGCTGACCACCAGTGGTCGTGCGGGCAGGGCCGTCTCTTTGTCGACGTTCAGGTCCATCACCGATAACTTGCCGAACGCCACTGTGCCGCCGTTGGACAGGCTCGGCGTACAAGCCGCAGGGGCGAAGCGGGCTTGCAGGCGCAACTCCCGCGAGCGTCCCGTGTGGATTGCATCGACCACGCCGCTGGTGTCCCAGGTGACGGTATCGCTGACGCGCAGGGCGTCTTGCCTGGCCCAGGCGCTGACCTCCAGTTGCAACGACAAGCTGCGCCCGCTGACCGGCACGCCGGCACGCATCGGCACGATGCCGTGTTCGGGGCGCCAGCGCAGGGTTGTTGCGCTGCTCACCGGCGGCTGGCCGCTGCCGGGCACCAGGCCCAACTCCACGGGCTGGCCGTCGAGCAAGGCGTCGCTGGCCCTCAGGCTGTAACTGCCACGGCTGCTGAATTGGAAGCGCTCGGTGCCGGCTGCCAGCCCGCGATAGAACAGGCTCAAGTCAGTGGGCGTGGGGCAGTTCAGCGTCAGGCTCAGGCGCCGTTCGCCCAACAGGTGCTCGGCCACGGCTACCGGCGATACCGCCCGGTTTACGAGGCCGAAATCCACGGCGGTTTCGCTCAGGTTCAACTGGCACTCATCCATGCCCCAGGCGTTTGCGCCCAGCAACAGGCTGGCGGACAACAAGGCAGGTTTCAGGCCCATGGTTAAGTTCCTCATGGCAGGCACCGCGCCGGTGCGGTTTCGTAATACACCTCGGGATCGCCCCGTTCGGGCAGGTCGAAATCCAGGCGGCAGCGAGGCCGGCCGGGGGCGCTGACCCACAGTTCGCGACGGTCCAGCACGTCCGGCAGGAACACTTGGCTGCCTTCCTGAACCAGGGTCACGAACTCGCCGTCGGCGGTGCTGATGGCGGCGCCACGCGGCAGGGGTTGGCCCTTGGCGTCGGTCACGTTCAACAGCGCGCGGCGTGTGAGGGCCACGCCGAACTTGACCTTGTCTACGGCGCCACGTCCGGCCGACAGCACGGCCAGGCCGTTGCTGATGTCGGCGTTGCGCGGCAGCGAGCGGGTGTGCACTTCCACCGGGCTGCGGCCGTAAGGGCTGAGCTGCGACACCACGGCCTGGCCTTGCCAGTCGGTCCACACCGGGCCACTGGGGGTGCTGACCTTGATGCCGGCCATGTCGCCTACCGACATCAGCGCAAAGGTCTCGCGCACCGGGTAGGGCGAAAAAGTCAGCCCCTCGCCGTGCAACACCACGCCACCGCGTGCGCCACCTTGATAGCTGGAGCGTTCCTGATTGTTGCGGGTGTAGTTGAAGTCCAACTGGCTGTAATACGGCAGCGTCGAGACACCGATGGATGACTCCACCTCACGGTCGCGGCTGTCACGTTCAACGCCCACCTGGTAGCTCAACTGGTCGTTGATCTGTTCGCTGACCCCGGCTCCGATGCGGTGATCGCCTCCGGCATTGCGCGCCCAGGCACGACCGCGGCGGCTCTCGCCCAGAGGCACGCTGATGTTCAGGTACACACTGTCATCGCTCTGCTGGCGGCCGCCCACTTGCCACTCGGCGCTGGCGGACACCGAAACACGTCCAAAACTGGTGCCCCACGACGCCAGCGCGCGGCTGCTGCTCTCACCGGTAAACGAGGACGAGCGCGAGATCCCGGCGCTGAATGCACCGAGCATCGGGTGTGACCAGGACGCCGTGGCGCTTTGCTGATCGCGATAGCGGGAGCGGCGTTGCTCACGGGTTTCGGTGGTGTAGGTAGAGTCCTCGAGGTCCCGGTAGCCAAGGCTGCGCCAGGAGCCGGCCGTGGTGATGGCCCAACGTTCGCCCAGGCGTTGGGACCACGACAGATCGGTTTGCACGCCCTGCTCGTTACCGTTGCGGGTGGCCTGGGCCGCTTGGGATGAGGCCTGGAACTGACTGTCCTGCCACGGCAGCCAGGCCAGGCTGGCACCCGCCGCGCGGTAATCCTCGGCGCCCAGTACACCGGCGCCCACGCTGACCTGTGGGTGCAATGCACCGCTCCAGCCACCACTGACCACCCAGGGTTCGGCGCCTTCACCGGCGCCGAGCTTGCGCACGCGTCCCGCCGCCACCGAGTAACCCGGCGCCGGCAAGCCGAGGCCAAGCATGGCGGCGGGCACGGTGAAGCGACGTTCTTCGCCGCTGCTTTCCTTGACCGTGACTTCCACATCGGAGCGACTGTTCAGGCGCCGTACATCGGTGAGGGAGAACGGCCCTGCCGGCACCACGGTGGAATGAATCAACGTACCGTTCTGACGGATCTCTACCTGGGCCGGGCTGTTGGCGATGCCGGTGATGGTGGCGCCCTGGTTCTGGTCCTGCAGGGCCGTCTCGGTGAGTACCTGGGCCCCGGTGATCTGTGCGCCGGCCAGTACCGGGTTGTAGAGGTTGATCTGCCCGGCCTGGAACACCGCTTGCTGTTCGGCGAAGGTACGCTGGGCGTAGGCATCCAGGTGGGTAGTGCGCGACACCTTGTCTTGCCAGGTGCGCACCTGGCGACTGCGTACGATCCAGTCACCGGCGTTGAAACCGACCTCGGTATTGGCCGAGCCGAAACGGCTAGTGTCGTCGCCGAATTCGTTGTACAGGCCGCTCAGGTCATAGTTCAGCAGCCCGGCGAACCCGCCGGTCTGGTAGCCGGACACATCGCGCACGGTCGGACGCAGCGCATCGGTGGGCACGACCAGCGACAGGCTGAGGGTGGCCGGGTCCTGCTCGATCACGGTCTGCGGGTAGGCCTCGAGAAAGGCATGGCATTCGGCATTGTCGGGCGGTACGCGCAAGTGGCCCGCATCCAGCAGAGGCTGGTTGAAACACAGCACGCCCTGCCCGTTGAACACCACATCGACCCGCCCACGTCGCTGGCCGTTTACGCTGAGGTTGAGGGCATGGCGCCCGGCCGTGAAGCGCGGGGCCTCCAGCAACAGGTTGGCCAATTGCGGGTCAATGCCGCGTTGGGCCAGGGTTTGCGGATCAAATGAGCCGGCGCGTTCATCGGCCAGGGCGGCAGCCGTTGGCAGCACGGTGCCCAGGCTCAGCGCAACGCCCGCCAGCCATTGGCGCGCCCGGGGTGATGAAACGCCAGGCACGGCTTCGCCGTCGCGATCAGTTATAACTGTGCTCACAAGTCGTACTCGAATAAGTGGAGGCAGGCCCGCGTCAATCCTTCGCGACGGGAGAGCTCCTGGTGACCTTCAATGGGAGGCCACTTCGTTATCAGGGCGCCGGCATTCGGCCCGCCGGCGCTGCGATCAAAGGGTGATCGGTGCTTCGTAAGGCGCCACTGCAAACCCGTAGACGGTGGCCGGTTGCATCTGCACGGTGCTGGCCTGGGCCTGGCTGGCGGCCACGCTCAAGGTCTCGCCGGGCAGCACATAGGTGCGCGGCAGCAACGCCGAGCCTTTGCCGGGCAGCAAGGTCAATTCCTGAGCCAGGCGGACCACGTAGGGCGTCGGGTTATTCACACTCAGTTGCTGGTTCTTCAGGCTCCAGACCAAGCCGGTCCAGGGCGTGCGATTCGGTGCGAGCCCCTTGGGGTGCAGAATCACCGGCAGGTTCTGGCGCACCGTCACGCCCACTCGCGCATGCCCGGCCTGGCCTTCGGCACGGCCCTGAGGCATGCCTTCGAAGATCACCCGTTTCAAGCGCTGGGTGGTCAGTGGCGTGGCCGATTGCAGGATGAAACGGATCAACTGGCTCTTGGACGGCTCGACCCGTGTCAGCGGCGGCGTGACAAACAGCAGTGGCGCCGGGTCTTCGGGAATGTCTTCGAGGGTGACGTGCAGCAAGGCGAGCTTGGCGTCGGTGTTGGTCACCGACACCGAGGCTTCGCCATCGGCCTCATTGACGATCACCACCGAAGTGTCCGGCACCATGCCATCGGCGAGCACAAGGGTGGGGCCCCACAACGTCAGCGCCAGCGCGGCAAGGTAGAGACAGGCATAGCGAACCAGGTTGAACACCCGTGTAATTATTTTGGCAACGCAAGGGAAGGGGAGCATGACTACAGATACCTCAGGTCTAGCACGATGGAGCCGTCCAACGGCACCTCTTGGTCGAGGGTCAGGTAGGCGGCGGCGTTGATCGACGTTTTGATTTCCAGCTTGGCGGTGAGCACGCTGTGCGGGTCCGGCACCAGCGTGCCGGGGTGCGCAAAGCCCATGTAGTTGTCCGGGTAGGCGTTGGTTTCGGGAAACCAGGTCAGGCCTCGATTGCTGGAGGCCAGCACAATGGTGCGTTGGCCATCGCCCACCGCTTCGCGAATGGCCAGGGCCACCGAGCCCAGGCGTTCAGCCGGGGCATGGACGTTGTTGCCCAGGCCGTAATAGAAGCCAGGGCCCACGGAGGAGTCGGCACGGTTATCCACACCGACCAGCACGAACAGCACGGGCTGGTTGCAGGTGACGTTCATGTCCAGCGTGCGCAGGGGCAGCTCGGTGAACTCGTACTGATTGAGCGAGCGGGCCGGCACTCGCCCGTGGTCGACAATACCGCTGGGCGACAGGACCGGTGTGCAGGCGCTCGGGGTGATGCTGCCGGTCAAGGTCACGTCGACCTTCGAGGCACACAGGGCGGAGGTGGCGGTCAGGCAGAGACCGAGCGTCATCAAGCAGCGTGGGAGCGTGTTCATGGTCTGATGTTGGAACCGTGTTGAGGGACATCCGTGAGTGCGGCGCTGGACGCAACCCAAGAGGCTGCGCCCGTTTTCCATTACAGGTATTTGACGGTCAGGGTCGTCGAACCGTCGATCGGCACTTCCTCGGTCAGGGTCAGGCTGTTGGCCGGGGCGATGAAGGGCGAGACAGTCAAATCGGCCACCAGCGACTGCACCGGAACGGGCGCGACGGTGGTGCTGTCGGCGACGGAGGTGATGCCGTTGTTGATCAGAGCCACCAGACGTGTCCAGGTCAGGCCATTGTCTCGCGAAGCAATGGGCCCCACATCGACGCCATCGGCCACCGCCGAGGTCATGGTCATGGCGAAGTAGCCCAGCTTTTCGGCGCCATTGACCAGGCCCAGGCCGAAGGCAGCGTCGTCGACGACGGAGGCCGAACCTGCCCGGTTGTCCTTGGGTTCAATGGCCATCAAGGTGGCGGCGTCACAGGTGACGGTCAGTTGCAAGGGGTGATCCGCGAGCGGGGTTTCTGTCGCGGCATTGAGGTCCTTGGCCGAAATCTTGCCGATCTCCACATTGCCGCCGCCGGACAGCGTCGGCTCGCAGGCACTTGGGGTGATCAATCCACGCACGGTCAGGTCCACGCTGGAGGCGGCCAGGGCAGTGCCGGTCCCGGTGAGCAGCAGGGTGGCGATCAGGGCATTCAGGGCTTTCATGGTGTTGCTCCTTTCAAGGCAAGCAGAGGGAAAAGGGTCACAAGTACTTGAGTTGCAGCGTGGCCTGGCCGTCCAGTGGCACCTCATCGAGCAGGGTCAGGTCGGTGGCGGGCACGATGATGGTGAATGCGCGCAGCCGGGCATTCAGGGTTTTCAGGGCGATGGGGGTGTTGGGGCCGTCGAGGGCGGCAAACGAGGTCAGTGCTTCATGCCCCAGGTAGATCGAAGCGGACCAGTTGGCGCCGCCGTTGCTTGAGGTGATGACCTTGACCGGTTTGTCATCGGCCACCGGGTCGAACAGCGAAAACGCCACGCTGCCCAATTTCTCTTTCTCGGCGGTCACGCCCAGGCCGTGGTGCCTCGGGTTGATGGCAGAGGTGCCCGCGCGGTTATCCACGGTGGTCAAGGTGAAAAAGGTCTCACCCTCGCACTGCACTTCAAGGCGCATCTCGGCCGGATCAAGCAACGTGGGGGAGCTGGGTTGCAGGTCCTTGGCGGTCATCTTGCCGTGATCGATCACGCCACCGTTCGACAGCACGGGGGCGCAGGCGCTGGGGGTAATGGTCCCGGAGACGCTCAGGTCCGTACTGCTGGCAGCGAACGCGCCAGGCGCAAGGGCGGCTAGCAGGAAGGCGAGGGTGGGTCTATCCATGGGCACAAGTCCTTGTAAGTTGGGGTTAAGGGTGACGGCGCTACAGGTAAATCAGGTCCAGCGTGGCTGAGCCGTCCAGTGGCACTTCACGATCCAGGGTCAGGCCCTGGGCCGGTGCGATCAGCGTGCTCACACGTATTTGCACGCGTAGCGCCTGGATCGGCAGCGGGCTCCAGACGCCGGAAGAAGCGTCCCCGAACGCGGCCAGTCGCAGCGGGGGCAAGGCGACGTTCTCTTCAACCTCGCTCCAGCTTTGGCCGTTGTCTGATGACTGCAATTGGGTGATGGGCGTGTTCTCTGCCAAGGGGCTATGCAAGGTGGTGTGGAACACGCCGATCCGCTCGCTGGCGTTGGTCAGTCCGAGCCCGAAACCGTAGGGCTCGGCCGCGCTGGAGCCGGCACGGTTATCGGTGAGCCTCAAGGCAAACAGGGTCGGGCCCTGACAGTCGACGGCCGCGGGCAACTGAGTGAGCGGCAGTTGGGTGAACGACTCACGGTTCAGATCGCGGGCGGCGATCTTGCCGTAGTCGATCAGCCCCTCCTGGGCCAGGCTCGGGGTACACGCGCTGGGGGTGATGATGCCGCGTACCGCCAGGTCGACGTTGCTGGCGGCGAACGCTGCGGAGGCCAGGTTGAGCACGAGGCCGAACGTGCCGCAACGGCACAGCGTTGAGGCCTTCATAGGTAGCGCAGCTCAAAGGTGGCGGACCCGTCCAGGGGAATGGTTTCGCCTGCCGGGATCTGGCTTTTGGGAAAAATGTAGGGTTGGACGATGAGGTCCAGCGCGACATCTGTCAGGGGAACAGGAGCGCGTATGCCGGAAGTCTGATTACCAAAAGCACTGAGTGTGTTGGCCGGTACCTGCCGTTCGGAGTTGTAGATCCAGGTCGAGCCGTTATCCAGGGAGTAGATCGGGTAGGCGGTGGGGTCGTCGGTGACCACGTTTTCCATGGTCAGAAAATACGTGGCGATCCAGTTTGTCGGGCTGATCCGCCCCAGTACGAAGGATATGGCGGGACCTGCGATGGAGGATCGATTGTCCTGTGCGTCCAACGCGAACAGGCTCGAACCTTCGCAATTGACCGCCAACTTGAAGAGGGTCCTGGGCAGTTCGGTGACCCCGGTCGGGTCCAGGTCCTGAGCCGAGATCTTGCCGTAGTCCACCAGCCCGCCGTTGCTCAGGCTGGGAGTGCAGGCGCTCGGCGTAATCGCGCCTTTTACCGAAAGGTCCACGGAGCTTGCGGCCAGCGCGAGCGTTCCGTGGGCGATCAGCAAAACGCCGGCGAGGGCGATGAGTGAGTCTTTCATGTGAGCGGTATTCCTATGCAAGAGCCAGGGAGGCAGGTCGGCGCGGTGAAGTTGCCCAGGGTTTTGTATTTATTGAGGGCACGCGCCGTTACAGGGAAAGCGGGAGAGAATTTATCGCCGGGGCGCAGGTCGGGAAATGCAACTAATACGAATGACAGGGTGGCAATGACAGGAGGCGGCGGGGTTATTGGAATAACAGGCTTTATCAGGTGTTGTCGTAGTTGTTGTATCGCTGCCGGCTATGTATTCGGATATTTTTCGCGATCTTTAATTGCCCGGGTCTCTTTATCAGGATTGGGGCCGTCGTCTTGTTGCGAAAAGTCCGGGCGAACTGATCGCCCTTTTAGAGGGCGCCATGCCTGCTCACTTTCCAGCGCGAGGTTCGAGCGAGCCAGTTGCTGATATTGATGTGCCCCAAGTGCGTGTCTTGGTGGTGGACGACCACCAGACTTATCGTTTTCTACTGGGATCGCTGCTCGAAAGACTCGGCGTTGCTTATCAGTGTTGTTGCAATGGTCAGGAAGCGCTGAAACGGCTGACTACCGAGTGTTTCGACCTGATGATCAGTGATTGCCGCATGCCGGTCATGGACGGTTACGCGTTGACTCGAGAGCTGCGGATACGTGAGCAGGTCCAGGGGCGGCCGCCCATGATTGTGCTAGGGCTGACGGGGGGGCTCGGACCGGAAGAGATCCGTCAATGTGTGGCGTGTGGAATGGACGGCTGGCTGATCAAGCCCATCGGGTTCGCCCAGTTGCGCGATGTGCTGTGCTACTGGCTGTCGTCGCCGAAGTCATCGACTTCTGCCACGCCTGCGGCCTTGCCCGGTGGCACTCTGCCAAGTCGCGCCAGTTTGATCGCGGCGTTCGGCACGTGGGAGGTGGTGGAGCCGATGTTGCTGAGCCTGGTGCAGGAGGCCGATGCGGACCTCGCCGTGCTGGCCCACGCGCAAGTCACCCGGGACGCGAATATGGCTGCCCAACGTTTGCACCGGTTGGTGGGCAGCGTTGCGTTCTTGGGTGCTAGCGGCCTGGAGGCGAGGGCAGTGGACCTGATCAAACGAGTACGGGTAAACGGCGTGGCAATGAATACTCCGGCATTGAGGATGTTCTGCCACGATGTCGAGCGGTATCTGAATTATCTTACGCAAATTTGAAGGAATACATACTTTGTCGTGTAGTACTTTTCTGTATTCCATTTCTCTTAATTGTGTAGGTATTAGTTCGAGGTGCTTTAAATACGGGGTAGAGCGCTTAATGATGAGTTATTACCTGTTGTTGCAGAAAAGCGATCGGGGTATTTTGCCAGTCTCAAACTGCCATCATGGAAAAACCAATGATCCGCATCATTATTGCTGACGATCACCCTATTGTTCGTGTTGGGCAAAAGGTAGTGATCGAGGCAAGTGGCAAGTGCAAAGTGGTCGGCGAAGCCGACGGGCCCGATCAATTGTTGGAGTTGGTCAACCGTGTGCCCTGCGACGTGATAGTGACCGACTTCGCCATGCCGGGAAATCAGCAGGCCGATGGGTATGGCCTGTTGGGTTTGTTGAACCGAAAATACCCGGCGGTACCGGTCATCCTGGTGACCATGTTTGCCAATGTCGCCACGCTGCGCGCGGCATTCAGCCATGGCGCGCGCGGCGTGATCGCCAAAAGCGCTTCCGCCAGGGAGCTGCCCCAGGCTCTGAATGCCGTGGTACAGGGCCGACAATTCGTCAGCGAATGCCTGCGCGTGCAATTGGACCAGGTGTGTGGTTCGCAACCGACCCAGACGCCAACCCTGTCCGGCAAGGAACAGGAGGTTGTGCGCATGCTCGCCAGCGGTATGACCGTCAGCCAGATTGCTGCGCGGGTTAATCGCAGTATTTCAACTATCAGCAAACAAAAGAGCACGGCGATGCACCGGCTGTGTATATCTACCGATGTCGATTTGTTCGCCTATGCACGGGAGACGGGGATGGTGCCTTAGTTAACGGATGGTCGAGGATCAAGTTGCAGGCTCGCACGCTTAAAAGATCATTCGTTGAGTTTGTTCAGGCCGTTGTTAGATAAGGGTCAGGCTTTGTGGCGTGATTAAAAGTAGATTGCGCTGCACCACATCTACCTCATTTGCGCGGTAAATGGGCATGGCTTTGCGCCCGCGGGCAGACTATCGTGCGACACGGATAACCCCAGCGAACGGAGCCTGCCCATGAGTGATGCCCACACCGCCCTGATCAACCATTTCTACCAGGCCTTCCAACGCCTGGACGCCGAAGCCATGGCGGCCTGTTATACCGACGATGTGCTATTCAGCGACCCGGCTTTCGGTGAGCTGCGCGGCCGTGACGCCAGTGACATGTGGCGCATGCTCACCACCCGCGCCAAGGACTTTTCCCTGACTTTCGATAACGTGCGCAGTGATGAGCGCAGCGGCGGCGCACATTGGGTGGCGACCTACCTGTTCAGCGCCACCGGCAACACGGTGGTCAACGATATCCAGGCGCGCTTTGTGTTTCGCGACGGCAAGATCTGTGAGCACCACGACAGCTTCGACTTGTGGCGCTGGTCGCGCCAGGCCTTGGGCACCAAGGGCCTGTTGCTCGGTTGGACACCGCTGGTGAAAAACGCCGTGCGCACCCAAGCCCTGCGTGGTTTGAAGGCATTCCAGGCCAGTCGTTGATAAGCTGGGGGCTCTTCTGGTTTTGCCGGCTCGACCTGTGACTGACACTTCTGAACCCAAACCCTGGTTTGTCTACCTGGTACGCGCCGCCAATGGCTCACTGTACTGCGGCATCAGCAACGACCCGTTGCGCCGCTTTGCCATGCACCAGAGCGGCAAGGGCGCGCGGTTCTTCCTGTCCAGCCCCGCCGTGGCGCTGGTGTACACCGAGCAGTGCGCGAGCAAGGGCGAGGCGTTGCGTCAGGAACGCCTGATCAAGAAGCTCAAGAAGAGCGCCAAGGAGTGCCTGGCGGCAACCGGCTCATCCATTTGACTGATGGGTTTCAATTACACCCACGGGCATTTTTGCAGGCTAAGCTAGCGGCTCACTTCTCAAGCGGAGCCTGGCATGTCTGAGTTGATCCTCCACCACTACCCGCAATCTCCTTTCGCCGAAAAAGCCCGGTTGCTGTTGGGTTTCAAAGGGCTGTCCTGGCATTCGGTGAATATCCCGCCAATGCTGCCCAAGCCTGATCTGACCGCATTGACCGGTGGCTATCGCAAAACGCCCGTGTTGCAGGTTGGCGCAGACGTTTATTGCGACACGGCACTGATCGCCCGTCGTCTGGAACAGGAAAAAGCCACGCCGGCGCTGTTTCCACTCGGTCAGGAAATGAATGCCCAGGCGTTTGCCTTCTGGGCCGACAACGTGGTGTTTCACCATGCCGTAAGCCTGGTGTTCCAGCCGGAATCGCTGGCGGTGCGTTTTGCCAAATTGCCGCCTGAAATATTGCAGGCGTTGGCCGCCGACCGTGTCGGGTTGTTCACCGGTGGCACCGCGAACAAGATCCCGCCCGAGTTGGCCCGGCATCAGTGGCCCGCGCTCATGCTGAGGGTAGAGCAGCAATTGCAGCATGAGCAGGGTGATTTTCTGTTCGGCGAGCCGTCGATTGCCGACTTTGCCCTGGCGCACCCGTTATGGTTTCTCAAAGGCTCGCCAGTGACGGCGCCGTTGGTGGACGAGTATCCGGCGGCGGTTGCCTGGTTGGGACGCGTGCTGGGCTTCGGCCACGGGACCCCCAGCGAAATGAGCGCCGAGCAGGCGCTGGAGATCGCGCGTAACGCCACACCGGCCGCTCTGCCGGATGAGGTTTTTGTGGATCCCAATGGCTTTAAACCGGGCCAGCAGGTCACCATCAGCGCGACGGACTACGGTGTCGACCCGATCGCCGGCGAGTTGCTGTTTGCCGGGCGTGAAGAGCTGATCCTGCGCCGTCACGGCGAACGCAGCGGCACGGTGCATGTGCATTTCCCACGCTTGGGTTTTCGCATTCAGGCGCAATAAACAAAATTATTTTCAAAACGGGGTGAGGTAAATCCACCGCCCAACCGTGTAGTGCTTGAAACTGCGATCTATTCGCATTAACAGCGTTTTCTACACGGGTTCTCAGAGCATGAAGTCGACGGCGGGCGGTTGGGTTAAACAGTGGCTGGGAGCCTCGGTATTGGCGGTGTCGGGGCTGGCGTTGCTGCCCCTGGCGGTGGCGCAGGCGCAAGAACAACAGAGCGCCCAGTTCAACTTTGCCCTGGCAGCCAAGCCGCTGCCTCAGGCTCTGGCGGATTTCAGCCGGGTCACCGGGATCAGCGTGATCTACACCGATGAAGCGCCGTACGGCTTGAGCGCTCCGGCGGTCAGCGGGCAGATGAGCGCAACCCAGGCCTTGCAACGCTTGCTGGGCAACTCGGGCTTTACCTTCCGCCAGATCGACGCCCGCACCCTGGCCCTGGAGCCGGTGCCCACCGACGGTGCCGTCAACCTCGGCGCCACCACCATCAGCGGCGCCAACCCGGCGCAAGACACCACCAGCTACCAGCCGCCGCCCACCTGCTCGGTCATGCGTTCCCACGGCTTGCTGCTGGAAACCCCGCAAACCGTCAACGTGGTGCCCGCCCAAGTGCTGCGCGATCAACAGCCGCGCAACCTGGACGACGCCCTGGGCAACATCAGTGGCATCACCCAGGCCAACACCCTCGGCAGCACTCAGGACGCGGTGATGCTGCGCGGCTTTGGCGACAACCGTAACGGCTCGATCATGCAGGACGGCATGCCTGTGGTGCAGGGCCGGGCGCTCAACTCCACCGCCGAGCGCGTCGAAGTGCTCAAGGGGCCTTCGTCGTTGTTGTATGGCATTCAGGACCCGGGGGGCGTGGTCAATATCGTCAGCAAAAAGCCTGAACTGGTGCAATCCACTTCCCTGACGGCGCGCGGCTCGACCTTCGGCGACGGCAAGAATGGCAGCGGCGGCAACCTCGACACCACCGGGCCCATTGGCGACAGCGGCCTGGCGTATCGCCTGATCGTCGACCATGAAGACGAAGATTACTGGCGTAACTACGGCACTCACCGCGAGACGCTGGTGGCGCCGTCCCTGGCCTGGTATGGCGACACCACCAAGGTGGTGGCTGCCTATGAGCACCGCGAGTTTCTTTCGCCATTCGACCGTGGCACCGCCATCGACCCCAAGACCAACCACCCGCTGAACATCCCCGCGACCCGCCGTCTGGATGAGCCGTTCAACAACATGGAAGGGCGTTCCGACCTGTACCGCCTGGAAGTCGATCACGACTTGAATGACGACTGGAAAGCCCACTTCGGCTACAGCTGGAACCGCGAAACCTACGACGCCAGCCAGGTGCGTGTGGTCAAGGTCAACACCAACGGCACCCTGACCCGCAGCATGGACGGCACCCAGGGCGCGCTGACCACCGACCGCTTCGCCACGGCCAGCCTCGAAGGCAAGGTCAATGCCGCCGGGATGCAGCATGACCTGGTGTTCGGCCTGGACGACGAGTACCGCAAAATCTACCGCGCCGACCTGATTCGCCAGGCGCCGCGTGGCACCTTCAACTACAACGACCCGGTGTACGGCAACGAAGTGGCCGGTACCAAGGTCAGTGCGCCGGACAGCAACCAGATGGACCAGTTGCGCAGCGACTCGCTGTTCTTCCAGGACGCCATTCACCTGAACGACCAGTGGATTCTGGTGGGCGGCGCACGCTACCAGATGTACGACCAATACGCCGGCAAGGGCGTGCCCTTCACCGCCAACACCGATGGCAACGGCCAGAAGTGGGTACCGCGTGCAGGGCTGGTGTACCGCTACACCGATGAATTGTCGTTCTACGGCAGCTACACCGAGTCGTTCAAACCCAACTCCACCATCGCACCGCTGGCCAACAAAAGCGTGCTGGACGGCAGCCTGGAGCCGGAGCAATCCAAGGCCTGGGAGCTGGGCACCAAGTTCGATATGCCGGGGCGCATCACCGCAAGCGCGGCGTTGTTCAACATCGAAAAACGTAACGTGCTGGTGCAGGTCGGCGACGGCCTGGCGGCTGTCTACAGCGTGGCGGGCAAAGTCCGCTCGCGCGGCCTGGAACTGGACGCCAGCGGTCAGTTGACCGACAAATGGAGCCTGATCGGCAGCTACGCCTACACCGACGCCGAGGTCACCGAAGACCCGACGCTCAAGGGCAACCGCCTGCAGAACGTGGCGAAAAATACCGGTTCGCTGTCGGCCGTCTACGACTTCGGCAGCATCCTGGGCGGCGACCAACTGCGCGTCGGTGCCGGTGCGCGTTATGTCGGCGAGCGGGCAGGGGACGCGGCCAACAGCTTCGAACTGCCGAGCTACACCGTGGCCGATGCGTTCGCCAGTTATGACACCAAGGTGGACGGACAGAAGGTCAAGTTCCAGCTCAACGTGAAGAACCTGTTTGATCGCACGTATTACACCTCCTCGGTGAACACCCAGTTTGTGTCGATCGGAGATGCGCGGCAGGTGTCGGTCTCCAGCACCCTCACGTTCTAACCTGGCGGCGGTGCTGTTGTGGCGACCGGGCTAGTTGTGGCGAGCGGGCTTGCCCCGCGTTGGGTGGCGGAGCCGCCCCAATAAAGCCACCGCATACTGTCAGGCAAAACTCAGCGTCTGGGGGAGGGGCCGCTTCGCGCCCCAACGCGGGGCAAGCCCGCTCGCCACAAGGAGGCAGAGCTGGTAGCGTTGCTGCCACTAAACGCTCTGTGGGAAAACGTTACTGATGCAGTTGGGCAAATGGATGCACACCGGCGCAATGCTGGTGGGCTTGAGTTTTTTACTGGGAGGCTGCGCAAGTGTTTCGCGCACCTCAACCTCGCTGGACCAACTGCTTGCCGACCCGGCGTTGCACGGCGCCACGGTGTCGCTGACGGTGCGCGATGCGCAAAGCGGCAAAACGCTGTATCAACACAACCCGCGCACGCGGCTGGTGCCGGCCTCCAACCTCAAGTTGCTGACCACCGCCGCCGCCATGGATGTGCTGGGCCCGCAATACCGTTTCGCCACGCAATTGCTGAGCAACGGCATCCGCCAGGGCGATCGTCTGACGGGCAACTTGTACCTGCGTGGCCTGGGTGACCCGACCCTCCAGTTCGCCGACTATCAGGCACTCGCCGCACAACTCGCCAGCCAGGGCATCCGCCAGGTGCAGGGCGACCTGGTGTTCGACGACACCTGGTTTGACGCCGAGCGGCTGGGTGTGGACTGGTCCCACGACGACGAAAGCACCTATTACGGCGCGCAGATTTCGGCGTTGACCGTGTCGCCCAACACCGATTTCGACGCCGGCACCGTGCTGGTCACGGCCAAGGCACCGGTACGCGGCGGTCAGCCGGTGAGTGTGGAGATTTTCCCGCCCACCGATTACCTGCAACTGAGCAACCGCGCCATCAGCGGGCCGGGCAACACTTACGCGATCAACCGGCGCCACGGCACCAACCTGCTGCAACTGAGCGGCGCGGTGGTGCCCGGCAAGCAAAGCCAACAATTGATCAGCGTATGGGAGCCGACGCAACTGGTCGCCAACCTGTTTGAACAGGCCTTGGCGCAGCAGGGGATCAGTGTGGCCGGGCGGCGGATCATCGGCGGCGCAACCCCGGTGGCCGTCACCGTGCTGGCCGAGCATCAGTCGGCGCCGTTGCAGGAGCTGATCACGCCATTGCTCAAACTGTCGAACAACAACATGTCCGAAGCCTTGCTCAAGGCCATGGGGCGCAAGGCGTCCAACAGCGGCACGGCGGCGGCGGGCGCGGTGGCGGTGGCCGGGTTCCTCAAGCGTCAGGGGCTGGACACCGCCACCTTGAATCAGGTGGATGGTTCGGGGTTGTCGCGGCTTAACCTGGTGTCGTCGCAGACGCTCACTGACGTGCTGCTCGCGGCGAACAAACAGCCATGGTTCAACGCCTGGTACAACGCGTTGCCGATTGCCGGCAACACCGACCGCATGACCGGCGGCAGCCTGCGCTATCGCCTGCGCGGCACGCCTGTGCAAAACAACCTGCATGCCAAGACCGGCTCCATGGGCGGCGTGTCGTCGTTGAGCGGTTACATCACCGACGCCCACGGGCGCCGGTTGGTGTTCTCGATGATCAGCAATAACTATGTGGTGGCAGGCGCGCAGGTCAAAGCCGTGGAAAACCGCGTGGCGCTGGCCTTGTCACGATGGGGCGATTGATTCAGGGCTGGTAGCCCATACGCCAGCTTACGGCCCGGGTCGCTGCCAGCAACTGCTGCGCTGCTGGGCCATCTTCGTCTGCGTGGAACAGCGAGGTGGGGCCGACCACCGTCATCACCGCCGCCACTTGCCCGACCGCGTTGAACACCGGCGCCGACAACGCATCAACGCCGGGCATCAGCAAACCATGCACAAAATGCAGGCCACGGCTGCGGATTTGCTCGCAGGCGCTGGCGTAGGCCTGGTCGTCCGCGAGCGCGTGGGCGGTGCCGGCCTGGATCTCGCGCTCACGCAACTCCACGGTTTCCCGCGACGGCAGATAGGCGCTGAACACCAGCCCGGTGGACGAACTGAGCAGCGGCAGCACTGAACCCAATTGCGTCACCACCGTGACCGCGCGCACCGCCGGCTCGATCTGCACCACCGTCGCGCCCTGGTTGCCCCACACCGCCAGGAAGCAGGTTTCGTTCAATTCATCGCGCAGCTCCGCCAGGGGCATCGCGCCGACTTTCAGCACGTCCATGCTGCCCAGCGCGGCCAACCCCACGCGCAAGGCTTCGCGGCCCAGGCCGTAATGGTTGGTGGCGGCGTTTTGTTCGGCAAACCCCGAAGCGATCAATGCCTGCAGATAGCGATGCACCTTGCTCGCCGGCATCTGCACGTGGTCGGCCAGGCGCGACAAGGACGTTGCGGGCGAGAGTTCGGCCAGCGCCTTGAGGATGTCGGTGCCCACTTCGGCCGAGCGGACTTTCTGTTTACCGGTGTCGCGGGGCTTTTCCATGGAGGGGCGAGAATCCGAGAGATGAATGGGCGTCTTTATAGCTTGACGGTCGATAGTGATCAAATTACGTTATGCGTAACTGGATTACGATAAAAACAACTTCTGTACAGAGGATGATCCATGAACCTCGAATACCTGTCGGGCTTCGGCAATGAATTCGCCAGCGAAGCCTTGCCCGGCGCGCTGCCCGTCGGCCAGAACTCCCCGCAAAAGGCCCCCTACGGTCTCTATACCGAACTGTTCTCCGGCACCGCCTTCACCATGGCGCGCAGTGAAGCCCGCCGCACCTGGCTGTACCGCATTCAGCCATCGGCCAATCACCCGGCGTTTGCAAGACTTGAGCGGCAGCTGGCCGGTGGACCACTGGGCGCCGTGACGCCGAACCGACTGCGCTGGAACCCGCTGGAAATGCCGACTGAAGCGACGGACTTTATCGACGGCCTCGTCGGCATGGTTGCCAACTCCGCGTCGGAAAAGCCTTCAGGCATCAGCATCTACAACTACCGCGCGAATCGCTCGATGGAGCGCGTGTTCTTCAATGCCGACGGTGAACTGCTGATCGTTCCCGAGCAGGGCCGCCTGCGCATCGCCACCGAATTGGGCGTGCTTGAAGTGGCGCCGCTGGACATTGTGGTGCTGCCGAGAGGCTTGAAATTCCGCGTCGAATTGCTCGATGCCCAGGCGCGCGGCTATGTTGCCGAAAACCACGGTGCGCCGCTGCGTCTGCCGGACCTGGGGCCTATCGGCAGCAACGGCCTGGCCAACCCGCGTGACTTTCTCTCGCCGGTTGCCCACTACGAAGATGTGAAAAAACCTACATTGCTGGTGCAGAAATTCCTCGGTGAACTCTGGGCCTGCGAGCTGGACCATTCGCCGCTGAACGTGGTCGCCTGGCACGGCAATAACGTGCCGTACAAATACGACCTGCGCCGTTTCAACACCATCGGCACCGTGAGTTTCGATCACCCGGACCCGTCGATCTTCACCGTATTGACCTCGCCGACCAGTACCCACGGCCTGGCCAACCTCGACTTCGTGATCTTCCCGCCGCGCTGGATGGTGGCCGAAAACACCTTCCGGCCGCCGTGGTTCCACCGCAACCTGATGAACGAATACATGGGCCTGATCCAGGGCGCCTACGACGCCAAGGCCGAAGGCTTCCTGCCCGGCGGCGCGTCGCTGCACAGCTGCATGAGCGCCCACGGTCCGGACGGCGAGACCTGCACCAAAGCGATCAATGTCGACCTGGCGCCGCACAAGATCGACAACACCATGGCCTTCATGTTCGAGACCAGCCAGGTGCTTCGCCCCACGCAGTTCGCCCTCGAATGCCCGCAACTGCAACCCTCTTACGACGCGTGCTGGGCCTCGCTGCCCGCCACCTTCAACCCGAACCGGAGATAACCATGACTGAGCCCACACCGACCCGCAGCTGGGTGACCTCCGCCAACGGTCACCGCGATTTCCCCCTGCAGAACCTGCCGCTGGGCGTGTTCAGCATCAATGGCTCGGCGCCGCGCAGTGGCGTGGCCATTGGCGACGCCATCCTCGACCTGCATGCCGCGCTGGATGAGTTTGACGGTGAAGCGCGCCGCGCCGTCGAAGCCACCGCCGGTGGCCAGCTGAACGCGTTTTTCGAGTTGGGCCGTGGCCCGCGCGTAGCCTTGCGCGAGCGCCTGCTCGAACTGCTCGCCGAGGGCAGCAAGCTGCACACCCGCGAGGCTCAGGTGCTGCACCGCGCCGCCGATTGTCAGATGCATTTGCCGGCGAAAATCAGCGACTACACCGACTTCTACGTCGGCATCGAGCATGCGCAGAACGTCGGCAAACTGTTCCGCCCGGATAATCCCCTGCTGCCTAACTACAAGTACGTGCCGATCGGCTACCACGGCCGCGCGTCCACCATTCGTCCATCGGGCACGGATGTGCGTCGCCCCAAAGGCCAAACGCTGCCGGCAGGGCAAACCGAGCCGACGTTTGGCCCATGCGCTCGCCTGGATTACGAGTTGGAACTGGGCATCTGGATCGGCCAGGGCAATGCCATGGGCGACGCCATTGCCATCGGCGACGCCGCCGACCACATCGCCGGTTTCTGCCTGCTCAATGACTGGTCTGCGCGTGACATTCAGGCCTGGGAATACCAGCCGCTGGGACCATTTCTGTCGAAAAGTTTCATCACCAGCATTTCGCCGTGGGTCGTCACCGCCGAAGCATTGGAGCCGTTCCGCCAAGCGCAACCGGCGCGCCCCGAAGGCGACCCGCAGCCACTGCCGTATTTGCTGGATAACCGTGACCAGAAAGCCGGTGCCTTTGACATCGAACTGGAAGTGCTGCTGACCACCGCCTCCATGCGTGAGCAGAACCTGCCCGCTCATCGCCTGACCCTGAGCAATACCCGGCACATGTACTGGACCGTGGCGCAAATGGTTGCGCACCACAGCGTCAACGGCTGCCAGTTGCAGGCCGGCGACCTGTTCGGTTCGGGCACCTTGTCCGGCCCGCAACCCGGTCAATTCGGCAGCCTGCTGGAAATCACCGAGGGCGGTAAAAAGCCGATCGAACTGGCCTCGGGCGAGGTGCGCAAGTTTCTCGAAGACGGCGACGAAATCATCCTGCGGGCCCGTTGCAGCCGTGAAGGGTTTGCCTCCATCGGCTTCGGCGAATGCCGTGGCACTGTGGTCGCGGCGCGCTAAGAGGGCAGGGCGATGGAACTCTATACCTATTACCGCTCCACATCATCGTACCGGGTGCGTATCGCCCTGGCGCTCAAAGGGCTGGATTTCGACGCGATACCGGTCAACCTGCTGGTGCCGCCGGGCGGCGCCAATCGGCAGCCCGAGTACCTGGCGATCAACCCGCAGGGTCGTGTGCCAGCGTTGCGCACCGATGAAGGCGAGTTGCTGATTCAGTCGCCCGCGATCATCGAGTACCTCGACGAACGTTATCCACAGGCGCCGCTGCTCTCCAAAGACCTGGCGATCCGTGCCCACGAGCGCGCAGTGGCATCGATCATTGGCTGTGACATTCATCCGCTGCACAACTCCAGCACGCAGAACCTGCTGCGTCAGTGGGGGCACGATGAGGCGCAGTTGCTGGAGTGGATCGGGCACTGGATCAGCCAGGGCCTGGGCGCCGTTGAGCAGTTGATTGGCGATAAAGGGTTTTGCTTTGGTGAGGCGCCGGGGATGGCTGACGCGTTTCTGATTCCGCAGTTATATGCGGCGGAGCGCTTCAAGGTGTCGCTGGCCGCGTACCCGCGCATTGGACGCGTGGCGGCATTGGCGGCCCAACATCCGGCGTTTGTGCAGGCGCATCCCGCCAACCAACCGGATACCCCTGCCACACCCTAAATCAATGTGGGAGCTGGCTTGCCTGCGATAGCGGTCTGTCAGTTGATTATCCACTGACTGGCACTCCGTCATCGCAGGCAAGCCAGCTCCCACATTTTGATCGGCGTCATGCTTATAAAAATAATAGGTACCTTGCGATGCACAATCAGATTGCCAGCTTTCGCGCGGCACTCGACGCCCGTCCGGTGTCGCGCTATCAGTGGTTGATCCTTCTGTTGCTGGCGCTGCTGCTGGTAACCGATGGCTACGATGCCCAAGTACTCGGTTATGTGGTGCCGGCCTTGGCCAAGGACTGGAGCCTGGAAAAGGCTGCGTTCGGCCCGGTATTCAGCGCCAACCTGTTGGGGCTGACATTGGGCTCTCTACTGGTGACGCCCCTGGCCGACCGCTTTGGCGTGCGGCGCATTCTGCTCGGTTGCGTGCTGATCTACGCCAGCCTCACGGTGCTGATGGTGTTCGCCAATTCGCTGACCACCTTGATGGCCGCACGGTTTATCTGCGGCATCGGCATGGGCGGCGCGATGCCGAGCGCCATGGCGTTGATGTCGGAATATTCACCACCGCGCATGCGTACATTGATGGTCACGTTGGCGGCGTGTGGTTTTTCGTTCGGTGGCGCGGCGGGTGGCTTTGTGGCGGCAGGCTTTATCGAAGGCTACGGCTGGCAGGCGGTGTTCCTGGCGGGCGGCGTGACGCCTTTGTTGCTGTTTCCGTTTTTGGTGTGGCTGCTGCCGGAATCCCTGCCGCGTTTGTTGCGGGATGCGCCGCCGTATTCGCGACTGCAAAAAGTCACCGCGCGCATGTTGCCAGGCTGGCAGCCACCGTTGGCCAGCGAGGCGGAAAACGCGCGCGAGCAGGGCAGCAAACTCACGGTGGTGGAACTGTTCCGCAACGGTTACGCGCGCCCGACCGTGCTGATCTGGGCGACCTTTTTTGTCAGCTTGATCCTGCTGTATTTCATGATCAGCTGGCTGCCGTCACTGTTGCTGGAAAGCGGTCTGGCCTTGAAAGAAGCCAACCTGGTGACCTCGATGTTCCTGTTCGCCGGTACCCTGGGCGCCATCGGCATGGCCTGGTTTGCCGACCGCCTCAAAAGCAAGGTTCGGCTGTTGTCCGGCGTGCTGGCGGCGGCGGCGGTGTGCACCATTTTGCTCGGTCTGAACCACGACAACCCGCGTTATCTGGTGGCTTTTGTGTTTGCCGCGGGGTTTTGCATCATTGGTGGCCAACTGACGCTCAATGCCTTTGCCAGCAACTTCTACCCGGCTCACGTGCGCGCCACCGGCACCGGCTGGGCATTGGGCGTGGGGCGATTTGGCTCAATCCTCGGGCCGCTGTTTGGCAGCATGCTGCTGGCGATGCACATTCCGGTGGAGCAGATCTTTTTCTTCTGCGCGATTCCGGCGGTGATGGCGGCGTTGTTGATTATTCAAGTGCGTTCGCCGGGGAGCGTGGCGCCGCAGAACCCGCTGCATGGAGATATCCTCAAGGCTCCTTCGCATCACTGATTCACTGCAGCTCCCACTTGTCAGTGCACCACTGAATTGGGCGGCAAATGCCCCAGCCGCTCGGTCAGGCGCAGGCGCTGGATCGGGTCTTCGCTGAGCAGCAAGGCATGTTCCAGGTCGAAGCGTTCGGCGCTCGGGCAGTCCAGGCGCTGGTACAGGCTGGCGCGTGCCAGGTAATCGGCAGCGCTGGCGTTGCCCAGTTCCAGCACGCGCTCGGCATCGATCAGCGCGTCGAGCGGGGCATCGTTGGAAAGGTGCAACTGGCGCAGGTTGCGTGACAGCCGCTGCAAAATCGCGCGGGGTTCGGCGGTGAGCAAATGGTCGGCCTGAAGCTTGAGGTTTGGCCCGTATTGCCGGTGCAGCAACTCGCGGCAATCGTTCGGGTACAGACGCCGTCCGCCGCAGGGGTCAAGCAGGTGATCGGCGCCGGGTACTCGCAGCAAAAAATGCCCGGGGAAGTTCACGCCCACCATGGGAATGTTGAGGCGTCGCGCCATCTCCAGCGCAATCAGCCCCATCACCAACGGCTGCCCGCGCTTGCGTTGCAACACCTTGTCGAGCAGGGCGGCGGCAGGGCGCAGTGGCGTAAAGTCGTCCTGGGCAAACCCCAGGTCATTCAAGCGGCGCAGCAAAGGTTGGCCGAGTTCATCGGCCGGCAACATCGGCATGCCCACGCTCACCTGTTGTTGCAGCACCAGCAGCTCTTGCAGGATCAGGGGCGGCTGCACGCTTGGGTCGTGCTCGGCGGCAATCCACAGCGCGGCTTCAAACAGCGCAGGGGGTGAGCGTTGCAGGCAGGCGAAAAAGGCGGTGCGGGGATTCATTGCATTCTCCGGCGGATGCCCCCGTTTTAGCCTCGCTGTGAAATTTCGTCCAGCATCTTAAGAAATATCCCACCTGCTTATGTCGCGTAGCCCGCGAAACCGCGCGGCTTATTCCAGCGTGCTCCGGCAGTTTTCTCCCGCAAGCCTATACTTGGGCCTCTACCAGAAGTGATTCGGGAGCTTGACGATGTTTGCTCTCATGCACAGCACCCGCCTTGAATCGCTGCACCTGAGCATCGACCCGGCTACCGGGCTGAAGGCGGTCATAGCCATTCATAACAGCCGCCTGGGCCCCGCCTTGGGCGGTTGTCGCTACCTTGCTTACCCCGACGACGAAAGTGCCGTGGCCGACGCCGCGCGCCTGGCCCAGGGCATGAGCTACAAAGCCGCCCTGGCGGGCCTGCCGGTGGGCGGAGGTACGGCAGTGATCATTCGCCCGGTGCATGTGGAAAGCCGGGCGGCGTTGTTTGAAGCCTTCGGTCGTTGTGTGGAAAAACTCGATGGCCGCTTCGTCACCGCCATCGACAGCGGCACCTCGGTGGCGGACATGGACTGCATCGCCCAGCACACCCGTTTCGTCACCAGCACCACCGCCGCCGGCGACCCGTCTTCCCACACGGCCATGGGCGTATTCACTGGCATCCGCACCACCGCCATGGCGCGGCTGGGCAGCGACAACCTCGAAGGCCTGCGCGTGGCCGTTCAGGGCCTGGGCAACGTCGGCTTTGCCCTCGCCGAACAGCTGCATGCAGCGGGCGCTGAACTGCTGGTCAGCGACATCGACCACGGCAAGGTGCAACTGGCCATGGAACAACTCGGCGCACACCCCATCGCCAACGACGCCTTGCTCAGTACGCCGTGCGACATCCTTGCGCCCTGCGGCCTTGGCGCGGTGTTCAACCGCCACACCGTCGGCCAATTGCGTTGCGCGGCGGTGGCGGGTTCGGCCAGCGCACAACTGACCAACCTGGACATCGCCGACCAGTTGGAAAGGCGCGGCATCCTTTACGCCCCGGATTACGTGATCAACTCCGGCGGCTTGATCTACGTGGCGCTCAAACACGGCGGTGCCGAACTGCCAGGCATCACCGCCCACCTGTCGAATATCGGCACGCGCCTCACTGAGATCTTCGCCCACGCCCAGGCTGAAAAACGCTCCCCCGCCCGTGTAGCGGATGAGCTGGCCGAGCGCCTGCTCTACAAATAACCCAGGCATTAAAAAGGCCCTGAGTCAGTAACTCAGGGCCTGTTCAATTCGGGCTTTACTCTGCCGTCGGGTTCAGCAACTCGGACAACGCGTCCGGCTGGCTCTTGAACGCCTTGGCAAATACATCGCGGTTTTTGGCCATGTAGATCCCGGCCTCTTCCACCTGCTGCTCGCTCAGGGACGGCACGGCTTTTTGCAACACTTCTGCCAGCAACTCAGCGAGTTCAAGCATTTTGTCATGACGGTCAGCTTCGGCTTTATCCATGAACAAACGCTCCAGATCTCGGCTGCTGCGGTATACCACTTCGACGGCCATTCACCACCTCACATGCCTTCACGATAGTTGTCTTTTGCGACTACTGTATTCATATACAGTGAAAAGGGTAAGCCAAACCACGGGGTTTGGGTAGCAGTTTTTTAATGTAGCCCGTAAATACAGGTTTGCAGTGCCTCATATCACCCCGCCATCATCTTATACCCGCCTCTGGCCTTTTTTCTGCATGCAGAACAACCGTCACGTCCAACCCGCACTATCCGGTCAAGTCGACCTAAGGAAGCATCATCGTGAAAATCAACTGGGCCGAAAAGCTGCGTCAGAACGTGCATGAACTGGCTGAATCCCTGGGCAACCTGTTCGTCGAGTCGTTCCACTATCTGGCGTTGTTCGCCATTGGTGCGGTGACGGCCTGGGCGGCGGTGATGGAGTTTTTGGGGATGCTGGAGAACGGGCACATCAAGATCGATGACATCTTGCTGCTGTTCATCTACCTGGAATTGGGCGCGATGGTCGGGATTTACTTCAAGACCAACCACATGCCCGTGCGTTTCCTGATCTACGTGGCGATCACAGCGCTTACACGCCTGCTGATCTCCAACGTATCGCACCACAACCCGCCGGACGTGGGAATCATCTACCTGTGTGGCGGCATTCTGCTGCTGGCGTTTTCGATTCTGGTGGTGCGTTACGCCTCGTCGGCGTTCCCCTCGGTGAAAGTCGAAGGCCCGCGCCGCAAGGGCGAGGCGAGCCTGGAGACCGAGAAGGGCGAGCTTTAAAGCCCGACGCTGAAGGGCAGGGTACGGGAGGGCGGTGGCTGCAGCAGTTTGTGGCTGTCGCCGTCGGTCATCAGCGCCAGGATCTCCATGGCGCTGTGGCCCTGCTCGATGGCGATGCCGAATTGAATGCTGTGCACCAGACGTTTGAGCCGTTGCGGGTCGTTGCGCTGTTCGGCGCTGATCATGCGTTTGGCGACCACGCCTGACTCGTCCGAAAGGGTCAGCATGATGCTGCCGTCCAGCCGTTGGATGCTCAGGTTGACACGGTAGGTTGGCGTGAATGTGTCGGTGATGATCTGAAAAGGATTGTCCATGGTGCGTTACCGCCTGATAAGAACATGCAGTCATTGACGACCGGTGTCGGGAATAGTTCGCGTCCCCTGACCACTGGCCAAATTCCGTTTCCCTCATCAGCTTCACAGCAAGGGCCGTGCCGTAGAGCCATTTCCCACGCACTGAAGCTCCAATGTGGGAGCGGGCTTGCCCGCGATTGCGGTGTGTCAGCCAATGGATACTTGGCTGAAAGAGCGCTATCGCGGGCAAGCCCGCTCCCACAGTTGTTTTGGGTTGTTATGGAGCGGGTGGGCTATTTCAGGGCAGCACGGAAAAAACGATCGCAGACAGCGCAATCAACCCGATCACCACGACAAACACATTCGACACTTGCCCAGAATACTGGCGCAAAGCTGGCACGCGGTGGATGGCGTACATCGGCATCAGGAACAACAGGCACGCGATGATCGGCCCGCCCAGGGTTTCGATCATGCCCAGAATGCTCGGGTTGAACGTCGCCACGGCCCAGCAGGTCAGCACCATGAACAGCGCAGTGCAGCGCTCCAGCCATTTGGAAGGCATTGCCCGGTTACGCCCGCGCAAGGATTTTACGATCAAGCCCTGGAAGCCTTCGCTCGCGCCGATGTAGTGGCCGAGGAAGGATTTGGTAATGGCCACCAGCGCAATCAACGGCGCGGCGTAGGCGATTACCGGGGTCTGGAAGTGGTTGGCCAGGTACGACAGGATCGAGATGTTCTGCGCCTTGGCGGCTGCGAGGTCGGCGGGCGACAGCGCCAGCACGCAACTGAAACAGAAGAACATCACCGTCAGCACCATCATGCCGTGGGCGGTGGCGAGGATGCCGCTGCTTTTGCGCTCGGCCTGCGCGCCATACACGCGTTTCTGGTCGACGGCGAAGGCGGAGATGATCGGTGAGTGGTTGAAGGAAAACACCATCACCGGAATCGCCAGCCACAGCGTCTTGAGGAACACCGGCATTGGCATGCCATCACCCGCCGAGGCGAAGAACGCGCCATTCCAGTTAGGGATCAGGCTGAACGCCAGCAACAGCAGGGCTGCGACGAACGGGTACACCAGCACGCTCATGGCCTTGACGATGACGCCCTGGCCGCACCGCACAATGGCCATCAGGCCGAGAATCAGCACCAGCGACAGGATCGCGCGAGGCGGCGGCGCCATGTGCAGTTGGTGTTCCATGAAGCTGCCGAGGGTATTGGTCAGCGCCACGCTGTACACCAGCAGAATCGGGAAAATCGCGAAGAAGTAGAGCAGGGTGATCAGCTTGCCCGCGCCGACGCCGAAGTGTTCTTCGACCACTTCGGTGATATCGCCGGACTTGCCTGACAACACAAAGCGCGTCAGCCCACGGTGGGCGAAGAAGGTCATCGGGAAGGCCAGCAGCGCCAGCACGATCAGCGGCCAGAAGCCACCGACGCCCGCGTTGATCGGCAGGAACAGCGTGCCCGCGCCGATGGCGGTGCCGTAGAGGCCGAGCATCCAGGTGGTGTCGTGTTTGGTCCAGCCAGTGGTAACGCTCGTGCTCGCAGCGGGATTTGCTTCTGAAGGTGTAGCGCCAGCAGGTGTACGTACATCGGTCATCGGTATTGCCTCGTTATTATTTTTGCGCGGGCTCACGTTGGGGCGGGTAGAGGTGCTCCGATCAGCACTCCACCCAGCTGACCGCCAGGCCGCCCCGTGAAGTTTCTTTGTATTTGTCGTGCATATCGGCGCCGGTATCGCGCATGGTGCGGATCACCCGGTCGAGGGAAATGAAGTGTTTGCCGTCGCCGCGCAGGGCCATTTGCGTGGCGTTGATCGCCTTCACGGCGGCGATGGCGTTGCGCTCGATACACGGCACTTGCACCAGGCCACCGACCGGGTCGCAGGTCAGGCCGAGGTTGTGTTCCAGGCCGATTTCGGCGGCGTTTTCCAATTGCTCCGGCGTGGCACCGAGAACATCGGCGAGCCCGGCGGCCGCCATGGCACAGGCGGACCCCACTTCGCCCTGGCAACCGACTTCGGCGCCGGAAATCGAGGCGTTTTTCTTGCAGAGAATGCCGACGGCGGCGGCGGCCAGGAAGAAATTGACTACGTCATCGTCGGACGCATCGGCGTTGAATTTCATGTAGTAGTGCAGCACTGCCGGGATGATGCCCGCTGCGCCATTGGTCGGTGCAGTGACCATGCGCCCGCCGGCGGCATTTTCTTCGTTGACGGCCAGGGCGAACAGGTTGACCCACTCCATCGCCGACAGGGTTGAAGTGATCACATTCGGTTTGCCGATTTCCAGCAGGCTGCGGTGCAATTTCGCCGCGCGGCGCGGCACATCCAAACCGCCTGGCAAGATGCCTTCATCGCGCAGACCTTGTTCCACGCACTCGCGCATGACCGACCAGATATGCAGCAGGCCGCTGCGAATTTCTTCATCGCTGCGCCACGCGCGCTCATTGGCCATCATCAGCTCGGAGACCCGCAGGCCGTGCTTGTTGCACAGGGCCAGCAGTTCGACGGCGCTGGAAAAATCGTAGGGCAATTGCACGTCGCTGGTGGGCGCCACGCCCGATTCGGCCTCGGCCGCTTCGATGATGAAACCGCCGCCCACCGAGTAGTACGTTTGCTCGCTGAGCAGGCCGTTTTCGCCGTAGGCGTGCAGGGACATGGCATTGGGGTGGTAGGGCAGGCTTTCGTCCAGCAGCAGGAGATCGGTGTGCCAGTTGAAGGCAATTTCCTGGCGGGCGGCGAGTAGCAGTTTGCCGGACTCGCGCAGTTGCTGGATGCGGGGGTTGATGGAGGTGGGGTCGACCTGATCCGGCCACTCGCCCATCAAGCCCACTACACAGGCGCGGTCGGTGGCGTGGCCGACGCCGGTGGCGGACAGCGAACCGTATAAACGTACTTCGACGCGGCGCGTGTCGCTCAACAGGTTTTGGTCGGTCAGGGCTTGGGCAAAGGTCGCCGCCGCGCGCATCGGGCCGACGGTGTGGGAGCTGGACGGACCGATGCCGACTTTGAATAGATCGAAAACACTGATAGCCATGCTAAAGCCTTACAAGCAATGGAGTAGAAATCGCTGCCATGTTTTGTAGGACGAGCGGAATTGGCGCGATACTGAGCCTCTGGATCGGCACTGACCAACGAATTATCCTAAGACACCCTTTAGCAGGACTAAACGCTATGACCCGGCCCCTTCATGGCCAGACCTATGTCTGGCTGCACGTTTTTTCCTGTGCCGCGCGGCATCTGTCGTTCACGCGGTGCGCTGAAGAACTGCACATCACGCCGGGGGCGGTGAGCCAGCAAATCCGCCAATTGGAGGAGCGTCTGGGCTTTCGGCTGTTCCACCGGCGCGCACGCGGCGTAGAACTGAGCGCCGAGGGGCAACGGCTGGCGGCGACGGTGAGCGAGGCTTACGGCAGCATCGACGCGGAGCTGCAGCGGCTGGACGCGGGCATGATCAGCGGCACCTTGCGCCTGCGCTCGATCCCGTCATTTCTGGGCAAGTGGCTGACGCCGCGCTTGCCGCGTTTGCAGCAACGTTTTCCGGATATCCAACTGCGCATGGTGGCCGAAGACAGCAGCATTGCCTTGCATGAAGGCGACTTCGACTTGGCCATCGACCTCAACGACGGCAGCTACCCCGGCCTGTTATCCACCGCTTTGCTCGATGAGCAGATTTTCCCGGTGTGTGCGCCCAGCTTGCTGCGCGCAAGGCCGCCCCTGCACGGCCCGGCTGACCTGGTGCATTTCCCGCTGCTGCACGACATTACCGCCTGGCGTGGGAGTTATGAGTATGCCGAGTGGGAGTTTTACCTGAATGCCATCGGCTATCACGACGCCGATGTGCGGCGCGGCCACACTTTCAACCGCAACCACCTGACCATCGAAGCCGCCATCGCCGGTATGGGCGTGGCCATCGCGCGTCGCACGTTACTCAACGATGAGCTGGAGCGCGGTACGTTGATCGTGCCGTTCGGCCTGGCCGTGCCCAACCACAAACGCTACGTGTTGCTGTACGCGCCGGGCGCACTGAGCCATCCGGGCGTGCGGGCGGTGCACGACTGGCTGGTGGAGGAAGCGGGGATTTTTCGCGGATTGCACCCGTTGGGAGAGGGGCAATTATGAGGTTGGCGGGGCGTAAGAAGATGTAACTAACTCCCCACCCTAACAGCGTTTTTGCTCGTAGTCAGACTTAATTTGTAATGTGGGATTTATCTTTGCAAAGGGGTTGAATTGTTTCAGCGGGTGCTCAATTGTGTAATCAAGAGGTCATGGTTTCACCACCCCGGTGTTGCAGTTTGTGACCTCTGGCGAGCTAGCTGAAATAAGGGAAGAACTATGCAAATCCAAGTCAATAGCGATAACCATATTGAAAGCAGCATCCGACTGGAGGAGTGGGTACGTACCACCATTGAGAGCACGCTCGAACGCTACGAAGAAGACCTGACCCGTGTCGAGGTCTACCTGCGGGATGAGAACGGCGACAAGCCCGGTCCCCACGATTTGAGTTGCCGCCTGGAAGCACGGCCAAAGGGCCATCAACCGCTTTCGGTTCTGCACAAGGCCGATACCCTGGAACAGGCGATCGACGGCGCCGCGACCAAGCTGGATCATGCGTTGGAACATCTGTTCGGCAAACTGCAAGGCAAGCCGCGCGCTGCCGGGAAAAACCAGCCGAGCACCAAAGTGAATGAAGACGAGCTTGAACAGGAGTTTCTGGAAAAAGAACGCGCCGTGTTCAACGGCTGATTGCTGACGGTTCTTTCATCCCCATCAAAACGGGCCTGCACATGCAGGCCCGTTTTCGTTTTAAGCGCTTTCGAACCTGGCGAGGCTGCGGAAGCGGTGGGTCTGGCAACGAGGATGTCGCCTGTGCTGCCGTCTTCGCAGGCAAGCCAGCTCCCACATTTGACGGTGTTCACGCCTTCAAACTGTGGGAGCTGGCTTGCCTGCGATACAGGCGCCTTGTTATTTCAGTCAACGCCGCTGCGGAAAAAATGCCGGCTCAATAGCGCCAACCCTGCCGCACCCAGGCCCGCAAAAAGCATGGCCCAACCCGCGCCGTGGCGCAGGGCTGCCCTGGTATCCGTGTTCGCCAGCCCCGGAACGTCCAACTTGCCAGCGGCAATGTGCTGGCTGATGGCAGGCCAATCCATGGCCGTGGTTGCGGGGAGCAAACTGGCCAGTTGATGGCTGATCCCAAGCAGCAGCACCAGGCCCATCAGCGCGATATTGAGCGCCAGCGTAATCAGCCGCGCACTCAGGTCGATGCCCGAGGCCATGCCCGCACGGTCGGCCGAAACCGAGCCGGTGGTGGTGTTGGTGGTGGGTGAGTTGGTCAGCGCCAACCCGATGCCAGCCAGCGCACAGCTGAACAGAACCCAGGCAATGCCCGGTTCGGTAGCAGCGTTGGCTGTCGCCATTGCGATAAACCCCGCGCCCATCACACCCAGGCCCAGTGGAATGATGCGTTCGGCGCCATAACGCAGGGCCAGGCGTTCGGCCAGTGGCGGCACCAGCAAGGTCGGCAAGGTATAGGCGAGCAGGGCGCCGCCGGTGGTCAGGGTGTCGTAGCCCAGCCCGGCCTGGAAGTAGAGCGGCAGGTAGATCATGAACGGCCAGAAGCTGAAGTTCATGCCAATCGAACCCATAAGCGCGCCATTGAAACGCTGGATGCGGAACACCGAAAAATCAAACATCGGGTGCGGGCTGCGGCGCTCAATAAAGATGAACAGCACCAAACCGGCCAGCGACAACCCGGCCCAGCCCAGCATCGCCGGTGTGTCGAACCCGTGCTCGCTGCCTTGGGTGATGAAGTACACCAGCGCGAAGACCGCCAGGGTCAGGGTCAGCATGCCGGCGATATCGAGGCGATGACCCGCCGGGTCGCGGGATTCCTGCACGCTGATACGCAGCAGCGCCAGCGTGAGCAAGGTCAAGGGCACATGCACCAGAAACACCCAGCGCCAGTCGGCCACCGCTAAAATCAGCGCGCCCACCATGGGGCCGAAACCCAGACCAACACCTGCGATCACGCCCCATACCGCAAAGGCCCGCGCCCGAGCGGCCGGCTCGCGGAACTGGTGCGACAGAATCGCGAACTGGCAAATCATCATCGCCCCGGCGCCTACGCCCTGCACAAAGCGCGCGGCGATCAGCGTGGAGGCGTCATTGGCCAACCCGCAGGCCAGCGAGGCCAGCCCGAACAGCCACAAACACATCACCAGCATGCGCCGCCGCCCAAACCGATCGGCCAATGTGCCCGCTGCCATCAGCACACTGGTGCAGGCGAGGGTGTAGGCATTCATGATCCATTGGGCATCCTGGAAACCAGTGCCCAGTTGCTGTTCAAGGGTCGGCAGAATCACCGGCACGCTGGAAATTTCCAGGCCGAACATCAAGGCCACAAGGCACACGGCGGTGAGGGCCAGGCCATCTCTGGCGGTGCGCGGTGGGTTTGCGGCGGACAGCGTTGCGGCAGGTGGCATGGGGATTCTCCTGAGGATGGGTATATCGGGTTATTTTCAGGGGAATCTGGTTCGTTATTCGTGATAAGTTTTCTTTTAATAAGGGAATCAAGGGCGACAATTCAAGCATGGCTACCCCACGTTTCGACGGCGTTGAACTGTTTCTGCAAATCGTTGAAAGCGGCAACCTGACCGAAGCCGCCGAGCGTTTGAATCTCACGCGCTCGGCCGTCGGCAAGGGCCTGGCGCGGCTGGAGGCTCGGTTGGGCACCTGCCTGCTGCAGCGCTCCACCCGCCGCCAGCGCCTGACCGAAGACGGGCAAGCCTATTACGAACATTGCCTGCGGGCGCTGGCGGAGCTTGAGGCCGCCGAATCGGTGCTGGAAAGTGGCCGCCAGATACCACGCGGGCGCTTGAGGGCGAGCCTGCCGCTGGCCTTCGGTCATCACTATGCCGCGCCCGCCTTGTGGGGCTTGATGGACCGTTACCCGGAACTGGAAATCGAGATTTCATTCTCCGACCGGTTAATCGACTTGGCCCAGGAAGGTTTCGACGTGGCCGTGCGGATCGGGCCGTTGCCGGATACCGACCGCCTGAGCGCGCGGCGTTTGGGTGAGCAGTCCGTGGGGTTGGCGGCTTCGCCGGCTTACTTGCAGCGCGCCGGGCGAATTGACGGTATCGAGGATCTCGCCGGCCACCGAGGCATTGCTTACCGCAGCAACACGTCGTTTCGCCCGGGTGTGACCTCACCGTTGGTGCTGGACGACCTGCAGGCCGTCGCCGACGCCGCCATTGCGGGCATCGGCGTGGCCTGGCTGCCGAGCTGGTTGATTGCCCATTACGTACTGCGCGGCCAGCTGGAAGCGGTATTGCCGAACTACCGCGACAGGCCCGCGCCGATCCATGTGATCTGGCCGACGGCGGCGCACATGCCGGCCAAGGTGCGTTGCGCCATCGACGCCCTGGTGGCCGGCACGCCGAGTTGCCTGGCAGGCAGTTAACCCCTCCAACGGACAAAGCCGATCCTCTGTGGGAGCTGGCTTGCCTGCGATGCCGACACCTCGATGCCTCAGGAATACCGAGGTGATGCTATCGCAGGCAAGCCAGCTCCCACAGGGTTTGCAGTGTTTGCAAGGTCCAGGCAGTTAGAACGCGATGGAGGTTTGCACATACACCGTGCGCGGCTCGCCCACGTATTTGCCCTTGTTGTTGTCGTCGAACGAACGCGTGTAGTACTGCTTGTTGAAGATGTTTTTCACCCCGACCGCCACATTCAAATCCGACAGTTGCGGGCCGAAATCGTAGGCTGCGCGGCTGCTGAACAACATGTAGCCGGGGATACGGCCGGTGCTGCCGTCGGCGCTTTCCGCCTGGGTGTTCGCGTTGTCCGCGAACTGGCTGCTCTGGTAGCTGCTGTCGAGGTTGAGCTTCCAGCGCCCTTCGGTGTAACCCACGCCCAGGGTGCCCTTGTGCTTGGACGAGAAGGGCACGCGGTTGCCTTTGTTCGGGCCGTCTTCGCGGATGGTCGCATCGACGTAGGCGTAGGTGGCGTACACATCAAAACCGGCCAGCGCCGGGCTCAAGCCGTCGAGGGCGTAGTTGATACTCGACTCGATGCCCTGGTGGCGCGTTTCACCCCGGGCGATCACCGAGTCGTTGGTCTGGTTGCTGTCGTACTGGTTGTCGAAGTTGATCAGGAACGCGCCGATTTCCGCGCGCAGGGTGCCGTCGTCATAACGCGTGCCGAGTTCCCAGGTGCGGGCCTTTTCCGGTTTCACTTCGCCGCTGGTCACGCGGTTGGGCATCTGGCTGTACTGCACGCTGCCGAACGAGCCTTCGGTGTTGGCGTAGAGGTTCCAGTCGTCGGTGAGGTGGTAGAGCACGTTCAACGCCGGCAGCGCGGTGTTGTAGTCGCCCTTGTACTTAACGTTGGTGAGGTTGTTGGTCTGCTGGGACTCGATCATCTCGTAGCGCACGCCTGGGGTGATGGTCCACTTGCCGATGTCGATGCGGTCATCGACGAAAAACGCGTTGGCTTCGGTGGCGCCACGGGTGTCACGGTCGTTGCGGCTATTGGTATTGGGCAGTTGCTGGTTGGCGCTGATCGGCGTGCGGTAGCGCAATTCATGGCCGGCTTCGTTGATGTAGCGGTAGCCCACGCCCACTTCATGGCTGGTGGGGCCGAGGTCGAAGCCCTGGGCGAAACGGGTTTCCAGGCCGCGCACCCAGTACTCGCGCGGCGACAACGAAAGGAAGCTGCCCTGGTCGAGGTAGCCATTGCGCAAGGTGGTGGTGAAGAAGGTGTTGGCGGTGAATTCGCGGCGGTCTTGCTGGTAGCGGTAACCGGCGTTGAACATCGTGCGGCGGCCCCAGAATTTGTCGTAGGGGCGGGTGGATTGATACGGGTCGGCCTTGTAGTCCTTGACGTTCAAACCGCCGGGCATATCGGCCTGGCCTTCGTAGTACTGCGCCATGGCGTTGAAGCTGTTGGCGTCGTCGAGCTGGTATTTGCCCTTGAGGATCAGGTCGTCAATGCGCGTATTGCTGTTCTCGCGCCAGTCGCCGCCACGGGTGCCGGAATACAAAATCGCGCCGCCCAGGCCGTTGTCGGCCGTGCCGCCGGCCAGCAGATTGCCGGTGGTCTTGAAACCGTCGTGGCTGGAGGACGGGCTGGTTTCAGTCTGCAAACCGCCTTTGACGGTCGGCCCGTCGGGTATCGCGCGGGTCACAAAGTTGACGATGCCGCCGACGTTCTGCGGGCCGTACCGTACCGCGCCGCCGCCACGAACCACGTCCACGGCATCCATGTTGCCCATGCTGATCGGCGCGAACGACAGCTGCGGTTGGCCGTAGGGCGCGAAAGGCACCGGGATGCCGTCCATCAATACGGTGGAGCGCGAGGCCAGGCGCGGGTTGAGGCCGCGAATGCCGAAGTTCAGCGCCATGTCGTGGCTGCCGGTGCCGTTGTTTTCCGGGGCGTTGACGCCAGGAATGCGGTTGAGCACGTCGCGGGCCTGGGTAGCGCCCTGGCGTTCGAACTCCTCGCGGCGGATCACGTCACGCGCGCCGGGGTGTTCGAACACGTTGGTTTGCGCTGCGTCGCCGAGCCAGTCACCCACCACGTTGGAGGTTTGCAGTTCGAGGGTGGCCGGGGCGCTGGCCGGTTGCAGGCTGTAGGCGTTTTCGCCTTCGGCGCGGGCTTGCAGGCCGGTGCCTTCCAGCAGTTTTTGCAAGCCTTCGGCGGCGTTGTAGTTGCCCGACAACCCACGGCTCTGCATGCCCGCTGTTACTTCGGAGCCGAAGGAAATCAGCACGCCGGCTTCGCGGCCGAACTGGTTCAAGGCCGTTTCCAGCGAGGTCGGCGCGATGTGGTACGGCTTGGCATTGGCCGCCATGACGGACGGCAGCACGGTCAGGCTGAGGCTGGCGCCGAGCAGGAGTTGGCGCAGGGTGCGGGCGAGAAGCGTGGGTTGCTGGGGCATGAAGGGCGGTCCTGAGAAGGAAGGATCAAGGTGGCTTTCCTTCTCTGTCACGCGAGGGGGGGAAAACGGCTCACGATTGTTGAAACTATTTTTCAGACGCGTGCCTGAACGGTCACCCAGTAGCGTGTGAAACGTCGCACCTTGACCGGCAAACTCACTTCCAGCAGGTCCAGAATGCGCTCGCTGTCGTCCAGCGGGTAACTGCCGGACAGCAACAGGCTGGCCACTTGCGGGTCGCAATTGAGCTGGCCACGGCGATAGCGGCCCAGTTCAATAAGAAAGTCGTCCAGGCGCATGTGCGCGGCCACCAGCATGCCGTCGGCCCAGGCGCCGCTGTTGGCGTCGGTGGGGCGCGGCGTGTCCCAGCCCTTGCGGGTGAAGTTGACTTGGCGCGATGCTTCGACGCTCAGCGGCAGGCCGCTATAACTGTTGGGCATCACCTCCACATGGCCATCGAAAACCGCCAGTTGGGTGTGGTCATTGAACTGGCGCACGTTCAGCCGCGCCGCCTGGCTTGTGAGCAAACCCTGGCCGGTAAGCACTTTCAACGGTTCCTGGCCTGCGCGGGCGGTCAGCAGGATTTCGCCTTCGAGCAGGCGGATCAAACGCTGCCGGCCATCGAAATGCACATCGACGGCACTGCCGGTATTGAGCTGCAACTGGCTGCCATCGGCCAGTTGCACCTTGCGGCGCTGGCCGACGGGGCTGCGGTAGTCGGCGGTCAGCGGCGGCAGAATATGTTGCTGGCGCAGGCCCCAGGCAGCCGCCGAACCGGCGCCGAGGACAAGCAGCAGTTTCAGCGCCTGGCGACGGCTGCTGGATGTCGGCGCGTTCAGTGCGGCATGCGCGAGCGGCGAAGGCATGCCGCGCAGGCGCTGGTTGACGCGCTGGATATGGTCCCACGCCCGCTGGTGTTCACTGTGGGCATTCAGCCATTGCTGCCAGGCAGCCTGCTGACGCGGGTTGAGTGCGCCTTGCTGCATTTCCATCAGCCAGTGCACGGCTTGTTCGGCCACCTGCGTCGAAAAGTTCATAGGGCGAAGTAGCAGCGCATGGCCGCTTTGTTCAGGTGGCGTTTGACCGTGGCGATGGAGATGCCCAGTTCCGCGCCGATTTGCGCGTAGGTCAGGCCGTCGAGCTGGGCCAGCAGGAATGCACGTTTAACCTGCACGGGCAGGCCGTCGAGCAGTTGGTCGAGTTCCATCAGGGTTTGCAGGATGATCGCGCGTTCTTCTTCCGACGGCGCCACGTGTTCGGGCATTTGCGCCAGGGCATCGAGGTAGGCGCGTTCGAGGTCCTGGCGCCGGTAGAAGTTGAACAGCACGCGCTTGGCGACGGTGGTGAGGAAGGCGCGCGGTTCGATCAGCGTCGGCGTTTCACGCGCGGTGAGCACGCGCACGAAGGTGTCCTGAGCCAGGTCTGCCGCGCTTTCCGGGCAGCCGAGCTTGCGTCGCAACCAGCCGGTGAGCCAGTGGTGATGGTCCTGATACAAGACTTCGACGGTGTGTGACGGCTGCAACGCGAACACTCCATAAGCATCGGCATGCTTTAGAGAACAAGAATTGTTCGCATTGTAGGGCGCCCGATACACTTCGGCAATCCGCGCGGGCAGGTGATTCATCCGTTCTCTTTTGCTTATGAGAATATTTATCATTAATATTGCGCGCTGATGAATCTGGCGCTTCCCGCATGAAAAGCACAACCTCACTTCCCGTCGCTTACCGCCTCGCCGTCACGTCTCGCGTGCTGGCGGCTGTGGTCGGCGGCTATTTGATGGCGTCGCTGGCTGCCGTCTGCCTGGCGCTGTGGCTGCCCACGTCGCGTGCCGACGCGGTGATCACCGGGATGATGAGTTCATTTGTGTTCTACCTGCTCGCGGTCATCTGGTGCTTCGCCTGCCGCACGGCGTGGCGCGCCTGGTGTGGCGTGATGCTGCCCAGCGCAGTGTTCGCGACCCTGGCGGGTGTGGGTTTCTGGATGGCGCGCACATGAAAGAGGGTTTCCGCCAGGCGATGGCCTGGTTGCACACCTGGGCCGGCCTGATTTTCGGCTGGCTGCTGTTTGCGATTTTCCTGACGGGCACCTTGTCCTATTTCAAGGATGAAATTACCCACTGGATGCAACCCGAAGTGCAGGCCCATCCATTGGACGACGCACGCAGTCTTGCCGCCGCCCAGGCCTATTTGCAGCAACAGGCACCCACTGCCGCACGCTGGTTTATCAGCTTGCCGGACAGCCGCGAACCCGGCCTGTCGGTGATGTGGCAAGACAGGATCGACCCCGGCAAACGCGGCAATTTCGTCGAAAAAATCATCGACCCTGCCACAAGCCAACCCGTACAGACCCGCGAAAGCATGGGCGGCGACTTCTTCTACCGCTTTCACTTCCAGCTACAAATGCCCTACCCGTGGGGCCGCTGGTTATCGACCATCGCCGCCATGGTGATGTTCGTCGCGCTGATCACCGGCATCATCACCCACAAAAAAATCTTCAAGGACTTCTTCACCTTCCGCCCCCGCAAAGGCCAGCGTTCCTGGCTCGACGGGCATAACGCGGTGGGTGTGCTGGTGCTGCCGTTTCACCTGATGATCACCTACAGCAGCCTGGTTATCTTCATGAATATGGTGATGCCTGCGCCGATCACTGCGGCTTATGGCGGCGACAACCGGGCCTTTTTCAATGAAGTGTTCCCCACGACCAATAACCCGCCAGCGCTCGGTCAGCCGGGCGCGTTGCTGCCGTTATTACCGCTCTACGAGCAAGCGCGTGAGCAGTGGGGCGGTGGGCACGTCGGGCGTTTGGTGGTCAATAACCCAGGCGATGTGAACGCTTCGGTCAATGTTGTGCGCGCCGGTTCCGACCGTGTAGTGCATGATTTTGGCAGTACCGTCTCCTTCAATGGCCACACCGGCGAGTTGCTGCGGGTCAGCGCAGAGCAGTCGTTGCCCGCCGCAATCGGCGGCAGTTTCTACGGCCTGCACATGGGGCATTTCGCCGGGCCGGTACTGCGCTGGCTGTACTTCATTTGCGGGTTGGCGGGCACGGCGATGATCGGCACCGGGCTGGTGATCTGGCTCGGCAAGCGCCAGCTCAAGCATGCAAAAACCTCGGTGATGCCGTTTGAGTTGCGCCTGGTGGAGGTGCTGAACATCGCGAGCATGGCCGGGCTGATGATCGCAGTTGCTGCCTTCTTCTGGGCCAACCGCCTGCTGCCGGTGAGCTTTGCCGAGCGCTCGTCGTGGGAAGTGGAGTCCTTCTTCATTGCCTGGGGTTTGAGTTTGCTGCACGCGATGTTGCGGCGCGGGCGCCAGGCCTGGGTCGAGCAATTGAGTGCCGGCGCATTGCTGTTTGTGACGATTCCTCTGCTCAATGCGCTGACCACCTCGCAACATTTGGGCGTGTCGCTTGCCAAGGGCGATTGGACCATGGCGGGTTTCGACCTGACGTGTTGTGCCAGCGGCCTGTTTCTCACCTGGGCCGCCTGGAAGATGCAGCATCGCGTTGCGCCGCAAGCCAGGGCCGCCCGCGCACAGGGCTTGGCCCTCAAGCCGGAGGCCCGCTGAATGCTCCTCGCGCTGCTGATGTGCTACTCAGGGTTTGTTGCGTTGTGCCTGTCCACCGACCGTCACCACGGCGAATTGCTGCACAGCAAACCCTCGCCGCGACGCCGCCTGGGTTTGCGCGTGGCCGGCTGGCTGTTGCTGACGCTGGCGATCTGGCCGGCCGTCGCCGCCTCCGGTTGGAGCCAGGGGCTGGTGGAGTGGTGCGCGGTGTTGATGCTCAGCGCGTTGCTGCTGGTGTTGCTGTTGCCGTATCGGCCAAGGTTGGCGTTGATGTTGGCGGGCGTCGGCCTGCTGGCCAGTCCCGTTGCGGCGTTCGCCTTAGCCTGAGCCTCCCATGATGATCAGCACCCCACCGGAACCCCAGGACAGCCCGCACAGTGATGCGGCGGGTGGGCGTGCGCATTTCCTGCAGGTGTTTTTGTCCCAGCGTTCGCAGATGGAGGCACTGGTCAGCCGTCGCGTGGGGTGCCGGGCTACGGCGGCCGACCTGGTGCAGGACTTGTTCCTGCGTTTCTGGCGTCGGCCGTTGGTGCAGGTCGAAGAACTCAGCACTTACCTGCTGCGTTGCGCCGGCAACATTGCCATCGACCATTTGCGCAGCGAAGGCGCGCGGGTGCGCAGCAACGAAGGCTGGCTGCCGGAGCAGCCAGACAACCAAAGCTCGGAGCCACAGGCCGCGCTCGAAGCGGGCAATGATTTGCGGCATGTCGAGGCAGCCTTGCGCAGCTTGCCGGAGCGCACGCGGCAGATTTTCCTGCTCAACCGCATTCACGGGCGCAAATACGCTGAAATCGCCAGGGCCATGGGGCTGTCCCAAAGTGCCGTGGAAAAACATATGATGCGTGCCCTCGAAGCCTGCAAGGCCAGCCTTCGCGACCCATCGTCCCCACGCACGCCAGGGAAAGCACCGTGAACGTCACCCCAACGCCCGCCCAGGAACAGGCCGCGCTCGACTGGCTGAGCCTGCTGCATGATCAGCCAAGCAGCCGCGACCAGGCCACGTTCAGCCGCTGGCTGCGGGCCGACCCTGCGCACGTCGAGGCCTATGCCCAGGCCCAGGTCGTGTGGGAAATGAGTGAAGTACCGGCGCGCAAGCTGGCGGACGAAGAGGCGCTGGTGTTGCAGGGTTACCTCAACGCGATGACCACGCCCAGGCGCACACGCGCCGTGCGCTGGAGCGGCGCCCTGGCCATGGCCGCGTGCCTGGTGCTGATGGTGTCGATGGGTGCCGGTTGGCAGCCGTCGCGCTGGGTCGATGATTTCGGCGCCGATTACGTGACGGCGCCGGGCGAGATCAAAACCGTCACCCTGGCCGATCAATCCCAGGTCACGCTGGATGCCGACAGCGCCATCGCCGTGGATTTCAGCCATGGCGAACGGCACATCCGCTTGCGCCGTGGCGCAGGCTTTTTCAGCGTGACCCACACCGGTCAGCCGTTTGTGGTTGAAGCGGGCAGTGGTGAGGCGCGGGTGCTGGGTACGCAGTTCGAAGTGCGCCTGCAACCGGCCGGCGCCCAGGTGACGGTGCTGTCCGGCCGCGTAGGCGTGACGCCCTCCAAACAAGGCCCGCAGCAAATTCTGACGGCAGGCCAGCAAGTGGCCTACGCCGAAGGTGTGGCCGACGCCCTGCACCCAGTCGACAGCGAGTCGCGTCTGGCCTGGCGTGACGGCTGGCTGAATTACTACAAGGCGCCGCTGGCGGATGTGGTCCAGGATTTGCGCCGCTACTACCCGGGGCGCATCCTGCTGCTGAATGACGACATGGCGGCCAAACGCGTGAGCGGCAGCTTCCCCAGCAAAGACCCGCAGGCGGTGCTCAATGCGCTGCAGGCCGTATTGGGCTTCGAGCAGCACAGCCTGTTGGGGCGGATGATTGTGTTGCGTTAGACACAAACACCCGCGCGCCATCACCGAACCTTCATCGCAATTACCCCAACCTGTCACCAAACGGTTACACGTGCCGTGGATCATCCCCGGATTCCTGAGCAACTGGTCAGGAAGACAAGCGTCGCCTGCCAGATCAGCCCCGACGCAACTGCCGCATACAACAGAGCAACGTCAGTAAGGGATCTACACGTGAACTACAACAATCTTTATGCCCTGCTTTTAGCATCGGGCCTGGGTGGCTTTGCGCCGCTGGTTTTGGCGGACGAAGCGCAAGACGTGGGTTCGGTGAATATCGCCGGAGAGCAGACCCTGGGCAACGGCCACATGATTCGTGAAGAAAGTGCCAAGGCGCGGTCAACGGTGACCAAGGAAGCCATGGACGAAATGTCGGCAACCGCCAATGCCATCGACAAGCTCAAATACACGCCCGGTATCAACGTCTCCAGCGACGACGCCAGTGGTACCAGCGGCACCAACTTCACCATGCGTGGCATGAGTTCCGACCAGGTTGGGGTGTCTGTCGATGGTGTGCCGATCAACGATTCGGGCAACTACAGCGTCTATTCAAACCAGCTGGGCGACCCGGAAAACCTTGCCGAAGTATTTGCCACCCAAGGCTCTTCCGAAGCGGACGGCCCGCACATCGGTTCGAGCGGCGGCAACATCGGCATGATTACCGTCAGGCCGACGAAAGAGGCGGGGTTGTTCGCCAAGCAGACCGTCGGGGCCAATGCCCTGCGCAAAACCTTTGTGCGAGCCAATACCGGCGATTTCGGCGGGCTCAAGACGTGGGTGTCGGCCTCTCACCTGGAAGGTGACAAATGGCGCGGCAAGGGCACGCTGCGCAGCGACAAGGTGGAGTGGAGCAGCCTGTTTGAAGACGACAACGGCAACTCCACGCTGGCCACCGTCAAATACAACCACCAGGAAAACTACAACTACAACAGCCTGAGCAAGGCGCAGTTCGAGAACGAAGGGCGGCGCAAGGATTACTCGGAAACGCCGGTGTATAAATCCGGTTTGCTGTCGGCGTCGTACAAGCTCAATCGCAACCCGTTCGAAAGCGTCAACGCCACACTGACCCAGCGCTGGCGCCTGCAGGACAACCTGGCGCTGACGGTAACACCCTATTACTACTGGGCCAATGGCGGCAGTTTCAGCGGCCAGACCGCTTCCAGCCTGGGGCCCAAATCCGACAAGGCCGGTAATTACGACCTGAGCAATTTAAAGTCGGCCAACTACTACCGCCCGTCGTGGACCGAGACGTGGCGCTCGGGTGTCACCACCAAAATGAGATGGGACATCAACGAAGCGCACAGCCTGGATTACGGCTACTGGTATGAGCGCGCGCGCCAGCGCCAGACGCAGCCCTTTATCGGTATCAACAGCGAAGGTGCTCCCGACGATGTCTGGGGCGACTACAACAGCGGCGGGCAAGTGGTCGACAAGAATGGCGCAACGGTTCAGGGCCGCCATTACTACACCGTCACCCCGTCACAGAAAATCTGGGTGCAGGACACCTGGCAAGCCACGCCGGACCTGAGTTTCAACGGTGGCGTGGCGTACCAGTATGTCGAGCGTGACGGCAATAACCTCGGCAGCCTGTACGACAAGCCGGAAAAACGTAACACCCGTTACCACCAATTCCTGCCGAGCTTCAGTGCCAAATACCAGGTGGACGAGAGCAACCAGGCGTTCTACAACGTCACGCGCAACATGCGTACGCCGCCGAACTACGTGCTGTACAACAAGGGGGATTCGGTCAGCCTCAAGTCGGAGTTGAGCTGGAACCAGGAACTGGGCTGGCGCTACACCGAAGACGACATGACGCTGAGTGCGACGCTGTTCTACCTAAGCTTCAAGGACCGCCAGGTATCGACCACTGACGCTGCCGGCGATTACATGGTGCTCAACGTGGGCAGCGTTGAAAACAAAGGCCTGGAACTGGAGTGGAGCGGCCTGCTGCCGCACAACTTCAACTATTACGCTTCCTACACCTATACCCAGTCTGAACAGCAGGACAACCTGTTGAACAAGAATGTGCTGTTGCCGACCTCGGGCAAGCAATTGGCCAACGTGCCGGAAAACATGTTCAACCTGGTGTTCGGGTACGACGATGCGCGCTTCTACGGCAACATCGCGGGCAAGTACGTCGGCAGTTTTTACGGGGATTTGACCAACGACGAAAAAATCTCCGGGCGTACGGTGTTTGACCTGAATGCGGGTATTTATCTGCCGGTGGACAAGAAGGTGGTCAAGTCGGCAGCGTTGCGGTTTTCGATGCTCAACGTGTTCGACAAGCAGTACCTGAGCTCGGCGCGCACGGTAGCCTTCAACTCGGCGCCGGTGGGCGGTTTGGCGCCGAGTACGGCGTACTACAACGTGGGTGAAGAGCGCACGGCGATGGTGTCGCTGGAGGCCAACTTCTAGGTCTGTCCCAGGGCTAAAGGTGGGAGCTGGCTTGTGTGGGAGCTGGCTTGCCTGCGATTGCATCACCGCGGTGTAGCTGAAACACCGAGGTGCCCGCATCGCAGGCAAGCCAGCTCCCACAAAGGTCAGCTCCTACAGCGTTTGGGTTACTTCAACGCCGCCATGATTGCGTCGGGGTTGTAGTCGCGAATCAGGGTGCCGTTGACGTCCACAAACGGAATTCCGCCCCCGCCCAGCGCTTCATAGGCCTTACGCGCCTGGGCGTCCTTCTCGATGTCGAACGCCTGGTACGGAATGCCTTTCTGGTCCAGAAAACGGCGGATCTGCTTGCAGTAGCCGCACCACTCGGTGGAGTAGAGCGTCACGCGCGCCGAAATACGCACTTGCTCTGAAACCACCTGGGAGGGGTTGAACAGCCGCTCGATCTTGCCCCAGTTCTGGAAAATCACCACCACCAGCAACACCAGCAGGACTTTCTTGAACACCCCGCCCAGCATCAGTTACGGCGCTTGAGCTGGTCGGTCAGTTGGGTCGGCAAGCCTTTGATGATCAAGGTGCCGGCGGCTTCGTCGTACTCGATCTTGTCGCCCAGCAGGTGGGCTTCAAAGCTGATCGACAGGCCTTCGGCGCGGCCGGTAAAGCGGCGGAACTGGTTGAGGGTGCGTTTATCGGCAGGAATTTCCGGCGACAGCCCGTAATCCTTGTTGCGGATATGGTCATAGAACGCTTTAGGCCGATCTTCATCGATCAAACCCGACAGTTCTTCCAGGCCCATGGGTTCGCCGAGCTTGGCCTGGCTGCTGGCGTAGTCCACCAGGGTTTTGGTTTTTTCGCGGGCCGATTCGTCCGGCAAATCTTCGCTTTCCACGAAGTCGCTGAAGGCTTTCAGCAGCGTGCGGGTTTCGCCCGGGCCGTCGACGCCTTCCTGGCAGCCGATAAAGTCGCGGAAATATTCCGAGACCTTCTTGCCATTCTTGCCTTTGATAAACGAAATGTACTGCTTGGACTGCTTGTTGTTCTGCCACTCGGAGACGTTGATGCGCGCCGCCAGGTGCAGTTGGCCGAGGTCCAGGTGACGCGAGGGGGTCACGTCCAGCTCGTCGGTGACCGCCACGCCTTCACTGTGGTGCAACAGGGCAATGGCCAGGTAATCGGTCATGCCTTGCTGGTAGTGGGCGAACAGTACGTGGCCGCCGGTGGAGAGGTTGGATTCCTCCATCAGCTTTTGCAGATGCTCGACCGCGGTGCGGCTGAAGGTGGTGAAGTCCTGGCCGCCGTCGAAATACTCCTTCAACCAGCCGCTGAACGGGTGCGCGCCGGATTCGGCATGGAAGAAACCCCAGGCCTTGCCCTGTTTGGCGTTATAGCTCTCGTTGAGATCGGCAAGCATGTTCTCGATGGCGGCGGATTCGGACAGCTCCGAGTCGCGGGCGTGGAGAACTGCAGGTGTGCCGTCGGGTTTTTTGTCGATCAGGTGGACGATGCAATGACGGATCGGCATAGGCTTCTCGGCTGGTTGAAGGGGAGCAGGTGGCCTCCCCGAAAAGTCGCCCAGTGTACCGCACCCGTTGGGCAAGACACGCCTGGAAGGGTGTTTTGGATGACCTCCGACGGCCCATATGCCTTTTTTTCACGGTTTAGAGCGATAAAGCTGACCAAATGGCTAGGTAGAAGCGGATATTTCCCCGTCTCTGTGCTAGTTTTGCCCCGTCTTGCGCCAAGTCTCGGCGTTAAGCGTGCATTCAGCATCTGTCAGGTCGAACCAATCCCCGTTTCAAGCATCTATAACCCCGATCTCCGTGGTTATAGCCGGGGGTGCCAGGCCATGACGGTCGGGCTCGACGGCTGACACTGCACTCTGCAATCCATATGAATTTGATAGGGAAGGAACACCACAATGGCTATTACTAAAGACCAACTGATCGCTGACCTGGCTGAAGCAGTAGACGCACCGAAAACTACCGTGCGTGCTCTGCTGGACCAACTGAGCCAAGTGGTTGCTGACCAGCTGGAAAACGGCGGCGAAATCACTCTGCCAGGCGTTGGCAAACTGAAAGTGACCGAGCGTCCTGCCCGTACTGGCCGTAACCCTTCGACTGGCGCCGCCATCGAAATCGCTGCCAAGAAAGTTATCAAGCTGGTTGTGGCCAAAGGCCTGACCGACGCTGTTAACAAGTAAGACGCAGCAAAAAAAACCGTGCTCC